>DATBBF010000010.1:0-168856 GCA_036271135.1 Solirubrobacteraceae bacterium
GTTCGGCGTGCCGATCGCGATGCACCAGGGCATCCAGTTCATCATCGCCGACATGGCGACGGAGATCGAGGCGGCCCGCCTGCTGACGTGGAAGTCGGCGACGATGCTCGACAACGGCGAACGCAACACGCTCGTCTCCTCCCACGCCAAGCGCTTCGCGGCCGACACGGCCATGAAGACGGCGACCGAAGCCGTCCAGGTCTACGGCGGCTACGGCTTCATCAAGGAGTACCCCGTGGAGAAGCTGTTCCGCGACGCCAAGATCATGCAGCTCTACGAGGGCACCTCGCAGATCCAGCGCCTCGTGATCGCGCGCGAAACGCTGCTGCCGCGCCGTGTCGAGGAGCCGACGGCCGTCCCGGCCTAGGGCCGACCGCAGTCAAGGACGTCGAAGCCCGCCCGGCCATCGCGCCGGGCGGTTTTCGTTCCGGGCACTACTTGATCAGCAGCGGCTGCCCGTAGGCGGACACCTGGCCGGCGCCGACGACGCGCACGAGCACGCGATACACGCCCTTGTGCACGCGCACCACCCGGCTGAACGTCGAGCTGGTCGTGCCGTGGGCACGCAGCACGGTGCCGCCCGCGAGCACGCCGTGGCCGTGGGTGATCCGCAGGACACCTACCTGTGAGCCGTTCTCGGCGGGGCTGACGCTGCCGTAGACCCTCGCGAAGCCGGCTCGCTTCGTGCGGGCGATGTGGCTGGAGACCCTCACGGCGACGTTCTCCGTGGTGACGGGGCTGACGATCGGCGGGTTGGTAGTCGTGACGACGCGGAACTGCGCCGTTGTCGCAGCGCCCAGCAGCGTGAAGCTGAAGCCTCCCATGGCGTTTGTCAGCTCGGCGTTGCCGACGTTGACGAACCCCGCCGTGAAGGGGAAGGCATTGATCTGCAGGATCACCTGTCGGTTGGCGTTGTCGGTCCCCGACAGGGTGCCCTGGACGATGACCGGGCCGCCGAAGACGACAGGGTTGGGCGACGCGAGGATCGCCAGCGACAGCGGCACCTTGGTCGTCTGGAAGGTGTGGTCGGCGCCCATCGTCGTGCCGGCGGCGTTGACGGCGACGAGGCGGTAGTGGTAGACGGTCAGGGGCTGCAGGCCGCCGAGATCCGCTGCCACCGAGACTGCTTTGTCGCCCGCTCCGGCCGAGGCGATCGCGCTCTGGCCGCCGTAGGCTTTGGTCGGCCCGTACTGGAAGTAGTAGGAGGTGGCACTCGACTCCGGGTTGACCGACCCGGCGACCGTCGCGGTGTTGTAAGCGACGTGTTTGGAGCCGCCCGTGTTCGCCTTCGGCACTCCCGCCGCCTGCGCGCTCGCGGCTCCGACCAGAGTCATCGTCACGGCCAACACGACCGCCAGACTCGAATTGCGGCGCCCGTGCCTCAGGCGGGGTGCCTGGCGCCGCTGCGCGTCCCCCATGTGAATAAATCGCATGTCCGTCTCCTTACCCGGTTTGTCTCGATAGGTCACCCCCGACACACAACCCGGCCGTCGGCCGGTAGGTGCGGCGTCCTCGCGGCGCCGCTAGGCTCTCGCCCCCCGGAAGGTCAAGCCAGCAGAGGAGCCAAGCATGTTCGTCTTCAGAGCCGCCGTCGTCGGCGCCGGAACGATGGGTGGCCAGATCGCCCAGACAATCGCCGCCGCGGGCATCCCCGTGGTGCTCAAGGACATCGACGAGGCACTCGTGCAGGCCGGCCTCGAGGAGGCCTCCAACGTCACCCGGGGTCAGGTCGGCAAACTCGCCGAGAAGGGCAAGATCACCGCCGAGCAGGCGGAGGCGCAGATCGCCGAGATTCTCGGGCGCATCCATGGCACCACCTCCTATGACTCCTTCGGAGACGTCGACTTCGTCGTCGAGGCCGTCCCCGAGCGGATGGAGATCAAGCAGGCCGTCTTCGCCGAGCTGGATGCCGCCACCCCCGGGCACGCGATCCTCGCCTCCAACACCTCCTCGCTGTCGATCACCGAGATCGGCGAAGCCACACTGCGCCCCGACAAGGTCGTCGGCTTCCACTACTTCTACCCCGCCTCGATCATGCCGTTGATCGAGATCGTCGAGGGCGAGGAAACCTCCGCCGAGACCATCTCCGCCGCCGTCACCTTCGCCCAGGCGATCCGCAAGCAGCCGATCACCTGCGCCGAGGTCCCCGGCTTCGTCGTCAACCGCATCCTCAACGCGGGCATCTCCGAGGTCTGGCGCGAGCAGGAGGAGAAGGGTCTCTCGATCAAGAAGATCGACGAGGGCGTTGGTGCTGCCGGGGTGGTCCCCGTCGGCCCTTACTACCTCGTCAACCTGCTCGGCCTCGACACCGTCCTGCACGTCGCCGAGCACCTCGTCTCCTCCTATGGCGAGGAACGCTTCTACGTCCCCAAGGGCATGCAGAAGCTCGTCGCCGACGGCAAACTCGGCGCGAAGACGGGCGGCGACGGCTTCTACGACCCCCAGGGCGAGCCGAACCTGTCGGGCGATAACGACCCCGACATCCCCGAGCTCGTCGAGATGCTCTCCCTGAAGACCCTCCTGGAGGCCTGCCTGGTCCTCGAGGAGGGCGTCGCCACCCACCGCGACATCGACTTCGGGATGATGGCCGGCGCCGGACTGGACCCCCGCCGTGGGCTGATGCCGCCGTTCATGAAGGCCGACAGCGAGGGCCTCGACACGATCCTCGAGCGGATGGAGAACGCGGAGGAGAAGTTCGGCGAGCGCTTCGCGCCGCCGACGATCCTGCGCCGCATGGTCGCCCAGGGTCGCCTCGGCCAGAAGACTGGGCAGGGCTTCTACGCCTACCCCCAGCCCGACGCCGAGCAGCCCGCCGAGGTGATCAAGCTCGAGACTCGCTCCGATGGCGTCGCGATCGCCTGGCTGGCCAATGGGCAGATGAACTCGATCTCCCCGCAGGTCGTCGAAGACCTCGCCAAGGTCTGGGCGCACGCGAAGTCCTCCGGCGTGCGGGCGCTCGTGATCGCCTCCTCCAACCCCTTCCTCTACAGCGCCGGTGCCGACATCAAGGCCTTCACGACGATGGACGAGGCGGCGGGGCGCAAGCTGATCGACGAGACCCATGCGCTGTTCAGGGAACTGGACTCCTCCGGCATCGTCACGATCGCTGCCGTCAACGGTCTCGCCTTCGGCGGCGGCTGCGAGCTGTCGATGGCCTGTGACGTGAGGATCGCCGCCCGTTCGGCGATCTTCGGCCAGCCGGAGATCAAGCTCGGCATCATCCCCGGCTTTGGCGGCACCCAGCGCCTGCCGCGGCTCGTCGGCACCAACAAGGCACTTGAGATGAACCTCGTCGGTGACCCCGTCCTCGCCGAGGAAGCCTTCGAGCTGGGGCTCGTCAACAGGATCGTCGAGGATCACGAGCTGCTCGACACGGCCCTGATGTGGGCCCGCAAGCTGGCCGGCCAGGCGCCCCTGGCGGTCGCACAGATCAAGTCCGTCTCTGGCGCCGGAGATCTCGACGAGGGCATCGAGGCCGAGAAGGCGGGCTTCGCCGCGGCCTTCGCCTCGGACGACGCCAAGGAGGGCATCTCCGCCTTCCTCGGCAAACGCGCTCCGCAGTTCAAGGGCAGCTGAGCCTGTGGCGCTGCTCGAGCCGACCACGCGCCGCGGCGTCGAGCAGCTCGCGGCCCTGATCGGCGCCGCCCGGTCGGTGGTCGCGTTGACCGGCGCCGGGATCTCGGTGCCCTCCGGGATCCCCGACTTCCGCACTCCCAGGACAGGGCTGTGGGAGAACGTCAACCAGATGGAGGTCGCCCACATCGACGCCTTCCACTCCGATCCCGTGCGCTTCTGGTCCTTCTACGGCGAGCGCTTCGCCTCGTTGCAGGACAAGCGGCCCAACGGCGCCCACGACGTGCTCGCCGAGCTCGAGCGGCGTGGGATCCTCGACGGGCTCATCACCCAGAACATCGACATGCTCCACACCCTCGCCGGCAGCAGCGACCCCGTCGAGGTGCACGGCTCGATCGCGGGCAGCTCGTGCCTGTCGTGCCCCGGCTCGATCGCCCTTGCGGAGGTCCGCTCCAGGCAGGCCGAGGAGCCAGATGGCGTGCCTCGCTGTGAGCACTGCGGCCGTCCCCTGAAGCCCGACGTCGTGCTGTTCGGCGAGATGCTCGACGAACGCACCCTCACCCGCACGCGGACGCTCTGCGAGCAGGCCGACGTGCTGCTCTGCATCGGCTCCTCGCTGGAGGTGCACCCCGTCGCCGGGCTGCCCACCGCGACGCTCGCAAACGGCGGCGCCGTCGCGATCGTCACGCAGGGACCGACACCGCTCGACGAGCTTGCCGCGGTGCGCCTGTCCGGCGATGTCGTCGGCGAGCTCCAAGCACTGCTCGCCGAGCTCAGTCGGCAGGCAGCTTGACCGTCGTCACCAGGTAGTCCCCACCGGCGAGCATCGTCCCGTCGGTGGCTTCGTTGGCCTCGCTGTAGACCGCCACCAGCTCGGCCCGCAGTTCCCCGTAGCGGCCCTGCGGCTCGAGCGCAGCTTTGGCGATCACCGTCGGGCCCAGGTTGCGCTCGTTGTAGTCGATCCAGCTCTCCACCGACTCGGCCTCGAAGCGAGCCGAGCGCAGCTGGAACGCCAGCTCCCCGCCGCTGCCCGCGAACAGCGAGCGTACGTGCTCCTCCTGGCCCCACATGACTGGCGGCTGGAAGCCCTCCGGCGGCGCGGGCATGTAGGAGCCGATCGTCCTGAACATGCGCCCCAGCAGGCCGTCAGGGGTCCACGCCGCCACCGCGATCGTCGCGCCGGGGCGCGCCACGCGCACGAGCTCCGCCGCCGCCTTCTCGTGCAGCGGCGCGAACATCACCCCGAAGCACGAGGTGACGCCGTCGAAGGAACCCTCCGCGTAGGGGAGGTTTTCGGCATCGCCCTCGACGAACTCGATCTCGAAGCCCTCGTCGCTGGCTCGCCGGCGGGCAACCTCGAGCAGCTCCGGGGTCAGGTCCAGGCCCTTCACGTGTGCCCCCGACCTGGCTGCCGCCATCGCGACGTTGCCGCTGCCTGTCGCCACGTCGAGCACCTCCACGCCCGGACCCGCGCCGACGTCCTCGGCGAGCAGGTCGGCCGTCGTCTGGATCCGCTTCGCCACCTCTGCGAAGTCACCGGCCGCCCACATCATCCGCTGGCCCTGCTTGATCCCGTTCACGTCGATGCCCATCGCGAGTCCCCCTCGGTCGTGATCTCAGCCCGTCAGGGCGCCGCGGGCCAGGTCGGCCCGCGGGTCGATCCGCCAGCGTGCCGCCACCGCCGAGTCCTCCTCGTCGAGCGTCCAGCGGTCTGGAGCGGACGGTCCCTCGTGTTCGGCGTTCGCTCCCTTCAAGGTCATCGAGCCTCTGTTGTCGCCGATCGCTGCCAGCTCCGCCAGCTCGTCGTCGCTCAGAATGTCATCGAGGTCGGTGACAGCGGCGAGGTCGGCGCGCTTGTCCTCGATCGGCCTGGCGCCGTCGCCGGCCTCTTGGATCAGCGTCGGAGCGACGCAGGCGACAGCAGGCTGGGCGAGGTTCCAGGCGCAGGACAGCTGCAGCGTGCTCAGGCCGTGGCGCTCGGCGTATGGGCGCATCAGATCGAGCTTCTCGCGGCCGGCCTGCACCCAGCCCGCCGGGCGGAAGCGGCGGTGGTCGTACTTGGCGAACGATCGGTCGTTGAGCACGTCATCGTGGAACAGGCCGCCGTAGTCGACCACGCGCGTGACGACCTTCGTGCCGGCCCGCTCGGCGGCGGCAAGCGTCAGCGTGCCCGGCCAAGGCTCCATCGGGCTGAGGATGACCATCGCCCAGTCGATCTCCTCGCCGAAGCGCTCCAGGCAGCCGATCAAATCGAGGGTGAAGCCGTTGGCGGGGCCCGGCGCGACGCCGAGTGCCCGCGTCAGACCGCTCTCGCGGACCGCCTTCATGCCATCCCAGACAGCCTCGCTGCGGTAGCCCGTGCGGTCGGGGTTGTGGAGCATCAGCACGTCGAAGTGCCCCGCGCCGCAGCGCTCGAGGCTGCGTTCGGTGGCCATCCGGATGTAGGCCGCGTATTCGTCCTCGCCACGCAAGGCGGGATCGGTGAAGCGCGGAAAGCCCTTGGCGCCTGCACGCTGCCCCTCGTAGAAGTCATGGCCGATCGCGCCGATGAGGCAGTAGCTCTCACGCGGTAGGCCAGCGAGCGCACGGCCCAGTGCCAGGTCTGCCTCACCAGCTCCGTAGGCATCGGCGGTGATGACCGTGTCGATACCCCCGCCGGGTCTGAGCAGCGCCGTCAGGCGCTCGTCGTCGAGCGGCTCGCCGAAGTGCATGAAGCGCCCGCCGCTCCAGGTGCCGATCGCTGTCCTCGTAGGGTCCATCGGGATCTCAGCCTAGACCCCGGAGGCGGTGCGGGCGCGCAGGGCCGCTTCGAGGCGACCGAGGGCATGCTCGATCGCCTCGGCGTCCGGCTGGTGCCCGGGATTCTCCAGAACCGCGCGAGCCTGATCGGCCACGCCGGCCCGTAGTTGATCCAGCTCGGCGATCCGCAGGGCGAGATCCTGGCGCTGCTCGGCAGTCAGCTCCGGAACGGCGACGACGAGCGCCCGGTCGAGCCCCAGCGCCGCGTGGGCCGTCCGGCCCTGATCGAGGTCCAGCCGCGCCCTCAGCACCAGCTCCTCGCAGAGCAGTCCCCGGCTGCGCCCGCCCATCAGGGCGGCGAGGCGCTCCTGCGGGCGCAGCGCCCAGGAGCGGTCGCGCCGCCGTCCGCTCCTGCGCGGTTGCGCGGGCAGCTCGCGCGCGTGCAGCCACAGCCCCGAGGCGACCTGCTCGCCTTCGCCCCAGCCGGCCCGGATCGTGAGCGCCTGGGCCTGCGCGACCTCGCGCGCGTAGGGATCGGCGGCCGCGAGCCGCTGGTAGTGGACGACGCGGTTGACGATCGCCACGGCCGCCTCGACGTCGCGCTCGCGATCCAGTTCGTCGAGCCACGCTCTGGCCTGGATCTCCGCCGAGAGGGGGACGGGGTCGATCACCGTCGCTCGGGTCGTCTGCACGGGGGTCGGCTCGGGCTGGGGGGCGACGTCGCGCTCACGCGCCACACGACGGCGCAGCCAGCCGCCGGGGCTGCCCGCGTCGGCCGCCGTCAGTCCCGAGGCGGTCTGGCCGGCCGACAGCGTCTCCAACACCACGACCCGCTCGGGCTCGGCGTCCGGTCCGTCGCGCAGCAGATAGCGGCCGTCGGCCGGACCGAGAGCCCAGGGGAACTCGAGCTGCAGGAAGACGAATAGCTGCAGAGGCATCGCATCACCGTATCCTTACCTCGACGGCCAACGGCCGGCCAGCAAACGGGCGTGCCGTCCGGCACCGCCCAGTCGAGAATCGGGAGTCGAGCATGTCCGACGCCGGCAACGTCGCCAAAAGCCTGCGGGAGCGTCTTGGTGGGAACACCGAGGAGAAGCTTGGGAAAGCTCTCTCCGAGCTGCTCGAAAACCCGCTGCTGACCGGGGCCATCGGGCGTGCCTTCGACGCCCGTGAGAAGGCGTCCCAGGCGCAGGAGGTGGCGATGGGAGCGCTGAACCTGCCGTCGGCCGCCGACATCGAACGCCTCACCCGCCGCCTGCGCGCGGTCTCCCATCGCCTCGAGGGAATTGAGGACGGCGTCGACCGTCTCGACCGCGCGCTGGTTCCGTCGGGAGTCGAGGCCCGGCTGGCGGCGATCGAGACGCAGCTCGCGGCGGTCACCGGAAAGCTCGACGAGGCGATCAAGCGGGCGCCCGCTGCTGCTCCGAGCCGGAGCGCTGCCGCCAAACCCGCGCGGGCCGGCAGCGCCGGAACGGCACGCTCAGACAAACAGGTGCGGGCTGCCAAAGAGGCCAAAGCCGCACGCGCTGGTCGTGCCGGCAAGACGGCCAAAGCGGCTAAAGCCGCCAAAAGCCCGGCGGCGCGCTCGCGCGCCTCGCGGCCCACATCAGGCAAATCCTGACGCTGGTCTAGTCCATCAGCGCGGCGAGCGCAGCCGCGCCCATCCGCTCGGCGGCGAACGGCAGCTGCTCGTGCCCGATCCGCCTGCGCTCTCCGTCCGGGCCGAACGTGTCGGAGACGACCAGCAGGCAGCCCACGGCGACCGCTTCGATCGAGCCGAGTGCGAACAGCGTGGCGGCCTCCATCTCCACGGCCAGAGCTCCCTCGTGGCCGTCGCCGGCCGGTCCGCGCTCGTAGAACAGATCGACGCTGACGACGGTTCCCTCGCGGGCGTCGGGAGCGGCCTCGGCAAGCGCGGCGGTCAGCTCCCGGTCGGCACTCGCCCGCTCGGCGGCGCCCAGCGCCCGGGAGGTGCCGTCGGCGCAGAGTGCCGCGCGGGCGAGCACCAGGTCGCCCAGCTCCAGGCCGCGATCGAGTGCCCCGCAGGTGCCGACCCTGATCGCCCGGCGCGCCCCCATCGCGATCAGCTCGGTCAGCACGATCGCCGCCGAAGGGCCGCCCATGCCGGTTGACTGGATCGTCAGCGGCTCGCCGTCGGGAGCCCTCCCCGTGTAGCCCCACAGTCCGCGGTTGTGGTTGAACATCCGTGGCTCCTCGAGCAGGGCCTGGGAGAGTGCGAGGGCGCGGCCCGGGTCGCCGGGCAGCAGCACCCGCTCGGCCAGGGAGGCGGTCGGGTGCAGATGGGGATGCGCGGGCTCCGGCACCGGCCGCGACTTTAGACTCCGGGCGATGGTCGCGCTCGCCCACCAGCCAGACCCCCGGACAGGCTGAGGTGGCCGAGCCACCCGACGACGCCTCGCCCGAGCCCGTCGATCTGACGCTGGCGCAGGTCGCCACGAAGGTGGGCGTCTCCGAGGGAACCGTCAGGCGCTGGGTCGCGAGGGGACTCGTGCCGGGGTTCGACGGGCGCTGGACGCCCTCGGCGATCGCCTACGTGCGGGTAGTCGCGAGGCTCAGGGCCCGCGGGCACTCGCTGGAGCGAATCAAGAAGGCAAGCGACGACGGTCAGCTCGCGATCGGGCCGATTGAGGACCTGCTCAGCTCATCGGGCGCCCGCCACTCGTTGCGTCAGGTCTCGCGCGAGAGCGGCCTGCCACAGGAGCTGATCAGGCAGATCTTCATCGCCATGGGACTCGGGACGGTGCCGCCGGAGGGGCTCTCCGACGAGGACATGGAGATGATGCGCTACGCCGCCGCCGTGCTGGCGGCCGGGTTCCCGTTGCCGGCCTACCTGCAGCTGCTGCGCGTCTACGGCCAGGCGATGGCGCAGGTCGCCGACGCGGAGGTGCGCCTCGTGCACCTCTACGTGCACAAGCCGCTGATGCGGGCGGGCGTTCCAAACGTGGAGATCGCCGAAGAGATGGAGGCGATGACCCGTGAAGTGCTGCCGCTGGCAACGCCTTTCATCAGCTACCTGCACGGGCGGCTGCTGTCGCACTTCGTCGAGCAGGACATGATCGGCCACGTCGAGGCCGAGCTCGGCGAGGAGGAGCTGGAGGAGGGGCGTCTGCGCGTCGCCGTGGCCTTCGCCGACCTCGCCGGCTACGCCCGGCTGACCGTCGAGCAGGGAGACGAGGCGGCCCTCAGCACCGTCGAGCGCTTCGTCGAGGCCGTCGGGCACAGCCTCCCGGCCGACGCCCGCGTGATCAAGACCCTCGGCGACGAGGTGATGGTCGTCGGCCCCGACCCCGCCGCCCTGAGCGTCTGGGCGGTGTCCCTGCAGGAGGGGATCGCGCCCGGCGAGCCGCCTCCGCGGATCGGCATCCACTACGGGGAAGCGCTCTACCGCGACGGCGACTACTTCGGTCGCGACGTCAACCAGGCCGCCCGCGTCGTCGCCCGGGCGGGCGGCGGCGAGGTGCTGGTGACCCGGCCCGTCGTCGATCTCGCCGACGGCGCCGACGGCCTGCAGTTCGCGCGCATCGGCGAGGTCCGCCTGAAGGGCTTCTCCGAGCCGACGGAGCTGTTCCTGGTCAGCTCTCGCGAGGGCTGAGGCGGTGGACGTCGAGGCTGGCGATGAGCAGCACGACGCCGAGGTGCGCTTCCGGGTCGTGAGGGTGCCCGCCGAGGTCGCCGAACTGAGAGACGCCGTGCGCTCCGATGGCCTGTTCGCACGTGACAGGCCGCTTCTCGCGATGATCTCGGGCGGGCGGGACTCCACCTGTTTGCTCGATGTCGCCGTCGCCGCGCTCGGCCCCCGAGGCGTCTGCGCGCTGCATGTCAACTACGGCCTGCGCGCGGCCGCGAAGGACGACGAGCACGCCTGCCGGGAACTCTGCCGCGCACTGGGGGTCGAGTTGGAGGTCGTGCAGGCTCCAGCGGGCGCCCCTTCCCCGCCGGGCGGCGAGGAGGGCGAGGGCAACCTGCAAGCTTGGGCGCGCGAGGTCCGTTACGCGGAGGCGCGGCGGATCGCGGCCGTTCGCGACGCGCTCATCGCCACCGGGCACACCGCCAGCGACCAGGCGGAGACGGTGCTCTACCGTCTCGCTGTCTCGCCGGGACGGCGGGCGCTGCTGGGGATGCCGGTGGTGGACGGACGGCTGGTGCGTCCACTGCTGAGCTTCACGCGGGAGCAGACTGCCGACTATTGCCGCGCCCGCGGACTGCGATGGCGCGAAGACGAGAGCAACGAGGATGAGCGCTTCGCGCGCACCCGCGTCCGCCACGGCCTGCTGCCCGGCTTGCGAGCGGTCAGCTCCGCGGCCGAGCGCAATGTGGCGCGCACCGCCGCGCTGTTGCGCGAGGAGACCGAACTGCTCGAGGGGGTGGTCGAAGGTGCGCTCGACGGTCAGAGGCACATCGAGATCGCACGGCTCCGCGAGATGCCCGCGGCACTCGCGCGAATGGTCGTCGTGCGGCTCGCAGAGCAGGCGGCGGGCAAATACGTGCCACAGGCAGGCGAGCGGGTGGGGGAGTTGCTCGACCTCGCTCGTAGGGGGGGGCCCGCGGAGCTGCACGTGGGCGGCAATGTCGGCGCCCTGATCGAGGACGGCGTACTTCGGATGGTCAGGCTGCCACCGCGCGAGGGTCCGTCCGATCCTCCGCCGGACGGCGACTAGACTCCCTGCCGTGGCCACACCCGCGCGTGCGACGGACGAGCCGGGCCTGGGGGAGGTGCTCGTCACGGCAGAGGAACTGCAAAAGCGGGTGGTCGAACTCGGGCGGCAGATCACGGCCGACTACCAGGCCCAGCCGCCGCGTCCGCTGCTGCTCGTCGGTGTCCTCAAGGGCGCCGTTTTCTTCCTCAGCGACCTGATGCGCTACATCGAGGTGCCCGTCGAGGTCGACTTCATGGCCGTCGCCTCCTACGGCTCGGCGACGGATTCCTCGGGCGTCGTGCGGATCCTCAAGGACCTCGACGCCCCGATCGAAGGGCGCGACGTGTTGATCGTCGAGGACATCGTCGACTCTGGGCTGACCCTCCAGTACCTGCTGCGCAACCTCGGCTCGCGCAATCCGGCCAGCCTCGAGGTGTGCGCGCTGCTGACCAAGCCCGAGCGTCGCAAGGTCGACCTGCCGACCCGTTACGTGGGCTTCGAGATCCCCGACCGGTTCGTGGTGGGCTACGGCTTGGACTACGCTGAGCGGCACCGCAACCTGCCGTTCGTCGCCGTTCTGGACAGCTGACGGACGATGCCTGCGCGGCTCCTGCATGGCCCCGTAACTGCGGGAGATCCGACCCTCCCATGGTAGGCTAGGGGCCTGGTGGCCACGACTTCCGAAGGCGCCGAGGGACCCAGGACACGACCATGAGCCGTTTCTTCAAGAGCGCCGCATTCCCGATTCTGATTGTCGTCGTCCTCGCGTTCCTCGCGGTCAAACTGGTCGACAACAACAGCCCGAACCACCACAAACACAGCTACCAGACGCTGGTCGGCTCGGAGCTGCCGAAAGGCGAAGTCGAATCGGTCGAGTTCAAGAACAAGAGCAAGGCGCTGGAAGTCAAGCTCAAGAACAAGGAAAACTACGAAATCGGCTTCATCGATCAGGCCGCCCCGGAACTGATCAAAGAACTGAAGACCGCACAGGTCTCCTACAACGTCGAATCGGAAAAGAGCAGCGCCCTTCTCGGACTGCTCACCTACCTGATTCCGTTCGTCCTGTTCTTCGGGTTCTGGATCTTCTTGATGAACCAGGTCCAGGGCGGGGGCTCGAAAGTCATGTCGTTTGGCAAGTCGCGAGCCAAGCGAATGTCGGCCGACTCGCCGAAGATCACCTTCCGCGACGTCGCGGGGGTCGACGAGGCCGTCGAGGAGCTCCACGAGATCAAGGAATTCCTCGAGAACCCCAAGAAGTTCCAGGCGCTCGGCGCCCGGATACCAACAGGGGTGCTGCTGTACGGACCGCCTGGAACCGGTAAGACGCTGCTCGCGCGAGCAGTCGCCGGCGAGGCGGGCGTGCCGTTCTTCTCGATCTCGGGCTCGGACTTCGTGGAGATGTTCGTCGGCGTCGGCGCCTCGCGAGTACGAGACCTGTTCGAGCAGGCCAAGCAGAACAGCCCCTGCATCATCTTCATGGACGAGATCGACGCCGTCGGGCGCCACCGTGGCGCTGGCCTGGGTGGCGGTCACGACGAGCGCGAGCAGACCCTCAACCAGCTTCTGGTCGAGATGGACGGCTTCGAGGCGAAGGACAACATCATCATGATCGCGGCCACCAACCGGCCCGACATCCTCGATCCCGCGCTGCTGCGTCCTGGCCGCTTCGACCGCCAGATCGCCGTCGACCGCCCCGACCGCAAGGGCCGGGCGAAGATCCTCGAGGTCCACACGCGCGGCAAGCCACTGGCGAAGGTGATCGACATCGACGCATTGGCCGGGCAGACCCCCGGTTTCACGGGCGCCGACCTGTCCAATCTGATCAACGAGGCGGCGCTGCTGTCGGCCCGTACCGGCAAGCGCGAGATCGGCCAGGAAGAGCTCGAGGAGGGGATCATGCGCGTGATCGCCGGCCCCGAGAAGAAGACCCGCGTGATGAGCGAGAAAGAGCGTCTGATCACCGCCTTCCACGAGATGGGCCATGCGATCGTTGGGCACTTCCTGGAGCACTCAGACCCGGTCCACAAGGTCTCGGTCATCTCACGCGGCCAAGCGCTTGGCTACACGATCTCGATGCCCCAGGAGGACCGCTTCCTGACGACGCGCGCGGAGCTCGAGGACACGATGGCGATGACGCTCGGCGGGCGCGCGGCGGAGGAGATCGTCTTCGGCGAGATCACGACGGGCGCGTCGAATGACATCGAGAAGGTGACCGCCACTGCCAAGCAGATGGTGATGCGCTTTGGGATGAGCGACAAGCTCGGTCCTCGCGTCTACGGTCACGACCACGGTCAGCCGTTCCTCGGCCGGGAGTTCTCGACCGAGCCCGACTACTCCGACGAGATCGCCCGCGAGATCGACGACGAGGTCAGGCGGATCATCGAAGCCGCCCACCAGCGTGCGCGTGGCATCCTCACCGACCACCAGGCTGACCTGGCGAGGATCTCCGAGATACTCGTCAAACGGGAGACGATCGAGAAGGAGCAGTTCCTCGCCCTCCTCGACGGCAAGAGCGAGATCGAAGTATTCGGTGAGGAAGAGCCGGCCAAGCCTGAGCTGCCCTCGCCCCCCGTCCAGCCCGAGCGCTCCGAGCGCGACGTGCCGCGGACGATCCCTCGCCCAGGTCTCGCCGGTGGTACGGCTGAGATCCGCAGCGACGGCCCGAGCGGCCCCAGCGTCAGCTAGCTGTCCACGATCAGGCTGTACTCGACGGTCGGCAGGCCGACGGAGGAGTCCTCGTGGGCGCGCCCCGTGGGGCTCCAGCCTTCCCGCTCATAGAAGCGGCGGGCCCGGCCCGCGCCGCGTGGGGTCCACAGGGTCATCCGCTCGAGCTCACGGCGCCGCGCCTCCTCGGCGGCGGCGGCCATCAGCCTTGCCGCCACACCGCTCCCGCGCCAGCGGCTGCGCACGAACATCTGGCGGAGGTAGATCACGCCGGACGGCGCGGGCTCCGGTTCCTCGGTCGTGAAGGGAGCGAGCCCTGCGTGCCCGGCTGTCTCGTCGCCGTCGAGCGCCATCACGCACCAGAGGTATGGCCCCGCCAACCCCGCGGCCAGACGGGCCACGCTTGCGTCGTCGAACAACGGCGGCGTCCAGCCCGTCGGCGCCCACTCGAGATAGGACCCGAAGCCGTCGGCCACGTTCGCGGTCAGCGCGGCGGCGTCGGCGGGCGTGGCACGTCGAAGCTCCATTCGTACAGGATGCCCGTGAGCCGCTAGGTTCCGCCGCATGACCGTCGGCTATCGCCTGATGGGCGTTCTCAACGTGACCCCCGACTCGTTCTCCGACGGCGGGCGGTTCCTCGACGCCGACGCGGCGGTTACCCATGGGCTGAGGCTTCATGCCGAAGGGGCCGACATCCTCGACCTGGGCGGGGAGTCGACCCGTCCTGGCGCCGAGCCCGTGAAGGCGGCCGAGGAGATCGCGCGCGTGCTGCCGGTGATCGAAGGGCTGGCGGGCCGGGTGGGGAGGAGCCAGATCTCGATCGACACGATGAAGCGCGCCGTCGCCGAGCGCGCCCTCGATGCAGGTGCGAGCCTCGTCAACGACGTCAGCGCCTTCCGTGCGGACTCCGAGATGGCGGGGCTGGTCGCCGCCCGAGGTGTCGACTGCTGTCTGATGCACATGCTGGGCGAGCCGCGGACGATGCAGAGCGAGCCTCGCTATCGCGATGTTGTCGACGACGTCAAGGCGTTCCTCGCCGAGCGCCTGGAGTTCGCCATCGCAGAGGGCATCGCCGAGAAGCACGTGCTGCTCGACCCCGGCATCGGCTTCGGCAAGACCGCTGCCCACAACCTCGAGCTGCTGCGCAGACTGGACGAGCTCACGACCCTCGGCAGGCCGCTGGTGATCGGCACCTCGCGCAAGAGTTTCCTCGGGCGGATCACCCCGGGCGAGCCGGGCCCCGACGAGCGTCTGCCGGGAACGCTCGCCACGAACGTGCTGGCTTACGAGCGCGGCGCGTCGGTGTTCCGCGTCCACGATGTCGCCGCCGTCCGCGATGCCCTGGCCGTGACGGCTGCTACGTTGGGCGCGCGATGGACCCCGAGGACGGCGCAGACGACGGCGAGGAGCTAGACGACGACTCGAACGACCTCGACGAGGATTCCGAGCAGGGCGCCGAGTCGGTCACGATCGAGATCGCCGGGCTCTCCCTCTACACCCATCACGGCGTCACCGAGGCCGAGCGGGAGGTGGGCCAGCGACTGGTCCTCGACCTACGCCTGGACGTCGGTGAGACCGACGCGACGGTCACCGACTCGCTCGAAGACACGATCGACTACGCGGAGGTCTGCCAGCTCGTCGCGTTGGTCGCCCAGCAGCGCTCCCACAAAACGCTCGAGCGCCTCTGCAGCACGATCGCCGACCGCCTCCTGGCCGACTACGAGCTTGAGGGCGTGTGGGTCAAGGCCGCCAAGCCGGAGCCGCCGATCGCACTCAGCGTCGAGGAGGTCTCGGTGGAGGTCTGGCGCGAAGCCGACGGGTAGGCTGGCTGGGAACAGGACCGAGGAGGAGCCGAGATGAACGCCGCACAACGCTTTCGAGCGGCCGCTGAGAGCAAGGACATCGCTGCCGCCGCGGAGCTGTTCGCCGAGGGCATCGAGTTTCACAGCCCTGCCACGTTCCATCCGTTCGTCGGGCGCGAAACGGTGACGCGGCTGCTCACGATCGTCGCCGACACCTTCGAGGACTTCCGCTACACCGACGAGCTCGACGCGGACGGCGCTCATGCGCTGATCTTCCGCGCGGCCATCGGCGGCAGGGAGATCGAGGGGATCGACCTGCTGCGTCTCGACGAGGACGGGTTGATCTACGACTTCACCGTGATGCTGCGTCCGATCTCGGGCCTGCTGCCATTCGCTCAGGCGATGGGCGAGAAGGTCCAGGCTGCCGGGCTCGCGACGACGCAGGTGTGAGCACCTCTCCTCGCCGCGACGGCCTGCTCGGGCTCGGCTCGAACATCGGCGACCGGCGCGCTCATCTGCAGGCCGCTGTCGAGGCGCTCGGCGCGCACGAGGCGATCGAGATCCGGACGTGCTCGAGCACCTACGACACCGACCCCGTCGGCGAGGTCCTCGACCAGCCGAGCTTCCTCAACGCCTGCGTGCTGATCGAGACGACGCTCGCTCCCCTTGAGCTGCTCGACACGGTCAAGGAGCTGGAGGCCCGTCTTGGGCGGGAGGCGACAGGCATCCGCCATGGGCCGCGGGCGATCGACATCGACATCCTGCTGCTGGGCGAGCTCGAGGTGTCCGAGCCGCGGATGACCCTTCCCCACGAGCAGCTGCTGAGCCGGCGCTTCGTGCTGATCCCAGCGCTCGAGCTCGACATGGACCTGCGAGCTCCGTCGGGCGAGCGCCTCGCCGATGCGCTGGCGGCGCTCGACGTCAGCGAGGGCGTGCGCTGGGCAGGGCCACCCCTGGCCTGCCCAGCGCCCTAGCCCCTAGCGAGCGAGGCACCGGCTGGAGGAACCGGACCTCAGTGAACGGTGATGGTTCCGCGCATCCCTTCGGATTCGTGGATCGTGCAGCGGTAGGAGAAGCTGCCCGTGTGGGTGAAGCGGATCGTGTAGGAGCCGCTGTCCTGGGTCTTGGAGTGGAACCCGTGGAAAGTGACGTTGTGTTCTTCGCCGCCGTCGCGCCACAGCCATGTGACCGAGTCGCCGCGGTGGATCGACAGCGTTCCCGGGTGGAAGCGGATGTCTTTGAGCACGACCGTGTGGGTGGAGGAGGAATCGGCTCCGCCGAACGCCGTGGTCGGGAGCAGCGCCGTGGCGCACAACGCCAGCGCGGCGAGGCCGCCAAGTCGTCTTTTGCTCATCGCGCGCTCCCTTCGCTCGTTTGCCTGAGGACGCCGCAGAGGCGCCTCCCGTGACAGACAGGACGCCGCTCGGCGGCGAACCTTCCCGCGCAGTTCGCGATCGGCGCTAGGAAGTGCTTGGTCCGTCGTCCCAGCTGGCGAGCGCCAGCAGGGTCGCGCTGTCGACGCCGCGGCCGGAGACGACGCAGAGGTGACCGTCGCGGGTCCAGGTGACGACCTCCGCGCCGTGCAGACGGGTCAGGCGATACTCGGTTCCCGACCGCCACTGCACCGCGCCGGCGGCGATCCGCGGAGCCGGCGTGCCGGCGACGATCGCGTAGCCGATGCGTCTGCCGCGAGCGTCTGTGTAGAAGACCGTCCGCAGCGTCCGCCCGCCGATCCGGTCCGATCGTGAGCCGGCAGAGCGCCAACCGAAGCGCCTGTTCCAGTAGGGGAAGGCGATGCCGTCGACCGTCGCGGCCAGCTCGGTGCGGTCGCGGCTGTTCTCGGTCGGCGCCGCCAGCGTCGCGCCCTTGAGCGTGACTGCCGATGCCTGTGAGAGCCCCAGCTCGCCGCTGCCAGACCCCGACAGGGCCAGGACCAGCACCACGACGACAGCGGCGAACGCGGCACCTGCGGCTCCTACCTTCAGACGGAGTCCTCCAGCGGCGCGGTTACGGCCGCTTCGCCTCCGCGGTGTCGCGGAGACCATCGCGTCGATCGTCTCGTGGAGGTGCCTGGGCGCCTCCACGTCGATCGAGCGAATGAGCTCGACCAGCTGGGTCTCGTCTTCCGGTCTTGATGAATGTATGTCAGTCATGGGCCTTCACCACCAGAGAGGACTCCGCCCGCGCCCTTCCCTTCCCCGACGGCGGATCTGTCAGGCGACTTGCGTGCCGGAGGGCGTGTGCTCGAGGGCGTGGCGCTTGTCGCCGGATCATCTTCGGAGGCGAGCTTCCGGGCGATCTGCTTGCGGGCGCGGAACAGCCGCGTGGTCAGGGTCGCCTCACGGACCTTCAGCGCCTTCGAGGCTTCGCGGTAGGAGAGACCGAGCACGTCGACGGCGACCAGCGCCAGGCGGAAGTCCTCTCCGAGCTCGGCGATCGTGCCGTAGAGCTCCTGGACCTCCAGGGCCTGCTCGGGTCGCGCCGTGGGACGCGGGTCGGCAGCGATCACGTCCTCCAGAGCCGCGACGGTCACCGGCCTGCGCGAGGCCGTCCGCAGGCTCGTCAGGAACGTGTTGCGCAAAACCCGCATCAGGTAGTAGAGCTCGTCGTCGCCGTGCAGCACGCGGGGTTTCGAGAGAACCCGCGCGAACGTCTCCTGGACGAGATCCTCCGCGTCCTCGCGCGAGCCGCACAGCGCCCACGCGGCCCGGTAGAGACGGTCGACGTGCTTGGTGAGCGACTGCGGATCGAGCGTGCGCATGGAAATCGGAGCGCTCACGCTCACGGACGAGCGCACGGCGGCCCCGTCCCGCGACTGTAGCGGGAAGGATCGGGCCGCGGTGGGGGTCCTGATGAGGACAGGAGCTGTGCGCCGGTCTGGCGTGGGAGGCTCGCGGGGGGACCCGGGGCGGGAAGGAGCATTGCGGCGATGGGTATCAGAGGCTTGGTCGGCTATGGCATTTCGGCACTACTGGGAGCAGCCTTCGTAGTGCTCCCCGCGACCGCCGGATCGGAAACGACGCCGCCGGCGGTGGTCGCTCAGAACGTCGGCCTCTACACGCATTACTGGACGCCGCCCTCGGTCTCCGTCGAACCCGGCGGCACGGTCGAATTCTCGAACCCCACCGAAGTCCCGCACGGAGTCCACTGGGTGGGGACGCCGGCGGGAGATCCCGAATGCACCTCCGGCGTGCCCGTCGGCACTACCGAAACGGCCTCGGGCACGAAATGGACGGGGACCTGCAAATTCGCGACGGCTGGTACCTACACGTACTACTGCACCGTCCACGGCGCGTCGATGAGCGGAAAAATTACGGTCGGGACGCCGAGCTCCACGCCGACGCCGACGCCGCCGACGAGCCCCACGACTGGCCCGACGGGAACGACCAGTGCGCCCATCACCGGCGCGGGCGATGGCACCGGCACCTCGCCGGCGGCGGCCGCGATCAGCGCGCTGAAGCTCGGCGGGGTCGGACACGGCGGTGCTCTCCACGGGTCGCTGCAGGTCTCGCAGACCGCAGCCGGCGGCACCCTGACGATCGTCCTGCAGGCACGCCTCGGCGGGCACCGCGTGCAGGTCGGGCGGCTGAGGCGCTCACAGGTATCGGCCGGCTCGCAGTCGTGGACGATCACATTGAGCGCACGGGCGCGGCACGCGCTGCACGCCAAGGGCCGGCTCGCGCTGACGGCGAAGGTCTTGCTCACGCCGCCCACCGGCGCCGACGTGTCGCTGACTCGCACGCTGACACTGCACGGTTGAAGCCATGCGGCTGAGAGTGGGACGGGTCGCCGTCCGGCCGCGGGATTGGCTCAGCCGGCGGCTGAGTGGTTCAGCCGCCGGCTGAGCCTGCGCCGTTGAGGCTCGGCGAAGGGACCGGCAGCCAGGCCGCCGGGAGGACACCGGCGGGAACGCTCCCGACCATCTCCAGGAAATAGCCGACGAGGCCGGCCGCCGGGCGGCCCTCGATCAGCGGGCGGACATCGCCGATGCTCATCAGGAGGCGGATCGTGCTGCCGATCTGAAGGTCGGCAGCGTTCGGCGCAGCCCCGCCGAGCAGGCCCTCGGCGATCCAGCCGTCGATCCGCTCGAGCTGGCCGGGGAGCGCGGCGAGGTCCTCGCGAGCCGCCTCGTCCTTGGCTCCGTTCTTCATCGCCATGATCCGGGCCGTCAACGGCAGGGCGGGGCGCAGCATCGCCCGCGGCAACGGCAGCTTCGCATCGCCGGCGTAGCTCTCCATCGCCGCCGGGTCTCGCAGGAAGGCCGCGTCGATCAGTCGCCGCGGCACGCTCTGCAGCACCTCATCGCCCCAGCGCTCGGCCTCCAGCACCCGGGCGTAAGCCTCCGCGCCTGGCGCCGGCAGCAGCGGCGGCTCGGGGGCGATCTCGTCGAGGCGGCGCATGATCGCGCGCGAACCGACCAGCTTCTCGCGCCCGATCCTGATCCCAGGAACGGTCGTGCCGCCGTAGAGCAGCGGTCCCGCGAGCACCTGGGACATCGGCAGCAGATCGACGCGGCGGTACTCGATCGACTTCAGCTTCAGCGCGACCTCGATCGCAGCGCAGGGATGGGAGCCGGGAAGGACGTAGAGCTTGGTCGTGCCGGCCGCCATTCCGGCGAGCATAATGGTCGGCCATGCTCCTAGCGGTAGACGTCGGCAACACCCAGACCCACTTCGGCGCCTACGAAGGCGAGGAGCTGCTGGAGCACTGGCGCTTCGCGACGGTCAGGACCTCGACCGCCGACGAGCTGGGCGCGGCGCTGCGCAACCTGCTCGAGCTGCGCGGATGCTCCTTCGACCAGCTGGACGCGTCGATCGTCTCCTCGACGGTTCCGCAGCTGGAGCCGGAGTGGACGACCGTCGCCACCCGTTATCTGGGACACGAGATGCTGGCCGTCGGCCCCGGCACCAAGACGGGGATGGCGATCCGCTACGACAACCCCAAGGAGATCGGCGCCGACAGGCTCGTCAACGCCGTCGCCTTGCGCGAGCGCTTCAAGGGTCTCGCGGTCTGCGTCGACTTCGGCACGGCGACGACGTTCGATGTCGTCTCAGCCGAGGCCGAGTACCTCGGCGGATCGCTGATGACGGGCATCGAGATCTCGTTGGAAGCGCTCTCCGAACGCGGCGCCAGGCTGCCGAAGATCGACCTCGCCCCGCCCCGCAGCGTGATCGGCAAGAACACCGTCGACGCGATTCGCTCGGGGGTCGTCTACGGGTACGCGGGCGCGATCGACGCGATCCTCAGGCGTATCTACGACGAGCTCGGCGAACGCGCTCAGGTCGTCGCGACGGGCGGCCTGGCCGGGCTGGTCGTGCCCTACTCCGAGGAGATCGAGGAGATCGACGACCTGTTGACCCTCACCGGGCTGCGCCTGCTGCACGAGCGCAACAGCTGAGCGCGCCGCGTCGCACGTCGCCGGAGGGCGAGATGTCGCGGCCATAATGGAGCGATGTCCCTGGAGCAGTTGCGCGAACCCTGGATGCTCGGCCCGCTGGAGGTCCCCAATCGGGTGATGCTCGCGCCGCTGGCGGGGATTGGCAACTGGTTCGTGCGGCTTCAGGCCAAGCGCTACGGCGCGGGCATGGCGGTCTCGGAGATGGTCTCCTCCCACGCCATCCACTACCGCAACGAGAAGACCTGCACGGAGATGTTGCGGATCGACCCGCGCGAGCGCACGGCGGGGGTGGGAGGTCCTGTCTCCATCCAGCTGTTCGGTGAAGACCCGGAGATGATGCGTTCCGCCGCCGTGGTCGTGGCGAAGGCGGGAGCCGATGCGATCGACATCAACATGGGCTGCCCCGTGCCCAAGGTCCGCAAGACCGGGGCGGGCGCGGAGCTGCTAGCCGATCCCGATCGGGCGGTCGCGGTGGCGCGTGCGACCGTCGAGGGGGCCGCCGAAGCCGTCGAGCAGATGGGCGCGGAGCAGGGAGTGCCGGTGACGGTCAAGCTCCGCTCGGGCCTGGCCCGTGGCGAGAGCAGTGGCTTCGAGTTGGCGCACCGGCTCATCGCCGAGGCGGGCGTCGCGGCGATCGGCTTTCACCCCCGCTCCGCGGCCGTCCACCACAAGGGGCACCCCGACTACGAGTTGGCGGCACGGCTCGTCGAGACGCTGCCCGCCCCCGTGATCCTGACGGGAGGCCTCGACGATCCGCAGAGCATCGCCGAGGCCTTCGAGCAGACGGGCGCGACCGCGGTGATGTTGGCCCGGGGGGCGCTCGGCAACCCTTGGCTGTTCTCCCAGCTGTTGGGCAGCCGCGACGGCGAACCGGCGGCGAAGGAGGTCCGGGACGAGCTCGGCTGGACGATCGACTGTGCGGTCGAGCATCTAGGCGAGGCCCGCGCGACGCGCTATCTGCGCAAGTTCTACCCCTGGTACGTCCCTCGTCTCGGACTTGATCAGGCTGAAGCGAAGTCGCTGCAGGAGTCCCTGCAGCGCGCTGAGACGCTCGCCCTGGTGAGGGAGCTGCTGGCGTCCACGGCGCGGCCCGCGGCGCTGACGATCTGAGCCCGCCTGGGCCGCCCGTCGCATCGCTATACTGCTGCGCTCGCAAGAGCCGCCGGTCCCCAGACATCCCCGCTGAAAGCGGGGTTTTGCGTGTCGGACAGGGGACAGAACCCGCGATCGAGGGCGCCATGCCGAAGGACGTAATCCTCACCCCAGAAGGCCTTCAGAAGCTCAAGGACGAGCTTGAGCTGCTCTCGACAGAGAAGCGGCGAGAGATCGCCGAACGCATCAAGGAGGCACGCGAGTTCGGAGACATCTCCGAGAACTCCGAGTACGACGACGCCAAGAACGAGCAGGCGATGATCGAGAGCCGCATCGCTCAGCTTCAGGAGAAGCTGCGGATGGCGACGGTGATCGAGGCCAAGGATCTGACGACCGACGTCGTCCAGGTCGGCTCGGTCGTGCACGTCAAGGATGAAAAGACCGGCAAATCGGTCAAGTACACGATCGTCGGCTCGGCCGAGTCCAAGCCCCTGGAGCACAAGCTCTCCAACGAGTCTCCTGTCGGCCGCGCGCTGATCGGGCACAAACGCAACGACACGGTCGCCGTCAAGGTGCCCAAAGGACCCGCTCGCAAGCTCAAGATCACCAAGATCGACGTCGGCCTCGAGTAGGGTCGCCGCGATGAGCGGACCCGCAGAGGAGTCCCCCGCGAGCGGCGGGAACGAGGGCTCCTCGGTCGGGGAGGGAGCGCGCCACGGCCTGCAGGAGCTGATCGCCGAGCGCCGCGCCAAGGGCGAGCGCCTGCGCGCGGCCGATCCCGGGGCGTTTCCCCATGCGTTCCCCGGAGTCGAGCCCATCGCCACGGTGCTCGGTGCCTACGAGCACCTGGAGGCCGGCGATGAAACCGACGAGCGCCACCGCGTCGCGGGCAGGATCGCGGCCCGGCGGGGCTCGGGCAAGGCCGCCTTCCTGGACCTCGTCGACCGCAGCGGCAAGATCCAGCTGCACGCGCGCCAGGACGTGCTCGGTGAGGAGCGCTATGCGCTGCTCACATCTCTCGACCTCGGCGATCTGCTCGGCGTCGACGGAAGCGCGATGCGCAGCCGCCACGGCGAGGTCTCGCTGCGCGTCGAGGACTTCCAGATCCTTGGTAAGGCGTTGCGCCCACCGCCCGACAAGCATCACGGGCTCAGCGACGTCGAGACGCGCTACCGCCACCGTGAGCTCGACCTGATCTCGAGCGAGGAGAGTCGACAGCTGTTCATCGACCGCGCACGGATCGTCTCGGCGGTCCGCGGCGCGCTCGACGGCGACGGCTTTATCGAGGTCGAGACGCCCGTCCTCCAGCCCCTCTACGGCGGCGCCATGGCGCGTCCGTTCACGACCCACCACAACGCTCTGGACCGCGACCTGTACCTGCGGATCGCCACTGAGCTCTACCTCAAGCGGCTGATCGTCGGCGGCCTCGAGCGCGTCTATGAGCTGGGCAAGGACTTCCGCAACGAGGGCGTCTCGCACAAGCACAACCCCGAGTTCACGATGGTCGAGTGGTACGAGGCCTACGCCGGCTACGAGGCGGCGATGGAGCGGACCGAAGCGATCGTGCGCGCGGCCGCCGTGGCGGTCGGCTACGAGGGAGAGCTGGACTTCTCCGCTCCGTGGCCGCGCCTGGGTTTCGTCGAGGCGATCCGCGACGCGACCGGGATCGACCTGCAGGAGTTTCCCACCGCCGAGGAGCTTTCAGCCGAGATCGAGCGGCGGGGTCTGGCGATCGAGACGAAGGGCAAGGACGTGGCCTGGTTCCAGCTCGCCGACGATCTGCTCAGCAAGTACGTCGAGCCGAGCCTCACGCGGCCGTCGTTCGTCGTCGACTACCCGAAGGATCTCTCGCCGCTGGCGCGGGAGCGCCCGGACCGTCCGGACATCGTCGAGCGCTTCGAGGCGTTCGCGGCGGGGATGGAGATCGCCAATGGCTTCAGTGAGCTGATCGATCCCGACGAGCAGCGCGCGCGCTTTGCCGACCAGGGTCGGATCGAGACGCTCACCGACGGGGATGCGGAGACGATGCCCTACGACGAGGCGTACGTGCAGGCGCTCGAGCAGGGCATGCCGCCGACCGGTGGAGTCGGCCTTGGCATCGACCGACTCGTCATGCTCCTGACCGGCCGCGATTCGATCCGCGAGGTCGTGCTGTTTCCTGCCATGCGCGACAGGCACGAGCGCGCCTGAAGCTCGGAGGCTCCGACCTGGACGGATGTACGAGCGGCGCCTGCAATCCGCTTGTCAAGCACCGGCGACGCACTGCCGATGACCCCGATGAGGCAGTCGGACCGGTTGGTAGACTGCTCTTACAGGCGTCATAAGGACCACCAAAAGACCCTTGGGGCACCGCCCCGGCAGGAAGGAATCACAAATGTTCGAGCGGTTCACAGAAAGGGCTAGACAGGTGGTGGTTCTCGCGCAGGAGGAGGCGCGGACGCTGAAGCACAACTACATCGGGACCGAGCACATCCTGCTGGGCCTGCTTCGCGAGGAGGAGGGTCTCGCCGCCAGGGTGCTCGAGAGCCTCGACATCACCGTTGAGCGGGTGCGCGCGCAGGTAGTGCGGATCGTCGGCTCCGGTGAGGAGGTCACCTCCGGTCAGATCCCCTTCACGCCGCGCGCCAAGAAGGTGCTCGAGCTGGCTCTGCGCGAGGCCCTGAGCCTCGGCCACAACTACATCGGCACCGAGCACATCCTGCTCGGCCTGGTCCGCGAGAACGAGGGCGTCGCCGCCCGCATCCTGCTCGACTTCGACGCCGACTCCGAGAAGATCCGCAACGAGGTGATCCGGATGCTCTCCGGCCCCGGAGGCCGCCGACAGGGCGGCTCGAGTGGATCGGGCTCCGGTTCCGGCGCTCCCGCCGGCGAGGGCAAGAAGTCCTCGAAGCTGCTCGACCAGTTCGGTCGCAACCTGACGAAGCTGGCTGCCGAGGGCAAGCTCGACCCGTGCGTCGGGCGAGAGACGGAGATCGAGCGGATCATGCAGATCCTCTCCCGCCGCACCAAGAACAACCCGGTGCTGGTCGGCGAGCCCGGCGTGGGCAAGACCGCCGTGGTCGAGGGCCTGGCGCAGCGGATCACGAGCTCCGAGGTTCCCGAGCTGCTGAAGAACAAGCAGATCTACACCCTCGACCTGGCGGCGCTGGTCGCCGGCTCGAAGTACCGCGGCGAGTTCGAGGAGCGCCTGAAGAAGGTGATGAAGGAGATCACCCAGCGCGGCGACATCATCCTGTTCATCGACGAGCTCCACAACCTCGTCGGCGCGGGCGCCGCCGAGGGCGCGATCGACGCCGCCTCGATCCTCAAGCCCGCCCTCGCCCGAGGCGAGCTGCAGACGATCGGCGCGACGACGCTCGACGAGTACCGCAAGTACCTGGAGCGCGACTCTGCCTTGGAGCGCCGCTTCCAGAAGATCACCGTCGACGAGCCGACGATTGACCAGACCGTCGAGATCCTGACGGGCCTGCGCGACCGCTACGAGCAGCACCACAAGGTGCAGATCACCGATGAGGCGCTGCGCGCTGCCGGCGAACTGGCGAGCCGCTACATCTCCGACCGCTTCCTGCCCGACAAGGCGATCGACCTGATCGACGAGGCTGCTTCGCGGATGCGCATCAAGTCGATGACCTCACCGCCGGCCAACCGCGAGCTGGAGGGCGAAGTCGAGACGACCCGCCGCGAGAAGGAGGCCGCGATCGAGGCCCAGGAGTTCGAGAAGGCGGCGTCGCTGCGCGACAAGGAGCGCAAGCTGACGAACAAGAAACGCGAGCTTGAGCAGGCCTGGGAATCGGGCGAGTCGGGCGAGCGCCCGTCGATCGGCGAGGAGGAGATCGCCGACATCGTCTCGATGTGGACAGGCATCCCCGTCTTCAAGCTGACCGAGGCCGAGACGCAGAAGCTGATGCGGATGGAGGACGAACTTCACAAGCGCGTGATCGGCCAGCACCCGGCGATCGAGGTCATCTCCAAGGCGATCCGCCGCTCGCGCGCCGGCCTGAAGGACCCGAAGCGCCCGACGGGCTCGTTCATCTTCCTCGGCCCCTCGGGAGTCGGCAAGACGGAGCTCGCGCGGACGCTCGCGGAGTTCCTGTTCGGCGACGACGACGCACTGATCCGCATCGACATGTCCGAGTACATGGAGAAGCACGCGGTCTCCAGGCTGGTCGGCTCGCCTCCAGGCTACATCGGCTATGACGAGGGCGGCCAGCTGACCGAGGCGATCCGCCGCAAGCCCTACAGCGTGCTGCTGCTCGACGAGATCGAGAAGGCCCACCCGGACGTCTTCAACATCCTGCTGCAGATCCTCGAGGACGGCCGGCTGACCGACGCGCAGGGGCGCACGGTCGACTTCCGCCACGCGATCGTGATCATGACTTCAAACATCGGTGCGGCCGAGATCGCTCGCAACACGCCGCTGGGCTTCGCCGTCTCAGACGATGAGACGGGGATCACCTACGACGACATGAAGAACCGCATCATGGGCGAGCTGAAGAAAGTCTTCCGTCCCGAGTTTCTCAACCGCATCGACGACGTGATCGTCTTCCACAAGCTGCAGAAGGAGGAGATCAAGCAGATCGTCGAGCTGCTGCTGCTGAGGATCCGCGAGTCGATGGCCGAGCGCGAGCTGCAGCTGGAGCTGACCGAGTCAGCCAAGGACCTGCTGGTCGACAAGGGCTGGGATCCCGCGATGGGCGCACGCCCGTTGCGCCGGGCGATCCAGCGCTACATCGAGGACCCGCTGGCGGACTTCGTCCTGCGCGAGCAGCTGGCGCCCGGTGCGACCGTCGTGGTCGACCCCGACGCCGACACCGAGGGTGAGGTAAAGCTCTCGATCGTCCAGCCCAAGAAGCAGAAGACGCCGGTCGGCGTCGGTGCCGAGGGCGGCGAGCCGGAGCTGACCGAGGGCGAGGAGCCTTCGGTCGACGACGCACCCGCCGACGAGTCCTAGCGATAGCGGGGCTACGGGCGCTGCTAGGGGCCGGCCTGCGGCGCCCGTGCGGCGATCGTCTCGAGGATCGCATCGACGCACGAGTGGTGCCAGCCTCCGGCGAGCGCTTCGTCGCGGAGTCCGCGGGCCTCACGGGAGATGGCCTCGACCAATTGCCTGCGAGCTCGCGCAAACTGACTCGGGTTGAGTCCGAAGTCCTCGGCCAGGTCCGACCACTGCGCCGGGCCGATTGCGCCGGGGGCGAACTCGTCGCCGATCGCGAGAGCGAGTTCTCCGCTGAGTTCAGGATACGCGGCGGTTGAGACGATGTCGTAGAGGGGTGCGAGGCGTACTCCATCGGCGTCGTGCACGAGCGAGACGTTCTTCGCATGCGCGTCAGCATTCCCAACCAGGAAGTGGAACACCGCCGAATAGGCGGCGGTGAGCCGATCGATTCCCGGCAAGGCCGAGTGCGCGTCCAGCAGCTCGGCCAGTCCGCGGTAGGACGGCAGCCTCTGGTCGTGGTGCTGATACTTGAATTCGGGCGGGATGCCGAGCGCTTGACAGAGGTCCTCCTGATGCACTCGCGCCGGAGGCCAGGTGGACCGGAGGCGGTCGTAGCGCTCGACGATCAGGCACGGCATGGCACCGATCGAGCGCATCTCGACGTTCGCCGTCGGCAGTGCACACCGTGCTGCGAGCTGCATGCAGAAAAACTCGTTGCTCGCGAGTCCGGGGTACACCTCCTCGGCGGGCTCCGGCTTCAGGATGTGGGTGCTGGGCATGCCGTTCAGCGGCCGGCCGAAGCGCCCGCTGTCGTCTCGAACGAGGACCGCCTTGTTTTGAACCCCCGCGAGGCTCAACCGCATCCGCTGGTCATTGCCCTGGATGCCGAGCGGATGGCGTGGCAGGCCGGTGATGAGGTCGTCCAGCTGCTCGTCATCGAGCCACTCCACCGCCGCAGGCTCGGACATCCTCGTCCCCTCGAGGATCTGGAGCGCCCCTGCGCAATCTCGGCCGAGTTCGGCGAGGAGCCCGAACGAGTCGCTCGCCGCGACCCTTATCTGAGCTGCTATCCGTTCGCGAAGAGGCCCCTCCGGCAGGAGCGCCTCGAAGAAGGCCCGGCTCGCGAAGACACCAAAGGGCTCCTGTCGCAGCGGCAAGGCGAGTGAGATCGCACGGCTCGCGTCCGAGGCGTATCGAAAGCTGTATTCGCGTGAGCGCTCGGCGATCTGCTCGAGGACGCCGACCTGTTTGCGCCCCCACCAGACGCCGAGCGTATTCATGAGCCTGCTCGACCGCGTCGCGAAACGGTGAGCACCAAGCCCAGTGCCGACATGATCTTGATCAACGTCTCGAGACGGACGCCTTCGCCGTGCTCGACACGATGAACAGCGGACACGCCAACACCGGAGATCAGCGCAAGCGCTCGCTGGTCCAATTGCTGTCGCCGCCGCTCATCTCGAACGAGCATTCCGATCTGGTGAGCGTTTCTGGCTTCGGATTCCATGGATTCTCAGGTGAGGAGATGTCGTCCTTGATTCCTTCGGCGGCTCTCCGCCATTCTCAGGATTTCCTTCGCACCTCTTTCAAAAAGCAAAGATTCAGATGAATTTAGCCGCTTTTGGGGCTGTTCTTTCAAAAGCAAAAGATCAACCCGTTTTCGGTGCTCTTTTCGATCCTTCTTTCGAAATGAAAAGATCACGTATGTATCGGACGTCTTGGCCCGTGATCTTTCGAGTGCAGAGACGCTCCTTGATCGGGCCAGTTCGATCCAGACGAGACGTCGCCACCAGGCCGTAGCCTGCTAGACGAATGCCTCGCAAGACCGTCCACGTCTGCTCTGACTGCGGCGCCCAGGAGGCGAAGTGGCACGGGCAGTGTCCGACCTGTGGGGCCTGGAACACGCTCGTCGAGGAGGTGGCGCCGCAGGAGGCCAAGGCCGGCTCGCGGCGACTGCGAGCCGTCGGCGGCTCCGCGGCTCCGAAGCCAAAGCGCCTCGGCGACATCGGCGCGGCGCCCGTGGAGCGGATGTCCACCGGTATCGGAGAGCTCGACAGGGTGCTCGGTGGAGGGCTCGTGCCGGGCTCGCTGGTGCTGCTCGGCGGCTCGCCGGGCATCGGCAAGTCGACGCTGACCAACATGGTCCTCGGCAACCTCGCGGGCGCCGGGCGCAAGACGCTCTATGTCAGCGGCGAGGAGTCCGCCGAGCAGGTTCGCCTGCGGGCGGAGCGTCTGAGCTGCGAGGAAGTCGGCAGGCGCCCCGCGCTGGAGGTCCCGATCCTCCCGGAGACCGATCTCGAGACGATCCTCGCGATGCTGGAGAGCGAGCGGCCGGAGGCTTGCGTGATCGACTCCGTGCAGACGCTGCGCTCGGGCGAGCTGACCGGTGCCCCGGGCTCGGTGGGCCAGGTTCGCGAGGTGGCGGCGAGGATCATGGAGCTGGCCAAGGAACAGGGCACGGCCGTGATTCTCGTCGGCCATGTGACCAAGGACGGTGCCCTGGCGGGGCCGCGGGTGCTCGAGCACCTGGTCGACTGCGTGCTGCAGTTCGAGGGTGAGCGCGAGCGTCCCTACCGCGAGCTGCGAGCGCTGAAGAACCGTTTCGGATCGACCAACGAGGCGGGCCTGTTCGAGATGCGCCAAGGCGGCCTCGTCGAGGTGCTGGACGCCTCGGCGCGGTTCGTCGCTGAGGCGACCCGTGCGCCTGGCAGCGTCGTCCTCGCGACGATGGAGGGGTCGCGGCCGCTGCTCGTCGAGGTCCAGGCGCTCGTCGCCTCCTCGGAGCTCGAGCAGCCGCGCCGGGTCGTCTCGGGCCTCGATCGCAACCGTCTGGCTCTGGTGCTGGCGATCCTCGGCCGTCACGGCGGAGTTGGGACCGGCGGCGCCGACGTGTTCGTCAACGTCGTCGGCGGAGTCAGGGTCGACGAGCCCGGCTGCGATCTTGCGGTGGCGCTTGCGGTCGCCTCCGCCAGCCGCGGAGTGCCCCTGCAGGGCAGTCCCCGAGCATGCTTCGGGGAGCTTGGCCTGACGGGCGAGCTGCGCTGGGTGGGCCATCCAGAGCGGCGTTTGGAGGAGGCTTCACGCCACGGCCTGGGCGAGGTTATCGCGCCTCCCGACAGCGGGCCCGGCTCGTGCAGCGCGGCGACTCTACGCGAGGCCCTCGCGATAGCCCTGCCCAGGGCCTCTCAGGGGGCCCCACAGGGTCCTGTAAGGGCCTCCAGAGGCGAGCCTGTGGGCCCCCCCATTGGCGCTCTTTAGCTTGTTTCCCACAGACAACGAGACGCTGAAAAATCGCTAAATGCCCTAGAATTAGGGACTGTGGCTCTTAGATCCGGTGAAGATGCAGACAACGCAGTAAGGCCGGATCCGGGTTTGATGAGGGCGCTGGAGATGATCGCGCCCGGCACCGCCCTCCGCGAGGGCATCGACAGCATCCTCCACGCTCGTACGGGTGGACTGATCGTGATCGGCGAGCCGGAGGATCTGAGCTTCCTCAACTCCGGCGGCATCAAGCTGGAGATCGACTACACCCCCGCGTTCCTCTACCAAGTCGCGAAGATGGACGGGGCGATCGTCCTCAACGCCAACGCCACGAAGCTGTCGATGGCCAACGTGCAGCTGATGCCCGACCCGACGATCCTCTCCCACGAGACGGGAACCCGCCATCGCACAGCCGAGCGCGTCTCCAAGCAGACCGACGCGCTGGTGATCGCCATCTCCCAGCGCCGCGAGGTCGTCTCGGTCTACGTCGACGGTGTCAAGTACATCCTCGAGGACATCCCCGTCGTGCTCGCCAAGGCCAACCAGGCCCTGGCGACGCTCGAGAAGTTCCGCACCCGCCTCGACCAGGTCTCGACCCGTCTGACGGCTCTCGAGTTCGAGGGAGCAACGACGCTGCACGACGTCCTCACGGTGCTCCAGCGCTCCGAGCTCGTCACCAGGATGGCCGTCGAGATCGAGCGCTACATCGTCGAGCTGGGTAGCGAGGGGCGCCTGATCGAGATGCAGCTGGAGGAGACGATGGTCGGTGCCGCTGCCGAGAAGGCGGCGCTCGTGCGTGACTACCTCTCCAGCTACTCCGATGAGGCCTTCTCGGCGGCGCTTGAGGAAATCGGCCGGCTGACCCATCAGGACCTGCTGGACTTCGGGCGCCTGGCCGAGCTGCTCGGCTATGACCGCAAGCTCAACACGCTCGACTACCCCGTCTCGCCGCGAGGCTTTCGGGTGCTCGGGCGGATCCCCCGCCTGCCCAGGCTGGTCGTTGGGCAGATCGTCGGCGAGTTCGGTGGCCTTGATGAGCTGCTTGCCGCCACCGACGCCGAGTTGGAGGGGGTCGAGGGAGTGGGCGAGATCCGCGCCAAGGACATCCGCGAGGGCCTGCGCAGGCTGCAGGAGCTCAACCTCGTGGATCGCTACCTACAGACTTGAACAAGGGCCGCCTGCCAGGCTGGCCGCAAACGAAGGAGGACACCATTCCGGCACAAGCAACTGACGAAGGAACGCTGACCGAGGAGATCGAGGTCACCCGCGAGGTCGAGTACATCGAGTTCGAGCTCGGCGACCAGGTCGTCTACCCCCATCACGGTGCCGGCAAGGTGCTCAAGAAGGAGGAGATGGAGGTGATGGGTGAGACCCGCGAGTACCTCACCATCAAGATCCTCCACAACGACATGACCGTGCGCGTCCCGACGGAGAACGCCGCGATCGCCGGCCTGCGCCGCGTCATCGACGAGGAAACCGTCAAGAAGGTCCTCGACGTCCTGCGCGACGAAGTCTCCGAGATGCCCAAGAACTGGAACCGCCGGTTCAAGCACAACCGCGACAAGATCAAGACCGGCGACATCTACGAGCTGGCCGAGGTCGTTCGCAACCTCTCCCTCCGCGAGAGCGAGAAGGGTCTCTCCACGGGCGAGAAGCAGATGTTCACCCGTACCAAGAAGATCCTCGCCTCCGAGCTCATGTACGCCCTGGACAAGGACGAGGAAGAGGCCGAGAGCTATCTCGACGAGCTGCTCGCCGACTCGGCCACCAGCCAGATGGCCGTCGCAGGAGCCAAGTAGCGGACTCTCACGCACGCGGCAGCGCCGGCCTCCCCGGGCTGGTGTGCCGCGTGCGCGAGCGCCGCTCGGCCGATGGCAGTAGCGCTGATCGTCGCCGCCGGCAGCGGCGAGCGTCTCGGAGCGGGCACGCCGAAGGCGCTGATCGAGCTCGCCGGGCGCCCGATGCTGGAGTGGAGCATCGAGGCCTTGCGGGCGACCGCCGGCGTCGAGCGCATCGCCGTGGCGATGCCGAGCGGGGCCGAGAACGCGCTCGCCGTCGACACGGTCGGGCCTGAAACGATCGCGGTCCTGGGGGGCGCGAGCCGCTCAGAGTCGGTGCGACTGGCCCTGGCCGCCGTCGGTCCCGGCGACCCTGTGCTCGTGCACGACGCAGCCAGGCCGTTGCTGAGCCCCGATCTCGCCCGTCGGGCCATCGAGGCGCTGCTGGCGGACCCCGCCGCCGCCGGAGCGATCGCCGCGACGGCGGTGACCGACACGATTAAGCGCGCCGGCCGTGAGGGCGGTGCCGTCCGTGAGACGCTCGACCGTGGCGAGCTGTGGTCGGTGCAGACGCCGCAGGTGTTCCGGCGGGACGCTCTCGAGCAAGCCCTCGACGTCGACGCCGAAACACTCGCACGGGCGACCGACGACGCCTGGCTGATCGAGCGGGCCGGCGGCAGGGTGATCATCGTGCCCAGCCCGCCAGAGAACATCAAGGTCACAAGGCCCATCGACCTGCGCCTCGCGGCCCTGCTGCTGGCCGAGCGCGCCACGGGCGACCCGGCGAATCCTGCTTGAATCGCCCCGGCGATGCTCACCGACTACCACCTGCACCTGCGCCCAGACGACGGCTCGGCGATTCCGGCCGAGTACTTCACTCAGGCCAACGCCGAGCGCTACCGTGAGGCGGCGGGCGAACGAGGGATCTCCGAGCTGGGCGTCTCCGAGCACATCTATCGCTTCCACCAGGCCCTCGAGATCTGGCGCCACCCCTTCTGGGAACGGTTTGCCTCAGACGACCTCGACGAGTACTGCGCCTTCGTCCGCGAGCAGACCGACCTGCGCCTGGGCATCGAGGCCGACTTCGTCCCCGGCGCCGAGGATCGCATCGCCAACCTGCTGGGTGCACGCGACTTCGACTACGTCGTCGGCTCGGTCCACTTCATTCGCGAGGGCGCCGTCGACATGGACGACTTCACCGTCTGGGATCCGAAGGACCCGCGGCGCAGCCCCGAGTCGATCTGGCAGCGCTACTTCGAGACCGTCGCCGCCAGCGCCGCCAGCGGCCTGTTCGACATCATCGCCCATCCCGATCTCGTGAAGATCTGGGGGTCCGCGCATCCCGAGCGGATTCCCGACCGCGACCTCAGGTACTTCTACGAGCCGGCCGTCGAAGCCTTCGCCGAAGCCGACGTCGCGGTGGAGATCTCCACCGCAGGGCTGCGCAAGCCCGTCGAGGAGATCTATCCGGCGCCGGCCTTCCTCGAGATGTGCCTCGAAGCCGGCGTTCCCCTGGCGCTCTCGAGCGACGCTCACCGGCCTGAGGACGTCGGCGCTGGATACGAGCAAGCGCTCGAGCTGCTGGGCGAGCTGGGGGTCGAGCAGCTGAGCGTCTTCGAGCACCGCGAGCGCCGCTTGGAGCCACTGGACGGGGGCGAATCGTGACGCTGGCCGGGCTCGGTTACGACTCCCATCGACTGGCTGCGGGCCGGCGGCTGATCCTCGGCGGCGTGGAGATCCCGGCGGAGCTGGGACTGGATGGTCACTCCGACGCCGACGTCCTCACCCACGCCGTGATCGATGCCGTCCTCGGAGCCGCCGGGCTGGGTGACATCGGCGAGCACTTCCCCGATACGGACGAGCGTTGGCGCGACGCCGACTCGATGCAGCTGCTGCAGGCGACGATGGCGATGATCGAGCGCCGGCGCCTCCTCGTCGTCAACCTCGACGCGACGGTCGTCCTGGAGGCGCCCAAGATCTCCCCCTACCGCGAGGCGATCCGCGAGTCCTTGGCGGAGGCGCTGTGGCTGGAGCCCGCCCGTGTCAACGTCAAGGCCTCGACGGGTGAGGGCATCGGCTTCATCGGCCGCGGCGAGGGCGCCGCTGCCCTGGCGATCGTCTCCCTGCAAGAGAACGCCTGAGCCGTCCGCCACGAGAGGTCCCTTCGACGGGATGGGGCCGACTCGCTAGGGTTGCGCGGCGATGCGCGAGATAGTCCTTCAAGACACCCTCTCAGGAACGTCGGTGAAGCTCGCTCCGCGCGACCTCGGCAAGGTCGGCATCTACGCCTGCGGCCCGACCGTCTACAGCCGCATCCACATCGGCAACGCCAGGCCATTCGTGATCTTCAGCCTGCTTGCGCGCTTCCTGAAGCACGAGGGGTATGAGGTCAGCCTCGTCGTCAACGTCACCGACGTCAACGACAAGATCTACGACGCCGCCCGCGCTCAGGGGGTTCCCAGTGAGCGGCTGGCGGCGGAGATGACCGCCGCCTACCGTGCCGACACCGACGCCCTGCAGATCGGCCGTCCCTCGCACGAGCCGCTCGCGTCGGAGACGATCGGCCCGATCGTGGACTACATCCAGACGCTGATCGACGGCGACCACGCCTATGCAGTCGACGGCGACGTCTACTTCCGTGTGCGCTCCGACAAGGACTACGGACGCCTGTCCCATCGCCAGATCGAGAACATGGATCAGGGTGAGGGACTGGAAGGATCCCAGCGAAAGCAGGACCCGCTCGACTTCGCTCTATGGAAGGCCCGCAAGGAGGGCGAGGACACCGCCTGGGACGCTCCCTGGGGCGAGGGGCGCCCCGGCTGGCACATCGAGTGCTCGGCGATGGCCGAGGGCCTGCTCGGCGTCGGCTTCGACATCCACGGCGGTGGCTCGGACCTGGTCTTCCCCCACCACGAGAACGAGGCATCCCAGACCCGCGCCGCCCGCGGGCAAGAGCTGAGCAGGATCTGGATGCACAACGGCATGATCCAGTTCACCGGCGAGAAGATGGCCAAGTCGGTAGGCAACATCGCCCTTCTGCACGAGGTGATCGAACGCTACGGCGCCCAGGCGGTCGTGATGTACATCGTCTCCGGCCACTACCGCCAGCCGTTGGCGTTCTCCGAGACAGCCCTCGAACAGGCCAAGGCCAACGTCGAGCGGATCCGCGAGGTCGGCCGACGGCTGGCCGCGGGAGAGCCCTCGCCGGCGAGTCTGCGGCCTCTCACCGACCAGTTCTTCGACGCCCTGGCACGGGACTTCAACACGCCCGAGGCGCTGGCGATCCTCAACGAGTGGCTGCGCAAGGCCGGTGCCGAGGATGCGCCCGCAGGCGATGGAGATCTGCGCGAGATGCTCGGCATGCTCGGCCTGGAGAGCCTGCTGACCCCTGACGCGGACGCTCCCGGCGAGGTCCGCGCGCTCGCCGAGGAGCGTGAGCGCGCCCGTGCCGCACGCGACTTCGCCGCCGCCGACGAGCTGCGAGACCGGATCGCCTCGCTCGGCTGGGAAGTCCGTGACGGCTCCGGGGGCTTCGAGCTGCTGCCGCTGTGATCCTCTATGGGCGCAACCCCGTCCGGGAGGCGCTGCTGGGGCGCAGGCGACATGCGGTCAAGGAGATCTGGGTCAGCGGCGGTGCCGCCCGCGAGCCTTGGCTGTCGGGCCTGAAGGTGCGGACGACCGGCGCCGAGGAGATCCAGGCGCGCTGCGGGTCGGCCGACCACCAGGGCATCTGCGCCGACGCCGGGCCATACCCTTACGCGGGCGTTGCTGAGCTGCTGGCGCTGAAAGACCCGCTCCTCGTCGCTCTCGACCAGGTTCAGGATCCACAGAACCTCGGCTCGATCTGCCGAACGGCCGAGTGCGCCGGGGTGGCCGGAGTGGTGATCCCCGAGCGCCGTGCCGCCGAGGTCACGCCGTCGGTCTGCAAGGCCTCGGCGGGAGCCGTCGAGCATCTGCGCGTCGCCCGCGTTCGCAATCTCGCCGACTTCCTGGCCGAGGCGCGCGAGGCCGGCTGCTGGAGCTACGGCGCCAGCGGCACGGAGGAGGGGGGACGCAAGCCCGTCCCTTACGACCGTCCCGACTACGGCGGCTCTGGGGTCGTGCTGGTGTTGGGCAGCGAGGGCGCCGGTCTGCGCCCTCGCGTCGCCGGCGCCTGCGATGAGCTGATCGCCCTGCCCCTGCTGGGGAAGATCGAGTCGCTCAACGTCTCGGCTGCCGCCGCCGCGATGCTGTACGAGATCTTGCAGGGCAGGCTTGACAGGTCTTCATAACTGTGTAAGGCTGCCGCCCATAACGCTGTACCTAAGGTTGAGAAGCCTTGGGAATTGAATAGCTTTGGCGCCAGGGGAGGAGTGCGCCACTGAGCAAACACTTCGGCACCCGCCAGGGAGGTGGGGCCAAGAAAGGAAAACTGCTCGTGGCACGTATCTCCCACAACCCTAACTCTGAACCTAAGGTCGAGGATCAGTTTCTGATTGCCCTCGCAAAGCAGGGCGACCGGGTCGCCTACGACCGTCTCGTCCGCCGTTATCACGGCTTCGTTCGCCTCAAGGCCTCGTCGTACTTCCTCGCCGGTGGAGACTCCGAAGACCTGATCCAGGAGGGACTGGTCGGCCTCTACAAGGCGATCCGCGACTTCCGCACAGACCGCGAGTCGAGCTTTCGCAACTTCGCCGAGCTCTGCATCACGCGGCAGATCATCACGGCCGTAAAGACGGCCACACGCAACAAGCACACGCCGCTGAACCAGTACGTCTCGTTCTCCTCGACGCCGGCCGGCTCCGGCGATGAGGTGCCGACACTCGACCAGATGCTCCCCGGCCCCACCGTCCACGACCCGGTCAACCAGGTGATCTCCTCCGAGGAGCTGCGCTCGCTCGTCGGTTGCCTCTCGACGGCCCTCTCGGAGCTGGAGAGCCGCGTGCTCTCGCTGTACCTCGACGGCTACTCCTACGAGCAGGTCGGCGAGCGGCTCAGCTGCGACACCAAGACCGTCGACAATGCCCTGCAGAGGGTCAAGCGCAAGGTCGGCGCGCACCTGGACTCGCGGGCCGTCGCGGCCTGAGGTCTCATTTGACTTGAGAGCCACGGCGGCACGCATGCCACCGTGGGCCCAGTGGCTCCTGTCAGGTACGCCGCAAGCCCTCGAGCAGAGCCCCGAGGGATGCGCCGGCCCGGACGCGGGCGTCCTGACGGTCGGGTGCCGTGAGGATGATCGCCGTTGCCTCGTGTAGCGCCGCAAGCAGCAGCAGCGCCAGCGCCTCGGGATCGGCCGGACGCATCGTTCCTTCGTTCATCGCTGCAGCGAGTGCCCCGCCAAGCAGTCGCAGTCCATGCGGGGAGATCACCTCTCGCCAGGTCTCCCAGCCGAGCGCCTTGCGGCCCTCAATCAGGCCGATCCTCTGAAGCTCGACAGAGGTCATGCACTCGTCGAGGTACCAGGCGGCAGCCCACTCGAGAGCCGTGAAGGCGTCGGGTGTGCCGGCAATCAGTGCTTCGAGCTTGGCGAGGATCTCCAGCTCGAGGCTCTCCAGAACCCCGGCCATCAGCTCTGTCCTCCCACGGAAGTGGTGATAGAGCCCGCCACGACTGACACCGGCGCGCTCCAGGACCTCTTTGACGCTGACCGCCTCATAGCCACGCTCGACGACCAGCTCGCGGGCCGCGGTGACGATCCTGCGCCGGGTCTCCTCCGAGCGATCCTGCTGTCCGACTGCTCGCTCTGGCACGGGCTCGGACATCTCGCTAGTCTACCGACCGACAGTCGGTTGGTTTAGATGCCGGCCGCGTGAGATGGGGGGTAGCGATGGACACCTACGTGATTCTGAGACGCAGTGCATGGGGCTCCGCAGAGGAGCTGGAGGCAGTCGCCGCCCGCTCGAAAGCGATTGGCGACGACGAGATGTCGGATGACATCCGCTGGATACGCAGCTACGTGACGAACGAGCCCGACGGACGGCTGGGCACCGTCTGCATTTATCAGGCGAGCAGCCCTGAGGCGATCCGCGAGCACGCCTCGCGGGTGGGGATGCCCGCCGACGAGGTGATCGCTGTTGCCGACACGGTCATCGTCAGGCCGGACCCGGCCGCGGCGGCCTGAACCGAGAAAGCCAGGCCTAATCGCCTGGTTGTGAGGACCCGAAAACGACTGCGGCCGCCTCTCCCGGGGCGGCCGCAGCGCGTCTGTCGTCTCGCCCCAAAGGGCTTGCTGTCCTGCTCTGTTGGCTAGACCTGACCTTCCGGCGGCAGCGTCCCGTTGCCGGGTGCCTCCGTGGGGATCTGCGAGGAGGGGATCGGGGTCACCGTCGTTCCGAACAGCTGACTGACGCTGCCGCCGTTTTCGGAGTCCCCGGGGATCTTCACCCGTAGCGTGTAACTGCCGGGTGCGAACAGGGTCCTCGTGATCGAGTAGCTGCCGTCGGCGCTGACCGTCCCGATGGCGATCGGGTGAAAGCCTGTCCCGGCTGCGTTCTGGCGCTCCAGGTAGATCGTGTGGCCGGCCTTGGCCGGCGTTACGGTCCCCGTGAACGCCAGTGGCTGGCCCGACTGCACAGAGGTCGCCGAGGCGGCCGCGGTGAGGATGTATTTGACGCCCTCATAGAGGACCGAGGAGTTGCGACCGCCACCCTGCACCTTGTAGAAGGTGCTCGTCGGCGGTGCCACGGCCGGGAAGCTGTACTTCCCCGTCGGGTCCGTTTTGGTCGTGGCGACGGGCGCGTATGCGCCGTGTGCGACCCGGCCCATCAGCGTCAGCGTCGTGTTCGGCTCGCCGGGCACGTTGCCGCCGATCACGGCTGAGGCGCCGAACGCCAGCGGGTCCTGCGAGCTTTCGATCGTCAGCGACGGGTTCTCCGACTGGGAGATCGCGTAGCTGAGGACGTTCGAGGGGCTGGCGATGTTGCGGTGGTTGGAGCGCACCAGCACCCGGATACTCGAGGCGCCCGGCACCACGAAGGCGTGTGTGACCGAGAAGTTGCCGCTCGTGTCGACCAGTACCGGTCGTGAGATCCGGTGCCATTCGTTGCCGCGGATCGCGTTCTCGCGCTGCAGGACGACGGTCGCTCCGGCGTCGTCGGGGCTGACCGTTCCGCTGAAGGTGACGGCGTTGCGCCGGCCGGTGTGGATGCCGGCGAACAGCGTTTTGGTTTCCGGCGGGCCGGTCAAGGAGACGACGGCCACAACCCTCACGGATCGCTCGTGGCTGCGGCTCGTGCCGATCGCCGTGTAGAAGCTCGTGTTGCTCGTCAGCGCGCCGGTGGCGAGCTGGTAGAAGCCGTGTTCGTCGGTCGTCGTCGTGCCAACGACGCTGAAGCCGGGGCTGCCGGCGGCGCGCTCGTAGAGCGTCACCGTCTGACCTGCGTTCGTGCCCGCGGCGCACGTTCCCTGCCCGTAGGCCAAGGCGGATTCCCCGGTCGTGACCAGGCGTGGAGCTACATTCAGCGATACCCGGCAGACGCCGGCGTGAACGCCGTGCCTGGCAGCGATGTGGTGCGGTTTACGAGCGGCTGCGGAGCCGGCCGTAGCCAGCGCCAGCACGGCAGCCGCGGCCATGACGGCCGAGGTCAGCTTGTGTGAACGCATCTTGTGCCTTCTCCTTGTCTAGATCTGTGTGTGCTTACTCCCTCGAGACCACTAAACCCAGGCGGCGAAGCTTCGATGCGGTCGCTCAGTCGTTCGTCTACGGCTGCACGGGACCGCCCATGTAGGCTCGGCGCCGGTGGGGCATGAGCGATAGAGAAGACGGCTATCGATGACCGCGGCCGTGATGGCGGCGGCCGTCGATCTGGCACCCGGCACGTTCCTGGCCGTCGTCGCCTGCGCTGCCGTTGCGGGCACCCTCGCGGCGCTTGCCGCGGGGCGGGGACTGCCGCTGCCGGTCGTCGTCGTCGAGCTGCTTGCCGGGATCGTGATCGGTCCGCAGGTGATCGGCCTGCACGCCGGGGAGTTCGTCTCGTTCTTCTCCGATCTCGGCCTCGGACTGCTGTTCTTCTTCGCCGGCTATGAGATCGACCTGCGGCGGATCGTGGGAAGGCCGCTGATCCTGGCACTCGCCGGGTGGGCGCTGTCGCTACTGCTCGCCTACACGCTCGGAGGGATCCTGGCCGCGGCAGGCGTCGTGCTCTCGCTTCTCTACACCGGCTCGGCGATGGTGACGACGGCGATCGGCACGCTGATCCCGATGCTCTCCGACACGGGCGATCTCAGGACCCGGTTCGGCACCTACCTACTGGCAGCCGGAGCGGTCGGGGAGTTTGGGCCGATCCTGCTGCTGACGCTGATCCTCTCCACCCAGAGCACCATCCACAACGCCCTGATCCTGATCGGCTTCGTCGTCCTCGCGGTGCTCGTGGCGATCTTCGCCGTCCGCTCGGCCGAGCGGACGATGCCGATCCTGGAGCGGACGATGGAGTCAAGCTCCCAGCTGGCCGTGCGCTGGATCGTCGTGCTCGTCTTCGCCCTCGCGCTGCTCGCCTTCGAACTCGGCCTCGATCTGCTGCTCGGGGGCTTCGCTGCCGGGCTCATCACCAGGCAGATCCTCAAGACCAGGGAGCTGCCGACGTTCGACTCGAAGCTGACGGCCGTCGCCTTCGGCGTCTTCGTGCCGTTCTTCTTCGTCGTCAGCGGCATGAAACTCGACATCGACGCGCTGTTCTCGAGCGTCTCCGGGTTCGCCAAGATGCTGACCTTCTTCGTGCTGTTCCTCGTCGTTCGCGGCACACCGGCCCTCTTGCTCTACCGCCGCGTCCTCGACCGTCGAGAACGTGTGGCGCTGGCGCTGATGTGCTCGACCCAGCTGCCGCTGGTGCTGGCTATTACGACGCTTGCGACCAGCACGGGACACATGCGCAGCTCGACCGCCGCCGCGCTCGTCGGCGCGGCCGTCCTCTCGACTCTGATCTTTCCGACGATCGCCCTGCGGATGCGCGGCGATGCGCTCGCCGAGGACAACCTCGCCAGGTACTGAGCGCTCAGGGCGACTTGGGTTCTACGACGATCACGTTCTCGGGGTTCGGCTGCTCCTCGGGCGGCGCCTGGCTGTAGTCGCCGAACGGCCCATCGCGCCGGGCAACAGCCGCGCCGACGCCCTCGCGCTCGGCCAGCTCGATGAACTCGGCCGCGTCGGGCGTGTTGCGCATCAACCCGTCGAGGATCGGGCCGAGCGTCTGGGTGGAGGCCAGGCCCATGTTCTCGTAGGCCTGGTTGACGACGAGTTTCATCGCCGTCAGCTGCGAGAGCGGAATCGCCGCCAGCTGGCGGGCCCGTGCGGCGACCTCCTCCTCCAGGTTCGCGAACGGGACCGCGGCGTTGATCAACCCGGCCTCGACCGCCTCGACTCCCGACAGCGGTTTGCCCGTCAGAGCGTATTCCTTGGCCTTCGTCAGACCCAGTCGGTAGAGCCACATCCCGGTCAGATAGGCGCCCCACATCCTCGAGTAGGACGTGCCTATGCGGGCGTCCTCGCTGGCGATCACCAGATCGGCGCACAACGCCATGTCGCTGCCGCCGCCGACGCACCACCCGTGCACTTGGGCGATGACAGGCTTCGGAGAGCGCCACAGGCTCATGAACTTCGGCACCGGACCCGCATCCGGCGAGGTCGCCATCGCGAAGTCCTTGCCTGGGTCCCAGCGACCGTCGGTCGTCATGTTCTCGTCCCAGTGGTGAAAGCCGCCACCGAAGTCGAAGCCGGCGCAGAAAGAGCGCCCGGCGCCGCGCAGCACGATCACCTTGACGGCCTCGTCGCGTCCGGCGCGGTGCACGGCGTCCTGGAGCTCGTCGGGCATCGGCGGCACGATCGTGTTGAGGCGCTCGGGCCGGTTGAGGGTGATCGTGGCGATCGGCCCATCGGTCTCGTACAGCACCGTCTCGTAGGACATCTGGCCTCCCTCGCAGTGGAACGACGGCCCGCGATGCTATTCGCTCAGGCGCGGCCTGACAGGCTGTCGATCAGGCCGCCCAATCGCGACGGACGTCCGCTCCGGCGCTCCAGCGCGTCGGCCCTCCGATAGAGGGCATAGACGGCCTGGATCATCGACCAGCGCAGCGGCTCCGGCTCCCAGCGGCGCGGCGAGCGCCCGACCCAAGGCAGCTCCGTCAACGCCGTCTGCTCGCCGAGGATCAGGTCGCGGAGCGTGCGCGCGGCGAGGTTCGAGGCGGCGACGCCCTCGCCGACGTAGCCGCCCGCCCAGGCGAGGCCCCGCGCAGGGTCAGCGGCGACGGACATGCACCAGTCTCTTGGAACCCCCAGGACCCCGGACCAGGCGTGCTCGACCGCAACCCCGACGGCGGCAGGGACCATCTCTCCCAGCTTCGCGTGCAGGCTGGCCACGGTCGCGGCGGCCGTCGCGCCGCGACCGTCCGTTCGCGAGCCGTAGCGGTAGGGCGCACCCCGGCCGCCGATCGCGATCCGCCCGTCGGCGCTGCGTTGCAGGTAGGCGTAGACGTGGGCAGCGTCTCCGAGCAGCTCCTGGCCCTCCCAGCCGATCCGCTCCCACGTCTCCGTGTCGAGCGGCTCGGTGACGATCATCGAGCTGTTCATCGGTACGAGTGAGCGGCGCAGTCCGCGCAGGCTCGCCGTGTAGCCCTCGGTGGCCCTGATGATCCACTCCGCCGAGACCGTTCCCCGGCGCGTCATCGCAGCGCCGGGCGAGATCTCCAGCACGGGCGTCTGCTCGTAGATCTCGACGCCCAACGCCTCGACAGCGGCGGCGAGGCCACGTAGGAGCTTGGCTGGGTGGACGCGGGCGACGTGCGGCGAGAAGCTTGCCCCCAGCGCGCCCTGGACCTTGACCCTTCCGGCGAGCTCCGCCGCGCCCAGCTCCCGCAGGTCCGCCTCTCCGACGCCGTGCCGGCGAGCTTCGGCGATCTCCTCGCGTAGGTGCGCCAGCTGCGCCCGGCCGATCGCGACGGTCAGGTTGCCCGAGCGGGCGAGATCGGTGTCGAGCCCCAGCTCCTCGATCGTATTGGCGATCTCCTCAACGGTCTCGAACATCGCGTGCTGCAGCGGCCCGTAGGAGCCGGCGCCTCCGCGGCGCTCATATGCCTGGGCGGGCCCGGAGAAGAACCCCGAGACCCAGCCACCGTTGCGCCCGGAGGCCCCGAAGCCGGCCTGCTCGGCCTCCAGCACGACGACTCGCAGTGACGGCCTGGCCCGCTTCAGGTAGTAGGCGCTCCAGAGGCCCGTGAAGCCCGCGCCGACGATTGCGATGTCGGCTTGCAGGGAAGCTGAGAGAGCAGGCCGGGGTCGTCCCGGCCCGCCCAGCGAACGCCACCAGAACCCGAGCTCGCCGGTCAGCATGCCGCGAGCCTAGTCGCGCGCAGCCGCCAGCGCGGATCGGAGTTATCATCGTCCGATCCGCTGGGGTGGAGCGGGAGGACCAGGGAGGAGAGCAGATGGAGGCCGCAACCACAGCAGCCGCAGGCCGGGAGGACGCCGTCGCCGCCGCGACGATCGCCGAGGCGTTCCGCATCACCGCTGGAGCCCGTGTCGAGGAGGTCGCGATCCGGACGAAGGAAGACGCCTTCACGATCACATGGGGAGAGCTGCGCCGGCGTGTCGACGCCCTCGCCGGGGGACTTGCCAAGCTGGGCCTGCGCCGCGGCGAGACGCTCGCCCTGATGCTCTCCAACCGGCCCGAGTTCCACCTCTGCGATCTCGCCGGGATGATGCTCGGAGCGGCTCCCTTCTCGATCTACAACACCTACACGGCCGAGCAGATCCAGTATCTGCTGGAGGATGCCGAAGCGAGCATCCTGATCTGTGAGCAGCAGTTCCTGCCCCAGGTCCTCGCCGCCCGCGCCGAGGTTCCCGGCCTCGAGCACGTGATCGTCGTCGACGGCGAGGCGCCAGAGGGCACGCTCGCGCTGTCGGAGATCGAGGGCTCGAACCCGGACTTCGACGTCGATGCGTCGGTCGCCCAGATCCAGCCGACGGACGTGCTGACGCTGATCTACACCTCCGGCACGACCGGCCCGCCGAAGGGCGTGCAGCTGATCCACCGCAATCTGCTCGCCGCTGTCGAGGGACTGGAGGAGCTGATCGACTTTCCCCCCGACGGTCGCGTGATCTCATGGCTGCCGGCGGCGCACATCGCCGAGCGCAACGCCCACCACTACCTGCCGATCGTCTTCGGGCTGCAGATCACCTGCTGTGAGGATCCGCGTCAGGTCCTCTCCTACCTACCAGAAGTCCGTCCCAGCTGGTTCTTCGCGGTACCGCGGATCTGGGAGAAGCTGAAGGCGGGTCTCGAGACGATGATCGCCGCCCAGCCGGAGGAGCAGGAAGCGAAGATGAAGCGGGCCGTAGAGGCCGGTATCGCCAAGGTGCGCCTGGAGCAGAAGGGAGAACCGGTCCCGGCGGAGCTGGCCGATGAGGTCGCCAAGGCCGACGAGGAGGTCTTCGCGGGCGTGCGTTCGATGCTCGGCCTCGATCAGATCGAGGCGATCAACGTCGGCGCCGCGCCGACGCCCGTCGAAGTGCTTGAGTTCTTCCACGCCATCGGCCTGCCCCTGGCGGAGCTGTGGGGCATGAGCGAGACCTGTGGCGCCGGCAGCGTCAACCCGTCCGGCAAGATCAAGATCGGGACCGTCGGACCCGCCGCGCCGGGGGTGGAGCTGAAGCTCGACACGGACGGCGAGGTGCTGATTCGTTCGGAGGTCGTGATGCTCGGCTACCGCAATCTTCCTGAGAAGACCGCCGAGTCGATGACCGAGGACGGCTGGCTGCGCACGGGCGACATCGGCGTCTTCGACGAGGACGGCTACCTGAAGATCATCGATCGCAAGAAGGAGCTGATCATCAGCGCGGCGGGCAAGAACATGTCCCCCGCGAACATCGAGGCGACGATCAAGACGGCTTCGCCATTGATCGGCCAGGCGTGTTGTATCGGCGACGCCCGTCCCTACAACACGGCGCTGATCGTCCTCGACGCCGACTTCGCGCCCCTGTGGGCCGGCCAGCGGGGAATCGAGGACACGTCGTTGGAGGCGCTGGCGAGCGAGGAGCTCATCCGCGCCGAGGTCGAGGCGGGCGTGCAGGCCGCCAACGAGAAGCTGGCGAAAGTCGAACAGATCAAGAAGTTCTCGCTCGTCGCCGGCGATTGGCTGCCGGGCGGGGACGAGCTGACGCCGACGATGAAGCTGAAGCGCAAGCCGATCGCCGAGAAGTACTCCGGGTCGATCGAGTCGATGTACGGGGGTTAGTCTCGTGGCCGCGCCCGCCGTGGCTCGAGAGGAGCTGCGGTTCCCCTCCGAGGGTGACCGTTGCGCGGCCTGGCTCTATCGGCCAGAGGCCCACGCAACCGGGTCCTGCGTGGTGATGGCACACGGCTTCTCGCTGACTCGCCACGACGGGCTACCCGCCTACGCCGAGCGGCTCGCCGCCGCCGGGACCACCGTGCTGGTCTTCGACCACCGCTACCTGGGGGATTCCTCGGGCACGCCTCGCCAGCGCTTTCGCAAGTCCGCGCAGCTGGCGGACTGGCGCTCGGCGGTCGCCTACGCCCGCAGCCTCGATGGCATCGACCCGCAGCGGATCGTCCTGTGGGGCTTCTCCTTCAGCGGCGGGCATGCGGTGGAGACGGCCGCCGCGGACCCACGGATCGCGGCGACGCTGGCCCTGTGCCCGATGCTCGATGGGCTCGCCCGCGCGCTGTCGACGCCGCCGCTCTTGAGCGCCTGGCTGATCCCGCGCGCGCTTGCCGACCAGCTCGGCAGGCACAACACAGTCGCGGTTACTGACCAGCCCGGCGGCCATGCGGCGATGACGCTTCCGGGCGAGGCCGACGGCTTCCGGGCGACCGTCCCGGAGGGCTCGCCGTGGCGCAACGAGATCTCACCGGCGATCTTCCTGAGCGTTGCGATGCACCGGCCCGTATCGCGTGCCCGCTCGATCGCCTCGCCGGTGTGGATGGGGCTAGGTGAGGATGACGTCTCGGTGTCCGCGAAGGCGATCGAGCGCTTCGCCGAGCGGTCGTCGACGACAGAGCTTCACCGCTACCCCTACGACCACTTCGGTGCCTTCTCGGGCGACGGGCCGGACCGGGTCGCGGGCAATCAGATTGACTTCCTGAGACGGCATGGGCTCCTGCCTGCGCCCTGAGCTACTTCGCTCCTTGCACTCAGGCGCAACGCCGCGTCTCATCGTCGACTTAGCCTTCTTCTCAGGAGGGGTCGTGCTCGATGCGCGCAACGAGGAGCTCTCGCATGTCGTGCAGAGGCGTTAGGCCGCCGTCCCGTTCTACCTTCCACGCGTACCAGCCGTCGTAGGCAGGGATGTCCGCAGCGAACTTCGCGGCGCGGGAAGGGGTCGCAAAGCTCTCGCCGCTCTCAAGTTCGATGGCAGCATTTCTGGTCACGGTTGCGCGGTAGCTAGTGCCCAGCTTCGGGCGCTCCCATACGAGGAGATCGCCCGCAGCGAGCAAGTCGGCCTCCATCAGGTCGGCCAGCGTGATCCGCTTGCCGCCCAGCGTCGTGGCCGGTCCTTTCTCGGAGGCGCTAGCCGTGACGACGGCCAGCGGCGGCTCGTGCTCCGAATCTACGTGGAGGAATCTCCGCTTGTCGGCGTCTTCGTAGACCGAGACCTCGAGCAGCTCTACTGGCACCCCGCTTTCGATGAGGAAGTCCAGCGCAGCGTGTGTACGACCGTGGAACGTCCGAGCAATTAGTACGAGTCGCGGTTTCTGATTCAGGATTACTGGAGTTGAATCGCCGGTGAATTCCTGCCAATCCGTGAAGAAGGCGCTGGAGCCGTCGGCGTACATACTCGCGAGGGCTTCAAGGCTCGTCGTTCGCGCCCACCCGGCGTACTCGAGGCATTGCGCCAACTGCGCGCGATCGACGTCGCGCTTGATCTCGATCACCGTCACGCGGGCGTCCTTTGACAGGGCGACGACATCGGGGCGACTGCCATCACTCAGCGTCGGCTGACGCGCGACCAGAAGAAGCGGCTCGCCCAGGAACTCATCGGGGTTCGACCAGAAGAGATCCTCGATCTCCTTCTCATAAAGCTCCGAGCCGCCTGAGAGGCGGCTGAACGGCTTGAGATCATCGGTCGCGGCGATCTCGTAGAGCGGCATGAGTCCATCATCCACGATTCGTGGCCACCTTGGGCGGGCCGGCAAGCCGCACAGATGAACAAACCGTCAGTTCACGAAGCCGGAGAGGGGACTCGAACCCCTGACCCCCTGTTTACAAGACAGGCGCTCTACCAGCTGAGCTACTCCGGCAAGTGCTTCTCGGAACGGCCGAGTCTACCGGCGGCCGATAGGTCGTTCAGAGGGCGGGGCCCGGGAGATCCCGGCCGTCGCGAGGTACCGGAAGTTCAGCGGCGAGGAATCTGGGTAACCCATCTGTGGGTGGCCCGAGCCGCCCACCGGCGCGGTTGCCGTTCGACCGTCGCTACGCCAACTATGCCCCCCGGTCCACCGACAACCACCACTCCAGATCTCTGCCGAGTCCTGGAGCGAGACCCCGGGCTCGCCGACGGCCTCCCCGAGGGGCTGCGCGAGCAGGCTGTCAGCGAGTGCCTGGCCAAGGAGTTGGCGCTCCCGACGGGACGCTGGCGCGGCGCCCCAGCCGTCAACGGCCATGCCGGTGGGATCGGGCTGCTGGTGCTCGAGGGGCTGCTCGTCAGGCGCGTCGGGATCGAGGGCCGTTTCGGCGCTGAGCTGCTTGGAGAGGGCGATCTGCTGCGCCCCTGGGAGGGCGAGGACGAACTGCCGACGCTGCCGATGACGACTGCCTGGCGGGTCCTCGAGCCCGCGAGGGTGGCCGTGCTCGACGAAGGCTTCGCTGCGCACCTGGCCGACTATCCGCAGCTCGCCGGCCGCCTGGTCGGGCGTGCCGTGGGTCGTTCGCGGAACATGGCCGTGAACATGGCGATCGTCCATCAGGCCCGGGTCGACGTCCGCCTCCACATGCTCTTCTGGCACCTCGCGGCGCGTTGGGGCAAGGTAGGCAGTGGCGGCGTGACGGTACCGCTGCGGCTCACCCATGCGGTTCTCGCCGAACTTGTCGCCGCCCGCCGGCCGACGGTCACGAGTGCCCTGACGGCCCTTGCCAAACGTGACCTCGTGCGCTCCACCGATACGGGATGGGTGCTCGGCGGCGAGCCGCCGGGAGATCTGCCCAACCAGCCGCGCGCGGCGCTCGAGACGCCGCTGCCCTGAACCGGGCGTCTCGGCTCGGCGGGCTCTCCGGCAGGCGGTTCCCGAGCGGCTGTAACGGAGGGGTCGCGGCCGGTGTACTCCAGACGTGGCAACTCCCCTGACGCAGACCTCGCCCCAGACGCCCGCCGAGCCCGAGACCCCCGCGGTCGACCTCGGAGGCTTTCGCGAGCGCTCTCTCAACCGTGGCGTCAACCCGTTCGTCTACTGGGTGCTACGCGGTCTTCTCGTCCCCTTCTTCCTCCTCTACTTCCGCATGCAGCGAGTCGGGCGGGAGCACCTGCCGAAGACCGGCCCCCTGCTGCTCGCCTCCAACCACCGCAGCTTCCTCGACCCCTTCGTGATCGGCACGCTGATCAGGCGGCCCGTCTACTACATGGCCAAGCGCGAGCTGTTCGAAAAGCGCTGGCAGGCCTGGATCCTCAACGCGCTCGGCGCCTTTCCCGTCGATCGCGGCGCCGGCGACGGAGATGCGATGGCTACCGCCCGCGCGATCCTCGAACGGGGTGACTGCGTGGTCGTCTTCCCCGAGGGAACCCGCATGCGCCGTAAGCCCCTTGGCGACCCGCGCCGAGGCGTCGGACGACTGGCGCTCGAAACGGGCGCTCCGGTTGCGCCGATCGCTGTGATCGGCACCGACGCGGTCCGCCGTGGCTGGCGGATCCGGCCGCGCAAGGTGCGCCTGCGGGTCGGCCGCCCGCTTCACTACCCCACTGTCGAGCGTTGCTCGCCGTCGCTCGCGGGAGCTGTCACAGAGCGGATCTGGGCCTGCGTGCGGCTGCAATGGGATTGGCTGGGAGGCGCGCAGCCCGCCGACATTCGGGCCGAGCGAGAGCCGGTCCCTCGCGAGATCTCCCGCGCCGCCTAGTCCGCGGCCGTCACGGGATAGGGTGCAATGAGTGGCCGAGCAAGTCAGTCAGAAGACCAAGGCCCAGCTGGACGCCGAGTTCTCCGACCTCTACCGAGCGCATCTGAAGGACGTCTACAGCTACTCCTACTACCGGGTTGGCAACCATCACGACGCCGAGGATCTGACCGAGCAGACCTTCCTGCAGGCCTACCGCCACTTCGAGCGCGCCCAGCGCGAATCCGACGGGCGGCCGCTGCGTCCTTGGCTGATCCGGATCGCCCACAACCTCGCCGCGAACCTCTATCGCGATCGTGCCCGCAAGCCGGCCTCGCCGATCGACGAGACGACGACGATCGTCGCGCCGCACACGACCGAGCAGCTCGTCGAGGGCCGGGACGAGCTGAGTCGTGTGCTCGACGGCGTCGGGCTGCTCCCCGACGATCGCCGCGAGGCCCTGATCATGCGCTTCGCCCTCGGCATGGACAACCGCGAGATCGCCCGTGCGCTGGGGCGCTCCGATGGCGCCACCAAGGTGCTGATCCATCGCGCGATCCGGCAACTGGAGGAGATCGTTGGAGACCGCGGCGATGGCTCGGTGCCGAGCAGGAACGGCAAGCCCGTCAAGAGCGCATCAGAGGAGGGCGAGGCCGATGAGTGAGGCGGCGACGAACTTCGAGGGGCTGCTGCGCGAAGCTCTGGCGCCGATCGAGCCGCCGGCGGATCTCGTCAATCGCCTCGAGGGCACCTTGACGAGCATCACCGAGCTGGCCGCCGACGAGCTGGAGGCGTGGGAGCTCTCGGCGATGCGCGACCCTCGCAACTGGGTCCGCCCAGCGGCCGCCCTGGTGGCCGGTGGCGCCGCCGGGGTGGGCCTGGTGGTGTTGCGCACCCGCCGGCGCGCGAGCGCCTCGCGGCCTGCCAGCCTCGCCGGGCTGCGGCAGGTGGGCGAGCGGGCGATCGAGGATCTGGAGCGCGAGACGCGCAAGCTGCTCGGCGACCGCTGAGCCAGATCCGCCCGGGGGCGGTCTGGCGGCGGGTGCCCACGGTCAGCCGAGCTAGGCTCTCCCGGCGCCATGGCCACCTGTTACCGCCACCCCTCTCGTGAGACGGGAGTCGCCTGCTCGAACTGCGGGCGGCCGATCTGCCCCGACTGCATGACGACCACGCCCGTCGGCATGCGCTGCCCGGAGTGCGCCAGGCAGACGACGAAGGTCAAGCGCCTGCGCGACACCGCGACGATGCCGCAGGTCACCTACGCGCTGATCGCCATCAACGTGATCGCGTTCCTGGCCGAGGGTCACATCGGATTCGGCGGTCAGCCGACGAGTGACATCTACGTCAAAGGAGCCCTGATCGGCAGCTTCCCTGGGCTGGAAATGACCGGAGTCGCCCATGGTCAGTGGTGGCGGCTCGTGACGAGTGGCTTCCTGCACGAGAACCTCCTGCACATCGGCTTCAACATGTACGTCCTCTACGTCCTGGGCTTGCAACTGGAGCCGGTGCTGGGTCGCGTGAAGTTCGCGGCGATCTACGCCGTCTCGCTGTTGACCGGATCGCTCGGCGCCCTGCTCGTCTCGCCGCACTCGTTGACCGTCGGCGCCTCCGGCGCGGTGTTCGGTGTCATGGGTGCGTTCGCGGTGGAGTTGCGCTCCCGGAACATCCCGTTGATGCAAGGTGGCCTGGGCGGGGTCGGCGGACTGATCCTGATCAACCTGGTCATCAGCTTCACGCTGCCGGGAATCTCCTGGGGAGGGCACGTCGGTGGCCTGATCGGCGGTGCGCTGGTGGCCGCGCTCATCCAGCTCGGCGACCGCTGGCGTAAGCCCGCGCTGGCGCTGGCGAGCTGCGCGGTGATCGGCGTGGCTGCTGTCGGCGCCTCGATCGCGACGGCGAAGTCCAGCGAATCCACCTCGCTCGGCGCGGGCGTGGTCGAAGGTGAACGGTAGGCGACGCTCAGCGGTATCGCCCGAGCCGTCCGGGCTTCAGCTTCGCGCGGCCAGCGTCTCCAGCTCGATCGACTGGTCCTTCGGTCCGACACCGGCGAGCTGCTGCGGGTGCAGGATCTCGCCGAGCAGCTCTACGCCCTCGACGAGCCGTGGTCCGGGCCTTGAGAAGTAAGCCGAGGCGTTGACTGCCACGAGCCGGGTCGCGCCGAGCTCGCGCAGATGCTCGGCGAACCCCATGGCCTCCTCGTGCGCACGGGCCGCGTCATAGCCGCAGGGCATCAGCACGACGACGTCGGGCTTGGCTGCGGCGACAGCCTCCCAGGGGAACACCTCGGAGTGTTCCCCCGCCATCCCCAGCACGTCCTCGCCGCCCGCCAGCTCGATCATCTGCGGCGTCCAGTGTCCGGCGACGTAAACCGGGTCGAGCCACTCCAGGGCGGCCACGCGGGGGCGGGGCAGCCCCCGCACGGCGAGGCGAACCCGATCGATCCGCCCGGCCGTCCGGGCGATCAGCTCGACGCCCTCACGTCGCCGCTGCGTGGCGGTCGCGACCGTCCGCACGTCGCCGAGAGTTTCGCCGAGCGTCTTGGGGTCGAGCGCGATCACACGCGGGCGCGACGGTAGGCCTCGGGCTACCTCAGCAACCTCGTCGTAGGAAACGGCACAGACGGGGCACAGCGCTTGGGTGACGATCAGATCGGGCTCGAGCTCGGCCAGCGCGTCGGAGTCGAGCTCATAGATCGCCTGCCCCTCCAGCGTTCGCTCTCGGACCGCTCTGTCGATCTCACCGGCGCTCAGACCGGCGGGCAGGACGTCGCGGGTCACGCGCCGTACCGACAGCGCCTGAAGAGGGTGATCGCACTCGTGGGTCACTCCCACGATCTCCTCCTCGAGGCCGAGCGCATAGAGCAGCTCGGTGGCGTGGGGGACGAGGCTGACGATGCGCATCCTCAAACTGTACGCCGCCGCGGGACCCGCCGGCCTTGATGGGAGCGTCGCGGATCGGGGTAACCTGAGCGGGATGGCGATCCTCGAGGACGCTGAGATCGAGCGCAGGCTCGAAGGCCTGACCGGCTGGCGGCGGGAGGCGGGTGGCAGCGCCTGCATCGTCCGCGACTGGACCTTCGACGACTTCGCCTCCGCGCTGGGGTTCGTGGGTCGTGTCGGTGGGGCGGCCGAGGCCGCCGGACATCACCCCGACATCTTGCTTCACGGCTGGAACAAGGTCCGTCTTACGCTTTCCACCCATTCCGAGGGCGGCCTGACCGAGGCCGACTTCGCGCTCGCCGCCACCATCGGCGAGCTCGCCTAGGCGGTTTACCCCGCTCCGCTCTTCCGCCGGAGCGCCTTGCTACGGTTGAGCGGCTTGACAAGCGCGATGAACGACGACGAAGAACTTCCCCGAAGTAGCCTCGCTCCGCCGGCCCGCACGCCTCGCGCTTGCACTCGCGCCGGCTGGAGCACAGTCGTGGCCGCCGGCAGCGCGCCGGGGACTGTCGCGCGCACGTGAACGGCCTGAAGCTGATCGTTGCGGCCATCCTGGTCGCGATCAACGCGTTCTTCGTGATTGCCGAGTACGCCCTCGTGCGCTCGAGACGAGCCCGGCTCGAGGTGATGCGCGACGAAGGCGCCAAGGGCGCAACGCTGGCGCTGCATCAGCTGTCTGAGGTCAACGAGTACATCTCCGCCGTCCAGATCGGCGTGACGATCACCTCGATAGCGATCGGTGCGTTGGCCGAGCCCGCCCTTGCAGATCTGCTCAAAAATGCCCTGGGGAACTCGTGGAACCACGGTGTCGCGGCGGCGGTGCTGGCCGTGGCGGCATTCGCGGTGATCGCCTCTTTCCAGCTCGTCGGCGGGGAGATGGTGCCGAAGTTCTACGCGATCGATCGCGCCGAGTCGGTCGCCCGCCGGGTCGCCCGACCGCTGCAGGCATTCAGCCTCGTCTTCCACCCGTTGATCGTGATCCTGACCGCCGTCTCCGACCGCGTGCTGCGGTTGCTTGGGGTCGACATGAACCTCGAGCGCCTTGGCGGCTCCCCCGATGAGCTGAAGCTGCTGATCGCCGAGTCCTCCGCGGGCGGCCACATCGACGCCGGCGAGGCGGGGATGCTGACGGGCGTCTTCCATCTGCACGAGCAGGAGGCTCGCCAGGTGATGACGCCGATCCCCGCCGTCGTGACGCTCGACATCTCCCAGGACGTCGAGGCCGCACTGAAGCTCTGTGTCTCCAGCGGCCACACGAGGCTCGTCGTCACCGAGAACGAAGACCGCGACCGTGTTCGCGGGCTCGTCCACGTCAGCCAGCTCGCCGGCCAGCTGATGGCCCAGGGCGCCCAGGCCCCAATCGAGCCGATCGTCCACGACGCGTTGATTGTGCCGGAGACCAAGCCACTGGATGATCTGCTGGCCGACCTGCAGCGCGACCGCACTTCGATGGCGGTGGTCGTCGACGAGTACGGCCGGGTCGTCGGCGTCGTGACCGTCGAGGACATCATCGAGGAGGTCGTGGGGGAGATCGCAGACGAGACCGATCCGACCGCCGGGGAGATCCGGCGGCTGCCAGGCGGAGACTGGTTCGTCCGCGGTCACGTCGCGGTCACAGACCTCGCCGACTACGGCCTCGACCTGCCCGCCGACAGCGACGCCTACAACTCCGTCGGCGGCTTCGTCTTCGCCCAGCTCGGGCGGCTGCCGCGTCAGGGCGACACGGTCATGGCCGACGGCTATTCGATCCGAGTGGAGTCCGTTCGTGACAATCGCATCGAGGCGGTCAGGATTCGCGAACGGCGACCCGTGCCGAGGCGCGCGGGGCGCGAGCAGGACGCTTAAACACGTCCGGCCCGCGGGGGGAGCGGACCGGATCGTGCGCACTGGGAGGAGGCGGGTGTGCATTGCGACCTCTACGTCGCAGTTACCAGTATCTCCACGGGGATGAAGGCCAGCTAAAAGCTCTCTCAGACTTCCTAAATGTTCAGTAGGCGTGCAGCCCCCGGCCGCTCTTTCGCCCCAGCGCGCCCTCGCCGATCAGCTCCTGCACGCGCGGCGGGACGGGCTCGCCGATCGTCTCGCCGATCGCCGCCGAGACGTCGAGGCCGACGAGGTCCAGCAGCGCCAGGGGGCCCATCGGGTGCCCGGCGCCAAGCTTCATGCAGGTGTCGACATCGGCTGCCTCCATACCCGTCTCTTCGAGCAGCCGCACAGCGCTGAAGAGGTAGGGGAACAGCAGCCGGTTGACGACGAAGCCGGGAACGTCGGGGACCTCGACGGGCGTCTTCTCGAAGGTCTCACAGAGCTTCATGGCCCGTTCGCGGGTTTCCTGGCTGGCCTCGGCCGGGAAGACGAGCTCGACGAGCTTCATCTTCGTTACGGGGTTGAAGACATGCAGGCCGAGGAAGCGCTCAGGCCGGCCACTGGCGGCTGCGAGGGCGGCGACGGACAGGGAGGAGGTGGTGCTGGCGAGGATCGCCTCAGGGCCCAGGATCGCGTCGAGCTCGCCGAGCAGGCGGGACTTGATCTCCAGGTCCTCGACGACGGCCTCGACGGCGAACGTGGCTTCGGAGAGCGCCTCTGGGTCGGTGACGATTTCGACGTGATCGGGATCGACTTCGGCGCCGAGCCGGCTGAGCGTCTTCTCGACCGTCGCCCGGGCGCGGTCGGCCGAGCTCTCCGAGCGGGCCAGCAGCAGCACCGGTCCGTGATGGGCTGCCGTCGCCGCGAGGCCGCAGGCGATCGCGCCGCTGCCCGCTACCGCCAGACGTTTTGCCACGTTGCTCCTTTGTCTCGATTGGTCCCGCGAGGCCCTGGCTGACTGACCAGTCAACTTCCGGACAGGCGGTAGAGTTGGCACTTCAGGGTCCGGGCATCTTTCCAGACGCGTGCAGATCGTCCTGGAGCGCCCCGGTTCCGCTCACCAGGAAGCTTGCGACAGAGACCTTTAGGAGGACTCAGAATGAGGCAACAAGAGGGACGCGAAGTCGTGATCGTGGAGGCCGTCAGGACGCCGATCGGACGCGGCCACAAGGAGAAGGGCTACTACAAGGACACCCACCCCAACGCGCTGCTGGCGAAGACCTACACCGAGGTCATCGAGCGTTCCGGGATAGAGGCCTCGGAGGTTGAGGACGTGATCGCGGGCTGCGTGCAGCAGTTCGGCGAGCAGGGCTTCAACATCGCCCGCAACGCCTGGCTGCAGGCGGGGCTGCCGATCGAGACGCCGGGCACGACGGTCGATCGCCAGTGCGGCTCAGCCCAGCAGGCCGTGAACTTCTCTGCGGCGCTGATCGCCGCCGGCGTGCACGACGCGATGATCGGCTCGGGCGTCGAGCACATGGGCCACCTGCCGTTCGCGGCGGGCATGAAGACCCAGGAGGACTTCGGCTACGCCTTCACCCCCGAGCTGATGGCTAAGCACAACATCGTCGGCCAGGGCCTCGGCGCGGAGATGATCGCGGACCAGTGGGAGATCCCCCGCTCAGAGCTTGACGAGCTGGCCGTGCGCTCGCACCGCCTGGCCCACCAGGCCACCGAAGAGGGCCGCTTCGAGCGTGAGATGGTGCCGATGACCGTCGACGGTCAGACGCTCGTGACCGACCAGGGCATCCGTCCCGACACGAGCCTCGAGGGTCTCTCGCAGCTGAAGACGGTCTTCAAGGCCGACGGCAAGATCACCGCGGGCAACGCCTCGCAGATCTCAGACGGCGCCGCGGCGGTGCTGCTGATGAGCGGTGACAAGGCCAAGGCTCTTGGCCTGACCGCCCGCGCGCGGATCGTCGACCAGACGACCGTCGGCTGCGACCCCGTGAAAATGCTCGAGGGGCCGATCCCCGCGACGCGCAAGATCCTCGAGCGCAACTCGATGTCGATCAACGACATCGACCTGTTCGAGATCAACGAGGCTTTCGCGCCCGTCGTCGCTGCCTGGCGCCGTGAGCTGGACCCCGACATGGACCGCGTCAACGTCAACGGCGGCGCGATGGCCCTCGGTCACCCGCTCGGCTCGACCGGTGCGCGTCTGATCACGACGCTGCTGCACGAGCTCGAGCGCTCCGACAAGGAGATCGGCCTCGTGACGATGTGCTGCGGCGGCGGGCTCGGTACGGGCACGCTGATTCAGCGGGTCTGATTCGTAGCGCGGACTTGGCGTAGGGCCCGGTCGCTCAGGCGGCCGGGCCTTTGCCCGTCCAGTTGACCGGGACGGGCGTCAGCGACAGCAGCGCCGTCCACGTCGCCGTGTCGGCGATGCCGCTGGCGGGGATGCCGTGGGCGGTCTGGAAGGCCTCCAGGTTGGCCGTCGTCTGCGCGGCGAAGTTGCCTGTCGTTTCCTGGCTCGGCTCGGCCGCCGCAAGGTGCTCCTGAAGCCACAGGACCTGATCGCCCTTGTTGCCTTTGCTCAATTCTGGATAGCTCGTGTTGGGCGTCACGCTCGTCAGAGGAGTCATCGGTTCGGCAAGCGTGGTCCAGCCGGCCGCCTTCGTTTCCTGCCAGTCCCAGAATGACCAGCCGGCGGCGCCGTAGTCCACGGCCTCCTCGCGGAAGCGGAGCAGGTCGGCGTTGGAGACGCCACCGTAGGTCTGCCCGAGCGGGAAGATCGGACGCTGGTAGATGCGGTTGGCGATGTAGGTGTTGGCGTAGACAGTGTCGACGGAGGTGCCGATGTCCTTCCAGTACATCTGCGGCGCGTTGAACTGGGCGCCCCCGGGGCCCATGAAGACCGAGTAGGGGAACGAGCCGTGGTAGCTGACGTAGGGGAAGGAGGCCAGGACGAGCGGGTAGGTGGCCCCGATCTTGGCCCGCAGGTCGGCGATGTAGGTCTGGGCGGCGGCGTACTTGCCTTCGTACTCGGCCTCCGCGTCGATCACCAGGCATTCGGCCCCGTTGGCCACCGCCTCGGCGCCGAGCGCAGCCTCGCCGGCCGGGCTCGTCCCGTAGACGTACTGCCACGCGCAGACCTTCAGGCCGCCTGCATGCAGTTCGGCGACCAGCTGCGGAGAGAACTGGCTCCAGTAGTTGCTCGAACCGTCCGAGCTCTTGACGAACACCGTCGTCACGCCCGCAGCATGGGCCTGGGCGATGATGCCCGCGGCCGTCCCGCCGCTGGATTTGCTCACGTACCAGATCCACATCCCCTGGCCTTCGAGCGCTCCGGCGCCGACACCGCCGGCGATCGCCGGCGAGGTGATCTTCGGCTGCGGCGGATGCAGAGCGTGGGTGTAGACGTAGATCGGGCCGTAGGAGCTCGTGTAGCGCCCGTGGCTCAGCAGGATCATCAGGTGGCCGGAATGGGCGGCCTTGGGGACCGTTGCCAGCAGGCCCACCGACGTCTTGCGCAGGTGCGCCGAGGGGGAGCGGGAAGTGATCCGCGCGCCCGGCGCCTTCGGGAACCCGACCGTCATCCCCGGCTTCAGTCCGATTCCCTTCAACAGCAGCGTTCCGCGCGTCGTGACCTGGTGGGGGTTGCCGCTGCAGTGCGGCGAAGGTGTGCAGGCGACGCCCGTGATTCGCACGCTCGTGACGTGCGCACCGCTGCCCTTGGCTGTGTTCTTCGACGTGTCGCCGGCGGCCGTCCCGCCGATGTTCGCCGCAGCGGCGACTGAGGCAGTGATGGCACAGACCAGCGCCGCCGCCAACAGCGCGGTCGCAAGCGCGGTGATTCGATTTGCGGCGCCTCTGCTCGCCGGAATCACGAAGACCCTTTCGTGCCGAGGTGGACTGCGTGGGAGTCGTGGAAGCTCTCGAAGCCTTCCGGGACTCGAAGCCGACGTTACCGGCTCTGAGCCTGCAAACGTCCCGGCGCCAGGGAAGTTGCGCTCAGCCCCAGCGGAAGCCCGTGGAGTCGGGACTCGGCTGGAGAGGGCTGCAGGGCAGCCCCGCAGGCGGGGAGGGAAGGTTGAAGCCCGTCGGAGCCACGTCGTTGGGAGCATCGGCATGGAAGATCGATGCCAGGTACTGATTCTGGCCGCGACCGACGCCCAGCTCGAACTGACCGCCGCCGTAGTTGCCGATCCCGCGCTCGGCGCAGTAATCATAGGCATCCAGCAGGTTCTTCAGACCGCCCAGCCGTGAGGGCTTGATGTTGACCATCTTCGGCGGATAGGGGAGCGTCTCGATGTCAGCGATCGAGTGGATGATCGCGTCCCACGAGAAGCGCTCTCGGTCCCCCGCCAGCACCTCGTCGGTCTCCGGCGTCAGCGCCGGGTCCTCGATCCACGCATCCGGGAATGCCTCGGCGACGCGTCCGTAGAGAACGGGGTCGGCCGGCTGGTCGACGATCGAGCCCGAGTAGTAGCCCTTGAAGTCCACCGAGTCCACCGAGCCCGTCGCCACCAGCTCGGCGATCAGCTGCTCATCCCAGGAGCTAGTCGGGTCGAGCTTGAAGCGCAGATCAGGGCAGACCTCCAGGCGGAGGCGAAGTGGGTCGAGCGTCGGCGGCTCGCCGAGGCGCAGCGAAACCACGAAGCGGACCGGCTCTGGCGTGCGCTCCAGCGCCTCGTGCAGGGCCAAGCCCGCCTGGCGCAGCGCCAGGTCGAGTGCGGCCGACTCGTACGCCCAGGTCCTGTAGCGCTCTGAGACCTCGCGCTGGGGTGGCTCGGGGAACAGGCTGAGGTCCGACAGGTGCTCGCAGAAGCTCGCGATCGTGTACTCGCCCGCCAGTGGCAGCGACGGCCCCGCCGCCTGCAGGATGTCGTGGTCCTCGGCGTCATAGGTGACGTCCTCGCCGATCCCCTCCTCCCCGCCGCCGCGCAGGCGGATCAGCGTTGCCTTGCGTTCGAAGTCGCTCGAGACGGACTGGACCATTCCCTCCAACGAGTACTCCTCGATCTTCACGGGCAGGCTCGCGAGCCGCTCCCACGTGCTCATCCGCCTGCCTCCCGCTCCAGGCGCGCCACCAGCTCGTCGAGCTTGAGCTCCTCGAGCGCATCGCCGACGGCCGAGAGCTCCCCCGCGCACTGCTCGATCAGCCGCTTGCCCTCACCGACCAGCGCCAGCGTCTCCTGCAGGCTCGCCTCGCCTGAGTCCAGACGGCGGATGATCTCTTCGACGCGGCCCGCGGCCTGCTCGTAGCTGAGCTTCTCCACGTCAACCGAGGCTGGACCGACACCAACTCCGACCGAGGACTGGGGCTCGGTGCTCATCGCTCGCTCACCCTGACGTCCACCTCGTCGTCGGCGAAGCGCAGCGACAGCTCGCCCGCATTGCGGGCGGCGGCGGCGCTCGACAGCGGGCTTCCGTCGCGCGAGGTGGCGAGCGCGTAACCGCGCTCCAGCGTCCGCTGCGGATCGTGGCCCGCCAGTGCCATCGCCAGCCTCTCCAGCTCGCGGGGTCGCCGCTCGCGGCATTCGTGCAGTGTCGAGTCGGCCTTGCGGGAGATCACCACGGCCCGGGTTCCGTTCAACCGGCTCTCCTCCGCCAACCGTCGCCGCGAGCCGGCCCTGATCTCACGCAGCTGCTGGTGAAGGCGGCTGCGCTGGCGCTCGAGGTGCGCTGCCGGCGCTCGCGACAGCAGCGCAAGGCTCCTGGCCCTTCCCAGGACCGCCCGGCGCCCGTGCTCGCGCAGCCTGACGGCAGCCTGGGCCTGGCTGGAGCGAACCTGCATCGCGCGGCGGGCGTGCTCTGCCAGCCGCGCCGCGGCGGCGCGCTGCTCGGTGCGGGCGCGGTTGCAGTCGATCGGCACGGCCGCCTCGGCGGCGTGGGTAGGGGTCGAACAGCTCACTGCCGCGACATCGTCCAGCAGAGTCCGGTCGGTGTGATGGCCGACGGAGGCGATCACCGGCACCGCCAGCAGCGCCACCGTCCGGCACAGCGTCTCGTCACAGAAGCAGAGGAGGTCGGCAAGCGAGCCGCCGCCACGAGCGACGATCACGACATCCATTTCGGGCAGAGCCGCGAGATCGCCGAGCGCCCTGACGATGGCAGGGGCGGCGTGGCGGTCCTGGACGGGCGCGAACGCCCACACCAGCCGTCCCGCCCAGCCACGGCGCGTCAGGGCGGCGAGCAGATCGTCGCGTGCCTTGCCGCTCTCGCCGGTGACGACGCCGATCGTCCGCGGCAGCGCCTGGCGGGCGAGCAGCGCCTGGTGTCCCAACAGACCCTCGGCGTCGAGTTGCTTGCGCAGGCGGTCGATCTGCGCGAGCAGGTCGCCCTCGCCGGCGATGCGGAGGTCCGTGACGTTGAAGCAGAACGATGGCGAGGAGGTCCCGCTGCCGGGGTAGTAGTCACAGCCTCCGGCGATGACCACCTGCATCCCCTCGGCCGGCGTCTGCCCCGTCCTCGCCAGCATCTGCTCCCACTCGTTGAGCCACGCGGCACACGGCAGCGCTCCGCTCGCGTCGCGCAGCTCGAAGAAGACCCGCGTCCGGGCGACGCGCAGGTTGACCATCTCGCCGACGATCTGCACGTGCTCGAAGGAGCGCAGCTTCTGTCGCAACTTCGCCGCGTACCGGCCGACGGGGAAGGGGCCCGCGAGAGCGCTCTCGGGGATTCCCTCGGGGCGGCGATCGGTGCCGGTCTGCAGGGACATCATGGCCAGCATAGGCGCTACGATCGACGGCGATGCCGCGCGGCGAACTTCGGCCCCTCGCCTGACCGATGGCCAAACGCAACGCTGGCAGGCGCGGCCGAACGCGCAAGCGCCGCTCCTCGGGGGCACAGGCGACCGAGGGTTCGGCCGAGACCCCCGCGAGCGCCGCGGCTGCCCCCGCGATCGCCGAGAAGCCGGCCGCGCGACCCGCGCGTCGACAGCGCGGTGCGCGTCGTCCCGAAGGCCCTCCCGCGCGGGCCCACCGCGATCCCGGAGGCGTCGGTGAGCGCCCGGAGGCACCATGGCATCCCTGGCCCTTCTCTGAGCTTCTAATTCTTGTTGGAGCGATCGCGACGATCATCGGCTTCACGACCCACTCCACCAGCGCGCTGTTCGCGGGCATCGGCTCGGTCGTGATCGGCACGCTCGAGTTCACGATCCGCGAGCACCTCAGCGGCTACCGCTCACACGGCTCCCTGATCGCTGGCGTGCCGACAGCGCTCGTGCATGGCGCGATCGCCTTCGGCCTCTACCAGGCGGGCGCGCCGAGAGTCACCTGGGTGCTGGTCCCCGTCGTCATCGACGTGCCGCTCTACTGGGTGCTGTTCAAGTACCTGAAGGCCCGCTTCGACGACGCCAGGCGCGAGCGCGTGTTCGCACTCGGCCGCCGCTGACGGACACGCGCCCCCGCCAAGATGAGTCGAGTCAGTCTCGCTCGGCGGACAGGCTCAAAGAGGGCATCGGGCGCTCGCCCTCGGCGGCACCCTCGCCGCGAACCTCCCCGCTGTAGCCGAGGGCCTGCAGGCGAGCGATCTCCCGTTCGCCTTCCAGGCGGGCGGGATGGTCGGCCGCGAGCCCGTCGATCAGGGCGGCGATGCGGTTGCGCAGCTGCAAGGCAAAATGGGGGGTCGAGGCGCCCATCAGCTGGCGGACATCCTCAAGGGTCACCTCCTGGGCGCTCTGCTTGCGCAGCAGACGGCGGGGGTCCTCGGCTTGGCTCAAGGGGATGCGTCCTTTCGGCTATTCGGCCTGCAGGACCGAAGTTTCTTCGGCGCCTGCCTGCTTACGGGGGCTGATCTCCAGCAACGAGTCGAGTTCCGCCTGGGTGTCCAGGGAGATGGCCCGTTCGTCGCCGATCAGCCAGCCGTGATTGTAGACACCCCTGACCGGCTGGAATTCCGGCGCCGCGGCGTATGCCGGCTGGATGTCGCCGAGGTAGGCCGCCAGCTCTGGCGGGATCCTCCCGGGGGCTTCGAGCAGCAGCAGCGGACCGTAGTCGCCCGTCGCCGAGAGCAGCGCCGCAGCGGGGGCGTCGAGCGGCCGGGAGGCGCTGGCGAAGACCAGGCCGTGGCCCGGCTCTTTGACGCCCCATCCGAACACGCCGTCGGTGTAGCGGGCGGCGGCGATCGCGACCGCCGCCGGCGTCGGCTGTTCGCCGGCGCCGCTTTCGGGGATCTGCGTGACCCGCCCGAGCCGTGCCAGTGCTCCCAGCGCCCCGCGGCTGATTCCGGCGGCACCCATCACGTAGATCGAGGGGTGATGCATCGAGCGCAGCGTCGTCGCCGTCGCGGCCGCGAGCTTTGGGCCGGCTGTCATGAGGATCGGCGCGCCACTCTCGGCCGCAAGCCCGGCGGCCGGCATCTGCAGGCTACGCGAGGCGGTGCTGCTCAGCACGATTGCCTGATGGGGAGTGGAGCCGGCCGCACGGACGAGACGGCGCTGGATCTCCGCCGCCATCGAGGCGGGATCGCTCGCGGGTACGTCGTCGAGGGCGTAGCGGGCCGGCAGCTCGGCCCTGGTCGCGACCCTGATCACCTGTGCGCCGCCCAGTGAGGCCGCACCGGTCGGGTGCATCGCTTCGAGCGCTTCGAGCGTGACCTGGGGAAGCGTGTCGCCTTCGGCGTAGAGGATCGGTGCGTTCAGCGGCGCGCCGGCCAGTGAGGAGGCGACCAGCGCCGCCGGCCAGTCGCGCTGGTTGACCAGCACCACTACCTGGGGTCGCGAGCCGGCGGTCAGGCCCTCATAGACGACTCTCGCGACCGCCGCCGCGTCAACCGCCGCCTCGGCGCCGCCGACGCGTGAGGTGTTGCGGGTCGTGACGCTGACGGCACCCTCGGCGGCTACCGGCGCGAGCTTTCGCAGCGGCCCGCCGCCCGGCGCCGCCTCGGGCCCCGTCTTGCCGCATCCGGCGATCAGCAGCGCCGTTGCAAGCAGGAAAAGCGCCATCGAGGTAGAAGATCGCTTGAACCGCATTCGCCGGGCACACTACCGGGGAGGTCGGAAAAGACGGGATTTGCGGGGAAAACAGAAATTCGGGGCGGCACCCTCTGCAACTGTCATTGCAGTTTGCTAGCGTGCCGCCGAACGCCGAGTCCCTGGCCGGGTGTCAGGGAACGGGGGACCCAGATTGTTGGGGCTAATCACACGGTGAGACCGTGAGAAGCGCAGGCTCTTTCAGCGCTAGCCCGTCAGCTAACCCCGCAGGCCGACGAAAGAGGTTTGTGTTTTGCAGGTACGTTCCGTAAGCGCGTTGATCTGCAGCCTGATGTTCCTGGGCTCCAGTGCAAGCGCCGCCCTGGCGGCCAACACCGGTGGCTCCTCGGCAACCGAACCGGCCGCGGCGACGCCCACGACGACGCCCAAGGTCAAGCTCTTCCCCGTCACGTCGCGCTCCCGCAGCGTCGCCTACAAGGGGCCCGTCTACGTCAAGACGGCGACCGGCGAAGTCATCCCCTATGTAGCCGGGGCTTCCGCCGACCCGACCACGGGCAGCGCCGCAAGCGCCACCGGCGGCGCGGCTGTGACCCCCACGACCGACCCTGCTCCGACGAGCACGACCGTTCCCACGGAACTGATGAGCGGCGACGGCATGACCTCTGAGGACGGTCCCACCACGCGCCCTGAGCTGCTCGTCCCCGGTAACACCGCTCGCTTCGTCAACGGCCTTGCCGCCGCCCCGATGTCGGCCCCGGCCACCGTCCAGGAGATCATCTGGGCCGGCAACGAGATCATCGGGCTCCCCTACATCTTCGGCGGCGGCCACGGCTCGTTCACCTCGCGCGGCTATGACTGCTCGGGGACCGTCTCCTACGCTCTGCACGGCGCGAGCCTGCTGAAGACCCCTGAGGACTCCTCGGAATTCGAAACTTGGGGCTCGCACGGCGCCGGCCGCTGGGTCGCGATCTTCTCCAACCCCGGCCACGCCTACATGACCGTCGCCGGTCTGCGCCTGGACACGAGCGCCGCCGACGACCCCTCCGACCAGCAGGGTCCCCGCTGGCGTCCGCTGCGCGTTGGCAACAGCGGGTACCGCGTCCGGCACCCGCTGGGCCTGTAGGCGCCCACCGTCGGCTACGCTTGAGGCTGTGGGCCGGTTCCTGGCCGGCCGCTCAGCTGCAACCCCATAGGAGGATCAGATGGCCGGCCTTGCCGGGCGCATGTCCACTGTCGTGAAGGCGAAGGTCTCAAAGCTCCTCGATCGAGCCGAAGATCCCGCTGAGACACTCGACTACAGCTATCAGAAGCAGGTCGAACAGCTTCAGAACGTCAAGAAGGGGATCGCCGACGTCGTCACGGCCAAGAAGCGCCTTCAGATGCAGGAGAGCACGTTGCAGCAGAGTGTCGTCAAGCTCGACACGCAGGCTCGGCAGGCGGTGTCAGCCGGTCAGGAGGACCTGGCTCGTGCTGCCCTCGAACGCAAGAACGTCGCCCAGACCCAGCTGCAGGGCCTCGACACGCAGGTCGCCGAACTGGAAACCCAGCAGCAGAAGCTGACCGACTCCGAGCAGAAACTGCGCGTCAAGATCGAAGCCTTCCGGACCAAGAAGGAGGTCATCAAGGCGCAGTACTCAGCCGCCGAGGCCCAGGTCCGGATCTCCGAGGCCGCCACCGGCGTCGGCGAGCAGATGGCCGATGTTGGCCTGGCGATGCAGCGTGCCGTCGACAAGACCGAAAACATGCGTGCTCGGGCCGACGCCGTGCAGGAGCTGGAAGCCGCCGGCACGTTCGACGACATCACCCAACTGGGATCGGGCGAAGACGACATCGACCGTCAGCTCAAGCAGCTCTCCAGCCAGCCCGCCGTCGACGACGAGCTGGCGAAGATGAAAAGCGAACTCGGATCGGGCGCCGGCGCTCCGGCCGCGCAGATCTCCTCCGGCGACGCAGCTCCTGCCGGCGATAGCGGGCAGGCATGATCGTCCGCATCTCCGGCGAGGACCAGTTCGAGCTCGACGACGGCGAGACCGATCGCCTCAATGAGCTCGAGGCCGTCGTCGTCAAGGCCGTCGACGCGGGCGACAAGTCCGCCTACGCGTCGGCCTTCGAGGCGCTGCTCGACCACGTGCGCACCGTCGGCTCCGTCGTCGGCGACGACGAGCTCGAGGGCTCCGACGTGATCCTGCCGCCCGCCGACACGACGCTCGAGGAGGCCTCGGAGGACTTCACGGGCGAGGGGCTCATTCCGGACTGAGAGGCGCCGAGCGTTCGGTGCCCCCGCTGCGCCAGCGCAGGCTCGCGCCGGCGAACCGCAGGTCTTCGATCGCGGGTTCGATCGCGACCCGGCGCAGGCCCGAAGGCCCGTGGACATAGAGAACGGACTCGCCCGTGTGCGGCACCGTCCGTCCGACCCAGGCGGCGTCGCCTCGTGAATCGATTGTGAGATTGCTCACGCCGACACCCGCCGGCATCCCGATTCGTTCGAGCTCCGGCGCGCGAAAGTGCGGGTTGTCGGCGTTGACGTATTCGAGCACGGTGATCCCGTAGCCGCGCCCGCTCGCGGTGTCGCGCACCAACACATCCTCACCGCCGCCGGCCTCCTCTCCGTATGTCACCACCGCAGCCACGAAGGTCCCCGAGGCGGTGAGCGCTCTGACCCCCTCGCCCTCCTCCAGCGAGACCGTTGCGCTGACGATCACGCGCGTGCGTCCGTCGGGACGCACGCAGGCGAAGTAGCGAGTGAGGGCCGGCACTTCTCCTTCTCGAGACTCGCGCGAGGGTTCGTACACCTTCCAGACGAGCACCCGGGCGGTGCGAAGTCGAGCCTGCCGGTGGGGCGGCAGGCGGCAGGACCCCGCTCGCTCTGCCGGCGCACCCGCCGGCCAAGCCCCCGCGAGCGCTGCGAGCATCGCGAGCGCGGCTAGATGGGGATGCCCCACAATGGGAACCAGCGCTCAATCTCCGGCTCGATCGGCAGTTCCTCGCCGATCTGGGCCTTGATCTGAAGCTCGCGCTCGGTCGAGCGCTGCTGGTCACCCGGAGCCGGGACGAACGGGTACCAGTAGCCGCGCTTGTAGTTGTAGATGAAGTAGATCGGGTGGCTCTGCGCGTCGGCGAAGGCGAACACTGCGCACAGCAGGCGCTCGCCATGTCCAGCCGTCTCGATCGACCCCGAGACGGCATTGATCGCAACCGCGAGGTCTTCGACGCTGGGCGCGCCCGTGGGGTTGCTCATCACCATCCAGCGGTAGCCGTAGCTGTCGTCCTGAGTGGCGACCGTCGTGCCGCTCTCGCCGCCCGTCGCCGTGACGACTTCTTCCATTTCCTTCAGCGTTGCTTCGAACTCGCTGGTGGCGAGCGCTTGGAAGACGATCGCGGCCTTGCCTGCCGGGGCAATCTGGTGGGCGCTCTCGAGCGTCACATATGCGGTCGAGATCGCGAACATGCGGTCCGGTGCCGGTCCCTTGACCGCGTGGCGGCCGGTGAGGATGTCCCGCAGGCCCACGGTTCAGGCGGTGCCCTGCAGCTGGGCCTCCAGCCGCTGTAGAGCCGCGAGGCGCTGCTCGAGCGGAGGGTGGTCGGCGAACAGGTTCAGCAGCGAGTTCTTGGCGCGGGCGGGGATGATGAAGAAGGCGCTCATCCCTTCGGCGGCGCGGAGGTCCTGACGCGGCGAGCGCTCGATCGTGCCGCTGATCTTGATCAGCGCCGAGGCCAGCGCGCTGGGGCGGCCCGTCAGCACCGCCGAGCCGCGGTCGGCGGCGAACTCGCGGTAGCGCGACAGCGCCCTCAGCAGGAAGAACGAGACCGCGTAGACGACCGCCGAGATCGCGATCACGACGAAGATGTCCTCCTCCTCTTCGCGGTTGCCGTAGCCGCCACCGAAGAAGAAGGCGAACTGCAGGATCAGCGACGCCAGCGAGGCGAAGAAGCCCGCCAGCGTCATCACCATCACGTCACGGTTGATGACGTGGGTCATCTCGTGGGCCATCACGCCTTCGAGCTCAGCAGAGTCGAGCATGTCGAGGATGCCCCGCGTCGCGCAGACGGTCGTCGACTTGCGCGAACGTCCCATTGCGAAGGCGTTGGGCATCTGGGTCTCCATCACGCACACCCGCGGCTTCGGCAGATCGGCCTGCACGCAAAGCCGCTCGATGATCCCGTGCAGCTCCGGCTCCTCGGAGGGGGACACCTCCTTGACGCCCAGCGTCGCCATGCCGAGCTTGTCCGAGGCGAACAGCTGTGCGAGAAGCAGCACCACCGCTACGACCACGATCAGCCCGGCCCCGGCGCCGGCCGCGAACAGCACGCCCACAAATACGACGTAGAGCAGGCCGAGCAGGAACAGCGTCAGCACCATTCGGGCCTGCAAGCCCGTGTCCTTGCCGAAGTTGGAGCGGTTGGCAGCCATCGACGGTGATTCTCGCAGACCGGGATTCCGGTGCCCTAAAGTGCAGCCTGTCGCCGATGTCCCGCCCGCTTACGCAATGAAGCCCGAAGTCCAGCTTCTGGGTATCTCGGTCAAGACCTTCGGCGTGGCCTTCGCGCTCGGCTTCCTGGCCTGCGGCGCCGTCGTCGCCCGCCGGCTTCGCGAGATGGATCGGCCCGTCGACTGGGCCTATGAGATCACCTTCTCCGCTTTGATCGGAGGGGTGGTGGGCGCGCGGGCCTACTACTTGATCCAGAACGCCTCGACGCTTCACGGCAGCATTCTCGGCAACGTCTTCTCCGGCTCCGGGCTGGTCTGGTACGGCGGCGCGATCGGCGGCGCGATCGGCGTGATCGGCTGGATGCGCTGGCGCGGCGCGCTCGAACTGCGGATGCTCGACATGTGCGCCACGGCCCTGGCGCTGGGCTACGCGATCGGGCGGATCGGCTGCCAGGTCTCCGGCGACGGCGACTACGGGATCCGCTCGACCCTGCCGACCGCGATGGGCTACCCCCACGGCACCGTGCCCACCCCTCCCGGCGTGACGGTGCTGCCGACCCCGATCTACGAGACGATCACGATGTGCCTGCTCGCCTACGGGCTGTGGCGCCTGCGTGACCGCGTCCGGCCGGGCGTCGTCTTTGCGCTCTACCTGCTCGGTAGCGGCCTGGAGCGGTTCCTCGTCGAGTTCATCCGCCGCAACAGCGAGGTCGCGATCGGCCTCACCGCGCCGCAACTGGAGAGCGTCGGGCTGTGTCTGATCGGTCTGGCCTGGCTGGCGCTGATGGTCCGGCGCGACGGCGCCGCTGGGCTGCGTGCAAGCACCGCCTGAGCTGCTTGCGCCGCGACCGTCACACCCGGGCCCGTAGCGGCAGGCGATAATCACGGCGATGGCGACCGGCACTGACCTCTCACCTGTCTTTCCCCTCGGCAGCCGCATCAACGAGCGTGGCGCGCTGGAGGTCGGCGGCTGCGACACGATCGAGCTCGCCCGGCGCTTCGGCACGCCCGCCTACGTGGTGGCCGAGGACGACCTGCGCGCTCGCGCCAGGGCCTTCCGCGAGGCGGCATCGGAGCTTCACCCCGACATGCAGATCGTGTTCGCCTCCAAGGCCTTCCCCTGCACCGCCGTCCTCGCGCTGTTCGCCCAGGAGGGGCTGTGGTGCGACGTCGCCTCGGGCGGGGAGATGCACCTGGCGCTGAACGCCGGCTTCGCGCCCGAGCGCCTGGTGATGCACGGCAACGCGAAGTCCGAGGCCGAGCTGCGGATGGCGCTACGCCACCGCCTCGGGATGATCGTGATCGACAACTTCGACGAGATCGAGCGGCTGGGTGGGCTGATCGCCGACGGCGCGCTCGGCGATCGTCCCGATGGCCAGCCCGTGCTTGTCCGGGTCAATCCCGACGTGAGGGGCGATACCCACGAGAAGATCTCCACCGGCCAGGCCGACTCCAAGTTCGGCTTCTCGATGAGCGAAGCCGCGACGGCGATCGAGCGCGTCCGCGCCACGCCTGGCCTTTCGCTTCAGGGGCTCCACGCCCACATCGGATCCCAGCTGCTGGCGCTCGATCCTTTCCGCCGGGCCTGCCGTGAGCTCGACGCCCTCGGCGAGTTTCCCGTCCTGGACATCGGCGGCGGGCTGGGTGTCTCCTACCTGGAGGGCCAGCCCGAGCCGCCCGCCGTGAAGGACTACCTCGGCGCGATCGTCGCAGCCCGCGAGGGACGTGCCGGCAGGCTGCTGGTCGAGCCCGGACGCTCCTTGACGGCCAACGCCGGCGTGACCCTCTACACCGTCGAGAGCGTCAAGCAGAACGTCTCGCGGTGGGTCGCCGTCGACGGAGGGATGTCCGACAACATGCGCCCGATGCTCTACGGGGCCGTCTACGAGGCCCACGTCGCCGACCGCTTCGGGGGCGCCACCGAGTGCGTACTTGCCGGCAAGCACTGCGAGTCAGGCGATGTGATCGTGCGCGAGGCCAGGCTTGCCGACCCGCGACCAGGCGACGTGATCGTCACGCCCGCCACCGGTGCCTACGGCTTCGCGATGGCCAACAACTACAACGGCGTGCCACGCCCGCCGGTGGTCTTCTGTGCCGGCGGCGAGGCTCACGAAGTGGTCAGGCGCGAGACCTTCGAGGACCTCACCGCGCGCGATCGGCCCGGGGCGGGCGGCTAGCGCGATGGGCTCGAGCGACTTCAAGGTGGGCCTGCTCGGCCACGGCACCGTCGGCGCGGCCTTCGACGAGCTGCTGGCCGAGCGCGCCGACGAGATCGAGCGCTTCAATGGCCTACGGCCTGTGATCTGCGGCACGCTCACACGCTCCCGCGGCGACTTCGAGGAGATCCTCGCCGAGGCCGACCTGCTGGTCGAGGTGATGGGGGGTATCGAACCGGCACGCGAGTACCTGCTGCAGGCGATGCGCTCGGGCACCCACGTCGTCACCGCCAACAAGCAACTGCTCTCACAGCACGGGGAGGAGCTGTTCGAAACGGCCCGCGAGCACGACGTGCGAATCCGCTTCGAGGCCGCCGTTGCCGGCGCCGTGCCGGTCGTGAGGGTGCTCGAGGAATCGCTCTCCGCGACCCCCATCGACCGCATCCACGGCATCGTCAACGGCACCAGCAACTACATCCTCACGGAGATGAGCAAAGGCTCCAGCTACGCGGAGGCGCTCGCGGAGGCCCAGCGGATCGGCTATGCGGAGGCCGACCCGGGCGACGACGTCACCGGCCGCGACGCGGCCGCCAAGATGGCGATTCTCGCGCGCCTGGCCTTCGGCGCCCCGGTCCATCTGGATGAGGTGCGCTACGAGGGGATCGAGAACCTCCAGAGCGACGACCTCGAGTACGCACGGGAGCTGGACCTCGGCCTGAAGCTCGTCGGCACCGCCGAGCGCCGCCAGGGCGGGCTCTCCGTCCACGTCTTCCCGACCTTCCTCTACTCGGGGCATCCGCTGGCGGGAGTCTCGGGCCCCTTCAACGCCATCACCGTCGAGTCCGAGACCATCACCGAGATCACTCTCTCTGGTCCCGGCGCCGGCGGGCGGCAGACCGCCAGCGCCGTGCTCGGCGACGTCGTCAGCGTGATGACCGGCGGCGCCAAGCCGCCGGCGCCGCCGCTGGCGATGAAGCTGATCGAGGACGTCGAGAGCGCCTTCTACATCCACCTGGACGTTGCCGACGAGCCGGGTGTGCTCGCGACCGTCACGAGGGTGCTCGGCGAGCAGCGCGTATCGATCAAGTCCGTCGTCCAGCGTGGCCTGGCCGAGCACGCCCGGCTGGTGATGGTCACCCACCCCGTGCTCGAGTCGGGGCTGCGCGAGGCTATCGAGCGGCTCGCCGCCTTCGACTTCGTCCGTTCCCCCCCGAGGACCATCCGCGTGATCGAAGAGGAGTTCACATGAGCTACACGCCCGTGCCACTGCCACGAATCGAAGGCGCGGACTTCCACGGCACGCACGTTCCCCTGATCGAGCGCTATCTCGACCGGCTGCCGTTCGAGGCCGGCGAGAAACTCGTCAGCCTGCAGGAGGGCTCGACGCCGCTGCTGCGCGCGCCTGTGATCTCGGAGATGGTCGGCGCGACGGTCCGGCTGAAGCTCGAGGGAGGCAACCCGACCGGCTCGTTCAAGGACCGCGGCATGACCTGCGCCGTCTCAGCCGCCGCCCGCGACGGCGCCAAGGCCGTGATCTGCGCCTCGACAGGCAACACCGCCGCCAGCGCCGCCGCCTACGCCGCGCGGGCGGGGATCACCTGCGCGGTGATCGTTCCCGAGGGCAAGATCGCCCAGGGCAAGATGGCCCAGACGCTGATGCACGGCGCGCGTGTGATCTCGCTGATGGGCAACTTCGACCAGGCGCTGACGCTCGTGCGCGAGTTGACGGCGAACAACCCGATCGTGCTCGTCAACTCGGTCAACGAGTACCGCGTCGAAGGCCAGAAGACGGCTGCCTTCGAGATCCACGAGGCGCTGGAAGGCGGTCTCGACGCGCTCTGCATCCCCGTCGGCAACGGCGGCAACATCACCTCCTACTGGCGCGGTTTCCGCGAGGTCGGCGCCGCGCCGCGGATGTTCGGCTTCCAGGCCGAGGGCGCCGCTCCGCTCGTCGCGGGGCATCCGATCGAGCATCCTGAAACCGTCGCCAGCGCGATCCGCATCGGCAATCCCGTCCGCTGGGAGGACGCGATGGCGGCCGCGACCGACTCGCGCGGGCAGATCCGCACGGTCTCAGACAAGGAGATCCTCGAGGCCTACCGGCTGCTGGCGTACCGCGAAGGGATGTTCTGCGAGCCCGCCTCGGCCGCGTCCGTCGCGGGCCTTCTGAAGTACGGCGCCGACGGCGCCGAGCAGGTCGTGTGCGTATTGACGGGTCGTGGTCTGAAGGACCCCGAGACAGCGATCGCCAACAACGACGGGCTGATGATCACCTGCCCCGTCGAGATCGGCGCGATCGAGGAAGCGGTGCTGGGTGATCCGTAGGAGGGTCGTGCGGGTCCCGGCCTCCTCGGCCAACCTGGGGCCCGGGTTCGACTGCATGGCGGCGGCGATCTCGCTGAACCTGCAGCTGGAGGTCGAGGAGACGGGCAGCTTCGCCGTCGATACCGAGCTGCCGGTCGCCAGGGGGCGGGAGAACCTTTGCGTACGCGCATTCGAGCGCTTGCACCCCGCCGACGGCTTCACATTCAGGATCGTTTCGGAGATACCTCTCTCGGGCGGCCTTGGCTCCAGCGCGGCGGCGATCGTCGCGGGCCTGACGGCGGCCGATCACATCTTCGAGCTGGACGCTGACCTGCTGGCGCTGGCCACGGAGGTCGAGGGTCATCCAGACAACGTCGCCGCCTCGCTGCTGGGCGGCTTCGTGATCTGCGCCGACGGCGACGCGACGCGCTTCGAGCCGCCGACGGGCCTCGAGGCGCTGGCGGTGGTGCCCGAGCAGCCCGTCCGCACGCGTGCCGCCCGTGCGGCCCTGCCGGCGCAGGTGCCGATCTCCGAGGCCGTCTTCAACGTTGCCCACGGAGCGATGCTGACGCTCGGGCTGGCGCGCGGCGACTGGGACCTGCTGGCGCGGGGGCTCCAGGACCGCCTCCATCAGCAGCGTCGCTCTCATCTCTTCCCCCGCTCCTACGAGCTGGCTGGGCGGGCACGTGAGCTGGGCGCCCTCGGCGCGACGATCTCTGGTGCTGGGCCGACGGTCCTCGTCTGGTGCTTCTACGAGCAGACGGGCGCTGTCGCCGAGGCGCTGAGCGCCGAGGTCGAGGGCTGGGCGAGCGTCGTACGCGCCCCCTTCGAGCCCCAGGGAGCCTACGTAGAGGAGCTCTGAGCGAGCGCCGAGAGGCGCTTGCCGGCGCCGTCCAGGCCGCCCAGCCGCGCAATCAGCTCTTGGCCGAGGGACATGTAGTCGGCACCCAAGTCGGGACGATGGTCGAGGATTGAGCGCGCGCGCTCGGCCGACTCGGCATAGGCGATCGAGGAGCGGATAACGGTCTGGAAGACGTCCTCCCCGAAGCGCTCGCGCAGCGAGACGAGTGCCTCGCGCGAGTGGACAGTGCGCATGTCGGCGAGGTTCAGGAGCACTCCCAGCAGCGCCAGGTCGGGGTTGAGGCTGTCGCGGGCCAGCTCGACGACCTCCATCGCCTGCTCGACGCCTTGCAGCGCGAAGTACTGGGCCTCGGCGGTGATCAGGGCGTGGTCTGCGGCGACCAGCGCGTTGATCGTCAAGAGGCCCAGCGATGGCGGGCAGTCGATCAGGATCACCTCGTAGTCGGCGCCGGCCTTGGCCAGCGCGCGGCGCAGGGTCAGCTCGCGGCCCATCTTGCCGCCGAGCATCAGCTCCGCCTCGGCGAGGCTGAGGTTGGCCGGGACGATGTCCGAGAGGATCGCCTCGTCGATCGCAGAGCGTCCCGAGAGCACGTCGGCGATCGTCGGCTCGGCGTCGGTCGGTAGATCGAAGTAGTCCGACAGATTGCCCTGGGGGTCGAGATCGACCGCCAGCGTGCGCAGGCCGGCGAGTCTGAGGACATCCGTCAACGTCCTGACCGTCGTCGTCTTTCCCGTTCCGCCCTTCTGGGAGAGCACCGCGATCGTCTTAGCCATCCGGCGATACTACGCATCCGCGGCAAAGCCGTGAAGGCCGGTGGCCACTCCTCGCGCCAAGCAGCCGCCCGCAGCCGCGAGGGTGGGAGCTCAGCCGGTCGAGGAGGCCGAGCCCGAGCCGGTGCCGGACTGCAGCCGGAACCTCGCCTGGACCCTCAGGAACCGCAGTCGGTAGCGCCCGACGATGATCTCATCGCCGTCCTCCAGCACGCGGCCGTCGATTCGCTCTCCGTTCACGTAGACGCCGTTGAGGCTGCGGTCGTCGAGCAGGCGCACGCCGTCCGGGTACTGGACGATCAGGGCGTGCCGACGCGAGACGGTCGGATCGTCGAAGCGCAGATCCGCCGCGAGGCTGCGCCCGATGCGCGTCCACTCACGGGTCAGAGCGACCGTCTCGAGCTCGCCGTTCTCCTCGTAGGCCAAGTAGTCGCCGGGCTCGTCGAGAGCACCGCGGGCCTGCTCCATCAGCGGTTCGCCGGCGCTCGGCTCCGGCGCGACGAGCGCCGCCTGCGTCGCCTCGTCGGCCGTCGGCGGCGCGGAGCGCTCGGTTTTGAACAGCGACGCCCGGATGAACTCCTGACCGCCGCAGCTCGGGCAGGCGGTGAGAGCCTCGTCCCCTTCGAGCGTCAGCGCGTAGCCGCAGTGCTGACAGCGAAAAGAGCCCGCGCCGACGAAAGTGCCCGCACTGAGTGACTCCATGAGCTGCTCCTCCCTCTCTCGATGTACTGCCAAAGGGGGCACCTCCCTCGCCGGAGAGGCTCGTGGCGATCATAACAACAGCCGATCGTCAGGCCCGGTTCCGGATGCTCGAACTTCGCCAGATTCTCCCCCTGTTGGAGTCCCTCGCGACGTGCCATTGACCTACCCGAGCTCCTGCGGCGGAAAACCTTGCCGCGAGCGCGATTGCATGGGCAGGAGCGTCCGGTAGGACGCCGAAAGGGAGACCGATGGCCGGGATCGCCGACGACATCGAGCAGCTTGAGCGTGTGTTGCTGATGCGCGGCCTGGGCGCCCTGGAGGCCGACCGCAGCCGCTGCTCGGAATGCGGGCGCACTCCGCTGACGGGCGAGCACATCCACCTCTACGAGACCCGTCCGGCGCGTCCCCCGTCGGTCGTCTGCGAGCTCTGCCGGCAGCTGCGGCGCGACATCCCGATGGCGAGCGAGATCGTGCGCCACTCCGAGCACGGCCAGACCGTTCGCCTCACCGCTCGCGCGGCCTGAGCCGGCCGAGCGGTTCGGGCGCCGGCGCCGGCTCCACGGCCCCCGGGCGCGAGCCTGTCAGTCCGGCGACTAAACTTGCCTGCGCCGTGGACCCCGTGACCGTCTCAACTGTCGTCTCAGCGCCCCGCGAGGTCGTCTTCGACTACCTGCAGGACATCGCCAATCACGCCGAGTTCACCGACCACTTCCTGCGCGACTGGCACCTGACGCGAATCGACTCGGTCGGGCGCGGGGCGGGAGCCCGCTTCCGGATCGCCGCGCCAGGCAATCGCTACAGCTGGGCGGATGTGACCTTCTCGGAGGTCGAGCGCCCGCATCGGATCGTCGAGATCGGCCGAACCGGCAAGAGCAACCGCATCCGCACCGTCGGGATCTACGAGCTGGACCCGGTCGCCGGCGACTCGACCAGGGTCAGCTTCACCGTGCAGACCGCCCCGGCGACGCTCGCGGATCGTCTGATGGAGGGCATCGGAGGCCGTGGCTGGCTGCGGCGCAAGAACAAGCGAGCGCTCAATCGGCTGCGCGCGATCATGGAGGAGGGTGCCACCCCCGGCGTCCGCCAGGCGCGGCGTGGAAGGCGCGTCACGGTCGCCGGTGGGTAGACTGCCGCGCGCATGATCAGCCGTCTGCGCAAGAGCGCCCTCGCACTCCCCGCCGTGCTGTCGGTGCTGGCATTGGGTGCCTGTGGCGACTCCCACACGAAGGTCTCGACCGGCACCTACGCCGGAGAGTCCGGCGTAAACGCGCCGTACCTCGACGTCGGTCCTCTCAAATACGAGGTCCAGCTGTCGCGCGAGCTCAACCCGACGAACAGCGAGGACTCTGCCTACCTGCGCGGCCTCGGTGCCGCCGAAAGCAAGCTCGAACCCGGCCAGGAGTGGTTCGCGGTGTTCGTGCAGGTCTACAACGGCGGCTCGGAAAGCCAGCGCGCCGCCGAAAACATCACGATCTCAGACACCCAAGGCAACGTCTACAGCCCGGTCGTGCCGGACTCGGTCAACACCTACGCCTACCGAGGCGGCGCCGTTCCCGGCAAAGGGCAGATCCCGCCCGCCGACACGACGGCCGACCTGGGACCGACCCAGGGCGCCCTGCTGCTCTACAAGATCAAAGTCATCTCGCTCGACAACCGCCCGCTCGAGCTGAAGATCACGAACCCGGAAGATCTGGCTGAATCGGCTACTGCGGAGCTAGACGTTTAGCTACGCCGCGAGGTGCCGGGCTCTCGGTCGCTTCGCTCACCACTGCCGCGGTAGCACCCCATGGGCGTTGTTCGCTCAGCGACGGGAGAGCCCGTCACCTCGCGGCTCCGCATCGCGCTACGCCTGAGGGCGGGTGGCAGCCAACAGGCGTATTGGGCGTATCCCACGGCTCACTTACGCACCACTCGTGAGAGCGGGTTGCGGATAGACCGCCCTTGGGCGAATCTCTCGGTCCCTTGCGCGCTCGGGAGCGGGGGGGGGCGAACAGCCTCGCGTTGGGTGGGTCCTTGGTTCGTCTGCCTGAGGGGCCCCGCGATGCGCTTGGCATCCGACGGCTACTTGCCGTGGAGGCCTGCTTCCAGGACCTCGCGGGCTACCGGGGCGGCTGTGTCTCCTCCGGCTCCGTCTTTTACGAGCATCACGCAGACGGCTATGCGGGGGTGGATGGCGGGGGCGAAGGCGGTGAACCAGGCGTCGGTGTTGCTGGCTTCGCTTTCTCCGCCCTTGCAGCCTTCGCCGGAGGAGGAGTTTTCGTTTTCTTCTGATTCGTGCGGTTCTTCTTCGGTCGTGGAGGACGTGCAGGTCGACTTCAGTTCGGCGGTGCCCGTCTTGCCTGCGACGACGACGTCGGGGATCGCGGCGGAGGTGCCGGTTCCCTCGCGCACGACCTCGGTCATCAGGTGTCGGACCGTGCGTGCCACCGACGGGCTGATCGCACGCGAGTTGCCCTGCGGGGCATCGGCCATGAAGCTCAAGGAGGGACGGCGGCCGCCGTCGGCGACGGCTGCTGCCACCGTGACCATCTGCAGCGGCGTCGCCAGCACCTCGCCTTGGCCGATCGCCGTCGAACCGACGTCCAGTTCGCCTTGGATCTCCGAGGCGGCTGGGAGGCTGCTGCGGGCCGCCCCCGGGACTCCTGGGTCGTGGTTGAAGCCGAACGCTTCGGCCGTCGCCACCAGGCGCGTCGCGCCGAGCTTGACGCCGAGCGGGGTGAAGACGGAGTTGCACGAGACCGCGAAGGACAGTTCCAGCGAGCCGCCGCAGTCCTCGCCGTTGGCGTTGTTCAGGCGCACACCGTCGAGGGTCGCGTAGGTCGCGTAGGGGAAGACCGTCTTGGGCGTCGCCAGATGCGCGCCCAGCACTCCCGAAAGGGTGATGATCTTGAACGTCGAGCCCGGTGGTTGTAGACCGTTCAGCCCGATCCCGGCGACCGCCAGGATCTGTCCGGAGGACGGCTTGATCGCGACGACCCCCCCGAGCTGCCCGCCGAGAGCCGTTACGGCGGCCTGCTGGACGCTCGGCGAGATCGTGCTCCGCACGGCCTTCGCGGGGCGGGGTGCGCTGGAGGCCAGGACCTGAGGGCCCGCCAGCAGCTCGCCACCGGGCCCTCCGCGCAGGCGGTCGTCGAGTGCCAGCTCGAGCCCGCTGGTACCAACTTCGGCATCGGCGGGCACACCTTCGGCTTCCAGCTCATGACGGCGCGATTCGGGGATCGGGCCGACTTCCCCGACGACGGCGCTGGCCAGTTCGCCGAGCGGCGCGCTGCGTGCGCCCGACGTGCCTTCCGGCGGGCTTTCGGCCAGCACTGTGCCGTCGCGGGCCAACAGCGTCGCTCGGCGCGGCAGGGTTGTCCGCCGCGTCAGCGGCAGGCCCCGCGCTACGCCAGGGAAGCCGAGCGAGCGGGTCCAGGCGATCCGCTCTTCGCCGCTCACCGAGACGGTTTCGATCGTGTAGGTCAGCGACAGCGTGCCCCACAGGCGCGTCCTGACCCTCACCGGAACCGCGACACGTCCGCCGCCGAGGGCGCGGGCCCGGCCGGTGACTCGCCTGCGTTCGGCAGTCGCCGTCCGCATGTCTTCCCGGTAGTCGTCCCCAAACGCGCTCGGCGTGACGCTGTGCTGGGCTTCGGGGGAGATCTCCGCGTACATCGTCGTGTAGTCGCCCCGGCTCCATGCCTGGACGAACTTGCCGGCCAGAGCCACCGTCGGCGAGCTGCTGTGCCCGGCGCCCGCGATCGCCCCGACGGCGAAGGCGACGACGGCCAGCGCGAGCACCGGACGGGCGCGACGCAGGCGCTGGTTGCGGATCTCAGTCAAGGAACTTGTAGAACATGGCAGGTGACCGGGTTGGACTGGCTTATTGTCGCGTTCGCAGCGGTCCTCGCCGTCTTCGGCTTCCGCCAGGGGTTCATCGTCGGTGTCCTGTCCTTCGCCGGGTTCCTCGCGGGGGCCTTCCTCGGCACCCGACTGGGTCCGCTCGTGCTGCCTCGCGGGTCCGCCTCGCCATACGCTCCCGCCTTCGGTCTCGTTGGTGCGTTGTTGGGCGGCGCGATCCTCGCAAGTGGGCTGGAGGGCCTTGGCTTCCGCTTGCGGCGCATCCTGATGGTGCCCGGGCTCGGCGTCCTCGACGGGGCGCTCGGAGCGATTCTCGGCGCCGTGCTTGCGCTCGGGATCGTCTGGATCGCGGCGGCTGTGGCCGCGCAGACGCCGGGCGAGGAATCGCTGCGGGCTGACATCCAGCGCTCGGCGATCCTGCGCGATCTGAACGACGCCCTGCCGCCCTCGGGGTCGATCCTCGATGCCCTCGCCCGACTCGACCCGCTGCCTTCGATCACCGGGCCCTCCCCCGACGTCGCCGCGCCCGAGCCCGGCGTCGCCCGGCTGCCCGGGGTCCGCCGCGCCTCGGCGAGCGTCGTGCGGGTGCTCGGCACGGCCTGCGGCCTGGCGATCGAGGGGTCGGGCTGGGTCGTCGAACCGGACATCGTCGTCACCAACGCTCACGTCGTCGCCGGCGAGCAGGACACGACCGTGCAGGTCGGCGGACGCGGAGCCAGTCTCGACGCCGAGCCGATCGCCTACGACCCGACCGATGACATCGCGCTGCTGTTCGTCAGAGGTCTTGACCTGCCGTCGCTCTCGCTCTCCGGTGCGACCGAATCAGGGACCGGAGGGGCGATCCTCGGCTATCCCGAGAACGGGCCGTTCGACGTCCAGGGGGCGAGGATCGGGCGCACCCAGACCGTGATCACCCAGGACGCCTACGGCCAAGGACCGGTCTCGCGCCTGCTGACGCCGCTGCGCGGCCTCGTGCGGCCGGGCAACTCCGGCGGCCCGCTTGTCGATGACGCCGGCCGCGTGCTGACGACGGTCTTCGCCTCGACCGTCGGCGCGGGACGCCATGGCGGATACGGGGTCGCCAATCAGACTGTGTCCGGGGTCCTGCGCCATGCCGCCGGCGGACGGGGCGGGGCCGTGGGCACGGGGCCCTGCACGGCAGGCTGAGCTAGGTTCCCGCGGCGGCGGGGCGGTTCGTCGGGCGCTTGGCGGAGCTTCGTTTCGCCTCGCTGGGAGAGTCGCTCTTGAGCGGGGCCTTCCGCTTGACGGGCCTCTTTGCAGCTGTCGCGGGCTCCGGCGTCGGCTCTGGCTCGTCGATCGCGGCCTGGATCGCCGCCAGCCGTCGCACGAGGTCGCCGCGCACACGCTCGAGCGCTGCGGCGTCGAGAAGCATCGGTCCCCGAGCGGAGGGCGTCTGCTTGGGTGCGGGAGCAAGCCCCGGATGCGTCGCTTGCATCTCGGCCAGCGTGCGCTCCAGCGTCGCAATTTGCGCGCGCAGCAGCCGTCGCCTTGCGCTGGGGCTGTCGACGCCAGGGTCGGACTCCTTCGAGGAGACATACAGGGCGGCGGCCACGGCCCGCGGGTCGACGCCTGTCTCCCTTGCTTCGCTGGCGGCTTGGGCGGCGATCGTCGCCGCGGCTGGCTCGCGTGCCAGTCCTGAGCTGACGTAGGTGCCGCTGCCGTGCTGCGTGTCGATCAGCCCCTCCTGCTCCAAGCGCTGGTAGACGGTTCGAATCGTGTTGATGTTCACTTCCGTGCTCTCGGCCAGCTCGCGCAGGCCCGGCAGGCGCATACCGGAGGTCAGCCGTCCGTCGGCGATCCTCGAGCGAAGCGCCCAGGCCAGTTGCACGCCGATCGGCACCTCGGCATCGCGGTCGATCGAGATCTCGATCGACCCGCTCCCATCCTCAGCCAGCTTGTCAATAGCGCCCCTTGCCATACATGAACGGTAGCGCGAAAATGTCAGCATCTACAGTGTGATGGTCAACTAGTACACTATTACTCCATGGCGTCGCGGGAGACAGGCGGGGACGGGACGCGAGAGGGCGCGGGCGGGGCGATCTCGTCGCGGCTGGCACGGCTCCGGGGCGGGCGCCGTCGTGTGTCGATCCTCGAACAGCTTGGGGACATGATGATCCTGACGGGCAAGACCATATGGTCGGCTCTCAGGCCGCCATACCCCTACGGCGGTGAGCTCGTATCGCAGTTCCTGTTCACGCTACGGCTCGTGTGGTTCCCGCTGATGATCACGACGGTGGCGATCAGCTACGGCGCAGCGGGGTTGCAGGGGACGAACTTCCTGACGCTGTTCGGCGCGCTGGATCGTCTCGGTGGGCTCTTCGTGCTCGCCGCGATCCGGGAAATCGGGCCGCTGATCACCTCGATTGTGATCGCCGGTGTAGCCGGGACGGCGATCACCGCCGACCTCGGCGCCCGCAAGGTGCGCGAGGAGCTCGACGCGCTGCAAGTACTTGGCGTGGACCCCGTCAAGAACCTCGTCGTGCCGCGCTTTCTGGCGCTGATGGTGGCAACGGCTCTGTTCGACCTCTACGCGCTGCTGTTCGGCATCTTCGGAGGCATCCTTGCCGAGGTGCTCAGCGGCGAGCCCCTCGGTCCGTTCTGGACCACCCTGTTCGCAAACGCCTCGGTGACCGATCTCTGGGGGTCGGTCCTGAAGTGCACGATGTTCGGCGCGATCATCGCGATCGTCTGCTGCTACAAGGGCATGTCGGCCTCGGGCGGCGCCGAGGGCGTCGGGCGCGCGGTCAACGAAGCGGTCGTCATCTCGTTCCTTGGGTTCGGCGCGTTCAACTACATCTTCACCCAGACGCTGCTGGCGACCCATCCGCAGATCCTGGTCATCAAATGAACGAGATCGCAGCGTTGCCCCGCGCGTGGCTTGCGGCGATGGCCGAGATCGTCGACTTCATGGCCGAAGTCATCGCCGATGTGTGGAGCCTGCGGGTCCTGCGCTTCTTCGGTGAGACCCTGCGCCAGGCGGGCATCATCATCGTCTACTCAACGCTCGTGATCTGGGGACTGGTGTTCATTACCGGCCTGAACACCTGCGGCATCGAGGGTGCCTACTTCACCCAAGCCCAGGGCGCCCCGAGCTACGCGGGCGTGTTCGCGGCCTGGTGCAACCTGCGCGAGGCGATTCCCTACGCGTTTGGATACATGATGTCGGCCAAGGTCGGCACCGGCATCGTCGCTGAGTTGGGCGCGATGCGGATCTCTGACGAGATCGACGCGCTGGAGGTGATGGGCGTCAACTCGATGACGTTCCTCTGCGCCACCCGACTGCTGGCTGCATGGATCGTGCTGCCGTTTATGTACATCGGTGCCGTCGGCGTCGCCTACATCGGCTCCTACATCGCGGTCGTCAAGCAGGTCGGCTATGTCTCCTCCGGCGGCTACCTGCTCATCTTCTGGCAGTTCCAGAACCCGCCCGACATGCTCTTCAGCCTGATCAAGGGGATGACGATGGCCACAGCGATCGTTCTGGTCGGCTGCTACTACGGCTACAACGCCTCCGGCGGGCCCGTCGGTGTCGGCCGCGCTACGGCCAAGTCGATGGTTCTCAATCTGGTGTTCGTGACGTTGATCGGGATGCTCGGCACCCAGATCTTCTGGGGAGCCAACCCCCGCGCTCCGATCGGCGGCTAGAGACGGCCCCGTCGTGCGGCGCGGCCTCCGGCACGGAGTCAACCGCTACGCTGACCGCCATGTCGAAGACGCTCCTTGTCGCCGAGAAGCCCTCCGTGGGGCAGGACCTCGCCCGCGTGCTGCCCGGACCGTTCAAGAAGGGCGAGGGCTTTCTCGAGGGCCCCGACCACGTCATCACCTGGGCCGTTGGGCACCTCGTGCAGCTCGCCGAACCCGAAGCGTACGACCCCAAGTTCAAGAGCTGGCGCATGGCCGACCTGCCGATCGTCCCCGACCGCTTCAAGCTGGTCGTTCGCGACGAGCGCTCCCGCAAGCAGATGTCGGCCGTGACCAAACAGCTCGGTCGCGATGACATCGAGGAGGTCGTCAACGCCTGTGACGCCGGGCGCGAGGGCGAGCTGATCTTCGCCTACACCTACGAGAAGGCCAAAGCCAAGAAGCCGATCAAACGGCTGTGGCTGAACTCGATGACCACCGCCGCGATGAAGGCTGCGCTCGCCTCGCTGAAACCGGCCGAGGAGTTCGCCAAGCTCGAGGAGGCGGCCCGCTCGCGCTCGGAGGCCGACTGGATCGTCGGTATGAACGCGACCCGCGCCGCGACGATCAGGCTGCGCAGCTCCTTCGACGGCGCCGTCTCGCTCGGCCGCGTGCAGACCCCGACACTGGCGATCATCGCCCGCCGGGAGGAGGAGATCAAGGCCTTCGTACCCGAGCCCTACTGGCTGGTCGACGCAACCTTCGGCGCAGATGCCCTGGAGGGGAAGGGCGGACCGCGCAGCTACCTCGGTCACTACCAGGCTCCCCCCGGTAGCCCGGGCGCGACCAAAGGCCCACGACTCGGTACCGAGGAGGAGGCTCTGGCGATCGTCTCCGACTGCGAGGGTCGGCCCGGCACGATCACCAAGCTCGAGAAGAAAGAGCAGCGCGAGAAAGCGCCGATGCTCTACGACCTCACGACACTTCAGCGGGAGGCCAACAACCGCTTCGGGTTCTCCGCGAAACGGACCCTGGGGGCAGCCCAGCGCCTCTACGAGGAGCACAAGGCGCTGACCTATCCGCGGACCAACTCCCGCTACCTGACGACCGACATGATCGACGAGATCAAGCCGATCGCCGAGCTTGTCGGGGAGCAGAGCGAGTACGCCAAAGGCGCCGAATACGTGACGGGTCTCGACGTACTGCCGCTCGGCAGGGTCGTCAACGACGAGAAGGTCACAGACCACCACGCGATCATCCCCACGCGCTCCCAGCACCCGGTCGAAAAAATGAGCTCTGACGACCGTCGCATCTACGACATGGCCGTCAGGCGCTTCCTGGCGGTATTCCACCCCGAGGCGGTCTTCGAGAACACTCGCGTCGAGACGACCGTGGCTTCGGGAGAGGGCACCGAACACATCTTCAGGACGCGCGGCAAGCTGCTGATCGTCCCCGGCTGGCGCGGCGTCTACGACGAGATCTCCGCCGACGCCAAAGCCGACGCGGATCGCGGGGAGGACGACGAGGCGACCGACCAGCAGCTCCCCCGGCTGATCGAGGACGAGTCCGTTCGCACCGAGACCGTCGCCAGCACCCGCAAGGAAACCAAACCACCGCGGCGCTACAGCGACGCCTCGCTGCTGGGCGCGATGGAGACGGCCGGCAAGCTGGTCGACGACGACGAGCTGCGTGAGGCGATGAAGGACTCCGGGATCGGCACGCCTGCCACGCGCGCGGCGATCATCGAGCGCCTGATCACCGTCGGCTACGTCGAGCGCGACGGTCGCGCGCTGGTGGCGACCGAGAAGGGACTCAACGTGATCCGGCTGCTGGGCGAGCATGCGCTCACATCGCCCGGCCTGACCGGCAGCTGGGAGCAGCGGCTCGGCAAGATCGAGCGCGGCGAGGACTCCCGCAAGCAGTTCATGGCCGACATCGCCGGCTTCGCCACCGAGACCGTCCACCAGCTCGATGAGACGCTCAAAGACGTCCGCATCCCCCGCGCCCGGCTCGGCCCCTGCCCGGTCTGCGGCCACGAGATCGTCGAGAACCGCAAGGGCTACTCCTGCTGGGCCCGCGAGGACCCCGGCTGCGGCTTCGTGATCTGGAAGGCCAAAGCCGGTAAGCAACTGCCCGTCGCGATCGCCAAGGAGCTGATCAAAAAGGGCTATACAGCCCAGGTCATCACGGGCTTCCGCGGCCGCAGCGGTCGCAGCTTCAGGGCGCATCTGGCGCTGCAGCAGACCGACGAGGGCAAATGGCGCGTCGAGTTCGACGAGCCCTGGGCCCGCGAGGGCGCCAAGCCGCCCGAGGTCGAGGGCGAGGCGGCAGCCGAGGCTCAGGCGACGTCGAGCAGCGACGCCGTCGCCGAGCCGACAGCCGCCACAGCAGCCTAGGCACAGCAGCATCCACCGGGGCGCGTCGGACCGGTGCGCCAGGATGGCTGAATGGGCATCGAGCTCGTAACCGGCCCGGCGAACGCCGGCAAGGCGCAGGTCGTGATGGACGCCGTACGCCGCCACCTGGCGCATGGCCGGGAGCCGCTGCTGGTCGTCCCCACACGCGCGGACGTCGAGCACTACCTGCGTGAGCTGGCCGGCGGACAGGCGGCGATGGGCGCCCGCGTCGCCGTATTCGCTGATCTGATCGAGGAGCTCGTGATGCGGGCCGGCGTGAGCGAGCCGCTGCTCGGCGATCTCGCCCGCCGGCGGCTGATCGCCACGCTCGGAGGGACCGGCGAGGCGAATCGAGGACCGGGCTTCGTACGGGCGCTCGGTGAGCTGTTCGCCGACCTGCGCATCAGACGGGTGGCGCCGCAACGGCTCACCGCCGCCCTCGCCGCGGGCCTCGGCGAGGAGGTCGGCGCGCTGGGCTTCGACTTCGCCGCCATGTATTCCGAGTACCACCGGCGCCTGGAGCGGATCGGCCGGCTCGACGAGCAGCAGCGCGCGCTTCGCGCCCTGGATCGCCTGCGCGAGCGTCCCTCGCTGTGGGGTGCCACGCCCGTCCTCTTCTACGGCTTCGACGACCTCACCCACCTCCAGCTCGACGCGATCGAGACGCTCGGACGGCTCGTCGATGTCGACGTGACCGTTTCGCTCCCCTACGAGCCGGGGCGGATCGCCTTCGCCGGCCGCGCGAGGACGTTCCAGGCGCTCTCGCCGCTCGCGCGCGAGCACCGCGCCCTGCCGCCCCGCCCCGATCACTACGCGCCGGGGGCCCGTGAAGCGCTCTCGCACCTGGAGCGCTCGCTGTTCGAGCCGGGCGTCACACGCACGGATCCCGCCGGCGTGATCGAGCTGATGCAGGGCGGCGGCGAGCGAGCGGAGATCGAGCTGATCGCGGGCCGCGTAGCCGGACTGCTCGCGGGTGGCATGCCGGCCGAGGAGATCGCCGTGATCGTCCGCAACCCGGCGGGTGCCGCCGCGCTCGTCACCGAGGTTTTCGCCACCGTCGGGATCCCGTTCGCGATGCCCTTCAAACGGCCGTTCGGCGATACCGCTGTGGGGCGCGCGCTGATCGGGCTGCTGCGCTGCGTTCCCGGGGCCGGCGGTCTCGCTCCTGGCACCCCTGCGGACCTCCTCGCCTGGCTGCGGGCGCCCGGCCGGCTCGAGCGCCCGGAGCTGGCCGACGCGCTCGAGCTCGATGTCCGGCGCGAGGGCCTCAGGCGCGTCGAGCAAGCGCGTGAGCGCTGGGAGGAGCGCTGGTTCCCACTCGACGCGCTTGACAGGCTCGCCGAGGCCCAGCGGCGTGGCCCCGGCGCGCTCGCGGATCTCGCCGGCCGCGAGCTGGTGCGGCTGTTCGCGGCGCCGCGCCGGGGGCAGGCTGGGGTGCTGGGCGTGGACGAGCTCGACGAGGCGCGGGCGCTGGCCGGTGGCCGCAACGCACTGGCGGAGCTCCGCGAGCTCGCCCGCTACGCGCCCGAGGCGGCGCCCGCCACCGCCGGGGAGCTTGCGAGCGCCCTCACGGGCGTCGAGGTCAACAGCGGCGAGTTGCCCGGGCGGGGCCTCGTCGCGGTGCTCGACCCGCTCCAGCTGCGTGCCAGGCGTGTCCGGGCGCTGTTCGTCTCGGGGCTCCAGGAGGGTGTATTCCCGCTCCGTGCCCGTCCTCAGCCACTGCTCGGCGAGCGTGAGCGCAGCCGTGTCGCTGAGGCCTCGGGACTGTTGCTCGGGGAGCCCGAGGAGACCCTCTCGGCGGAGCGCTACCTGCTCTATGCGGTGCTGTCGCGGCCCGAGGAGCAGCTGATACTCAGCTGGCACGAGTCCGACGACGACGCCGCGCCGCTGTCGCGGTCACTGTTCGTCGACGACGTCTGCGACCTGTTTGACGCGGGCCTGCTCGAACGTCGGCAGCGCCGGGCGCTCGGGACCGTAGACGGCGCCCGGGGACCTGTGAGCGCCGCGCCAGGGACCGAGCAGAGGTGGCTCACCGACGACGATGTTCTGGCGGGCCTGCGGGAGCGGCCATGGTCGGGCACCTCGATCGAGACCTGGGTGAAATGCCCCGTGGCGTGGTTCGTCGAGCGGCTGCTGAGTCCCGGGCGCTTCGAGCCTGACCCCGAGCCGTTCGCTCGCGGCTCGCTCGCGCACGACGCGTTGAAGGCGACACTCGAGGGTCTTCGCCGGGAGACAGGATCGGCACGCGTCACCCCCGCGAACCTCGCGCTGGCCCGCGAGCTGCTGGCCGGCGCCCTCGCGGAGGCCGAGCCGCGAAACCTGCTGTCGGTTAGTCCCGAGCGGGCGATCGCGATCCGTCGCGGGTTGCATGCGGACCTCGACCGCTACCTCGGTCATGCGGCGGAGACCGACAGCACGCTCACGCCTCGCGAGCTCGAGCTCGGCTTCGGCTTCAGCGGCGAGGACGAGCACGGCGAGGCCAGCGAGCTGCCGGCCTTCGAGCTGGGGGGCGGCGTCAAGCTGCGAGGACGCATCGACCGCATCGACGTGGGCGCGGACGGCGAGGCCGTCGTGATCGACTACAAGGCCAAAGAAGCTCCCCGTGGGCTCGATTGGCTGAAGGGCGGGAAACTCCAGGTGGCGCTGTACATGCAAGCTGCCGAACAGCTGCTCGGCCTGCGCGTCGTCGGCGGTCTCTACCAGCCGCTGCGTGGCGAAGACCTCAAGGCGCGCGGCGCCCTGCTCGCCGACCACGAGGCGGCCGGCAACTGCGTCCGCACTGACCGCTTCGACGCGCAGGAGCTGGACGAGCTGCTGGCGGCGGCGCTCGACGCCGCACGCGAGGCGGCCGGCCAGGCGGGCCGGGGCGAGTTGGAGCCGCGCCCACGCACGTGCGCCTGGAAGGGTGGCTGCAAGTACCCCACGATCTGTCGCTGTGAGAGCTGACGTGGAACAGCTGACGATCGACCTCGATGCGGGGCTCGCCGAGGAGCTCCCCGAGCCGGGGGCATTGACGCTGACGGCTGAGCAGCAGGAGGCGGTACGCCGTCGCTCTGAGCCGATCCTCCTGTCGGCGGCGGCTGGCAGCGGCAAGACCTCCGTGCTCGTCGAGCGTTTCGTGCAGGCCGTCCGCGAGGACGGTCTCGCGCCCGCCGCGGTGCTCGCGATCACGTTCACCGAGCGCGCCGCCGGCGAGCTGCGCTCACGAGTGCGCGCGCGGCTGCTGGAGCTCGGCGACCGCGAGGCCGCGCGCGACACCGAGACGGCCTTCATCGGCACCTTCCACGGCTTCTGCGCCCGACTTCTGCGAGCGCACCCGCTGCCCGCGGGGCTCGATCCCGAGTTCGAGATCCTCGACGCCGGCCAGTCGGCGCGGCTGCGCGAGCGGGCCTTCGAGGACTCGCTCGTCGAGTTCCTCGCCGGCGGCGATGCCGGTGCGGTCGACCTGCTGGCGGCCTACGGCGTGGACATCGTGCGCCAGATGATCGAACAGGTCCACGGCGAGCTGCGCAGCCGTGGCGAGCGCCGCCCCCGCCTCCCCAAGCCCGCCGCCGGCCCCGAAGCCGGTCAGACAGAGCGCGAGGCGATCGTCGCTGTCGATCTGCTCGACCGCCTCCTCGGGCTGTTCGGCGATCGCTACGAGCATCTCAAGGAGCAGCGGGGCAGCGTCGACTTCGACGATCTCGAGCTGATCGCGGGAGAGCTCTTGGCCGCAAATCACGGCCTGCGGGATTCCTGGGCTGAGCGCTTCGAGCTGCTGATGGTCGACGAGTTCCAGGACACCAATCCGCGACAGATGGCGATTCTCGCCTCGCTCGAGCGAGGCGAGAATCTGTTCACCGTCGGCGACGAGCTGCAGTCGATCTACGGCTTTCGGCATGCCGATGTGAGCCTGTTTCGCGCGCGACGGTCGCGGCTGCAGACGAGCGGCGGAGCGCTTGCGCTGACGGGCAATTTCCGCAGCCACAGTGACGTCCTGGAGGCCGTCAACGCGGCCTTCGCTCCCCGCTTCGAGCGTTTCGCTGGGCTGGTGCACGGCCGCGCCGAGGAGGCGCTGCGGGACCTCGGCGCGCAGCAGCAGGGCGAGCCGCTGGTGGAGCTGCTGCTGACCAGCAAGAGCGGCTGGGATGAGAACGAGCGCGTCTCAGCCGCAATCGCCGATGGCCTCCCGGATGCGGCGCGCTGGCGCCAGGCCGAGGCCCGTCTCCTTGCCCAGCGCGTCGCCGAGCTCGTCGAGGCAGGCCATGCGACGCCAGGTGAGATCGTCGTGCTGCTGCGCGCCAGCGGCGAGATCGAGGTGTTCGAGCGGGCGCTTCAGCTGCGCGGGCTGCGAACGCTCGCGACCGTCGGGACGTTCTGGGGCAGGCAGCAGATCGGCGATCTGCACAGCTACCTGCGCGCGCTCGCCAACCCGCGCGACGAGGAGGCGCTGTACTCGGTGCTCGCCTCGCCGCTCCTCGGCATCTCGCGGGACGGTCTCGCCGTGCTGGCATCGGCTGTCCGCGAGCAGCGCCGCGGGCTCTGGGAGACGGCGCTGTCCGGCGTCGCCGCGGAGCGGCTGGCCGAGCGCGACCGGCGCCTGCTCGAGGAGTTCTGTCCCTGGTTCGAGCGCGAGCGCGCCGAGGCCCCACGGCTCGGGATCTCGCAGATGCTCGAGCGAGCGATCGTCCGCAGTGGCTATGAGGCTCACGTCCTGGGGCTCGACTGGCCCGAGCGCAGGCTCGCGAACGTGCGAAAGCTGCTGCGGCTGGCTCGGAGCTTCGAAGCCCAGGAGGGCCGGGACCTGAGGGGCTTCGCCGACCACGTCGAGCGCCTCAAACAGGCCGACGCGGTCGAGCCCGAGGCGCCCGTCGAGGGCGTCGAGCCGGACACGGTGCGCCTGATGACGATCCACGCCGCCAAGGGCCTGGAGTTCCCGGTCGTCGCCGTCGCCGACCTCGGCCGCAAACCGCCGTCACGCTCGTCGAACCTGCTCGCTGAGGGAGGACGCGTCGGACTGCGCCTGCGACGGCCCGGAGAGGGGGAGGGCGAGAAGGCGCTCGACTTCGAGCGGCTGCGAGCGGAGCGCTGGGCGCGCGAGCGCGAGGAGGAGGACCGCGTGCTCTACGTGGCGATGACGCGAGCCTGTGACAGGCTTCTGCTGAGCGGCACCGTCGAGTTCTCCTCGTGGCCGAAGCCCAGCGAGGTCCCGCCGCCTGTCAACTGGCTCGGCCCTGTGCTCTGCGCGAAGCTGCCCGAGCTGGGGCAGGAGGGCCCGGGCGTGCACGTCCTTCCGATCGGCGAGGCGGGCCGGGTCTCGATGCGCGTCGCCTTCAGCGATCCGAGCGGTTTCGGGGCGGTCCTGCTCGAGGCACCGCCACAGGCGCCGCCGGCAGCCGAGCAGGACACGGCGGCGCGGGAGGTCAGCGAGCCGATCGCGCCGGCGCCGGCTGTCTCGGGCCCCGCGCTTCCGGCGACCCTGAGCTACACGTCTTTGACCCTGCTCGAGCGCTGCGGCTATCGCTACTACCTGGAAAGGGTCCTGCGGATGCCTGAGGAGCGGGCGGCCGCGGGAGCATCCCGAGGCGAGGGCCTGGAGGCCCGTGCGAGGGGGACGCTCGTTCACAGGCTGATGGAGACGCACGACTTCGCCGCTCCGGGGCTCCCGGATGAGCGACGAGTCGAGGCGGCCGCGGTGGAGCTGGGGATGCAGACGGGCCCCGCCGATCGTGAGGAGATCGCAGCTGTGATCGGCGAGGCGCTGAGGAGCCCTCTCGCCGCGAGGATCGCCGCGGCGCGCTCGCGCCGGCGCGAGCACCCGTTCGCGTTCAGCCTCGGGGAGGAGACGCCGCTGATCACCGGCGTGCTCGATCTGCTCTGCGAGGAGACCGACGGCACGGCGCTCGTCGTGGACTACAAGAGCGACAGGCTCAGCGCGGAGGAGGACCCCGAGACGCTCGTCGCGCGCGACTACGCCGTGCAGCGCCTGCTGTACGCGCTCGCGGTGCTGCGCCAGGGCGCTCTGGTGGTCGAGGTCGTCCACTGGTTTCTCGCGCGACCGCAGACACCGGCCGTCGCGCGCTACACGCTTGCCGAGCGCCCGACCCTCGAGGAGGAGCTGGCGAAGCGGCTCGCCGGGGACTGGACGGAGCCCTATGCCGTCAGCCCGAGGCCTCATCGCGGCCTCTGCCTGACCTGTCCCGGTCGCGGCGGCATGTGCTCCTGGAGCGAGGAGGAGACGATGCGGGAGGATCCCGGCGAGCCTTTCGCGCCGATTCAATAGGCACGGAGACGAGGCCAAAAATTCGTGTCCGCCGACTATTTCAGCCCGCTGTGCGCTGATACCCTTTCTGCTCCGCCTCAGGTGCCCGCCTGCCCGCAAACGTGTCATGCGGGGAAGCACCGCCCCCACGAGCACTTTTATGCCCACGCACAGCAAACAGCCGCCAAAGGCCGTCGGTCTCTACGACCCTCGCTTCGAGCACGACGCCTGCGGCGTCGGGATGGTCGCGCGCCTCGACAACGTCCCGACCCATGAGGTCGTCTCCAGGGCGCTGACGGCGCTCGAGAACCTGGAGCACCGTGGGGCCTCCGGCGCTGACCCCAAGACGGGGGACGGGGCGGGGATCCTGATGCAGATGCCCGACGAGCTGTTCCGCGGCGTCGCCGGCTTCGAGCTGCCACCCGCGGGTCAGTACGGAGTGCTGATGTGTTTCCTGCCGACGGCTCCCGAGGCGCGTGAGAGCCTGGAGGCGCTGTTGGAGCGGACCGTTGCCGCGGAGGGCCAGCGCCTGCTCGGCTGGCGCGACGTGCCGATCGACGAGGAGCACACCGGCGCCGTCGCTGCCGCCTGCCGGCCCGTTTTCCGCCAGCTGTTCGTCGGAGCGGGGGAGGCCGAGATCGCCGACCAGGACGCCTTCGAGCGCAAGCTCTACGTGATCCGGCGCGTCTGCGAGCTTCAGGCCGAGCACAGCGGCCTCTACATCGCCTCGAGCTCCTCGCGGACGATCAACTACAAGGGCATGCTGATCAGCTTCCAACTGGGAGCGTTCTACGAGGACCTTCGCGACGAGCGGACCAAGAGCGCCCTGGCCCTCGTCCACTCACGCTTCTCCACCAACACCTTCCCCAGCTGGGAGCTGGCCCACCCCTACCGGGTGATCTGCCACAACGGCGAGATCAACACGGTGATGGGCAACGTCAACTGGATGCGAGCCCGCGAGAGCGAGCTGCGCAGCGAGCTGTTCGGAGCGGACCTCGAGAAGATCCTGCCGGTCGTAAGCGCCGGCAACTCCGACTCGGCGACGTTCGACAACGTCCTCGAGCTGCTGATGCTGGCCGGCCGCTCGCTGCCGCACGCGGCGATGATGATGATCCCCGAGGCCTACCGCAACAGGGACGACCTTCCCGACTACCTCAAGGGCTTCTACGCCTTCCACTCCTGTCTGATGGAGCCGTGGGACGGCCCCGCCTCGGTCGCGTTCACCGACGGACGGGTCGTCGGCGCGACGCTCGACCGTAACGGGCTGCGCCCCGGGCGCTGGGTCGAGACGACCGACGGGCACGTCGTGCTGGGGTCGGAGTCGGGGCTGCTCGACATCCCTCCGGCGGAGGTCAAGCGCCTCGGTCGTCTGCAGCCGGGCAAGCTGTTCCTCGTTGACCTCGAGCGCGGCCGGATCGTCGAGGACGAGGAGGTCAAGCGCGACGTCTCCGAAGCGAAGCCCTACGGCGAGTGGTACGCCCGCAACGCCGTTCCCTTCAAGGACCTGCCTCCCTCGAGTGAAGTGACCCTCTCAGACCAGCCGATGCGGCTTCGCCAGCGAGCCTTCGGCTACAGCCAGGAGGACCTCAGGGTGCTGCTGACGCCGATGGCGGTCGACGGCGCGGAGCCGATCGGCTCGATGGGCAACGACGTGTCGCTGGCGGTGCTCTCTGACCAGGCGCCGCCGCTGTTCTCCTACTTCAAGCAGCTGTTCGCCCAGGTCACGAATCCGCCGATCGACCCGATCCGCGAGGAAATCGTGATGAGCCTCGCCACGACCCTGGGCAACGAGCGCAACCTGTTCGACGAGACCCCCGAGCACGCCCACAAGCTGCTGCTCGACCAGCCGATCCTGCTCAACCGGGAGCTCGAGACGCTCCGACACGTCGACCACGACGTCTACAAAGCGCGCACGATCGACGCCACCTGGCAGGTCCAGAAGGGGCCGGACGGCCTTGCCGAGGCGATCGGGCGCATCTGTGAGACCGCCAGCGAGGCGATCGCCGAAGGCGCCAACATCCTGATCCTCAACGACCGGCTGGTCGGGCCCCGGCGCGTGGCGATCCCATCGCTGCTGGCCGTCGCGGCCGTTCATCACCACCTCGTGATCGAGGGCACCCGGCTGCGGGCCGGGATCATCGTCGAGTCCGGCGAGCCCCGCGAGGTTCATCACTTCGCGACCCTGATCGGTTACGGCGCGAGCGCCATCAACCCCTATCTGCTGTTGGAGTCCCTCGACGAGCTGGTCGTCGAAAAGAAGATCGCGCGCGTCGGAAAAGACGGCGAGCAGATCGAGATCAGCGCCGAGGAAGCCGCCCAGAACGTCGTCAAAGCGATCGGCAAAGGTCTCCTGAAGACGATCTCCAAGATGGGGATCTCCACGATCCAGTCCTATCGGGGCGCTCAGATATTCGAGGCCGTCGGCCTCGAGCGCGAGCTGATCGACGCGCACTTCACCGGCACCGCCTCGCGGATCGGCGGGGTCGGTCTGCAGGTCCTCGCCGAAGAGGCGATCGAGCGCCACGCCCGTGCCGGATGGCGGACGCCGGGGGTGCGCGAGGAGCTGCTGCCCGTCGGCGGCGTCTACGCCTGGCGGCGCGACGGCGAGCACCACATGTGGAACCCCGAGACGATCGCGCTGGTGCAGCACGCGGTGCGCTCCGCCAACGGCGACGTCGCGGGAGCCCTGGCCGGCGACGGCGAGGCTCACGCCAAGGTGCGCGACAGCCCCGCGATGGAGAAGTTCCGTGAGTACGCAAAGACGGTCAACGAGGACGCGGCTCGGCGCGCGACGCTGCGCGGGCTGCTGGAGATCGGCAACGGCGCCGGGGCTCGCGACAAGGCGATCCCGCTGGAGGAGGTCGAGTCCGCCAAGGAGATCGTCAGGCGCTTCTGCACGGGCGCGATGAGCCTCGGCTCGATCTCGCGGGAGGCGCACGAGACGCTGGCGATCGCGATGAACCGCCTCGGCGGGCGCTCCAACACGGGCGAGGGCGGGGAGGACCCGGTCCGTTTCACCCCGGACGCCAACGGCGACCGGCGCCGCTCGGCGATCAAGCAGGTCGCCTCGGGACGCTTCGGAGTGACGATCCACTACCTCGTCAACGCCGATGAGCTGCAGATCAAGATGGCCCAGGGCGCGAAGCCCGGCGAGGGCGGCCAGCTGCCGGGCCACAAGGTCGACGAGTACATCGGCTCGATCCGCCACACGACCCCCGGCGTCGGCCTGATCTCGCCCCCGCCTCACCACGACATCTACTCGATCGAGGACCTCAAGCAGCTGATCTACGACCTGCGCTGCGGCAACCCGCGCGCGGAGGTGTCGGTCAAGCTCGTCTCCGAGGTCGGCGTCGGCACGGTCGCCGCGGGCGTCTCCAAGGCCAACGCCGACCGCGTGCTGATCGCCGGACACGACGGCGGCACGGGCGCCTCGCCGCTGTCCTCGATCCAGGCCGCCGGCATCCCCTGGGAGATCGGACTGGCCGAGACCCAGCAGACGCTGCTGCTCAACGACCTGCGCTCGCGGATCGTCGTGCAAACGGACGGCCAGCTGAAGACCGGCCGCGACGTCGTCATCGCGGCGATGCTCGGCGCGGATGAGATGGGCTTCTCCACGGCTCCCCTGATTGCGACCGGCTGCATCATGATGAGGGCCTGTCACCTGAACACCTGCCCGGTGGGGATCGCCACCCAGGACCCGGAGCTGCGCAAGCGCTTCAAGGGCACGCCCGAGCACGTCGTCAACTTCTTCTTCTTCGTCGCCGAGGAAGTCCGCGAGATCCTCGCCTCGCTGGGCCTGCGCACGCTCGACGAGGCGATCGGCCGCGTCGACCTTCTGGGCGTCAATCGCGCCGTCGAGCACTGGAAGGCCGGGGGCGTCGACCTGACCCACCTGCTGACACACATAGAGCTGGACGAGCATGCGCCGCGCCGCCGCGTCAAGGCGCCTCCGGCTGTGCTCGAGGACGCGCTGGACTGGGAGCTCGTCAAGGCCGCGGAGCCCGCGATCGAGCGCGGCGAGAAGGTTCGGATCTCACGGCCGGTGCGCAATCGCAACCGCTGCATCGGCGGCATCCTCTCCAGTCACATCGCCGCCCGCTACGGCGCCGAGGGGCTTCCGGAGGACTCCATCGTTGCCGAGTTCGAGGGCTCCGCGGGACAGAGCTTCGGCGGCTGGCTGGCGCCGGGTGTCACCTTCACACTGCGCGGCGACGCCCAGGACTACGCCGGCAAGGGCATGTCGGGAGGCGTCTTCGCCGTCAGGCCCCGCGAGGGCATGGGCGAGCACTTCGTCGCCGAGCAGAACGTGATCGTCGGCAACACCGTCCTCTACGGCGCGACCGCCGGACGGGCGTTCTTCCGGGGTCTCGCCGGCGAGCGTTTCGGCGTGCGCAACTCCGGTGCATGGACAGTGGTCGAGGGCATTGGCGACCACGGCTGTGAGTACATGACGGGCGGGCGCGTCGTGGTGCTCGGTCCGACCGGACGCAACTTCGCCGCGGGGATGAGTGGAGGCGTCGCCTACGTGCTCGACGAGCGCGGCGAGTTCCCGGCGCGCTGCAACATGGGGATGGTCGGCTTCGAGGAGCTCGCGCCGGCCGACCGCATCGAGCTGAGAGCGATGATCGAAGAGCACGAGACCCGCACCGGCAGCCCCGTGGCGGCGGACGTGCTGGCGCGCTGGGAGGAGCTGTTGGCGGCCGGGGCGTTCGTGAAGGTGATGCCCCACGACTACAAGCGGGTGCTGCGCGAACGAGCCGAGGAAGAGGCTGCGGTCAGCACCGGCGGTGAGCCCGCGGTGAGCACCGAGGGCGCGGAGGCGGGCGTCTGATGGGTCAGCTCGGCGGCTTCCTGAAGATCGAGCGCCACGGCGTCGTCTACCGCGACAGCGCCGAACGAGCGCACGACTACCAGGAGTTCTTGCTGCAGCGGCCCGTTCCCGAGCTGCGCGAGCAGGGCGCGCGGTGCATGGACTGTGGCGTCCCCTTTTGTCACAACGGTTGCCCGTTGGGCAACCTGATACCCGACTGGAATGACCTCGTCTACAACGACCGCTTCGCCGACGCGATCGACCAGCTGCATGCCACGAACAACTTCCCGGAGTTCACCGGCCGGCTGTGTCCCGCGCCCTGCGAGGCCGCCTGCGTGCTGGAGATCCGCGAGGGCGACGCGGTGACGATCAAACAGATCGAGAACTCGATCGTCAACCGCGCCTGGGAGGAGGGCTGGATCGTGCCGCAGCCGCCGCGGCGCGAGACGGGCCGCAGCGTCGCCGTGGTCGGCTCGGGCCCCGCCGGGATGGCAGCCGCCCAGCAGTTGCGCCGCTCGGGGCATGCCGTGACGCTGTTCGAGCGCGACGAGGCGATCGGTGGCCTCGTGCGCTTTGGCGTCCCCGACTTCAAGATCGAGAAGACCGTCGTGCAGCGGCGCGTCGAGCAGCTCCAAGCCGAGGGCGTGGTGCTGCGCTGCGGTGTCGACGTCGGCGCCGACATCAGCGCCGAGGAGCTGCTTGCGAGCTTCGACGCGGTGGTCCTCGCGACCGGTTCGCGGGTCCCTCGGGATCTACCCGTGGAGGGGCGTGAGCTCGACGGCGTGCACTTCGCGATGGACTATCTCTACCAGCGCAACCGCTGGGTGGCAGGCGAGTACGGCCCCGAGCCCACGACCCCGGCGCCGGCCCCGGATCAGACGATCAGCGCCGCCGGCAAGGACGTGGTCGTGATCGGCGGCGGCGACACGGGCGCGGATTGCGTGGGTAACTCGCTGCGCGAGGGCGCCCGCTCGATCGTCCAGCTGGAGCTGCTCTCAGAGCCCCCCGTGCACCGTCCCGACGACCGTACGCCATGGCCGGAGTGGCCGTTGAAGTATCGGCTGAGCTACGCGATGGAGGAGGCCCGGGAGCTACGGGTCGGCGAGCAGGACTACTCGATCGCGACGACAGGCTTCAAAGGGGAGGGCGGTAACGTCACCGGCCTGACGATCGCCCAGGCGGCGCCGGAGCCGCCGTTCGCGCCTCTGGGAGGCACCGAGCGTGAGCTGCCGGCACAGCTGGTGCTGCTGGCGATGGGCTTCCTGCACCCCGAGCAGGGCCTGCTCGACCAGTTGGGCGTCGAGAAGGATCGACGCGGCAACGTCAAGGCCGTCACCCCCTACACGACCTCCGTCGACGGCGTGTTCGCCGCCGGCGATGCCCGCCGCGGCCAGTCGCTGATCGTCTGGGCGATCAACGAGGGCCGCCAGTGCGCCCGGATGGTCGACCGCCATCTCGCCGGCCTCACATCACCTGCGCACGACGAGGGGCTCGCCGGTCACGCCGACGCCGACGAGGGGCCCGAGGGCCCGCCGCAGCACGTCGGTCCCGGCGTCCCAGCGGGCTAGCTACGCTTGGCGGCGATGAGCGAGCCGCCACACAACGGGAACGGGCAGCACCTGCCCCAGGGACGTTCCGGCCGTGTCTGCCTGATCGGTGCCGGCTCCTCCGGGATCGCAGCTGCGAAGGCGCTGCACGAGCGTGGGATCCCCTTCGACTGCTTCGAGAAGTCGGACCGCATCGGCGGCAATTGGGTGTTCGGGAACAGCAACGGGATGTCCGCCGCCTACCGGGACCTGTTCATCAACACCTCCCGTCCCCGCATGGAGTACTCCGACCTGCCGATGCCGGAGTCCTATCCGGACTTCCCCCACCACACTCAGATCGCCACCTACTTCGAGGAATACGTCGACCACTTCGGCTTTCGCGACAAGATCGCCTTCGAGACGGGCGTCGAGCATGCCGAACTCGAGCCCGATGGCTCCTGGACCGTGCGTCTGGACAGTGGCGAGAGCCGGCGCTACGAGGCGCTGATCGTCGCCAACGGCCATCACTGGAATCCGCGCTGGCCGGAACCGGCGTTCCCAGGCTCTGAGCGCTTCGCGGGGATACAGATGCACGCCCACGCCTACATCGACAACTCGATCTTCGAGGGCAAGCGGGTCGTTGTCGTCGGGATGGGCAACTCGGCGATGGACATTGCCGTCGAGTCCTCCTACGTGGCGGAGGGGACGATGCTCTCGGCCCGCCACGGAGTGTGGATCATCCCCAAGTACATCTTCGGCAAACCTGTCGATCAGATCCGCAACGACCCCCGCGTGCCCTTCAAGATCCGCCAACGGGTCGTCCAGCAGCTGGTGCGCAGCTACGCCGGATCGCCCGAGCGCCACGGGCTGCCCAAGCCCGAACACCGCTTCGGCGAGGCTCATCCGACGATCTCGGGTCGCATCCTCGACCGCATCCAGCACGGCACGATCGCCTCGAAGCCGAACATCGAGTCGCTCGGGGAGGACACGGTGCGCTTCGAGGACGGCAGCGTCGAGCAGGCGGACGCGATCGTCTACTGCACGGGCTACAAGATCACCTTCCCGTTCTTCGACGAGCAGCTGATCTCGGCGCCGGAGAACCACATCGAGCTCTACCGCCGGGTCTTCCATCCGGCGATCCCGAACGTGATGTTCATCGGCCTGCTGCAGCCGCTGGGGGCGGTGATGCCGCTGGCCGAGGCGCAGGGCGCCTGGGTGGGTGACTACCTGATGGGCGACTACGCGCTGCCGTCGGAGGAGGATCTGCGAGCGGACATCGCCGCCGATCAGGAGGCGATGCGCAAGCGATATGTGACCTCCAAGCGGCACACGATCCAGGTCGACTTCGACGACTACCTGTACGCCCTGGCCAAAGAGCGGGAGGCCGGTGCCGCACGCGCACGCGCCCGCGGCTATGTTCCCCCGGCGCTATGCCGACCTTCTGTCGTCACGGCCGCTTCCTAGAGCGGTGTCCGATCTGCAGCAAGACGCTCCCCGGCAACGAGCCGGCGGGCGGCGCGCCGCGGCGCGCCCGTAGCGGCGGAACCGCCGCGCGACGGCAAGGGGCGGGCGGTGCGCGGCGGACCCGCGAAGGCCTGCGCGTGCGCCACGAGGGCAGGGCCGTCGAGGACGGCTACAGCTCGCCGCTCGTGCCGGGGCTGAGGGCCAGCGCCGATGCGGCCCGGCTGGCGGAGGAGATCGCCTTCTCCAGCGGACGCCTGGCGGCGCTGGCGAGCGGGCCGCCCGGCCTCTACGGCGAGGCTCGGTCGCTCATGGGGAGCGACTTGGAGCGCGCGACTTGGATCTGCTTCCTGTTGGCCTATCTGTGCCCGACCGAGGACGGGCAGCCGTTTGCGTCCGTGCAGGCCGTGCTGGACGTGGCGCCCGGACCCGGCAGCCTGCCCGACGAGCTGGGCGGACTGCTCGACGGCCTCGCGATGGGGCCGCGTGGGTCCCACGAGCAGGGGAGCGGCGCCCGGACGCTGGAGGCCTACGCACAATGGCTGATTCGCGCCGGTGGGCCCGAGGAGCCTCAGGCGCGGGCGTTCACAGGCGATCTCGGGTGGACCCCAGAGCGCCGTTTCGCGCGGCTGTCCGAACGGCTTGCGCTGCCCGGGCTCTCGCGTGCCGCCCGCTACGAGCTGCTCGTCTCGCTGGGCCACCTGGGCCTCTACGAGCTGGCCTCCGACTCGCTGCAGCTGTCGAGTGCCCGCGCGACCGGGGGCGAAGATCCCACGACCGTTGCCGCCAAGCGCATCTTCGGCATCGGCGACCCGCTGCTGCTCGATCGCCGAGCGGCCGCGTTGGCGGAGGCCGCTGGGGAGCCGATCGAGGCGCTTGACCTCGCCTTCGCCAATTGGGCGGGGCCGGCCCGCGCGACGCTGGGAATCGCCGCCGAGACGACCGTCGAGGTGGCGCCGATCGCCGCCGCGTTGAGCCTTTGAGCACACGCTCGCGCAAAAATCGCATAGTTAGACTTGACTTGATGGGGGCGCTGACGAGAAGGGCGTGGCTGGTTGCTACGGGTGCTCTGTTGCTCGGGCTGACCGCGACAGGCGCCGTCGCGTCACCCGCCGCGGCCGTTCCGACCGTTGCTTTCTCGGCGAAGCTCGTGCCAATCGTGGGCTTCCCGCACACTGGCAACATCGCCCGGACCGGGGCGGCTCTGAAGCTCGAATACACGATCTCCGGCACCGAAGACGGAGGCAATCCGCCGCCGTTGACGGCGATCAGGCTGGCCTTCCCCGAAGGCCTCAAAGTCACGCAGGGCTGGCCCTCGTGTCCCACGACGTTGCCTGAAAAGCAGCAGCCGGAGGCTTGCCCGCGCGCCTCGCGGGCGGGGCCACCCGGCGAACTGACGGCTGTGGTCGAGCCGGCTGGGACCGAAACGACGGTGCCGCTGCTGCCGGTCGTCGTCCCGGGCGGCCTGGCGCTCGCCCCGGTGGGCCAGCCCGCAGGGTTCGATCTCGCCGGGTCGTTCGCACCCGGCAGCACGGACCCGAAGGAAACACCGGTGCTGAGCCTGAGCCTGCCGTCCACCTCGATCGGATCCTCCTCGCCGGTCTTCTCCGTGCGAAGGCTCGTGGTCGAGATCGGCTCTGCCCTCCGGATCGCGAACAAGACCCATTACTACCTACGCGTGCCGGCGGGATGCCAGAACGGCATGCATCCAGACTCGGTGCTGACGTTCGCTCAGGACGGTGATCCGAGCCGGCCTCTGACGGTCGATGCGGTTGCGACGATGTCCTGCCCGCGTCAGCCGAGAGTCACCCAGGCGCCCACGATCGCGCCCGTCGCTTCCCCGCTACCCTGCCGGAGCGCACGACACTTCACGATCCACGTCGATCCCCCGAAGGGCGTGGCCTACCGGCAGGTCCGCGTCGTGGTCGACGGCCGGAATGTGAACGTCCGGCGGAGGGGCAGGGACACCACGGCGATCGTCGATCTGCGTGGTCTGCCCAAGGGGACCTACGCCGTAACGGTGATCGCCACGACCGGGAGTGGGCGCAGGACCGTCCTCACGCGGCAGTATCGGACATGTGCCACCGGCCGTTGAGCCTGGATCAGGCGTAGTGCCGAAGAGGCCCGCCGGCTCGCTTGGACGAGCGCCTGGTGTGCGTGAGGACTTGCGCGCGACGGAAAGATGCCGTCCACACCGCCACCTACTCTCACAGCAGACAGTTTCTCCCCGGACCCCGGAGGCGCAATGCCCCTCTGCTTCATACAGCCCCAGGACGCGATACGTGTCATCGCCGACTCGCTCGGTCGAGAGGCGCGCCGTCAACTGGTCGGCGAGGTGGTCCGAGCCTGGGTCGACGACATCCCCGACCAGGAACTGTCGGTGCACTACGCCAAGGCCATCGCGGACCTCGACGAGGACGACCTACACCTGCTGGCCGCCTGGCACGCCTCCCTCGAGGTTGGCCAGCCGATCCCCAACACCGAGTTCCTGGTGGGCGTCTTCCCCAGCCTCGGCGAGAACCGCCGCGAGGCGCTGAAGATCGCCGCGGGCTTCCGTGGCGAGGAAGCCTTCCAGGCGGGAGTGGCCGAGGAGCAGGCCCTCGACACCGTCCTGCCGCGGCTGTCCCACGAGCGCGCGGTGGAACTGGCCAACGAGTGCATCCAGCTGTACATGTGGGACCGTCTCGGCTGCGACAACTAGCGGGCCGATAGGCGGCGCCATTTGCGTCGTCGGCGGGCCTGCCACGTCGCTTGCGTGGTGCCCGCTCCGAGGTGGCTAGCATCGGCGCGGTGCGCGACGCTCGCGAACGGAGACTGTTTCGGCTCGGACCGCCGCTGCTGGCGGTCGCGGTCGCCTGCGAGCTGAAGGTGCTGATCGACGGCGCCCCTCTTCTGTCGGGCATCTCAGCTCTGCTGCTGGCATCCAGCGGGCTGCTGCTGGTCATCGCGCGCGACGCCCTGCGCCGCGACTCCTAGCCATACCGAAGCCAATACCTCTGTACGTGATAGCGTACAGACTATGGCCGACTCGGTAAGCGTCTTCGCGGAGCACGCTCAGGAGTACCACGCTCAGCGCCGTCGGATCGTTCCCTGCTTCGACCAGTTCTACGGAACCGCAGTCGATCTCTTGGAGCTGCGCCCCGGACCGATCGAGCGGGTGCTCGACCTGGGCGCCGGGACGGGCCTCATGAGCGAGGCGGTGCTGTCTCGTCATCCAGAGGCAGAGATGATCCTCGTCGACGGGGCCGCCGAGATGGTCGAACAGGCCCCGGCTCGGCTGGGGGAATCCGTTCGCACGATCGTCGCCGACATGCGCGATCCGCTGCCTGACGGACCGTTCGATGCGGTCGTCTCAGCGCTGGCCATCCACCATCTCGAGCATCCCGACAAGCAGGATCTCTATCGGCGGATCCACGACGTGTTGCGACCCGGTGGAGTATTCGTCAACGCCGAGCACGTCGCTGGGCCGACGCCTTGGCTCGAGCGGACCTACCGGCGCCTGTGGCGCGAGGCGTGTCTGGCCGCCGGAGCGGGCGAGACGGAGGTCGCCGACGCCGAAGGGCGCATGGCGATGGACCGCTCGACCGACATCGCCACGCAGCTCGGGTGGATGGGCGAGGCGGGCCTCGAGGACTGCGACTGCTTCTTCAAGCAGTACCACTTCGCCGTGCTGGCCGGTTGGCGCGAAGGCTGACAGGCTCCACCGGGGCCGCTGCCGTCCACGGTTAGACTGGTCACATGTCCGAGCTGACCGCCGCACCCACCGAGGAGGACGTGATGGACGCCCTCTCCAACGTGATCGACCCTGAGCTGGGGCTCGACTTCGTCGAGCTGGGACTGATCTACGCCGTTGAGGTCGCCGAGGGAAACGTCAAGGTGACGTTCACGCTGACGACCCCCGGCTGCCCGATCGGCCCCCAGGTCAACGAACAGATCGAAGAGTTCGTCGGTGAACTCGACGGTGTCCGGACGGTCGAGTCCGAGATGGTCTTCACTCCGCCATGGTCGCCTGAGCGGATGAGCGAGGACGCTAAGTTCGCGCTCGGCTACTAGCTGCGCTCTGTCTCGGGAGGCTCCCGGTCGCTCTCGACCGGGATTCCGCGAGTGAGAGCTCTGCTGTGCGAGCGACGGGGATCCTCCCGAGACAGAGCTCCGCTGCGCCCTGGGTTGCTCCGCAACCGGTGAGGAGCGGTCACTCGCCCTGAGTTCCCGGCGGCAGCTCCTCGTCACCCGGTAGCGCCGCAACGCCGTTCGCGGATGTCGCCGGGACTGACTCGGCGAGCGAAATAGGTGTGTTCGATTCGAGGTTCGCGGTCGCTGAATCGCCTCCCGCGCGGTCCAGCGCCTCTCGAGCGGCAAGCAGGACAGTATCCAGACGCTCTCTCTCGGCTCCCTCGGCGAGCGCGCCCAGTCGATTCTCGGTCGCGTTCATCAGTGGCTTCAGCACGTCGATTGGCAGTGGGAAGACGATCGTGGAGCTCTGGTTGCCGCTGACCTCGATCAGCGTCTGCAGGTAGCGCAACTGGATCGTGACCGGGTTGCGGCTGATCACGTCGGCCGCGTCGTTCAGTCTGGCCGCAGCCTGGAACTCGCCCTCTGCGTTGATGATCTTCGCGCGCCGCTCGCGCTCTGCCTCGGCCTGTCGGGCCATTGCGTGCTGCATCCTTTCCGGGATCTCCACATCCTTGATCTCGACCGCGGTCACCTTCACCCCCCAGGGCTCGGTCTGGTCGTCGATGATGTGCTGGAGGTGCTCGTTCAGGCGCTCACGCTCGGAGAGCAGGGCGTCCAGCTCGGCCTTGCCGAGCACCGAGCGAAGCGTCGTCTGGGCGATCTGGGAGGTGGCCGCGAGCACGTCCTCGATCTCAACGACCGATTTCCGAGAGTCGATGATCCGGTAGTACGCCACGGCGGTCACCCGAGCGGGCACATTGTCGCGGGTGATCAGCTCCTGGGCGGGGATCTCGAGCGTCACCGTGCGCAGGCTCACCCGCACCATGCGATCGATCCCCGGGCGCAGGAAGATCAGGCCCGGTCCACGTTGGCTCGTCACGCGGCCAAGGCGAAACACCACGCCGCGCTCGTACTCACGCAGGACGCGCACCGACGCCGCCGCGTAGGCGATCGCAGCCACGGCAAGGAAGACGAGCACCAGGATGATCGCCTCGATCATCCGGTCAGCTCCCAGTCCTCGGCTCGGCGGACCGACAGGGTCAGGCCGCTCACACCCTCGACGACGATCGGTTCGCCCTCCTGGAAGCTCTCCTCGTCGGACTGGAGGCTGTTCTGGCGCGCACGCCAGAGCGCGCCGTCGACGAACACCTGGCCGGCGGACTCACTCCAGCGTCTGACGACGCCGACGCGTCCAAACAGCGCCTCGGAGCCGGCATGGATACGCGTCCCGCGTGAGCGGGCCGCCGTGCGGATCGCCGCCACCATCCAAGCGCAGGCGATGGCCGTCAGGACAACGACGATCGACAGCTCGAGCAGCACGCCCCCTCCGAGGCCGGCGACGAGGAGGAGCGCTCCGGCGATCAGAACAGTGGCTCCCGCCACGCCGAGAGCCACACTGGCGCGTGCATCTCGGCGACCACCAGACTGGTCCCTACGAGTACGAGCACTAGGCCGAGTGCGGTCATTTCCCCGTCTCGATCATACGCCGCACGTTCGCACCCGGCGCCGGTTGACGAGGCACGCCCGCGGACGTGCCTGGCTCCCGTCTGCGGACGAGTCTCGGTCGTCGTCTCTCAGGCTGGGCTGGCGATCTGCTCGCGGGCCATCGACACGAAGCCGGCTAGTTCGGAGGCGATGGCCTCTCCGATCGAGTCGATGTCGGGCAGGGCGTCGAAGTCGCCGAGGAGGCCGAAGTTCATCTGGCCGTTGTAGGACATGATCGCGATCGCCAGGGCGTGGTTTTCGGGCAAGAAGGCGACGGGGATCGCGAGGATCATCTCGCGGCCGAGCACGTAGAGGGGGAACTGCGGGCCGGGGACGTTCGTGACGATCAGGTTGAACAGGCGCGTCGAGAAGTTCAGGCGCGATGCTTGGGCGAGGATCGTCGGCGGAGCGAAGTTCTGCGCGCCTGAGATCACCTCGGCGCCGAGCGCCTGCTTGGACTCCTTCAGGCCGTCCATCGCCTGTGAGACGAAGCGCAGCCGATTCATCGGGTCGGCGATGTAGATCGGGAGCGGGCCGCGCATCACCACGATGCGATTGCCGGTCCCGCCGCGCTCGTCATCGGAGCGAACCGAGACGGGCACGAGGGCCCGCATCTCGACGCCCTCTGTGCGGCGTCCCCGAGCGATCAGGAAGCTGCGCAGAGCTCCGGCGACGGTCGCCAGGACGACGTCGTTGACGGTCCCGCCGAAGGCGTTCTTGACGGTCTTGAAGTCCTCCAGGCCGGCCGTCACCCCGACGAAGCGCCGGTGCGGGCCGATCGGCACGTTCAAAGGTGTTTCGGGAGCCGGATTCAGCCCGGCCCAGACGATCTCCCCGACGCCCTCGGCTGCCTCACGGGCGCGCGCCAGCGCACGATCGGGGTGGGTCAGCGCGTCCATCGCGCCCTCGAACAGCGCGGCGCCCGTACGGGCGGCTCCGACGATCCCCGAGGCCAGCAGCGATGCCGTGCTGGGCTCGGCGTGTGGTTTCCAAGGGCGGCCGGAGTGGGGGATCTGCGGTGGGTTGGGGGAGATATCGAACAGCACCGTCGCCAAGTCGACGCCGGCGATCCCGTCGATCAGCGAGTGGTGGGTCTTGGTGATCAGCGCAAAGCGGTTCTGCTCAAGGCCCTCGATCAGCCACATCTCCCATAGCGGCTTAGAGCGATCGAGCTGCTGGGAGAAGATCCGCGCGGTCAGATCCTGCAGCTGCTCCCAGGTGCCGGGGACAGGCAGGGCGGTGTGGCGGACGTGGTACTCGAGGTTGAAGCTCGGATCGTCCACCCACACGGGCCGGCCGCTGTCGATCGCGGTGTGCGCGAGCTTGTGGCGGTAGCGAGGGACGAGGTGCAGGCGCCGGCGGATCTGTTCGAGGAACTCCTCCATGCTCGGTGGCGGACCCTCCACGAGGGTCAGCCCGCCGATGTGCATGTGCGAGTTGTGGCCCTCCTGGTGCAGGAACGAGGCGTCGACAGGAGTCAGCCGATCGAGGTGACGCTGAGGCATCGCGGCCTAGGGTACCTGGCTGGGCGGGTGGGGGCCAATACAATGAGCTCTGTGCCGAACACTGTCGAGAAGCTGATCCTCGCCGCTCCGCGCGGCTACTGCGCGGGGGTCGATCGAGCTGTTCAAACGGTTGAAAGGGCGCTGTCCATCCACGGCGCGCCGGTCTACGTCCGCAAGGAGATCGTCCACAACAAGCACGTCGTCGAGGAACTCTCAGAGCGTGGTGCGATTTTCGTCGACGAGCACACCGAAATCCCCCAGGGCTCGGTCTGCGTGTTCTCCGCCCACGGTGTCGCACCCAGCGTTCGCGAGGGTGCGATCGAGCGACAGCTGCAGACGATCGACGCGACCTGCCCGCTCGTCACGAAGGTCCACCGCGAGGCCGTCAACTTCGCTCGCGACGGCTACACGATCGTCCTCGTCGGCCATGCCGGGCACGAGGAGGTCGAAGGCACGATGGGCGAGGCGCCTGACCGGATCGTGTTGGTCCAGGACGAGGCAGACGTCGAGACGCTCGAGGTGGAGGACCCCGAGCGGATCGCCTACGTGACCCAGACGACGCTCGCCGTCGATGAAACGACGGCGATCCTCGACCGGCTCCGCGAGCGCTTCCCGAAGATCGTCGGTCCTCGCACCGACGACATCTGTTACGCCACTACCAACCGTCAAGCGGCGGTCAAGCAGATGGCCTCCAAATGCGATCTGCTGCTCGTGATCGGCTCGCGCAACTCGTCGAACTCGGTGCGTCTGGTGGAGGTCGCTCGTGATTGCGGGACCGAGTCGCATCTGATCGACAATGCTCGCGAGGTCCAGGAGCACTGGCTCGACGGGTGTCGCGTCGTCGGCATCTCTTCCGGCGCGAGCGCACCGGAGAACCTCGTCGGCGAGCTCGTCGAGCTGTTCAGGGACCGCGGCGTGAGCGACATCTCGGAGTTCGACGTCGTCAAGGAGGACGTGCGCTTCATGCTCCCGAAGCCGATCCGCGAGGCCGTCGCCGCGTCCCAGGGCTCCGCCGGAGCGAGCTGAGCGCCGACCGCACCTCGCCGAGGACCCGCACCTGGCGCTTGCTGCGGCGCACGGGCGGGAGGACATCCCGATGCGCACGCTGATCATCTCCGACCTGCACCTGGGCAGCGGCTCCAGGAGCGATCTGCTGCGCCGCCCGGAGATGCGGGCAAGTTTGCTGGATGCACTCGACGGCATCGACCGTCTGGTCCTGCTCGGAGATGTCCTCGAGCTACGCCATGGGCCTTTGCGTGAGGCGATGGCGGCAGCCCAGCCGTTCTTCGAGGACTTGGGCCGGACGCTCGGCGGCGAGCGCGAGCTGGTCCTGACCTCAGGCAACCACGACCACGCTCTGATCGAACCGTGGCTGGCGGTGCGAGGGGCGCAGTCCGATCCCGGGCCGCTGCTCCCCGAGCAGCTCATCGAGGCGCACGACGCCTCGCCTGCCTTCGCCAGGATCGCCGAGTGGGCGGCCCCGGCACGGACGCGGATTGCCTACCCCGGGCTCTGGGTGCGCCCCGACGTCTATGCCACGCACGGGCACTATCTCGACAGCCATCTGACGGTGCCGACGCTCGAGCGTCTCAGCGTCGGCGCGATGAGCCGCCTGCTGGGCAAGCACCCATCGAGCTTCGACGGCGTCGACGACTACGAGGCGATGGGCGCCCCGGTGTTCGCCTGGCGCGACGTCGTCGCCCGCAACACACACCCCGGGGCGGCGCTCAACGGGATGGCGACCGTCTCTGCCTGGCAGGCTCTGGGTGGAGGCGCGAGCGAGCCCGGGATGCGCGCTGGTTCCCGCCGGTGGCGCCGGCCCATGAGGAGAATCGTCAGAGGAGCGCGGCGCCGTGCACTGGTCGGTGCCTTCCCTCTGGCTGTGGCGGCGCTCAACCGCGCCGGCATCGGTCCCTTGAAGGCCAGCATCTCCCGCGGTGAGCTACGCCGCGCGGGCCTTGCGGCGATGGGGGAGGTGGCCGACCGGATGAAGCTCGGCGACGCTTACGTCGTGTTCGGACACACCCACCGCGCCGGTCCCTGGCAAGGCGACGCGCAGGAGGAGTGGCGCGGCCCCGGTGGCGCTCGGCTGGTCAACTCCGGGAGCTGGACCTACGCGTCGATCTTCCTCGACGAGTCCGGTCCCGCCAATCCCTACTGGCCCGGTACGGCGGTGCTGGTGAAGGATGAGGGTCCGCCGGAGCTCCTGCGGCTGCTCTCAGGGCGCTCCCGAGTCGAGCTGGCGCCGCCCGCCTAGCCATAGGCTTCGGCGAAGCGCTCGAACGCCGCGCCCTGCGCGGTGAGAGCGCCGCCCTTCAGCTGCATCGCCCAGCCGCCGTCGTTGCGCGAGTAGACGATCAGCGCCCGCAGCCAACCGGCCTGGTGGAACGGAAGCGCCGCCTTCAGTTCGCCTTCGAGCAGCGCCGCCGCTTCGCTGCTGTCGCGGCTCTGGGCGGGGGCTCCTGTGCATTTGTCGCCGGCGTCGTTCACATCGGGCGCGCAGAAGCCGATCTCCGAGACGATCACGTTGTTCTGCCCGGAGGTCATTTTGGCCTGGATCGCGGGCAGCGAGGCGATCCCTTCGTCCGGCTCCCTTTCGCCCGCGTAGGGGTGCAGATACCAGCCCTTGATCTCGCTCTGTAGCCGCGGTTGTGCTTCGTAGAGGTCTTGGACCCAGCCGTGTTCGTAGGCACCCGCGTAGATGTCGGTGAGGGGGATGCCGGCGCGTGCGGCCGCCGGCAGCAGACTGGCGAGGATCGCCGCGTATTGGCCTGCGGAGCCATAGCCCCAGGGCTCGTTGATCGCCTCGAAGGGGATTCCCGCCGCGGGGTATTTGGCGCGGATCTCAGTGGCGGTGGCGATGAAGCCGTCGACGTAGGCGGCGATTGCCCCGTCACTCGTCGGCAGGCACTGGCTGTGGAAGGAGCAGCCCGGATAGCCGGCGAACTCGATTGTCACGTCGGGGATCATCCCGTCCTTGATTGAGGCCGCCAGGCCTCTGCCACCCTGCGCGAGTGTCTCGCCTGCAATCCACTCGACGGCGTCGCTGCGGTCATAGAGCGCTCCGTGTTCGACGAACCTGTCGACCGGCCCCAGGAACGTCAGGCTGTTCCCGTTGAGTCCCAGCCACGGTCCGCTCGGCGGCGGATCGTAGGCGTAGCGATCGACCGGCACCCGCGGCGAAGTTTCGCCGCGCGTGTTGACGACGGAGATCTCGACTTCGCCATCGCCTGGTGGCGCGATCGCTTCGATCGTGGTGTCCGCTGTGACCGTGAAGCGCCCAGCCGGCTTGCCGCCGAAGCTGACTGAGCGCACAGGGCTCGAACCGCCGAAGGCGACACCCCGGATCGTCACGGCGTTACCACCGTCGGCAGGCCCGTTGTTGGCTTCCAAGCGGGTCACCTGGGGCATTGTCTTCCCGCTGGCAAGCGCCGGCGAGGCGAGGCCGGCCGCCAGGCAGCACAGGGCGAGCAGCGGCATCAGCGCCAAGCGTAGCGGGGGCGGGAGCGTCTCAGGCCAGGCCAGGCGTGAAGCAGGTCGCGTGGCAGACCACGCCTTCGCCGATCTCCAGCGCCAGCGTCCCGGTCGTGTGCACGGGGTGCTCCACCATCAGATACGCGCCGGGATGAGTCACGTCGATAGAGCCCCTCTCACCCGCGTCGAACCGAACGGTCCCCTCTCCGCTGAGGACCAGCCACACCGCGCCCGCCTCGTAGGTGCCCTCATAGGCCCCGGGACGGTCTTCGCTCTGCCTCGACAGCCGCGCGCCCGGGGCGTCCTCGGGACGGACCGGAGGGAGCGTCTCGCGCTCTATGGCCAGCAGCTCCTGGATCGCCAGCTCGGTCTCCCCGTAGGCGCCCTCGCCGTAGTGGAATTCGAACAGGCGGGCGTGTCCGTCAAACAGGTAGCGGGCGGGCCAGCCCTGGTTCTCGTACTCCTGCCACAGCTCCAGCTCCGTGTCGATCAGCACCGGATGCTCGATCTCGAGTCTCGCGACGGCGTCGCGCACGGCCTGCTCGTCGCGTGATGGCTCAAAGCCCGGGCAGTGCACGCCAACGACCCGCAGGCCGGCCGCCGAGTAGCGCTCGTGCCACGCCTTGACGTAAGGGAGGGTCCGGATCGAGTTGGGCCTGCAGAAGTCCCAGAACTCCACGAGCAGTGGCCGGTCGCGCTGGATGATCGAGACCTGCCCGCCCGCCGGAGTGTTCACCCACGGCAGGTTCCTGGGGAACAGCGGCGCGGCGATCGTGTCAATCGGAGCCCTCAACCGGGGCCCTAGCCAATGCTGCCGACCATCTCCAACTGAATCAGCCGGTTGAGCTCGACGGCGTACTCCATCGGCAGCTCCTTGGTCACGGGCTCGATGAAGCCGTTGACGATCATCGCCGCGGCCTCGTCCTCCGTGAAGCCGCGCGAGCCCATGTAGAAGAGCTGGTCGTCGGAGATCCGTCCGACCGTTGCCTCGTGTGCGACGGTCACGTGGGGGTTCTGGATCTGGATGTCAGGCCACGTGTCGGATTTCGATTCGCCATCCATCATCAGCCCGTCGCACTGGACGCGGGCTTTCGAACCGGCCGACTTGGGGCCCATCTTGACCAGGCCCCTGTAGCCCATGATCCCGCCGTCCTTCGAGATTGACTTGGCGAGGATGTTGGAGGTCGTGTTCGGCGCCATGTGGACGACCTTCGCGCCAGTGTCCTTGTGTACGCCTTTGCCTGCCACGCCGACGTTGAGGTGGTCGGCGCGGGCGCCCTCGCCCATCAGGTAGGACCCGGGGTAGAGCATCACGTACTTGGCGCCCATCGAGCCGCCGACCCACTCGACGGTTCCCTCGGCGTCGACGATCGCGCGCTTGGTGTTGAGGTTGTAGACGTCCTTCGACCAGTTCTGCACGGTCGTGTAGCGCGCCTTGGCGCCCTCGTGGACGAAGATCTCGACGACGGCCGAGTGCATCGAGTTGACGCTGTAGGTCTGCGCGGTGCAGCCCTCGATGTAGTTCACCTCAGAGCCCTCGTCGGCGACGATCAGAGTGTGCTCGAAGGTGCCCTCGCCGGCGCCCTCCATGCGGAAGTAGGACTGCAGCGGCAGGTCGCACTTGACGCCCTTGGGGATGTAACAGAAGGCTCCACCGGACCAGACGGCGCCGTGCAGCGCCGAGAACTTGTTGTCCTGCGGCGGAACACATTTCTTCATGAAGTATTTCTGTACCAGCTCGGGGTACTCGGTGATGGCGGTGTCCATCGAGCAGAACAGGATGCCCTGCTTGGCGTACTCCTCCTTCAGGCCCTCATAGACCGGCTCCTGACGCCAGACTCCGACGACGCCCGCGAGGTGCTCGCGCTCGGCCTGCGGGATGCCCAGAGCCTCGTAGGTCTCCTTCATCTCAGTCGGGACTTCGTCCCAGCTGTTGAAGCGCCCGGCGGTGGGCGGGGAGTACAGGACCAGGTCGTCCAGGTTCAGGCCACCGAGGTCGGGGCCCCAGTTCGGGAGCGGCTTGCGCTCGAAGATTTCCAGCGATTCGACACGTTTCTCGGCCATCCAGTCGGGCTCGCCCTTGATCTTCGACAGCTCGCTGATCACTTCACGCGAGATTCCTTGACGGGCGTGCAGCTGGCCCTGCTCGTCCTCAACGATCGGGCTGGGTTTGGCGATCTTCGTGCGGTCAATCGTGGCCATGAGGCTCCTCGCTACCTGGTGACTTGCAAATCCTGTGCTCTGGAGTAGGAATTGTATCGCGGGGCCCCGGCGTGCCCCGGTCCGCAGGGCGACAGGACCGGTGCGTCACTCCGGCCAGTCGTTGTCGCCGGTGACGGCGCCGCGCACGACCTTCAGGTTCAGCAGCGCGCACTTGCGCCTCGTGGCCGAGACGGGGATTCCGAGCAGGTCGATCATCCAGTCGGCATTCAGCGTTCCTACCTCCGACAACGCCATCCCCTTCAGCTCCTCCGAGGCGATCGAGGCGGCCGCCTGGGAGATCGCGCAGCCGTGGCCGTGGAAGCGCAGGTCCCCGATCCGGTCGCCCTCCACCCGGATGTGGACGCCGAGCTCGTCGCCGCAGAGGGGGTTGTGCTCCAGGCCCTCCAGGTCGTGGGGGTCGAGCTCGCCGAAGTTCTTCGGACGCTTGTAGTGCTCGAGGATGTAGTCGCGGTAGAGGTCGTCCATCAGCCCCTCACAGTCCGAACACGGCGCGGCCCGCCACCAAGGCGGCGATCAGCGCATCGACGTCGGCCTCGTCGTTGTAGGCGCCGAGGCTCGCCCGGGCCGTCGCGTTGACGCCCAGGCAGCGCATCAACGGCTGGGCGCAATGGTGCCCGGCGCGCACACAGACTCCCTCGCGTCCGAGCAACTCGGCGATGTCGTGGGGGTGCATGCCGTCGACCGTGAACGACGCCAAGGCGCCGCGCTCGCGACCAAGCGGCGGTCCCACGACTCGCACGCCCGGCACCTCCGCGAGGCGCTCCATCATCGTCTCCGTCAGGGCCCGCTCATGCTCGCGAACACGATCCATGCCGAGGCCGTCGAGGTACTCCACCGCGGCCGCCAGCCCGACCGCCTCGGCGATCGGCGGCGTGCCCGCTTCGAACTTGTAAGGAAGCTCGTTCCAGGTCGTCTCCTGCAGCCCGACCGAGGCGATCATGTCGCCTCCCGTCAAGAACGGTTCCATCTCCTCGAGCAGCTCGCGCCGGCCGTGCAGCACGCCGATCCCCGTCGGCCCCACCGCCTTGTGGCCCGTCCACACATAGAAGTCAGCTCCGCAGCGCTCGACGTCGACCGGCATCTGCGGCACCGCCTGCGCGCCGTCGATCAGCGTCAGCGCACCCGCCGCGCGTGCCCTTGCAGTGATCTCGGCGACCGGGTTGATCGTCCCCAGTACGTTCGAGACGTGGGCGAAGGCGACCATCCGCACGTCGCCCCGCGCCAGCTCGGCATCGAGTGCCTCGAGCGACAGCTCGCCGTGCTCGTCGACCTCCAGGTAGCGCAGGCTCGCGCCGCTGTGCCGGCAAGCCTGCTGCCAGGGCACGAGGTTGGCGTGGTGCTCCATCTGCGTGATCAGCACCGCATCGCCCGGACCGAGCGTCGCGCCCCACGAGTGCGCGACGAGGTTGATCGCCTCGGTCGCGTTCTTGGTGAAGATCGTTGTCCGCGGGTTCGCGCTCGTGAAGGCGGCGATCCGCTGCCGGGCGGCGTCGAAGGCGGCGTCGGCCTCCTGGGCGAGGGGGTAGACACCGCGGTGCACGTTGGCGTTGTGTGCGGCCAGATGCTCGCTCAGGGCGTCGATCACGACCCGCGGCTTCTGCGAGCTGGCCCCGGAATCCAGATACACCAGCGGGCGCTCCCCCGGCCGGCGGCCGAAGATCGGGAAGTCGGCCCGGACCGACAGCGAGCTCTCAGCGACTGGCGGCATAGGTCTCGATGTCCTCCCGGGCCGCCGCCAGCTTTCCCGAGATGCGCTCCCGGATCAGCTCCTGCAGCTGCTCGTCCCCCAGCTCGGAGATCAGCGGCTCGAAGAAGCCTTCGACGATCACCCGCACCGCGCTGGCGCGGTCCAGGCCGCGGGTCTGCATGTAGAAGATCGAGGCCTCGTCGAGCTCGCCGACGGTGCCACCGTGCGAAGCCGAGACGTCGTCGGCGGACACCAGCACCGAGGGGATCGCGTCGACTCGTGCTTTCGGCGAGAGCATCATCGTGTGGATCTGCAGGTAGGTGTGGGTCTGCTGGGCGCCCGGGTCGATCTGGATCAGACCCTCGAAGCTCGCCCGGCTCTCGCCGCTCGCCGCGCCGCGCCAGTGCACGTCGCCGCCCGAGGGGCCGGTCTCGTGCAGGTCGGCCGCGAACACGTCGAGATGCTCGTGTCCCTCGGCGAAGAACAGGCCCCGGAAGGCCATGTCGCCGCCCGGCTCCGACACGGCCAGCTCCAGATGCTGGCGGACCAGATGCCCGCCGAGCAGTGCCGGCAGCCAGTGACAGTAGGCGTCGCGTCCGATTCCCACGAAGCGAGTCGAGACGTCGAAGACCTGGCTGTCAGAGCCCCAGTCCTGTACCTGCGCCAGACGGCAGCGGGCGCCGTCCTGGAGGTACAGCTCGAACGCGCCCGCGTGCAGTGCCTGGCCATCGAAGTCCTCGGCGAGGTCGTACTCGTGGACCTTGAAGTCGCTCGAGACGCCGCCGACGATCAGCGTGCGCCCGTACTGGGCGATACCCGGACGGTCGATCGCGTAGACGATCTCGAACGGGGCCTCGACGATGATCCCGTCGGGGACGTGCAGGAACACGCCGCCCGTCCAGAAGGCGGCGTTGGCGGCCTCCAGCTTGTGACGGTCGATCGGCAGGCGCTTGGAGTACCAGGTCGAGGCCAGCTCGTGGTGGCGCTCGAAGGCCTCCTCCAGCGAGCAGAGGATCACGCCCTTCGCGGCCAGGGCCGGGTCCAGCTCGACCGAGACGACCGCCCCGGCGCTCTGCACGATCCGCCCGGCGCGCGAACGCTCGGGCAGCGTGCGTGTGACGATCTCAGGGACGCCGTCCTCCAGCACCGAGTTCTCCAGCGCCTCGAAGTCGAGGCTCTGCAAGCTCGTCGTCCAGAAGCCCGACCGCCGCCAGACCGGCAGCTCCGAGGCCTCGAACGTCTTCAGCGCCGCCTCGCGCAGCTCTCCCAGCGAGCGTCCGTCGCCCGCGCCGGCTCCAGCCAGCGCCTGGTAGAGGGTCGCCTCGCGGTGTCTGCCGGCCTTTTCTTTTACGGGCGTCGTGCCGTTGCCGTTGCCGTTGACCTCGGCCGTGGGCTCAGACATCCTCGCCGCCCGCCGCGACGCCAGCGCCGACCTCCTGGCGGATCTGGTCATAGCCCTCACGCTCGAGGCGCTCGACCAGCTCCACACCACCCTCGAGCACGATCCGGCCATCCATCAGGATGTGGACGAACTGCGGTTTGACGTAGTGCAGGATCCGCTGATAGTGGGTGATGATCAGGGCGCCGAGGCCCTGCTCGTCGTGCAGGCGCTGAACACCCTCGGCGACCGTGCGCAGGGCGTCGATGTCGAGGCCCGAGTCGGTCTCGTCGAGGATCGCCACGTCGGGAGCGAGCATCGCCATCTGCAGGATCTCCGCGCGCTTCTTCTCGCCGCCGGAGAAGCCGTCGTTGAGGTGACGCGACGTGAATGCTTTGTCCACGTCGAGTAGCTCGATCGCGTGCTGAAGCTGCGTGCGGAACTCCTTGACCTGGATCGGCTCCTCGCGCTTGGCGTTGATCGCCATGCGCAGGAAGTTCGCGACCGACACACCCGGGATCGAGACGGGGTACTGGAAGGCCAGGAACAGGCCGGCCTTGGCGCGGTCGTGCGGCTCGGCCTCGGTGATGTCCTCGCCTTTGAACGTGATCGAGCCCTGCGTGATCTCGTAGGCGGGATGCCCGAGCAGCGTGTTGGCCATTGTCGACTTGCCCGAGCCGTTGGGGCCCATCAGCGCGTGGATCTCGCCGCGGTTGATCTCCAGGTCGACGCCACGGAGGATCTCGCGCTCCTCGATGCGCACGTGCAGGTCTTTGATCTCTAGGTCGGCCATGTTCGGTTTCTCAGGCTCCGGTCGTGAGTGGTTCGATTTGCAGGGTGGGGGTGAGTGTTGGGGGGCTCACCAGCAGGTCGGCGAGGGTCGTCTCGCGAAGTGTGTTGACGATCGAGAAGCGCACCCGCGTCCACAGCAGCTTGGTGGGGCAGACGTGGTCGAGCTTCGACTCGCGGGCGCAGACGATCGAGCCGTCGGCGGCCTCGGAGATGCACTCGATCGGCGCGATCGAGCCCTCCAGCGCCTCGACGACCTCGGCCATCGTGATCTGCGCGGCGGGCCGGGCGAGCATGTAGCCGCCGCGAGAGCCGCGGCGGCTGTCGACCAGTCCGGCCTTGCGCAAGCGCGCCACGAGATGCTCCAGATAGGCCAGCGGCATCCCATCGCCTGAGGCGATCTCCGCGAGTGGGACCGGCTCGCCGTCGCTGCGCCTGGCCAGCTCCACCATCACGCGCACGCCGTACTCGGCCTTTGTTGAGAACATCATCTCGTCGATTTCCTACCTGCGAGCTAGGGTATCAGGGGTTGCTGGCGCCCCCGGCGAGCTTTGCGGCGTCGTGAGCGAGTGCATCGGGAGTCAGTTGTTCCGAGCCGTAGACCACCCTTTCCCGCCCGCGTGAGTCGAGTAGGCGCACGGTCGCGTACTTCGCGAACGTCGCTCTTCCCGCCGCCGCGGGGTGGACGTCATAGGCGCTCCAGATCCGGTGGAGTTGAGCGTCGCTGCCCGTCAGGTAGTAGACCCGCCCGCTCAGAGAGACTTCGGCGAGGAATCGTCTGACGGCCACTGGGGTGTCTCCGGCGGGGTCGGCGCTGACGATCACCACGGGGATCGGATGGGAGCCGAGTTCGTCGAGTGCGCCCCTAATCTGCTGGGCGATCAGCACGCACGGCGCTCCGCATCCCGAGTAAAGGAAGGCCAGCAGCACCGGCGCGCCGCGCAGCGACGCCAGCGAGAGGTGCCGCCCGTACTGGTCGTCGAGGCTGAAGTCCGGCGCGGGATGGGAGCCGGGCAGCGCCGCGCCGTCGAAGCCGCCCTGGGCCGCCACGGTGGTTTCCGTTGTCGTGGCGACCGCGGGCGCGACGGTCGAGGAGGCGGGTTTTTCGGTCGAGCTGCCCTTCGTCGCGACGAGCGCGACCACTAGGGCTATCAAGACGAGCACGCTCAGCCCGGCCGGAAGCAGGATTCTCGCGCGTCTCACAGGCGTCAGCGTAGGGGAGCGCTCGACGCTCGGGTCCCCACCGTGCCTGCCGCCGACCTCCCCGGAGGCCACTGCAACAGGGCGATCAAACGTCGTTGGCGCTCATGAATATGTCGCTATACTTTCTGAAGTCTATGAATCCCGACCTTCGTTTAGGAGTTTCGAGATGAGCACATCCGGTCCAGAGCTGCTCCGCCAGATCAAGAACCGCATCGAAGAGGTCGACCCCTCTGAGGTCAAGGAGCTCACCCACGAGGGTGTGACGATCGTCGATGTCCGTGGCAGCGAAGAGTTCGCCACCGGGCACCTGCCGGGCGCGAAGAGCGTGCCGCGCGGGCATCTCGAGTCGCGGATCGAAGGCGTCGTCCCCGACCGCTCCAGCCAGGTGATCCTCTACTGCGCCTCCGGCCAGCGCTCGGCCTATGCCGCCAGGACGATGACCGAGGACCTCGGCTACGAGCACGTCCGCTCGATGACCGGTGGGATCGCGCTGTGGAAGGACCGTGGCTATGACGTCGAGATCCCGAAGGCGCTGAGCGCCGAGCAGCGCGACCGCTACTCGCGCCACATGCTCGTGCCGGAGATCGGCGCGGAGGGTCAGCAGAAGCTGCTCGACGCGAAGGTGCTGCTTCTGGGAGCGGGCGGGCTCGGCTCGCCGACAGCGCTCTACCTGGCGGCGGCGGGCGTCGGCACGCTCGGGATCGTTGATGACGATGTGGTGGACCTGTCGAACCTTCAGCGTCAGGTGATCCACACGACCGACCGAGTGGGTGTTTCCAAGGTCGACTCGGCCGAGGAGACGATCAAGGCTCTGAACCCTGACGTGGATGTCGTCAAGTACAAGACCCGCATCGACGCCTCCAACATCATGGAGATCATCGAGGGCTATGACGTGATCGTCGACGGCGTTGACAACTTCCCGACGCGTTACCTGCTCAACGACGCGACCGTCCGCCTGAAGATCCCAGTCGTCTCGGCCTCGATCCTCGGCTTCGACGGACAGCTGTCGATTTTCAAACCGTATGACGGCCCGTGCTACCGCTGCCTGTTCCGCGAGCCGCCGCCGGCCGAGCTCGCGCCCTCGTGCGGCGCCAACGGCGTCCTCGGCGTGCTGCCCGGGACGATGGGCCTGCTGCAGGCGACGGAGGTCGTGAAGCTGATCCTCAACATTGGCGACCCGGCGATTGGGCGGCTGCTGCTCTACGACGCCCTCGGCGCGACGCTCACAGAGGTCAAGGTCCACCGCGATCCGGAGTGCCCGATCTGCTCCCGCGACCCCGATGAGATCCGGGACGATGAGATGGGCGTGTTCCCCGACTACGAGGCGTTCTGCGCCGCGGCTGGATAGGGTCTCGCGAGCAATGGCGACGATCAAGATTCCACCGGTCCTCCGCGCATCTGTCGGAGGCGAGAAGCAGGTCGGCGCGTCGGGCGCCAACGTCGGAGAGGTGCTGCGCGACCTCGCCTCCACCCACCCGGCGACCGAGAGTCAGCTGTTCGGCGCGGACGGGACGCTCAACCGCTACGTCAACGTCTATCTCAACGACGAGGACGTTCGGGTTCTCGACGGTCTCGACACGGCCGTCGGCGAGAGCGACACGCTCGTTATCCTGCCGGCCATGGCCGGCGGCTCGCAGTAGTGATCACGCGCTCGCTCGCCGCCCGTGGCCTATTTGCGACGCTCGCACTGATGGCCTTCGCGGGCGTCGGGACGGCGAGCGCGAGCGCCGCTGGAATCTGCGCCAAATATGCCCCTCCGTCGGCCTCGATCGAACGTATCCTCGGCAAGGGCGGCCAGGCGCCCATCGAAGAATCGACCTTCTGTTACATCGAAGGCGACGGCCCGCAGACCCGGATCTATGTCGGCCCGGCTCGCAAGGCCAAGGAAGAAAAAGCGTTCTCGCTCACCGTCTACAACGGACGCCCGGTGATCACGACACATCCTGCGCACCTCGGTAAGGGCGCGGCGGAGGTTCGCTCGCGTCGCGGCGGCCAGATCGACGTCTTCTTCACACGCGGCAGCCACTTCTTCACGCTCACCGGCGATGGCGCCACGCCTGCTCAGATGGTTGCGTTGGCGCGCGCCGTCTACAACAAGGCCTGAGCCGCACCAGCAGCTCCCGGCTAGTCCTTAAGTCCACGATCGCTCCGCAGGGAGCCGTCCGGGTAGTGAGGCTCCGATGGGAGTCTCAATGGGCAATCGACCTCGACGTGTCGCGATGGTCGCCTGCGTGGCAGGCCTGCTCTCTGCCGCCCCGGCGCTCGGGATGGCCAGCCACGCCGGCTGGCCGGTGACGACGCATCACGTCGGGCACCCGGGCAACGAAAGCGGTGTCGAGCGTGGGATCGAAGGCGTCCACAACATGCTGTTGGGTGGCGACGGCAACGACACGATCTTCGCGGGCAACATGGGCGATGTGATCTGGGGCGACTCGCACCCCGACGATCCGCCCGGCCAGAGCGACCAGCTGCATGGCGGCGCAGGCCCCGACTGGATCTACGCCTCGATGGGTCACAACGTGATCTGGACTGGTGCGGGCAACGATCACCTTGCGCTCGTATACGGCTACGGCACCGTGTTCTGCAATGGCCCCGGCCTGAAGACGCTCATCGTGCGCTACCTGCCGGAGAACCGTCACTTCAAGCTCGTCGGCTGTACTCACACGGCGCTCGTTCGCTACCGCGCCTAACCCGGGCTCGGCAGCTTCCGCCGGGGGCGGCTCTAGCCTTCGCGTCGAGATCGGGGTTCCTTGTCTAAGGCCCCGTCCCGGCGCGCCCGATCGAGTCCGAATCCGATGAGCCATCTTCGCCACCTCGCATCCCTTCTCGCCGTGCTCGCCACGCTGCTCGTGCTTGCTGCCTCGGCGGGTGCGGCGCCCGCTAAAGGCCCGCACTACACGCTGAAGATCTCCGAGGGGGAGACAACGCTCCCGGAATGGGAAGGCGTCGCCTTCACGAGCGGCTCCGTCGACCACGGAGCAAAGGTCGCCGTCTCGATCGTTCGTGGCGGGCTCACCGTCTACCGGGGCGTCGGCGAAGGGTCGGCAGGCTTCTCCCAGGTTCCCCAGGTGGGTGATGTGGTGACACTCGAATCGCCCGTCGGAACCCTGATCGGTTCGACCGTCTATGACGGGCTCCCAAGCGTCGAGGAGACGGTGTGCGCGGGCTCGACGAACTTCTCGGGCTCGAACTCGCCGGGCGAGGTGGTCGAAGGGTTCTTCGTGACCCGGGCCCTCACCTTCGACAGCTACGGCCACCCGATCGGAACCCACCAGACGTCATCCGGCGAAGCCCAGGTCAAAACACTCTCGGGCACGACCTTTGGAGGCGCCTTTCTCGTGCCGCTCCAGCTGGGCGAGAACGTGATCGCGACAGAGTCGTTGAAAACCCCACTGCCGGGCGAAGCGACCTACACATACATCTCCGAAATGGAGCGGCCCGTCGGCAACTGCCCGCCGCCAGTTCAAGTCACGCCGCCTCCGGCGGCCCCGCCGGTCCTGTCGGGTGGACTCGCGAAGGCCCTGCGCACGTCGATCAAGGCACTGCTGAAGTCGGGGGCAAAGGATTCCGTGAGGATCAACCAGCCGGGCACTGTGATTCAGGACCTGTACCTGAAAGGCGGCTCGGTTCCAGCCTTCGCGAGCAGCGTAAAGCACCACAAGACGCCACCCGCTCTGCTCCTAGCCCGCGGCTCGGCGACAGCCAAGGCCGCTGGGACGCTGAGCGTGACGCTGCACCTCACCCGCCACGGCCGTGGCAGGCTCCGCTCGGCTCACAAGGTCACGGTTGTGCTCGTAACGACGCTGCGTAGCACCCGCGGCACTCGGATCAGCCTGCCTCGGCGCACGCTGACGCTTCACCGCTAGCCCCCCTTCCGTGCTCCTCCAGGCCGCGCGACTGGTGGTCACCGGCGCGCTGGTGCTTCTGCCTCCGGCGGTGCTGCCCCTACCGTCGCGTAGTGGCCCCGAAGGTCCGCCTCGGCCATATGGCGCCGAGCCACGGGCCGGTGCGCCGGCGGCGCACACTCCCACGGCGCTGGCCAAGGAACAGAACCGCGCGATGCTCGATGGGCCATTTCCGGCGGGCGGGCTCGTGCGCGGCGTCTCCGACGGGACGCTGTTCAAGAGCACCGATGGTCCCGAACGCGAAGCGGCCTTCGCGCTCGCCCGTTCATCCGGCGCGGCCGTGGCGCGCATCACCGTCGACTGGCGGAACGTCGCGCCGGACATTCCCCCACCAGGCTTCGATGCTCGTGATCCCGCAAGCGCCGGGTATCGGTTCGGGATACTCGACGCGGCTGTGCGCAGCGCGGCGGCGTCCGGCGTGCAGCCGCTCCTGGTCGTCTTCCACGCTCCCGGATTCGCCGAAGCGCCGAACCGCTGGCCCTACGCCTATCAGGGGAGCTGGGCGCCTGACCCCACCGCCCTGGAAGCGTTCGCCGCGGCGCTTGCCACGCGCTATGACGGCGTCTACCCCGACCCCGCCGAGCCGGGCCGGACGCTGCCACGGGTGCGGCTGTGGCAGGCTTGGAACGAGCCGAACCTGGCGCGCTACCTCGAGCCGCAATGGGTCGTGCGGGGGGAACGCTGGAGCGCCTTCTCGCCGCTGCTCTATCGCCGGCTGCTCGATGGCTTTTACAGGGGCGTCAAGTCGGTCGCACCGGGGGACGTGGTCGCCGCCGCGGGGGTGGCGCCGGACGGCGACCCCGCGGGTGTGGGCAGGATGGCGCCGGTGACGTTCCTGCGCGCGATGCTGTGTCTCGTGCCGGCGCCTCACGGCACGATGCGGCGAGCGGCGGGCTGTGGCGGGCCCGTTCATCTCGACGCGCTCGCCTTTCACCCCTTGTCGGTGAGCGATCCGGACCGTCCCGCGAGCTCGGCGCTGGACGTCGCCGTGGCCGACGCCGCCAAGATCGCCGCGCTGGCCTGGGCCGCTGTGCGACTGCGCACCGTCGCGCCCACCCGCACCAAGCCTCTGTGGGTGACCGAGCTCAACTGGGAAAGCTCGCCTCAATCGCCCCACGGTGTCCCGCCCGCGCTCCAGGCGCCGTGGCTGTCGCGTGCGCTTCACCGTCTGTGGTCGGCAGGCGTCGGGCTCGTCGCCTGGCAGTTCCTGGTCGATCCCTACCCCGACCTCACGCTCGCCGCGCCCGACGGCAGCCTCGTCGCCTACCAGCGTCCGGCCGGCCTCTACTCGCCCGGGCCGGGCGGCGATCCGGCCCTCGCGGAGCCGAAGGCCTTCGTGAACGCGTTCCATTTCCCGTTCGATCCGTTGCGCGTCGACCGCGCCCACATCCGTGTGTGGGCCCTTGCCGCTTCGGCGGGGGAGAGGGTCGAAGTGCTCGGCGCCCGACCGGGCAAGCCGTGGCGTGTCGTGGCGCGACTGCGAGCAAACCGTGCGGGAGTCCTCGACGCGCCGCTGGCGCTCAGAGGACGCCTGGAGCTGCGGCTGCGCGCGGGCGGGCTGCTATCGGCGCCGGCTGCGGTTTCAGCCCGGCGCTCGCTTGCGATCGGATAGCTAGACGGTGGCGCCGGCGTGGCCGGACGCTGCCTCGGTGGCGACCTGGACGGTCGGGTCACCGATCCCGGTGGCTGGCACCCGGCTCATCGCGTGCTCGGCCAAGGCGGTGATCGTCAGTGAGGGATTCACGCCGACGTTCGCAGGGATCGCCGAGCCGTCGCAGACGAGCAGGTTCTCATAGCCGAAGACACGCTGGTCGGAGTCCACGACGCCCTGGCTCGCGTCGGGTGCGATCACGGCGCCGCCGAGGATGTGGGCAGTCGAGGGGATGTTGAAGAGCGCCTCGGTGAACGAGCTCTGGGCGATTCCGCCGGTGCGCTTGGCGAACCATTCGGCTGCTTCGTTGGCGACGGGGATGAATGTCGGATTGGGTCGCTCGGGGTCCTGCTCCGTCTGCAGCCAGAACGATCCGAACGGTCCTTTGCGCGGCCGCAGGGCGATCGCGTTGTCGAGCGTCTGCATGACGAGGACGATGATCGTGCGCCTCGACCAGTGCTTGGCGAACAGGACTTCGGTCAGCCGTTTGGGGTGGCGCAGGATCTGCGAGAGCAGCTTCAGGGGGCGCGTCACGCGCGTGCCGTCGCCGGTCAGCAGCGTGTAGAGCATGCGCATCGAGTCGCCGTCGTCGCCGTAGGTGACGGTCTCGATGTGGGTGTTGGGGTCGGGGTAGATCGAGGAGGTGATCGCGACCCGTTTGATCAGGTCGTCATGGTAGTCCTCGGGCACCGTCACCGTGAGGATCGACTCGGAGTTCGTCCGTACCAGCTCGCCGAGGCGGTTTGAGATGCGCGGCAGCGAGCCGCCGATCCGGCACTGCTGTAGGAGTCTGTTGGTGCCGAGTGGCCCGGCCGAGACGACTACGCCGCGGGCACGCTGCACGCGCCGGTCCTTGCGCAGCCAGGCGCCGGAGCGCACGCTTTCGACCTCATAGCCCTCGCTGCCGTCTGCCGCGCCGATCGGGCGGATGTCGACGACGGTCCGTTCCGGCATCACCTTCGCGCCCAGCTTCTCGGCGAACCAGAGGTAGTTCTTGACGAGGGTGTTCTTGGCGCCGTGGACGCAGCCGACCATGCAGCGTCCGCAGAGCTTGCAGCCGGTCCGGTCGGGTCCCTCGCCGCCGAAGAACGGGTCGGCGACGGTCTTGCCCTGCTCGCCGAAGTAGATCCCGACGGGCGTCCGTTTGTAGCTGTCTCCCACTCCCAGCTCCTCGCCCAGCTCTCGCAGCAGCTGGTCGGCGGGGTCCTCGTGCGGGTTCTCGACCACGCCGAGCATCCGCTGCGCCTCGGCGTAGTGGGGTGCCAGCTCGGTCTCCCAGTCCTCCATGTCAGCCCATTGGCGATCCTCGAAGAACTGCTTGGGTGGCACGTAAAGAGTGCAGGCATAGCCGAGGCTGCCACCGCCGACGCCGCAGCCGGAGACGACCGAGACGTCCTTGAAGGTCGTCAGCCGGAAGATCCCCTTCATGCCGAGACGAGGGTTCCAGAAGTAGCGCTTGAGGTCGGCCGTGTTCTTCGGGAACTCGTTGTCGGCGAAGCGCCGCCCGCACTCAAGGACGCCGACGGAGTAGCCCTTCTCCGCCAGGCGCAGGGCGGAGACGCTGCCGCCGAAGCCCGAGCCGATCACCAGCCAGTCGTAGTCGAACGAGGTTCCGTTCGCAGCCATCAGCTCTCCTCCCTCACGATGCGACAGAGTCTAGGGAACGTTTGGCTGGTCGGCCAGTCGATGTCGATCCGGGCTGTCCGTGGCCATCGGTAGTCCCGAGTAGCTTTGACGCCCATGCCGAAAGTCCCGGAGGCAAACCTAAACACAACGATCGCTGCCCTCCAGCATGAGGCTTCGGTCCAGGCCGAAAGCGCTGCGGCATGGGATGCGAAGCTCATGGGCATACTCGCGTTCATGGCCGCCGCTGCTGGCGTCCTCATCACGGTTGGCGACGCTCTCGCGCGCTATCGGTGGATTCTGCTCGTGGGGGCAGGTATGGCCTCCTTGGTCGCCTTGGCCGGCCTCCTGGGGATAGGTGACACCGAGTCGGGACCGGACCCCGCCGAGTTCTACGACAAATATGGAGCCGCGACTACAGACGCATTTTTGATGCAGATGATCGACGACTATCGGGCCCTACGAGTCGAAAACAAGTCTCGCGTGGGACAGCGGCGGGATATGGCATCGGTGTCGTTCGCGCTGGCGGCGCTGGCAGCTGTCGCGTTTGGCCTTGCGCGGGCGGCGGTAACCCTCCTTTCATGACTTCTGGCCAGCCCACCCAGGTGTAAACTGGACTCATGGCGATGAAGGAAGCACCACCTCCGGAAGGTCCAGGTCCTTCGGGTGTGAAAAGAGTCTCGGTCCCCTCTCGTTTCTCTTTTTCCGCAGAGTCCCTGGTTACCGTCCGCGAGGTCGTGAGCAACCTCCTTTCCTCGCGACACGCCGGGAGCAGCAACGGTTCCGCCGGCGAGTCGGATCGAAGCGATCCCGCCGGCGTCGCTTAGTTCCCTCCATTTGTCGCTGGCGAGAGCCGGGCGTGAGCCAACCCCACGAGCGGCCTCTAAGGGTCGCTATATTCCGTGAAGTAATGGCTGCGGAGAGGCTCAGGAACCGGCCGTGCGGAGGGCGTTACGGCGATGTCGTGCAGTCGATCGGCAATACGCCGCTGGTCGAGCTGCCACGCCTCTCGCCGAAGCCGGGCGTTCGCATCTGGGCGAAGCTCGAGTCGCGCAACCCGACGGGCTCGGTCAAGGACCGGGTTGCCAGAGCCCTGATCGAGGACGCCGAGTCCAAAGGCGCGATCTCGAAGGGTCAGACGATCCTCGAACCGACCTCCGGCAACACGGGGATCTCGCTGGGGATGATCTGCTCTCGCAAGGGCTACAAGCTGAAGGTCGTGATGCCCGAGAACGTCACGCCGGAGCGCACCCAGCTGTTGAAGATGTACGGCGCGGAGATCGTCTACTCGCCCGGTGACCAGGGCTCCAACGGCGCTGTCGCGATGGCCCTGGAGATGGCCTCCGAAGACCCCTCTGCCTACATGCCCTACCAGTACGGCAACGAGGCCAACCCCGGGGCCCACTACAACGGCACGGCCCTGGAGATCCTCGAAGAGCTCGACGAGGTCACCGCCTTCGTCGCCGGCCTCGGCACGGGTGGCACGCTGATGGGCAACGGGCGGCGCCTGAAGGAGACTTTCGGCGACGCCGTCAAGATCGTCGCCGCCGAGCCGATGCAGGGCGAGCCCGTACAGGGACTGCGCTCGCTCGACGACGGCTTCATCCCACCGATCATCGACCTCAGCCTGCTGGACCGCAAGATCTTCGTGACCAACCGCGACGCGATCCTCTGGACGCGCAAGCTGCTCGACGAGGAGTCGCTGTTCGCGGGCGTTTCGACGGGCGCCATCGCCAGTATCGCCGTGCGCATCGCCGGGGAGCTCGAGGAGGGCAACGTCGTCTTCGTCGTCGCGGACGACGGCTGGAAGTACCTCTCCAGCGGCCTCTACACGCTGCCCGTCGACGAGATCGAGAACCTCGAGTCGACCGTTTGGTGGTAGGCCCTCCGGCTGGAGGGACGCCCGCATGAACATCTCCCCTGAGCTTCTGCAGGAGATTGTCGCCCACGCGCTCGAGGATCCCGGCAACGAGGTCTGCGGGCTGGTGGCGGTCGACGACGATGGCTCACGCCCGGCCAGGAGGGTACTGCGGGCGGTCAACGTCCATGCCAGCCCGATGAAGTTCGAGATCGACCCGAAGGAACTGCTCGACCTGCACACGGCGATCGAGGAGGAGGGCCTTGAGCTCGGCGCGATCTACCACTCCCACGTCCGCAGCCCGCCCTACCCGTCGCAGACCGATGTCAACTTCGCTCGCAGCTGGCCCGGAGTGGAGTGGATTATCGTCGGGCTCGCCGTCGGGCAGGAGCCCGAGGCGCGCTCCTACCTGATCGACGGGGCGGAGATCTCAGAAGTGCCCGTGGCCGCGAGCCAGGGGTGAGCGAGAAGCCGCTCCTCTGTCCCGACTGCGCCAGGAGCTATCCCCGCAGCGAGCGCTTCTGCGAGGACTGCGGAATGCCCCTTGTGCATGTCCCCGGGCCAGAACGCGACACCACCGAGCGCCAGCGCAAGGCCCGTAAGATCAAGCCTCAGTACACCGAAGGCGCGCTCGTCAAGGTCGCCCGTGCGTCGAGTCAGCCCGAGGCGGAGCTGATCGAGGTGCTGCTCCTGGAGGAGGGGATCCCGAGCATGCAGCGCCGCTCGGGCGGCTTCGACGTTCCGGACTTCCTCGCTGCCGGGCCGCGCGACATCCTCGTCCCGGAGTCGGGAGCGCAGGCCGCTCGTGAAGCGCTGGCGCCGCCCGAGGACTAGACGAGAACCGGCTGGCCGGCTTCGCTGGTGATCGCGCGGATCTCTTCCGAGGCGCGGTCGAACTCCGCGTCGGAGAGCACGGGCGTACCCTCGAAGGGCAGTTCGCGCGCCAGCTGGACCCAGGCGTTGGGTCCCGTGTAGTCGTCCTTGACCTTGACGGTCACCGGACGAGGGATGCGGTAGGTGCGCAGCAGCAGCACGTGCAGCGGCTGACGGCCGCCGCGCCAACCGAGGCGCTTTTCGGCGTAGTCGGGGGTCCACACGTAGAACGGCGACAGAGCGTCGACGCAGCGTGGGTCGACGATCGTGAAGTGGTCGGTGACTTCCGCCCAGGCCCTGATCCGCACGCGGTCGGGCTGCTGCAGCGGCACACCGGAGACGAACGAGTGCAGCGGCGGCTCGCCGTCGCTCCAGACGCCCTCCTCGAGGGCCCTGCGCAGCTCCGGCTGGTGTGACTCCCGAACCAGATCGCCGGCTTGGTGATCGAACGTCGGGTAGAGGAAGAAGCGTTCGTGGGCGAGCTTGAAGGGTCGGCCGGGCTGCGGCGCGACACCCTTGCGGATCGTCAGGAGCTGCTCGCCTTCCGCTAGGGCGCGGACGGTGACAGCCCATTCTTTGAAAGCAATTGGCATGAAAGAAAAAGAGGGCTACGGCCTGAACTGAACCGCCTCAGTCGCCCTCGCGACGTCGGCTGTCCATTAAAGATACGAAACCTGAGCGAAAATCCCAAATCCCCTGCAAATGGGCTGGTTTTTTTTAATATATAGATTGACTGGCCAGTCAACCGGGGGTTCTGAGGCTAGCTTTGAAGGCGCCGTCCGGCGAGTCCCTCGGCGGCCTCGATGATCGACGCGTAGTCCTCCTCGCCGTGGCCGCGTCCGCTCGCCGCGCCGAGCATGTCGCGGGCGTGGGAGGCGGCGGGGAAGGGCACGCCGGCCCTTTGGGCCTCCTCCAGGCAGAGCCTCACGTCCTTGAGCATGTGATCGGTCTTGAACAGCGTCGTGTAGTCGTGGTTGCGCATCGGCCCCGACTTCAGCTCGAGCTGGGCGGAGGCGCCAGAACCGGCACTGGTGACGGCGACGAGGGCGTCGAGGTCGATGCCGGTGGCCTCGGCCAGGACAAGGGCCTCCGCGACGGCTGCGGCGTTGGCGGCGCCCAGCGAGTTGTTGATCAGCTTCAGCATCTCGCCCTGCCCGAGCTCGCCGACGTGGATGATCAGCTTGCCCATCGCCTCCAGGAGCGGGCGTGCCCGCTCGAAGTCCGCCGCTGAGCCGCCGGACATGATCGTCAGCGTGCCGTCCTCGGCGCGTGGCGAGGAGCCCGTCACTGGCGCGTCGAGCATGCTCGCCCCGCGAGCCGCCAGCGCTGCGCCGATCCGGCGAGTGTCGGGGGGCGCGATCGTCGAGCAGTCGACGCAGAGCAGTCCCGGCCGGGCAGCCTCGATCGCGCCGCCGGGACCAGTCAGCACCGATGCGACCTGCTCCCCGTCGACGACCATCGAGATCACGATGTCGCTGCGCTCGGCGACCTCTGCCGGAGTCGCGCAAGCGCTCGCGCCGTGCTCCTGCGCCCAGGTGGCTGCCTTGCCCTCGGTGTGGGTCCAGACGGCCAGCTCGAAGCCCACTTGCCGCAGGTTCGCCGCCATCCGCGAGCCCATGATCCCCAGGCCGAGGAATCCGACCCGCTCAGTCGTCTGTGTCTCGGGCATTCCCGAATCCTCCTCCACCGGGAGTTTCGATGCGCAGCCGCTGGCCTGGCCGCAGCGTCCCCGCCGTCTTGCCCGGCAGTGGCTCGCCGTCAAGCAGGTCTCGGCCGGGTTGGCCCTCCCCGCCTCCGGAGGCGCCCAGAGGACCATGTCGGCGACGCTCGGCGATCAGCGAGTAGCTCATCTCGGCCAGCGCTTCGAGCTCTCGCACGACGCCGTCCCCGCCGCGGTGCCGCCCGGCTCCGCCCGAGCCGCGTCGTCGCGAGTACTCGCGCACGAGCAGCGGGAATTCCCGCTCGAGCGCCTCGATCGGCGTGTTCAGGGTGTTGCTCATCGCCACGTGGACGCCGCTCGGGCCATCGGCGTCGGAGCAGGCCGCCTGGCCGCCGCCGAGCGTCTCGTAGTAGGAGAAGCCCTCGGCGCCAAGGCTGAGGTTGTTCATCGTGCCCTGCCCCTGGGCGAAGCCGAAGGCGCTCAGCACCATGTCGGCGACGCGCGAGGAGGTCTCGACGTTTCCCGCCGCCACCGCCGCGCCCGGCTCGGCGTTCAGCAGCGACCCCGACGGTGCACGCACCTCGATCGGGCGGTAGGCGCCGGCGGTCGGCGGGATGTCCGGATCGGTCAGGACGCGAACCGCGAACATGCAGGCCGACTCCGTCACCGCCAGCGGGCAGTTGAGGTTCCCCGGATGCTGCGCGGCGCTGCCCTGGAAGTCGAGCAGCAGGCCGTCCCCCGAGACCTCCGCGCGCAGTCGCAGCCGCAGATCGCCCTCCGGCGCCTCCAGCACGTCCTCGTGCTCGCGGACTCCGTCGGGCATCGCCGTCAGGCAGGCACGGGTCCGCCGCTCGGAGTAGTCGAGGACCTGATCGGTCCCCTCACGCAGCCTTTGCCCGCCGAGCCTGCCGTGCAGCTCCGCGAGGCGTCGCGCCCCCGTCAGGTTGGCCGCCAGCTGCGCGCGCAGGTCCGCCCGGCGCTCGTCGGGCTGGCGCATCTGCGCGACGATCTCCTCCAGGGCCTCGGGGCTCAACGGCCGTGGGGCGATCACGACGCCCTCCTCCTCGAGGCTGTGGCTGTCGGCCGGCATCGAGCCGGGACGCCGACCGCCGACGTCAGCGTGATGTGCGCGGCTTGCCGCGAAGCCGATCAGTTCTTGTCCACCGACGAAGACGGGAGTGATGACGGTTATGTCCGGTAGGTGGGTGCCGCCCGCGAAGGGATCGTTGAGCACCCACGAGACGCCTGGCTCGTGATCCGCGGAGAGCACCGCCCGCACGGAAGCCGGCATCGCCCCGAGGTGCACGGGGATGTGCTCGGCCTGCATCGTCATCTGCCCGTCGGCGTCGAACAGCCCCGTTGAGGCGTCGCGGCGCTCCTTGATGTTCGAGGAGTGCGCCGAGCGGATCAGCACCGCGCCCATCTCCTGGCAGGCCGCTCGCAGCGCGCCTGTCAGCACCTGCAGCTCGATCGGGTCGAGCATCTCAGCGATCTCCTTCGGCTCGCATCAGGATCGTGCCTTGATGGTCGACGCTCGCCGACCAGCCGGGTGGGACCAGCAGCGTCGACTCTGCGAGCGCGAACATCGCCGGCCCGTCCACGCTCATTCCCGGTTCGGGCTCGCCGAAGACGCTCGTGGCCTGCAACTTCTCTCCGCCGAAGACGATCGAAGCCGTTCCGCGGTCGGGCGGCGTCGTGCCCCGGCGCGCCCGTGGGCGCAGCGAGGGCGCTCGTCCCCAGACCGACACGCGGATGTTGACGAGCTCGATCTCGGCGCGCTCGTCGCGGTAGGAGTAGCGGGTCTCGTGGGCCTCGTCGAACGCCGCGCGCAGTTGCGCCGGGTTGAGGCGCTCGGGCTCGGCCTCTCCGTCTCGGTCTTCCTCGATGGGCAGCTCGAAGGACTGGCCTCTGTAGCGCAGCTCGTAACGCACGCGGGCTCTGGCGGGCGGCTCGTCAAGCCGATCCCCGGCCTCCTTCAGAAGCCCCTCGCGGGTTGCGTCGAGCGCCTCGGCGCTCAGCTCCTTGCCGCTCAGCATCACCGTGTGGGCGGCGTCGCGGCGGGGCGCCGCGGCGGCCAGCCCCAGCGCCGAGAGGACGCCGGACGCGCGCGGGCACAGCACCCGCCCGATCCCCAGGCTCTCCGCCAGGGCGGCGGCGTGCAGGGGGCCGGCACCACCGAAGGGCATCAGCGCGAAGGACCGTGGATCGATGCCGCGCTCGACCGTCACGAGCCGCAGCGCCGCGAGCATCTCGGCCTCGGCGACGGCGACGATGCCCTCGGCACACTCCAGCGCCTCCAGGCCGAGCTCGGCGGCGAGTCGGCCGATCGCACGTGCAGCGGCCTCGGCGTTGAGGCGCAGCCCTTCGGCGAGAGGGCGATCCACGGGGAGACGGCCGAGCAGCAGGTTGGCGTCGGTGACCGTCGGATCGGTCCCTCCTCGGCCATAGCAGGCGGGCCCCGGGACAGCTCCGGCCGAGGCGGGACCGACGCGCAGGGCCCCGCCGGAGTCCCGCCAGGCGATCGAGCCGCCGCCCGCTCCGACCGTGTGGATGTCGAGGGCCGGCAGTGACACGGGCCGCCCGGCGATGATCCGCTCGGCGGTCTCGGGGACCCGTCCGCCCTCGATCAGGCAGACGTCGCAGGAGGTTCCGCCCATGTCGAAGCAGGCCACGTCGCTCTCGTCGGCCATGGCTGCCAGCAGCATGGCGCCGGAGACCCCGCCGGCGGGGCCCGAGAGGACCGTCAGCGCGGCGTGAGCGCCGGCGCGGGCAGAGCTCGTCAGGCCGCCGGAGGACTGCATGATCGCCGGCTCCGGGATGCCGCCGGCGGCCGTCCGCTCGCGGAGCGCCTGCAGGTATGAGGCCAGCGCCGGGGACAGTGCGGCATCGAGTGCGGTCGTCGCCGTCCGCTCGTACTCCCGGAAGGTTCCGACGAGATCGTGAGACAGCGACAGGGCGGCACCGGGAAGCAGCTCCGCGACCAGCTCTCCGAGCAGTCGCTCGTGCGAAGGATCGCGGTAGGAATGGAGCAACGAGACGGCGACGGCTTCGGGCGCGGCCATCGCGACCGACTCGACCAGCGTTCGTGCTCGCGCCGGGTCGAGCGCACGGAGGGTCTCATGCGGGCCAATCCGCTCGGGCGCGGAAAAGCGCAGATCGGCGGGGACCAACGGATCGGGCGCGGCCTCGCAGAGCCGGTAGAGATGCGGCCGGGCTTGGCGTCCCAGCTCGATGACGTCGGCGAAGCCCTCGGTGGCAATCAGCGCTGTGAGTGCCGTATGTCCCTCCAGGAGAGCGTTGGTCGCGACGGTCATACCATGAGCGAAGCGCTCGACTTCGCGCGGCTCCGCTTCCGCGCGCTTCAGCACTCGCGCGATCGCCGCCATCACCGCGTCGGACTCCTTGCCGGGAGTCGAGGGCACCTTGGCGGTGTGGACGGTTCCGTCCTCGGCGAGGAGGACGGCGTCGGTGAACGTCCCGCCGACGTCTACCCCGAGCAGCATCCGCTCAGACTAGGGCAGCGGACAGCCCGTCCTCCGGGCTGCTCCGTTTCGCGGATCAGGCGGCTGCCAGCTCCCGGTCCTCGGTGTCGGCGAGGTGCTGGTGCGACGGGCAGTAGCCGTTGCGCGCCAGCGGTGTGCGCTGACAGGCCGATCCCTTGCGGGTCGTCGCCCGACAGCGCGGCGGTGCGCCGCTGACGGCCGTGTAACCCTCGTGCGGATGCTCCGTCAGAAACTGCTGGGCAAGCTCGACGTAACGGGCGACGACGAGATGAACGCGTGCCTGGGCGGACATCGGGAAGTAGCCCCTGATGTCGCAGAACAGCGTCCGCTCGGGGCGCGCGAAGTAGTGGCGGTCGATCGCCATTCGCGTGACGACGGCCTCGCAGGCACGCAGCACGGCGGCGTGATTTACGGAATGCGAGCCGTTCGCCGGCTCGGAAATCTGGGGAGCAAGCTCCCGGTAGATGGCCCGACTGAACTGGTACATGGCTACCGCTCCTGACCCTCTCTATCGATCGAAATGTCTCCTGGGAGCACGCCCGCCGTATCCACAGACTCCGACCGCCTGAAAGTCCTTCCACAACCGCAAACACCGTCTCTGTCCGAATGGATCGAGATAAAGGCGGCAGGGCGATCTTTTTATGTTCGACCCGCGGCCTCTGAGCCGTCGTGTCGGTTATGCGTCCGGCGGGCGCTTTCGGATCAGCGCCAGATCTGCCAGCCGGGCGGGTCCTCGCCTTGTAGCACCGCGTGATGGCGGTCGAGGGCGGGGTCGCGATCCTGGTGGTCCTCGCGCAGGTGCGCTCCGCGGCTCTCCTCGCGGGCCAAGCCACAGCGCGCGATCAGCCGTGCCAGTGGATGGGGATCCTCGAGCAGCCGTTCGAGACCGGCCGCGCTGCGGACGATTCCCGCGTCGCGCCAGAGCGCCTCGCGGGTGGAGCGCTCGGCCGGCGGTGGAGCCGGCAGTGCCGCGAGCGCGCGAGTCTCTGCCTCGCCGGGAGCGGAGAAGGCGGCGGCGGGGGAGGACAGGGCGTGGGCGATCGCGCGCCGCGCGAACACGAAGCACTCGCTCAGCGAGTTGGAGGCGAGGCGATTGGCGCCGTGGAGGCCTGTGCAGGAGGACTCGCCGACCGCGTAGAGCCCCTCGACCGTCGAGCGTCCGTCGAGGTCGGTGACGACTCCGCCCATCATGTAATGGGCCGCCGGTGCGACGGGGATCAGCTCGCTGGTCGGGTCGACACCGGCTTCGCGCAGGGAGGCGACGACGTTGGGGAAGTGCGCGGGGTCGATCCCGCGCATGTCGAGGCCCACCGACTGTGCGCCGCTCTCTGCGAGCAGTCGATGGATCGCGCGGGCGACTTCGTCGCGCGGCGCCAGCTCCTCGACGAAGCGCTCGCCGGCGGCGTCGTGCAGTGTCGCCCCCTCGCCACGAATCGCCTCGGTCACCAGGAAGCCCTCGCGGCCTCTGACTCCGATCACGGCGGTGGGATGGAACTGCATCAGCTCGAGATCCGCTAGGTCGGCGCCGGCGGCGTGGGCCAGCAGCATCCCGACTCCCTGCGAGCCGGGCGGGTTGGTCGTGCGCTCCCACAGCGCGGCGGCGCCGCCGGTGGCCAGCAGCACGGCTCTGGTGTCGAGGATCGTCTCGCCGTCGCACACGACTCCGCGGCAGCGGCCGTTGGAGGTCCAGAGCGCGCTCGCGCGGGTGCCCTCCAGAACCGCGATCCGAGGCTCGGCGACGACCAGCGCCGAGAGCTGCCTGACGACCCGCCGCCCGGTCGCGCTGCCGCCGGCGTGAACGACGCGACGCACCGAGTGCCCTCCCTCGAGCCCCAGCGCGAGGCCGCCGAAGCGGTCGGCGTCGAATCGCACCCCCAGTGCCTGCAGGTCCCTGACGCGGTCGGGGGCCTCGGCCACCAGTACCTCGGCGGCGGAGCGGCGCACCAGGTCGCGCCCGGCGATCTCAGTGTCCTCGAGGTGGCGCTCGAAGCTGTCGTCGGGCGCCAGGGCCGCGGCCAGGCCGCCCTGGGCCCAGTAGCTGGCCGTCTGCGCCAGTGGCGTCGCGGAGACGAGCAGCACGCTCGCGCCCTCGCGGGCCGCGCAGAGGGCGCCGTAGAGACCTGCAGCACCGGCGCCCACCACAGCGATGTCGGCCCGGTGCGTGCTCGCCGAGGGGGGGACGGGCATCGCCCGGAACCGTATCCGCACGCGCGGGGTTCAGGCCGCGCGCCCTGCACTCGCCGGTCCGCTCGCGGTTACTTCTGGCTCCCCGGCGAGCCCGGGCTGACTTTGCCGCCTTTGGTCTTTCGCAATTTGGACAGCTCTTTCGCGGTGAGCCCGAAGTTGGGTGTGGTCGGCGCGGTCGTCGTGGTGCCCGGAGCGGCCGTCGTTGGCGTGACTGCGACCGTCGGTGTGGTGGCGATCGTCGGCACGGTCGCCGGTGGCGCGACTGCAGCGCCCGTGACGGTCGTCGTGGCGGGCGCCGGAGCCGGGCCGGAGTCGCCCGCCAGCTTCACAAGCGCGGCGGCGAGGATCCCGAGCGCCAGCGCGGCGACTACGGCGATGACGGCGACAGGGCCGCGCCAGCCCGGTGCTGCTGCCAGCCGAGTTCGTGCGGCCGCGCCGCAGTTCAGGCACCACTCCTGATCAGGTGCCAACGGCGCGCCGCAGAGTGGACAGGCGTCAGCGGGCAGTGGCTGCGGTGCGGACGGTGCTTGCGGCGAGGACGCCGGAGCGCTCACGACCCGGGCGCCTGGGGGCGGATGATCTCCGTGTTCTCCTCTGGCCCCGTCGGCCCGGAGCCGGTCTGCTCGGCCCGATGGCCGCCGGGAGGCTCGGGAGACCGGCCGGTGGGCGCCGGAAGCGGGCTCTGGCCGGCCACTGCATGCTGAGCGGTCGCGGATTGTGTGGGCGCCGGACGCTGAGCCGGCTGCGGCTGGGTGAGGGCCGGGAAGCTCTGGGTCTGAGGAGGCGCCGTCGCCGGAGGCTGGGGGGCGACTCCGGCCGCATCTCCAGCGGGAGCGCCCGCGACGGGGAGGTCGGCATGGCGCGACATCGGCAGACCGCAGTTCGGGCAGTAGCGGTCTTCGCTGCCGTGGATCGCGGCGCAGCGCGGGCAGGCGGTGATGCCCGCCTCGCGGAGGACTGTCACCGGGCTTCGTTCAGCCAGAGCCGACTCGATCGTCCGCAGCTCCCCGTCGATGTGGCTGAGAGTGCTCAGCTTTGCGAGGACCAGCGTGTCATTGCGCTGGCCGAAGCGGTGCAGGTTGTAGACGAGGCCGCCGAGATCGCGGTAGGCGAGCTCACGTGCCCTTCGTAGGAAGCGCGCGCGACGCCGGGCGCGGCCACGTGAGCGGAACCCGGGCTGGTCGGCGACGGGCGCCTCGGCAGGCTGGCTCTGCGGTGGACCCTGCGATGGGGGTGCGTCTGTGGGATTCGTGCCGGAGGTCTGATCCACGCCCGATTAACACTACCCGCACGATTCCCGGGAATCTCAGAGCAGCTGCCGCCAAGCAGCCAGGACCGCTTCGGCCATCGCGCCGGAGGAGAAGCGCGCCGCCCGCTCGCGACCGGCGATACGCGGGTCGGGAGATCCCAGATGCTCCGACGCGCCGTTCGCCCACGCGTCCAGCTCGAACGGTGCGCAGAGCGCGCCCGGCAGGCCGTCGAGAGCCTCCGGATGGATCCCGACGGGCGTGGCGAGGACGGGCACGTCGCAGGCCAGCGCCTCGAGGACGGCGAGGCCGAAGCCCTCGCGCTCGGAGGGCACGAGCACTGCGTTGGCTGCGTTGATCCACAGCGGCATACGTTCGGGGTCGGTGGACCCCAGGGCGATCAGCTCGGCGCCTGTCTGGTTTGCCACGGCGACGGCGCGGTCGTGTCGCTTCTCGGCTCGCGCGGGATCGGCCGGGAACAACAGGAAGCGACGCTCGACCGGCAGGCCCAGCTCCAGGCGCGCCTGTTCGCGGGAGATCGGCTGGAAGCGCTCGACGTCGACACCGCACGGCAGCACCCTGGCTCGTCGTGCGGCTGGACCGGGGATCCGTTCGGCGAGTTCGGCGGAGACGGCCGCGGGGAGGTCGATGCGGCCGAGGACCGCCCGCGTCGCCAACCGCGTGCGCGGGTCGGCGAGGTCGGTGCCGTGCATCGTCAGCCCCCGCACCCTGGCGGGGACGGCAAGGGCCGGCCATGCGGTCAGGCCGAAGTGCGCGTGGACGATGTCGAGCTTCGGCTTGTGGCGGTAGCGCGAGCGCAGCTCACGCCCGGCGGCGAGTAGCGCGCGGGGACCGGGGGGGAACTCGTGCAGCTCGACCTCGACGCCGTCGAGCCGGCGCAATGCGGTCACCTGGTCGCGGACGAAGCGGCCTCGCTCGGGATGGCCGGGATCGGGCAGCATGTTCGAGACCACGAGTGCCCGCAAGATCCCCCGACGGTAGCGCTCTGGAATGATGCCCGGCGTGCACGCCGACGCAGCAACCTCACGCAGCTATGACCGCTCGCCCGCCGACCTGCGTCCTTGCGAGATCGAACCGGGGTTCGTCCGCACGGCGACGGGGTCGGCGCTGATCTCGGCCGGGGAGACGCGGGTGATCTGCACCGCCTCCGCCCAGGAGAGCGTGCCCCGCTGGATGGCCGGGCAGGGCAAGGGCTGGTTGACGGCCGAGTACGGGATGCTCCCGGCCTCGACCGGGGACCGCAAGCAGCGCGACGCCACGCGCGGGCGCCAGGACGGCAGGACCGTCGAGATCCAGCGGCTGATCGGGCGCTCGCTGCGGGTGATCGTCGACTTCAAGGCCCTGGGCGAGCGCACGATTTACCTCGACTGCGACGTGCTGCAGGCCGACGGCGGCACGCGCTGCGCCTCGATCACGGGTGCCTACGTGGCGTTGGCGCTGGCCTGTGCGCGGCTGCAGAAGCAGGGCCTGCTCGGGCGCTCGCCGCTGACAGGCTCGGTCGCCGCGGTCTCCTGCGGAGTGCTCGGCGGCGTGCCCCTGCTGGATCTCGACTACAAAGAGGACTCACGGGCTGAGGTGGACGCCAACGTCGTGATGACGGGCGCGGGCGGGCTCGTCGAGCTGCAGAGCACCGCTGAGCGCACACCGCTCTCCCGCGCTCACCTCGATGAGCTGCTGGGGCTTGCCGAGGCGGGCATCGGGCGCCTGCGGGAGGTCCAGGAGCAGGCGATCGCGACGGCGACGGCCGTCTGAAGGCCGTGCGTCTGCTGCTGGCGACCCACAACGACCACAAGCGCCGCGAGTTCGAGCGCCTGCTCGCCGGAGCCGGCGGGGGTCCGATCGCGATCGATGTACTGGACCGTTCGTTCGAGCTGCCTCCCGAGGACGGCGAGACTTTCGCCGAGAACGCGCTGGGCAAGGCGCGGGCGGCAGCGCATGCGCTCGGCCGGGCGACGTTCGCCGACGATTCTGGGATCGCGGCGGAGGCGCTCGGCGGGGCGCCGGGGGTTCGCTCGGCTCGTTACGCAGGCGAAGATGCCCGCGACGAGGAGAACCTCCAGAAGCTGCTGCGTGAGGCGCCCGCAGGCAGCGGCTTGGAATACATCTGCGCGATCGCCTACGTGGACGCCACGGCGGGGGTCGAGGAGGTCTTCGAGGGGCGCTGCGCCGGCCGGCTGGCCGCGCGGCCGAGCGGCACTGGCGGGTTCGGCTATGACCCGGCGTTCCTTCCGGATGACATGCCCGACGGCCGCACGATGGCCGAGCTCTCCGATGAGGAGAAGGACGCGATCAGCCATCGCGGGCGGGCTGCCCGCGAGTTCGAGGTTTGGCTCTCGCTCAGAACAGGTTGACGGCGGCGGAGATCGCCACGGCGAGCCCCAGCCCGGCATAGCCGTTGTATCCGGAGAGCAGCAGCAGCAGCGCTGTGATCAGCGCCACGGCGACGGTCGCGATCCAGGCGATGCGCTCGATGGCCATAGCCTGATTGTTGCGCAGCCAGAGGATCTCCGGCCGTTTCGGGTGCTCATCGCGCGTCCGCAGGCGCTGTTAGCGTCGGAAGCCCAGTCTTACGAACGAGGAGGGGTAGCAGTGACCAAGTCTGAGCTGGTCGACCAGGTCGCCGACCGGGCCCAGCTGACCAAGCAGGACGCCTCCCGGGCGGTCGATGCCGTGATCGCGACGGTCGAGGACGCCCTGCGCCGCGGCAGCGAGGTGTCGGTGTCCGGATTCGGGAAGTTCCACGTCAGTCAGCGCGGCGCTCGCATGGGCGTCAACCCTCGGACCGGCGAGCGGATCGAGATCGCCGCGTCGAAGGTGCCCCGGTTCACCGCCGGCAGCGGGCTCAAGAGCGCCGTGAAGGGGCGCTGAGGAGCACCCTGGGCTTCGGCGACACCCTGGCCGCGCGGGTGGCCGAGCGCGAGTCGCAGGTCGTGCTCGGCATCGATCCCGATCCCTCGGCCCTGTGGCCCGGTGTCGCGCCGGCGGAAGATGCCGGCAAGCTCACGCCGGCAAGGGCGGCTGCCGTGGCGGTGCTCGAGCACTGCCGGCGATTGATCGACGCGGCGGGCCCCGCGTGTGTTGCGATCAAGCCGCAGCTGGCGCGCTTCGAGCTGTTGGGAGCGCCGGGCCGGGAGGCGCTGGGAGATGTCGTCGAACATGCTCGTTCACAGGGGCTGCTGGTGATCGCCGACGGCAAGCGGGGCGACATCGACGTGACGGCCGGCGCCTATGCGGACTCGTTGTTCGGCGGCGTCGAGACCCCGTTTGGGTCGGTCGCGGGCCTGGGAGCCGACATGGCGACGGTCAATCCCCTGATGGGACGCGACGCCGTGGCGCCGTTCCTACGCGCGGCACGGGCGCAGGGTGGCGGCGTGTTGCTGCTGGTTCGCACTTCCAACCCGGGAGCCGCCGACGTCGAGGACCTGGCCCTTGCGGATGGCGGAACGGTCTGGGAGCGGGTCGCCGGCCTCGTCAGGGAGCTTGGCGGCGAGTCGGTCGGCCCGGCGGGGATCGCCGATGTCGGGGCGGTCGTCGGCGCGACTGTGCCAGGCCACCTGGAGAGAGCCAGGGAGCTGATGCCGAGCGCTCCGTTCCTGCTGCCGGGGATCGGCGCGCAGGGTGGGCGCGTCGAGGAGCTTCAGTCTGCCTTTCGGCCTGGCCGGGCGGGCGGTCTGGTGTCGGCGTCGCGGAGCATCGCCGGTGCCCACGTGGCCGGCGGCGGCTCACCCGAGCAGGCGGCTCGCGCGGAGGCCGAGCGTCTGCGATGCGCTGCCTGGGAGCTGTCGGAGCGCTAGCCTGTGTGTCGTGGACGCCAGGGCATCGTTGGCCGTTCGGGCGCGCCTGTTCGGGGGTAGCGAGCGGGCATGATCATCACCGTCACGCTCAACGCGGCGATCGACAAGTCCCTGGCGGTTCCGAACTTCCGTCTTGGTCGCCGTCACCGCACGGTCGAACAGCGCACGATGGCCGGCGGCAAGGGCGTCAACATCGCGCGCACGCTGAAGGCGCTGGGGCAGCCGGTGATCGCGACGGGCTTCGCGGGGGGCGCGACGGGCACCCACATCGTCGAGCAGCTGACCGAGGAGTCGATCCTCAACGACTTCGTGAGGATCCGCGAGGAGTCGCGGACGAACACGTCGGTGCTCGATCCGACGACGGGCGCTCAGACTGAGATCAACGAACGGGGCCCGTCGGTGACGCCGCAGGAGGTGGAGCTGTTCCGCGACAAGCTCCTGTATCTCGCCCGCGGTGCGGCGATCGTCGTCTTCGCCGGCTCGCTGCCAAGGGGCGTCGAGCCGGACCTGTATGCCTCCCTGATCAGGGATCTGGAGCGCTCGGATGTGACGACCGTCGTCGATACCGACGGGGAGCCGATGCGGCTGGCCGTTCGCGCCGAGCCGGATCTCGTCTCGCCCAACGTGCTCGAGGCCGAGGAGCTCGTGGGTCACGAGTTCGCCACCGAGGAGGAGCGCTCGCTGGCGATCGCCGAGATCGTCGCCTTGGGCCCTCACGAAGTCATCATGACGCTCCCCGACGGCTGCCTTGCACAGGTATTGATCGACGGCCAGAAGCGGCTGAAACGAGCACGAATCGAGCCGCGTGAGCCGATCGCCAAACGTGGCTCAGGCGACGCTTTCCTGGCCGGTTACCTGGCGGCCCGCTACGAAGGCCGCCCGCCCGACCAGTGCGTCCGCTTCGGCGTCGCCTGCGGGGCCGAGTCGACGGGGCGCTTCGGCGCGGGCCTGTTGGACGCCCGTGAGGCGCGACGGCTGATGGGCGACGTGGAGCTCGAGCTGGTCGACCTGCCCGCGCAGGTCTCCTGAGCGCTCAGCCGCCGGCTACGTCGCGACGCAGGAACACGAGGTAGGCGGCGATCAGCGCTGGGACGGCATAGAGCGCGCAGACCCACAGGGAGTGCAGGATCGGCGACCAGTCGGTGGGGGTGCGCAACAGCCCCTGCCAGGCGAAGTACTGGGTCGTGAGCAGGTAGGGGTGCAGGCCTTCCAGGCCCGGGATCTGGCTGACGATGGCCAGAACAAGGGTGACGCCGAGCGTCCCGACGATCGCGGCGGCGCTGTTGCGCGCGACAGTCGAGAGCAACACGCCGATACAGACGATCGCCAGCAGCGGCACGAGGAAGAAGGCGTTGGCGGCGAAGATGAAGAGCAGCGCCTTCGGCGCGGAGACGACGGTGTCGGAAAAGGTGCGGACGCTGTGAAAGCCCCAGGAGCCGACGCCGGCGACAGTCCCGACGCCCGCGGAGACGTAGACGGCGGCGATCCCGTAGGTGACGGCGGCAAGCACCTTCGCGGCGAAGATCTGGCCGCGATCGACCGACCTCGTGAGGATCGTCTTGAGAGTGCCGTTGTTGTCCTCGGCGGCGACGATGTCTCCCGCGACCAGCGAGGCGATCAGAGGGAGGAAGAAGGGTGCGAGGAATGTCAGCATCAGGACGGGCGTGGCAAGTCCCGACTGGAAGATCTCCGAGGCGAAGATGCTGTCGGCGTGAGGCGGATGGCCACGCAGCAGCTGGCTGACGACGAAGATCAACGGCAGCAGGATCGCCAGGCCGAGACCCAGGTAGGTGCGCTTCTGGGAGACGAGCTTGCGCAGCTCCCAGCGGTAGACGCTCAGGACCGACGGACGGTGGCCTGCCCGCACGGGAGCCTCCAGGGACGGCGCCGATGTCGCGACGGAGCTCATCCGGCCCCGACGGTGGCGCCGAGGTCGCTGTCCGTGGACACAGGTGAGGAGGCATCGCTCCGATTGGGCTCCGCCTCGTCGGTCAGGCGGAAGAACAGATCCTCGAGCGTCGCCAGCTCCGGGGTGAGGGCGAGAACGCCGATGCCGGCGCCGGCCAGCGCCAGGGTCAGCTCGCCGACGTGACGCTCCTCGGCCTGGAAGCCGAGGCCCTGCTCGTCGATCAGCGCTCCGTCGACTCCCGGCTGCTCGCGGGCGATCCGCAGGGCTTGCGCATCGTCGGTGCTGCGCAGCCTGTAGCCGGCGCCGCCCTGGCGGCGAAGGTCCGCGAGAGCGCCCTCGTAGACGACCCGCCCACTGTCGACGATCGCGACGCGATCGCAGAGCTCCTGTACCTCGGGGAGCTGGTGGCTGGAGAGCAGGATCGTGATGCCCTCTCCCGCGAGGCGCTGGATCAGCAGGCGCATGTCGCGCATGCCGGCGGGATCGAGGCCTGTGGCGGGCTCGTCGAGGATCAGCAGGCGGGGGCGACGCAGCAGAGCCGCGGCGATGCCCAGCCGCTGGCGCATCCCGTGGGAGAAGCCGCCGACGCGATGCCCGCCGCGTGGTGTCAGCTCGACCGTCTCGAGCACCTCGTCGATCCGGCCGCGAGCACCGTCGCCGTCGAGGGCGGCGAGCAGCTCGAGGTTCTTGCGGGCGGTCAGATAGGGGTAGAAGCGGGGTGCCTCGACGAAGCCGGCGACGCCCTCCAGAGCGCGTGCTCCGGCGCGCATGGGGTCGCGTCCGAACAGCTCGACGCTCCCGGCGGTGGGCATGATTAGGCCGAGAGCCATCCGCAGGGTGGTGGTCTTGCCGGCGCCGTTGGGTCCGAGGAAGCCGTAGACATCGCCGGCATCGACGTTGAGGTCGATGTGGTCGACCGCCAGGACCTCCTTGTAGCGCTTGACCAGGCCGCGTGCCCTCACGGGCGGCGCGTCTGCCGCCACCGTTAGAGACCCTTCGCGACGGTCTCTACGACGCTCGGCTCGACGGCTCCGGCCAGGACGTAGCGAATGCCGGCGCGCTCGAAGGTGAGGATCGTGCCCAGCTCCGTGCGCAGCTCCGTCGCGGTGACGCCGTTGATCTTGACCTGGGGCAGGCCTTCGGTGCCGACGCCCTTGCCGGAGGCCTTCTCGCTGAGGATGCCGACGGCGGTGATCCCGTGTCCGGCGCTGCTCGTATTCGGCTTCGAGCCGTCGTGGTGCTTGGCCGCGGCGCCTGAGTGGCTGGGGAGCTTCAGTTCCTTGACGGTCGCGCCCGGCGGGGGGCTGATCGTGAAAACGGAGTCCGCGACGGGGCCGTAGCTGATGTCTTCGGCGGCCAGTTCGATCACGGGCGCGGTGGTGGTCGAGGAGTAGACGGCGGCCCTCAGAGGCAGACCGTTGGCGGCGTCGAAGGACAGCTCCGCGCCGCCGATCAGGCTGCCGCCTTCCGAGGGCGACAGTCGGACGGTGTAGGCGGCACGGCCGCCGACGTCGGTCGGCGTGGCGCCGGACAGTCCCGCGTGCTTGCGTATCTTGGCGATCGCTTCTTCGATCTTTGCGATGGAGGGGGCTTCGTGCTCGCCGGAACCGGACTTCTTCAACGGTGCGTAGCCCGTCCAGCCGCCTTCATGCGCGGCGGGCGTGTAGCGGTAGACGGTGTTGCTGGAGGCGTCGTAGATCGTGACGGTGTGCCCGTCGTAGAGCAGCTCGGTGTCGCCCTTTTCGGCCTGCAACTCCAAGCGGAGGCGACCGTCGCGGCTGACCCACAGTCGTCCCGAGCCGCCCGTCAGCAAGGGGTTGGAGGCGATGCCGCCACCCTGACCGCCGGCGGCGCCCGCCAGTTCGGAGCCTTCGACGAGATGATCGGTCAGCTTGATCGAGGCGCTGAAGCCTTCGATCGAGCCCGAGCGAGCGCCCGTCAGCGCGCCATGGATCGCCTGCGCCAGCGGTGCGGCGGGGGGCGTCGGGCCGGAGCCCAGCGCCAGCGCCAGAGCGGTGGCGGAGACGCCGATGAGAGCCGTCGCTCCGCAAAGAAGCAGCAGCTTGGTGAGCGATATGCGCCTGAGGAAGCTCAAGCTCCAGGTTCCCTTTCCATCGTGGGCAAACTCCCGAATTCAGGGTAGCGCGGCAGGTTCGGCGCGGATAAAGGTCCCCGTCGTGGGGCCGTTCCTCCTCGCCAGCCGATATCTTCCCCAACCGCATGCTCATCCTGTTCCTGGCCTTCTGGATCCTGCTCGGCTTCGCCGTGTTCTTCTCGGCGATTCGCGGCGGTCCTCGCGGCGCGAGGGCGTCCCTGCACACCGAGTCGACGGTTTCCCGTCGCCTCGTCACGGTGGGGATCGTCGTGCTGGTGGCCTTCGGGCTGGCGGTTCCTGCGCTGGTGCTGGCTTTCAACGGCGATCACAAGGCGAGCGTGGCGGTGGGCGGTCTGCACCTGAACGCCCAGGAGCAGAAGGGACGCGAACTGTTCGCCCACTCCTGCACGGTCTGCCACACCCTTTCGGCTGTCAAGTCGGTGGGCCGCACAGGCCCCAACCTCGACGTCCGCGTCGGCGAGGACATCGCCACCCCGGCAGGCCGCAAGGCCCTAGTCCTGGGAGCCATCGCCGAAGGTCGAGCGAGAGGCCTCGGCCAGATGCCCGCCCTGCTCTACCAGGGCAAGGAAGCCGAACAAGTGGCGGACTTCGTAGCAAAGGTAGCCGGCCACTAAGGGCTTCGGTCCTTTCGATCTGATCGCGGCTCCGCGGCGATCAGATCAAAAGGACCTCCGCCGTCCCGAGAGATCGAGACGCGCAGCGCTGACGCGCAAAATGTCGTAGTTCTGCGCAAGGCGGAGGGTCTCCATCGGGCTCGCACGCTTGGCCACAGGCCCAACGCTGACCACCACCGTCCTAGCCGCGAGCCCGATGGAGACCCGTAGCCAATTAGGTTAGGGTCCCCCGCATGCCCGACCCCCCGATGACAGCGGAGGACGTGAAGGCGCTCGTCGCGGAGCGCGAGATCCGTTTCATCCGCTTCTGGTTCACGGACATCCTCGGCCAGTTGAAGTCGTTCTCGATCAACGCCGCCGAGTTGGACGATGCGTTCGAGGCGGGGATGGGCTTCGACGGCTCGTCGATCACGGGCTTCAACGCGATCGAGGAGTCGGACATGATCGCGATGCCCGACCCCAGCACGTTTGCGGTGCTGCCGTGGCGCCCGGAGGAGCAGGGCGTGGGGCGGATGTTCTGCGATGTCATCACGCCGGAGCGGACGCCGTATGAGGGCGACCCCCGTCACGTCTTGCGCCGGGCGGTCGACCGGGCCAAGTCGATGGGCTTCGACGTCTTCAACGTGGGGCCGGAGCTGGAGTACTTCCTGTTCAAAGACTCGAAGTCGACGGAGGTGCTCGACCACGGCGGCTACTTCGACCTGACGACGCTCGACGCTGGCTCGGACGTGCGCCGGGAGACGGTGCTGGCGATGGAGCAGCTGGGGATCCACGTGGAGTACACCCACCACGAGGTCGGCCCTTCCCAGCACGAGATCGACATGCGCTACGCGGACGCGATGAAGATGGCCGACGACTGCATGACGTACCGCATCACGGTCAAGGAGTACGCGATGAAGTACGGCTGGCATGCGACGTTCATGCCGAAGCCGCTGTTCGGGGAGAACGGTTCGGGGATGCACACCCACCAGTCGCTGTTCTCCGACGGCAAGAACGCGTTCTACGACGCCGACGACCAGTACTTCCTCTCCGACGTCGGCAAGGCCTTCATCGCCGGCCAGCTCAAGCACGCGCGGGAGATGTGCTCGATCTTCGCTCAGTGGGTCAACTCGTACAAGCGCTTGGTGCCGGGCTTCGAGGCGCCGGTCTACGCGGCCTGGTCGCGGCGCAACCGCTCGGCGCTCGTGCGCGTGCCGCTGTACCACCCGGGCAACGAGAAGGCGACTCGGATGGAGCTTCGCTGCCCGGACCCGGCCTGCAACCCCTATCTGACCTTCGCGGTGCTGCTGCAGGCGGGCCTGGAAGGGATCGAGAAGGGCTATGAGCTGCCGGAGCCGATGGAGAAGAACCTCTACCACCTCTCCAGCGAGGAGCGCCGGCGCCTCGGCGTCGAGCAGCTGCCGGAGAGCCTCGGCGAAGCGATCGAGATCACAGCGGAGTCGGAGCTGGTTCTGCGGACGCTCGGCGAGCACATGTTCAACCGCTACGTCGAGATCAAGCGCCAGGAGTGGGACGACTACCGCGTGCAGGTGTCCCAGTGGGAGCTGGACCGCTACCTCGCGATCCTGTAGTCCGGATTTTTCAGGAGCCTCCGCCTAAAGGCTCCGTCCGTCACAGGGTCGCGCGAGGCGAGCCCTCATCAGGGCTGGAGCCGTTTGCGGTCCCTGAAGACGGCATTGTGGAGCTCCTTGGTGAGGATGGCGACCTGTTGGGTGAGCTCGGTGTTCTGGGCGAGCATCCTCGAGTGCTGCTCGCCGAGTGCTTTGTCCTCGATGAGCTCCTGTGCTTGGCGACGCTCGTACTCATCGACATGCTTGGCTTCGGCCTCACGGTGGGTCTGGGCGATGGCGTCGCGGATCTTGTCGCGATCGGCCTGCCTGGTCTGGGCGAGCAGGATCAGCGGGGCCGCATAGGCGGCCTGCAGCGAGAAAGCGAGGTTCAGGGCGATGAACGGGTACTTGTCCCAGGCGATCGCGTTCGTGATCGCCAGCGCGTTCAGGAGGATCCAGAGCAGCACGAGCGCGGTCTGCCCGAGGATGAACTTCGGCGTCCCGAAGAAACGCGCGAAGCGCTCGGCCTGGATGCCGAAGGTGTCGCCCCCGAAGGGACGGTGGCGGTCCGCCGGTGGTTGCTGGCTCGGCGCGGGTGGGGCTTCGCCTGCCATGCGCAACCTGTTCGGTCGTCGTGGGCTTTGTCCTGCCGGTCTGAGGCGAAGGCGGCGCGCAGCCAGCCGGTCGGGCGGACGCCTTCCGCTGCCTATAGCGAAACCCACCCCTAAGGCGCTCAACACAAGCGTCAAAAGTGCCGTCTGGTCTGCCATCCGCTATCTGTTCGGTCGCAGGAAGCATTGTCCTGCCGGGTTGATGATGCTTACGTGCGGCCTCTCAGGAAGGCAGCGGCGGCACGGCGCAAGCGATCGGCCGGGCTGGCGCTAGGCGCCAGTGCATCGCCTGCAGCAGATGGCTGAAGGCGGCAGGGTGGCGCGGGGCGATCTCGGCGAGCAGCGCCAGCACGGAGGCGCCGTGCTGCTCGTAGCGCTCGTCGCCGGTCAGCTGGGCGAGCCGCAGGAGGCCCGCAGCGGCGCTCGACGCTCCGGCGGGGATCGGGCTGTCCTCCAGGTCCTTGCGACGCACGATCAGCTTCTGGTCGGCGGCGGTCGAGAAGAAGCCGCCGCCCGTCTTATCGGCGAAGCGCTCGATCGTCTCGTCGGCCAGCACCACCGCCAGCTCGAACCAGCGCTCCTCGCAGGTCGTTTCGAACAGGACGATCGCGGCCTCAAGAAAGTAGGCGTGGTCCTCCAGGAAGCCCTTGATCTTCGCCTGGCCGTCGTTGTAGGTGCGCAGCAGCCGGCCTTGTTCGTCGCGGAGGTCACGCTGGATGAACTCGGCGCAGCCGATGGCCGCCGCCAGCAGCTCAGCGCCGGTCTGCGGGGGCGTCTCGAGTGCTTCGGAGTAGTCGCCGGAAAGGCTCGCGAGCGCGGCTCCTGCCTCGGCCAGAGCGACGACCATGAGCGCGTTCCAGGAGGTCAGCCGCTTGCGATCCAGCCCGGGGGCCACGCGGGCGTTGCGGAGCTCCAGCAACTTCGAGCGGATCCTCAGGCGCTGCTCCTCTGGAGGCTCGGGGCCGCGGGCGGTGAGGACGTTCAGTCCGCGCGCGGGATGGTGGGGGTCCTCGAAGTTGCCCTGCTCGGTCACGCCCAGCCATACGATCGCTGCAGGGGCGTCCTCTCCCAGCGCGGCCTCCAGCTCCTCGCGGCGCCAGACGTAGTAGCGGCCCTCGACGCCCTCGCTGTCGGCGTCGAGCGCGGAGTAGAAACCACCCTCGGGGCCTTTCATCTCGCGCAGCACCCATCGCAGGGTGGCCAGGCAGACCTCCAGGAAGCGCTCGTCGCCACCCGCCTGCCAGGCGTGCAGATACACGCGCGCCAGCAGCGCGTTGTCGTAGAGCATCTTCTCGAAGTGGGGAACCGTCCAGGTCGCATCGACGCTGTAGCGGGAGAAGCCACCGCCGAGCTGGTCGTGGATCCCGCCGGCGGCCATCTTGGCAAGCGTGCTCGTGACGATCGCGGTCTCGCCGCGGAGCAGCAGGAACTCCAGGGCGGAGGCCTGGGGGAACTTGGGCGCCGCGCCGAAGCCGCCGTCGCGGGCGTCGTAGATCGCGCGCAGGTTCTCCACGGCCCGGTCGAGCGCCTGCTCGCTCAGCGGCTCCTCGCTGGGCCGCAGACGGGCGGCGCCGTCGAGCTGCTCGCGCAGGCGCTCGCCGCCCGCGCGGATCTCTGTGGCGTTCTCACGCCAGGATTCGGCGATCGCCTGCAGCACCTGCGTCCAGGCGGGCATCCCGTGGCGCGGCTCCGGCGGGAAGTAGGTGCCGCCGTAGAAGGGGATCTGCTCAGGCGTGAGGAAGACGTTCAACGGCCAGCCGCCGCGGCCCGTCATGCCCTGCACGGCCTCCATGTAGAGGGCATCGATGTCGGGGCGCTCCTCGCGGTCGACCTTCACGCAGACGAAGCTCTCGTTCATTACCTCGGCGGTCGCGGCGTCCTCGAAGGACTCGTGCTCCATGACGTGGCACCAGTGGCAGGAGGAGTAGCCGATCGAGACCAGCACCGGCACTTCGCGCTCGGCCGCCAGCCGGAAGGCATCCTCGCCCCAGGGCAGCCATGCGACGGGGTTCTCGGCGTGCTGGAGAAGGTAGGGCGAGGTCTCCTGCGCGAGGGCGTTGGCCACCGCGTCAGGGTAGCCGGGCCGTCAGGTCGCGAGCGACATCGTCGCGCCCCAGGCGGGACAGCAGCGGAGCGCCGGCGGGCCATTCCTGCTCACCGGCTCCGGCCAGGCGCACCTTCGCCAGGCTGAGATCGAAGCTGTGCCCGCCCAGGGTGCCGCTGACTCGTCGTGAGGCCGATCCGAGCCTGACGCGCCCGTCGGCGGCGGCTGGGCCGTCGACACGGATCGTGCTCGCCAGGAGCTGGCCGTGGCGGATCTGGAAGGTGCCGGTCAGGCGCACGCCGGGAACGAACGACATCTCATGCAGGATTGCCGAGTGCGACGTGAGGCGGGTGTAGCCGCCGTGCAGACCGCCGAAGCTTGCACCGCTCGGCAGTTGCGAGTCGGCCTGCAGGGTCGCCGCGATCACCTGCCGGTTGAGGTCCAGGAGCGTATCGAGGACGGCGATGAGCGTCTGGCCGGGGCGTCCCGCGAGGTTCGATGGCGCCCGGATCCGAGAGATGCTCGTGGGGGTGACGGCCGTGGGCGCGAGAACGTCGTGGGTGCTGGTGCACGGTGCCACGGGCTGACCGGAGAAGAACGCGGCGAGTGCCTTTGCGGCGCAGCCGGTGAAGTCGCTGCCGACGACCGAGTGACCCGTGAAGGGCACGACCTCGAGTTGGGCGTCGGGGATCAGCGTCGCCACGGCCCGGGCGTTGGACGTCGGAGTGCGCAGGTCCTCGGCACCGGAGAGGATCAGCGTCGGGACGTTCGGGAGCGGCGAGGCCGGCGGCGGTGGGGCGGAGGCGTCGGGCCAGTCGTCGCAGTCGGGGACGAGGCTCGCATCGAGCGCGGTCTTGGCATCGAACGGCGCGAAATTGCTTGCAGGCTGCGCGAGAAGGTAGGTCAGCGCTTCGTGCAGGCGCGTTTCGGCGGGGGCGCTTCGCTGCCACGGGAAAGCCGTCTCCTCGCAGGTCGTCGTGACGAACAGGGCTTCGTCGACTTCGTCACCGCTGGACGCCGAGGCCTCGCCGGCTGGGACGTTGGGGATCAGGCCCTCCGAGAGTGCCTGCAGTCGCAGCAGCGGGTCGGGGTCGCCATGGAGGGCCGAACGCACCCCGGACGGCAGCAGCGCCCGCAGCGCCGGGTTCAGGTCGCCGGCCTCGAGGATGCCCAGCAGCCCCTCCTCGTCGAGCTTCGAGCTGTGGCGTTTACCGGAGCCGTCGTAGACCGAGCCGGTCAGTGGTCTCGAGCGAAGCCGGCCGATCAGCTTTGTCAGGTCGGCGAGCGGTTCGGCGGTGATGCCGGCACACAGCGATCCTGGGCAAATTCCCTTGACAACGCCGGCGACCGCCGCGAAGGTGGGTGTCTCGAAGGGTTCGGGCCCGTCGGGTGTGACCACGGAGTCGAGCAGCAGCGCTTCGACGTGCTGCGGGTAGCGCTCGGCGTACTCCTCCGCAACCTTGGTGCCGTAGGAGGTGCCGTACAGGACGAGCTTTTCGTACCCCGTCGCCTGACGTATGGCCTCGATGTCCTGTACCGATTCCTGCGTCGTGAACGCTCCCCTGGCGGCCCCGATCTGTTCGGCGCAGGCGCGCAGTACGTGACTGGCACTCGCGTTGCTCGGGTCTTCCAGGGCAGGGCAGCTGAGCGGGTCCGAGGAGCCGGTGCCGCGCTGGTCGAAGACCAGGAGGTCGCGGCCGTGCAGCGCCGGCGCCAACGTCTTCGCGTTGAATTCGCCGAAGGGCACGGCGGCCTGGCCGGGACCGCCGGCCAGAGCGAGCAGCGCCGAGCTCGCCGGCTGGGATCCGGAGAGCTTGCGGGCGACGTTCAGCGCGATCGTGCCGGGGACCGCACCCGAGCGAGCGAGCGGCACCGGGACGTCGGTGCAAGACAACTTCGGCTGCCCGGGGCAGGGGATGAAGTCGAGGCTAGAGGAGGCGTTCGAGGACGCGGGCCAGCCTGCGAGCGCCAGTGTCCCCAGCAGGATCGCCAGGGTCGGTAGCTGAGCTCGCCTCCGCATCGGCCCCGACAATAGCCGTCGCGCGTTCGGCGGACGCTGTCACACGGACGCTCAGCCCACCGAGGGTGCCGACGAGCATGTGGTGCGGTCCGAGATGGAGCGTGCCGTCGGCCGCCGCAGGGCCGCCGATGTGCAGGTCCGCCGTTTCGGATCTCAGGGATCCAGACAGGGTCATGCCCGGGATGAACGAGTAATCGTGGAAGCTGACGCCACCCGCGCTCAGTCGCGCCCAGCCCGAGCGCAGGCCGCCCACGCGCAGCTCAAGGAGCGTCACGAACTCTTCGCCGGAGGCTTCGATCCTGAGGAACAGCTGGCGTGCGAGGTCTTCGACTGTCAGCTGGAGCGCTCGCGCCGTGCGCCCCGGGCGCCCGCTGTAGCCGCGGACGGGACGCACGTGGGCGAGGCTCGGCGGTGGCAGCGGCTCGGGGCGCAGTCGCAACGGGGTCGGCATCACACGGCAGGCGTGGATCGCCTTGCCCGCGAACAGCGCCTGCAGAGCCCTGGCGGCACAGGAGGTCGGGTCCGAGCCCAGTACCGAATGCCCCACCATCGGCACGACCAGGACGTGCGAGCCTCCTATCAATGCCGCGACAGCGCGGGCGCCCGAGGTCGGTGTGCGCAGATCCGCGCCGCCGCTGAGGATCAGGGTCGGTACCGCGGGAAGCGGCCCGTCCAGAGGTTGCGGCGCAAGCGGGGAGACGTACGGCCAAGCGGCACATTCGGGAATGTTGCTGAGCCCGACCGCGTCGGCGGCATCGAAGGGCGCGAACTGAGAGGAGGGCAGGGCGCGGGCGGCGGCGACGGCTTCCGCCACCCTTCGCTCCGGTGTCGAGGCCCGGTTCCAGGGGAACTGCTGCTCTTCGCAGCTGGTCGCGTAGTAGAGCGGGATGTCGATGCCCTCGCTTTCGGCTTCTCCTTCGCCGGGCAGCATCTCAAGCAGTCGCCCCAGCGGCTCCAGATCGCCGAGCGCGGCAGAGCGAACCGTGCTCAGCAGCGTTGCGCGCAGGGCTCCGGAGAAATCACCCGCGAGCAGCACGTCCAGCAGCGCCGGCGCCGTGATCGTGACCGGCCGCGCCTTGCCCTCGGGCGAGATCGCCTGGGTCCTGAGCCGTCGGCGATGGATACGCCTCAGAAGCTGTGAGAGGTCACGGACAGGGTCAGTTGTGACGCCGCGGCAGGCCTTGCGAGCGCAGATCCCCCGCAGCACCCGGGGAATCGCGGCGAAGGTCGCCTGGTTGAGCGCTTCGGGGCCGTTGGGCGGGACGACCGAGTCGAGGATCAGACCTTCGACCCTGTCGGGATAGGCCTCGGCGTACTCCTCGGCGACCTTGGTGCCGTAGCTGGTTCCGTACAGGATGAGCTTTTCGTAGCCGCCGGCCCGCCGGATCGCCTCGATGTCGGCGACGCTGTCGGCGGTGGTGTAGAAGGCTCGCGAGGGGCCCAGCTGTGAGGCGCAGGCGGCGACTGCGCGGGCCGGTAGCGTCGAGGCGCTCACATGTGCGAGGGCCTTGCACTGGAGCGGGTGCGAGAGTCCCGTGCCGCGCTGGTCGAAGACGATCAGATCGCGGGTGGCGGCGATCGGGCCGAGCGTTTCGGCGAAGTCTTCGGCGAACGTGATCGCGGCCTGTCCGGGCCCGCCGGCGAGCGCGACGATCGCGCTGCGGGCTTCGCCGACAGCCGCCCGGTGGCGGCGGATCGCGAGGGCGATCGTCCCCGGCGTCGCGCCGGAGGGGTCCAGCGGCACCGCCAGATGCGCGCAGGCGAAGTTGTTCGTCCTGGCGCACGGCACGTAGGCAATCGGCGTCGCATGCGCGTCTGTGGCGAGTGGGCCGAGCGCCGCGAGCGATGCGAGCAGCGCAATCAGTCGGAGCAGCGAACGTCGCATCCTTTGGAATCTATTCGCCCGTCCCCCGCCGTGAGCCTGCCCGAGCGCGGTAGGGTGCTCGCGATGAGCGTCCAGCGCGAGACCGTCACAGCTGATGGCGCGCCCGCCGCGATCGGGCCCTACAGCCACGCCGTCCGCGCCGGCGGTCTGCTGTTCTGCTCGGGTCAGATACCCCTTGACCCAGCCGACGGCGAGCTGGTTGGGGAGACCCCGGCCGAGCAGGCTGAGCGCTGCCTGCTGAACCTCGAAGCCGTCTGCAAGGCCGCCGGGACGACGCTTGCCGGCGCGGTGCGGCTGACGGTCTACATGACAGACCTCAGCGCTTTCGCCGAGGTCAACGAGATCTACGGTTCGTTCTTCGCCGACGTGGAGCCCCCGGCGCGGGTGGCGATCGGTGTGGCCGCCCTGCCGAAGGGCGCTCAGGTCGAGATCGACGCTGTCATCGCGCTCTAGCCTGTGCTTCCTGTCATCACCGCTTTTGAGCGCTCGCCCGATGGCGGCAAGGGCCTAGCGCGCGATACACGCGTTCGCTGGGCACTGGAGGAGGTGGGCCAGCCCTACGAGGTTCGCTTTGTCTCGTTCAGTGCGAAGAAGGAGCCCGCGCATCTGCGCCTTCATCCATTCGGCCTGATCCCGACCTATGAGGAGGGCGACCTTGCCCTGTTCGAGACAGGCGCGATCGTCTTCCACATCGCCGAGCATCATGAGGGCCTGTTCCCGTGCGATGCCGGCGCGCGGGCGCGGGCCATCACCTGGATGTTTGCCGCGCTGAACACCGTGGAGCCGCCGATCCTCGAACTCGTGACCGCCAAGTTCGGGGAGAGCGATAAGCCCTGGGCCGAAGAGCGCCTTCCTCTGGTCAAGGACCGCATTCGCGATCGGCTGGTCCAGCTCTCTGCACGCTTGGGTGACGCCGACTGGCTCGACGGGGCGTTCAGCGCGGGCGACCTGGTGATGGTCTCGGTGCTGCTCAGGCTGAGAGCTTCGGGCCTTCTCGACGAATTCCCGAAACTGGCTGCCTATGTTGCCCGGGGCGAGGCACGGCCCGCATACGAACGGGCCTTCGCCGCCCAACTGGCGATCAACGCCGCTGATCCCCAAGCCGGCTGATGAAGTTCTGTCTCGGTCGCTGTTGTCCACGGACCGGTCCCGAGCCTCACTTGGCTGGGAGGAACAGCGAGGCGCGGCGCTCTAGGTGACGCTGGGAGCGGCGCCGACGGCAACGGCTGGACCGTCAGCAGGCTCGACGCCGCGCAGCGCGCGGGTCAGGAGCTCCCAGAGGATCCTGCGCTCGTCGTTGTCGAGCGCTCTGAGGACATCGTCCTCGACGGACTCCTGGCCGCGCTCGGCCTGTTCGAGCGCCGCGGAGCCAGCCGGGGTCAGTTGCACAACGTGGCGGCGACGGTCGTGCGGGTCGCGCCGGCGGCTGGCGTAGCCCTGCTGCTCGAGCTCGTTGAGCAGCAGCACGACGTTGTTGGCGTCCATGCAGAAGGCGTCGGCCAGCTCCTGCTGGGGGCAGCCCTCGTGATCGCGCAGGAACGTCAGCGCGACCAGATGGCGCAGTTGCATTCCGAGCTGCTCCTCGTTGGTGCGCCTGTAGACCTGCTTGGCCAACCTGGTCAGCAGGACCATCGAACCGGGGGCACAGCGACTCTCACCCATCTCGAACACCTTACCTGTCATTGCTCAATCTGTCATCACTTTAGCATCGATCCTAATTTTTATATTGATAATCCCTGATGCAGGGATGATCCTTGATATGGTGCATCTCACCGCAACAAGGAAGGATCTAGATGACAGCCGTAGCCAACCTTTTTCGTAGTAACGACACCGCCGGCGCCGCCCAATCGGAGCGCCGCCGCTGGATAGCCCTCGCGGTCCTCTGCCTGGGCCAGCTGATGATGGTCCTGGACTCGACGATCGTGAACGTCGCCCTGCCCTCGATCCAGCGCGACCTGCACTTCACCCAGTCGAGCCTCACCTGGGTGATCGACGGCTACCTGATCACCTTCGGTGGCCTGCTGCTGCTGGCCGGGAGACTCGGCGACCTGGTCGGGCGAAAGCGCATCTTTCTGTCCGGGCTGGTCCTGTTCACGGTGGCTTCGGTGCTGTGCGGGATCTCGACCACTCAGGGCATGCTGATCGGCTTCAGGCTGCTGCAGGGCGCCGGTGGCGCGGTCGCCTCGAGCGTGATCCTGGCGATCATCGTCACGGAGTTCCCCGAGCGCGCCGAGCAGGCCAAGGCGATGGGCCTGTACGCGTTCGTCTCCGCCGGTGGTGGCTCGATCGGGCTGCTAGCGGGCGGCGCGCTCACGCAGTCCCTCGACTGGCACTGGATCTTCTTCGTCAACGTCCCGATCGGGATCATCGCGTTCGTGCTCGGCTCGGCGCTGATCGAGGAGAACGAGGGCATCGGCCTGAAGGGCGGCGTCGACGTGCTCGGCTCGATCCTGATCACCGCCGCGACGATGGCGGGGGCGTTCGCGATCGTCAAGTCCAGTGAATACGGCATCGGCTCGGCGCGGACGCTGGGTGTCGGCGGGGCCTCGCTGGTGCTGCTCGCCGCCTTCCTGACGTGGGAGTCGCGGATCGAGAACCCGATCATGCCGCTGCGGATCCTCAAGCTGCGGATGCTGATGGGCTCGAGCCTGGTCCGCGGGATGCTGATCACGGGCATGTTCTCGGCCTTCTTCCTCGGCTCGCTGTACCTCGAGCGTGTGCTCGGCTACAACGCGATCAAGACGGGCCTCGCGTTCATGCCGCTGACGCTGTCGATCGCGGCGATGTCGATGGGCGGCTCCTCTCGGCTGGTCGGCCGCTTCGGCCCGGTGCCGACGCTGGCCGGAGGCCTCGTGGCGATCATCGGCGGCCTCTTGACGCTGGCCGGCCAGGGAGTTGGCGCGAGCTACTTCCCAGGGCTGTTCATCGCCTTCACGCTGATGGGCCTCGGCGCCGGCGCTTCGTTCCTGCCGCTGCTGACGATCGGCATGTCCGACGCTCCCCGCCGCGACGCTGGGCTCGCCTCGGGCATCGTCAACGTCTCGGTGCAGCTGTTCGGGGCGATCGGCCTGGCGGCTCTGGGCACGATCGCGACAGACCACTCGAAGACGCTGGCCGGTCAAGGTCAGAACGCCCTCAGCGCCCTGACCGGCGGCTACCACCTCGCCTATCTGGTGGCGGCGGTGTTCGTCGGCGTCGGGATCGTGGCGGCGCTGCTGGTGCTGCGCAACCCGGTCTCTCCGGAGGCGCAGGAGAGCCTGGAGGCCGAGCTCGAGAGAATCGAGTCGGTGCAGGCATCCGAGCCCGTGGCGCAGGCAGCATGAGCGCCCTGGGGATGGACAACCAGATGGGTCCGGCGGTGAGCCGCGTGCGCGCCGCCGGGCGCTCGCGGCGAGCCGAAGAGGGCCACGTCACCGAGATGGCACGGCTGCTGATCCGCGACGCCCGCGAGGCGGGTGGCGGTCAGGCCGAAGCCGGCCAGACCGCCGCCGAGCGTCCGCACATCGGCGTTCGTCGCAGGCGGGCGGCGAGCGGAGCGGGGCGCCTCACGTCCCGCCCGCTCGCAGCTCGGCGCGCTTGACCTTGCCGGAGGCGGTCTTCGGCAGCTCCTCGGCGAAGTCGACGATCCGCGGGTACTTGTAGGGAGCGGTGATCCGCTTGACGTGCTCCTGCAGCTCACCGGCCAGCGCGGCGGTGGGCTGCTCGCCGTCACGGAGAACGACCACCGCTCGCACCACAGAGCCGCGTTCCTCGTCGGGCGCGGCGACGGCGGCGGCCTCGGCCACAGCGGGATGAGCGACGAGCGCGGACTCCACCTCGAAGGGACCGATGCGATAGCCGGCGGAGACGATCACGTCATCGCCACGGCCCTCGAAGTACAGCCAGCCGTCCTCATCCTGGGTCACGCGGTCGCCTGTCGCCCACGGCTCGCCGGCGCGGCGATCCCGGACCTCCCAGGAACCATCGGCTCTGCGTTCGACGCCCTCCCCGAGATAGCCGAGGAAGAAGGTCGGCACGCTCGCCGGGTCGACGGTCAGCTCGCCGTCCTCGATCGAGAGCCCGATGCCCGGCAGCGGCGGTCCCATCGAGCCAAGGCGAGTCTCTCCGCCGCCGGGCGCGCCGGTCAGTTGCCCCGTCTCGGTCTGCCCGTAGCCGTCGCGGATCTGGAGGTGCGTGGCCTCCTCCCAGGCGCGCAGCACCTCTGGGTTCAGCGCCTCGCCCGCCGCCACCATCCCGCGCAGGCCCGGCAGCGGCGCGAGCGTCGCGCGCTTGGCGATCACGCGGTACTCAGTGGGGGCCATGCACAGCACCGCCACGCGCTCGCGCGCCAGTAGCTCCAAGCGCTCGTGAGGGTCGAAGCGGGCGTCGTGGAGCAGCGCCGCTGCGCCACGCAGCCAGGGCGCGATGAAGACGTTGCGCGCCGACTTCGACCAGCCGCTGGCAGCCGTGCACCAGACCAGCTCACCCGGCTCGGGCGCCAGCCAGCGCTCTGCCTGCAGACGTTGGCCGTAGAGGTAGCGCTGGGCGTGCAGCACGCCCTTGGGCTCGCCGGCGGTGCCGCTGGTGAAGGTGATCAGACAGGGGTCGCTCTCGTCGAGATCGACTGCTTGCGCAGGTTCGGAGGCGTAGAGCGACTCGTCGGGGATGCTCAGCACCGGTACTGCGACCGATGCCAGCTCGCCGAGGTCGCGCTCGTCGGCGAGGATCAGCGACGGCCCGGCCAGCTCGACGCGCAGCGCCAGGTCCTTCGCGCGCAGCTGCTCGGTGCAGGGCAGCACGACGGCGCCGAGTCGAAAGCAGGCGACCATCGCGAACACCCACTCGGGGCGGTTGCCGATCACGGTCATCACGACGTCGCCGCGCTTCACGCCGTGGGCCACGAGCGTGCCGGCGAGGCGAGCTGAGCGCTCGGCGACCTCGCCGAAGCTCCATTCGCGGCGGTTGCCGTCGCGCGCCAGCTCGACGAGCGCGAGACGCTCGGGCGGGGCGGCATCGACGATCTCGGCGGCGAAGTTCACGGGCGAGAGATGATGGTATTCGCGGCGATGGCGGGGTCGGTGCGCTCGAACGCACGCCGAGCGCGCGGCCGGGCGCCGGTATGCTCCCCGGAGCGGCTCGCGGTGGTCATTTGGCCCCGATCGTGCCCGCACGCCGCGCCGGCAAATGGCGCGGGAAATCGACCTTTGGAGCGCAGATCAGCATGGCCGTAGCCTCCCCGTACACCGACATGAGCGACGAGCAGCGCGCGATCACAGAGATGGTCCACCAGTTCGTCGACGAGCAGATCATTCCCAACGCCGAGCACTACGACCACGAGGACTCCTTCCCGGAGCCGATCGTGGAGCAGATGAAGGAGCTGGGGCTGTTCGGTGTGACGATCCCGGAGGAGTACGGCGGGATGGGCCTGGACCTGACGACCTACTCGATGATCGTCGAAGAGCTCTCGCGCGGCTGGATTTCGATCTCGGGCATCGTCAACACCCACTTCATCGGCTCCTACCTGCTGATGCACTTCGGCACCGAGGAGCAGAAGCAGAAGTACCTGCCGAAGCTCGCGACCGGCGAGATCCGCGCGGCCTTCTCGCTGTCCGAGCCCGAGCTCGGCTCCGACGTCCAGGCGATCAAAACGGCCGCCAAGAAGACAGCCGACGGTGACTATGAGATCAACGGCCAGAAGATGTGGGTCACCAACGGCCTGCTCTCGACGCTGGTCTTCACGCTGGTCAAGACCGACCCGGAGGCCGACCCGCGCTACAAGGGCATGACCTGCTTCATCTGCGAGAAGGAGCCGGGCGTTGAAAAGAACACCGGTCCTTACGCCGGCTTCGACGTGCCGCCGAAGCTCAAAAAGATGGGCTACAAGGGCGTCGAGTCGACCGAGCTCGTCTTCGACGGCTACCGCTGCCCGGCTGAGAACATCCTCGGCGGGGAGGAGGAGGGCCTCAACAAGGGCTTCGTGCAGATGATGGACGCGCTGGATCTGGGCCGCGTCAACGTCGCCGCTCGCGGCGTCGGCCTCGCCCAGCGGGCGCTCGAGCTGGCACTCAAATACTCACAGGAGCGCCGCGCGTTCGGCAAGGCGATCGCGGAGCACCAGGCGATCCAGTTCAAGCTTGCCGACATGGCCACACAGGTCGACGCGGCGCGCCTGCTCGTCCGCCGTGCCGCCCGTATGAAGGACGCCGGCGAGCGTTCGGATCTCGAGGCCGGGATGGCCAAGCTGTTCGCCTCCGAGGCCGGCCGCTTCTGCGCAGAGGAGTGCCTGCGCATCCACGGTGGATACGGGTATTCGAAGGAGTACGAGATCGAGCGCATCTATCGGGACGCTCCGCTGTTGTTGATCGGTGAGGGCACCTCGGAGATCCAGCGCATGGTGATCGGCCGCAAGTTGCTGCAGCGTCATAAGATCTGAATCACCCTGCCCTGGACCCCCGAGGCCACGGACGGGTCCACTGAAAAGGGAGGTGCAACTCCATGGCCGATGATGCCAAGGCTTTGATTGAAGTCGCCATACGCAGGTTCATCGACGAGGTGCCGGCGCTCGCGCCGGTGAAGCTCGTGGTTGGAATCGAGCTGCGCGGACGCGGCGACGTACAGCAGTTCCGGCTCGAGATGCCCGACGTGAAGGTCACGCGCGGGCCGGCCGCCGATGCGCGGGTGCGAGTCGACATGCGCCGTGAGTTCTTCAACGTGATGGCGCGCGAAGCGAGAGTCCCGGATTGGGTCGAGGCGTTCTCCTACGGTCAGGCCAAGGCCTCCGGCCCCGATCAGATCATCAAGCTGATCGTCAACGTCGTCGAGCGCCAGACCGAGCGCGACCGCACCCCGAAGGTGCGCCGGCAGGCCTCCTAGCCGGCGCCGGGGGCCACGGCCGCTCCACCGGCGAGGTGCCGTGCCGTCTGGGTGCGGCCGGCACTGCTGCTGCCGCCCTGAGCGGTGGCAGCGACAGGGGGATCCGCGGCGCTCGGCCTCGAGTCTCTGAGCCGCTCGGATGGCAGTCGTGAGACGGTCCCACCGGGCTGGCCGATGATCTCCAGGAAGGCGTCGACGACGGCGGGGTCGAACTGCCCGCCCGCTCCCGAGCGGATCATCGCCAGCGCCTGTTCTACGGGCCAGGCGGCCTTGTAGGGACGGTCGTGGGTGAGCGCGTCGTAGACATCCGCGACGGCGACGATCCTGCCCACCAGAGGGATGTCGGCCTCGACGAGCCCACCGGGATAGCCGCTGCCGTCCCACCACTCGTGGTGGGACTCAGCGATCATCCCCGCCAGTTGAAGGGTGGGGGAGCGGCTGCCGAACAACAGCCGGGCGCCGAGCGAGGTGTGGTTGTGCATCACCTCGCGCTCCTCGGGGCTCAGCCGTCCGGGCTTGAGCAGCACCCGGTCGGGGATCGCCAGCTTGCCGATGTCGTGCAGCGGCGCGGCTTCTCTGAGCAGCCTGACGCTCTCCTCGCTCAGGCCGAGCCGAGCGCCGATCTCGGCGGCCAGCAGGCCGACCCGTTCGGTGTGCTGTGAGGTCTCGTCGTCGCGATACTCGCCGGCGACGGCCAGCAACTGCAACGTCTCCGCGCGGGATTCCTCGAGATCGCGGGTGCGCTCGGCGACCATCGTTTCAAGCCTCCGGGCCTGCCCGGTCAGCTGCTGCTCGGCCTTGCGCTGCAACGTCACGTCATGCGCTACCCCGTCGATGACGCCCGCGCCGGGCGTCGCCCGGGCGCTCCATTCAAGCCATACGCAGCCACCGTCGGAGGTCAGGAAGCGACTGCGGGTCGCGACGGTGTCCCGCGAGCCGCCCGCCAGTGTGAGGATCTCAGCGCCGACGCTGTCGCGGTCGCGAGGATCGACCAGCTCCGTCAGGCAGCGTCCCGTGACCCGCTCGGGCGGATGGCCCAGGGCCCGGCGCCATGCGGGATTGACGCGAACCAGGCGCCCGGTGAGATCGGCGCTCCAGAGCAGATCGAGCGACTGGTCGAAGTGGCGCTCGAGCTCGGCGTCGATGCGCCGGCGCTGCCCCACGAACAGCCCCACGAGCATGGCGACGGCAAAGAAGGCGAGGCCGCGATTGACGTAGCCGACAGGCCCAAGCGCGACGGTGGCCTCTGTTGCGTCCCAGATCGTTGTAAGGCACAAGGCCAGTCCGGCGCCTGCCAGGCCGCCCCGCACGCCGAAGGCCAGCGCCAGCAGCCCCACCGGGAGCACATAGAGCAGCGTCTCGCCGTCGTCCGCTCTGGGGTCGGCCATGCGCAGCAGGAAGATGGCGAGGAACAGGATCGTGGACAGCAGCAACGCTCGGCGCATGGAACCGAAGCGGCCGAGCAAAGCGGGCAGGGGCGAGTCGCGAGAGAGGGAGACCACGACCCTAAACTCGCCGCTATCGGGCTCGTTTATGCAGCCGCGACGGCCGGCTGGACGTATCTACTAGAGGCCGCCCGAAGGACGAGCGTCCCGAGGCTAGTGGTAGGAAGTCAGCTGCTCGGCCAGGAACGCAAGCGATCCGAGCAGGAAAATACACATGACGATCAGTGAGAAGTTTTCGTTCATCGCGCGATCTCTCCTGCCGAGAGCATAATGGACGGCCTCACGGCCAGGCAGGATCAGGCGAGGATCGCGCCGTCGTCGTAGAGCTTGATGACCTTGACGGGTGAATCGGGAGTCCCACCCGCCGAGTCAACGGCGTCGAGGCACAGGCGGCAGAGGACGCACTCGTCGAGGTTCTTCTCGACAAGCTGTAGTACGCCGCCGTCGGCCTGCGCGTAGATGTCGACCGGGCAGGCCTCGGTCAGGCGTCGCGCTGCATCCGTGTCGGCCGCGAGCGTGTCGTCGACTTCGACTGCGATGAAGGTTCCGTCTGCCCTCATGAGGCGCTCCGTTCGGCGAGCTTGGCCTTCACGAGATCTGGGATCTCGTCGATCCGCTGGACGACGGGGATACCGGCCGCTTCCAGCCGCGCGATCTTCTCGGTCGCTGAGTCCTCCTTGCCCTCCACGATCGTGCCGGCGTGCCCGAAGGACATTCCCTGCATCTCCTCGTCGTCCATGAACTTGCCCGCCATGAAGGCGATGATCGGCAGGCGCGAGTCGTTGTCCTTGACCCACTGCGAGAGCTGAGCCTCCATGCGCCCGCCGGGCTCGGTGTAGATCACGATCGCCTGGGTCTGCTCGTCGGCCTCGAAGAACGGCATCAGCTCGGCGTACGTCGAGCCGATGATCGCGTCGCCGCCGATCGAGACGGCGGTCGAGACGCCGAGGCCGGCAGCCGTCAGCGTCGAGGAGATCTCCGTCGTCATCCCGCCCGAGCGGCTCATCACTCCGACGGAGCCGGGCTGATAGGCGACGGCGGCGTTGCGCGCCGGGCCGCCGATGCCGCCCATCTTCGCGACGCCCGGGACGATCACGCCGAGGCAGTTCGGGCCGATGATCCGCGCGCCCTTGGCGTCGGCGAGCTCGACCATCATCGCGACGTCGCGCCGCGGGATCCGCTCGGTGACGATCACGATCGTCTTGATCCCGGCGTGAAGCGCCTCGAAGACGGCGTCGCGCGTGCCGGCGGGAGGAACGGTGACGACCGAGCCGTCGGGCACGACACCGTTGTTGTGATCGACGACCTGCTGGACGGTGTCGAAGACGGGAACGCCGTGAACCTCGCGGCCCTTACGGCCCGGCGTCACGCCGCCGACGATCTTCGAGCCGTAGTCGAGGCACTCACGGGTGAGGTTGACCGCCTCGCGCCCGGTGATGCCCTGGATGATGAACGTCGTGTTCTGATCGATCAGGATCGACATCGCTAGGCCGAGGCTCCTTGGATCTTCGCGACGGCCCGCCCGGCGGCCTCCCACAGCGACACGGACCGGTCGCAGTACTCGATGCCGTAGGAGTCGAGGATCTTGAAGCCCTCCTCCTCCCAGGCTCCGGGGATGCGGAAGATCGCGATCGTCTCGCCGGGGTCCTTGCCGAGCTCGAGGCAGGCCTTGATCACGCCGCGTGCGACGATGTCGACACGGGTGTTCGAGACGATCGACATCATCACGGCGATCTTCTCGACGCCGTCTTTCTGCAGCACCTGCTTGGCCAGGCCGCAGGCCTTGGCGACGGAGGGGTTGCCGCCGATCTCGGAGTAGTTGGCGGGCCTTCCGCCCTGCTGGCGCACAGCGTCGGTCAGCGTCAGCGAGCCGCCGCCGGCTCCGATCACAAGGCCGATGTTGCCGTTGAAGCCCGTGTCCTTGCCCTGGATCACGCCGCGGTGGTCGGCAGCGTCGATCGCCTTGACGGCATCTTCGAACGCGGTCGGCGTGTGGTCCTCGCGAGTGCCCTCCTCGGCGCCGATGCCGAGCGCCGCCAGCAGCGCCCTCTGGCGCGGCATGCCCTCGTTCTCCATCTCCATGTGCGCGTCGAGCGCCACGAACGAGCCGTCCTTGAGCTCCGCCAGCGGATTGATCTCGGCGAGCGTCATGTCGTTCTCGAGGAACAGCCTCGCGAGGCGGGCGAGCACCGGGGTCGCCCGCTGCAGCGCCCGGCCGGTCACGCCGGCGGCGGCGATGACCTGCTTGGCCTGGAAGTCAGAGAACGGTTCGAGCGTGGAGAAGTGGCCGCGGCCGACGTGGTCGGGGTGCTCCTCTGCGACCTGCTCGATGTCGATGCCGCCCATGTCGCTGAACAGCATCAGCGGCTTCTTGGCGGTTCCGTCCCAGACGACTCCGGCGTAGTACTCCTGCTCGACCTCGGCCTTCGGGTCGACCAGCACCCCGTGAGGCATGTGCCCGTTGATCTCCAGCACGAGGATGTCGCGTGCGTGCGCCTCGGCCTCCTCCGGCGTGTCGGCGAACTTGACGCCACCGGCCTTCATGCGGCCGCCGGTCAGCACCTGCGACTTGATCACGGTCGGGCCGCCGATTCGCTCGGCGATCGTGCGCGCCTCGGCGGCGTCGCTCGTAAAGCCGTAGTCCGTCACGGGGATGCCGGCGCGCTTGACGATCTCGCGCGCCTCGAACTCGAAGAACCTCATGCGGCGGCGAAGCCTATACGGAGGCGACGGCCGGACGCCGCGAGCCGGGGTCGCCGGCCCGAGGCAAGTGGGCTAGCCGTATCCGTTCTCGTGAAGGAATCGCTCGAGCCGGACGACGAAGCGCATGCCACTCGGGTCGACGCCGTCGTCGGTGTGCAGTCGATCTGCACGGGCCAGCTTCACGAGCGTGCCGTGGGCGCTCGCGTGCCGTCCCAACAGCGACTCATCTGCGGCCCAGGCGGCGATGAAGCCGAGTCCGAAGCCCTGGCGGCGGTTGGTCCTGTAGGCCTTCAGCTCGCGCGCGGCGTCGGTGCGGATCAGCGCCGGGAAGTGCGTCGTGACGTCGTGGAACTGCCCGGCGGCGAAGTCGAGCACGAGCGGCGGCATGCCGGAGAAGGCGAACGGTGCGAAGGCATAGGCGAACCGGTCGTCGGCCGACTCGAACTCGAGCTTCCCGTCGCCGTCGATGTCCGTGAGCTTCGCGCCGGGGTCGCCGAAGTCGTGTTCGACCGCCGTGTAGGAGCCGGTCGACGGCACGTACGCGAACACCTCGACGATCGAGCAGCAGTGCGCGCCGCCGCTGTAGAGGTCGACGAGGATCTCCGGCTCTCCGTCTCCTTCGAGGTCGACGATCGATACATCCTGCGCCGGCCCGTGCCCGAGTTCTTCGAGCTGGCATGCCGTATGGCAGAGAGCGGCCGCGACGGGCGCCGCGAAGACTGTCGTGCCGCCGCGCTCGATCGCCAGCTGCAGGCCTGTGGCCGTCGGGCCGCCGTATCGCTGCGGCGTCGAGAGATAGGAGAGCGTCGCGCCGATGGGCCCGGCCTGCGCGCTGATCGTCTTCGGACTCGGAGCTGGCAGCGTCTGCGATCTCGCCGAGGCCGAGCCGGCGACGGCGAGGGTCACGACGACGGCGCCGGCAACGGCCAGTGCCGAAGCTCCGCGGCGCGCCGCGGTCCTGGCGCGCGCCGCGGGGGCGGGGCGCCCGCGGGGCGGCCTGAACCGGATCGGCTCAGAGCCCATATGCCTCACGCAGCTCAGGGTCCTTCTTGGCAAGCATTTCGGCGAGGTTGACCATCACCTTGCACTGCTTCCATGTTGCGTCGTCCTGCATCTTTCCATCGAGCATGTGCACGCCGCGGCCGTCCGGGATCGCCTCGATGACGCGTTTGGCGAATGCGACCTCGTCTGGTTCGGGCGAGAAGACCTTCTTGGCGATGCCGATCTGGACGGGGTGCAACGACCATGCGCCGACACAGCCGAGCAGGAAGGCGGCGCGGAACTGCGTCTCGCAGCCCTCGACATCCTTGATGTCGCCGTAGGGGCCGTAGAAGGGCAGCGCACCGACGGAGGTGCAGGCGTCGACCATGCGGGCGATCGAGTAGTGCCACGGATCCTGCTGGTAGCTCGCACGGGGCGCGTTCTCATCGGTCGGGTCCGGGTCGGCGATCGTCCGATAGCCGGGGTGCCCGCCGCCGACGCGCGTCGTCTTCATGCGACGCGACGCGGCGAGGTCGGCAGGGCCGAAGCTCATGCCCTGTATCCGTGGGCTCGCGCAGGCGATCTCCTCGAGATTGGCGACGCCCTGAGCCGTCTCGAGCAGCGCGTGGATGAGGATCGGGCGGTCGATCTTCGCCTTGGCCTCGAGCTGAGCGAGCAGGCGGTCGACGTAGTGGATGTCCCAGGGACCCTCCACCTTCGGGATCATCACGACGTCGAGCTTGTGGCCGATCTCGGTGACGAGCTGCGTGAGGTCGTCGAGCACCCACGGCGAGGCGAGCTCGTTGACACGCGTCCACAGCTGCGTGTCACCCAGCTCCATTTCCCTGCCGACCTTGATCAGACCGGCACGCGCCCCCTCCTTGCGGTCGACCGGCACGGCGTCCTCGAGGTTGCCGAGCAGGATGTCGACGGTCGGCGCGATGTCGGGGACCTTGGCGACCATCTTCTCGTTCGAGAAGTCCAGGAAGTGGATCATCCGGGACGGCTTGAAGGGGATCTCCCTGATCGGATCGGGGGCGTCGATCGCAAGGGGCTTGAAGAAGTCGCGGGGGTTTCGCAAGGGCTCTCCTGGTTTCGGGCTCGGTGGCCGTTCGCTCTTTTCGGGTATAGGAGTATCGATGATGCGCGCTCGGCTGATCCTTCCCGCGGTGCTCGCAGGCCTGGCCATCGCGTCGGCGGTCGTGCCCGGTGCGGCCCTCGGCGCCACCGCGCCCCGGCGTCACTGGACCGTCGCGATGTCGCCGCACGCCGATGATCTCGCGGTCGCGGCGATCTCGTTCCCGCACGCCGGCCATCGCGTGCTATCGGCGCAAGCGCTCGCGATCGGCCCGCTGGTCGCCGGCGATGACTTCTTCGGCCTGGCGATGTCCCGGCGTGCGCCGAGACGCGCGCTGTTGCTCGTCGTGAACCGGCCCTCGCCGCTGGAGGATCCGGTGACGGTCCGCGTGCGCTTCAGCGCGCTCGCACGACTCGGCAGGCCGGTCGTGCGGATTGCCGCGAATCCGATCGACGATCCTCCGAGCATGCGGCCGAACTGGTGCACTCTGCCGCGGAACGACGCCGCGCTGAAAGGCGTCGAGCTGCGGATCCTGGCGACCCGTGGCGAAGCATTGAAGGGATTCGCTGCCGGCGAAGGCGTCGCGCAGGCCTACGACGCCGTCTGCGGGCTGCCGTTCGCGGCGAGCTTCAAGGAAGCACTGACCGGGCCTGAAACATCCTCGCCCGAACCCGAACCCGAACCCGAACCCGTGCCGGCGCCGCCCGGATGCCAGCCCTGCCCGCCGCGGCCGGGCTTCGCGTGCCCGCTGAGCGCTCGCGCGGCCGTCTGTGTCGCGCCCGTGCGATCCGGTGCCGCCGGTTTCCGCGAGCGGCTCGGAGATGCTCCGTGATCCCAGCGGCGAGCCGGCTGCGTGCCGGAGCGGCCGAAGTCGCGGGCGATGCTGGCCGGCGCGCGGCCGGATCGCCGTACTAGAGTTCGGGACGGCGCAGAGCACAGGCCGCGAGGCCGCCGTGCCGCCGACACAGGAACTTCAAAGGGCCCACAACGGCGCCCGGACCTCTCAAGGAGAACGACGCAAGCCATGAGCGAGACCCTTTCCGTCGAGACCGAGCAGGCCGCGCGCGAGGCGAGCGGCGCGCACCCGTATGGCCGCTATCTCGAGGAGTTCGAGGTCGGTGCCGTCTACAAGCACTGGCCCGCGAAGACCGTGACCGAGTCTGACGATCATCTCTTCTGCCTGATCACGATGAACCATCATCCGTTGCACCTCAACGACGTCTACGCGGGCAAATCGCAGCAGGGCCGCAACGTCGTCGTCGGTCCGCTCGTCTACTCGTTGGCGCTCGGCATGTCGGTCAGCGACGTCAGCGGCAAGGCGATCGCGAACCTCGCGACCGAGGAGCTCAAGCACCCGGCACCGGTCTTCCACGGCGACACGCTGTTCTGTGAGTCGGAGGTGCTCGAGAAGAAGGAGTCGCGCTCGAAGCTCGATCGCGGGACCGTGAAGGTGCACACGCGCGTCCTCAACCAGGACGGCGTGCTCGTCGCCGAGTTCAAGCGCCTCGTGCTCGTGCCGCGCCGCGAGCCCGGCACCCAGGCGGCCGAGGGCAACGTCGAGTAGGCGGGCGGAAACCGCCCGAAGACGTTCGCATGGATGCGAAATCGAGCGCTGAGCAGGCCTTTCCTCCATCCGTCGAGGGTCGATTTGCGTTGGCGCGAACGTGCCGGTACCCTTATCTGACGCCGCGCCCTTTCGGGCGCTTTCTGTTTGCCGATGCCATCTCTTCCTCGGCGAGCAGTTCCGCACAGCGCGTGTCGTGAGAGTCCGCGATCCGAGGAGCCGCATCGATCCATGAGTACAACCGTTCCCGCACCGACCAAGAACGAGCGACTGCTGGCGTGGGTCGAGCAGATGGCGGCCCTCACCGAACCTGCGGCGATCCATTGGTGCGACGGATCTGCTGAGGAGTACGACGCGATGTGCCAGCGACTGGTCGACGCCGGCACGTTCGAGCGGCTCTCCGATGCCAAGCGCCCCAACTCCTACCTGTCGCTGTCGGACCCCGGGGACGTTGCGCGTGTCGAGGACCGGACTTACATCTGCTCGGCGACCGAGGAAGAGGCCGGACCGACCAACAACTGGCGCGATCCCGAGGAGATGCGTGGACAGCTGAACGAGCTGTTCGCCGGCTGCATGCGTGGCCGCACGATGTACGTCGTGCCCTTCTCGATGGGACCACTCGGCTCCGACAAGAGCCACGTCGGCGTACAGCTCACCGACTCGACCTACGTCGTCGTGAGCATGCGGATCATGACCCGCATGGGCCAGGGCGCCCTCGACGCGCTCGGTGACGGCGACTTCGTGCCCTGCCTGCATTCGGTCGGGATGCCGCTGGGCGACGGCGATGAAGACGTCGCGTGGCCCTGCAACGCCGAGAACAAGTACATCGTGCACTTCCCCGAGACGCGCGAAATCTGGTCGTTCGGCTCCGGTTACGGCGGAAACGCGCTGCTCGGCAAGAAGTGCTTCGCACTTCGCATCGCCTCGGTGATGGCACGTGACGAGGGCTGGATGGCCGAGCACATGCTGATCCTCAAGCTGACGGCGCCCGAGGGCGACGTCAAGTACGTCACGGCCGCCTTCCCGAGCGCCTGCGGGAAGACGAACCTGGCGATGCTGATCCCGACGCTCGAGGGCTGGACGGTCGAGACGATAGGCGATGACATCGCCTGGATGAAGTTCGGCGAGGACGGCAAGCTCTACGCGATCAATCCCGAGTACGGCTTCTTCGGCGTCGCGCCGGGTACCGGCGAGGACACGAACCCGAACGCGATTCGCACGATCGAGCGCAACTCGATCTTCACGAACTGCGCCAAGACCGATGACGGCGACATCTGGTGGGAGGGCCTCACCGAGGAGGCGCCCGCACACCTGATCGACTGGCACGGCAACGACTGGACGCCGGAGTCAGGGACGCCCGCCGCGCATCCGAACGCGCGCTTCACGACCCCGGCCGACCAGGACCCGGCAATTGCCCCCGAGTGGGAGGACCCGATCGGTGTGCCGATCGACGCGATCCTCTTTGGAGGCCGTCGCTCGACCGTCGTCCCGCTCGTGACCGAGGCGCTGGACTGGGAGCACGGCGTCTTCATGGGTGCCTCGATGAGCTCCGAGAAGACGGCCGCCGCGGCCGGGACCGTCGGTGAGTTGCGATTCGACCCGTTCGCGATGCTGCCGTTCTGCGGTTACAACATGGCCGACTACTTCTCGCACTGGCTCGAGGTTGGTCGTCGCCCGGGCGCGGACCTGCCCAAGATCTTCTACGTCAACTGGTTCCGCAAGGACGACGATGGCCGCTTCCTGTGGCCGGGATACGGCGAGAACTCCCGCGTGCTCGCCTGGATCTTCGCGCGCTGCGCCGGACATGGCGCGGCCGCCGAAACGCCGATCGGCCACATCCCGCCGGTCGGACCGGACGGCATCGACACGCGTGGGGTGGACGTAACCGACGAGGCGATGGCCGAGTTGCTGCACGTCGACGTCGACGAGTGGAAGGCTCAGCTCCCGCAATACCGCGAGTACTTCGCGCAGTTCGGCAATCTCCCGGCGGAGCTGACCTCGCAGATCGACGCGCTCGAAACGCGCCTCGGCTGACTCTCACCGCCGCGCCGGCCGGATGACCGGTCAGAACTAGACGATCGGGCAGTACCGCCTGGGCCTCCCAGGACGGAGGATTCGTTGTGCCCAAGCGCGAGCGCGCACGGGACAGCGATGAACTTCAGAGCGACGATCAAACGCGAGAAGGCGGGGGCCGGGCAACCCGGCGTCGCTTCGCAGGCCGGCGGCGGCGCCTCCGGCGGTGCCGCCGCCGCCGCGCCGGCCGCCGATCCCGGGGGCGCGGAGATCCTCATATTGCGTCCGCTAACGGTGCTCATAGCATCGGGCGACGAGGGCTTCGCGGAGGACGTCTCCGCGGCGCTGCTCGGACGCAACTGCCGCCCGCTGACCGCGTCCGACGAGAGCGAGGCGGCGCGAATTGCATCCGCTGTCGCGATCGACATCCTCCTGCTCGAGCGGCCCTCCTCGGTGCCGCCGCGTGAGTGGGAGAGTCGTGTGGCGGCGCTGCTCGCAGCGGTCGAGAGCCATGGCCGTGAGCCTGGAATCAACGGCGCTCCGCCCGGCGTCGTCGTCGTTGCCGACCGTGGCCTGCCCGCCGGTGCGCCCGTCGCGACACCGGCCTCGCCGGATCTCTACGAGTTGGACAAGACAGCTCCTTTCGAGCGCCTGTTCCTGGCGATCCTGCGCGCGGACAGGCATCGGCGCTTGCCGCGGCGAGCCCGGCACGCCTAGCTGCGCGTCACTCCAGGTGAGACTCGCCGGCGGCCGCCGGCGGCCGCGACTCCTCGGCCAGCGAGGTGATCGTGAGCGCTCCACGCGCGGCAGCCTCGAGCACCTCGGTGGCCTCCTCAAGCGAGCGCGCGTAGAGCTCGACGAGCAGATGCACGATGATGCGGGCGTCGTCTTCGTGCTTGTGGAAGCGCACGTGCGTGAAGAACTCGCGTACGCCGTGGTCGCCGAAGGCGGCGTAGGAGAGGGCGTCACCGGCCTCGGGGCCCGAGCAGGTCTCGACGTCTTCAGAGTCGACTGCGACGGTGCAGGAGGCGACCCAGGGGGTGCCGGCGATCATCCGTTCCCAGCGGTCCTCGATCGGCTCGACACGGCCATTGGCGAAGCCGAGGTGCGGCTGGTCGTGCATGCAGTCCAGGCACTGCACGACGGCCTCCTGGAGCTCGTCGACCACTTCCGCGCGCTCGCCGCTGTCGGGATCGATCTTGTGGATGCCCTCGTAGTGGACCTGCACCTCCAGGTCCTGCGACCAGCAGCGGTAGCAACGTAGCCAGCTGCGCGCGCTCGTCTCGGCCATCGATCCCTCCATGGCGCCATTGTAGGCGCGATCAGAGGTCGGCCGGATCCAGCGATGCTCTCCTCGCCACAGGCGCGCCGCGGGGTGGGCGCCCGATGGCGCCCACCCCGTCTGCGGCGGTGATCAGTGGTTCTTCTTCTTCTTCGGCTTGATCGTCAGGTGGTAGACGTGGACGACAGCCGTGCCGCCGAGTGCCGACTTGTAGGTC
>DATBBF010000011.1:0-30932 GCA_036271135.1 Solirubrobacteraceae bacterium
GAGGAGACGAGCGTGTTGCGTTCGCCGTTGTCGAGCATCGTCGCCGACTTCCACGTCAGCAGGCGGGCCGCCTCGATCTCCGTCGCCATGTCGGCGATGATGAACTGGATGCCCTGGTGCATCGCGATCGGCACGCCGAACTGGACCCTTTCGCGGGAGTAGTCGACGGCGAACTCGAAGGCCGCCCGGGCGATCCCGGTGGCCATCGCCGCCACACCCGGGCGGGTACGGTCGAGCGTCATCATCGCGAGCTTGAAGCCCTGGTTCTCCTCGCCCAGCAGGTTCTCGGCGGGGACCTCGACGTCGTTGAAGGAGATCGTCGCCGTGTTGGAGGCGCGCTGTCCGAGCTTGTCCTCCTTCTTGTCCACGACCACACCCCAGTCGCGCTCGACGACGAACGCCGAGATGCCACGGTGGCCGGCATCCTTGTCGGTCTTCGCATAGACGGTGTAGTAGTCGGCGTAGCCGCCGTTGGTGATGAAGCACTTCGAGCCGTTGAGAACGTACTTGTCGCCCTTCTTGACAGCCGTCGTGCGCATCCCTGACACATCAGAGCCCGCGTCGGGCTCGGTCAGGCAGAAGGAGGCGAGCTTCGGCGATTCGGTCAGAGCCCCCAGGTACTTCTTCTTGATCTCCTCGGAGCCGCCGAGGGCGATCGGGGCACTCGCCAGGCCATTGCAGCCCAGTGAGGTCTGGATGCCCGAGCAGCCCCACGAGAGCTCTTCCTCGATCAGGCAGCCGTCGAGATAGCTGGCCCCGGCGCCGCCGTAGGCCTCCTCGATGTGGCTGTTCATCAGCCCCACGTCCCAGGCCTTCTTGATCAGGTCCTCGGGCCACGTCCCGTCCTTGTCGTACTCCCAGGCAACGGGGCGAATCTCTTTTACGGCGAAGTCGTGCGCCATCTCGCGCAGATTCTTCTGCTCGTCTGTGAGCGTGAATTCGACCATTCTCGGTTCTCTCCTAACGCGCTGGCACGGAATTAGATTGACTGGTCAGTCAATCTCAGCGGCAGGGTAGCGGAGCGGCGCTCGATCGGCAACAATCCCAGTCGTGCAAAGCACCTCCGGCGCGCTCGTGCTCGGCCTGGCCACCGACGGCCTGTCGTTCGTCGTCTTCGGGACCGTCGCGTTTTCGATCGTGATGTCCGTGCTGTTCCTCGTGACGCGGGGCAACGACAGCATGTACGACCAGATCGGAGCCGGCGGGATCTCCCGCGAAAGCGACTACAGCGCTATCGAGACGCCTGCCGCGAAGTCCGAGCAGGAGCAGGAAGTCCGCCAGATGCTCCGCGCCCGCAGCGAGCGGGCCGTCAAGCGCGGCGAGCCGGCCCTCGACGTCGAGGCCGAGGTCGCCAGGCTGCTGGGCGGCGGAGGATCCTCCGCCGCGCGCGATCCGGAGATGATCGCCGAGGTGCGCCAGCTCGTCGAGGCCCGTAACGAGCGGCGGATCCGCAAAGGCATGGAGCCCCTCGACGTCGAGGCCGAGATCAGCCGCACCCTCGGCGAGCTGGACCCCTGAGCCCTGCCGAGCACCTTGCCTGCGAGCGGTCTTGCCCGTGGGGTATAAACGCGCGATGAGCAACGTCCGCCGCTTCCAACTCGACGAGCTGATCCTCCGTCCCGGCACCTACTTCAATCCGCAGACAGAGATCATGATCGTCGTCGACGACTCCCCCGATGTCGACCACGAGATCCTCGCCGCCGACGACTTCGACGCCCTCGAGTGGGTCCAGATCTCCGAGGAGGTTCCTGTCGACGAGCACCGTCGCGACGACCTGGTCGAGAGCTTCCAGCTGACCCACCAGCCCGGCGAGCTGACCGAGGAGGCCGGAGTTCTCGACGACCTCGACGACGAGGAGGAGCTCGATCCCGACGAGGATCCCGACGAGGACGGCGGCGGCGTCTTCGACGAGGATTGAGCGTCGCCGGAGCACCGCCACCTCGGATCCGCAACTGAGAACGCCCTCGCCGTGTTGGGGTTGGAGATGCTCCCGACTCCGCCAGCCGCTCTTGCAACCGTCGCTGCAGCGCCCCGGCACCTCGTCCCTAGCATCGCCCGCGTGCGTCTTCCCGCTCTAGCGCTGCTGCTCGGTCTGATCGCCGTCGCGGCCTGTCCCGGTCCGGCCCTGGCCGCACGCGAGCCGAGCGCCCTCGGCCCCCTCGGCGCACCAGTCAGCCTCGGCGCCGCCGGCAAGCGCCTGACTGGAACGCATGCCTCCTCCGCCGGCGCCCATGTCGCGGCCACGAAAGGGCCCACCGTGACCAGAGCGCTCGTCACCCTGCTTCACGCCGGGACGATCACCGAAGCCGTCTACAAGAAGGACTACGCGACCTACACGGCCGCCAAACGCTCCCTCGGCAAGCTGACCGGCACCCGCCGCATCGAACTGGCGGCCGTGATGAGCAACGTCCAGGCGATGGCCGCCGCCGGTCAGCTCACCGCCTCGCGCCAGGCAGTCATCTTCCTGACGCTCGAAAAGAACGAGCTGTGGTGGACGACAAAAGCGCTGCTTTCCGGCGAGGTCCGTGTGAGTTTCCCGCCCAGCAAGCTCATCTGGGAGCACTATCCCGGCCAGGGCATCGAGATCCAGTGGCTTGCCACGTTCGGCGAGGGCAACGCCTACTACAACTCCGGCCACGAAAACGCCAACCTGCGCCAGCTCGTGAACGAAATGATCCCCCTCGCCACGCAGCGGGCGGGAGGCATCGCCTGGGAGTACATGTTCAAGTTCGACGGCGGCGTACCGCCCTGGACAAGCGGCCTCTCACAGGGGACGGCCCTGCAGGTCCTCTCCCGGTCCTGGTCGCGCTTCAAGGAACCGGCCTATCTGACCGCCGCCCAGCAGGCCCTGGGCATCTACAAAGTCGCGCCTCCCCAGGGCGTCCGGGTCACGACCGCCGCCGGCGCCGAGTACGCCGAGTACACCTACGCCCCCTCCGACCGCATCCTCAACGGCTTCATCCAGGGTGTCGTCGGCCTCTACGACTACACCCAGATCACCAAAGACCCAGTCGGCCTGAAGCTGTTCGAAGAAGGCGACGCGGAGGCCCGGGGAGAGGTGCCCCACTACGACACGGGCTACTGGTCCCTCTACGACCAGTTCGGCGAATCGGACCTCAACTACCACGAACTGCTCACCGAATTCCTTCAGCATCTCTGCGAACGCACCCGCAAGGGACCGCCGATCAGCGCCGCCCCTGCTCCCCCTCCGCCGACCACGACCACCACTACGCCCACAACCACGACCACCGCGCCGGCAGGTGGCACGGCCCCGACCGGGGGCGCCGCCGCCTCGAGCCTCGCCCGCGCTGCCGCGACAGCCACGACGACGCCGATCGCGGGCGATCAGATCTACTGCACGACCGCCCAGCGCTTCACCGCGGACTTGAAAACACCGCCGGCGGTAGCCCTGCTCTCGAAGTCAGCGAAGGCCGGCACCCGCGCGGGCGTGCAGATCTCGCTGTCGAAGATCTCGACCGTCACGATGACGATCCGCCAGGGCTCCAAGGTGATCTGGACCAACCGTGCGACCCTCGACGGCGGTAAGCCGAAGCTGCTCTGGGTCACGCCCACCAAGACCGGCACCTACGCGGTCACGCTGGCCGCCAGCGACCTGGCGGGCAACTTCTCGACGACCAACGCGACGATCCTCCTCAACAGGCATTAGCCCGGCCGCGCGCGCCTAGACTAGGCGGCAGTGAGCGTCTACGCAGGACAGCCGCGGGAGCAGAGGCGATGACCCGGCTCGTCCACGCCTGGGGAGCGATGAGCCGCGAGCGCCAGATCGCTCTCGTCAGCGCCCTGGGCCTGTTCGTCTCGATGTTCCTGCCCTGGTACAGCAAGACCGTCATCGAAGGTACGAAGGCGGCACAGACCAGCCAGAGCGCCTTCTCCGCCTTCTCCTTCGTCGAGCTGGCCGTGCTGCTCGTCAGCGCAGGCGTCCTGGCGATGCTCTTCTCCCGCGCCGAGGGACGCGAGTTCCGCCTGCCCGGTGGCGACGGCACGATCGTGATGATCGCCGGCGGCTGGGCGGCGCTCTTGATCTTCTACCGGATGCTCGACAAGCCCACTCTGCAGGGGACCCAGAAGATCACTGCCACCGTCGGCGTCGAGTGGGGGATCTTCATCGCTCTGCTGCTGGCGCTCGGCCTGCTCGCGGCCGGCCGTCGCATCCGCGCGGCCGAGCACGCGCAGTCACCGCCGGCGCGACGCAGGCCGAGGGCCGCCCGCCACAGCGCCGAGCCCAGCCGTGATCGTGACGAGCGACCCACCCCGGCAGAGGAGCGCCCTCGGGAGGAGCGCCGTCCGAGCGAGCCTGAGTCGGCCGCTGAGCCCTCCTCGGCGCCGACAACCGTCCTCGCCGACCCCGAGGCCCGGCCGCGCCCGTCGCAACCCCGCTCCCGACCTCGCTTTCCACCCCGCCCCGACGAGCCCGAGCAGCTCTCCTTCGAGGATCCGCCTGCCGGCGGGTAGCAGTCCGCGGAGACCGACGGCTTCCATCACTGCGCGGATGTCCTCGCGCCCACCCAGCCCCGGCCCGCCGGCCCTCGGCGCCTATCATTGCCGGGCATGTCGGCGACCTCCTCCCCCGAGCCCATGTCCGTCACCGAGGTCGAGGAGGGCCTGCGCGGCGTCGGCTATCTGCCGGGCGAGTCCACGGCGCTGGTCTCCTTCCTCGCCACCAAGCTGGGTAAGCCGGTGCTCGTCGAGGGCCCCGCCGGGGTCGGCAAGACCGAGCTTGCCAAGGCGCTGGCCTCCTATCTGGGACGCGAGCTGGTTCGTCTGCAGTGCTACGAGGGGCTCGACGAGGCCAAGGCGCTGTACGAGTGGAACTACCGCAAGCAGCTACTGCGGATTCAGGCCGAGGCGACGGACACCGGCTGGGATGCCGTCCAGGAGGACATCTTCGGCGAGGAGTTCCTACTCGCCCGCCCGCTGATGACGGCGATCTCCTCCGAGCAACCGGTGGTCCTGCTGATCGACGAGATCGACAAGACCGACCAGGAGTTCGAGGCAATGCTGCTGGAGGTCCTCTCCGACTTCCAGATCTCGATCCCCGAGCTGGGCCGCGTCGAGTCCACGACCCACCCGATCGTGCTGCTCACCTCCAACAACTCCCGCGAGCTGACCGAGGCACTGAAGCGCCGCTGCCTGTACTTGTGGCTCGACTACCCCGAGCTCGAGCACGAGCTTGAAATCGTCCGCCTGCACGCGCCCGAGCTGTCGGAGACGATCGCCCGGCGGCTCGTTGAGGTGATCGGCATGGTCCGCGACCTGGACCTCAAGAAGCCTCCCTCGATCGCCGAGTCGATCGACTGGGCGCGAGCGCTGCTGCTGCTCGGGGTCAAGGACATCGACGCCGATGTCTTCGCTCAGACGATGGCCGTGATCGTCAAGCACAGGACCGACATGGACGTCGTCGCCGAGCGGGTCGGCCTGAAGCTCGGCGCGCCCGCCGATGTCGCCTGAGAAGGCCCCTGGAGGCGCACCCGAGGGCCTGCCGGCCCGCATCCTCGAGCTGGGCGAAGAGCTCCGCCGCGAAGGCGTGGCGGTCGGGACCTCGGAGATGCTCGATGCCTTCGAGGTGCTGAAGGAGATCGCGTGGACCTCACAGCGGGACTTCCGCGAGGCTCTGGCGGCGACACTAGCCAAGAGCCAAGAGGACCGACGTGTCTTCGAGCTGGTCTTCGAGCGCTTCTTCTTCCGCGCCGTCGAGGTGGCGGCCTCACGGGAGGGCATCACGGAGGACAGCCTGTCGGAGCTGGGGGAGCTGACCGACGCCGAGCTGGAGTCCCTGCGCGAGCAGATCGCCGCCGCCCTGCGCGACGGCTCCGAGGGCGCGATGCGCGACCTCGCACGCATGGCGATCGCCGCCTTTGCCCGCCGCCAGGAGGGCTCAGGGGTGATCGGCGTCGACGTACAGCGGATCCGCCGCGCCCTCGGCCTGCGAGCCGAGCCCCAACCCGATCTGCCGCCGGAGGACCCCCGCCACGACGGCCTGCCTCGCGACGCGCTCAGGCGCTTCGAGGCGCTGCTCAGACGCGAGCTCGAGCGCGCTCAGATCGAGCGCACCGGCAACCTCCCGCCCGCCCGCCCGCTCGGGGAGCTGGACCGTGCTCTGCCCTCGGGGCCATTGGCCGACCTCGCAGCGGTCCACCGGGTCGTCACTCAGCTGCGCCGCCGCCTGGCCACCCAGGGGATGCAGATGCGCGGGCACCGCAAGCACGCCCATGTCGACGTCAGGCGCACGATGCGCGCGTCGCTTCAGACGGGTGGCGTGCCCGTAGAGCTGAAGTTCCGCCCCAAGCGCCCCAAACGACCTGAGATCTACGTGCTCTGCGACGTATCCACAAGCGTCACGTCGGCGTCCGTCTTCTTCCTGTCGGTGCTGCACGCGCTGCACGACACCTTCCGCAAGATGCGCTCGTTCGTGTTCATCGAGCGGATCTCCGAGGTCACAGACATCTTCGAGCACGAGCGCTCCTTCAAAGTCGTCAGCGAACGGATCTCGACCGACGCGGGCGTCGCCGACATCTCCGGCTACACCGACTACGGGCGGGTCTGGTCGGAGTTCCTGGCCGAGGTCGAGGAAGATCTGCACCCGCGAGCGACCGTGATCGTCCTCGGCGACGCCCGCACCAACGGGCGCGACCCCCGTGCGGACATCTTCGCGAGGATCGCAGCGCGGGCCGGGCGCACCTTCTGGCTGAACCCTGAGCCGCGCCTGTATTGGAACTACGGCGATTCGGTGATCGCCGCCTACGAGGAGTTCTGCACGGCCTTCGAGTGCTGGACGACCGCTCAGCTGGAGGACTTCGTCCGCGCCCTGACGCGCCCGGTGGTCTCCGCCGGGCGCTAGCATCGACGCTCAGCAGAGTGGATACCAGGGGGGCTGGCGGGAAGGCCGGCTGAGATGGCGTCCGGGAGGCAACTCCCCCGGCGCCGACCCTTAGAACCTGTGGGGTAATGCCCGCGAAGGGAGCGACTTGTCAGCCCAACTGCATTCACCTCCAACGCCGCCGGCGCCGCCGGGGCTCGACGGCACCGTCCGTCTTGAGGGCGTTGGGCGCGTCTTTCCGGGTGCCGCGGGCGAGGTGGCGGCATTGCGCGACATCACGCTCGGCGCCGCCGCCGGCGAGGTGCTGGCGCTGGTCGGTCCCAGCGGCTGCGGCAAGACGACCCTGCTGGAGCTGATCTGCGGACTGCAGGATCCCGACACGGGAACCGTCTCGGCGGCGCCCGCCGTGCTGATGCCACAGCGCGATCTGCTGCTGCCCTGGCTCGATGCGGGCGAGAACGCCTCGCTGGCCTTGCGGATCGCCGGCCTTGGGCGCGCCGAGGCGCGCGCACGCGCCGCGGCGATGTTCGCCGAGCTCGGCCTCGAAGGCTTCCAGGGCGCCCGTCCCAGCGAGCTGTCGGGCGGCATGCGCCAGCGCGTCGCATTCCTGCGAACGCTGTTGTCGGGCAAGCCCGTCCTGTGCCTGGACGAGCCCTTCGGGGCCCTCGACGCGATCACCCGCGCGGAGATGCAGGATTGGCTGGCCGAGGCCCTCTCACAGGAGCCCCGGACGGTGATCCTCGTAACTCACGACGTCGAGGAGGCGATCCTGCTGGCCGACCGCGTGATGGTCCTCTCGCCGCGCCCCGGACAGGTGGTCGCCGAGCTCGACGTGGCGCTCGCGAGGCCCCGTGTGCGCGGTGACGGCGCGGTCATGGAGCTGCGCGGCCGGGCACTCGAGCTGCTCGCCGGGGAACCGCGATGAGAGCGCTGCGGCGTGCCGCCCCGGCTCTCGCGATGTGCGCGCTGCTGCTGGGCGGCTGGGAGGCCTACGTGGATCTGTCGAGTGTGGAAGCCGCTGTGCTGCCGGCCCCTCACGCGATCGCCTCGGCGCTCTGGCATGGCGGCGGTGTCCTTTGGCGGAACTTCGCCGTCACCGCCGAGGAGGTCGCGCTGGGCCTGGCGATGGCGATGGCCGGGGGCTTCGGGCTGGCCGTGGCGATGCACCTGTGGCCGCTCTTGCGTCGCGCCGTCTACCCGCTGGCGGTTGGCTCGCAGGCGGTGCCGATCCCCGTGATCGGGGTGCTGCTGGTCTTCTGGTGGGGCTTCGGCATCTTTCCCAAGCTCGTAGTGATCGCCCTGATCTGCTTCTTCCCCGTGCTCGTCACGACCGTTGACGCGCTCGCCTCGGTCGACCCCGATCAGCTGAAGCTGATGCGTACGCTGGACGCCTCGCGCTGGCAGGCCTTCAGGCTTGCCGAGCTGCCGGCGGCACTGCCGGCGGCACTGAGCGGCGCCCGGGTCGCGCTGGCCGTGGGGGTGATCGGCGCCTTCATCGCCGAGGTCGCCACGCCAACGACGGGCGCCTATCCGGGCCTCGGCCGCCAGATCTTGACCGACGTCAACTTCCAGACCGCCCGCGCCTATGCGGGGACGACGATCCTGTTCGCCTTCGCCGTTACGTGCTTCTATGCCCTGGCGCTGGCCGAGCGCAAGCTCGCGCCTTGGCGCCCCCGACCCCGAGGAGACAGCCTGTGAGCATCGCCCCGTCCCGCCCCCGTAGGACGATCCTCTGCACCCTGGCGTTCCTGGCCTGCGGGCTCGCGCTGGCGGCCTGCGGCTCCAAGCAGGACGCCCTCTCGGCCGGCTCGACCAAGCGCTTCACGGTGATGCTCGACTTCTTCCCCAATGCCGATCACGCGGCGCTGTATTCGGCGATCGCCCACGGCGACTTCCGGGCCGTCGGCCTGGATGTCGTCCCCGAGGCGCCCGCCGACCCCTCCGAACCACTGAAGCTGCTGGCGGCCGGACGCGTCGACCTGGCGATCTCCTACGAGCCCGAGTTGCTGCTGGCACGCGACGAAGGTCTGAAGCTGGTCTCGATCGGCGCGCTCGTCCAGCGCCCCCTGACGTCGATCATCGCGCTGCCTGGCAAGCACGTGAAGAGCGTTGCGGGCCTCGCGGGCAAGCGCGTGGGCACGGCGGGGATTCCCTATCAGGCCGCCGAGCTGCACACCGCCCTCGAACACGCAGGAGTGGCGCCGGGCAGCGTCAAGGAAGCCAACGTCGGCTTCGATCTCGTTCCGGCGATGCTCTCCGGCAAGGTCGACGCGACGCTCGGTGGCTTCTGGAACTACGAGGGCATCCAGCTGCGCCTCGCCCACAAGCATCCCGTCGTGATCCCCGTCGATCAGGCCGGCGTCCCGAGCTACGACGAGCTCGTGGTGGTCGCCCGCCAGAGCCAAGCCCACACCGACGGTCAGGATCTGCGGGCCTTCCTGCAGGCCCTTACCCGTGGCGAGCGGGAGGTGCGTGCCAACCCCGCCGCCGCCACCTCGACGCTGCTCGCCGCCAACCCATCGCTGGAACGCAAGCTGCAGCTGGAATCGATCAAGCAGACATTGCCGGCGGCGGTTCCCAGCGAAGCCGGCAAGCCCTACGGCTGGCAGAGCCCTTCGGCCTGGGCGACGTTCGGCAGCTGGATGTTCTCTCACCGGCTGCTGAAGAAAGACCCCGCCGGAGCGCTGCCGCCATTCACCAACGAGTTCCTACCCGGGCAGGGGATCTAGGGGCCCTTCCCGCTAGCCCAGCGGCCACCAGCGGGCGAACTGCTCGCGCGCCAGCGCGAGCAGGGGATCGGTCGAGGTCACCGCTTCGTCCGCCTGTCCCCTCTCGCCGGACACGGCAAGCGCCGGCAACATTTCACACACGCACTCGGCCAGCACGTTCGCGTCGTAGCCGCCCTCGAGTACGACTCCCACGGGGGCGCCCAGCTCGCAGCCGAGATCCCGCAAGCGTTCGGCCATCGCCACGAACGTCGAGGTCTCCAGCAGGCAGTGAGCCAGCGGATCGAGCCGGTGCGCGTCGAAGCCCGACGAAACAAGGATCAGCTGCGGCTCGAAGGCGCGCGCGACGGGTAGGACGATCTCGTCGATCAGCGCCATCCATAGCCCCGGCCCGGTTCCCGGCGGCACCGGCAGGTTGATCGTGTAGCCCTCCCCCGTGCCGCTGCCCGCATCCTGCAGCGGGCCCGTGCCGGGGTACAGCGGCGACTGGTGAAGCGAGGCGAACAGCACGTCGCGCCGCGTCCTGAAGATCTCGGCGGTGCCGTTGCCGTGATGGACGTCCCAGTCGAGCACGAACACCCGCTCCAAGCCCCACTCGGCGATCGCCCACGCGGCTGCGACGGCGACGCTGTCGAACAGGCAGAAGCCCATCGCCCGGTCGCGCTCGGCGTGATGGCCCGAGGGCCGCAACCCGGCGAAGCCGACCGGTGTCTCCCCCGCGAGCAACGCCCGCGCCAGCTCGCAGGCACCGCCGGCGGCGTGCAGCGCCGCCTCGTAGGAGCGCGGCCCTACATAGGTGTCCGGGTCGATCGCACCGCCACCTGCCTCGCACAGCTCACGGATCGCACGCACCAGCTGCGGCGAGTGGACGAGCTCGAGCTGCCCCTCGCTCGCCGCGGGCGCCAGGCGCCGCTCCCAGCCCAGCCACCCTCGTCGCTCGAGCGCCGCCTCCAACACGATCAGCCGCTCGGGCGTATCGGGATGCCCGGGGGAGAGCAGCCGCGGGTCGTGCTCGAGGCTTGCCGGGTGGTGGTAGTAGAGAGGAGCTCCCATGCAGTGGCCGGAGGTTCCGCTCCGGTGCATCAATATTGCGCAATGAGCGCGGTCCCGGAGACGATGCGAGCGATGGTGCTGGACGCGCCGGGGCAGCTGCGGGAGGCAGAGCTGCCCGTGCCCGAGCCCGACGAGGGCGGGCTGCTGCTGGCCGTCGAGGCCTGTGGCGTCTGCCGGACCGATCTGCACCTGCTCGACGGCGAGGTGGAGGTGCCCAACCTGCCTCGAGTGTTGGGGCACCAGATCGTCGGCCGGGTCGTGGCCGGCGAATCGCCCGACGGATCCGACGAGGGAGCGATGGTCGGCGTTCCCTGGCTGGGCTGGACGTGCGGGAAGTGCGAGTTCTGCCTCAGCGGTCGCGAGAACCTGTGCCGGCGAGCACGCTTCACCGGTCGCGACATCGACGGCGGCTTCGCCGAGTACACCCGCGCCGATGCTCGCTTCTGCTTTCCGATCCCCGAGGGCTTCTCGAGCATGCAGGCGGCGCCGCTGCTGTGCGCGGGCCTGATCGGGTTCCGAGCCCTTGGCCTGTGCGGCGACGCGGCCCGGGTCGGCCTCTACGGCTTCGGCGCTGCCGCGCACATCCTTGCCCAGGTCGCCGTCTGGCAGGGGCGCAGGGTGTTCGCGTTCACGCGCGAAGGCGACGAGAAGGCGCAGGCCTTCGCGCGCGAGCTGGGAGCCGAGTGGTCCGGCGGCTCGGAGCAGACGCCGCCCGAGCCGCTGGACGCAGCGATCGTCTTCGCCCCCGTCGGAGATCTCGTGCCACTCGCTCTCGGAGCGTTGGAGCGTGGCGGCACCGTCGTCTGCGGCGGCATCCACATGAGCGACATCCCAGCCTTTCCCTACGAGCTTCTCTGGCAGGAGCGCTCGCTGCGATCGGTCGCAAATCTGACACGTTCGGACGCGGCGCAAATGCTCGCGCTGGCCCCGCGGGTACCGATCAAGACCAGCGTGACGTCGTATCCCCTCGAGCAGACCGGCAACGCCCTCGCCGACCTGCGAGCGGGCGCGTTCAGCGGCGCGGCCGTGATCGTGCCTTAGTCAGAAACACTCTCGGCCACAATTTCCCCGCTACGACGGGCCTTTCCAGCGAAAAGGTCGATTCCGTGGAACTATTTGGTCAAGATGATGCAGCGTCGGATATCGTCCGCGCACCCAGACTCGGCCGAGACGACGAGGAGCCATGGCCAGCGCGAGCCCGGAGAAGACCAGATGGATGCGGGGCCCGTCGACGCCACTGAGAGGTGCGTTGCTCGGGTTGCTGCTCGAGCGCCCCGGTCACGGCGGCGATCTCGCCAACCGACTTTCGGCGAGGCTGGGCGAGACCTGGAGGGTTGACACCAACGATGTTTATCGCCTGCTCGAGCAGCTCGAGAACACCGGTCTTGCGATCTCGCGCGACGAACCCAAGCGGGGCAATCAGCGCCGCACGCATCTGGTCTACCACCCGACGGCGGAGACCTCCGAGGCGCTGACCCTGTGGATGGAGACCTTGCTTCCCCGCGAGCCCGTGAGACTGGGACTGCAGGCGAAGCTGTCGGTCGCCCGCGAGCAGGACGCGCCACGCGTGCTGAACGCGCTGAAGGCCTACGAGCGCGAGTGCCTCGTGCTCGCCCAGGTCGTCTGCCCGACCGTGGGGGATGCCCGCTCGTGGGCGGCGCTGTGCATGGACTGCTCGCGAGATGCCGTCTACGCACAGCTGCAGACGGAGGTCGACTGGGCAGCCCGTACCCGTAGGAGAATCAATGAATTCGTCGAGGCCAACCACTAGCTCGAACGCTTCGATGACGCCACTGATCTCATTTCAGAACGTCAGCAAGCGCTTTCCCGACGGCGGCCGGCAGATCATCGTCCTCGACGATGTCTCGCTGACGATCGAGGCTGGGATCTCCGTGGGTGTCTACGGCAACCGGCGCTCGGGCAAGTCCACGCTGCTGCGGATGGCCGCGGGGATCGTTCTGCCGGACACGGGAACCATCTGCTTCGCCGGCAAGGACATGTCGGCGATGAGCGCCGGCGAGAGAGGTCGTCTGCTGCGCGACGACATCGCGTTCATGTCGTCTGAGGACTGGCGGGCACATCCCGGCGAGACGGTCCTCGACCACGTCGCCACCTCGCTGGGCAGCGAGGGCCTGACGATGCGTGAGGCGCGACGCCGGGCGGTCCAGATCCTCGACCAGGTCGGGATCGGTGCCGCCGGCGCGCAGGAGGCGGCGGCGAGCCTCTCCCTGACCGACCGTACACGCGCGATGCTGGCCCGGTCGCTGGCCCGCGAGCCGCGACTGCTGGTGCTCGACGAACCGGCCCTGATGCCGAACCTCGGCGACCGCGACCGCTTCTACGCGCTGCTCAGATCGGCCGCCCGCGAGCGCGGGATGGCGCTGTTGGTGGCCTCCGAGGAAATGGCGGCGCTGCAAGGGGTCGGAGTGCTGATGTCGATCGCCGACGGCGAGCTGTGCTCGACCGAAGAGCGCGGCACGGTGGTCAATCTTCCCCGCCGCCGAGCGGCGGGGGCGCGACCGGCGTGGTGAAAGCTCTCGAGCTGCGGGATCTAGCGAAGAGCTACACGAGCGGCGAGGAGACGGTCCACGCGGTGGACGGTGTCTCGATGACGATTCGCGGCGGCGAATTCGTGGCGCTCTACGGGCCCAGCGGCTCGGGCAAGACGACGCTGCTGCTGCTCGCCGCCGGGCTGGCCGAACCCGACCGGGGCCAGGTGATCTTCGACGGCCGCGACATCGGCGAGCTGTCCGACCGTGAGGTCTCGCTCTACCGATTGCGCGATGTCGGCTTCGTCTTTCAGTCCTTTCACCTGATGCCCCATACCTCCGCACTGGACAACGCGACGATCAAGCTGACCGGCGGAGGGTCGAACCTGCGGGAGGCACGGCGGACAGCGCTTCCCTGGATCCAGCGAGTCGGACTGTCCGAGCGCGCGGCCCATACACCCGAGCAGCTCTCGATGGGCGAGCGCCAGCGGGTGGCGATCGCGCGAGCGTTGGCGAGCGAGCCACAGCTGCTGCTCGCCGACGAGCCGACCGGCAACCTCGACTCGACTCGCAGTGCGGAGATCCTCACGCTGATGCGCGAGGTATGTCACGAGCGGGAGATCCCGGCTCTGCTGGTCACCCACGACCCCGAGGCGGCTCATTACGTCGATCGGGTGCAGACGCTCAAGGACGGGCGACTGCTCGAGGGGGTGCCGACGGAGCCCGAGCCGCTGATCACGTGAAGCGCAAGCTGAACCCGCGCATCGCCGGGGTGCGGGTCAGCATGCTCGTCCACCTCTACCGGGTGCGCCTGCGCTCTCACGCCGTGCAGGAGCTGCTGGCCGGCAGCGGCATCGCGGTCGGGGTTGCACTGGTGCTGGGAGTGCTGGTCGCCAATACCAGCCTCACCGGCTCCGCGGGAGAACTCGTCCATCAGGTCGTCGGCTCGTCCCGCCTGCAGCTGAGCGCACGCTCTCAGCAGGGCTTCGAACAGCGTCTCGCCGAAGACGCCGGCCAGCTGCCCGGGGTCAAGGTGGCGGCGCCGCTGCTACGCGAGAACATCACGTTGCTCGGCCCGCACGGCCGCAGCGCCGTTCAACTGCTCGGGATCACCCCGGCCGCCCTCCAGCTGGGCACGCTCGGCGCACATGGCGCACGCAGCCTCGTCTCCTCTGGAGCCGGCTTCTCCGGCGGCCTGCTGATTCCCACGAGCGTTGCCGCGACCAGCGGCCTCGAACCCGGCGATCGCGTCACGGTGCTGGCGTTCGGGGCGGCCCACACGGTCAAGATCGGCGGTGTACTCGGGAACTCGGCGTTCGGGGCGCTCGCGAGTAGTCCCGTGGTCCTCACCGTCCTGTCCGACGCCCAGCGCCTGACAGGGCTGACACAGCGCGTCACGCAGGCCTACGTCGAGCCGCTGCCGGGCCGCGACCGTCTGGTTTCAAGCGAGCTCCACCGCCTGGCGGGCCAGTCGCTGGAAGTCGCGCCATCCGATCACGAGTTGAGCTTGCTCGAAGGGGCCGCCCACCCCAACAACCAGTCGACCGAGCTGTTCGCGGCGATCAGCGTGATGGTCGGCTTCCTGCTGGCCCTCAACGCGATGCTGCTTACCGTTCCCGAGCGCCGCCGCTTCGTCGCCGACCTACGTATGCAGGGATATGACTGGCGGCAGATCATCGTATTGCTGGCCTTTCAGGCGATCGTCCTGGGACTGGCCGCCTCCGCCGTCGGCGTCGCGCTCGGCGATCTGCTCTCACATGCCTTCCTGCATCGCATTCCTGCCTATCTGATAACCGCGTTCCCGATCGGTAGCCAAGAGATCCTGCGGCCCGGAACGATCGCGATTGCCCTCGCCTGTGGGGTGCTCGCGACTGTGCTCGCCTCACTTTCGCCGGCGCTGGACCTGCGCCCCAGCCGTCCCACGGACGCGGCACTGCGCGACCGCGAGGGGGGCAGCGAGGTGATCGGCCCGACGACGACGATGAAGGCGACATTGGCGGGACTCGTCTCAGTCGTCCTGATCACGGTCCTCGTCCTGTTGGAACCGGGCCTCACAATCGTGGGCGGGGTGCTGCTGGCGCTCGCGACGCTGAGCGCGATTCCCGGCCTGTTCGCGCTTCTCGCTCGTGGTCTGCGCTGGTCCGGCGAACGCGTCCGCTCCAGCGCCCTGATCATCGTTGTCTCGGAGCTGCGCGCCACCACCACCCGCGTCGTGGCCCTGGCCGGCATCGCGGCGCTGGCGGTCTACGGCAGCGTTGCCATCGGTGGCACGCGCGACGACCTGCTGAGAGGGCTCGATGCGAACTTCGGGGAATACCTGCAGACGGCGGACGTCTGGGTGACGACCGGCGGCAACGACCTGACCACGAACTCGTTCGCTGCCGGAGGACTGCTGCCACGGCTCAGGGCACTCCCCCAGGTCAGCTCCGCACGCAGCTACCAGGGCGGATTCCTGGATGTCGGCGACAGGCGCATGTGGCTGATTGCCAGACCGCCGGGCGACTATCCGCTGATCGCGTCCTCACAGCTCCTGCACGGAGCTCAGGGGCCGGCCGAACGGCTGCTGCGCAAAGGCGGCTGGGCGACGGTCTCGGGAGGCTTCGCCTCAGAACACGGACTCGGGGTCGGCGCTCATTTCACACTCCCAACGCCCACCGGTCCGCTGCGTCTCGGTGTGGCCGCGATCACCAGTAATCTTGGCTGGGCGCCTGGAGCGATAGTCCTGAACAGTGCCGACTATCGGACTCGCTGGGCGACGGGAGACCCCACCGCATTTGAGATACGCCTCGCGCCGGGAGTAACACCGTCTGCCGGAAGCGCGGCGATCTCCCATGCCCTCGGCAATCGCCCCGGACTGGGCGTGCAGACGTTCGCGGAACGCCGACATCAGTACATGGTCGACTCACGCCAGGGTCTGCAGGCACTCAGTGAGATAGCGACGATGCTGCTGATCGCGGCGGCGCTCGCGGTCGCATCTGCCCTCAGTGCCGCCATTTGGCAACGGCGAGCACGCTTGGCGTCACTGAAGATCCAGGGTTATGCAACTGCACAGCTTTGGCGAGCTTTGCTGCTTGAGAGCGCGCTTGTACTGGGCGTTGGATGCGCGGTCGGTGCCGTATTCGGCGTCTATGGACATGCGCTGGCATCGCGCTGGTTGCGTCTAAACACCGGATTTCCCGCACAATTCACAGTGGGATTGCCTGGGGTGTTTCTCACTCTTGCATTGCTCGCAATAATTGCTTTGGCCGTTATTTCACTTCCGGGTTTGGCCGCGGCGCGCGCTCCGGCGCGCACGACATTCCAAGAGTGAATTTCACATTTGACGGACGTCGCTGCAGACTGCCCGCGTGGCTGTTCCGTGGCGACGTCGACTGCTGCTCGCAAATGCCTTCGCGACCGCCGCCTTCCACTACTGGTTCGGTGTCTTTCCACATGTGAGTCGAGAGATCGCTCATTGGCGAAGGCGGGCTCGTTCGATACCCGACCCCAGACTGGCTCGGCTCGCCCTCTTCACACAATCTGCCGAGCGAGGAAATCTGGAAGGCGCGGCCGTGTTCGCGATACTCGCGGGAGGCAGGCATCGCCGCTCGGTGGTGAGAGCAGCCGTCGCCTTCCAGGCGCTCTATGACTTCGTCGATACGCTGGCCGAGCGTCCCGCCCCGGACCCCGTGGCAAACGGGCAGCGTCTGCATCAGGCGCTGCTGGCGGCGCTGGACCCGGCACGTAGCCACGTCGACTACCTGGAGCACAGCGGCATGGGCGATGACGGCGGCTACCTGCTGGCGATGATCGAAGCCTGCCGGCGCTCGCTGGCGGAGCTACCTTGCTACGAGGTAGCCAGTGGCCCGGCTCTGCGGGCAACGGAGCGGATGATCGTCTACCAGAGCCTCAACCACGATCCCGCCGACGAGAAGCACCACCTGCTCGCCGAATGGGCGCACCGGCTCACGCCCGCCTCGATGGAGATGCGCTGGTGGGAGACCGCCGCCGGGGCAGCCTCCTCGCTTGGCGTCTTCGCGCTGATGGCAGCGGCTGCCAGACCCGGACTCACGCCTGCCGAGGCCGACGCCCTCGAGCTCGCCTACTTCCCCTGGATCGGCGCTCTGCATGTACTGCTCGACAGCTTGATCGATCGTGCCTCGGATCTCCACACCGGCGACCACTCCCTGGTCGAGAGCTACGAGGACGCCGAGGACATGGCCGAGCGGCTGGGCTCGATCGCCCGGCAGGCAGTGCGCTCGGCCGTTGAGCTCCCGCAGGGACTTCCCCACACCCTGATCCTCGCGGCGATGGCCAGCTTCTACCTGTCGCGTCCGGCGGCTCGCGATCCCGTCAGCGCACCGGCGACGGCACGAGTCCTGAGCGAGCTGGGGCCGCCCGCCGTACCGGCGATGGCTGTCCTGCTGGCCCGGCGCAAGGTGGCTCGCGCGCTGGCCGCGCTCAGGCGCGCCCGGCGCCGTGTTCGCGGGGACCGAGCCGATCTAATCCCCTCACTTGAAACTCAAGTAGTGGACTTTCCACTTGTTCCCATTGGCAGGGCCCAGGAATGATCAGATCATCTTGGGGGGCAAACCATGAGCAGCCGCGGTATCACGATCGAACTTACGCGCCCACAGATAGACCGAATCGTCCGCGAGGCCGGAGAGGGCTCTGGCGTTTCGACCCTGCTCCGCGGGCTCGCGGACAGCGGCACTCTGGCCGAGCGCTACGAGTCGCTTGCCGACAGCCCACGGCTGTCGCGCTCACTGCTGCTGGGATTGCTGGTCCTGGCGACGTTCCCCTCGGGCGGGGACTCCCTGGCTGTCACCGACGTGGCCGCGAAGCTTGGCATGAGTCCGTCGACGACGCACCGCTATATGACCACCCTGCTCGCAGTCGGCCTACTGGAGCAGGACCCGCGCACGCGGCGCTACCGAGTGGCTACGGGCGGCTGAGCGACGATGATGCGCCATCCACATCGCCGCCGCTGTCTCCAACCTGCGAACCGAGATCGGCTGCATGCCTGCCCCACGGCACCGGCTCGACCGACGAAGCCAGTACTGCAGCACCGCATCCGCTGCGCCTGCCGGCGACGGGAAGACTTCACCGGACGCGGCTTCGGGCTCGAGCGTCGCCGCGAAGCGCACTGAGCGCACCCCCGCAGCTACAGGCCCATCGCATGGGCCGCCGCCAGACCCGCCCACTCCTCATACGGAGCGAAGAACTCGCGCACCTCGTGCTCGTCGGCCACCGCCTTGGGATCGCCTCCGGAGAGAGCACGCCCGACGAACTTCAGGAGCCCGAGATCGCCGGCGGGGATCTGGTCGTGGCGGCCCTGACCGTGAAGCGCCAGCATCTCAACCGTCCAGGAGCCGATGCCGGGGATCGCCCGTAGCCTGCTCCAGCTCGTCTCGTGACGCTCCCCGCTGAGGTCGATGCGCCCCCTCGCGACCTCCCGGGCTGCCTTCACCAGCGTCACGGCCCGACAGCCGGCGAGGTCGAAGGATTGGAGCAATGCCGTCGAGGAGCCCGCCAGACGCTCGGCAGCGGGCATGTCTGCAAGCGTGCTGTGCCCCCCGTCCCAACCCACCCAGCGGCGGCCCAGCGCACCCACGATCCGCCGCTCGATCGCCGCCGCGCGCTCGTACTCGATCAGCTGCTCGCAGATCGCCAGCACGAGCGCCTCGAAGGGCTCCGGCCGGCGCCCGACACGCAGCCAGGGACGGTGTCGCAGGGAGCGGCCAATCAGTGGGTCGCCGGCGAACCGGCGTAGGAACGGCCGCTGGTCCTCGTCGAGGCCGAGCGCGAAGCGCATCCGGGCGATGCCATGAGCCGCTGCCTCCCGGCTGGGGGACCTGGCGCCGAGCAGGACCTGGTCAACGGCCGGCTGGGCGACCCTGACGAGCACCGGCTGATCGCGATGGTGGAGCAACCGCTCAAGCACGTTGCCACGGCGACGCATCATCCGGTCCATGCCGTTGTGGCGCGGCAGCTGGAATAGACCGGCCGGCGTGACCTCTTCGCGCAGCTCGACCGGGCCGGTCACGGCCCGCGCTCAGCGCTCGGTGCCCGAGCCGCCGAGCAGGTGCACGTCGAGCAGCAGCGAGCGGCTGCCGACGATCTGGAGGCGCTCGGCGACACCCGTGCTCTTGACGGCGCCTGTTCGCCGCCCTCGCATCGCGCGCGAGCGCCTGCCCTTGCCCAGCGTCCGTGAACGGCGTCGTCCGACGAGCCCCACGACCGCCGCGCCCGCCATGAAGCCACCGGCTGCCGCGGCTGCCGCCTGGACGGCGGGGATGCCCTTGCGGGGCGCCTCGAGAGCGGAGCCGGCTGGACGGGCCTCGATCAGCTCGCCGTCCTCGGCCGGCACGGCCAGAACTCCGGTGTCCTTGAGAGCCTCGCTCATCCGCCGGAGTCTAGAGGGCGCCTCAGACCTCAGCCGGAAGACTCGTCCGAGACGTCGAGCATGCGCTCGTAGACGCGGTAGCGCTTGACGACAGTGCCGCCCATCGCTTCCATGCCGCGGTTCATGGCCGTGTTGGTCTCGAGGATCCAACCCATCTCGCCGCCCGTCTGCGGTCGTACGGCAGCGGCGTTGAAGTGTTCGACGTAGAGCTTCGCCGCCACGCCCGTGTGCTGGTGCTCGGGCTTTACTCCCAAGAAGCCGACGCGCACCCGGTCGGTCAGCTTTGCCTTGCGTGCGAAGTGGAACCAGCCGAGGGGCAGCAGTTTCCCGTTCATCTTCGCCAGCACCTGATTGAGGTCGGGGAAGGTCATCGCCATGCCGACGACCTCGCCGGTGTCTTCTTTCTCCGCGATGAAGGCCCAGTGCTTGTCAAACGCCAGGTGCAGCTCCTGTGCGTAGGCATCGAGGTCCTTCTTGGAGAACGGCACGAAGTCCCAGTTCCTCGACCAGGCCGAGTTGTAGATCTCAGCGAAGGCATCCATGTCTTTGCGCAGCTGGCGCCGGCGCATCGGCCGCACACGGATGTGGTGCTCGCTCTGGACCTTGTCGGCCAGCTCGAAGATCACCGGCAACACCTTGTCGCGGTCTGAGACCTCGAGTTTCCACATCAAGAGATCCATCGCCTTCGTCATCCCTACCTGCTCCATGCGCTGCTGGTAGTAGCGCGGATGCCAAGGCTGCTTGATCATCGGCCGCAGCTCGAAGCCCTCGACCAGCACGCCGCTCTCTTCGTTCATGACGAAGTCAGCCGGCCCCACCATCCGCTCCTTGCCGCGCTCGCGCAGCCAGCCCGCGACCGCCTCGAGCAGCGCGTCCAACACATCCTGGTCGTCCTCGAACTCGAGGAACCCGTACCAGCCCCAGTTCTTCTTCTGGTAGTCGTTGAAGGCGTGGTTGACCTGAGCGGTGATCCGCCCTACGACGCGGCCGTCCCGGCGAGCCAGGAAGTACTCGGCTTCGCCGTGGCTGAAGAAGGCGTTCATGCGCCTGTTCAGGAAAAGCCGGCGCTCCAGCTTCAGCGGTGGCACCCACTGAGGGGAGTTAGCATGCAGCCGGAAGGGCAGGTCGATGAAGGCTTTTAGATCCCGGCCGCCCGAGACCGCTGTCACCTCGACACTCACGCGGAGGCACCCTATATGCCCACCTCCATAGACGTCTTCGCCAAGGTTCGTGGCCACGACCGCGAGGAGATGCTGCGCGCAGCCCGCGAGGCTGGCGTGCTGCCGTACTTCCACGTGCTGAGCTCACCGGCGATGCCCGTCGTCGAGATGGAGGGAGCCGAGCGGATCATGCTCGGCTCGAACAACTACCTGGGTCTGACCGGCGACGAGCGCGTCATGAAGGGCGCCGAGGACGCGCTGCACCGCTACGGCACGGGCCTGACGGGCTCACGGCTGCTGAACGGCACGATCCCGCTGCACCTGGACCTCGAGCAGGAGATCGCCGAATGGATGGGCACCGAGTCGGCGATCGTCTTCAGCACCGGACATCAGGCCAATATCGGCACGCTGGGCACGCTGCTCGGCCCCGGCGACACAGTGATCGTCGACTCAGCCGATCATGCCTCGATCCTCGACGGCTGCCTGCTCTCGCGCGCGAAGCTCCGCCCGTTCCGCCACAACCGGCTGGAGAAGCTCGAGAAGATGCTCCAGCGCGCCCAGAACGACGGCGGCGGCGTCCTGGTGGTCGTCGACGGGGTCTTCTCGATGGAGGGCGACCTGGCACCGCTGCACGAGATCTGCGATCTCTGCGAGCGCTATGGCGCCCGGTTGATGGTCGACGAGGCCCACGGTGCGGGCGTGCTGGGCGCCGCCGGGGCGGGCGCCTGCGAACTGCTCGGCGTGGCCGACCGGGTCGACCTGCGGATGGGCACCTTCTCGAAGTCCCTCGCCTCCTGCGGCGGTTTCGTCGCCGGCTCGGAGGAGGTGATCGACTATCTGCGCGTCGCCTCGCGGGCGTTCCTGTTCACTGCCTCCGCCGTTCCCGCCGCCGTCGGCGCCGCGCTCTCGGCGCTGCGCGTGCTGCGCTCACCGGACGGGCCACAGCTACTGGAGCAGGTTCTCGTCAACGCCGAACGACTGCGCGACGGGCTCGAAGGCCTCGGGTTTGTGGTCGTCGCCCCTCAGACGCTCTCCACCGACGCCCATGTCCAGGAGCATGCGCCGGGAGTGCGTGGCGGGCCCGACGGGCCGTTTCGGATCGTGACGCCGGTGGTGCCGGTGCTGGTCGGCGACGACTGGAAGGCGGGGCTGCTGTGGAAGGCCCTCTACGACGCCGGAGTGTTCGTCAACACCGCCCTGCATCCAGCGGTGCCACCCGGCGGGGCGCTGCTGCGCACCAGCGTGATGGCCACCCACGATGCCGCCACGATCGACCGCTCGCTCGAGATCTTCGCTCGCGTCAAGAGCGAGTTCGAGAGCGAGCACGGTCCGTTGCCGGGCCCGCACCGGGACTGAGCCGGCCTCCGGCCCACCGTGCGGGCTTTCGACATTTGACGGGGACTTGTCCATTTCTTCACAAGTCCGAGGAGCGAACAAAAAGCCCGCTTCTAGCGCACGATCCGATCTCTGGATGTTGACCGGGCGCACCGTCCTCGCATAGCTTCCAGATGCGCTCTGCATGACCGTTCGGGGTTACACCCTGAATTACATAATCCAAAGGGGTGATCTGCCGGGACAGCCGCGCCCGGTCGCAGATCGATCCTGTGCGGTCATAGAGGGCGCGCCCACACGTCCACAAATCGAGCAAGCATGTTGCCTCCGCGCGAGCCTCGCGGGGCAACGGGGAGATGCCCAGAATGAACGCGACAGCGACGGTTGCCCCTACCGGTCCTCAGTACATGCGCGCCCTCGAGCGCGCCAATCAGGTCAGACTTGCCCGCGCCGATCTCAAGCGCCGCGTGGCGGTCGACGAGGTGGCCGTGGCGGATGTGATCGTCGAATGCCCATGGGAGGCCGAGAGCATGGCCGTCGGCGATCTGCTGATGAGTCAGCGGCGCTGGGGTCAGACGCGCTGCCGTAAGTTCCTCGCCCAGGTGCCGATGTCGGAGAAGAAGACGATCGGCTCGATGACCGACCGTCAGCGCCACACGCTGGCGGCGATGCTGGCTCCATCGCAGCGGGGTCGCGCGTACGCGACCCCCTGGGTAACGGACAGCCTGACGAGAGTGTGAGCTCCCACCAGCCGGCGAGCATGCCGATCAGGCCAAGCCGGGGTCGCACCTCCCAGACGCCGCATCCGTTCTGCCCCAGGTCCCTGACGGGGACCCTGTAGTACTTGTAGCGGCCCGGCTCCAGCCTCATCTTTTCCAGCAGCTCGCGTGCGCCGTGCTCGTTCTCGTTGCGGCCCGCGGCGCGTGCCCGCAGCTCCTGCAGTCGTGCGGCCAGGCGATCGCGCGAGCGCTCGAGCTCACCCATCCCCTGCAGGCAGGGGCCGTCGACGGGCGCGACGGCCGGTGCGGCCAGCGCCGAGGAGGCCGAGACGAACGGGAATCGATCGGCGAGGATCGCCGAGGTCTCGCTCTCCAGCCTGGCGATCTGGGAGCGCAGCGTGATCCGGGCGGCCCGCTCTCGCTCGCTGTCCGGCGATGGCGCCAGCGTCGCGCCGGCCAGCGGGTTGACGCCGAAGGGATCCCTGACCGCTTGTGCGGCGGCCCGGTCGCGGTCGGCTGCTGGGTGGCGGCGCTTGACCAATTCCCCTCTCCTGCGGCTTGCCTACGAGCAGCAATCCTACCAGCGCGCGAACCCCTGACAAGCTGGTTGGCGACCAGCTCAGGGGGCCTGGAGGGCGTTGACGCAGGACCACAGCGCCTCCTCGGCGTAGAGCCCGGGAACGCCCGGCACCTGGATTGCGAACAGCGTCACCCGGCGAGTCTTCGCCAGCGGCTCGTGACCGGGCGCGAGATCGCCGAACAGAACGGCCAGAGCGCCGCCGGAGTCGGCCACGACCAGCCGACCTTCGGACAACAGCGGCGGGTCCTTGCCCGCGCCGAGCGTCTCGCCGTCGCGGCTGACCCGGATCCCCAACGGTCCGTCGACGCGATCGCTGTCGAGCGCCCAAACAGGAACACCGGTGTCGAGCATCGCAATCAGGCGGATGTCCTCGAGCATCCCGGCCGTCGCAAACCCCCCTCGCACCATCCGCTCGACCACCGCCGCCTCGATCGGCGTGCGCTGCACGTCGGGGTCCATCCCGACCTGCCTGAAGAACACGCGGTAGGCAGCGGGCACCGGCTCGCGGCGGATTCCCACGGCGCGAGCGCCGCGAACGCCGTTGGAGAGTTCGCGAAGGCGCGCCTCGATGTCCGCCGGCGAGTCGCCCGTCAAGGCGCCCGAGCGCCCCACCGCCGTCTCGCAGTGGAGCAGCCTGACTCCCGGCAGCTCCAGCTCTACCTCGCTCGCAAGCCAACCGGCCTCCGGCTCGGGCAGTGCGGCGGAGCTCATGGCTGGAGCCGCGCGGCGTGCGCCGCCTGCGCGAGCGCCGCGACTCGCGCCCGCAGCGTCGCCTGGCTCGGACGAGTCAGGAGCGCCTTGCTCTGCACGACCCCTCCGGGCAGGATGAAGCTCAGCTGCGGGCAGGTCGCGAGCTTGTAGAGCGCCGCCAGCGCCCCGTCGCGGTCGAGGCCCACGGGGAACGTCAGGCGCTTTGAGCGGATCAGCTTCCGCACGCCGCCCGTCTCGCCCTTGATCGCCACCGCTGCGAAGCGGACGCCGGGAAAGCTGGGAAGCAGCTGCTGGATGTCGCCGAGCACGTTCGGGCAGGACTCGCCGTCGACGAACAGCGCCAGTACGACCGGACCCTGTTCGTAGAGCTCGCAGATGTTGAGGATTTCAGCGCCTCGCTCACGGCAGGCAGGGATGTTCCCCGCCGCGCCCTCATGGGCGGTGGTCGCGACATCGGCATCCCCGGGGAGCTTCCCCAGCGCCAGCGGCACGGCGAACGGCGGCACCCTCACTCCGGGCGCGATGCCCGTGTCACCGTTGGGCTTGGTGAGGACGGTGTTGATCGTGATCAGGATCAGGATCACGACCGCCAGCAGGCCGACGTAGCGCCCGTAGTGTGGGCCTTCGGGCACCGCCTGTGCCCTCGCGTCAGCTGCTGGTGCGGCCGCCTGCTCCCCGGCCTCGGGGGGCTCCTCAGGCGCGACCATGGCCGGATCCCGCCCGTCGCGTCGCGAGCCTGCCGATCGCTCCGAAGCTGGGAAGCGACCGAGGCGAGCGCGTGCCGCTGCGTTCGGCGATCACGAGCGCCGCCGGCAATGCCACCAACACGCCCAGCAGCGACACCGTGAGATCGATCAACGTGACGATGCCGAAGTCCCTGAGCATCCTGATGTCGGAGAGCATCAGCACCCCGAAGCCGAAGATCGCCGTCACCCCCGACGCCGCGACCGCCGCGCCGGTCCGTTCATAGCTGCGCTTGAGCGCCTCGACCGTGTCGAGGCCGGCCAGCCGTTCCTGGCGGTGGCGCTCGGAGAGCAGGACGCTGAACTCGGTGGAGATGGCGATCACCAGCGCTCCCAGCGTGACCGACATCGGGTTCAGGGGAACGCGCACGACGAACGCCACCAGTGCCGACCAGCCGGTCGCCAGGGCGATCGGCGCGAGCGGCACGAGGGCGCGTCGGCGATCGCCGCGGAAGGCCGCCATCAGGACCAGGGCTACGGCCGCCAGACCGGCGAGCAGGGTCTCCAGGCGGCGCCAGGGATCCGCAACCTCCGAGCCCGACTGCGCGGCCAGGACCGGCAATCCCACCAGCTGGGCGGTGATTCCGGCGGGGGGCTTGAGGCTCGAGCGCATCCGTTCGATCAACCGCTGCTGGTCCTGCAGGCTCATCGTGCGGATCCCGAAGGCGAGCGTTGCGCTGTGGCGGTCGGCGGTGATCACATCCTGTGAGAAGTACGGCGGGATCGAGGCGAGCAGACCCTGGACCCCTTCGGCTGTCAGCTTCGGCGCCGCGCGCCCAGGCGTCGCCTGGGTCTGGAACAGGTCGGGCAGCGAGAAGGCCGGACACAGCGGCGCCTTGCCGCATCCCCTCGTAGCGCTGTAACCGGCGCGGGCCAGGACGCCGCGCTGATAGGCCAGCATCCATTCGATCGTCGCCGGACTCGAGAGGTTATGTCCGGATACGAGCACCGCTACTTCCCCACCGACGCCGGTAGTGCGCTCGAGCGTGTTAAGAGCCCGCAGTGAGCTGAGGCTCTGGGGGACGAGCTTGGTGATGTCGGTCTCGACCTTCGTCTGCGTGTCGAGGCCCCAGCCGAGCGCCGCCAGGGCCAGCCCGACGACCAGGACCCGCTCCGGGCGGCGCAGTGCGGGCCCAAGCGCGAAGCGAAGCACGAGGCCCGTCAGGGGGTTCCTGCGCAGCAGCTCGCCGGCGCCACGCCAGGATGCGGCCATCGCCACGGCCCCTGGAACGCGCGAGACGTCCCCGGCCCGACCCGCCGCCGCACCCGGCCCGCGGCGAGGGAGCAGCGACATCGCCGCGGCACCTGCCGTCAACGAGCAGAGCAGAGCGACGGCTACACCGACGACCAGCAGCACGCCGAAGCCCCGGACCATCGGTACCGGTGAGAGCAGCAGGACCAACATCGCCGCGGCGCTCGCCGCGGCGGCTGTGGCGATCGTCGGGGCCCCGGCCCGGGCTGCCGTTTCGATCGCGGCGGGACGGTCCGCTGAGCCCTCTGCCAATGTCTCCCCCACCCTCGACTGGAACTGGATCGCATAGTCGACGGCAAGCCCGATCAGCACCGGCAACACAGCGATCGCCGCGACCGTCAAGGATGCGCCGACCGCCGAGAGCGCACCGAACGTCAGCGCCGCGGCGAGCAGCGCCAGGGCCAGCGGCAACAGCCTGGGGCGACCGAGGAAGATCAGCCCCAGCGTGCCGGCCATCACGATCAGCACGGCGATCAGCAGCAGCTCGATCGAGCTGCTGATCGATTTGGTCAGGTCGGAGACGATCACCGGCTCGCCCGTCACCAGGTAGCCGGCGCCGGCGGTACTCAGCTGCCACTGCGGCATTTCCACCGCTTCGCGGATCTCGGCGATCGTGCGGTTGCGTACGGTTTGGGATAGGCCGGGGCGCATCCGTACCGAGATCAGCGCCGTGTCGCGGCTCGGGAACAGGTAGGCGAAGCGCTGCTTGGGAGTGCCGGCGGGCTTGGAGGAGTCGAACACGACGTCGGAGATGAATTCCTTGTTCTGCAGGCTCGGCGGCGATGAGAGCCCGTGTTCGAGCGCCAGCGAGACCAGGCGGGAGCGGTATCCGGCGGCTGTGACCTTGCGGGCTTCGCGGCCCAGCGCACGCGCCTTGGCGACGCTGAGCCCGCGCACGCGGGCGGCTTTGTAGATCGCTTCTTCGGCCTTCTTGCCGCTGCTGCTGGCACGCGTGTTCAGGCCGGTCAGCTGCTGGTCGATCTGGGCCGTCGCCTCGTTGAGGAACGTGCCCGGGCCGAACACGACCTTGACGCTGTGCAGTCGCGACAGCTTCCCGCAGGGCCCGTTCGCGCCTCCCTCGTTCTTCAACGCCGCCGCCGGAACCCGGCCGGACAGACAGCCCTCGAGCCCAAGTAGGCGCTCGAGGTCGGGGCCGAGCACGAGCCGCTGCAGATCGCCGTGGACGAGTACGGCGATCGGCTCTTCTCCGAACTGGCGATAGAAGGTCTGGGTGCTCTTGTAGGGAGCGCTGGAAGAGGAGACGAAACTGCTGGTGGCGGCCGTCGGCTGCAGCCGCAACGCGAGCACGGCGGCGCCGATTCCGAGCACGGCGGCCACGGCCAGCACCACCCCCGCTCGCCTGGCGGAGGCCCCGGCGAGCCTGCTCAGCAGGCCGCTGGGAGGCATGCCCTGGGGCGGTGAGCTTGACCGGGACAACGCCCGGCGCTACTCCATGCCGAGAGGGCCGGCCGACTGCCCCGAGAGGAACTGACGCACGAACGGGTTTTCCGAGGCGAACAGATCCTGGGCGGGGCCCGTCTCGACGATCCGGCCCTTCCACAGCACCGAGATGTGCTCGGCGACCCGGCGGGCGCTCATGATGTCGTGAGTGATCACGACATAGCAGCCACCGTTCTCGGCGTGGATTTCCTTGATCAGCTCGCAGAGCAGCGCCGTACGAACCGGATCCAGACCGGAGTCGGGCTCGTCGAACAGCACGATGTCCGGTTCCATCACCAGCGCCCGCGCGAAGCCCGCCCGCTTGCGCATCCCCCCCGAGAGCTCGTTGGGCATCTTCTCGTTGGCATTTCCGAGGCCAACCTCTTTCAGGCGCCCGTTGACAATCTCGGCGATCTCCTCATCGCCCTTCTCGGTGTGCTGGCGCAGCGGGAAGGCGACGTTGTCGTAGAGGTTCATCGAGCCGAACAGGGCACCGTCCTGGAACAGCACGCCGAACTTCTTGCGCAACTCGAACAGCTCGGCGTCGGGCAGGCTGGGGATCGAGCGGCCGTGGACGATCACGTCGCCCTGGTCGGGATAGAGCAGCCCGACGATGTGCTTGATGCAGACCGACTTGCCGGTTCCGGACGGGCCGAGGATCATCGAGATCTGGTTCTCCGGCAGGCCCATGTTGAGGCCTCGCAGGACGTGGTTGCGCCCGAAGGACTTGTGGACGTCGATGAACTCGATCGCGTCGGGCTGCTCACTGGGCCGCGCGTTGCCGCCGGTGTGGTAGCGGAACTCCTCGTCGTCGTGGCGTGCCGCCTCACGCGTCACACGCGCTTCGGTAGCCGTCGGCTCGGCAACCGCGGGCGTCGGCTCGGGCTCGGCGGCGGCGAAGTCCGCCTCCCCACCAGGCTCAGCCGGCGCCGGGTGATGCTCGATCGGCTCGTATGACTCCTGCGGCAGCTCGGCGTCGTGGGCTTCGACGGTGTCGAACGTCGGCTCGGGCCGCTCTTGGCCGGGCGTGCCGTCCCCCTGCTGGGACTCCTCCTCGCTCACCGGCTCACCCGCCGATCGGTGCGCGCGGATTGGCGCCCCAGAAGATCTGGGTCCCGAGCATGCCGATGACGTGCACGAGCACCAGGTTCAAGACCATCGACTTGGCGGTCGCCTTGCCCACGCCGACGGGACCGCCGCTGGCGTTGTAGCCGTAGTAACAGGCCACGAGCACGATCGCCGTGGCCATGAACATGGCCTTGATCAGGCTGTACAAGAAGTCAGGTGGATTCTGGAACTGCCAGAAGATCAGGAAATAGCCGCCCGAGGAGACGTAGCCGATCTGATCGACGACGGCAATGTAGGAGGCAAGGAAGGCCGCTCCGATCCCCGCCATGTACATGAAGGGGAGCACCAGCCAAGAGGCCAAGAGGCGGGTCGCGCAGAGGAAGGTCATCGAGTTGATGCCCATCACCTCGAGCGCGTCGATCTCGTCGGAGATCCGCATCGCGCCGAGCTCCGCGACGATCCCCGTGCCGACCTTCGCCGACATCATGTAGCCGAAGGCGTAAGGCGTGATCTCGCGCAGGTCGCACCATGCCGTGAACACGCCCGAATAGGCGGGCGCGCCCTGCGCGGCGGTGAAGTAGGCGCCCTCGATCCCGCACTGCAGGCCGAGGATGAACATCAGCGTCCAGATGATCGTCGTCGAGCCGACGATCAGGATCCCGCACTGGCGCAGCGACTCGCCGAAGAAGCGGAACACCCGCAGCCCGTAGACGTCGCGCACGATCTGACCGGTGAAGCGACCGATCTCACCGGTCGCCTCAAGCCATTCGCGCGGCATCGCCAGAAGCTCACCCATTACTTGATCACCAGGATCTGCGGATGGGTGGCGAGCAGCGTCTGCGTGAAGACGTAGTCGAAGGAGAAGATCGCCGTGAAGGCCAAGACGACGGCCTCGTTGACGGCGCGGCCGACGCCCTCGGCACCACCGGAGGCGGCCATGCCCTTGTAACAGCAGACGATCGCGATGATCGCGCCGTAGATCGTCGTCTTCAGGACCGAGCCCCAGAGGTCGGTCGTGGAGGCGTTGGCGAACAGGGTCGCCCAGAACGGGCCGAGTGCCTGGCCGTTGACGAGCTCGGCGATGATGCCGCCGAAGATCCCGAACAGCAGCGCGTAGATATCGAACAGGCCGGTGACGAGCATCAGCGCCAGGAAACGCGGGACGACGAGGTTCTTGACGGGGTCGACGCCGAGCACCTGCAGCGCGTCGAGCTCCTCGCGGACCTTGCGCGCGCCGAGGTCTGCGGTGATCGCCGTGCCCGCGACCCCGGACACGATGATCGCGCACACGAACGGCGCGAACTCGCGGATGTCGGCCAGGCCGAAGAGCCCGCCGAGCCGGTCGACCGAGCCGAGCAGCTGCACGAAGTTGCCGCCCTGGATGCCCGGCACCGCGTAGTTGAGGCAGAACGTCGTGACCAGCAGCGGCAGCCAGCACAGCCGCAGAGCGAAGAGGAACTGGATCGAGAACTCGCCGCCGTACGGATAGGGCGGCCGGATGGCCGAGACCAGCGTCTTGCCGGTCAGGATCATCATGTCGCCGATCTCGTCCAGGAATCCCAGCATGGTGCAACGACGCTAATCCTCTTGACACCCTGAGCGCAACCCTGAACACGATGTCGTGTGCAGAACGCTTGTATACATCGCGGGCATGCGGATCGCCCTCGGCGAACGCGCGTCGGGGGTCTCGGCGCGCGATCAGGTCTACCTCGCGCTGCGCGAGGCGATCATCAGCGCGGAGCTGGCGCCCGGTCGGCGGCTGAGCGAGAACGAGCTGGCGGAGCGCCTCGGCGTCTCCCGCACGCCCGTGCGCGAGGCGCTCGTGCGGCTGCGCGACGAGCGGCTCGTCGCGATCGTCCCGCAGCTCGGGACGTTCGTCACGCTGATCTCCAACGAGGGCGTCGAGGACGCCGCGTTCGTCCGGGAGGCCCTGGAGTGCGCGGCGATCCGCCTCGCCACCGAGCGCGCGTCCGAGGGCGACCTCGCCGAGCTGCAGGCCAACCTCGCCGCGCAGGACCGGGCGCAGGAGGCCGGCGACGCCGACACGTTCGACCGGCTCGACGACGCGCTGCACCGGCGCCTGTGCGAGCTGTCCGGGCGCGAGATCGCGTGGCAGCTCAGCCGCCGCGCCAACGGCCATCTCGATCGCGTGCGGCGCCTGTCGCTGCCGGAGCCGGGCTACCTCGGCGAGATGGTCTCCGAGCATCGCGCGGTCGTCGCCGCCGTGGCGAACCGCGATCCGGACGACGCGGAGGGGACCCTCCGCCACCACCTGCGGATGGTGCTGTCGTCCGTGCCCCACATCCGGGAGGTCCATCCCGACTACTTCGAGGAGAGCGAATGAGCGCGAAGGGTTCCGTAGAGACGATCGAGCCGACCGCGGCCCAGCGGACCGCGGCGCGGCGCGTCGCCGAGGCCAAGGCGACGATCCCGGAC
>DATBBF010000012.1:0-221896 GCA_036271135.1 Solirubrobacteraceae bacterium
CCCCCCCCACGCCGACCGCTACGGAAGGGTTTTGATCTCGAACCCACTCCTGCCGGCGTGCTCGATCCAGGGTCCCGAGATCGCCATCCGTTCCCACTGGTTGTTCCGAAACGCCTGGATGTACACGGCGTGCCGGCCGGCGAGTTTTGCCGGGGCCTGAATGCCCGGGGCACTCTCGCTGAAGGTCTCAGCGAAGGTTTTCGTCATTTCGTTGGTTGGCCCGATCGTCGAGATGAACGAGTTACCGCCCTTCTTGTTGCCACCGAACCAGATCGTCCCGACCGCGCCGCTGCAGGCCACCGGCGGGAACAGGCGTTCCGCGTTCTTCACGTTGTATTCGACGCCTACGACCGGTTCCGGCCCCTTGGCTACGAAGCCCAAGCGCCCAGTCCAGCCGGGCACCGGCTGGCCTTCTTCTTCGGCTTCTTCGTGCCAAGCGAACGAGTTCGTGATTTCGCCCGGTTCGATCGAGACCGACGAGTGGCATTCTTCGCCTTCGGAGGAGCACCCCTCGAACACCCACAGCGGGGTCTTCTGAGACGTTAGGCCCGTGAGCTCAGCCGAGTCGAATTCGCCGGCGACGGCGCATTCGACCTTGTCGCCCGACTGCGTTTCAAACGTCATCGGTCCTTCGAGTTCAAGCGGTTCGAAGTCCTTTTCTTCTTCAAGCGGGATCCATTCGAATTCCCCGACGAATTCGCCGTGGTGGCGTTTCGCCTTTTCAATACAGCCCGCATCGAGATACCTGCCGCCGGTCCCCGATTCTGTCGCGACGCATTTGCCGTACTCCGGTAGCTTCGCCGACGCGCCGGCGGCGCCCAGGACGAGCGATACGACCAGCGCCACCGGCAGAGCCAAGAGCGCCCCTCGGATTGTCCTTCCCATGTTCTCCAGCTCCCTTTGTCTCGTGAGGCAGCAAGCAGGCCCGTGAGTGCCCGAAAGGGTTCCCCAGCAGCGGCCCGGTCGGTATTTCAATCCCTGCCGTCCGCAACGAGATCCCGGGACCTCTCCCTGACTCCCGTTGAAGATGCGTGCTCAAGACCCCTCAGGTCACGTCCACGCCCGGCTGGTTGCTCCTTTGTTCTCTCTCCCTGCCTCAACTGTCTTTGTGGCGCCCATCCGTCGCCCATGCCTCGGCCCCCTATGACCGATCCTTGGTCGTCACGATAAACGCTGGCGGTATCTAACCATCACAGTGTCCTGTTGTCAAGACCCAAGTAATTGTCAACGCGACGGACACGAGGACGGAACGCTGACGTTCGATCGAGGAGTCCGCCGTACCGTGCGTTGTCGAGGCCCAGAGTGCGTTGTCGAGGCCCAGACAACACAGGGCCCCCGGGGACACGATCGCTCCCGGGGGCTCCATGTGCGGCTACCTACGGCGCTGAGACGGACTCAGCTCCGCGGGCGCTACGACCTGACCCCGAACACACTTTTGCTGCTCAGGGTGATCTTGTCTTTGCCTTTGTAGGAGGCTTCCAGGCCGAAGGCCGTCAGCCCAGCTTTTTCTTCTTTGGCACCCGGGTTGACGAAGTACTTCGCCGCGCCCGTGGAGCTGATTTCGTTCGTTTCTTTTTCTTCGGTCGCAGTTTTCTGAACGTTGGTCGCGACCACGCTGCCCTTGACCGTCGTGTCGGTCGGCGTGAATCCGCAGCTGCCAAGCGGAGTCAATTCGATTTCGACGAAGGTCGTGCCTGAGGCGGGCGTGAAGACCGTCACGGTGCCGTTTTCTTTTGTTTCTTCTTTTTCCGCTGATTCTTTTTCGGCCCAGGCCAGTTTCGAGTTCAGCAGGTTCGTTTTGATTTCGCCGTTCGATGCACCCGGGCTTTTGGCGACACACGAAGCGTGCCCGGTGACGGTGCAGCTTTTGTACGTCAGCGTCTCTGTGTTGGCACCGGGCCCTTCAGCACCGCTGCCGAGGAGTTCGCCGCTTGCGCTGAGCGCCGTGCAGACGATTTCCACGCCCGGTGCTTTCAGCACCTGGTTGCCGTTCTGAACGGCGGTCAGAGCTGCCGAGGAGCCAAGTGCCAGACGGCTCCCGGCGACGTTCCACACCGGGTTGTTCGTACCGGCTGCCATCGCCGGCGCAACTACGAACGCCGACAGGGCCATCACGGCCATGATCATTAGTCCTACGAGCTTCATGCGTCGCATGTCTCGTATTCCTCCTATTTGTTGTTGATCGTTGAGCCCGAGACGTGCCCATGCAGCATTGATCGCAGACACCCCCGAACGGGTCGCCACCTGGAGCTCGGGGCTTCGGGACGACCTGTGCGCGACCTTGACACATTGGGTCCTTTGTGTCAAGTGGGCTAGCGCATGTCATGGACGTTTCTCTGAGCGCGCCGATTTAACGTCCGCCGCTTCTGGCTTCAGCGCTCATATCGCGGACGATCGGCCGCCTGAACCGACAAAGACGGCTGCGCGGCTCCAGGTACGGCCCAGTCCCACCCGGAGGCGGAGATCGGCGGAGATGCTGCCGCGAGCCTGGCGCGGCGCCTCAAGATGGCGTATCGTGGTCGTTTAGAAGCCAAGCCGCTGGGGGAACGATGCAAAACGAGCAAAAGCAATCGGCTCAAGGGGACCCGCTTCTCGCGGCGCGCGAGGGCCGTGCGCGAGCCGGCGACGACGCGCGATCGCCGGTCGGCTGGCTGGTCCTTGCGCTGCTGATCGAGCAGCCGAGCCACGGCTATGAGGTCAGCCAGCGCTATGACGAGCGCTTCGGGTCCTTCGCTTCACTGAGCGTGCCGCGGATCTACGCGGCGCTGGACCGCCTACGCGATGCGGGGATGATCGAGCCGGTCGTCCTCGACAGCGCCAAGCCCCAGCGCAAGCAGCATCTGATGCGGCGCAGCTACCGAGCGACGAGCGCCGGCGAGAGCGCCTACCGCAGCTGGGTCTCGGAAAGGATGCGCGACGATCCGCAACGCCCACAGCTGCTCGCACGGATCGCCGCCTCCGGAGGATTGGGGCTCGACGGCGTGCTCGACGTGATCGATCGCTACGAGCGCGCGTGCATCGAGGAGCTCCAGACGCTTCCGACCGACAGCTCGGAATTGGAGTTCGGCAACTGCAGCCTCGAGGAGGTCACCTCGTTCCTCGTCGCAGACCAGCAGCGGCGCGAGCTGAACGCGCGGCGGGAATGGGCGGTCCACGCCCGCCGCGTCGTGCAGGCGCAGATTCGCAGCCACACCGCCCCGCGCGCTCGCGGCGGCGGCGAGAGCGACTCGTGAGTCTCCTCTCCGTCGAGGGCGTCAGCAAGCGCTTTCGCCGGGGAGGGCGCGAGATCGTGGCGCTACGAAGCATCTCGATGTCGCTTGAGGCGGGCGAGCTGACGGTCGTGCTCGGGACCAGGCGCTCCGGACGCAGCACCCTCCTACGGATCGCCGCCGGCCTCGAGCGCCCCGACGAGGGACGAGTCGAGTTCGAGGGCGCCGATCTCACGCGTGCCCGTCTGGCGCTCGGCCGGCGCGTGTGCTTCTGCCACGGCTCGTTCTCCTCGATGGAGGGGGACCGGGTCGTCGACCACGTGGCCGCGCCGCTGCTCGCCCAGGGCGTGCAGCGTGCCGCTGCACGCCAGGCCGCCGAACAGGCACTGGAGATAGCGGGGGTCGCGCATTGTGCGTCGCTGCCACCGGAGGATCTCGACGGGCTGGAGCGTATGAGAGTCGCGATCGCGCGCGGACTCGTCCCCGGGCCGCGCCTGCTCGTCGTCGACGATCCGACCGCCCAGGCGGGCCCCCTGCAGCGCGACCCGATCCTGAGGCTGATTCGCACGCTGGCCGACGACCACGACACGGCCGTCCTGATGAGCACCGACGACGCCATGTGCGTCTCCGGCGCGGACCGCGTGCTTCTCCTCGACGAGGGCGAACTGCGCCCTGAGGCCGAAACGCCACCGGCCGAAATCGTGCCGCTGAACACACGCAGGATCGGTGCCTAGCGACCAGCCGGCCGGGCGCTCGCTCCGCCGCTCAGCCAGATGAACGCATTGCAGCTCACCGAGGTCGCCAAGCGCTACGCCGACGCGGATGAGGTGGTGCGAGCGGTCGACGGGGTGAGCCTCGGAATCGAGCCAGGCAAGACGATCGCCCTCTATGGGCCGAGCGGCTCCGGCAAGACCACATTGCTGCTCCTGTCGGCTGGCCTGTTGGCACCCGACGCCGGCACGGTGGCGGTTGCAGGCACCGATCTGGCGAGTCTCAACACGAACCGACTGATCGACCTGCAGCGCAAGACGATCGGTTTCATCTACCAGTCCCCGCATTTGCTCTCCGGAGTGCCGGCTGTCGAGAACGCCGCCGTCAAGCTGCTCGCCGACGGGCGCTCGCTGCGCTCGGCTCGTCCCGTTGCCTGCGATTGGCTCGAGCGGGTCGGGCTCGCTCATCGCCTTCGCCACACACCCGAGCAGCTCTCCGGCGGAGAGCGCCAGCGCGTGGCGATCGCTCGAGCGCTGGCCAACGATCCTCAGCTGATCCTCGCCGACGAGCCGACGGGCAACCTCGACTCCCAACGTGGACGGGAACTGCTCGAGCTGCTCGCCGAGATCGCTCGCGAGAACGGCGCGGCCGTCCTGCTCGCGACCCACGACCCGCGCGCGGCGGACATCGCCGATGAGGTGTTCGCGCTGCGCGACGGCAAGCTGCTGGCGGGCTCCGACGGGGCCGCCCCGGCCGATTTGCTCGAGTCGCAGCAGCATCTCGGCTGAGGACCGATGTCCCTCTCGGCTCTGATCTACTTCTACGCTAGGCGGCTTCGCAGCCATCCGGTCCAGGAGGCGCTAACCGGTCTCGGCGTCGCCGTCGGCGTGGCTCTCGTCTTCGCCGTACAGGTCGCCAACGGGAGCATCACCGGCGGCAGCAGCCACGTCGTGCGCAGCATCGTCGGCGTCGCCGATCTGCAGGTGAGAGCCCGCAGCGCCTCCGGACTCGACGAGCGGCTGGTCTCGAAGGTGTCGGCGCTTTCCGGCGTCCGGCTCGCCGCACCGGTGCTGAACCTCAGCGGGACCGTCAGGGGCCCCGGCGGGCGCACGGCTGTCGTGCAGTTCGCCAGCGCCGACCCGTCCCTACCGAACATCGCCGGTATGGCGCGGAACATCGAACAGGCCCGTCTCACCCCCAGCAAGGAAGGCCTGCCGGAAGTTCTGCTGCCGCGAGCGACCGCCGAAAAGCTCGGCATAACGGTCCAGCCCAGTCCGGGGATCGCCCGTCCAGCGCCGATCGTCACCCTGCTGCTGCGCGGTCACGCCTATCAGGCCAACGTCATCGCCGTCCTCGGCCGCGAAGACGTGGGGCCGCTGTCCAACGCCCTTGCCGTGATCACGATCCTCGAATCGCTGCAGAAGCTCGCCGCGCTGCCCGGACGGGTGAGCACCGTGCTCGTCGCCTCCAGGCCGGGCCACCACGATCAGGTTCGCCATGAGCTCGAATCCCTCGCCGGCGGTCGCCTGACGGTCGCACCTGCCACCCAGGACATCACCCTGCTGCGGCAGGCGACCATCCCCAGCGACAGGGCGACGAGCTTCTTCGCGTTCGTCAGCGGTCTGGTTGGCCTGCTGCTGGCCTTCGGCGCAATGCTGCTGAGCGTACCCGAGCGCAGGCGCATGATCGCCGACTTGAGGATCCAGGGGACCAGGCCTCGCGACCTCGTCAAGCTGCTGCTGTTCCAGGCCGCATGCCTGGGGCTGCTGGCCTCGCTGTTGGGGATCCTGCTGGGCGATCTGCTGTCGCGCAGCATCTTCCACCAGACCCCCGGCTACCTCGCTCTGGCCTTCCCGCTCGGGACACAGACCGTCATCGGCTGGCAACCGCTGGTGCTCTCGCTGTGCGGCGGCGTCGCCGCGACGACGCTCGCTGCCTGCCCGCCGCTGCTCGACCTCCGCCGTTCACGAGCGGTCGATGCGATCTACTTCCAGGACGGTGAGCCCGGCCAGGCGTTGAGCATCCGCGCGCGCGTCGCGATGTTCGGCGCGGGCCTCGTGCTGCTGTCGGTCAGCATCCTGCTTCCGGCTCTCGGCGGCTCGCGTACGGCCGTCGCGGCGATCGTGGCGCTGGCCTTCGCAGCCCTGCTGGCGATACCGCTGGCTTTCACCGGCGTCGTGCGACTGGCCGAAGCGGTGGCGACATTGCCGCATGGTTCGAACACGCTGCTGATGGTGACGAGGACGCTGCGCGGCACCACCACGAGGTCGCTCGCGCTGGCAGCGACGGGAGCGATCGCCGTGTACGGGACGGTAGCCGCCAACGGAGCCCACAACGACCTGCTGCGGGGCCTGTACCGGGACTACTCGCAGTACGTCTCGACGAGCGCCCTGTGGGTGACGACTCCGCGCGACTACCTCGCCACCAGCAGCTTCCCCGCCGGCGAAACGGCACAGAAGGTGGCAAGTGTCCCGGGTGTCGCCGCGGTGCGCGACTATCAAGGTGGGTTCCTCGACGCCTTCGGCCGCCGTATCTGGCTGATCGCACGGTCCCCTCAAACAGGCGATCTGGTCTCCCCCGGCCAGATCGTCTCCGCCGATGCGGGACTCGCCGAGCGAAGACTCCGCGCGGGCGGGTGGATCGCCGCCTCGGCCCAGATCGCGCACGAGCAGCACGCGGCGATCGGCGGCGTCATCGCGCTGCCGACACCGAGCGGAGAGCGAAGCTACCGACTGGCGGCCACGACCACGAACCTCGGCTGGTCCCCCGGAGCGGTCGTGCTGAACCTCGCCGACTACCGCCGGGCTTGGGACGAACCAGACCCGACCGCGCTGGAAGTCGACCTGCGTCCCGGCGCGCCGCCGGGGACGGTGCAAAGAGAGATCCGCGAAGTGATCGGAAGCTCGGGTGCGTTGCAGGTGCAGAGCAGCGCCGCTCGCGCCGGCGAAGCCGACGCCCTGGCCCGAGAAGGCCTCAACCGCCTGACCCAGATCGCCCTGTTGCTGACCGCCGCGGCGGTGCTGGCGATGACGGCCGCGATCGGCGCATCGATGTGGCAGCGAAGACCGGCCCTGGCTTCGCTTCGCATCCAGAGCTTCCGCCCATCTCAGCTACGCGCGATCCTGCTGTGCGAGTCGCTGCTGGTCGTCTCCACCGGGTGCCTGATCGGCGCCGGCGCAGGTATCTACGGACATGCGCTGATCGATCTCTATCTGCGCACGATCACCGGGTTCCCGGCGCCCTTCTCCGTGGCCCTGCCTCAGGGCCTGGCGGTGATCGGCGCGATCATCGGCACGACGCTTGTCCTGCTCGCGGGGCCAGGACTGCTCGCCTCGCGGGTTCAGCCACGCCTTGCACTTCAGAAACAGAGCTGAGTCCCTCTCTGACGGTGGGCTCAAGCGCACGTGAGTGAGCGCGCCTGCGCAGCCGCATCACGGTCCACATCGAGGACCCCAGCGGCCCGACGGCTTCCAGCAGCCGCTCGGCAGCGACCGCCGGGAAGCCGCTCCACACCGACGGCGAGGAGATGTAGTAGGCGACGATGCCGGCCAGGACCACAACATGGCGTGAGCCGTTGGGAAGCGCCACGGTTCGCTCTTGGGCTTCGCCCACGATCGCGGCCATGCGTTCAGCGGCATGATCGCCGTCGCGGTAGTGAGCCACAAAGCTGTGGTTCCCGGACTTGGCGTCGATGTGGAAGTCAGCGAGGCTGTCGAGCAGTGCGCTCAGCGAGCAGATCGATGGAAAGTAGGCGGCCTCGACCGTCTCGACGTCGCGCGCGTCCAGACGACGGTCCGCGGCGCATGCGACGACGGCGTGGATGTTCAGGCAGGAGATCCCTCCGGCAGCGATCTCCCACCACTCATAGCCCGGACAGCGCGGCACCTGTTCGCGCGACCACTCGATCAGTCCCGCCCGATCGCCGGTGTTGTCGGCGTGGTTGTGACTCTGGGCCTGCCCGCAGCGCTCTGTGGCCTGTTCGAGAACTGCCCTCGATAGCCTGATTGACGGAATCATCCCGGCCAGTCGTCGGCAGTGCCGGCAGAGAGTATGCATGTAGCCACCGTCATCGATGCCTGGGTGATTCAGGTAGTAGTCGTCACACCGTCGATCCGGCAGCAAGGCATCGACGAGTGCTGTGTGAAGACGAAGACCATCCAGCAGCGAGTCGAACCCCGTGCACTCGTTGACTCCGTCCAAATAGTCGTACAAAACCTGATATGCGACTATCAGGCTCACCATCCGCCGCCGCTCAGACCGCGGCGCCAGGGCCGCAAACAGTGCCGCAGCCTCAGGATTCAGCCGCTCGCCGCTGAGCTTCGCCAGTGCCTGCTCACGCAGCAGATCGTCTGGAATCGCCCGTGCGAGCCGGTCCCAGACGGCGAGCTCCCGTTGCACCTGCGGCTGAATACCAAGCCAATACGCGGCACCCATTCCCAGCAGCGACCCGAGTTGGCCCGCACCAGCCCACGCCGACCGGCCATCCTCCAATCGACGCCTCTCGTCCACAACAGGAATATTCCATGTACGGAATATTTTGGCTTCGTCTTATGTTCGCGTCGCTTACACGAGACCATGCTCGTGTCGGCGTCACCATCCAGCCGGCGGCCCGTAAAAAGGCCGACTGAGCAGGGAGGAACGCCGGTCCGTAACGGCTTCACGGCCACGTCCGGACGCCCTCGGGGGGCGTCCGGACTTTCAACCAGCGGAATTACGGGTAGTACAGGTCTGAAGCGCAGAATCCGGGGTCGCGCAAGCATCCCCAGCTGGTATTATTGTCTGCACTCCTAGCCAGCTTTGCTGGGTTGGATGATTGTTGAGTCCGGGGCGCCTCTTTTGATCGGGGGGCGCCCCGAGTCGTTCCATGCCACTGCCGGGCCGAGTCCCACCGCCCGATTGCGACACGGGGGAGTCTGCTGCCCCGGAGCGAGCGGTCAGGCGGGAGCGCCGGCGATGACGCGATCGCGAATCCGCTCGACGGCGGTGATCGCGCGCTTGGGACCCAGGAACGGCGCGATGGCCGTATAGGTCAACTGCGGCAGGCAGCGGGGCAGACGTTCCAGTTCACCCTGGGAGATGTGGGTGTAGAAGACCTCGAAGATCGCCCCTGTGATCGCATGCGTCGCCAGCGGCGGCACAGTCTTGGGGCGGGGAACGGAATTGAACCCCTCCTGCAGGAAGATCGTCGCGGCGCGCTTGAGCTGTTCGGTCTGATCGATCGCGACCGGCCCGACGGCGTAGCACTCGACCAGCCGCAGGTGGGCGAGGGCGGGATTCGCCACGAGCAGCCCGATCAGCTCATCCAGTGCCCCCCAAACACGCTCCGGCCAGGTCGTGCGCCGGAAGTAGGCGGCCGTGCACGACTCGAGGATGTACTGGGTCGCGTACTGCTGGGCGGCAAGATAGGCGTGCTGCTTGTTCGTGAAATGCGCGTAGAAGACCTCGCGGGAGATGCCTGCGGCGGCGACGATCTCACTGACGGTCGTCTCGGCGTAGCCCTTGGCATAGATCACGTCGGCGGTGCCATGGATGATTCGCGTTCGCTGGCTGCGCGCGACGACGCCGGCGGGCAGCCTGTGCCGCCCGCGTGGCAGGCGCTGTGGGGCGACGATCGCCTGGCCGCTGGAGGTCCGCCGCGCCGCCGAGGCAGGCAGGCGGCTGTGAGCACCCGTGCTCCACCGCTTCTCCGCCGCCGGCACGGAGTAGGACTCGAGCCATGCGAGCAGGTCCTCGACGAGCAACGGCAGTCGGTCCTCGCCGTGAGTCCGCAGCTGACGAGAGACGACGCTGCGGACCGCGCCGATCACGGCGGTTGCCGGCAGGTCAAGCGCTTTGCCGTCGCGGGGGCTGTCGAGAAACTGCTGTGCGCGCTGCTCAAACAACCCAAGAACCCTTTCGCGCTCGACCCGGACACGAGCCCCGCCGGCGAGAGCCTCGACGAGCAACATGCGGCCGGGCGCCGGGTCGGCCTGGACAGCAGCGAGCAGCTGCTCGAGCACGACACGGGCCGCGTCTCGCCACCCCCCCTCCTCCGCGACCGGACCCACATCGGCCAGCAAGCGCGATGCCGAGGCCGTGTAGGCGGCAAGCAGACAGTCTTCCTTGTCGGCGAACAGCTCATAGAAGGTCTTGCTCGAGACGCCGGCCTTGGTACTGACGTCGGCGACACTGACGTTCTGGTAGCCAGTCTGCGAAGAGAGCTCGATCATCGCGTCGATCAGCCGCTGCTCCTGCGTGGCCTTCGGCGCCGCCTCCCGAGGCGAAGGCTCAGAGTGCTTGCGCCGCGCACCACTGCCACGAGATGGCGATTTTGGCTCGGCGATTGCCGACCTGGAGCTTGCGCGGGGCATCGGAGACCCACTCAGGATACCCCGAACAGGGGCCTCTCCTCGAGGCCCAGAGTCATTCGCTAGCTCCAACCGCTACCGTTTCCTTTTCTGGACGAAAAATATTCCGTGCTGCGACTAATCGGCTTTTAGCAGGGTTTTGATGCATGATCTGGCACTAGGGGTAGCCGATGTTTGAATACCAGTCTTATTTCAGAAACAGCGTCAAGAGCGACGGGGAAGCAGCAGTGATGAACAGCTACGACGACCAGCGGCGGGAGGAGTCGGCCCAGGACCCCAAGCTTGGCGAGCAGCGGCTCGCAGCGGAGGTTCACAGGATGTGGCTGATCGCGGCGACCGCCAAGATCTGCCACGAGGAGGGGCCTGGCGGCGTCCGACTGCCCTACGTCGCGCGGCGGGCCGGCATAACGCTCGCAACCGCCGAAGGGCTCCTGGGAACGGCCGAGGGATGCCTGGCGGCGGCCTTCCGGAAGGCCGCCGCGCTCGCTGCCGAAATTGCCATTCCCCGGTTCGCCGTTGAGACCGAGCCCGTCGAACGGGTGCGCGTCGGCGCGACCCAGCTGCTGGGCTTCGGCGAGGCCGAGCCACAGCTGACGGCTGTCCTGCTGTCTCGCAGTGAGGCGACGCGAGCCCAGGAACAGGCGATGGGACTGGCGCTCAGCAGGATCGTCGCTGACGATTTCGGTGGATCGCATACCGATCAAGCAAGCCTCCCCGACACGAGGATCGCAGTCGACGAAGCCTTCGGCCTGATTCGTGCGCGCCTCGGCAACGACAACCCGGAACTGGTTGAGTTGCTGCCGGCGATCGTCGAGGCCCTGCTGACACCGCAGATCGGCGAGACAGCAGCCCGGATCCAGGCCGAACGGCCGGCCCCCGCCTTCGTCCGGCCGTCGCTGCCAGGCAACAGCTCACCGGCACCGAGCCTCGAGATCCGCCTGACGGCCAGCCTGCTCAGCCAACCCCAGAAGCGCCCACAGACTGCGCCGCCTCCGCCCTTCGCTTGACGCCGCGCATAGGCGCTAGAAGCGGGGTGTCGCGACGCTCCTTGCGACGCGACACCCCGGAGTCTGCTCCGAGAGGGATGGGAGGAGCCTGCTCCATATCGCTGCGCCACACGCAAACGATGGCGGTATTTATAGCATGGACCTGAGATGGCTCCGAGTTTGCGGCTAGACCCGTCATGTGTCGTGCAGGAAACGCTGATGGTCTACCGATAAATGGCGCTCGCACTTGACTCGGAAGTCGCGATCCCACGGATGTCGCGCGTGACTGCCTAGAGTCCGAAGAGATGGATCAGATCCCAGTGCTCGTGGCCCAGGCCCCAGGCGACTCGCCGGCGCGCGAGCAGCCTCCCGCGCGAGCGCCTTTCCGCATCGCGGCCGTCCAGCACCGCTGGCATCCAGACCCGGTCGAGCACGAAGCCGCGCTCGCGACCGGCATCGAGCTTGCCGCCGCAGAGGGAGCGCGAATGGTCTGCCTGCAGGAGCTGACGCTCAGTCGGTACTTCGGGACGGATCCGGGCGGCCCACGGGCGGCCGGTGTGGAACCCGAGGAGCTTCCTGGCGGAGCCACCCACAGCTTCGCCGCACGTATGGCCAGAGAGACCGGGATGCACATCCACGCTTCTCTGTACGAGCGCGCCGACGGCAACGATGGGCTCGGCTACAACACCGCGATTCTCGTCGCGCCGAGCGGTGAGCTGGCGGGCCGTACTCGCAAGCTGCACATCCCCAGAACAGCGGGATATCACGAGGATCGTTACTTCCGCCCGGGTCCGAGTGGCCCGGACGCTTACCCCCTGATCGACCTCGATGGGACACGCCTCGGCCTGCCTACATGCTGGGACCAGTGGTTCCCCGAGCTTGCGCGGGCCTACAGCCTCCAGGATGCCGACGTGCTCGTCTACCCGACCGCGATCGGCTCCGAGCCAGACCATCCGGACTTCGACACGCAGCCATTGTGGGAGAGCGTGATCCGAGGCAACGCGATCGCCAATGGCCTGTTCATGGTCGTCGTCAACCGGGTCGGCGAGGAGCCGCCGCTGCGCTTCTACGGCTCGTCGTTCATCTGCGACCCGTACGGACGCAAGCTGGTGGAGGCGCCGCGCGACGAGCCCGCCGTGCTCGTGGCCGATCTCGATCTCGACCAGCGCCGCGACTGGCTCCAGCTATTCCCTTTGCTGGCCACCAGACGGCCGGATACGTACGGGCCGCTGGCCGACAGCCGGGGCTGAGCTCGCCCAGCATCGGCTGGTGTCAAGAAGGCGTGACGGCAGGGCCGGAGGGGCCGCTCGGCGACGGTGCGGTCAATGCGGGAGGAGCGAGCCGAGGTGCGCTGCCAAGGTCGAGGAAGTCCATGACGGTGGCGGCGTTGGCGTCGCGATCCGTGAGTGCGGGCAGGTTCCACTTGTGCTCGATCGTCGCGAGGACCGAGGTGTGGTCGTGGACGACATCGGTGACACCGCCGGGTCGTGAGTAGGGGGAGACGACGATGGCCGGCACGCGCGGTCCGTAGCTGCCATAGGCGCCGGACTGCCCCGCCGGCAGCTGCGGCTCTATGTCATCGGGCACGATCGCCGCTGATGGCGGCACGTGGTCGTAGTAACCGCCGTGCTCGTCATAGGTGTAGATCAAAAGGGTTCGAGGCCAGGCGGGAGAGCGGACGACGGCTTCTACGATCTCGTGCGCCCAGCGCTCGCCGTAGTACATGTCGCCCGGGTCCTCCTCGGTCTCGGTCGGGCCGAGCCTCTCAAGCAAGTCTTTGAGGGGCCTGGGAAGGACATCGACCGAGCGAGCGATCGAGGAGAGCGCTCCGACGGCGGGATCGACGAAGCTGACCGCCGGCAGGGTGCCGGCCTTGCAGTCCTCAAGGAACTCGTGGTGGAGTCGGTGATGATCGGGGTGCTCGAGGAGCGTCCGTGGCATCACCAGGCTCATGGGGATGTCAGTGAAGTAGTTCCTCCAGCTGAGCTTCTGATGGGAGAGCCTGTCGAAGATCGTGCCGGCAGGGGGTGGTTTCTCGAGCGCCGTGAGGATCGCATGGCCTCCGGTTTCGGTGCCGCCAAAGGCCGTCCCGGCGAGCAGGAATCGTCGGTTGGGGTAAGTGGGGCCCGGAAGGGAGCAGAACCAGCGGTTGGCGAGCGTGTAGGTCTCGGCGAGTGAGTACGCGAAGGGGAGCACCTCCGGCGTGTAGTAGCCCATCGGCTCATCTGTCCCTTTGGCGGACTTGACGAACCCGTCCATCGCGCCGCCGCCGATCTGCTCGTGGGTGGCCTGCCAGCTCTGGGTCACGTTCTGTGCCTGGCTGGTGTCCTTGAGCGCGTGAGCGGCAACGACGCCACCGCTCGGCGAGGGATTCGTGTTGGTGGCAACTCCGGCGCCGTCGAACGTAAGACCGTCCACGTCACTCCGGGTACGGGACAGTCCTCCCAGGAGGTTGTCGAAGGAGTGGTTCTCCATCATCACAACCACCAGGTGGTCGAAGGGCATCTCCTCGTTCACGAACCCGGCCGACCTATCCGGGAACGGCAAGCTACCGGCGCTACGCGTGCCCTGCGGCGCTGCGAGCGATGCCATGACGGTCTCCCATTGCGTGGTCGAGGCAGATTCTAGAGATTCGACCGATACCGAAGCCTGGTCACGACGCCTTTCCGCGCGTCTCAGTACCGCCGCCACATCTCGAAAGGAGGTCGCCCTCGCCCCTTTCCACTTCCAATTTATACCCCAGTGGGGGGCTTGTTTCAAGCCCGAGCCATGCCCCATAATCGCCCGCCGCAAGCCAGAACCTAACGATTGGAGGCGTGAATGAGAGAGCATTCGGTGGTGATCGCCGGAGGAGGTCCGGCGGGGATGATGCTGGCGGCCGAGTTGGCGCTGGCGAAGATCGATGTCGCGGTGCTCGAGCGGCGTCCCGATCACGTGCTGGCCGGATCGCGGGCCGGCGGCTTTCACTCGAGGACGCTCGAGGTGCTGGACCAGCGCGGGGTCGCCGATCGGTTCCTCGCGGAGGGGCAGGTCGCTCAGGCTTCGATGATCGGCACGACGGTGTTGGACATGAGCGACTTCCCGACACGTCATCCGTACTCGCTCGGGATCTGGCAGAGCCAGATCGAGCGGATCATGGCGGCTTGGATCGCCGAGCTGCCTGTGCGGATCTACTACGACAGCGAGGTGACAGGCTTCGCGCAGGACGACACCGGCGTCGACGTCGAGCTGGCCGACGGTCAGTCGGTCCGGGCGCTGTATCTCGTCGGGTGCGACGGAGGCCGCAGCGTCATCCGCAAGGCGGCCGGGATCGAGTTCCCCGGATGGGATCCGACCAAAAGCAACCTGATCGCCGAGGCTGAGATGGCCGAGGAGCCGGAGCTGGGCATGCGGCGCGATGACCTCGGCATTCACGGGATCGGGAGGCTGGAGTACGAGATCCGCGACGGCGAGGTGGTCTACAAGGACGAGGGACCGGTTCGCGTGATGGTGAGCGAGCGCCAGCCCGCACCCAGCGGCGAGCCCACGCTGCAGGAACTGAAGGACGCGTTGATCTCCATCTACGACACGGACTTCGGGATCCACAATGTGACGTCGATCTCGAGGTTCACCGACACGACGCGTCAGGCAGCGAGCTACCGCGCGGGACGGGTCCTGCTCGCCGGCGACTCGGCGCACGTTCACTACCCGGCCGGTGGGCAGGGCCTCAGCCTCGGCGTGCAGGATGCGGTGAATCTGGGGTGGAAGCTCGCTCAGGTCGTCAGCGGAATCTCCCCGGAGAGTCTCCTGGACAGCTATCAGGATGAGCGCCACCCAGTCGCTGCACGTGCACTCCGGCACACGATGGCCCAGACCGCCCTCCAACGCCAGGACGAGCGCTCGAAGGCTGTGGCCGAGTTGGTGTCGGAACTGGCGGTGATGAACGAGCCTCGCAAGCGGCTTGCCGGAGCCGTGTCCGGCCTTGACATCCACTACGACCTCGGCGAAGGCCACCCGTTGCTCGGCCGCCGGATGCCCGACCTGGAGCTCGTGACCGCCGACGGGCCGCTCCGGGTTTTCGAGTTGCTGCACGATGCCCAGCCGGTGCTGCTCGATCTCGGTGAGCGTGACGGATTCGACATCGGCCCATGGGCTGACCGGGTCCGGCTGTTCGAGGCTGGATATGACGGCCCGTGGGAGCTTCCGGTTCTCGGCGAGGTCGAGGCTCCCGCCGCCGTGCTGATCCGGCCCGACGGATATGTCGCGTGGGTTGGCGAGAGTGGAGATGCCGTGTTGCAGGAGGCACTTGTCAGGTGGTTTGGGGCGGCTTGAAGCGACACGATGCCGTCAGAGGACGATGGCGAGAATGTGGCGAGCCTCCTCGTCCAGGCGCGGATCTCGATCGATAGGCTCGTGAGATGCCTCATGTGCTGATCGAGACGCGCCGGGAGTACTCGGAGGCCGAGGAGATCGCGCTGATGGACGCGGTTCACGGAGCGCTGCGGCGGGCCTTCCGGATTCCACCGGACGATCGACATGTGCGGCTATTGACTCACGAGCCTCATCGCTTCGCATGCCCTCCAGACACGGCAGAGCCCGATCGCTACACCCAGGTGAGCATCGACGCCTTCGAGGGACGCTCTATCGACGCCAAGCGCGCCCTGTATAGGGAGATCGTCGAGAGTCTCGCGCCACTCGGCGTCCCGGGAGACCACGTCTCGATCGTCATCCGTGACGTCCCGCTCGCAAACTGGGGGATCCGTGGCGGTCAGGCCGCTTGCGACATCGACCTCGGGTTCGACGTCAGCGTCTGAGCGGCCGGTGGGCTCAGCGAACCGTGATGTTGCGGAACGCCGAGCGCGCTACAACCTTGCCGCCGAGGACGTATTCAAGGCGCAAGGAGTAGTGGAATCCGCGGGCCAGCTTGCGGCTGATCGAAAAGGTCTTGTGACCGCGCTTGACAGGCACCTTGGCGAGCAATCTGAAGGTGTGCGACTTCGGGTGGGTAGCCGCGGCCTTCCCCGCGTCCGCAAGCCTAGCGCCCTTCTTGGCGAGGAGACGGACGGTCGAGCCTCGGGACTTCGGCGCTGAGCTGAGCGCCCCGGACACCGTCAGCGACGCTCCGCGGATCTTCACCCGCTTGAACGCCACTCCGATCGCGGCCGGGACGTTGATGGTCTTTGCCGAGCTGACGGCCGGTGTGAAGAGACCGCCGTCCTGGTAGCTGACCTCAACGGTCCAAGCACCTGCATGCAGAGCTGCGCCAAGCATGAAGGCTGTTTGCCCGACGGCGAGCGTCTGTTTAGCGACCGGGGCGAAGGCGCCCTTCGAGGCAGCCGGGCGCGCGAGCAGTACGACCTCGGCGTTGGCGTCGGGCGCGGCAGGGCCGACCGAGCCGGAGAGGCTGATCTTGCCCTTGGTCGTAGAGAGCTTGGTGAGAGCGACGGCGCCGTTGACAGTCTCGGAAAACGCCGCCGAGACGGTCGGCGAGAGTAGATCGCTGAAGGGCGGTTGGAGACCGGCGATCTCCAGCTGCGAGATGGGAGGGGTCGCGACCTCGTAGGAACCGCTCACCGGTGGCGTGAATGCGAGCGTGTACTGGCCTGCCGCGTTGGTGAGGCCGGAGACCAGCGCCTGCGGTCCGGTTGAGGTGATGAGCTCAAGCGTCACGGGCTGGCCCGCAAGCGTCGGGAAGCCGGGCTCGGGGTTGAGCAAGCTCCCCGTGACACTCAAGGTCTGCCCGGCGTTTGCGGCGGCACTCGAAGGCGAGGCGCTCACGGATGGCGCGGCGGTGACGTGGAAGGGGCCGCCCCCGGGTTCGGCCAGATAGCTGCTGATCCGACTCTGCAGGGCGGGCGAGGTGAGCACGCCGAGGAAGTCTCGTGCGGCCTGGAGGTTGACCGTCTCTTCCGGCTTCGCGGGGTTGATCACGTAGGCGTGGAAGTACTCGAGCAAAGCCTCGGCTCCGCCCGGAGCAGACGCCGCGTTGTCACGAGTGAGGATCGTCAGGTTCGGAACCTCGCTGGCTGGTGCGGCCGCCGAGGCGAGGAAGTCGAACGTTCCGTGGTCGGTGAGGGCATAGCAATGGGTCGCCCCGTTGGACGTCGGCGTGCATGCGTTCGTATCGGTCACCTTTTTGGTCTCGTTGTCGCTCTTGACCTCGAACCAGTTGGGCGCGTCGGTGGATACGGAGCCGCCTTCGGGACAGGGCATCCCCGAGCTGGCCTGCACGCCTGGGTCGATCGGCGTCATGCCGCCCCCGTCGGCTTCGCTGACGGCGCACAGAACGACACCGGCCGGGGTCAGGCCGGAGCTCTCGACGAGGCTCCAGATGCGGTGTTCCGCGAGGGTTGAGAAAGGGGCTGTAATGGTTCCCCCGCGAGATATGAAGACGGCGGTTCCGGCGACGCCCGCGGCTGCGACGTCCGCGAAAGACCGAACGACGTCGTGCGGCGATTTCGCCGCCACTTCGGCAGGGTCCCCCGTCGTCCCCGCAAGGACGAAGTCCTCGGTGAAGACCGCGCTTCCCGGCTGGCCGTTGTATGAAAAGCCGCCCGCAACGAACGGGCTCTCAAGCGCCGGGCTGTCTAGCAGGAGCACGCTCGGGCCGCCAGTTCCTTGTTCGGCGTTGGACAGCGCGGTTTTGGGCGAGGCTCCGGTGTAGTTGAAGGTGAACTGGGGGAACGCCGCCGCGAACGCGGGTTGAATGACGTTGCGTATGAGTTCCGCTTCGATCGGCTCTGAGCTACCGATGACCTCGAGGCTCGAAGCGGAGTCGGCGCGGGCGCCGGCGGGGGCCAGGAGCGCCACGGCAAGAGCGATGAGAAGGAAGATGATCCGCTTCGGCGCCGCCATGGCCGAAGCATAAACGGGTCGATGCGCGACGCCTTCCGGTTCCCGACGCCCGCCCTGAGTATTTAGCCGATCGATTCGGCCAACTCGACGATGATCCCCTCGGGTCCGCGGACGTAACAGAGCCGATAGATGTCCTTGTAGCGCTCCACCGTTCCAACGAGCTCCGCGCCGCGTGCTTGCAGGCCGGCGACGGCGGTGTCGATGTCATCGACTTCGAATGCGAGGTGGCGGATGCCGGGGGTGTTTGGCGACGCGTGCCGGTCGCCCTCCGCGCCCGATGGAGCCTGGAACTTCGTCAGCTCGAGCCGTCCGCCGCCACCAGGTATCTCGAGCATCGCGATGTCCGCCCGGATGCCCTCGAGCCCTATGACACGGTCTACCCAGTCGCCTTCGACGGAGCCCTCACCATGCAGCTTCAGCCCGAGCTCGACGAAGAAGGCTGTCGCGGCGGCGAGGTCGTTGACAACGATGCCTACGTGGTCTAGGCGTTGGATTGTCATGGGGCCGATGGTAGTAGCGGGAGAGCCGCATCTGGGCCTGTTCGGGGAGACAGGGGTTGGAGGGCTTGGTTGTGCGGGATTCGGCGGGGCGTGTGCGGTTTCGTGAGCGGTCGGCGGCGCGGCGTCCGTCTGAATGCCCGTTGGAGCGGGTCTTCCCATGCGATGACGACTATTGTCTGCCCCGTGTCGTCGTCCCGCCATCTCTCATCGATCGTTGAACGCCTGGCCCGAGTCATCCACCCCACCTACATCCCCGCCTGGCTCAGCAAGCCAAATCCCGCACTTGACGGCGACAAACCGATCGACCGCATCGCTCGGGGCGATTACCGCGCGGTTGCCCGCCTGATCTCAGGTCTCGAGGACCCAGGCGCGAGCTGATACGCGGCCGGATCTCAACGAGCTGAGTCGCTGCGAGGACGTACGCGCGCTCGAAGGCTGCGTAGAACCAAGCTCTCGCCGAGTCGCGCCGCGTGTTCGACGTCTGCTGGAATCTCGCCCTCGTGGATGATCCGCTCGCGAGCACGACGAAAGTCCTTGTGCTCACCGGCGACCTGCCACCGCTCGCAGTCGTTGCTCGCGAGAAGCGCAGCAACCTCCTTTCCCTGGTCCTGGGCGTATCGCTCGCTTGTCATGGACTCGATTGCGATGGCGTAGTCGATCACCTGATCCGCGGGCCGTACGCGCTCGGATCTCGCCATTAGATAGCGGCGCACTGCAACACCTACGTGCCTGACGGGCACGTCGACCAAGGCGGCGTACGCCGGTCTCAGGTCGTCAGCGGCACTCTCATTGAGCATGGTTAGATGTCCACTTAGGATCGGGCCTCCTATTTCGGGCTGCTCACCAGCGCTGGAACCAGAAAACACCGGTTCATACATGGTGGCGTCCACCTGTACCGGCCCTCCGGTCACAAAGGCAAGGGCAAGCAGGAGCCTTGTTAGTGCTTCTTCGTGTTCGCGCGTCGCACCCTCGGCAACCGCGTCATCAAACGAGACCCTCTCCGCTGCGATAGCCGCCGGAATCTCGGTCTCGTACTGAAAAACGGTCGCTGGCAACGGGCCACCCCGCGCGTTCCTGTGCCTGTCCCTCTCGAACTGCCCAAGCTTGAGCTTCGCATCCCTTAGTTCGATCTCCTCGGTATTCACGAGCAACACCCCGATGAGCGTGGTGCTGATGTTGCAGGGGGCGGTCCCGCCCTCCATCGCCAAGAAGGAGTGAAAACGCCGTGCGATGTGCCCCCATTCAACTTCGGGACGAGCTAGGGCGTATCGCACAAAGCCACCAAGCCAATGCTTCGCGGGTGTCATTCCGAATCCACCGTTTCCACCGGCCAGATACAGAGCGTGACGCTCCTGTAGATGATGAGCGATATGCGGATCCGTTTCTAGTGTTCGCAGCACGTCGTCGACTTGATCGCGGCCAACGAAATGAACCCACGAATCTGGCGTATCGACACGTGAGCGCTGGTTAGCGCTCTGGCACAGCTCTACCAGAGCGTTCACCGACTGGCTATCGGACACGACTGTCGGCAGTCATCGCCTGAGATTCACGAGACCGGCGCCAACCCCGCCGATAAGCGCCCACAGGCGACGAGCGGGATCCCCACCCTGGCGGAGCGCGATCAGCGTCGCGACCTGCTGCGGAGCGGTATCTGCCAGCAGCAGTGCGCGCGCCACTGCCGCGCTGTAGTAGCGACGGTGGGCGCCGGCTCGATGAGACGGGATCAGGTTCTCATCGCTCCAATGCCGTAGCTGTCGCTCGCTCGCTCCCGCTAGAAGGTGGAGCTGGCCGAGCGTGAGCGGATACCGAACGTCCTCCGCAAGCGCCGGGTGCGCGCTGGGGTCGGCGACCCACGCTTGCTGCTCTGCGGTCAGCTCGCCGTACACGCCGTCCTCGAAAGCCCTCTCCATCTCCTGCGCGTTCGCCTGGAAGCCATCCAGTTCCGCCGACGGCTGGCGCGTCGCGTCTCGCTCTGCCATCGGGGACGCCAACAGGTCTCGCTGTGCCGCCGAGAGCTTCTTGGGGACGTAGCGCTCACCCAAGCGCGCCAGGCGAACGCGGACCGGCAGGGGTAGCTCTGGCCGATCGGCGAAGCCGTCGATCCACTCCCCGCCATACGTGTAGCCCTCGCCATCGGCGCGAACGAGAGGCATCGGGCTTTGCAGTGAAGACTCCATTGCTCAAACTTACTTTCGCATGGAAGGTTAGCAAATCATCATGCTGGCGGCATGTATATGCCGTCCGACCACAGCCAGGTCCCCCGTCGACGTATCCCGATTCCGACCAACGCAAGCGACAAGTCCAGAACCGCTCCGGGAGACGCGCTGTAGACGTAACTCCTGTGCGCGTAGCGCCTCCATGGGAAGGCATCGTCACGGAGAACCACAACGCCTTCGATAGCGATCACGGGCCGCCCTCGTGCGAACAGGAGATCCAAGAGCTTCTCGTCGAGCATCGAACGCGGCTGCACTGTCGTGACGTACAACCCATGCCCTGCGCTCCCCGGCTCCTGAGGGATGCGGAAGACCTGCTCGGCGAGGATTCTCGCGGCGTGCTCGTGCTCGGTGTAGTGGAACTTGACCCTCGCCCCCTGTTCCCACACGAGACGTGCCCTTGCTTGCATCCTCGGATCATCGGACACGTCGCGGACCCTTCCGTCGAGTACCGAGCATCAGACCAGCCTCAGCTGTGTGTGGCTGGCCATCCGCTCGTAGGCAGCGGCGACTCGATCAAGCGCACGGTCGCGGTCACGGTGCCCATAAAGCCGACGGACAAGCTCACCTCCATCGGTGTGCCCGAGCGCGATCGCCACGTCCTCGGAGGGCAGCTCGAGCACGTTGACCATGTATGAGCCGGCGAAGTGCCGGGTAGCCAGATACAGACTCCCCTCCCATCCCGCCGCCGCCCTGACCGCCTTCCAGTGGTAGGCACGTGCCGACGCGGTCCAGTGGCTGCCGCGGATCGGTGCGAAGCAGAACTCCCCTTCCGCCGGCAACGAAAGGATCGCCTCGCACGCAGGCTCGGTCAACGGCGCATCCCGCGCCTGACCGTTCTTGGGCAGCGTGAACTTGCGAGCCGTCGCGCTGTACTGCTCCACCACGCGGATACGGGAGCAAGCGAGATCGACATTGACCCGACGCAGCGCGTCCAGCTCGCCGGGTCGTAGGCCCGTGAATGCGGCGACCTGGAGCCAGGCCGCGAACGATGGGCTCGCGAGTTCGCGTGCGCAGCGGATCAGCTTCCAAACCTGCTCCTCGCTCGGCGGCTGCTGGTGGCGACGGCCGGGACCACGCGATATCCCGAGCCGCGCGAACGGGTTCTGGCGCACCAGCCGGCCACCCTTCGCCGAGGCGGCGTCGTTGAACATGGCCCGCAACGCCGGGATCGTGCCGTTGCGCTTGCCGCCCGCGAGCCACTCCGCGACAACCGCGTCGCCGATGGCGTCCATCCGTCACGTGCCATAGCGGTCGACGAAAGCGCGGGTGCGCTCGCGATTGTGGATGTTCGTGGACTCCTTCGGCCTGGCGAACAGCGGATCGGTCGTCCACCGCTCCCAGAAGCCGTACAGTGTCTCGCCGTCCATGCGGACATCCCCAAGACGTGCGCGGGCCTGCTCGCGCGCTCGCTTTGCCTCGGACTTCGTCGCCGAACGTCCCAGGACCGCCAAGGACACGCGACACGCTCACGTTCCGGCCGAGCGACGGGTCATAGACCTGCGCCCGCCAGCGGCCCGACGGCAGCCTTGAAAGGCTCACGCCGCCCTCCCCCGCTCCGCGGCCCAACCGATCGCGACCGACGGCCTGAACCGGCGCGTACGCCGACCCCACGTCACCGACGGCATCCCCTCGGCCACCATGCGATCGACGGTCGCCACGCTCACGCCCATCAGCCGCGCCAACTCGTAGCGAGACACGTATGGCTCCACGGCACTCGGCGACGGCCAAGTGCCGATCCGCCCAGGTATGGGATTGTTGCTGCCCATACCCTTAATGACCCTCAACGCCCGAAACCGGCCAACGAATTTTCCTTCGCCGGCCACGAGGGCTGTGCTGGCGACGGTCAAGCCGGCGCGTCAGTTGGGTCAGGGTCCGCGTCCGGCCAGGAGCGAGTGTTACGTCGACCGACGCGGCGAGCTTGCCGACGCCGACGGTCCGAGGGGTCGAGCGCCAGATCGGCCGCGCTGACGTGATCGTCGATGTCCGCCGATCGTCGCCTGGCTCTACCCACTCGTGCAGGCAGTAGGTCGCCGACCCGAGTCGCCACGCCGCGTCGCGGAGCCCATCCGCCAGCTCGAACCACGCATCGGAGTGAGGGGTGCCATCAAGTTGTGTCATCGCCGCATCGAGCACGTCATGCAGCGACCCGCGGAACCGCTCAATCTCCTGGGCAGCGAGCGTGCGAGCGTTGCGCCACTCTCGATGTTGAGGGGACTCCGGGAGGTCCACCTGTCCAACACCTTGCAGCCGGCTACAGCCGGCTGGGGCGAGCGCCCATACGTCCACGACGTGCGTGCGCCGTTGCTCTATGGCGCCGTCCTGTACAAGCGCCTGGAGTTGGGCGCGCACGCGCCGGGAGCGCCGCGGAATGCCCAGGTGCTCGAAGATCAGCCAGACGGGTACGCCTTGTCGGCCTCGGTGACGCTCCGCACGGTCGATCGCCGCCAACACGGTCACGTCGGGGATCTGGGTAGTGCTCATCGGTTCCTCCTTGTCGTCGGAAGCTCCGGGAGGACTGATCGGGCGAGAAGGCACCACTCGCGCCGCTAGTAGGGTGCCTATGCGCCGGGAGTTCAGGCTCTCGGTGCCACGCCCCCGGCAGCTCCAACTGCGCGGGGGCACTTTGATGTGTGCGACGACCCTAGCACGAGAACCAGACCATAAATACCCTGGTGCCGAACGAGGCGTCCCGTGAGTGTTACCGCCATGCCACGCACCTCGGAGCCGACGGCCAAGCAGGACCAGATCATCCTCGGGCATGCCCTCCGCTCGCTCCGCAAGCGCGCCGGGATGACCCAGGAACAGGTCGCCGAGCGACTGGGGGTAGATCCCACCTTCGTCGGCCGCCTCGAGCGCGGCCAACGCGGCGCACACTGGCGCACCGTCCGCCGCATCCTCGCAGCCGTCGACGCGAGCGTCGGCGACTTCGCCAGCGAGATCGACGCCGCCGAGCGCCTCACGCGCTCTTAGCTTCAACTCGACCCGACCACGGCACACGGTCCTGCAGTCGATCCACGAAGGCCAAACAGACTAGATGCACGCCACAGCGAGCGCTGTGCCATTGCTGTGTCCACGCGCAAGAACCAACCCCTGAGCGGGCGCCCCAGAGGACCAATTCGGCACCCACTCGGGACCCGTGCATCTAGTCTGTTCTACTTTTGGGAACTAGACCGGTATCTTGTCGCGGCGGTATCAACGATGTCAGCATTCGAGGACAGTGCGGTCGAGGATCTTGCGCTGCCCGGCGAGGTTGAGGGCTACACCAAGCGGCGTGTAGAGCTCGTCCAGAAGGCCGTCAAGGAGTGGCGGGGAGCCCTCGTCGACCTCGGTGGACGCAACAACCTGCTGCACTACCGTGACCTAAAGCGCGGGACGCTCGATCTCACCGCAGCCAATCAGGCAGCACTGGAGGGCCTGCTACGAGGCAAGGCGACCAAGTTCTCCTCGCTCTTTGACGATCCCGAAGAGCGCGATAGGCAGATGGCGCGCATCCGAACGATCCACAACAAGGCGAAGGAAAACCTTGAGGAGCGAGGGCTGGCGACACTGTCGCTGGCCTGCGGGCTCGCCAGATGGGACAACAAGCGTGGTGCATGGCAGCCGTGCGCACCGGTGCTTTTGCAGCGTGCAAGCCTACGAGCGCTTGGGGCCGCGCAGGACGAGTTCGAGTTGGCCCTGGTCGAGGACATGGAGGTCAACCCTCTGCTGCTGCACATACTCAAGACCGACTTCGAGTGCGAGCTAGATCAAGAGGCGTTGCTCGAGCGCGTCGATGGGGTCATCGACGAGCCGTGGGAGCTTCAGGAGAGCTACACATGGCTCACCGAGCAGGCGAGACGCGTCCCCGGTTTCCAGGTCGAGTCGCGCGTAGCGCTCGCCAACTTTGCCTACGCCAAGCTGCCGATGGTGAGAGACCTCGAGGTCTCGTTCGATGAGCTGGTTGCCCACGAACTCATCGCTGCTCTGGCGGGTGACGAGGAGTGCCGACAGGCGATCCGCGACCAGGGTCCAGGGCCCGACGCCATCCCGAGGCCGGACGACATATCGCTGTCTGACGAGTTCCTGGTTCTTGATGCCGATTCGAGCCAGAACTATGCGATCAACAGCGTGATCGCGGGCCAAAGCCTCATCATCAAGGGGCCGCCCGGTACAGGCAAGAGCCAGACCATTGCCAATCTGATCGCCTCGCTCGTCGCCAGAGGCAAGAAGGTGCTGTTCGTTGCGGAGAAGCGAGCCGCGATCGATGCCGTCACCAAGCGCTTGCACCAGCAGAAGGTCGGGGAGCTGGTGCTCGACCTTCACGGGGGCGCCACCTCGCGGCGGGCGTTCGCACAGGAGCTTGGCCGGGCGCTCGTCGCCAGTCGCATCGCCGGCCGGGTCGAAAACGATGCCGAGATGCAACGCCTAGAACGACGCCGAGGGGAACTCAACGCGTATGCGGAGGCATTGCACGAGAAGCGCCAGCCCTGGGATCTGTCGGTGTACGACGCGCGCGCGCAGTTGCTGGCTCTTGGCGAAGTGAGCAGTGAGGTGCGTTTCCGCCACCAAGCCATCGAGAAATTGAGCGGCGCAGAGGCAGATCGTGTCGAGGAAGAGCTCGCGGAGTACGCGCAGCTCGGTGGATTCGGTCTTAGCACGAGCGCGAGCCCGTGGGCGACGTCACCGATCGTGAGCATCGACGAGGTCCAACAGGCGCATGAGGTGCTGGACGAGGTACGACGCCACACACTTCCGAACGCACTTTCCCTGCTTGAGCGGGCCAGCACGGAGAGCCGCTTGCCTGCGTCGACGACAGCAGCTGGCTGGAGATCAAAGCTCGACCTCTGGGTGAAGATCGCACAATCACCTGCGGCATACAGGCCAGAGGTCTTTGAGCTCGACCTGAATGAGATCTGTGAGGACCTAGCTCCCGCAGGCCGCGGCGGCTTCTCGCGTATGCGTGCGGCGTTGGGCTCGGCGCCGTATAAGGCCGCGCGCCAGCAATTGCGTTCGATCTGGGCGTCCGACGGGAAGCCGGGAGACGATGCGCTCTACCAGCAAGCTGTGGCAGCGCGAGACATCGTGGTGGAGTGGTCGCGCCTCGATGGTGCGGGGACGCCGAGCGCTCCAGTAGATATCGCGGAGCGCGAGGCAACCTACGAGCACCTGCTCCAGCGACTTGCCGGACTCGGAGCATGGGTTGGTACCGAGGGGCTGCCCACGATGTCGACAGAGGACCTTCAAGACCTGCTCCTGCGTCTCGATGGCGACAGAACGACGTTGGCAAACCTGCCTGAGATCCACCGACTCGAGCGCTCACTCATAGCTGCTGGGCTCGAGGAGCTTCTCCGCGAACTTCAACGCCAACAGGCCTCCGAGGATTTTGCCCGAAAGGCCTTCCGACACGCCTGGTTGCACTCCGTGCTCGACCATGTCTCGTTGGCCAGTGCGCTGCTGGCCGGTTTCGTCGCCGAGAAGCACGAAAGGGTGGCCGATGAGTTCAAGGCTGGGGATCGTCTGCACTTGGAGACCACCTCGGCACGCATCCTGCGCGTATGTGCAGAAGCTGCCGTCAAGGCGCGTGACGAGTTCAAGGATCAAGCGGCGCTGGTCCAGCGCCAAGCCGAACTAAAGCGACGCCATCTGCCTGTCCGTGACCTAGTGCACAACGCGGCAGACGTGCTGCTGGCCCTCAAGCCTTGCTGGGCAATGAGCCCCTTGATGGTCAGCCAGCTGCTACCGGCGAGGAGCTACTTCGATGTCGTGATCTTCGATGAGGCATCGCAGATCACACCGGCCGACGCTGTCTCGTCGATTCTGCGTGGGAAACAGCTAGTGGTTGCCGGAGATGACAAGCAGTTGCCGCCGACAGCGTTCTTCGCATCTGACTCTCCCGAAGAAAACGACACCGAGGACGAGGACGCGCTGTCGTCGCTCTTTGCCGGGACGGAGGGCTTCGAGTCGATCCTAAACGCCCTCGGCTCACTGCTGCGCTTCCGGGTGCTCCAGTGGCATTACCGCAGCCGCGACGAGAGGCTAATCGCCTTCTCAAACGCACATATCTACGACCACATGCTGACCACGTTCGCTGGCGTTGGGGGGCAACGTGTTCTGAGCTACGTGCCTGTCACCTGGCAACCAGGCGATGAGCCCAATAGCCCCACGAGTGAGGTCAATAGAGCGGTGGATGTGATCCTCGATCATGCCCGGCAACGACCGGACGAGTCGCTCGGAGTGATCGCTATGGGAATCAAGCACGCACAGCGCATCGACGCCTGCCTGCGCCAACGGCTCAGCGAGGATCCGGCGCTCGCCGAGGAGCTAGAAGAGTTCTTCGACGAAAGTCGCGACGAGCGCTTTTTTGTGAAGAACCTAGAGAACGTCCAGGGAGACGAGCGAGACGCGATCATCCTCTCCATTGGGTACGGAAAGAATGCGCGTGGCGACCTGCCGTATCGCTTCGGGCCTCTGCTTACTGATGGCGGCGAGCGTCGTCTGAATGTAGCCGTGACGCGCGCCAAGAGCCGCGTCACCCTCATCGCCTCGTTCTCGCATCACGACATGGACCCTGAGCGATCCAATGCCGAGGGTGTCAAGCTCATGCGCCAATACCTTCAGTACGTAGAGTCCGACGGCGCAAATCTCGGCGACCGTGTGCTGGAAAAGCCGGCACTTAACCCATTCGAAGTGGATGTCCGCGACACACTTGAACGTCGAGGACTGAAGCTCACTCCACAGTACGGCTCCTCCGGGTATTGGATCGACTTTGCCGTTCAACACCCCACGCAGTCGGGTCGCTATGTGTTGGCCCTCGAATGCGATGGCGCCACATACCACTCATCGGAGAGCGCCCGCGACCGCGACCGGCTGCGCCAAGAGCAGCTGGAACGATTGGGATGGCGCTTCCACAGGATCTGGTCGAGCGAGTGGTTTTACAACAAGGACGCGGCCGTCGACAAGGCGATCACGGCGTACGAGCAAGCAGTAAGCCGAATGGACGGAGCGGCACCGACGCCGAATGGTCTGGTGGACGACGGCGACGCGCCCCAGACACTGACGTTCGCCGCACAGCAACCGGGGGACATCGGCGCAGACGAAGCCGGCACCGAGAACGGCTCACAAGCTCCCCGTGTACGACCGATGGGCAGTCGGCCCCTCGTGCTGGCAGGGAAGCCGATACACGCTTATGCAGACTCAGAACTTGCTGCGCTCGTCCGCTGGATCGAGTCGGACGACCTACTCAGGACCGAAGACGAGCTCGTCGACGAGATGATGTGCGAGCTGGGCTTCAGGCGTCATGGCAAGAACGTTGTCGCGACGATCGCTGCCGCGATTGCTCGCGCACGTCGCTAAGAACGCAAGTTGATCGGGCCGCATCAATAATCGGCACGGAACCTCTTGGCCAGCAATAAAGCAGTGCTTTATCTGAGCTGCCTGATCGCGCTGAACGTCCGTGGGCGGTCAAACCCTCGCCACGTGGGCGGTTCGTGGGCGGAACTCCCCAAAATGTGTGATGGCCGTCTCGCCAGCCACTTCCGACGAGATCATCCCTTGATCCCATCCCCAGAGCCAATCCTGCCCGCTCAGGACACCCCCAGCCCCTCCCAGCATCCACCAGCATTTCTATCGGGGAGACAGGATTTGAACCTGCGACCGCCCGGCCCCCAGCCGGAGTGATGCAGTACGACGGAATGCTCAAGCCCCCTGTTTACTGGGCTCTAGTGCCTCTGAGTGGGCATGAGTTTCGCTCACATTGGACCCCAAATTGGACCCCAGACTCTCGACCTCCTCGACGGTTGCCACCGCACCTAAGACGGCTCTGCGGCCGTCCTTGTGGTCGTCCACCGTCGCGAGGATGCCCTCGGCCTCACGTCAGCCGGCGAGGTCGGGGAGCTCTTCTCGCACGGCCCAACGGACCTGTCAATGCGGGCGGTGGCCGCGCACGCCGGTGTCGGCGTCGGCACCCTGTATCGCAACTTCCCCACGCGCGAGGCGCTCGTGGCGGCGGTGTACGCGGATGAGATCGCTTAGCTCGGAGAGGCGGATTCCTTGCTCCGCGGCCGAACCGCCGAGGAGGCACTTTCGGGGTGGCTCGAGCGGTTCATTGCGTTCACCGGCGTCGCGAGGCCAGTCCGCCGCGAGCTCGCGAACAGCCGGCGCCAAAGTCGGGCGTACGGTCTGGGCGTCAATCATTTCGGTCCGATGGCGTGGTGTAGGCCGCGGTGATGCCACCGTCGAGGGGGAACGCTGACGCGGTCACGTAGCCGGCGTCGTCACTCGCGAGGAATGCCACGGTGGCTGCTACCTCCTTTGGGTGACCGAAGCGTCCCATCGGCATGTGGGCGTTGCGCCGCGCGACCTTCTCGGGATCATCGGCAAACAGAGTGCGGAGGGCAGGTGTGTCGACGGGTCCCATGCAGAGAGCGTTGACGCGGACTCCGCGGCGGGCGAGGTTGACACCCAGGTCGCGTGAGAGCGCGAGGACTCCCGCTTGGGCAGCGCTGTAGGCCATTTGGGACGTTGCGGCGCCCATCACGGACAAGAATGACGCGGTGTTGATGACAGAACCGTTGACCGGCTCACCTTCGAGTAGATGCGGGATCCCGTGCTTGCAGCAGAGGAACACGGTCGTCAGGTTTGCGGCCTGGACGCGATGCCAAGTCTCTAGGGACGTGTCGAGTGCAGATCCGTCGGTGGGGTCGTTGAGGCCTGCGTTGTTGAACAGCACGTCGATTCGTCCGAACTCCGCACGAATACGGGCGTACAAAGCGCGAACCTGCGCCTCATCGCTGAGGTCGGCCTGCAGCGACAGCTGGCCAACGCGATGCTCGACCATGTCAACGCCGACCACCGTCGCTCCCTCGCTCGCAAGGCGCTCGGCAGCGGCTTCGCCGACGCCGCCCGCAGCGCCCGCGATCACGCAAACCTTGTTCGCTAGACGAGCCACGGAGGCGAATGCTAGCGGCGCGGTCAGCGCGGGCTGGCCTGGGGGGATGGCACGAAACGCCCCGGCCGGATCGGCGCGAGATCGACGAGGTTGGGGAGCTTGGCGGCGCTGTCTGTGTCGGCGGCGACTGGAGAAGTAGCTCGTTAGCTGAGGGAGGTAGGACCGTCCTGACTCGCACATTGCCGCTTGTGCGACGCGATCATCGCCAGAAGCCGCCCGCGCACTCGTGCCGTCTAGCCTTGCGACATGCCGTGTAGATTCTGCGACGCGCCGGGCGTAACACGCGAGGATGGGTGGCCGAAATGGGTCAAGCGTGCGCTGCCGGAGCCTGCGAAGACGGCAGCTCATATCGCGCGCGGCGAGACGGTTACGCCACGTGAACATCTCGGGCCGTCGTTTAAGTTCGTGGTCAAGTGCGCCTGTCGCGGCTGCAACGGGGGCTGGATGGCGCGCCTTGAGGAAGAAAGTAAGCCCATCCTGCTGCCCCTGATTCTTGGCGAGAGTGGGGCGATCCTGGACGAGGCCGAACAGAGGATTCTCGCTCGGTGGGGACTCAAGACGGCAATGGTTCTTGAGTTCTCGCACCCTAGAGGTGTCGCGACCCCGGCAAGCCATCGCCATGACCTCAGAGATGATGACTTGCCCGACCACGCCCAAATCTGGATCGCTCAGTATGACGGTCGTCTCAACACGTTCTACTACCACGACCATCACCGCGTTCCCCATCCTGAAAAGACCGGGGAAACGATCGCCTACGCAGTCACTTTCGGTATAGGTCGCGTGATGTTCCACATCTGGGTGCCTCTACGTGCTGATCGGCAAGTCGAACACGTGGGCCGACTGAGTCGCGTTCTGCAGCAGATCTGGCCCGTCCAGCCATCAGTCACGGTCAGCGAGCCGTCGGTGAGCGACGAAGACCTGGCGTGGATCGTCGCCAGTCAGCGGACGCCCGTTGACCACACCGGAAGGGGAGCGTAGACTTACGCCTGAGGCGCGAGCTGGTAGTAGCCATTGGCGGGTCGGAAGAAGATCGGCCTCTCCTTGCGAGAGCCCGTGCGCAGGCACCAACTCACGGACTCAACCGACACCGGCTCCCCAAGCAGCTCCTCCACCCCACGCCGGATAGCGGCGAGCTTCTGCGGCCTCCCGTTCGCCAGCACCTTCTGAACGACTCGCGCAACGCTGCCGTTGCCTTGGCGCTTGCTCGCAGACGAGGCCACCGTAGCCCGGCGCCCACGGTGCGAAGGTCGGACAGGCGAGGCCGCCAGAGCCCTCGCCACCCTTGGAGGCAGGTTCGTAAGCTGTCCCATCAAGTGCATAGGGAAAGCCCTGCAAAACAGGGCTTTCCGGCGTTAAGTGGCGTCGTGTCTGGGGTGCTCCGCGATTGTTCGGTTTTGTGCCAATGGCACGGCCGAACAATCTGCCGAACATTTTGTGAGCCGGATGTTCGGCTTCGGGGTCAATTACCTACGCAGCTGAGAACCGTCCCGACCTCGGGGAGCCGAACAAGATGTGCCGCGGCCCAAGTGTTCGGACGCGACGCGGCGTCCGGCGCTAGTTGATCGGCGCGACTGTTTCCCCCCTTTGCTCCGGAGGCCTGCGGCTAGAACGGATACTCGTGCTGGCCTCGCCGGGCGTTGATCCAGATCACGTCGGTGAAGTCGGCGACGCTGTCGGGGCCTGTCCGGCCCCAGCCGCTGTTCTTGACGCCGCCCATAGGGGCGTGGATTTCGTCGTTGACGGTCGGGGCATTGACGTTGACGATCCCGTGCTCGATCTTTCGTGCGAGGTCGAACGCGCGGTAGGTGTCGCTACTGAGGATCGACGAGGTCAGTCCGTACATCACGCGGTTGGCGGCGTCGGCGGCCTCTTGGTCGCTGTCGACGGGCTCGACGATGACGAGTGGACCGAAGGTCTCCTCGTTGGAGGCTGTCACGTCGTGCGAGACGTTGGTGAGAATCGTGGGCTGGTAGATCAGGCCGTCTGAGGTGCCGCCCGCGTGGAGCGTTGCGCCGGCGGCGACTGCCTCGTCCACGCGGTTCTGCATGAGGTCGACGGCCGCTTGGGTGATCAGCGGTCCAATGATGGTTTTCGGGTCCAGGGGGTCGCCTGATGGGAGCGTCTTGGTGCGCGCCACGAACTTCTCGAGGAACTCGTCGTAGATGCTGCGGGCGATGATGATCTTGCGTGTGTTCAGACAGATCTGTCCTTGGTGGAAGAACGATCCGAAGGTCGCGGTCTTGACTGCGTAGTCCATGTCGACGTCGTCGAGGATCAGCGTCGGGTTATATCCGCCGAGCTCGAGCACGGTGCGCTTGAGCGTTTCTCCGGCCCGCGCCGCGAGGATTTTGGCGGTCTTGACGCCTCCGATGAGGTTGATGACGCGAACCTCGGGACGCTCGAAGATGGCGTCTGCGAGTGGTCCGACGCCTCCGGGGGCGTGTGTGACGACGTTGATGACGCCGGGCGGGATGCCCGCCTCCTCCGCTACCTCTGCGATCAGGAGGCCGGCGTTGACGGGCGCGAACTCTGATGGCTTGACGACGAGCGTGTTGCCGGCGACGAGCGGGAAGATCACTGATCGCCAGGAGAGGATGTTCGCTCCGTTCCAGGGCGGGAAGCTGACGACGACGCCGAGTGGGCGGCGCTCGCCGATCGAGTGGGCGCCGGGCTCGTTGGACTGGATCACCTCGCCCTTGGGTAGGTAGGCCCAGCCGGCTGCTTGTTCGAGGGTGTTGGCGACGAGGCCTTGCTGAAATTGCGAGAAGGGCAGCGTGCTGCCTGTCTCTCGTGCGAGCATCTCGGCGATCTCGTCGGTCCTTCTGGCGATGATCTGGGCGGCCTTGAAGAGCAGGTTGGCGCGTTCGGAGGGTGTCGTGGCGGCCCAGCCGGGGAACGCTGCGTGGGCGGCTGAGATCGCGTCGTGCATGTCCTGGCCGCCTGAGGCTGCGACTCGGGCGAAGACCGCGCCGGAGTACGGTTCGATGCTCTCGAAGTGCTCGCCGCCGGCTGGCTCTTTCCACTCGCCGCCGATGTAGTTCTTGTAGGTCGGAGGGTCGGCAGTCTCGTTTCGGGTTGCGGGCTCGGCCGTTGACTGGGGCATCACGGGTCCTGTTCTGTCGGGGTTTGGCTGCGGTGCCAGCTGTCAAAGATCGTTGCCGGTGAGAGGGTGAGCGGTCCTCACTTGATCCTGATGAATTGGCGCCGTGAGCTACGGCTGAGGCCGACGGTGAAACGAGCAGCCACGTCGGGCCGCGACCACGGAGTTGCTAGCAATGCACGGCAACGAGTCGCGGGCAAGAAGATCAGTAGTGATCACTGGGTCCGGCGGAGCTGGCGCCCGACCGCGTTCAGCTCCCTGATCGCTGCAGACCGCCCAGAACGATGTCGTAGATGCGGTGGGCTTGACCTCTCCAGTCGCTGGCCGGGTCAAGTTGGAACAGGCCAGCAAGAGCAAGGATCACGTCATTAGCGTCGAGGCCCGGGCGGAGAGTGCCGGAAGCGATGTTCGCTTGGAGGAGGCGATCGAGGGCCCCGACGATCTCGTCATAGATGTCATTGGAGGAGAGATCGCTTCCGAGCGCGCCGGCCCATCGCAGAGCGTCCGCGAGGCCGTGCTTGGTCACCGCGTAGCGGGCTAGACGCTCGACCCAGATGCTGAGTGCCTCGGTCGGCCCGCGCTCCCGCAGGAGCGAGTCGGCGGCCAGGACGAGCTGATGAACCTCGTGCTGATAGGTGGCGAGGACGAGCTGCTCACGGGTCGGGAAATGCCTGTACAGAGTCGCGTTGGCGACCCCCGCTCGCTTCGCAATCGCGTTCAGAGAAGCGTCGGGCGAGACCGTCAGCGCCTCGAGCGCCGCCACGAGGATCGCGTCGCGGTTGCGGCGGGCGTCACTTCTCTTGAGCTCGGTGGGATCGCTCATCGACTATTCCTTTACTGCAAACGGGGAACTCCCCGCTTATACTCTGGTCGGGACTCGGAGCAGGCCAGAACGTCAAGCCTATTGGGCGAACGAGGGAGAAGGATCTATGCCGAGCACGACCGAAATCACGCCGACGGAGCAAGCGAACCGTCTGGCGATCCGGGAACTCATCGACGCCTATGCGCGCTGCGCAGACCGCCGCGACGCCGAGCGACAGAAGTCCCTGTTCACCGAGGACACACAGTTCGGCGTCTACATGGACGGGCCGGGCACGCAGCCGACGCAGGCACTGGTTGGCCGCGAGGCACTGGCTCCCGTGTTCGACGATCTCAACAAATACCAGGCAACTATGCACTTCAACGGCCAGAGCACGATCGTGCTCGATGGCAACCGCGCGACGGGCGAGAGCTACTGCATCGCCCACCATCTGTTCACCGATCACGGCGAGCGCAAGCTGATGATCGCCTGGCTGCGATACGAGGACAGGTTCGTCAAGGCTGACGGCGCCTGGCGGTTCGCGGAGCGCAACATCTATGTCGACTGGACCGAGACCAGGCCATCGCACGAGTGATGCAACGGCCCCGACGGGCGCTCTGCCTCTCGGCCGCGCAGCTCGCGTCGTTGACAGCCTCATCTCACAGTTCTGCCTCGGGGCACACGGCACCCGTTCTCCTACGGCCGCTGTGCGGGTCGCCGCGATGGTGAGGAACGCACCGGCGCTGCTTTACGGCCGCAACAAGGAGTGTGCGCGCCTTGACGGGCTGCTCAAGCATGCCCGCACCAGTGATGGCGGTGCCCTCGTTCTTCGAGGAGAGGCCGGCGTTGGAAAGACGGAGCTGACTGAGTACGCGATCGGGTCGGCCGCGTCCTCCGGGATCAATGTCGTGCGGATCTCCGGAATCGAATCCGAGATGGAGCTGGCCTTCGCGGGCCTGCAACAGATGTGCGCACCTCTGGCGGATCTGTGGGAGCGAGTACCAAAGCCCCAGCTCGAGGCGCTCCAGATTGCTTTCGGGCGCCGGAGCGGCACGGTGCCGGACCAGTTTTTGGTGGGACTCGCGGTTGTGAGTTTGCTGTCCGCCGCTGGCCGGGAGGAGCCACTGCTCTGTGTCGTCGACGATGCACAGTGGCTCGACAGAGCCTCCGCCCTGACGCTGGGCTTTGTGGCTCGCAGACTGGCGCTGGAGTCGGTGGTGATGCTGTTCGCCGCTAGAGACCCGCCCGATTGGCTTGCCGACGCGCCCGAGCTGCTCGTCGAGGGGCTCGCTCGGCGGGATGCGAGGGCGCTTTTGGCGGCGATGGTTCCGGGTCCGCTGGACGAGCGGGTCGCAGAGCAGGTCGTCGCCGAGGCACAAGGTAATCCCTTGGCCTTGCTGGAGTTGTCGCGCGGGCTCGATGCCCGTGAGCTTGCGGGCGGCTTCGGGCTGCCGGGCTCAGCGTCGCTATCGGCATCGGTTGAGCGGGTCTTCCTGAGTCGTATCGAGGCACTGCCGGAGGACACCCGCCGCCTGTTGCTTCTCGCTGCAGCCGACCCTACTGGCGACCCGTCACTCCTCTGGCGAGCCGCCACGCGACTCGGGTTGGAGGCGCACGCGCTCGGACCCGCGCGCTCGGACGGCCTCATCGAGACCGACCGGACCGTGCGCCTACGTCACCCGCTGCTTCGTCGAACTATTTACCGAGCCGCGACCGCTCCGATGAGGCGGGAGGCGCACCTTGCCCTAGGGGGAGCGACGGACGAGGCGACCGATCCTGACCGGCACGCCTGGCACCTGGGTCTCGCGGCTGCGGATCCCGACGAGGCTATAGCCGCAAAGCTCGAGCGAGCGGCGACACGCGCGCAGGCGCGAGGTGGGCTCGCTGCGGCCGCGGCGTTCCATGAGCGTGCCGTCGGGTTGACCCCGGACCCGGCGGTTCGTGGGCGGCGCGCCCTCACGGCAGCGCAGCGGAAGTACGAAGCCGGGGCTCTCGCCGACGCCGCCTCCCTGCTCGATATTGCCGATGCTGCTGCGCCGGCGGAGGATCAGCGAGCCAGGCTGGAACTACTGCGCGCCCAGCTCAAGTTCGCCTTGGACCGAGGAAGCGAGGCGCCAGCGCTTCTGCTCAGCGCCGCTCACAACCTGGAGCAGTTTGATCCCGATCTCGCGCGTGCGACTTATCTCGATGCGTTGATGTCGGCGCGATTTGCCGGTCCCATCGCCGACCACGACCACGCTGTGATCGTCGCCAATGCCGTGCTTTCGCGTCCTTCTCAGCCTGAACCGCCGAGACCGACCGATCTACTACTCGAGGGACTTGCCGTTCAGATCACTGAAGGCTACGCGGCCGGAGCTCCCCTGCTCAAAGCGGCTTTGACTGCGTTTCATCCCAAAGATTCTCCCTCACCTGGGCAGGGTCGCTGGCTTTCGCTCGCGCTGTGGGCCGCAGCCGACCTTTGGGAGGACGAGATTTGGAGACGGCTCACGACTGAAGCTGTTGAGCGTGCCCGGAAGCTGGGAGCCCTAACAGGGCTGTCGTTCGCCGTGAGCATGCTCAGCTACGTCCACGCGATGTCCGGGGAATTGGTGCCAGCTGAAGAACTGCTCGACGAGATCCGCATGTCAGATGAGGCGACTGGCGCCCCGAGCCAGCCATATCTCACGATCTGGATCGCGTCGCTACGGGGTCGAGAGGCGGAGATGCTCGACCTGATCCGCACCGCGAGCGACGATGCCGCCGAGCGCGGCGAGGGTTACGCAACCTTCGTCGTCCAGCACGCGACGGCCGTGCTTTGCAACAGTCTCGGTCGCTACGGCGAGGCGACCGAGGCTCTCCGAGGCCAGGCTCTGAATCCCTCCCTTAGTGACGGGTCGCCGCGGCCGATGGCGGAGCTGGTCGAGGCAGCTGTCAGGTCTGGGGACTCGGGTCTCGCTGCGCGAGCGCTGGATCGGCTGGTGGAGACAACCGGCGCGGCGGGCACCGACTGGGCGCTCGGTGTGGAGGCGCGTTCGCGCGCGCTGGTGGCTGACGGCGATGACGCCGACGGTCTCTATCGCGAGGCAATAGAGCGGCTCGGCCGAACGAGCATTCGCATCCAGCTCGCGCGGTCTCACCTGATCTATGGAGAGTGGCTCCTGCGCGAGCGGCGTCGACCACAGGCCCGGGAGCAGCTACGCGTTGCGTTCGAGATGTTCACGACGATGGGCGCGGACGGATTCGCGATGCGCAGCCGCCGCGCGCTGCGGGGCATCGGTGCGCGTCCACCGAAGCGCAGCATGGAGACGGGAGATGGCCTGACCGCGCGGGAGCTACAGATCTCCCACCTGGCGGCGCGCGGAGATACCAACAAGGAGATTGCGGCTGAGCTTTTCGTCAGTACGTCGACCGTCGAATACCACCTGAGCAAGGTGTTCGAAAAGCTTGGTGTCGCCTCGCGATACGAGATCGGAGCAGTGCTGCGCGGCGACTCGAACGCTTGAGGAGAGCGCGTCCTATTCGGCCTTGTGGCACACGCGCTAATAGTGGCTACTGTGGGTGGCGGGTAGGAGCCGGTCGACGTGTGGCCGTTGGGCCCGGCCGCTCGATGGCTCTCAGACCGCTGGAGCGGTGCTCATCGCGAGCGATCGGCCACGGTTGGGGCTGAGGCGAGCGAGGCGACGAGCGCGCTCTCCTCTTGGTCTGTGAGGGCGCGCCTGACGAGCGAAGCCGCGTCCGTTGCGACGGCCGCAACCATGTCGTCGATGTCGGTTGCTGGTGCGATTGCGACGATCGCTGAGGAGGGGGCCTCCACTGCTTCGCGCAGTTGCGCGAGGAGCGGCTCGGGTTCGGTCTCTACGTCGCTTGGGGAGCCGCTTTGGGAGCCGATAAAAGCACCGATCGTCAGGCCGACCGCGAGACCTGGAGGCCCGAGCAAGACTCCGATGAGGCCGCCTGCGAGGCCGCCCTCGGCGGCTCTTGGTTGGGAGACGTGGTCGCTCTCATCGAAGTACAGGTAGTGCCCGGCGAACGTTCCGTGGATGAGGACATGCCCGTTGCGGTGGCGTTCTACGAAACCGACCTGGCGGGTCCACGGTGCGTCGCCTGCGCGAGCTACGGCGGTGCCGTAGCGGCTTGCGGCTGTTGCCTGCCCGTGAAAACGGACGGCCGCCAGTTCGAGTGGCGTAGCTCGGCTGTCCCCGAGCTTTCCGGTCGCTGGAGGTGGCATGCGGGCTCCCTTCTGTGATTGCTGGTGGCTGACGGGCTTTTCGGCGAGCGCGGTTATCGCTTCGCGCACCGAGTGCTCGGTGATGACGCGCTGGCGGCGGCCGCGTCCGAGGAACGCTGCCGCCCAGTTCACGATTGCTGCCCAGCGGTTCTTGAACCCGGTCATGAAGGTGAGATGGACGACCAGCCACATGAGCCATCCGAGAAAGCCGGCGACGCGGAGCCGGCCGACTGACACGACGGCGCGAAACCGCGCGATGGTCGCCATCGTGCCGAGATCGAGGTAGCGAAACGGCCGCGTGTCGCTGTTGCCTTTCAAGCGACGTGTGATTGTGCGGGCCGCGTGGCGCCCTGACTGCATGGCTACCTCGGCCACGCCGGCGAGCCGGTCGAGGCTCATCATGTCCCCTACGACGAATATCTCGGGATACCCCGGCAACGTGCAGTCAGGCAACACCAGGACCCTTCCGGCGCGGTCGATGTCTGCCCCGGTCTGCTCCGCCAGTATCGCGCCTAGCGGTGAGGCCTCTACCCCGGCCGCCCAGATCTTCGTATGCGCTTCGATCCGGCCTTTGACGCCGTCGGAGCCAGTTACGTCGAGTCCTGCGATGTCGACGTCTGTGACCGTCGTCTGGAGGCGGAGCTCGACTCCCAGTCGCTCGAGGTCGCGGCGCGCGCGGTGTTGCAGCGACGCGGGGAACGACGCCAGGACGCGATCACCGCCCTCGACGAGCATGACCCGTGATGTTGCCGGGTTGAACTCGCGGTAGTTCAACTTCAAGGCGCGCCGAGACAGCTCAGCGATCTGGCCGGCGAGCTCAACTCCGGTTGGGCCGGCACCGATCACGGCGAATGTCAGCCACGATGCGCGACGGTCGGCGTCGCCCTCAAGCTCGGCGAGCTCGAAAGCGCCGAAGATGCGTCCCCGCAGGCCGAGAGCGTCGTCAATCGTCTTCATGCCCGGTGCGAAGGGGGCGAACTCGTTGTGACCGAAGTAGGACTGGCCTGCGCCGGCCGCGACGATCAGGCTGTCGTAAGGGATCTTCGAGCGCCGCTCGACGCTGTCGAGAACGACCTCGCGGGAGTCCACGTCGATGTGCACGACGTTGCCGAGTAGAACGCGTGTGTTCTTGAACTTGCGCAGGACATCGCGGGTGGGAGGCGCGATGTCGCCCTCGGAGAGGACGCCTGTCGCGACTTGATAGAGCAGTGGCTGGAAGAGGTGATGGTTCGTCCGGTCTAGGACCGTGACGTCGACTGCTGCGTGCTTGAGGGCTCGCGCGGCGAAGAGCCCCCCGAACCCGGCTCCGATGATGACGACCCTGTGACGCCCGTCAGGGCGGGCGTTGGGCACCAGCGACAGCGTCGGGGTCAACGTGTCGTCAGCCATGTCTCGGTCTGCGTCTGTGCGGGCCGCTGCAGGGCCGCGATGCGACGAGGGCTGTAGCTGGCATCTGCTTACTCTGGCTCTCGCCCTGGTGAGGCGGCATCGCACAAAGCTGGCGATTCTGCTCGTTGACTGCGGCCGCTGGCGGCTGAAGAGCGGCGATAGGCCACTGCATTCTGACCCTCACGGTTCGATCGTCAGCTCGTGCGTTGCGGCTTCAGGGAGCAGCGTGTTCAGCGCGTCAGTGTTCTCTTCGAGATGAGTCACAGTCGAGGTGCCGGGTATCGGCACGATGTTGCCGGCGCGCTGCAGTAGCCATGCGAGCGCGATCTGCGCGGGAGTGGCGCCGAGCTTTTCGCCCCATCCGCTCAGGGCTCGCATTTGCGCTGGGTTGCCCGTTCGCAGAGGGAGCCACGGTAGATAGGCAATGTCGTGGCGGTCGGTGAAGTCCACGATCGCGCTGTCGGCCTGGTCGACGACGCTGTAGGCGTTTGACACCGAGGCGATCGGGGTCTTGGTTAGCGCGTATTCGAGCTGTGTCAGCCCCACGTTGGACAGGCCGACGTGACGAAACAAGCCGTCCTGGCGCATCTGGATCATGGCGTGTAGGGCGAGCGCGAATGACTCGGTGACCCTGCGATCGTTTCCCCATCGCAGGTGAACGATCGCGATCGAATCGGTCCCGAGCAGCCGGAGGTCGCGGCCCATTCCTTCACGAAGCTTCTCCGGTGTATGCGCCGGAAGGAGGCGGCCGCTTTCGTCGTACTCCCAGCCGAGCTTGGTCGCGATCACGAGATCGCCGAGATAGGAGCGCGCTGCCTCGGAGAGCAACTGATTGGGAACGTCAGGGCCGTAGTACCAGGCCGTGTCGAATACCCGTACTCCGAGCTCCAGGGCTCGTCGTAGAACGAGTCGGGCTTCGGCCAGGTTCGCCGGAGGTCCGAAGATGCCCGGGCCGGTCAGGCGCATCGTTCCATAGCCGATGCGCGGTACTTGCTGACCGTCGAGATCTATAGGCGCGGGTGACATTGACTCTGTTTCTGCTGCTGGGCGTTCAGGCTGTTGGGGCGTCTGCGGGCTGTTTGGTCGTCGCCGATCGCGCGTCGTTGAGCAGGGTCGCCACGACCTCCTGGACCTCCTGCTCGAGGTTCGGCTCGTTCAGGCGGCCGTTCTCGTCGAAGCGCTCGCCGGCGTTGCCGACCGCTACCTCGGCTTCGCTGACGCGGGCTCCGATCGCGCCGAGAACCTTGCGTAGCTCGGCCTGCGCCCACACGGCACCGAACATGCCGGAGCTCGCGCCGATCACGGCGACGTGCTTGTAGCGGAGCGGGTTGGCGGCGAACGGTCGCGAAACCCAGTCGAGCGCGTTCTTCAGCCCGCCTGGTATCGAGGAGTTGTACTCGGGGGTGACGAAGAACACCGCGTCGGCATCGCGGACCGCGTTGCGGATCCGCGAGACCGGCTCGGGAACATCGTCGGTGTCTTCGTCCTCGTCGTAGTGCGGGAGCTCACGCAGCCCGTTGTAGATCTCAAACGTGGCGCCCTCGGCCTCGAACAGGCTGGCGGCGTGGCGAAGGAGCGCCGTGTTATAGGAGTCACGGCGCAGGCTGCCGCTGATGCCGAGAACGCGCATCGCTCTACGCCTGCTTCGCGAGCTGCAGCTCGGCGGTGATCGTCACCTCTTTCGAGAGGGCCGGCTCACCGCTCGGAAGCGGGTTGTTCCAGCTGACTCCGAACTGGTCGCGGTCGACCACCGTCTGCAGCGTCAGCCCAAAGCGCTCGCCACCGTAGGGGTCGGCCATCGGATCTGAGATCTCGCCGGTGATCTCGACGGGCTCGGTGTGGCCCTTGATCGTGATTTTGCCGCCGATCTTGACGTGACCGCCGTCGCGCTCGATGGCGTTGCACGTGAACGTCAGTTCGGGGTGGGCCGGCGCGTCGAAGAAGTCCGGGCTTTGGAGGTGCGCGGCGAGGTTCTCGTCTTTCACCTGGACCGAGGCGACCTTCGCTGACCCGGTCAGGACGCCGTCGATGACGGCGGCGTCGAAGTCGCTGAAGGTGCCGTGGAACGTGCCGGCCATGTAGTCGACTGCGAACCCGATGCTGGAGTGCACCTTGTCAACCTGCCACGTGCCTGCGGGTAGCTCTTGAATCTCAACGGTGCTCATGTGTTTACTGCCTCCTTTGGATGGCCGATTTGTTGTCGCTGGGGCACGTGGCTGGCTTGCTTCACTCCGCTCACCGGCTGAGCCCCGCGATCTCGCGCGATATGGGCGTGAATGAACTGCACGACCATTGCTCCCTCGCCGACGGCAGTGGCGCAGCGCTTCGTGGAGCCGGCCCGGACGTCGCCGGCGGCGTACACCCCCGGGACGCTTGTCTCGAGGAGATCTCGGCGACCCGCGTTCGCTCCGGTGAGGATGAAGCCGTCCTCGTCGCGCTCGACGGCCTTGTTGAGCCAGTCGGTGCGGGGCCGTGCGCCGAGGAAGAGGAACAGGTAGGAGAAGGGAAGTCGCTCGCCGCCTTTGAGCGTTACCGCTTCGAGTTGTCCGTTCTCGCCGTGGAGTCCTACGATTTCGCTGCGGTCGCGGACGGCGACGCCGTAGCGCTCCAACTCGCGGATGAGGTAGTCAGACATCGTCTCGCTGAGGTCTGCGCGGCGGTGCAGAAGTGTCACGACGGCACCCCCACGTGCGAGCCAGACGGCGGCCTGACCGGCGGAGTTGCCGCCGCCGACGACGGCGACGCGCAAGCCGCCACAAAGCACTTGCTCTGGCGGCCCGGCCGCGTAGAACACGGAGAGTCCCTCATAGTCGGAGAGGCCCTCGACGTCCAGTCGCCGGTACTCAGCTCCGGTCGCGAGCAGGACCGCAGCCGCGGTGATTTCCTGGCCCTCGGCGAGCCGGACGATGTGCCTGTCCTCGCCGGGCTCGAGGGCGACCGCCCGATAGGGAGATGCCGGTCGCGCTCCGAACTTGCGTGCCTGCATGACCGCTCGGCTGGTCAAGTCGCTTCCGCTGATCCCAGCGGGAAAGCCAAGGTAGTTCTCGATCCGGCGCGAGGTCCCGGCCTGGCCGCCGAGCCCGCCGCTCTCAAGTATCAGCGTGGCGAGGCCCTCTGAAGCGCCGTAGACGGCGGCGCCGAGACCGGCTGGTCCCGCGCCTACGACGAGGAGATCGACGTCCTCTTCAGGTGAGAGCTCACGCCCGATCCCGAGCGCGCGGGAAAGCTCTCCCAGCGATGGTGCTCGCATCTCGAGGCCGCCGGGCAGCCGCACGAGCGGCAAACTCGATGCCTCGAGGCCCTCGAGGAGGGCTGCCGCGTCTGGGTCATCCCCGCGTTCGGGGTCTCGCCACTTCACAGGCAGACGGTTGCTTCGCGCGAACTCGAGCAGCTGCATCGTCGCGAGCGAGGAGCGCGGCCCGAGGATTTCCAGGCCGAGCCCTTCGACTTGTTGCATCGCCTCTCGCCGCGCGACGAATGTGCCGAGCAGTAGATCGCTGAGAGGCCCGTCGTCGAATAGCAGCGCCCGCAGCGCGTCGCGCTCGACGGCGATGTACCGCAGTGGTTCTGTGGCGGCCGCGCTGACGAGCAGGCTTTGGCCGGACAGGAGGTTCACCTCGCCGAGGAACTTCGAGGCTCCGTGGCGGGCGATCTCAGTGCCCGCGGAGTCGAGGATCGCCACCTCACCGTCGATGATCGCGACGAATGGGTACACGCGGTCGCCGACCCGGTAGAGCACGTCCCCCGTGTTGGCCGTGCGCTCCTCGCCGATCTCCGCGAGTTTGGCGAGCTGCGCCGTCGAGAGAGACGGGCTGTCCGGGTCTTGGATCAAGGGAGACGAATCAGGTTGTGCCCGGCGAGCGGAGAGCCGAACTGCTGCTTCTCGCCGCCCTCGACGAGGCCTCCGAGATCGACGACGAAGAACCCTCCCTCCTCGAACAGCGCGGCGACGTCGGCCTTGGCGTCGGCGTCGTCGCCTGAGATGAAGGTCACACGCTGGCCGCCCGCCTCGTGTGGGTCGGCGGCCAGTATGGGTGCACCGAGCGTGTTGGCGGCCTTCACGACGCGCGCCGGGGCGACGAGGTCGGCGACGACCTCGCTGGATGTGCGGCCGTTAAGGTCGCTGGGGTCGAAGTCGTTGGTCGGGTCGATCACGATCCGACCGTCCCACTGGAGTCCTTCGATGGCTCCGGGAACGTCGGGCCACATCACTGCGATCACGACGATGTCTGCTGCTGCGGCGTCCTTCACGGTCCCGGCCGTCGCGCCCGCGCCGAGCTCCTCCACCAATGAAGTGAGCGACTCGGGTCCTTGGCGGTTTGAGATCACGACTTGCCGCCCTGCACGGATGGCGATGTGTGCGATCGCCTGTCCGATCCGGCCGGCGCCGATGAGTCCGACACTCTTGGGGTTTCCTGGTGACATCAGTTTCCTTTCTCGAACTCGGACGCGAACAGGTAGCTGACCGCGAGGCTCCGATAGGGGCTCCACCTTTCAGCGAGTTGCGCCATCTCGTCCTCGGTGGGTGGGTGGTCGATTCCGTACGCGCGTTGAATCGCACGGCGCAACGCGAGATCGCCTGAGAGCCACACGTCGGGCCGGTCGAGGGCGACGATCAGAAAGCCGTGCGCGGTCCACGGCCCGATACCAGGGACCTCTGTCAGCGTCGCCTCGATCTCCGCATCGGTCATCTCCGCGAGCGCCTGGTCGCTGAGCTCTCCGTCGAGGAACCGTTCCGCGAGGGCGCGTAGCGTCGCGGCCTTCCGGTTTGACATACCGCTGGCGCGAAGTTCCTCCGGGGCGATCGAGAGCAGTTCCTGTGGTGATGGCATGTGGCCGCCGAAGCGCTCCTGCAGGCGCGCGACGATCGTGCGTGTCGCGCTGACGGACAACTGCTGACCGATGACCTGGAAGATCAGCGTCCCGAAAGCATCCAGGGGCGGCAGTTCGTCGAGCCAGGCTCGGGGATGGAAGTCCGGGCGTGCGTCGATCAGTTTGCGAAGCATGGGGTCGGCGTCCCGCAGGAACTCACGCGCAGCCGGATCGGCGGCTGCTGCGCCCCCCTTGCGGGCTCGCCCAGCCGGTTTGGGCTGTACACGTTTGGCTAGAACGACGCCTGCGACCCGGTCGGGCTCGGGCTTTGCGCTCATTGTGTTTGCGGCCGCTCGGCGAGCCGGGCGCTCAGGTGGTCGTCGTCCTGATGGCTTGTCGGAGCGCTGGCCACCTGGTTCGTCCTTCAGGCCGACGCGGGTGGTGTTTGGATGGATGGGGCGCCCGCTGGCCGTTGCGAGCTTCTCAGTGCCTGTCCGAGCCAAGCGCCTGCACAGGCAACGCCCAGGCCGACAACGATGGCGAACACGAGCACGGTGTCTGGCGGGCTTGCTCCCTGGTCAAGTGCGATTCCCGCGCCGATTACGGGAATCGAAAGCCCTACGAACAGCGCGATGAGCAGATCTGAGGTCATCGCCAAACGGTTCTCGGGCGCAGTGGCATCGAGGACGAGACCTGTCGTCCCCTTGAACAGGGCGCCTGCGCCCGCGCCGATCAGCGCCCCACTGATGAGGAACAGTGCGAGGTTTGGTGTCGAGAGACGCACGGAGATCACCAGAAGGGCGAGGCCGATCACCATCGAGAAGGTGCCCAGCACGAACACACGCGCGGCGGGCAGGCTGCTTGTTGCCAGCTGAGCTGCGACGCCTGAGGCGAACACGAGGAACAGCGTCGCGCCAGATAGCGCGTGCGAAGAATGATGAAACGTGATCGCGAGGAACAGCCCGGACAGCCCCGCGAACAGGCCGTTTGCCGCGAACGCGGCGAGTGTCGCCACGGACGCTGGGACGAGAAGCTTGACCGAGCGTGACGAGCTGCCTGCCGGCTTGCCCGCCGGTGCGGCGGAAGCGTGTGCGGGAGCGGAGGTCTCGGGCGCAGTGGACAGACCGATCAACGCGATCACCCCGAGCCCGATCCAGAGCAGGTAGGGCACCGTCAGAGGGTGTGCCACCCACTCCGCCAGGATGCCAGCGACAAGCGGGCCGATCCCGAGCGCACCGACGTTCACGGCAGTGCCGATGTTGCGAGCGGGGATCACCGACGCTTTCGGGTTCGCACGGACACGCAGCTCGATCAGGTAGGTGATCGCAGTGCCAGCGGCGAGCCCGACCGCCACTCCAGTGATGAAGCGGCCCACGAGCAGGCCAGGAAGCGCCTTCCATGCCGCGAGCAGAGCGGTCGCTGCGATCATCGTCGCGACCGCGCTCAGCATCATTCCGCGTCGCCCGATGCGGGCGGCGACGTAGCGGACCGACAGCAGCGTGGCGATCGTCCCGGCCGCGTAGATCGCGTAGATGATCGTGACCGTGAACGCCGAAAGGCCATCTCTTTCTCGATAGAGGCCGTAGAGCGGACTGGGGAGCGTGGCGGCCGCCATCACGATCAAAAACGCGAACGCCACTGCCCAGAAGCCAGGCCCAAAACCGCCGCCCGCGACCGCTGCGGGCGCGCCGGGGGTATCGCTGGACGTTGCGTCTGGAGTCGCCGAGCTCATCTCAGCTCACCAAACCCTCATCCCGCCATCGACCACGAGGTCGATCCCGGTGACGTAGGAACTCTCCTCTGAGGCCAGGAGCAGTGCAACGTTGGCGACCTCCTCGGGCTGGCCGAAACGACCCAGAAGGGTCCTTTCACGCATCCCACGGCCGAACTCCCCGTCCTCCAGCTCGCCCTTTGTCGAGTTGCTCTCGATGAAGCCCGGTGAGATCGAGTTGACGCGAATCCCGTGCTCGCCTCCTTCCATCGCGAGCTGGCGCGTCATGCCGATGATCGCCGCCTTGTTCGTCGTATGCGCGAGCGACGCGAGGAGCTTGAAGCTGAGCGAACCGTTCAGCGAGGCCATGTTCACGACGACGCCTTTGCTGGTCTTCAGGTGCGGCCATGCGGCACGCGTCAGGTAGAACACCAGATCGATCTCCTCCTGCTGCGCGGCGCGCCACTCCTCGTCGGTGAAGTCCTCAAGCCGGTGGAAATGAGACCTGGCGGCGAGGTTGAACAGGACGTCGATCCTGCCGAACTCGCGGATCGCGAGGTCGACGAGCTTCGCGCATTCGTCGGACTCACTGACGCGACACGGCTGCAGGGAGACCATGTTGCCTCCGGCGGCCTCGACGATCTGGACGGTCTCCTCGGCAGCCTCGACCGCGACATCGCAGCCGACGATCTGCGCGCCCTCTCGCGCGAACGCTACGGCGCTCGCGCGTCCCATGCTTCCGCCCGTGCCCGTGATGACGCAGACCTTCTCTGCGAGCCGCCCGGTCATCACTGGGCTCCCTGTAGCGCTGCCGTGGCTGCTTGCTTCTCGGCGTCTGCAACTCCGACGGAGTCGGTGTGCTTGCCTACCTCGAGGAAGTACCAGTGGATGACCTCGAGAGCTGCGCTCGCGGCGGGGGTCGCCCAGTCGCGGAAGAGCTCGGTGGTGACGGCCAGTGCAGTCGTCGGCACGCCGCCGGCGTGCGCGAGCCGCTCGATTCCGGTGCGGTGCGCGACCTGGGAGCGGCCGCCGACGGCGTCGGTGACGTACATCACCTCGTAGCCGTCCTTGAGAGCTTGGACTGATGCGAACGTGAGGCAGATCTCGGTGTGCAGCCCGGCGATGATCAGGCGCTTGCGCCCGGTTGCCTTGACCGCGGCGTTGAAGGCGGCGTCCTCGAACGCGTTCATCGATGATCGGTCGATCGGCTCGATGCCGTCCAGCTCGCCGAGGATCGAGGGAAGCGTCGGGCCGTTGAGCCCGTATCCGACGCCGACGGTCGAGAGCACGATCGGCATGCCGAATCCCTTGGCTGTCTTCGCCAGGAGCCTCACGTTCAGCTCGACGAGGTTCGCGTCGGTTTCCGAGCGAATGACCTCGAACATCTCGTTCTGGAAGTCGATCAGCACGAGCGCGCAATCGTCGTACGTCCAAACCCCTAGCTCACTGTTCATCGTCTATCTCCTTCGTGTGCGTTGACTCGGCGATTTCTGCTTCGGAATAGTTGGCGTCGGCGTCCCGGACGTTCTGCGGAGCGAAGAGGCGATGTGCGGACAGCTCGCACGGCACCGGCTTCCTGCTTCCGTCGGCCAAGTTCACGAGGCTCGCGGATGGTCAGGTGAGTGTTCATCACCTGATTCCGACGATTCCCGTCGAAGCAGGCGGATCGTCGGCGTGTCTGCTGCTTCGTGTGGGCGGCGCCGGGGATGGCCCAGTCGGCGAAGGCCGGGCCGGCGGGTCGCCGCAGGTGGGCCGATCACCGGATCCCGGCGATGCGGGATCACCCGTCGGGGATTGAGAGTTGCTGCGTGGAGTCGGCGCAACGTCTTTACACGATTCGCCTCGACGGACATCTGGGTGCGACGCTGCTGTCTGCGTTCCCGACGATGGCGGTGGAGACGGAGGGCCCTGACACGGTCCTCACGGGCTTGGTGGAGGATCGTTCGGCGCTTTTCGCGCTGCTCGCTGAGATCGAAGCGCTTGGCCTGGGGTTGGTCGAGCTGAGGCGGATTGGCCCGACCACGGGAGCCGGTGCATCCGGTGATGGGCCGTCATTTCAGGGTGCGTGAGGTTCGGCCGCGGGCCGGTTGAGGCTCCAACCAAGCGGCTGCGCGAGACGTTGGGTGAGGCGATGCGCGAGGCTTAGCCGGAATCTCTGATCTCGAAACGGGGACTTCTTCCGACGTGAATCCATTGGCACGCATCCGGGCGCGATCAGGTCTTTGATGGCCGCTCGGGCGACAGCTACGCCGAGGGAGATGCAGCTGACCCTGCTTGCGGCCGTGCTCGGTACGAGCGTCGTGTTTCTCGACGCGAGCGTGACGGGTGTTGCGTTGCCGGCGATTCGCGGCGACCTGGGCGGTGGCCTGATGGGTCAGCAGTGGGTTACGAACGCGTATCTGTTGACGCTCGGGTCGCTGTTGTTGATCGGCGGCTCGCTTGGAGATGTGTTCGGTCAAAAGCGGGTGTTCATGGTTGGTGTCGCTGGATTCGGGGTCGCCTCGGCTTTCTGTGCAGTGGCGTCGTCGATCGCGGAGCTATGTGTGTTCCGTTCGATGCAGGGGGTGTTTGCGGCGCTGGTGACGCCTACGGCGTTGGCCGTGATCATTCATGTGTTTCCCGAAGAGGAGCGAGCTCGGGCGATTGGGACATGGACCGCGCTCAGCTCGGTCGTGGGGATCGTCGGACCGTTCATCGGGGGTGTGTTGATCGCCGCCGGCTCGTGGCGTCTGATCTTCCTGCTCAACGCTCCGCTCGTTCTTGTGACGGTGGTGCTGATTGCTCGCGGTGTACCTGGGGACGCAAGCACTGGGTCTGCAGGGCGTCTGGACATCCCCGGCGCTCTGTTGGCGGCGATCGCGCTGTCGGGGTCGGTGTTCGCCGTCACCGAGCAGCCGACGCGAGGCTGGAGCACCGTGGTGCTCGTCTCGCTCGCGGCAGGGATCGCGGCAGGCGTGGCGTTTGTTGCGCGCGAGGCGCGGGCTCCGGAGCCGATGCTCCCTTTGGCCTTGTTCAGGGAGCGCAATTTCACGATCGGCAACGTGGCGACATTGACCGCGTATCTCGGCCTGGGTGGTGTGATTTTTCTGCTGCCCGTGTTTCTGCAGGAGGTCAGCGGCTACACCCCGGTTCAGGCTGGGCTTGCGCTTTTGCCGGTCACGTCGCTGTTGATCGTGCTCTCGCGTCGTTTCGGGGCGCTTGCGGACCGCATCGGGTCGAGGGTGCCGATAAGCCTTGGAGCTCTGGTTGCTGCGGTCGGCCTCTTGCTGCTTGCGCGTGTCGATCAGCGCGCGGCCTACATCAGCCAGGTCCTGCCGGGCCTGCTCGTGTTCGGGTTGGGACTCGCGATGCTTGTGGCGCCCTTGACGGCGACGGTCCTTGGGTCGGTCGATGAGGAGCACGCTGGTGTAGCCGCTGCGGTGAACACGACGCTGTCACGGGTCGCGCAGCTTTTCGCGGTCGCCGTGCTTGGCACGGTCGTCTCTATTGCGTTTGCTAACCACGTCGATGCCGCGCTAGGACAATCGGCGCTTGGACCGGGTAGCCGCGTGGCGATCACTCGCGCCAAGCGGGAGCCGCTCGGTTCGCCGAGCCTCGCCGGAGTCTCCTCCGGTGAGCGAGTTCTCCTGAGAGCGACTTTCGAGGACGCGTCGGTGCACGCCTTCCGCGTCGCGGACGTAATCGCAGCAGTGCTCGTTGCCAGCGGAGGCGTGATTGCGTTCGCCGGGATCAGGAATCCTCGCCGCAAAGTCGCGGCGGAGCTTTGTCCTGCTGGGGCGCTCTGTGGAGCGAGCCAAGAACTCATCACCGCTGGGCGGTCTTGAACGACGGCGCCCTCGTCAATCGTCAGGATTTGGTGACGGCGGCTCACCCAGCCTTCGGAGATCCTGGCGGGATGCGTGAGTCTCGTGAACTTGACCGGGTAGCCGCATGGGAGTCTTCGATGCGGGGGCTGCGCGTGACGAATCGTGTGCTGAGCGTCGCCGTGGGCGTGACGGCCCTGAAGGCGGTCATCTCAGGACCGCGGGCCAGCGTCGTGGTCGTGGGCGTCGTGTTCGCGCTACTGCTTATCGCATCGCTTCGCCTTACTCGTCAAGGCTGGCGGGTCGGTGCTCAATTGCATGCGGAGTCGAGCGCCCAGCGCCTTTCGCGTCGGCGTGCTCGATCGAATCGCGGGTAGAAACGAGATCCGACCTGACGGTCACGGCGCCGCAGCGCTCGTCGTGCCTGAAAGCGAAGGCCGGACACCATCGCCGCGATCGGAGTAGTGGCAGTTGCCGATCACATGGCGGGCGAGCGCTGCCTTCCAGGAGGGCACACGAGGGTTGGCTGCGTTCGGCAGGATCACGGCGGCCATCAGGAACGCGAGAGCGAAGATCGCGACCGACCACCAGAACGCAGTGGTGTAGCCGTGCACGGCAGCGGCGTCTGCCAGGCCGGGGGTGTGAAGGTGCCCGGCCGTGTAGCTTGCGACGGCGCTGGCGAAGATCGTGCTCAGCAGGGACGTGCCGACGGAGCCACCGACCTGCTGGGAGGTGTTGACCATTGCTGAGGCGACCCCGGCCTCGCTTCCCTCGACGCGGAGGGTCGCCGTCGAGAACGCGGGCGCGAAGATGCATCCCATTCCGAGACCGAGGACGATTTGCCCGGGCAGGACGCCGCTTACGTAGCTGGAGTCGGGAGTTAGGTGTGTGAACAGGAACATTCCGAGTGCGCCTAGTGCGGTTCCCGCGAGTACCAGCGGCTTGACCCCGGTGTGTTGGATCACGCGTGTCTGCACTGTGGTCGAGGTTATGACCAGAGTGCCGGTGAGAGGAAGGAACGCGAGTCCGGTGGTGATGGGGGACAGTCCGCGCTGCTGTTGCAGAAAGTAGGTCAGGAACAGAAAGACAGCGAAGACACCGGCGCCGGCAAGTGCGATTGTGGTGAACGCGCCGCCGCGCGCTCGGTCCCAGACGATGCGCAGAGGCAGCAACGGATGCGCGGCTCGGCGCTCGATCAAGACGAAGGCCGTAAGGAGCACGGGGCTCGCGATGAGCGCCACGATGGTTGCCGTTGCACCCCAGGAGTGGGTCTCGGCGTTGGAGAAGCCATAGACGAGGGCGAACAGGCCGAGCGCCGAGGTGAGTACGCCGGGTATGTCGATCGGATCGCGCCTGGGAGCAGCCTGGTTGACGAGGAGTCGCAGCGACACGATCGTCGTCGGTATGGCGATCACGAGGTTGACGTACAGGCACCAGCGCCATGACAGGACTTGGGTGAGTGCACCGCCGAGGATCAGCCCGAGCGAGGCGCCGCCGCCGGCGATCGCACCGAAGATCCCGAACGCCGTTGGCCGGTCAGAAGAGTCCGCGAAGGTGACAGTTAGCAGCCCTAGCACGGAGGGTGCGAGCAGCGCGCCGAACGCGCCCTGCAGTGCTCGGGCAGACACGAGCAAGCCGAACGACTGGGCGAGACCGCCGATGGCTGAGGCGATCGAGAATCCCACGAGGCCGGCGATCAGCGTCCACTTGCGCCCGAACAGGTCGCCGAGCTTGCCGCCGAGCAGTAGGAGGCTCCCGAAGGCGAGTGCGTAGGCGGTGATGATCCACTGCCTACTGTCGGTCGAGAAGTGCAGCGATTCCTGGGCCGAGGGGATCGCGATGGTCACGATCGTCGCGTCCAACACCACCATCAGCTGCGCGACGCTGAGCAGGGTCAGGACCGCCCATCGGTTCGGTTCGGGACGCGGCGAGGCGACGGACATCAGGTGCGTCGCAGTCGGGGGGGCGCCGTGAGCATCGGCCTCGGTGCTCCCCTGGACGGAGCGGTCCTACTCGGCTCGAAATGATCTCTCATGCGCCGAACCGAGTCTCTCGGTAGTGCAGGTGAGTTGCCATCGCCTGATCCTGGTGATCGATCCGGTGCCCCTCCGCTTGAGCGCGGCGACTCGCGCGGGTGAGTTCCTGTGTCGCTGAGCTCTGCGTGCTTGGCGCAGACGATCCGCGAATCGCTGGTTGTGACGGGGTCTCCGCACGGGAATGTTCCCTGTAGGGCTCTGACGATGGATTTGCGTGCGCTCACTGGGTTCTCCGGCGTCTCGGGTCTCCGAGCGGGCTGATCGATGCAATTCGGGATCTTCTCCGTAAGCGACGTGTCGCGTGATCCCGTCGGGGATTCAACGCCGAGCGAGGCGGAGAGGATCGCGGCGCTCGTGCAGATCGCGAGGCGCGCAGACGAGGTTGGCCTTGACGTATTCGCGGTGGGCGAGCACCACAACCCGCCGTTTTGCTCGTCCTCGCCCACGACTCTTCTGGCGCACATCGCAGCGTCGACAGAGCGTCTGATTCTCAGCACGGCCGTGACGCTGGTCACCACCAACGATCCCGTGAAGGTCGCCGAGGACTACGCGATGCTGCAGCATCTGGCGGGCGGCCGAGTCGACTTGATGGTAGGGCGCGGCAACACGGTCCCGGTCTATTCGTGGTTCGGCAAAGACCTACGAGTCGGGGTCGAGCTGGCGCTGGAGAACTACAACTTGTTGCATCGGTTGTGGCGAGAGGACGTCTTGGACTGGGAGGGCCGGTTCCGCACGCCGTTGCAGGGGTTCACAGCGATCCCCAGGCCGCTTGACGACGTCCCCCCATTCGTCTGGCATGGCGCGATCCGCACGCCGGAGATCGCCGAGCAGGCCGCGTACTACGGCAACGGCTACTTCGCCAACAACATCTTGGCTCCGAACTTTCATTTCCGGCCGCTGGTGAACCTGTACCGGCAGCGATTCGCGCATTATGGGCACGGAACGCCGGAGCAGGCGATCGTCGGCCTGGGCGGGCACGCGTTCATCGCGCGCCGCTCGCAGGATGCGATGCGACGCTTCCGCCCTTATTTCGAGGGGTCGCCTATCTATGGCAAGAGCTACCGGCTCGAGGATTACACGCAAGGGACGCCGTTGAGCGTCGGCAGCCCGCAGGAGGTGATCGAGAAGACGATGAGCTTCCGTGACGGGTTCGGCGATTACCAGCGCCAGTTGTGGAATGTGGATGCGATGGGACTGCCGTTGGAGGTGGTGCTCGAACAGGTCGAGCTGCTCGGTAGCGAGGTGGTCCCGGTGCTGCGTCGTGAGATGAAGGCACTGCGGGCTGCCGGAGTGCCGGATGCACCGACTCATTCGAGCCTGATGCGGGCAAAGTATGGGGATGGCGAGCCGCGTCAGCCTCGCCCGAAGGCGAACCGCGGCGACAACTTGACCGGCACCTCGCCGTATGAGGACAGCGATTCAGAGCTGACTGTCGACTATCCCTCGGTGCCGTGAGCGCGCCGCGGCATAGCGAGACTGCCGTGCACCTACGTGCGAGCCGAAGGGGCGAGCAGTGAGCGCTGGTGCTTCGGCTCCAAGCGGCGAGCCGGAGCCAAACACCGCGCGGCTGGTGGTCGTAAGCGCCGGCACCGAGGACCCGTCGTCGAGCAGGCTGCTGGCTGACCGGATTGCAAGCAGCTGCGGGGGCGTGTTGCGGGAGCTGGGATGGGTCGCTTCGGTAAGTGTCATCGAGCTCGCCCCGCTTGCTGTTGACGTGGCCCGTGCGAGCGTGACCGGACTGCCCTCAAGCGACCTGCAATCGGCGATCAATCGGGTGGGGGCAGGGGACGCGCTCATCGCCTCGATGCCGGTCTACAAGGCAGGGCTGAGCGGCCTGTTCAAGTCGTTTGTGGATGTGCTCGACGGCGATCTGCTGATCGCCAAGCCGGTGCTGCTCGCCGCGACGGCGCGAAGCCCCCGCCACGCCCTGGTGGTCGACGAGCAGATGCGGCCTCTGTTCGCGTTCATGCGCGCGCTGGCTTTGCCGACGTCGGTGTTCGCGGCGCCGGAAGATTGGGGCTCGACCGGCTTGGGTGAGCGCGTTGAGCGTGCATCGGCCGAGCTGGGCGTGCTCGTCACCGCGGGGGTTGAGCAGCGGGTCGCTGATCTCGCGTGGTCTGGTTATCAACAAGAGTTCGCCGGGAATGCGACCCGCGCGGAGCAGTCGGCTGAGGATATTGACTTCGACTCGCCGCTGATGCGCCTCGCCGCCGGCGGCTCGATCGGGCCTGAGAAGCCGAAGCAGGGCGGCTAGCTCTCGTGCCGGGCGGTCGAGCTAGGTCGATGTGCCGGTACTTGCTGGTGTAGCTTCTGCGCGAGCTCGGTGCGGGATTTGACCTGTAGCTTTCGGAACACCTTGGCCAGGTGATATTCGACGGTGCTCGCGGATATGAACAGCTGGGCCGCGATTTCACGGTTCGCTTGCCCGTCAGCCGTTAGGTCAGCGATGCGTGCCTCTTGCGGCGTGAGCTCGAGCGTTAGGGGTTCGTCACTGGGGCTCGCGCCTGATCCGCGACCCCCGGCAGCGTGCAGCTCGCGGCGGGCTCGCTCGGCGAACGCGACGATGCCGAGCCCGGCGAAGATCTCGTGGGCTTTCCGGAGCTGCTGACACGCGTCGACTCGACGTTGGCGGCGGCGCAGGGATTCTCCGTAAAGCAGATGCGTCCGGCCCAGGTCGACACGCAGTCGTGTTTCGCCGAATCGCTCGATTGCCTCGTCGTAGAGACCGTCCTCGTCGTTGGGCTCAGCAAGCAGCGCGCGTGATCGAGCCGCTGTACCGCGGGCCCAAGTCGTCTGCGCCGCATCCGTTCTTTCGAGCACCAACTCGAGCGCACGCTCGGCGAGCGAGCGCTCGCCACAGCGCGATGCTGCCTCGATCAGCTCGACGACCGCTGCGATGGGCGCGAAGAGCTGCCGTGCGTTCTCGGGCGCAGTTCGGACGGCGCTCATGGCCTCCTCGTGCCGGCCGAGGCCGTTATAGAGGATTGCCGATACGAGACCGACGACGCCGAGCGCATAGCCTTCGCTCCGTTCCGTGGCGTCGGTCAAGACCGCATGTCCGAGCGCTTTGAGCTCTGTCTCGTGTCCAGCCCAAGCGGGCAGCCATAGTGCCGCGTTGGCAGTCGGCGCCATACCGGCTGCGTCCCTGATGGTTTCCTGTTCGTCGACCAGCGAAGCGGCTACCTCTAGCTCGCCGGACATTGCGAAGATGATGCTGCGATTGCCAAGCGCCGACGGTACGGCCGTGAGCTCTCCCGACGCGCGGGCACGTCTCAGCTGTTCACCGGTCAGCCGGATCCACGTCTCCTCCTCCCAGAGTTCCGCCGCTGCCCAGCTCGCCATCGACAGCCGGAGTGCTGCGAGAGGTTGAGAAGCGGAGTCGTCCATGAACGCGCGCAGCGCATCTTGGAGAACGGGAACTCCTGCACTGTAGGAATCGGTGAACCAGAGAGCGAGTCCTTCGAGGAGTAGATCGGTCGCCCCAATGGTCTCTGCCGCCGGCACGACCAGCGCGGCTTCCCCGATTTCTACAAGACTCGGGGTGCCCGCGAGGCTACCGCCGAAGAGTGCGCTGTTGAGAGTTTCGAGGTAAGTCTCGCGGGCTAGTTGTGGGTTGATGGGCTCCAACGCGCGGGCGGCGTCCAATAGCATCGGCGAGGCCTCGCCCCCGCGTCGGGTGGCGAGCGTCACCTGCGCCTTCAGCAGCTGCAGCAGCGTGCGCTGACGGTCGTCGGCTTCGTGCTCTTCGACGGTGGCGATCAGATCAAGGGCATCCTGGGGCGCTCCCGCTTCGTACTTAGCTTTCGCGGCGGCGAGGGCGCGCTCGGTTCGATGGACCGGATCAAGCGACAACGAAGCGGCGCGCTGGAGGAACGCAGCGCTCGCGGCAAGGCCTCCTCGGGACTGTGCGCGGGCTGCGGAGCGCTCGAGCTCGACCGCGACGTCCTCGTCTGGCCCGAGTGCTGCCTGCGCCATATGCCAGGCGCGGCGGTCTGGGTCTCGTTGCGGGTCGATCGCTTGGGCAAGGACCCGATGCATCTCTTGGCGTTCGTCGGTGTTCGCTTCGCGGTAGACGGCTGAGCGAACCAGCGGGTGGCGGAACGCGATGCCGGAGGTTGTCTCGAGTAGGCCCTGTGCTTCGAGCAGCTGTCCGGTCATCTGCGGGATCCCGATCAGTTGCGCTGCCCGCGAGAGGAGGGCAGCGTCGCCGGTGGGGTCTGCTGAGGCGAGGAGTAGCAGGCGCCGAGCGTGCGCTGGCAGCCCGGCGAGACGGCGTGTGAAGCTCTCCTCGATCTGCACGGTGAGCGGGAGCGCAGTCGGAAGTGCGAAGCCGCCGGCTAGTTGCGGCAGCGTGAGCCCCCGCGGGAACTCGATTAGCGCCAAGGGGTTGCCGCGAGTCTCGGCGACGAGGCGCTCCAGGACGCGGGCGTCGAGGGGGCCCGGAAGCACGGTGCGTAGGAGTTCGCGTGCTTCTGCGTTACCGAGCGGACCGAGGTGGACCGTTGGGAGCGCCGCGAGTCGGGCATCAAGCTGGCGGGCCGCGAACAGGACAGAGATTTTCTCGGCGAACACACGACGCGCGGCGAACGTGAGCGATTTCGCGGATGAGCTGTCGAGCCACTGGGCGTCATCGATGAGACAGAGCAGCGGCCGCTCCTCCGCCGCCTCAGAGAGAAGACCCAGTGCCGCGAGGCCGACCAGGAACGCGTCTGGCGCCGGCCCTGCGCTCAGTCCGAATGCGACGGAGAGCGCCTCGCTCTGGAGGTCGGGCAGGCGATCGGCAAACGTGAGTATCGGCGCGCAGAGTTGTTGGAGCGCGGCGTAGGGCAGCTCCATCTCCCCTTCGACTCCGACGGCCGAGACGATCCGGAAGCCGCTGGCACTTTGCGCTGTGCTCTCTAGTAGAGCGGTCTTGCCGACTCCCGGCTCTCCGTCAAGGACGAGCACGCCGCCGGCGCTGTCTCTCGCTGCCTGGAGAAGCTCGTGGATTGCGAGCTGCTCTCGGCGGCGACCGATAAGCGGTGTCGTCCGCGTCGCTGTCGAGGTAGTCGCCGAGGCTGCATATGTGGTCATCTCTGTCGGCCAGCATGACAGCGAGCTACCTCGGGGCGGAAGTTCACCTCCGCTCCCTTTTGGGGGGCGGTCAGTCGAGCCTGCCGGCCAGCTGGGTTCGCGAGTTGATGCCGAGCTTGCGAAACACTTTGCGCAGGTGATAGTCGACCGTGCTGGGGCTGATGAAGAGCTGTGCGGCTATCTCTCGATTGCGTCGTCCGTTCGCGGCGAGCAGTGCGACTTGTGTCTCCTGTGGAGTGAGGTCGTCGCGCGTCTCGGCGGTCCGCTTGCGGGGTCGCTCACCTGTTGCGAGCAGCTCGCGCTCGGCTCGGTTCGCGAACGCTTCCACTCCCATGCTGGTGAACTTCTCAACGGCGGTACGCAGTTGCTCTCGGGCGTCGGAGCGGCGGCGGTCTCTCCGCAGCCACTCGCCATAGAGCAGATGGGCGCGAGCTAGCTCGAGGCGCACGCTGGTAGCTGCGAGGTGATCGATCGACTGGCGGTAGAGTCGGTCGGCGGCTTCGCCTTCGCTTAGAAATGCTCTAACGCGTGCTTCGATTCCGCTCGCCCATTTGGAGGTGAGGACGTCCGTTCGTTGCGAGAGCCACGTCGAGGCGTTCTCGAGCAGAGCTAGATCGCCGGCCCGGGATGCCGCTTCGGCCAGCTCAGGCAGGAGGAACGTCCCGTATCCAATTGGGTCGAGCTTGAATGCCTCCTGAGCCGCATCACGGGCTAGGTCGTGATGTCCGAGGCCGTTGTAGAGCACGGATTTCGCGTAGTGGTAGGAAATCCATCCGCGTCTGGCCGCCTCCTGGGAGCCGGCGTCTGTCAGCGGGGACGCTTGCAGGTCCTGGCCTCGCCAAGCGGCAAGGACGATCGGGGCGCTGACGAGCTGCGCGTTTCCTGTTGCGTTGGCGATGCTCTGGGCTTGGTCGAGTACTTGTGCGGCATCGGCAAACTCTCCCGCGAGCATTTGGGTTCTCGCCAGGAAGCTGAGGGCAAAATGAAGATGCCCGAGCGCACCGCTGTCGCGCGTGGCCTGCGCGCGGGTGTCGGCCAGTAGATGCAGTGCCCGGTCGTCCCACAGCTCGAGTGCGACGACGTTGGCGTTGCGCGCGCCCGAGATCGAGAGCCACTGCACGGCATCGTCATCGGAGACGTCCATCGCGAGTAGCAGCTCAAGGGCCTGGGCGTACGCCGGCACCGCAGCCGCGTAACCGTCGGTTAGGCGCGTCGCGAACGCGTCGAGTAGAACGTCAGCCGGCCGCGACGGAAGTCGCCCCGGTGGCGCTGCGCGGGCGGCGGCAGCGACCGCAGGCGCGCCGCCTATCACCTTGATGTCGCCGGCCAGGACGCCGCCGAGGGCCTCGAGGTAGGTCTCGCGGGAGAGCTGGGGATCGGCCCGCTCGAGGCGAGTCGCTGCTTGCAGAAATAGTCGCCCCGCATCCGTGGCGCGGCGCTGCTCCAACGCGACCTGGGCCTGCAATAGGTCTACCCGGGCGCGTTCTGTCTCGTCAAGGAGCTCGTCGTCAATGCTCAGCAGCAGCTCTAGCGCGCCATCTTGGTCGCCGGCGTCGCGCTTGGCGCCGGCGGCCGCGAGCAGGCGCTGCGCGCGGCGAGCAGGGTCGGGTGTGAGCGCGGCAGCGCGTTCGAGGAAGGCATCGACGGCCCCCGATCCGCCACGCACGCGTGCCCGTCCCGCGGAGCGCTCGAGATCTGCGGCGATGTCCTCATCCGGCATCGAGGCTGCCTGCGCCGCCTGCCAGGCTCGGTGATCGGCGTCGATGTGCGGATCGATGACTTGCGCCAACGCGCGGTGCGCGTCGCGTCGCGCGTCAGGCGTTGCAGACCCGTAGACGGCCGAGCGGAGGAGCGGGTGCCGAAACACCGCTCGTGCACCAACCTGCAACAGACCTTCCGCCTCGAGTAGGTGCAACATTGATTCGGGGATCTCGAGATTCTCCGCTGCGTGCTCAAGGAGGCGGGGGTCCCCGGTAGCGTCGGCGGCCGCGACGAGCAACAAGCGCCGCGCATCGTCTGGGAGGCGCGCAAGCTGTCGTGTGAAGCTTCTCTCGATGGCGAGAGGCAGTGGAACCCCGGGTAGTCCAAATCCACCCGCTAGCTGAGCGGGCGACCGCCCGCGCGGCAGCTCCAACAGCGCGAGCGGGTTCCCGCGAGCCTCGACCACGATCCGCTCGAGCACACCGCCGTCGATGCGGGCTGATAGCGACGCCTCAAGGAGGGCTCGCGCATCAGGGTCCGCGAGCGGCATGATCTGAAGCTCGGGCAGGCCCTTGAGGCTCCTGTCAACTTGGCGCGCGGCGAGAACGAGGGCGATACTCGCCGCGGGTAGGCGGCGAGCCAGGAGGGCGACGGCACGAGCCGACTCGTGATCAAGCCATTGCGCGTCATCGACGACGGCCAGCAGCGGGCGCTCCTCGGCCGCCCGCGATAGCAAGCCGAGGACTGCGAGGCCCACGAAAAACGGATCGGGCGTAGGTCCCGTGTCGAGCCCAAACGCCACGTCAAGTGCCTGACGCTGAGGTTGCGGAAGACGGTGGCTGAGTCCGAGAAACGGGGAGCACAGCTGTTGGACGCCCGCAAAGGGAAGCTCCATCTCCATCTCGACGCCGGCTGTCCGCGCGACTTGGAACCCCTCCCCTATCTCGACGGCATAGTCGAGCAGCGCGGTCTTGCCGACGCCAGGGTCACCGTGGAGTACCAGAACGCCGCCCGCCCCGTCGCGGGCGGTTTGCAGCAGCTGGTTGATCGCGCGCTGCTCTCGGCGGCGTCCGACGAGCCCTCTGGTCGGCGCCACTGCCTGGTTCGCCGAGGCCCAACTCATCACCAGAGGAGCATGACATCGAGCCGCTTTGAGTGCTCGCTTGCGCACTGGGGGCACGACTGGGGGTTTGCGTGGTCCGAGCGCTGCCTCGTGGCGTCACGATTGTCAGACAGTTCGGACTGCGCGTCTGCATGCGGCTGGTTGATGACAGGTTCTAGGCCCTATGTCCCTTGCACCCAATCTCAGCGAACCTCCTGCCTTCACGGCTAATCGGCGCCGTGACTCGCTGTCGTGGGATCTACTCGAGGCTGTCGCGTTGTCCGACGGCGCCGTATCAGGCATGCGTCGGGTCCTGGACCGGGCTCAGCGCGAGACGGGCGCGGCTGGAGTCGAGTGGTGGGGTCCCGGCGAGGACGGAGCGTTCACGCGGATCGTGACGTCAGGTAGCGCGTGCGGCGAGGCCGCCAGCGTTGCGCTCGGACGAGCTGGTGTGCTCGTGATCCACGGCGGGCGGCGCAGTGCCGCGCTGGATACAGCGTTGGAGGAGGTGGCCCCAGTGATCCGCCGTCGCCTAAACGAAGAGCAGCTCGCGCGAGCCGCAGCGCGCCTGGCGCAGCGAAACGAGGCCCTGGACGAGTTCGCCGCGCTGGTCGCGCACGAGCTGAAGACGCCGCTTCAGGACGCTCTCCTCGTCGAGGAGCCGAGGGCCTACATCTCCAGAGCGCTGGATCTGGTGGGCGTGCTGCTGGCAGCCGCGCAGAGCGGAGCTGTCAGTGAGACCAGCAGCGACATCCGCAGTTGTCTTGACCGGGCGATCGGGTCGCTTGGCCGCGACCTGCGGGTCACGAGCGATGTGGCCGTCCCCGTGCCGCTGCCACCTGGGCCCCTGTTTGTGATCCTGCGCAACCTGCTCTCCAACGCCTCCTCGGCTGGCGCTACGAGCGTTCACGTGCAATCGGAGCGCACTTTGAGCTGTTCGCGACTGCTGGTCGAGGACGACGGCGCGGGACTCGGTGCTCGAGATCGCTATGCGACGGGCAGCAGTCTTGGTCTGCCGCTCTGCCGCCAGATCGCTGCACGGTCCGGTGGAGTTCTAGAGCTGTCATCACGTGCCCCGAGCGGGAGCCGTGCAACCTTGACGTTTGCGTCGGCGGGAGCATGATCAGGGTCCTGCTCGTCGATGACCATGAGCTGATGCGGGCCGGTCTGCGCAGCCGCCTTGAGGACGAGCGTGACATAGCCGTGGTAGGAGAGGCCGACTCCGCCGAGACGGCGGTGGCGGTAGCGCGAAAGGTTCAGCCCGATTTGGTGCTGCTCGATCTGCTGCTCCCCCGTACGAGCGGCTATGACGCGATCCCACAGCTGAGGCAGGCGGCACCAGAGGCAAGGATCCTGGTCCTATCCTCGATGACTTCGCCGAGCGCGGTACGGCGTGCTTTGTCTGCGGGCGCTGCGGGCTATCTGCCGAAGCGGTCCTCCGACCGCGAGCTCCTGGCGGCGATCAAGCTGATCGCGGGTGGCGGCGGCTACGTGGACCCGGATCTAGGTGCGCGGCTCGTGAGCCCGAACGATTCTCCGGCGCTTAAGCCGCTCTCTGAGCGTGAGCGAGACCTCCTTTACCTGTTGGCACTCGGGTACACCAATCAGCAGATCGGCGAGAAGCTGTTCATCTCGGTGCGGACGGTGGACACGCACCGCGCCCACATCATGCAGAAGCTACAACTCGACACGCGCGCAGAGCTTGTGATGTTCGCGCTCGCACATGGCGTGATCGGCGCCGAGACCCGCTGAGTCGCAGCCATACGCTTCTCGCCGATCGCCTGACAGGACTGGGGCTGGACGGCCCCTGGCGGGCTGCCACGATCGGCGTGCCCGTTAGCCCATTCGGATCAAGTTCAGGGAGGGTAGTGGCCCACCGAACTCCTGAAGCTTACCGCCGTCTTTCAGGCCGCCGAGATCGGTGACGAAGAAGCCGGCGTCCCGGAACAGGGCAGCAACCACGTCCTTTGCCTCGGCGTCGTCGCCAGAGATGAAGATCAGTCGCTGGCCTCCGGCCTGACGAGGATCCTCGGCCAGTACTGACGCCGCGAGAGTGTTGGCGGCCTTCACGAGACGCGCGCCTGGCGTGAGCTCGGCGACGATCTCGCTCGACGTCGCGCCATCGAGCCCGACGGGGTCGAAGTCGTTGGTCGCGTCGATCACGATCTGCCCGGTCCACTCGAGGCCTCGTACGGCGTCGAGGACGTCGTCAAAAGGAACTGAGAGGACGACGATGCCGGCCCGTGATGCCTCTGCTCGGGAAGTAGCCGAGGCTCGGTCGCCGAATGCAGAGACAACCTGCGCCAGGGTCTCTGGGGTGCGGTCGTTTGCGAGCAGGACAGACCGTCCTGCACGCAAAGCCGTTTGGGCGATCGCCTGACCGAGCTGACCGACCCCGATGATGCCTACAGCATCGCCGGCTGTTGAGTTCGTGGTGTTCATCGAGTTCGCGGGTGAAACCTGCCCTCTCACGACGACCCAGGCGCACCTGGGCGGATGCACTCTTTACAGTGCCAGCCCGGTGGACCGTGGTCATCGGTGGGTCAACGGATCGTCTGCGCCTTTTGCCGTAAACCGTGCCGTCAGGGGAGCTGAGTCGCGATGCCGCGGCTTATCGGGGCGGAAGAACCCGCAGCCGATCATGAGCCTCGCCGATGCCGCCGGCTCCGTCGCTGCCCAACATGTCGGGAACATGGCATCGCACACCTCAGCAGTCAGAAGGGCACGAGGGGCCGCTTGGTGGTCTGGGACCGTTCGATCAGGCTCGCATCGTTTTCTCCGCCTTCGACGCCAAGGATGTCTCGACACTGGCTTCGCTGGTGAGCGATGACGTTGTTATCCGCCTCGGCAACACCGAGGAGGCGCGAGGTAAGTCAGCGTTCGTCGAAGCCGTGGATGGGTTCCTCGCGTCTGTCGCGGGGTTCCATCACCACATCTTGAACGTGTGGCGCAATGGTGACGCGCTGATTGTCCAGCTCGAGGTGCAGTACACCCGTCACGACGGCGGAGAGATCACCCTCCCCTGCTGCAACGTGTTCCAGCTCGGGGGCGGACTGGTCGTCGACTACCGCTCCTACATGGACATCTCGCCGGTTTATTCCTGACGAACCTCGCGGGTCCTCACCGCGCCCGAGCGTTCTCCTCTGGGGAGTCGAACGCGACGGCTCCGGCTGGTGCGGTGGTCGTGCCGTAGACCTTGTTGGCAAGGTGCTCGGCCATCATGATGACCGTCGGATTGGTCGCGACGGTCGGGACCTCCGGCATAATCGAGGCGTCGATCACTCGTAGCCGCTCGATACCGTTGACGGCTCCGGTTGAGTCGACGACGGCGGCTGGGTCGTCGGGGCCGCCCATCGGGGCGGTCGCGGCCGGATGCCCGTAGCTCGCGAGATTCGATTCGATCACTCCCAGCAGGATGTCATCGTCTTGCACGTCGGCACCCGGGAAGATCTCGAGCTCGATCAGCGGGCTCATCTGGGGGCTACTCCCGAGCTGGCGGCCGAGCTTGACGGCCTCCAGCATGCGTCGGCGGTCGCGCTCCTCGTAGAGGTAGTTGCCGTCGATGATGGGCTGCTCGCGGGGATCGCGGCTGCTCAGGCGAATCGTCCCGTGGGAGTCGGGTGCGACGATGGCCACGCCGAACGTGATCGCGCCGCCTGTAGGGCTGTACTCGGGCGGCAGCAGGTGCGTGGCGGTGATGTGCACGTCGAGCTCCTCGCCTCTGGCCTCGCTGGAGGCCGTCCACAGCAGGCCGCCCGTCGCGGGCCGTTCGTCTTGGTAATCGGGCTTGAGCGCGTAGGCGTTGTAGTAGAAGGGTTGTTCGGTGAGCCGCTCCCCGACGGGCAGGTCGGCGGTGAGGTCGATCTCCATCTGCACCAGGTGGGCCGCGGGCCCGATGCCGGAGCGCATTAGGATCGCCGGGCTCATGTATGCGCCCGCGCAGAGGACGACCTCGTCGGCTTCGTAGACGGTTCCGTCAGCGTCGATCACGCCTTTGGCGCGCCCGTTATTGACGAGCACGCGGTCGATGAGCACGCCGCCGTGGATGAACAGGTTCGGCCGGTCTCGGACCGCCTGGGTTAGGTAGACGATCGCCGTGCTCTGGCGGTGGTTGTCGATGACGTTGACCGGGTTCCCGCCGATCCCGTGCCGGTCTGGGCTGTTGAAGTCCTCTGCGCGTTTGTAGCCGGCGGCGACACCGGCGTCGACGAAGGCTTTCAGTGAGGAGGTGAGCTCCTCGTAGGTCTGCTGGTGAACGGGGAACGGCCCGACCCGACCGTGGATTGATGCGTCTCCTGCGGGGGCGTTCTCCATAGCCTTGAAGGTGGCGGCGACTTCCTCGACAGACCACCCGTCGAGGCCGTGTTCGTTCCACTTGCGGATGTCATCCGGGGTGATGCGCATCGCGACGGTCGCGTTGACGGATGAGCTGCCGCCGAGCACCTTGCCGCGGGGAGCGATGATCGCGGGGCTGCGCGAGTTGCCGCGCATCGTGAATCCCCAGTCGTGCTCCGGCTCGCCGACCACGTGTGCGGGGTCCAGTAGGTCGCTCGGGATCGCGTCCAGCGGGTAGATGTTCCCGGCCTCAAGCAGCCGTACCGTCCGGTGTGAGTCCTGGGTGAGCCTTGTTGCGAGAACGGATCCAGCCGAGCCTCCGCCGACGATCAGCACGTCTGTCGAGCCCGCTGGGTTGGTTGTCTCAGACATTTCGTTCCTCCTGATTGATCGTCGAGTGGAAGGTGGAGCTCCGTTCCCGGATGGGGGTTGGCCTATTCCGTCATGCCGCGAGCGGGACCCAGCCGCGGGAACAGCTCGGTTGCGTTGCCGCCGAGGACCATGTGGCGCTCTCGGGGGCCAAGTTCGTCGGTGCTGGCGAGGTGCTTGGTGGCACGTTCGGCGAGATCAGGTCGGATGTAGGGGAAGTCCGTCCCGAAAAGCACCTGCTCTGCGCCTGCGATGGTCGCGAGGGTGTGGAGGACCGGGTCGGTCCACGCCAGCGCTGTGTCGAAGTAGATCCTGCGGAACGACTCGCTGGCGGGTTCCAGCTCCTGGCCCATGATCCCCATCTCGTCGACGATCGCGAATCGCCCGGCGAGGTAAGGGATGGCGCCGCCGGCGTGCGAGAAGATGTACTTGACGTTGGGGGTCCGCGCGAAGGTGCCGCTGTAGTGGAGTTGAGCGACCGTGCGTGTGGTGTCGAGCGGATAGTCGATGAGGTTGTCGGTGAGGCCCATCGCGTGAGCGGCGGGGTCGGGTGAGGCTGTCGGGTGTATGAAGACGACCGCCTCTCGGGCTTGGAGCTCTGCGAACAGCTCGCCGAACCCGGGGTCGCCCAGGTACCGGCTACCGGCGTTGCTCATCAGACAGACGCCGTCTAGCTTGAGCACGTCGAGGCTGTACTCGAGCTCTGCGAGCGCTCCGTCGACGTCGGGGAGCGGCAGGATCGCAAAGCCGCCGAAGCGTGTCGGGTACTCCGCGATCAGACCCGCTGCGAACTCGTTGCAGCGGCGGGCGAGACTTCGTGCCTTGGCGTCATCTCCGAGGTGAACGCCGGGTGTGCTGATCGACGTGATCGCAGCATCGACGCCGAGCTGATCCATGAACTCGATTGCCCCCTCGGCGCTCCACGGTGGTGGCGTGAGTCCGCCGGTGAGTTCGCCGTCCTGCTCGGCCTCCTCGAAGTAGAAGGGCGGCACGATGTGATGGTGGGTGTCGATTTTCAGGGTCACTGGACGACCACGCTGGCTCGTTGACAGCACGTGCTTGTCGGCGGGCCGTTGGGCACATGCTGGATTGGATTCCATGAGGATTCATCGGTGAACCACCGGATTGGCTGCGGCTTTGCCGGGTATCGCGGTTCCGTCGGTGGACCACGTGACGGCTCGGACCTTTCCCGAAGGCGGTCGCGGTTTTCTCCGATGTGCGCGCGGAGGCGAGGAGCGATGCTTCTCGACAGCGCTACGTCGATGCCAGATGTCGCAGATGGGGGAATCCTTGACTCTGATAGGCCGACGGGCCGAGCTTTTTCGCTGCGGGCAACGGTGCTGCTCTGCGGCTGGCGGCCGCGGGGCGGAGCAGCCGTTTGATGGAGACGGCCGAGCGGTCGCCCGTACGTCCGTGCTGGTGTGCGTGGCTGGTACGAGATGAGCGGCGTCGCGGAAAGAGCTGAGGCAAAGCCCGTTCGGCGGGCACGGCTGAGAGGCACCCAGGTCACACCTGGGCTGCTCGCTCGCCTCGAGCTTCAGGCGAACCTGGATCAGCTGGTTACGAAGAGGGTGACCATCGTCTCGGCGCCTGCCGGAAGCGGCAAGACCTCATTGCTGCGTGCCTGGGCTCCGAGCTGGGAGCATCGCCTCGCGTTCGTGTCGGTAGAGCGCGACCAGCGCGACGACCAGTTGTTCTGGTGGGCAGTGCTTGACGCGCTTGGCGTCCCGGCACCCGGCACGCGCGAGAAGTCCGGCGGGGAGCCGGTCAACGGCGACAGCGTGATCGACCGGGTCCTAGCCGCCATGCTCGACCCCGAGGAGCCCGTCGCGCTGATCATCGACGACCTGCACGAGCTCTGCTCCGCTGAGGCGCTCAGCCAGCTCGAGCGGCTGCTTTTGAGTCTCCCCCACTCCTCGCACGTGATTCTGTCCTCACGCCGAGACCCGCGGCTGCGACTGCATCAGCTTCGCCTGGCCGATGAGGTCGGTGAAATCCGGGCCCGCGAGCTCGACTTCACCGAGGGCGAGGCGCGTGAACTGCTGCGCGCCTCGGGTGTCGCTCTCTCCGACGAGGGTGCCGCTGCCCTCTGGAGACGCACCGAAGGCTGGGCCGCCGGTCTGCGCCTGGCGGCGATCTCGCTCGCAGGGCATCCCGATCCCGACCTGTTCGTGGAGGAGTTCTCAGGCGGTGACCGAGCCGTTGGCGAGTACCTGCTCGCCGAGATGCTGGAACGCCAGCCTGGCGACGTGCAGGGAATGCTTTTGCGGACTTCGATAGTCCCCCGGATGAGCGGCGAACTCGCGGACCTGCTCGCTGGGCGCGGGGATTCCGAGAGGATCTTGCTCGAGCTGGAGGACGCCAACGCCTTCGTCGTGTCGCTTGACCGGCAGCGAACGTGGTTTCGCTACCACCAGTTGCTCGCAGACTTTCTGCGCCTTGAGCTGCGCCGAACGCTCGCTGATGAGGTGCCTGACCTGCATCGTGTCGCCGCGGGTTGGTTTGCCGACCACGGTCATGTGCTGGACGCCGTCAGCCATCTGCTCGCGGCCGGAGACTGGCCTGATGCGGCAAAGCTGCTTGCTGATCACTTGTTCGACCTGGCTCTGGACGGTCAGCAAGGAGCGATCGCAGTGCTGCTTCGATCGTTCCCGTCGGGCGTCTCGGCAAAGAATCCCAACGTCGCCCTCGCCCATGCGACGAGCGAGCTAGCGCAGGGGCGAGTCGATGAGGCCGCGGCGCACCTCGCGGTTGCCGAGGCCAACCTCGATAGCACGGTGTCTGGGCGAGGCCGGGGGGTCCGAGCATCGATCGTCTCCTCCAGGCTCGCGCTTGCAAGGCGTAGAGGCCACTTCGCCCAGGTCATCGAGCAGGCCGAGCCGCTCACATCGACCGGACCCGGCGAACCGACAGACTTCGCGCTAGACAGCGACCTTCGAGCGACAGCTCTGATGAATCTCGGCATCGCCGAGATGTGGTCGGGGCAGCTTGGGCACGCTGAACGGCACCTCCGCCAGGGGGCAGAGCTGGCGCAGAAGCTGGAACGCGCCCATCTCGAGCTGGCTTGCCGTACCCACCTCGGGTTCGCCTCGCAGCACCAGTCGCTTTCAACAGCACGCTACGTATGCCACGAAGCGATTGGGCTGGCTGAGCGCCACGAATGGGATGACCGTCCGGTGGTCGCACCGGCTCTCGCGACGCTCGCGAGCACCTCGATCGCGATGGGCGAGTTCGACGAGGGCGCACGGTGGCTGCAGCGCGCCTGGAAGTCGGTGGAGCAGAACCTCGATCCAGCGGACGCCGTCCTGTTGCGGTTGGTGTCGGCGATGCTGCACGCCGGTCGAGGCGAACAGGCGAGATCGCTGGAGCAGCTGGAGCTCGCGGAAGAAAGCCAGGCGCTCGTCGAAGGCGAGCATGTATTGGCAGCACAGGTTTCCGCCTCGCTTGCGTTGACGCACGTACGCCAAGGGCAGCCTGAGCAGGCACGCACGTTCCTGGTCCGGCTCCCGACCATGCGAGCGGATACGGGTGAGATCCGTGTCGCGCAATCGGCGATTTGCCTCGCCGAGGGCGACGCAGATGGCGCGTTGGAGGCGCTGCAGACCGTGCTGGACGGTACGAATGCCGTGATCCACACCGCCACGCTGGTCGAAGCCCGCTTGATCGCAGGACTCGCACAGCTCAAACGGGGGCGTCGTCCGGAGGCCCAGGCCGCCGTCGAGGCGGCGCTCGCCGCTGCCGAGCCCGAGCGCCTGATGTTCGCCTTCTTGGTCACCGACTCGCTAGCGCTGCTCGAGACGGTCACGCCGCATGACACGGCCCACCGAGCGCTGCTGATCGAGCTGCGGGAAGTGCTCGGCGGCGCTCCAACCGCCAGGGCGCACCACGAGTGGGTTGGCTCGCCTGAACCCCTCAGCCCAAGCGAGCTTCGGGTCCTGCGATACCTCCCTACGAACCTGACGAGAGGGGAGATCGCGGGAGAGCTGTACGTGTCGGTGAACACCGTCAACACGCACATCCGCAACATCTACTCGAAGCTCGGTGCGCGCGGACGCTCCTCGGCGGTTGATCACGCGCGGGAGCTCCAACTGCTCGCCGGCGCCGGCTCCCGGTAGAACGCTCACCAACTCCCACCGCCGTGAGGCCATGCGGCGCGCCGGAGAAGCGACGCGGCACCCTCTCCGACCTCTGCCGATGGGATCGCTCAGCACTGCCTGAGCGATCGGGTGACTCGGCCTCGGGTTGATCGGTCCGTTGCGTCTTCCTGCAAGAGCGGAATCACCAGCATCCGGTGATGGGCTCTCACCGGACCCTCCGTGAAGATCGACAAGACACCAGAACAACCGAGATACGGAGGCAGCCTCCATGACCAGTCAGCCCGTCCGCGATCCGCTTGCCGATCACCTGATCACGCCCCAGAACGCCGCGCTCGCCGTGATCGATTATCAGCCGAGTCAGATCGGGGCTGTCCGGTCGATCGACCACGATCTGCTGCTCAAGAACATCATCACGACGGTGAAGATCGCCAAGCTCTACGGGCTGCCGATCATCCACTCGACGATCAACGTCGCCAATGGGCAAGGGCCGACGCTGGATGGACTCGCGGAGGAGCTCGCGGACAGTCCGCCCATCGACCGGACGGCCATCAACTCGTGGGAGGACGCGGAGTTCCTCGCGGCGGTCCGCGCAACAGGCCGGCGGAAGCTGATCCTGTGCGCGCTGTGGACCGAGGTCTGCATGGCGTTTCCGGCGCTGGACGCGATCCGCGACGGCTACGAGGTCTACCCAGTGGTCGATGCGATCGGCGGCACCTCAAGCGAGGCGCACCGCGCGGGCGTCGAACGGACTGTTCAGGCGGGCGGCAAACCGATCGGCTGGGTGTCGCTGGCCTGCGAGCTGCAGCGCGACTGGGCACGTGTGGAGACCGTCCCGCAGGTCGTGGAGATCGTCATCACCGAGCGCTTGGCCAAGGACTGACACACCGCCGCCTGAGGCCAACCCACCTATCTCAAGGAGACCAAGCGCATGAACAGCAACGAGGAAATCGTTCGCCGCGCGTATGACATCGCGGAGGTCAAAAACATCGAGGGGTGGATCGACTGCTTCACTCCCGACGGTGTGTTCGTCGACAACTCTGTCGAAGTGACATACCGCGGCCCGTCGGAAGTGGCCAAGCCAGTCGAATACTACGGTGCGGCGTTTTCCGATATCCACCGCGAGCTGTACGACATCTACGTCAGCGGGGATGTCGTCGTGGTGCAGCTCGCCCTGCAGGGCACGCACGACGGCGCGCTTCATCTGCCGTTCGGAATGCTGCCCGCGACCGGCGAGCACATGGACGCGCCCTGCTGTGACGTGTTCAAGATGACGGACGGCAAGATTCAGCGGTTCGACTGCTACCCCGAGGGCAGCGTCATCCTGAGCCAGCTTGGCGTCCTGTCGAACTTGGGCGCCGTGCTTCAGCCGCTACCCGTTTGACCGCCGGCAGTGGCGCGGCCTCCCGAGGGTCCAGCAGGAGCTTCGTCGCAGCGCACGCACCGGGTCGGTGCTGACAGGCGTCACCGCGAGCGGGAAATCGTTCAGGTTTTCGCTCGTCACGGCCTACATTTCCTGGCTGGGGTGCTGAGCTTCGAGGGCGGTCACCCGAACGTCACCCATCGCGCCACCGGGGACATTCCGGCACGCGAGCTTCGGGTGGCGTTCGAGGAACTCGGTCCGACCTTCATCAAGTTGGGGCAGCTCCTCTCGACCCGCGCGGACCTGCTCCCGGCCGAGTACCGCAGCGAGCTCTCGAAGTTGCAGGACGCGGCGCCTGCTGCTCCGTTTGACGCGATCCGCGAGACCGTCGACAGCGAGCTTCCGGGTGGCGTCGCGGGCGCGTTCGCTGAGTTCGATCCTGCGCCGTTGGCTGTGGGTTCGGTCGGCGAGGCCCATGCTGCCGTGCTTCACGACGGCACGCGGGTCGTGGTGAAGGTGCGAAGGCCCGGGGTCGTCGAGCTGATTGAGCAGGATCTGGAGATCATCGGGAACCTGGCAGCCCGCGCGAGCAGACGATCGGCGGTCGCGGCGACGTTCGATGTGATCGGGCTTGCCCACGAGTTCGGCAGCGAGCTGCGCGGCCAGCTCGACTACGTCCGAGAGGCGTGCAACGCCGAGCGGTTCGCCGCGAACTTCGCAGGGGCAGACGGCGTGCACATACCTCGCGTCTTCTGGGAGCTGACGAGCTCGCGGGTGATCACGCTCGAGCGGCTCGACGGCGCGAAGATCACCGACCTGAACGCGCTACAGGCAGCTGGTGTCGATCGTGGCGAGCTCGCACGTTCCGCGGCACTGACGATGGGTGAGATGGTATTCGTCCACGGGTTCTTTCATGGTGATCCCCATCCGGGCAACTTCTTTGTCGAGGCAAACGGGCGTCTCGGGATCATCGACTTTGGGATTGTCGGCAGCCTCCAAGACGACCTGCGCGCGAAGGTTCAACGCATCCTGCTCGCGTTGGATCGCCGCGACCCTGACCGTCTCGCGGCGGCGCTGATCGCGGTGCAGGAACGGACTGGCGGTGTTGACCGTGAGGCGCTGCGCGACGACCTGGCGTCCTCGATCATCGGGTATGTCGGAAGCGAGGCGAGTGACGTCAGTCTCGGTGGCCTGATCCGGGCGTTGCTGGATGTCGTTCGGCGCCAGCGACTGCGGATCCCTCGTGATTTGTCGTTGCTGTTGAGGACGGTCCTGCTGGAGGAGGGGATCGTGGCGGGACTGGACCCTGAGTTTCAGCTCATCTCGGTGCTCGGGCCCTACGCCCGCCGGCACATGCTCTCGGGAGTGAGTGGCCCCGCTCTGTCGGATCGTCTTCAAGAAGCCGGCGTCGATCTGGCCGAGATGGTGACCGACCTTCCAGGCCATGTCCGCAGCGCTTTGAGGGTGCTCGACGATGGTGGCTTTGACGTGCATCTGCGGGCGAGCGAGCTTGAGCCGCTAATGGCGCGCGCTGAGCGCCTCGGGAACCGGATCGCGCTGTCGATACTCGCCGCCGCCGCGATCGACGCCGCCACACGTCGCCAAGCTTGGGGCCGTGGCCGGATGGCCCGCCGCGGCGGCGCTGGGCGACGGTAGGCCGCGCACCTGGAGCGCAGGAAGTTCCTCTGACGCGCGAGCCGCGATCGCCAAGATCCGGCGATGGCCGATCACCTTGATCAATGCCATCTTGGACGCGCCCCGGATCTATAGGCGAGCACCAAGGAGAAAGGCTTTGTTGATGAGCAACCAGAACGAGATGAATGCGCTCGCCGACCGGCTCACCCGCGCGTATGAAGAGAACGACACGGCTGGGATCGTGGCCTGCTACGCCCCAGACGCACAGATCTGGCACAACCTAGATGAGGTCGACCAGTCCGTCGATCAGCAGCTCGACGCCACGCGCTGGTTGAACGAGAAGGTGAAGAACCTCAACTACGAGATCCTCTCGCGCGACTTCTTCGACGGCGGCTATGTCCAGCAGTACATCGTCCACGGCACTGTCGCCGACAGCGGCGCAGACTTCCACATGTCCCTCTGCATGCACGTCACAGTGCGCAACGGTCAGATCGCGCGGCTGGCAGAGTATCTCGACAGCGCGAACCTCGCACCGCTTGGGCCACTCGCCTAACCGGTAGCTGCTGGACCTGCGATCGTTCTAGAAGGGCTGTGATCCATGCGCACTGGTGTCGTCTATCCGCAGACCGAGCTTCAAGGAGATCCAGCCGCGGTCCGGCTGATCGGGCGAGCCGTCGAGGATCTGGGCTTTGACCACCTTCTCGCCTATGACCATGTGCTCGGCGCGGTGCATGCCGGCCGTGCACGTCCGCTAAGCGGCCCGTACAGCGAGCGGGAGCCGTTTCACGATCCGCTCGTGCTGTTCGCGTATCTCGCGGGTCTCACGGAACGCATCGAGTTCGCCACGGGAGTGGTCGTTCTCCCCCAGCGTCAGACAGCGCTTGTGGCGAGGCAGGCGGCGGATGTTGACCTTCTGTCCGGGGGGCGCCTGCGGCTCGGTGTGGGCGTAGGCTGGAACTACGTCGAGTACGAGGCACTGGGGCAGGACTTCGCGACGCGAGGCGCCCGGCAAGAGGAGCAGATCGAGCTTCTCCGTCGCCTGTTCACAGAGCCGGTGGTCGACTTCTCGGGCCGCTTTGATCGCGTCGACCGGGCGGCACTCGTGCCGAAACCGACGCGGTCGATCCCGATCTGGCTCGGCGGGGATTCCGAGGCTGCGTTTGATCGAGCGGCCCGTATTGCCGACGGCTTCATATTCTTCGGCGGCTTCAGAGGCGGCATCGATAGCGCCGTCGACGCTTGGAGCGCTTTGCGTGACCGCTTGCGGCGCCTCGGCAGGCCGGTTGAGGAGTTCGGCGCGAACTATGTTGCCCTTCCGAGAGGCGGCGTCGACGATCTGACGGCGGAAATCGACGCGTGGCGAGAGGCGGGCGGTACCCACGTTTCGGTGGCCACTATGGGTCGCGGTTTGACCACTGCTGAGGCTCACTGCGAGTATCTCGCCACAGTCGCCGAGGCGCTGTCTCGAATCAACGCGATCTAGACGCGCCTGTTAGCCGCCGACTCGAGCCTCTCCTACCCCGACGATCTCGACGAGTTCCCCAGGCGCGCAGCCCGCTACGTCGATGGCCTCACGGGCAACGGAACGGCGTAGCCGGACGAACGCGAGCGAACCGAGCACGACGGGGACGAGCAGCGCCAACGCTCGATACCCGAGGACGGCCGCCGTCGCCTCTTCGACTGGCACGTGGTAGAGCACGAGTGCGCCGACGAGGCCGAGATCGACGCCGCCGACGCCGCCCGGCAAGGGGATGAGTCCGCCGAGCTCGCCGAGCAGGTAACCGATCCAAATGATCGCTAGCGGCGGCAGCGGACCGAAAGCATGGAATGTCGCCCAAAGGATCATGACGTCGAAGGCGAGATAGCCCGCGAGCCCGAGTAGCAGGGCCGGGTCGGCGCCGCGCAGCAGCTCGAGCGCGTCGCGCACGCCGTCGGCGAACGCCCGGCACGCAGCCGCGATGCGTGACTCGGTTCCGCGCCGCGCGGTGACCCGTCCCTCGACTTTGGCGGCGAGACGGCCCGCGGAGAGGGTTGCGAGGATCGCCGCTGCGGCAACGAGCGCCGGCACCAGCGTGAGGAGCAATGTGGCGCGACCGGAGATCACGTGGAGTGCGAGCCCGAGGCCGAGAATGATCACACCGAGAACGTTCGGCACGCTCGTCAGGAAAAAGAAAGCCACGCTCCTTCTAGCGATGTGTTTGCTGTCCATTCCGCCGCGACGTAGAGCCCATGCGCCGAGTGCGAGGCCTCCGGCGCCACCGACGGGCAGGACGGCGTTCGCGCCGAGCTCGGAGAACCCGATCTGGAGGCTGACGGGCCACGTCATCCGCCGGCAGAACACGCTCCTGAAAGCGACCGCGTAACAGACCGCGGAGAGAAGCTTCAGGGCCCCACCGAGGACCAGCCAAGCCGGGTCGCCATGTTCGAGTCGGCCCCGCAGGCTGGCGAGGCCCGGGACGAGCACGATGACGGCAACGACCGCGATGGCTACGCCGGCGAGTAGGAGCAGGCGGCGGCGAACCGGCGCTCCCGTGAGGTCGGGCGGGCCGTCGAGGTTCTCGCGCCGCACCGTCGGCGCCTGGAGAGCGGCTTGTTGGACTGCCGGGGTCATGCGCGGCGAACACCGCAGGGCCTGACCGAAGGCGTGCGGGGACTCATTCGGCGGGGCGCTCATGATCTGCCGCGGCGACCGCGCGTGGGCGCCGGGTTCGCATCAGGACATACGTCGCGAGGAGCACAGCGACCGCGATCGCCAGATAGATCCCGTATCGCGTGGCACCTTCGTAGACGGTGTCGATGTGACTGCCCGAGAAGTACCCGACGCTGCACCAGACCGCGACCCAGAGCGCCGCGCCGATCGCGTTGTACAGGAGGAACACGCGCCAGCGCATCGCGGTCGTACCGGCGACGATCCCGTTCGCCTGACGCAGCCCCTCGATGAATCTTGCGACGACGATGATCTTGCCTCCGTGACGCGCGAAGAACTCTTGTACGCGCTCGATCCGCGCCGGGGTGAGCAGGATGTAGCGCCCGTAGCGGTCGAGCAGTCGTTGCCCACCGAAATGGCCGATCGCAAAGCCGATGTTGTCGCCGGCGATAGCCCCGACGAACGCGACGAGAGCGACGAGCAGAATGTTCAGCCGTCCTGTCCCCGCGTAGACGGCGCCGAGCAACAGCGCGGTCTCTCCCGGGAGCGGGACACCGAAGTCCTCGATCGCGACCAGGACGAGGATCGCGAGGTAGCCGTGTTCGTTCAGCGCCGGTTCGAGATCCCGCAGAACTCCTGGCAGATGATGGAGCTTGCCGGGAGTCACGCGGTGTTTTTGATGACGGCAACCAGAGCGGGAGTCGCTGGCTTGCGCATAGGCCATTCTCGCCGTCGCCGCGGTGACGGAACCTCGCTGGAATCTGGTGATCTCGCCTGACGACGCCGGTCCGGACCGGGCTCCCTGAGGCGAAGCCTGAATCACTGGAATCAGGCGATGCGCAGTCGCCAGATCACTTGAGATGTTCCTGTCGGCTGCTGAGCATCCGAGAGGTTGCGTTGGTTCGGCGGCCCAGTAGGTACGACCCCCAAACCCCCGAATCGGCCACCAAGGGAGCTATCACCACATGACGACTTCAGACCCGACCACAGCCGAGCTCGGGGACCGCCTTGCGATCCTCGAACTGATCGGCAAGCTGTCGCTCACGATTGACGCGAAGGACTGGGACACCCTCGGATCGCTTGTCACCGACGTCATCGTTCACGACCGGACGTCGCTGACCGGCGGCGAGCCGCTCACGCTTGCCGTCGATGACTTCGTCGCTGGCTGGCGCCAGACGCTGGACGGCATGGACGCGGTGCACCACATGATCACAAACCACGTGATCAGCCTTGAAGGAGACGAGGCTACCTGCACCGCCAACATGCAGGGCACGCACAAGCTTGTCAACCCTTCGGGCGACGCGTTCTGGACAGTCGGCGGACGCCACATCTACCGGCTCAAGCGGGCTGCTGACGGGTGGCGCATATCTGCGCTGACGTTCAAGGTGCAGTGGGCCACCGGCAACATGAACATCCTGGCGCTTGCGGCCGGCGGAGGTTGAAAGCCGGCTAGGCGCGACCCTAGACTCGAGGGCATGGCCGTGGCGGAGCGAATCGAGGTGGCTGACGCTCCTGACGCTGAGCGCTACGAGCTGTCGATCGACGGCAAGGTCGTCGGGTTCACGGCCTATACCGCTCGCCCGGGCCTGATCGCCTTCATTCATACCGAGATCGATGAGGATCTTCAGGGTCGTGGGCTCGCTGACCGGCTGATTCGGTTCGCTTTGGAGGATGTCCGTTCACGTGGTCTCGTGGTGCTGCCGTTCTGTCCGTTCGTCAAAGCGTTTATCGAACGTCATCGGGAGTTCGAGACGCTCGTTCCGGAGACGTACAGGGAGCAGTTCGGCTTGTGAAGCGCTACGAGGGCGAGCAGATCGACGTGACGTACGACACCGCGCGGTGTCTTCATGCCGCGGAGTGCGTGCGGGGTCTGCCGGCGGTTTTCGATACGACGAAGCGTCCGTGGATTGCTCCTAACGCTGGTGATGCTGAGGAGTTGGCGACCGTGATCCGACGGTGCCCGACGGGCGCTTTGCACTACACGTTGCGAGAGGGCGCGCCTGAGGCGCCTTCGGTCCCGACCCGCGTTCGGCGACCGGAGGGCGGACCGTTGCTACTCGAGGGCGATCTCGATCTGGATGGGGCGAAGGAGACACGGGCCGCCATTTGCCGCTGTGGCCAGTCATCCAACCAGCCCTATTGCGACCGAAGCGGCCCCTGCCGGGAGTGGGAGTACGAGCCGGGCGGACAGTCTTCAGGGCCTGGCTAGCGACGAGCCTGCGGCGGCAATGGATGGCCCTACTGCGGCCAGACTCTTCGTCCGGCGGCCTTGAACGTCGATACGCCGAGCTGGCCTCGCTCGTTACGCGCCTTTGAGCCGGGCCGCTGTAGGGCCTCGGTGACAGCGTCGCGGTCTGCTTCGTGAATCTCGATCGCGTTGAACTCCTCATCGAGCAGGACCACGGCGGGACAGTCGAGGCGAGGGAGGCCCGGTCCGGCGGAGCGCTGCTCGTGTTCGAGATCCCGGCTCCCCGGCGTTAGGTAGGACGCAGTTCATCTACTAGATGGAGGCAGTCGCACTGGCGACGGTCGGCCTGTTGGTGATCCGCCGCGGAGCTGACGAATAGTGCGACGCACTCGCCAGCCGTGCGTGATGACGAGTAACGAACACCGGCGATCATGTCTCCGTCGGGTCGGAACTCCCAGCGAAGCCACTCGCTGAAGACCTGCGTGGGCACATACTCGACGTGCTCGCTGCCGTCTCGGACGACGGGTTCGGCGAGTTGCGCCACGAAGCTCCGCAGGAATGTGAGCGCTCCGCGGCTTGTGGCGCGTGCCTCGTCGAAGAGGCCGGGGATCTGCGGGAGGTCACAGAGGTCGACGATTGCGAGATCGCAAGTCGTCTCGAACAATCCGACGGTGACCTCGGTCCTGTCGGGATCTGTCTCGGCCGCCCGCACCTCGATGATGGCTGTCTCCTGGTCCTCTGCGGCATAAAACAAGGGGATACCTGCTGGGCTCATTCGGTTGGCGGCTGCGTGGGACGCCGGCGGTGCCCCGAGGCGCTCCGCGCCCGTGAGGCGCTCTGCGGGGGTGTGCGTGTGCGCACGGAAGAGATGTGACCCGGCGTCGAGCCGTCTTACGATCCCGGCTTGCTCGATTGCGGCGCCGACGGCCGGCAGCAAGCGGTCCGGTGGTACTGCTGTCGGCTCGTCAGGGTCGGGGCCGGCCAGCGTGAACCAGTATCGACGCTCGTTCGTGACGATCTGGCGGAAGCGCTCCCACCCAGTGCCTAGCGCCTCATGGTCGGATAGCGCCCAGACATCTCGGCGAATCCAGTCCTGTCCGTCCCAGGCTTGAGCGAGATGAGCGAGGAGCCCGCCGTGATTGGCGACTCCCTCGTCGAGGAGAACGTCGTAGGTGGGCGAGACGGGTCCTTGATAGCCACCCTCTTTGCTCTCGAAGTAGACCCCGGCGTCGTCGGCACCGTCGTACTCGAGCTGCAGCGAGTGGAAGACGTGATCTGCGAGCTCGTCGAGTGGAACGGCGATCGGGTCGCTGGCCTCGCGCGGGCAGTAGTCGCAGTGCTGCTCGCTAGCACGCGCGGCTATCCATTCTTTGAGGCTGTCGTCGTCGCAGTGCTCCGCGCAGACAGCGGCGTCGCCGGGCGACACGCCTTCTGCGATCTCAAGCTCCTCTTTCCAGCCCACGACCGTCGAGCCTAGATGACGAATCGCTTGACGAGGACGGGGGTGGCGCTACTAAGTCGTCTCAGGCTTGGGCCAAGAACGCGGGTCGCCGTGGCCGCCGTCGATTGGCCCGTCGTAATCCTTGACGACGGTGCCATCTTGCAGGGTGACCTTCTTGCGGTACCGGCCGGTCTCGCGGTCGACGACCTGCTCGACGTGAGCCCAAGTGCCGTCCGCGGACTGGACCGCCCCGACCTTCTGTGTCATCACTGGTTTTTTTCGCCCGGCGCGTCGTAGCTTGAGATCCATTCTCGAGCGGATCTCGATCGTCTCGCTTGCGAAGCGGGCCATGCTGATCGCGACGGTCCCGCATCGGGGACACGGCGTGCGCTCCAGCTCCCCGGTTCCCAGGCCTGCTGGCCGCTCGGCACCGCAGCCGACACAGGTGACCGGGCTCGAAGTGATCTGGCTCACCTCCGAAGAGTGGCAGCCGTCGCGGTCATCCGCACTCTGGCGCCGGGCTCGGAGGCCGAGGCCGGGGACAGCTGCTCTCAGCTGCGCTGTGGAGGAGATTGCGCGCTGGGGTTCTGGTCCGGCTCGGCGGGCTCAGGCTCGGATGCCAGGCTCGCGGCGGTCTCCCCTGCGAACCCTTCGTTGACGAGCGCGACCTCGTGCTCGTCGGGGGCGTAGTGCATGTATATCTGGGTGGTCTTGATGTCGGCGTGGCCTAGCCACTCCTGCAGCTTGCGTAGCGGTACGCCTTGGGCGGCCATGCGGGTGGCAAATGTGTGGCGTAGCTCGTGGAATGTGATGACGGTGACGTGAGCTTCCTCGCAGGCCGTCTGAAAGCGTCTTGTGACCTTTGTTCGGTCGAGCGCGGTGCCGAGCTCGGGGTGCGCGAAGACGAGGCTCTTCTCCCCGGTGTAGAGGGAGCGCTTGGACCACTGGTCGAGTTCGGCGACGAGCCGGTCGGCCATCGGGACGGAGCGGCGGGTCGAGAGGTCGGACTTGCCTTTGGTGGAGTGTTCTCCGCGGGTGTACGGCTTGCGTACGCGGATTCGTTGGGCGGCCCAGTCGACGTCGCGCCAGCGTAGGCCGAGCAGCTCGGCTTGGCGGAGCCCTGTCATTGCGGCTGTGAGGATCAGGACCCGCAGGACGGGCCCGAGTACGTCGGGGGGTGGTGGTGGCGCGGGGCCTTCGCGCCCTTTTGCGGGTTGGGGCGGGCCGGCGGATGATCTTTTCGTCGGGGATCTCGCGGATGACGGCGTCGAGCTCGGTGATCGTGAGGAACTGGATGTCGGGCTCGGCGTCGCCTGCGTGTTGGCGGCGGGGTCGGCGGGCGCGGCGGACGGGATTGTCCGCGCACCAGCCTTCGTCGAGGGCGTGCTCGAACACGCTGTGCGTGAAGGTGAGGACGTTCCTGACGGTCTTGGGGCTACTGCCTGCGCGAGTGGGCCGAGCCCGACGACACGCACCGCGATCCGCCTCATCGGAGCACCTCGCGGAGTCGTAATATCGCCGTGATAGTCAGGCTAGCCGGCTACGTTGCTTGGCGTACGTCTACGCTGTACTCCTAACTCGCCTGACCGCCATAAACCGTCCAAAATTACGGGGAGTTACCGGGGATGGTCCAGACCGGCGCGACGTTCAGGGATGCTGCGGCGGAGTACATGCCTTGGCTTGAGCATGACCGTGCCCGGAAGCCCTCGACGCTGCCGGACACGAGGTCCGACCAACCACTTGTGCCGACTCTGTGCGACCAGGAAAGGCGCGCTCGACGCCGAGGGCGCTTGGCGAGGTTCCCGCGCAAGGCAGGGAGGTTCGCCTGGCAGGGCCCGCTGACGGGGTCAGGATCTTCTCAAGCGCCGCCGCGGCGGCTACGCCTGTCGTTGCAAGTCGCCGCAACGCGCCCCTTCATGGAGCGGCACAGGCGCGAAGTCAACCGCAACCCGGTGTTCACCGCCGCGTGATTTCGATCGGCACCGCGATCGGTTCGGGGTCAGCGCTCGTCTGTACCGAGATCTGGTTGGGGCCTGGGGATGACGGGTTGGTCGCGCCGTCGCCCTCAACGAAGACGGTGGCGTCATCGCCGGCGGGGACGTTCGCGTGTTCGACGGAGTATGTGACGCGGTTGCCGCCGACGGAGCGGCAGTTCAAAGCCTGGCTGTCTGCAAAATCGGTGGCGTCTGTGAGAAAGCCGGGGGGACAGCCCTGCGGGAACGAGGCGCCGGTCGGCGCGATCACGGTGATCGACGACTGTGCCTCGCCCGGAACCGCGAAGAGGCTGAAGCTCTGGTAGTCGTTCGCGCGCAGTTCGTCGGGCATGACGAAGGTCTCCGAGTACCAGACGTCCGATGCCTTGGCCGTCGCAGGCGAGACTTCCGCGTTGAAAGGTGCGACCCCGTTCGGCTCGACGAACGACTGCTGGCCGACCGGTACGGGCGTTGCGTCGGAGCTGGTCGCGACCGTCCACGTCCCCGTCCCCGCGGCCGTCGGGTTGTTCACGTCGGCGATGTCCACGGAGATGTGATCGCCGGAAGCGACGCTGAAGCCATGGACGGGCACTGTGAGTGTCGCCACTCCGGCCGCCGAAGACACGGTCGGAGACTCCTGGCTCTTGATATGCCCGTTGTCGTACACGTTCACGGTGTCGAGTAGCGATCCGCCGGATTGCAAGCCCGAGAAGGTGACGCCCGCCGGGGCTGTGGCGACGATCGCGCCTCCTTCCGCCACGCTGCTCGAAGGGGTGAAGCCGAGCTGGACCACGACCCGGCTCGCGCCGAGCGATGACGAAGATGAGCGCAGCGACACCCCGATGCCCGGCGCTGCGACGGTCAGTGTGAACGTCTCGGAGTATTCGAGCGGGGGGTTCGAGGAATGCACAGTCAGCGTCACTGGGTAGGTCCCGACACTGCCTGAAAGCGGGGTGCCCGCAAAGATGCCCTCGCCTTCGCCCGCCGAGGTACCGCCGCCGGGCCTCGACGCGGTGAAGTTGACGCCCGCGGGCAGTGCTCCGGTCTCGGAGATGGAATCCCCGGCCGCAAAATCACGCACGGCGACGGCGCCCGGCTGGCCTTCGGTCAGGGTTCCCGATGCGACCGCGAACCTGGTCGCCCCGACGCCGACGCTCTCCGCTCCCAGGATCGTCTTGCTCGCGACATCTCTGGCGGTGACCGTCTGTGATCCGAGGGTATTCAATGTCGCGCCGTTCGCGAACCTGTGCTCGCCTTGATCAGATGCGGTGAAGGCGTAGTTCGGGGGCAGCAACGCGGCGGAATCGCTCGATGTGAACGCGATCGTGCCGGTGTATCCGCTTGAAACGTTGCCGTATGCGTCAAGCGCGTCGACCGTCAGGCTCTGTGCGGTGCCCGGGGGCGCTGAAACGATCCCGCCGAGTCCGAGCTTGGCAACTGCCGCGGGGATGACGGAGACGGCCTGCGAGCCGGTCACGCTGCCGAGTTCAGTGTCCGTCGCGGTGATGGTCTGCGTTCCGGCGGTCTTGAGCACGGCGCCGCCGGAGAACTTGTGCGCGCCTGCCTCGGCGGGCTGGAAGGCGTACTCCGAGGGCAGGCTCGCGGCTTTGTCGGTCGAGCCGAACTCCACGGTCCCCTGGTAGGCCGGCGTGACGTTGCCGTATGGGTCGACGGCCTGCACCGTCACGTCGTGTGACGTACCGGCCACGGCACCGCTGCCCGACGCCGACGTGCTCACGTTGAAACCCGCCGTGGCGGCGGGCTGCACCGGGAGTGAGATCGAGCCCTTGACCTTGCTTCGCGCTGGATCGGCGGCCGCGAGCGTCTGTTCCCCGTGCCCTACGGCTCTCAACACGAGTCCTTCGAACTCGTGGACCCCGAAATCGCCGTCACCACCCGTGTCCGTGAAGGTATAGGGCGCGGGGACGGTTGCTTTTCCGTCGCTGGATGTCAGGGTCACCGAGCCGGTGTAGAACGGGGTCACGTTCCCATAGGGATCGAGCGCGGTGACGACGACCGCCCTCGGTTCCCCAGCGGTGACGGGTTTCGCGGGGTCGGCGAGAGCGAGCGTCAGCCGCGACGTCGCGGCGGCGTCGACGGTGACTTTGACGGAGCCGGTGATCGTCCCGTCGCTCACGCCGACGGTTGCATTTGAGACGGTCTTCAGGGCGAGTTCTCCGCCGCCGATGAACGTGTGTTTGCCCTGGTCGGCGGCGGTGAAGGTGTAGTCGGCAGGCAGAGTCGCCTGACCGTCGTTTGAGGAGAAGTGGACGGTGCCCGTGTAGGTGGTGACGACGTTTCCGCCCGCATCCTCGGCGGTGACGCTGACCTTCTGAGCGGCGCCGGCGGTCACTCCGCCTTCGGTCGTGAACTTCAAGCCCCCGAGAAGCAGCTTCGAGGGCACTCCGACGCTGACCGTCACGGTCTGCGAACCCGAGATCGCCGGCAGCGCGGTGTCGGCGGCGGTGACGGTTGTCGGTTTGGTGCCGGCTGTTTCGAGCATCACGCCGGTGAATGTGTGTGCGCCTTCGTCAGCCGGTGTGAAGGTGTAGTCGGCGGGCAGCCCCGCCTTTGTGTCTGTCGATGTGAAGTGGATCGTCCCCGTGTAGCCCGGTGCAGGGCTGCCGTTGCCGTCGATCGCCACGACCCTGACGGTCTGCGGTGTGCCGGCGGCGGCGTTCGAGAGGCCCGTGAGCCCGAAGCGAACCGTTCCGCCTGGCCCGGCCTGATCCACCCCGACGCTCGTGCTCTGGTAGTCGACGGTGTGCCCGAAGCCGCCGGGATTTCCCGGCGCGTCGGCCGGGGAGAGCCCGTAGGCGAACGCCCCGACGACGCCGGTAGTCCCGGCGCTTGCGGGTGTGAACGAGACCGAACAGGACGAAGTCGTCGTCCCACTCGTCGCTCCGGGGACGAAGCTCTGAGCTGCGAGCGTGCACGATGGGGCTGCGAATGCGCCGGTACCCGTGGAGCGGAAGGTGACCTTGCCCGTGGCCTTCGCGCCCTTTGGGTACGTGGCGGTGAGGCTGCTGACGGCGACCGTCGCCGTGCACGTCGTGCTCATCGGGGGGTTCGTCGGGAAGTACAGAGGTGCCGGTGCGCACGTCAGTTTGTCGTCGACCGGCTGTGCGCTGTACGAGAAGGGTCCGGCTCCGATGATCGGTAGCGCGTTAGACGCTTCGGGCGTTCCCTGCGTGCCGTCCTGCGCCGCCGCGGTGACGACAGCCGTGATCGAATTCCCGACGTCTCCAGCACCGACCGGGTACTCCGGCGTGGTGATTCCGGTCGCTTTGCCGTTTCGGAACCAGGCGAAGTGCGTCTGGCCCTCCGGCGTGCCCTGGCGGTCGTGGTACTTGTAGCCCGCGACGTACAGGGAGCTGCCCGGCGCCGGGGTCCCGATGTTCGCCTGGATCGTCACCGGGTTTACGGTCGGCGGCGCTTGGTGCACGGTGACCGTTGCCGTAGCTTCGCTGCATTGCTTCTCCCAGGTCGGGAGGTGCGAGTTGCAGACCTCGTAGGTGAAGCTGTCATCGGCAGGTTCGGCCCAGCCGAAGCCCGAGGTCGGGAGGTAGGCAAACGAGCCGACCGAGCCGCCGACCTTGTTGAAGGTGAGTGTGCCGTGGGCCGGTTGCGTGATGATCCTGACCGAGATGTTGGAGGGCGGCGCGGTCGAGACGTCCGTGCCGGAGTCGCCGGAGAGCAGTCCTTCTGCAGCCGGCACGGTGAGCCTGTCAGAGGTGCAGCAGCTGAAGGCGGAGTCGTCGGCGAGCGCGGTGTAGTGGTGGGGGACGGCGGCCGGGGGAGCCATCAGCTGCGCCTGCCACTCGCTTCCATCCGCCGCTGTGTAGGTGATCGTCGAGTCGCGGAAGCAAGTCGTGCTTCTCCACGGCTGGGTGGCGTCTTCAGTGGCGGGCTTGGTGCAGTTGGAGACATCGCTGGACGGAGATGTGCAGCTCGCCCCACCTCTCCCGGCGCACGTGTTCAGACGCGTCACGAGCCACGCGCTCGGGTCCTGCGGGCTGAACGTGTAGGGGTCCTCGAATGCGCCGAGGCCGGTGATGTCGCTGAGCAGGTTCTGCCATTCGAACGCCGGCCCGATCTGGGAGGACTGCCCGGGGTAGAGGACGTCCGCCTGGCCGTTGCCTTTGCAGCGGTGTTCCTCGAAGGCCGTCTGCCAGCAGTCGCTGGCTTCCTTGACCGTCGTGCGTGCGCCGAGCATCATCACTTCGTCTCCTGGGCTGAGCGGCAGCCTGACCGCACCGCCTCTCACTTCCTGGGTCGTCTCGAACAGACACAAATAACCGGTCGGTTCGGGTTCGAACACTTTCGGAGCCCAGGTCGGTTCTTCCTCGCACTTGTCCCCGCCGATGTCGGCTGCCTGGTAGCCGGTGTAGACGGAGCCGGCGATCGGCGCCGCGAGCTTGGTCTGCAGGAACGAGCCGTTCTGGTAATAGGCCTCCCATCGCGTCCCGTCCGGAGCCTTGTAGCTGATGCCCGGTCGGTACTCCCAGGAGTCTTCGACGGGAGATCCATTCTCAGCGACGAGCCTCGTCACGAACATGCCGTTGTCGATGAACGACGTGTAGCCGTCGTAGAGGCCGTTGCTGGAGACGCCGCGCGCCGAGCTGAGATCTGCGTTGACGCCAATCGTTCCGTTGCCTTCGGGAAGTGACGTGCGCCAGATCGGCATTGCCCCGGAGCTCGATGAGGATGCGGTCCCGCAAGAGGTGGGAGGCTCGACCGTCGGCGAGTCGCACGTGGCGCCTTTGTTCGCGCCTTCGAGCTCAGTCAGTTCGAAGAACGGTTCCGTGTTCGATTCCTGACTCGACTCGTCCGGTACTGGTGCCGGCTTCGAGCCGTACGTAGCCTGTTCGAAGTCGGCATCGGAGCCGACGGTGTAGGTGTCGCACCGGTTCATCTCGCTCACCCCGTTGACGGTGCAGGGCAGCGCCTCGGTTGTGATGCCGTCGAGCGTCTGCGAGGTGACGAGATAGGCGAGCTCGGTGATGCCTGGTGCCTGGGTCAGCCGCGACAGCGCGGGGGCGGGCGGGTTGTTCGCAGGGTCTGTCGCTTCCTCCTCTTCGCGCAGTCCTTCTGCGATGTCTTTGACGTCGAAGACGTTCCAGATCTCGTTTGACGCGATGACGCCCGCGGCCAGCCCGAGAGGGACGAGGTCGTCCGGCCCGGGAGCCCCCTCTTTGACCGTGTCGACGAGGGAGGTGCCGAGGTTGACGAGGAGTTCCTGGGCCGCGGTGCTGACGTCCTCTTCGACGACTTCGTGGATCGCGTCGCCGGCAGCCTGGGCCTGTCCGGTGAGATCGGCAGGAAGGTTGGTGGCGACGCCGCCCCAGTACGAGGTCCCCGTGACCATGTCGCTCACCGCGTGCGCCGCCTGGGTGTCGCCGGAGAAGGTGCTCCACACGTTCTCGTATCCGGCGGCCGTGAACGCCGACTCCTGCGGGTGTGAGCCGTAGATCTGCCAGAAGCCGCAGGCCGCGTTGCCGCCTTCCCAGATGAGCCAGTCGGTCAGGTCCCCGTTGGGGCAACCGAATTCCCTGGTGACCCAGTCATTCCAAGTCTGCCCGGCGTCGATCGCGGTGTAGTGCTGCTCCTGGGTCACGAGCGACTGCAGGTAGCTCAGAGCGGTCTGATCCTGGGGTGAGCGGTCAGGCTTGTCGATGTCGCCGATCAGGCGCAGGAAGACGTAGGAGCGGATCAGGCCGCGTGCCTGCGTCTTGCCCATGTCCGCTGAAAGGCCCTGCGCCGCGAGCAGTGCCTCGGCTTCGTTTTCGAGGTATCCCCATGCCGTCTGCGCGCCTGATGTACGGAGCACCGGTTGGGCTGCCGCCGAATGCGAGGGTGTCACCAACAGGAGCGCGAATGCCATGATCAGCGCCGAGGCGAGGACCAGTCCGCGGCCATGAAACGCTGAGTCGCTTGTCGCGGCAGCCGTGCCTAGCTGCCCGCTCTCAACGCTTCCCATACCACGAGTACCCCCTCGCCGCGACAGGCTTGTGACCAAAGCCACGAACGCCTTTGCCCAGATCTAGCTCGACCGTAGCGTATGCGTCAGATATCTGTCAAGTCAACGTTGCGACCGCATTCCCCTGGGAGGCGACGCTCGCGACCCCCGGTAAGTCAGCGGTGCGCCTAGCGTTTCAGCGGTTTCGGCCTCGGGTTACCGCTTCCGAGAACAGCCCCTCAGATCTAAACGGCGATAATCAATCTGAGCCTTTGTATGCCACGCGTCGGGGGTGCCTGAACCCCGCAGTAGGGGCAGAAATACCCGCCGTCCGGCGGCGGCGTGGCGGACTCCTCATCGTCTGTGACCAGAAACTTCAACTCCCGCTCGCATGTGGGCACTCTCGCGTCGCGAGAACCCGGCGCTGTCGAGCGGCACGACATTACCAAGGAGGTCTCGTCCGCCATGAATCGCACGGAACATCGTCACCAAGACGCTCTCCCTCGCGCTGAGCAGCCTGCGTGTCTGTCCGTAGAGGCGGGTTCTCCGAGCCTGAGGGCGAGGGGCGGCGCGCCGCCGGCAGTGATCTTGGTCCCGAATCTGGTCTCGGACTCGTCATAAACGACCTTGGATTACCTGGGGCTACTGGGCTGGATTTGGCTTTATAGAGCCGATCCAGACATCAGGGGGGCCTATCATAATCCGCGTGCTCGCGGATCTGGGCTCGGTTTGATCCGCTTCTCAGTGGCTTCTCTCGCGTCCTAGACGAGCTTGGTCCCGAGCGGTCCCCACGCGTCCGGCCCAGGCACGCGTTTCCGCAGAAACAGAACATGAATAGAACACGGGCGCTGCTGAGATCCATCGATCGGCCCGTAGGAAACCTCTGTTTTGCAGGCCTTTCTTGTGATCGGGGAGACAGGATTTGAACCTGCGACCGCCCGGCCCCCAGCCCGAGGGCTCGGGTAGCTGCGGGTGCTCAGGCCCCGTCTTTCCTGGCGCTTGCTGTCGCTGAGTGCTCCTGAGTTGCGCTCACATTGGACCCCAAATTGGACCCCAGGCTTTTGCCTGCGAAGCCATCGTTGACCATCGCCAGCTCGTGCTCGTCTGGGGCGTAGTGGGTGTAGATCTGGGTCGTCTTGATGTCCGCATGGCCGAGCCACTCCTGCAGCTTTCGCAGCGGAACGCCCTGGGAGGCCATGCGGGTCGCGAACGTGTGCCGTAGCTCGTGAAAGGTGATGACGGTCGCGCCGGCGTCGACGCAGGCGTCTTGGAAGCGCCTTGTGACCTTGGTGCGGTCGAGTGGCTTGCCCGTCTGTGGGTGAGCGAAGACGAGGCTCGTGTCGCCGGTGTAGGCCGAGCGCTTCGACCAGCCGTCCAGCTCCGCGAGCACACGGTCGGCCATGGGGACCGAGCGGCGGGTCGAGAGGTCCGCCTTGCCCTTGGAGGAGTGCTCGCCGCGGGTGAAGGCGTTGCGGACTCGGATGCGTTGCGCGGACGAGTCGACGTCTCTCCATCGCAGGCCGAGGAGCTCGGACTGGCGTAGGCCTGTCATCGCGGCGGTGAGGATCACGACGCGCAGGACGGGTCCGAGCACGTCGGGTGGTGGTGGCGGTGCGGGGCCGCGTCGCCCTCGTCGGGTTGGCGCGGGCTTGCGAACGACGGTCCCATCGGGAATGGCGCGGATGACGGCATCGAGCTCGTCCATCGTGAGGAACTGGAGGTCGGGCTCGGAGTCCCCGGCGCGCTGGCGGCGAGGACGGGACGCGCGACGGACGGGGTTCTCGTCGCACCAGCCGTTGTCGATGGTGTGCTCGAATACGCCGTGTAGGAAGGTGAGTACGTTGCGAACGGTCTTCGGGCTCTTGCCAGCCTTCAGCATCGCCTCGGTCATGGCTTCGACCTTCGCTCGGGTGACGGCCGCGACCGGAGCGTTCTCGAGGCGCGGCACGATGTGTACGCGCTGCATTGACTCGCAGCCCTCGAGGTAGGACTTGCGCGAGCCCTGCATCGCGAGCTTTCGACGAAGTGAGTCCGCTGCGTCGTCGATCGTGACGCGGCTGGCTACTACTGGGCGTGGGGCGGTCTCCTCGGCCTCTCGCACTTTTCTGAATACGCGCTCGACCTCGTGGCGGGTGAGGCCGGTCGCTGTCCCGGTCTGCCGGACGGGTCCGAGACGGCGGTTTAGCCGCCGGCCGTCGCTGGTGCGCCAACGGCCGAACCAGGCATCCTGCTTGACGTATAGCTGCCCTGTCCCGTAGCTGCGCTTCGCCATGACCACACGTTATACGTGGCGCTCCGGTTGCTAGAGCCGGCCAAGTGGAGGACCGCCCGCCCGTCGCGAACGGCCGACCGGGGATGACGTGGAGCTCTCGACTTGCTTCATCCAGCTCTCGAGCGCCTCTCGTCGGTAGCGCACGTAGCGCCCCAGCCTCAGATGCGGGATTCGGTGCCGACGAGTTTGCGCGTAGACCCACGCGGGCGTGACGCGCAGGAGCGCGGCAACCTCCTCTGCGGTGAGCAGGTCATCGGGGGTCGTCGACGGGCCGGGCGGATACAGAGGGGGCGGACGCTGACGCACTCACTGGGTTCCTCGCTTTCGGAAACTGCGGTCATGTCCTATCGAACATGAGAGCCTCAAAGCGGCCAAGGAACTCGGCATCGGATTCGATACCGCGCATTGCTTGATTCTCCGCCGGCGGGCGCGAAAACGAACCCCGATCGCGCGAGCGTCAACACGAATAGCGGAGCGCTTGGGCAAGCGTGGCAGTCAGAAACGGAGTGACGGCGCTCACTGGCGGGCGTGAGGTGCCGGTGGGGGCCGATGTGGTAAATCGAACGCGTTCGAATTGCGCCCCAACGAGTCGCGCCCTAGGGTAGGCTTGAGTACGTTCACCGAGTCCCTCGAAGGAGCCCGGATGGCCGCTGCCACAGCGAAGCAGACAGTCGTTGACGCCTACGAGCAAGGCGCTCAGTTCGGGGCTCTCGATAACAGGTTCGTGAAGCTCGTCGAACTCTCGATGCAGAATGTTGGGCTCGAGCTGGCTCGGAACGTGACGCCGGGCGAGCGCGCCGCCTTCTGCGTGCCAGTACAGGTCGACAACGGCTCGAAGATCAACCCCGGAGCTTTGTTGCTGCTCGAGCACCGGGTCGTCGTCGCCTGGAGCGAAGGCATTCGTAAGCCGAAGCCCCATTCGGTTACCCACGCCCTCTCGGCCGTGAGTGATGTCCGGAGCTTCAAGCAGAAGGCTGGCATGTTCTCAGCCCAACTTGACGCGATCTCGTTCGTTGCGCGCGGGACGCGGCTCGAGATGGTGCTGTATTCCCAGGTTATGCATCAGCGTCTCGCGCCGATGATCACCGGGACGCTGGACGGTAGCTTCACCTACACCTGGGGCGAGAAACCGGCGGACGACTGACCAGGCGGCGATGCCGTTGGGAATTGTTATGGAGGGCCACCGGGCCGTTGTCGAGGATCTGCTCAGTGGTCTTCTGCCAGACGAGTGGTTTGGGTCGCCCCGTCCGCCAGGCGACAGCCCGATGTACCGCTGGCGAACCCGCTGCGAGCGTAACGCGGCGGTCTGTCAATGGCAGCTGAACTCGATCGCGTCGTTGACGCCGCTGCTCGACATCGCATTGCGCCAATCAGCTGCAGCCTTTTCGCACTCAGATTTCGTGACCATGCAGCTCGATTGAAGACCGGAGCCCCTTTCTTCACCACCGTACCTCGCGCACTTGTCGGATGAGGCCGGAAAGATTGGCGCGATGTCGAACGTCTTTGCGTCTCCACTGCCGCAACCGGTGAGCGCAAGGACAATTCCCGCTCCTACACCAACGATCAATTGCCGATTCGCCATGAGCCCTTGCCCCCAAAGTTATGTCGCACAGTATCTATCCCGCTAGCGAACTCTCGATTGTTCGCCCTCGCAAAGCGCCCTGTGGCGAGGCCTTGCCGCCCCGCACCACGACGCCTATTCGTACACGTATTGGTCGACGGGCCGGTTCTTCTTGCTCTTGCTCTTGCCGACGACCGCAACGACATCGACGACACCCGCCTTCGCTGCTGCTGGCACTACGACCGAGCAACTACCCGTGGATGCGCATTCGATCTCGGTGCCTGAAGCCTTACCGAACGTAAATGATGTGCCGCGCGTGCTAAAGCCGCTCCCTTCAATCGTTACGCGCGTCCCTCCTGCCTTTGACCCATGGTCGGCGCTGACGCTCGCGACCACGGGGGGGCCGTACGTGAAGCGATCTTTGGTCGAGAGTTTGCTCGTCCCGCCTTGGCTCGTTACCGAGACTTCCACCGGACCCGATGTGCCGGGAGGGGCAACTGCAGTTATGGACGTAGAGGAGTTGACGGTGATACTGGACGCGACAGTCGCACCGAACTTTACGATCGCGCCCGTTGCGAAGCCGGTACCCGTGATCTGGACGCTGACACCGCCTTCCGGTCCAGCCTTCCGCGGGTTGAGCTTCGCCACAGTTGGCGTGGTCGCGACGACCAAAGTCAGCGTGCCTGTGAACGTTCCCGGGCCAATCTCGCTGTTTGTCGCCTTCACCGACACTTGGTAGCTGCCCACCTTCGTCGGCGTTCCGGAAAGCACGCCGTTCCGGCTCAGTGTCGTCCCTGGCGGTAGCGCGCCTGACGCAATACTGAACGTAGGCGCCGGCGTGCCGCTGGCGGCAAACGCGTAGCTGTACGGCTGCCCGAGCGTGGCCGCATACGGTGAGGAGGCGGTGAAGTCGACGCGGCGCGCGTTTCCCCCGTTCGTGTAGGGAAAGTCGCCCTGGCCTGCCCATTCGGGCGGACCGAGTTCGCTTTGTCCGACCACGGGCCCTGCAAGGTATTCCCAATGCTTGAGCGCCCGGCCAGATTCGGAGAGCAGTCCGACGATGTTGCCATTGGAATACCAAGCTATGTCACTGATCCCGTCGCCGTTGTAGTTACCGACGCCTGCCCATTCTGGTGGCCCGAGTTCACTCTGGCCAACCATAGGCCCCGCAAGGTATTCCCAATGCTTGAGCGCCCGGCCAGATTCGGAGAGCAACCCCACGATGTTGCCATTGGAATACCAAGCTATGTCACTGATCCCGTCGCCGTTGAAGTCACCGACGCCCGCCCATTCCGGTGGACCGAGTTCGCTCTGTCCAACCGTGGGCCCCGCAAGGGCTTCCCAGTGCCTGAACGCTCGGCCGGATTCTGAGAGCAGCCCCACGATGTTGCCGTTTGAGTACCAGGCGATGTCACTGAGGCCGTCACCGTTGAAGTCGCTCAATGCATGGTTCGGCGGGGGAGGCGGGGGCGAACTCTGATCATGTATGTGTATGTATCTCGGAGCGCGCGTGTTGTTTACAACGTGGTAGTTGCCGTCCTCATTGACGTTGTACTCTTCGACGTCGACGGAGCCGTCCGAATTGACGGCTGAAACGTACGCGACGTGCCCGTCGCCGGACACGCCGTCCTCGCCTGCGTCCCATTGTGCGATCGCGCCCACGGCCGGGGTTGAGTTCACCGGAAACCCGAGATGTTCGGCGTTGCCGGCCCATTCTGTAGCGTTGCCCCAATGGCCTTTTTGCATGCCGTTGGTAAACGTCCCTTCGCCTCCGTCTCGATTCATCCGCCAAGCTACAAATGACGTGCACTCTCGGTTGAAGAAGCCCCAGGGATCGACGACCGAGTCTTTGGCTGGGGTCGCGAGCGACGACGGGTAGTCATTGCTCGCCAGCGCGGGTGCCGCCAAGATCAAGATCGTCACAACAATGCCGGCGGCGATGACGCTCACGCGTCTGAGAGTGTCACTTGCACGCATAGCTTCGGCCCTCCCGACGAGGGTATGGAGCCAGCCCGTATGCCCGAAGCCCACCCCTCACGGTGCCCCCTGAATCGATCGCTCCTGCGAGTCCGGCAGCTTACTGGATCCCGGAGACCGGAACAGCTCCCGACGCAGAGCGAATCGCTGCGGCGCCGTGAGCGGCGACGACTAAGCCCAACGCGCCCTTGTGTCCGCGGAGCCCAAGCCGAGAAGTCGGACCTCGAAGAGCGCCGGGCCTCATCGCCCGAATGACCTGTCGAGGACGCTCGCTGCGCCTCAAGCCGACGGATACTTCGGTCATCCTCTAGGTCGTCATTGCGTTGTCGATCTTAGGCGGAGCTGTCTCTGCGTAGAGCCGTCGAACCCCGAGCAGCCACTTAGCTGGGATCTCCTCCTCCAAGCGATTCAGGAAGCTCGCAGCCGCGTCGCCTGGGCCTGGTTGGCTTGACGCCACGTTCTGTCGGACGGTCTGAGGCTCGAGGGCGTGAGCGATCTGGCTCGCGAGTTCAGGACGAGGCATGTAGGCCATGTACTGTTCGGTCGTGGTCAGGCGTTACGGCGCATTGGCGCTTGAATCGTTCGCACGTCGATCCCCTTGGCGGCGAGGCTTGTGCCGAAGGAATGGCGCAGGTCGTACATCTCGATCGGCTTCAGACCGGCTTCTCTGCACGCGGCCTTGAAGGCTTCGCGAAGGGGCTTCAGAGGAGATGGGTGTGTCGAGGTTTTAGCGGCCTTCTGCGCGGTCCGGCGGGTTGGGCGGCGGTTGCTGGTCTCCACCGTTGGCATGCTCGGCGCGCTCGCCGTGTGTCGGCCCGCGGTTGCCGGCACCCGTGTGCGGGCTTTGAGGCGGCTTCCGGTAGTCTGGCGGCGATCTGCGAACGCGTCAGGGCCAAACGATTCGCAGGGGTGATCTAGAAATGCCCAAGGATTTCGCCAACTACCGCCCCTGCATCACCGTGTTTGACCCGAAGAATATCTCCGGGCCTAGGGCATACCACGAAGCCAGCGACACCTATTTCAGCGCCGATGGTAAGCCGCTCACGCCCGCAGGTAGTGACGAAATCGCGATCGGTCGGTGGGAGCTAACGAGCGGAGATCCGAAGAAGCCGGACGGCATCCATGTCGATGCGCTGGCCGATCCGGAGTGGCGCGGACCGGGGAATCCCGAACACGGTGAACTGTCGCCCGCCACCGTGTTCGCAGGGAGAGCGCGTTGTCTCGTGACCGATCGTGCGTTGCGGTTCACCTGCTACGGCCATCCCCTTGGGATCAGCTTGGAGTGGACCAAGCCGACCATCGCATTTACGGTCCCGCTCGCCGCGATTACGTCTGTCGACCCCGGCAAGTCCAACGCATTCATGCATTCCAGCTGGCTCAGGATCGAACTTGCCGACCTTGGCACAACGATCTCGGTAGCGAAGGCCGCGAAGGCCAATGAGAAATTTTCGGTCGGCTTGCTCTCCACCAACAAGAGCAAGGAGTTCGCGGCGCAGATTGAGGAAGCGCGCAGAAGGCTCCCACAACGCTGAGAACCACCGGGGGCCGCGCAGGAAAGCGTCAGCAGCGCCAGCGTCACGGGCGTAGGCCGTTTAGACAGCGCGACTAGCCTAGTTAATGCACCTGCACGCTCGTGGCTTCGACAACGAGCTCGCGGTAGCCATAGCCGGACGTGGCGACGTTCACGATCTTGCCGGCGACGCGCGCTTGGTCGTGGTCCGGCGTGATCGCTAGGTTCGGGTCGCCGTAGATCACTTGGGTGAACAGGAACTTGTCCTCGGGCACTCCCTTGCACGACATCGTCATCTGGATGGAGTCGGACGTTTTCACGGGCGCGGTCGGCCACGCGACCACGCATTCGGAGTTGAACGGCGCACCGACGGCAAGCGATTGTGGCTGCGCCGACGGCGCGGTCGTTGGCGCAGCCGCGGTTGGTGTCGTGGTCTTGGTTGTTGTCGTGGGCGCTAGGTAGTCGCCGGCGAGGACGGCGTTCAGGGGGACGTCCGCGGGCGCGAGGCCGCGGCTCTTCGCCCTGTCGCAGCCGCCGCCGATGAAGCCGTACATAAACGCGGCGTGCGTAGAGCCTGTGGGCACGGGCGTGGTGAGTTGGACTCCGGGCGACACCGTCGCTGCGTAGGCGTTGCGTTCAGCGAACGAAGCTGCTTCCCAGTCCGCGCAGCTCGACTCCGAGCTGAGCTTGGGGCGCGCGGGCGTTGGCGAGGTCGTCGCCGCTGGAGCTATGTGGATCAGGCCGGCCTCGTGGAGCGACGCGGCTAGGTCGGACGTGTTGGCCGACACCCATTTGCTCCACGTCGCGGCGGAGAGGATTGTTGCAAGCGCGGCTTTTGCTCCCCCGCTTATGACGCCGCGTCCCGCGGCGAACGTGACGTTGCGGACGAGGAGGGCGCGGCAGCCGAGTTGCGCGAACCAGTTCTTTCCGTCGAGGCATGTGTGGTATTGCGTGAAGTCGTCGTCGATCTCGGAGACGAAGGCGGTGAAAGCGCCAACGATGGCGTTCGGCTTGCCGGGGAAGAAGTCAGCGATCGTTGTCGCGATCGCGTAGAAGCCGTTGTCCGTGGAGCTGCGGATGCCGACGGTTCCGGCCCCCGCACCGACGGGGTAGATGAGCTCGTCGCCGGGCAGGAAGACGTCGGGGTCGCTCGACTTCAGCCGCACGGCGTCAGCGGCAAGGCCGTGGTCGCTCTCGCGCCGTGTCGGGTTCCCGATGTCGCCCGTCTTTGACGCGTTGAGCACGAGTGTGATCGAGTTCCGCAGCGTAAGCTTCGAGCCGTCGAAGCAAGCGTCGACGCCGAAGTTCGACGGAATGTCGGCGCGGGCGGACACGGAGTGGCAGAGGCCTGGGTCGATGCCACCCGCGCGCGCCGTCGCGCTTTGCGCGAGGGCGACGGCCGCGACGGCCGCGACGGCCGTGCGTGCTAACCGACGGGGAACGAGCATGTGCCCTCTAGTGAGTGTCCGGCGTGGGTGAGCGCCGCATCGAGGCCGCGGGCGCCCGCGAGGCCGTGCGAAGCGAATGCGCGGATCGCGCGTCCCGCGCGCAGTAGGGCGACTCGCTGCGACGCAGGCGCCTGATGGGCAGCGCCCTCGACGGCGTTGGCCGCGGAGCGCATCTCTTCCTGTGCGCTGGTGTTACCTGGGTCACGAGCCAGGGTGTTCATGGCGGCACTGAGCTGCAGCAGCGGCTTGGAGCTAGTGAGGTCCTTGCAGTACGCGGGCGCGGAGGCACCGGCCTGCACGGCCGCCCCGCCGGGCACCGCTGTCGTCTGCGGTGCGATCGACGAGCCACAGCCGCCGAGCCCGGTCGCGACGGTCCCGCAGACCGCTCCCAGCACAACCCAAGACGTGCGGAGACGACGCCGAGCACGGAGCTTCATTCGTTTGACGTGCAAGTGAACTCGATCGCTTCGTTGACTCCGCCGTTCTGCATCGCGTTCGTCCAGTCGGCCGCTAGCCGTCTTCACAGGTCTCCGCGTAGTTTGTGTCGTTTGTCGCGCTCAGCACCTTCGGCATCGTGACGATCGCAATGTGCCGTGGGATCTGTTCCCCTGGTGAACAACGGACGGCGGCCGAGCCTTCCAACCTATCAGCGTCTTCTGAGCTGGTGTTGTACTGTTCTTCGGAGCCGTTGACCTTGATTGCGGGGTCAAACATGACCCATCCTTCTTTGCTGAGTTCCGTGCTTGAGTGGTGCGGGTACGCTGGTGCGGCGACTTGGGGAAGTACGAGCCATGCGGTCGCGTGCCCAGCGGATTGAGCGGATAGTTCTCCGAAGTGCGCTGTGGCGGCATTCACCCCGCCGTGTCTGCACCCACTGGAAGGCGTGATTACGAGCAGTTCGTGTTCTATGGGGGCGTTGCCAAGATCGAGTTGAACGTCTCCCGGCTGGCCCGATTCGATGGACGCTGTCATATCGAGGCGAACGACGAGTGCGTTGCCAAGGTGGTAAGGGCATCGGCGCAGCGTGGCTTGGTTAACGTCCGATTCGCTCGCCGCGAGCGGTGGTCCCAACCGGCCTTCCACCTTTACGGCTACGCCGCTTTCGGTCGTCTGGCGGATCACGAAGTTAGGCGACGCGTCCTCCGGTGCTTGGGAAGACGTGGTTGTCGACGTCGCTGCTGTCGCTTGAGTCGCCGCGTTGCTGGCGGTGGTCACATTTGAGCGGGATGAGCCGCAGCCCGCGAAGGCAAGCACTGTGACAATCGCAGCGACCGTTGAGCGAGCCAGACTCGTGTGTGTGTCAGTCGGACGCACTAGCTGACCAGGCCCAACGGCAATGAGAACGGTATCTCGCCCGAGATGACCGTCGCCGTGCGGTTCATCTCTAGCCCCGTCGCCTCGTGGTGGTAACTCGTGTCAGAGACGGACCGACTAGGGGTCGTCGCGATCGCCGCCAGTAGGTTTGGGATGAAGGACGCGTCGGCAAACTCGGGGAACTTGAGCTCGTGGACGGCCGCGCCGCTTTGGCGCATGCGGACGTACAGAGCAGTCTCGTGCGTCTCTGTCCCCGGCTTCGGCTTCAGCGAAATCATCTTGACCTTGAACTTCTTCGTTGACTCCGTACCGACCTCGTAGACCCACTCATAACGGAAGTGTGCTGCCCACCACGCCTTACCATCCTGCGCGGCGTCCTGAGACCGTTGCGCAACCGATATGAGCCGCTGGTTCGTGACGAAGATGCGCGTCGCGCCGGTCTTCCCGGTGCCGATCTCGGAGCTTGAGTACGCCTGCTCGGCAGAGCTGGGCGCGGACAGGTGGACGTGCTGAGCGCGGTACTCGTGGAGTATCTGCTCGCCGGAGTCGAGGCTTGGCTCCCCGCTCGAGAGGGACGGCCAGAGATAGCGCGTAACAGGGTGGGCTTGTGGCCCGTCGCCCATGTTCAGGCCCAGGGAGTTCAGCCAGAACGGATGATTCACTCGTCCGGCGGGCAGCTCGGGCCGCGAGAGCTTCGGCTCGTTCTCGTCTTCTACGCGCTTGCGGACCCAGTCCACCATCGCACGTGGTGCCCAGTCGATGGCGTCGAGTGCCGCAAGCTGCTCGTCCTTCGGTAGCTCGCGGTCGACGAGGAACGTCGCCGTTGTGGGTTCGCCCTTCCGCTCCAGGCGATAGACACCCCCGAGTCCGGGATCTGCGATCCAACGGTAGCCCTGGCCGAGCGGTGGCCCGTCGGGCTTCACGAACTCGAATCGCGAGCTGACGCCCGACCCGTTTCGGATCGCCTCGACGAACGATGACGTCTGGTTCGTCTCGAAACGGCCCTCGACCTCGCTGCTGCGCTTTCTGCCGGCGGGGAGGATCAGGATGTCAGCGGCGGCAAAGGCGGCGATCTTCGCGCCGGTCTTGACCACGCTCCCACCGCTCTTGACATGCCTGTAGAGGCGAGCGACGCTGGACAGTTGAGCCGTCCAGCCATCGCCGGTGATCGTCAGCGCCGATGCCTTGCCGCTGCTTGCTGCTGTGGCTTGAACGCGAGCGCACGCCGTGCTGATCCAGACGGACGCTTCGTCGCGCCCGTTCGGGCTGATGATGCCAAGCATCCGACCGTCCTTCGTCACGCAAAACGCGGCTGTCGCGCCACTAAGCTCCGTCTCTGACGGTGCCGAGACCTCCTTGTAAGAGTTGATCGCTGACGCCTGACCTTGGAAAGAAGCGCTCTCCGTAAGCCACCAGCCCTCGGGCTTGAGCTTGACGTTGCTCGGGTGCTCCCACTGCTCGAGGGGATCGGGAATCTCCCGCGACGAGGAGCGCATCTGAAGGTCAGCGATCGCCTTCGCCTTGGCGGGGATGCCCATTTGCTCCAGAACAGCGATGTTGTCCGGGGGCGGCACCACGACGGCGCCTTCGGTGATCTTGGGCAATGTTGATGTTGTGCTCACGATGGTTCCTTTCGTGGATTCGGGGAGTCGCTGGAGTGCAGGCGTCGTCAGACGGTGGCGGGGCTAAGCCGGGCCGACGTTTCATCGACGGAGTCAGCCGCCGGCGGTGTGTGCCAGAGGATCTCCTTCGCGTTGGCACCACCGTCGAGAGCCTTGGCGGAGGCCAATGCCTCTAGGGTCTGCCGCAGCTCGCCATCCGGGTTCTTGGTCGCCAGCCGAAAGCGGGCCGCCCGACGCGCCACCTCGGTGGCAACTTGGGCCGCCGACACGTTGTTGGGCAGATGGAGCGTGAGAGTGGTCGTTCCGCCGCCCTTGACGGACGTCTCGAAATACAGCTTCTCTGAGGTTCCGAATCCGGTCTTTGGTGAGCTGCCAACGCGGCGCAGTCGTCTCGTCGCAGGACGCGCTCGCGCTCGTGGCGGTTGCTGGTTCGTTTGATGGCGGCGAGAGGGTTCCCGTCGAGCCAGCGTTGACGTACCGCGTAGTCGAAGGAGGCGGCGAGGATGTCGCGGTAGGCGTTGCGGGTGCTTGTGATTCCAGCGGGCATTTTCGCCCTCCTTCGGATGGGTGATCCCGCCCTGTGCGGGGCCGGTCGCAGCCCCGGCCGCATCCCTCACGGGATGCGAGAATGGGCGGGCAAGCCGGCTTCGCACGCAGGGACCCGCGAGCGTTCGAGTACCTTGGGTGGGCTTGCCCTCACGGGCTGCCGTCGATCTCCTTAAGAGCCCCAACGATCAGCCACATCTGCCCGCCCACGTCACGCCGAAGCTTCGCCTCGACAGCGGCTTTGCCCTTGTGGTGGGTTACGCCGACACGATTCGGGTTGACCTTCTTCAGCGCGTCACCAATAACGCGGTCGGCGTGGGACTGCTGAACGATGAGGCCGAAGCGTCCGGCTAGTTGCCCCATAGTCAGTTTGTCGATCTTCTTTTTCGTGAGCTGCTCTTGTTGACCGCTTCCCGAGACGATCGCGATCCGCCCGGCTTTGACGCCCTTCCAAAGATGTTTCCGCGCCGCATCCTCAAGCGCTAGGCAAGCCTCCGCAAAGCCCTCACGCCACTCGGCACGGTCAAAATGCTCATAGACTGGCCCGAGCTTCTTCTGGACCCGACGCGGGAGCGTGCCTACGCCCGGCAGTTCGACGCCGAGGGCCAGATCCTTCGCGGCCATCGTCTCGTCCGCTTTGTCGTCGCCGATGAGCAACAGGCCCACGCCGAGGCTCTTGAGCTCGCGGTCCTCTTTGCCGGTGCGCTTGGCGTCCTCGGCGAGTGCACACCAGACCCGCGTATCAGCCCGACACGAGCGGCCGTAGGCGACCCATTGCTTCAGACGGTCAACGGCCACCTGCGCGTCGACCTCCACAAATGCGGTCGCCGAGCCTCGCTTCCCGTGGAGGGTAGGTGTATACGGGTACCCGACCTCGTGGCGTTCGGGCGTCACCGTGTAACCGTAGTTTTTGAGCCAATCAACTGCTGCGGAGGCAATCCCGAGCAACTCATCTGGGACCGTCCGAAACTCCAGCGTGACCACAACCTCAGCCGCGCAGGAAGCGGCGGATCGACCTTGTGAGGTCCTCCAACGTCTCGCGGAGCGAGTCCGTCGGCGCGTAGTTCTCGCTTTCGTGCTCTTGAATGCGCCCGACGAGCCGATCCGCGAGCTGCTCAGTCCCGTGAGCGAAATCAGCGGCCTGGACCGAGCTATCGAACGCATCTTTGACTGTGTACTCCGGGTCCTGGATGATTCTCACCGCCGCCCGGTGTGCGGCCTGGGGAGTGATCTCCTCGCGTTCAACCGCGCGCGCCATGCGTGCGAGTAGTCGCGGTTCGACAGTGTTTGTGAGCAATCCCTCTTTGAACTTGTCGACAACCGCGCGGCGTAGCTCCTCCTCCTCGTCGTCGTCGACGATGCCTCGCTTAGCGAGCGCCGAGGCACCGCGGGTTGCCTCTAGGACGTGGTCAACAGTGAGAAGCTGCTGAGGGCGCGGCTTCTCAAGCTCCTCCATGAGCTCGTCGCGGTACTCCTGCGGGAGCGTGAGCAGGACCTTGAGCCGGCGTACTTCGCCGCGAGTGATCGAGGCGAGCTCGGCGAGCTCCGACTCCGTCGGCTGACGGGCCCACTCCTCCGTGACACGGTGCTCCAGCTCTTGGAGCTTGTACGCGGTGGGAAGAGGGTCCCACTCTTGACGCTGGTTGTGGATCGCGAACATCATCATGAGGTTCTGGAGCGGATCGGGCTTCGGCTGCACGATTGCCGGGACGGTGTCGAGCGCGAGCTTGAGCGCGCAGCGCCAGCGGCGCTCGCCGTCGAGGATCACGTAGTGCTGCCGCTCGCGGTAGACCGTGAGCGGCACGAGAATCCCCTGCCGCTTGATCGAGTCCTGGAGGATGCGTAGCTCCTCTTGGTGAAAGATGAGCCTCGGGTTCTCCGGGTTGGGCCGCAGCTTCTGCGGCCCAACCAGCGAGATGCCGGTCTCTGCAGCCATAAATCAGCGCGCCATCCAGAGCAGCTCGTGGACGCTGTTGCGAGCACTGCCGTGACGCGCGCCCAGCGTAGAGTGACTTGTCAGCCGACGCATGCGCAGATCGACGCGACCGAAATGCTCGCGCAGGAGATCACCTGGGTCTACGCCGCAGCCGGCATTCAGGAGGCCGTTGCTGGGGTAGCTCAAGATGAAGGTGTAGCCGCGTTCAGCGATCGCTCCGCAAAGGTCGCCCATTGCCGACTCGACGCGTGTCTTCAGCGAGAACGGCGTCGCGAAGCGATCGGGCCGGTAGCGACCTTTACCGACCGCCGCGGGGTGGTCGTATCTAGTCAGCGTCTCGAGTACGTGGTAGTAGCGCGAGTAGTGGTCCTTGGAGTACGGCGGGTCCGCGTAGACAATCCAATCCTGGTCTCCGAACTTGTCAAGCTCCTCCCATACGTCGAGGGCATCGGACTGCATGACGTCGTTTCCTCGGCGCCAGTCGGTGCTCCCGTAAGGCTCGAGCTCACCTGCCTCATGGAGAAACTGCTCCCAGATGTCGCGGCGGCGCTGGCGCAGAATGCGCACAAAACCCTCCGCGCTTGCCGGTCCTAGGTACTGCGCAAAGTGACCGGGGCTGGCAGACGCGCAGCTCGCCGCCTGAAGGAGTGCCACAAGCGCCCAGTCGGCGCCAGCCGGCGTGAGTCGCCCGGCCTCGCGCGCACGGTCGATGGCAAAACGGATGCTGTCGATCGTGATTGCTTGGCGCAGGCCAAAGTAACCCCAAGCGAAGCTGAGCGTGGCGAGCCGGTAGGGGCGCCTGTCGCCGCCTTGACGTATCGCGGCAAGCTCGGCGGCCACCGTCTTGTTGTTGGCAGCATGCCGCCAACGCGCATATGCCCGACGGTATGCGGGCGCATCCGCGTTGGCGAGGATGCGCGCCTCGCTCGCGACATCGGCCCCGAAACGCTCGAGCAGGCGCCGCTCGTTGTAGAGATAGCTGCGTCTTAGGGAGTCGTTCAGCTCCTCTCGAGACGGCGGCGACTCAGGTGTCGCGACGAGGCAGCGCGCGACCAGGGCAGCGAAGCTTTGGACATCGTTGCCAACGACACTGTGCCCAGTACGAGCAACCGCGCCGCCGACTGAGCACAGGCCGCAGAAGACGTCGAGAAAGGGTCGGTCGCGGCGTCGACGGCGCACAAGCTCGGCAACAACGGGGGCCACGTCGTGCTTGTTGCCCATATATCGGATTCGTGTCGCCACCAACCCATTTTGGCCTACTGAGCGGTCGAAGGACGTGCGGGATGTTCGCCGTGGCCCGTAGGGGTCGATCCGGTGCGACCGTCAGCCGCCGGTAGTCGACGGGCGGCAAAACGCCGTCGCGGTCTGTACCCGCGACGTCGTGCGGCAACATTGGACCCCAAATTGGACCCCAGGGTGATCGCGATACTGGCCTGAAACACACGAGAGGCCCGTAAACACGGGCCTCTCGCTAGTCGGGGAGACAGGATTTGAACCTGCGACCGCCCGGCCCCCAGCCGGGTGCGCTACCAGACTGCGCCACTCCCCGTGGCTACTTCGATTCTACGGCCTGAGCCCCGCGCGACCCTGAGGCGATCATGCGATCCATCCCAAGCGAGCAGGATGATCGCACGATGACGAACGCAGAGCTGCGACGCTGCGGCCGTTGCGGTCTCGACCGGCCCGTGGACGACTTCGCCTGGCGCCGCCGCGACCGCGGCCAACGCGACAACTACTGCCGCTCATGCCGTGCCGCCTACAAGCGCGAGCACTACGCCGCCAACCGCGCCCGCTACATCGCTCAGGCCCTAGCCCGCAAGCAGGCGCTCGCCGCCGAGCGCACCGTCTACCTCCTCGGCTATTTCAGCAAACACCCCCTGCACGGACTGCGGCGAGACGGACCCACTGGTGCTCGAGTTCGATCACCTCGGCGAGAAGTCCTTCGGCGTATCCCAAGGCCTTAGAGACCGTCCCTGGCCCGATGTCCTCGCCGAGATCGACAAGTGCGAGGTCGTTTGTGCAAACTGTCATCGTCGACGGACCGCCATCAGGGGTGGCTTCGCTCGCGCGGTGGTAGCTCAACGGTAGAGCCTCGCCCTTCCAAGGCGATGATGCGGGTTCGATTCCCGTCCGCCGCTCTCAACCAACGCGGCCAAGGCACGCCTACCGCAGCCCCGGCCCCTCCACCGCCCCACGAGCTTTCCGAGCCTCCACAGGAACCTCCCCGCCCTCATCCGCCAACCCCGGCGGCGGCCAAGGCCCGAACCAGTTGTCCCGCGCCCCGTCCAAAGTCACCGTCGACCCGTTGAAAGCCCGCCCCACGGGCGACGCCAGCAGCGTCACGAGCCAAGCATGCTCGATCGTCGTCCCCAAACGCTGAACGGGCACCGTCCGCGAGGCACCCGCACGAACGCTCTCGGGGTACTTCGCCGTGACCTCCGTAGCGAAATGACCGGCAGCGACAGCGGTAACCGTCACGCCAGACCCCACCCAGCGCACAGCCAATTCCCGCGTCAGCGCCTCGACCGTCGCCCTCGCCGCCCCTGAATGGGCCATCCCGGGCATCCCGTGGTGGGGAGATAGCGTGACGTTGATCACCGCTCCCGTCCCGGCCGCCTCGAAGGCCAACCGGTGGGCGGCCTCGGCCATGTTCAGCATCCCCCCTACGTTCAGCCGCCACACGGCCCGCCAGCCCTTCGCCGCGATCAGCTCCGCGGGGCTGAAGAACTGCCCGCCGGCGTTGTTGACGAGCACGTCCAGGCGCCCCCGCCGCTCGAGCACCGTCTCCACCATCCGTGCCGCCGAATCGGTCTCCCGCACGTCCCCCACGACCCAGTCCACCGAGCCCTCGCCACCCGAGAACCCACCGGCCGCCTCTCGCAGCACCTCTTCGCGCCGCCCTGCGATCGTCACCGACGCCCCACAGCGAGCCAGCTCGTACGCCGTCTCCCTACCGAGGCCCGTGCCGCCGCCCGTCACCAGCACCGAACGGCCCACCAGCGCGCCCGGCGCGAAGATCTCCGATTGTCCCTCCAGACGGCTCATCGCGGGCGATCATAGGCTCGAGCCCGACCGTTCGTCCGCCCGCCCGCAGATCCGTCCCCACCCCCACGTAGGGTTTTCTCGTGTCCCGCAGGCCTCTGGTCTTCGTTCTCGGACTCACCGTCGGCGACTATCTCCTCTGGAACTGGTCGCTCAACGGGAGCCACGATGTGATCGCTCTCGTCTCCGGCTTGACTCTGCCGCCTCTGGCCCTCGTCTCACTCTGGATCCTCGCCATCGGCGCCGCCCGTCTGCTCGCCCTCACGGCCCGGCGCCCGGCCAAGCGCACCCGAAGCCGCTCCACCCGCAGATCCGCCCCCCGGCGCGCCGCCGGCACCTCGCAGGGCAGCCACGCCATGGACGAGCCCTCCGCCCCGAAAGCGTCCCCAGGCTCCTCCCCCGGCCGGATCGCCGCCTGAAGGGCGACACGCCCTCATGAGCGCCCGACGCAGGCGCATCTTCGCTCGCCGCCGACGCCTCAGGGGCGCCATCGCCGTCGTCCTCCTGCTCCTCGCCGGTACCGCTCTGGGCATCTACCTCTATGAGCGCCACCGCACCGGCAACGTCTACCACCCCCACGCGCGCTTCATCCCCGAGAAGACCCCCACGGCGCTGCCCAAAAAGCCCGCCGACCGCTTCTCCTGGCCCAACTACGGCTACACGAAGGAACACACCCGCTTCTTCCCCGCCCCCGAAAAGGTCCGCCCTCCGTTCCACGAACTGTGGGAGCGAAACAGCCACACCCTGCTGGAGTTCCCGCCCGTCATCTACGCCGGGCGCATCTACCAACTCGGCGACAACGGCCAGCTCGTCGCTCTCAACAAGCACACCGGGGGCGTCATCTGGAAGCAAAAACTGGGCCAGCTCTCGGCCTCCAGTCCCGCCATCACGTCGAACACCATCTACGTCACGATCCTCTCCAGCGGGCACCCCAAGAAGCCGGGCCGGATCGTCGCGCTGAACTCCTCGAACGGCCAGATCCGCTGGCTGCGCTCGCTTCCCTCGCCCAGCGAGTCCTCCCCCCTGATCGACCACGGCAAGGTCTTCTTCGGCTCCCAGAACGGAACCGTCTATGCGCTGAACGACAGCAACGGTCACCTGATCTGGGACTACCACGCAAGCGGAGCCGTCAAGGCCAGCCCAACGCTCTCCGGCGGCATCCTCTACTTCGGCGACTACTCCGGCCACATCCAAGCGATCTCCGAGCGCAACGGCCGGCGCATCTGGCGCTCCGGATCCGGCGGCGCACTGCTCGGCAGCGGCACCTTCTACTCGACTGCTGCCGTCTACTACGGCCGTGTCTTCCTCGGCAACACCGACGGGCGCATCTACGCCTACGACGCCTCGACTGGGCGACTCGACTGGGCTATCCAGACGGGCGGCTTCGTCTACGCATCTCCCGCCGTCACCAACGCTCCGGGCCTCGGCCCCGAGATCTACCTCGGCTCCTACAACGGCAGCTTCTACGCCATCAACGCCCGCTCCGGGCACATCAGCTGGCGCTTCAACGCCCACGGCAAGATCTCCGGGTCGGCGACGATCGTCGGCAAGCTCGTCTACTTCGCCGACCTCGGCCAACACGAGACCTATGGCCTCGGCATCTCCACCGGCCGCGTCCTCTTCGAAAAGGAAACCGGCGCCTTCGACCCCGTGATCAGCGACGGCAAAAACATCTACCTGACAGGCTTGACAGGACTGTTCGCCCTGGCTCCACGCTGAAGCCTCACCTACGACACGAGGAGCCCGAGCCAAGCGCCCGTCCCAGTGAGAAGCGCGCGGCAACCTCGATCGTCCCGGCGGCCGCTGCGCGCACCTCCGTGAACCCTTCCGGGCCTCGTCCGACGCATCCCTTGCCGCTCGTCAACGTCCAATAACGGGTGAAGTGGATCCGCGCGAGGATCGTCCCCGGGCTTGTGACCTGGAGCGTGAAGCTGTCGTTACCCAGGCGCGCCAGCGTCGCCGCTCCGGACACCAGCGGCCGTGGTTGCTGCACCGCATAGACCCTCCAGTGCGCACTCGAGAAGACCGGTGTCAGGTACGGCAGCCCCGAGCGAATCAGGCGCCCCTCCCTCGCGCTCGACGGATCGAGGGCCGCGTCGGGCAGTGCCACGTAGGCGACCGCCTCGCGGTCGAGCCATTCGCGGTAGCTGCCCGCATTCAGCTCCCCGCCCAGCAGCACCCCGTCGTAGCGCTCGTCGAGCTGCTTCTCCCAACCCCTCGCCAGCGACACCTTCGGCGCCAACATGGCCGCCTCCCAATGCGAGCGCGTCAAAGGCACCTCCACGCGCACGGGCCCGCCGCCGAGCCCATCCAGGAATCGCTCCAGAGGCACGTAATAGGAGGCGCTCGTCGCCGCGCTGCCGTCGACCGCGACCGTTTCCCGGACCGGCCCCCACAGCGCCCACGTCGCGATCGCCGCCAGCGACAGCATCCCCACTGTCCCCATGCCCGGGCGGGAAAAGCGGCCACGGGAGGCGATGAAGACCCCACCGGCGACCGGCGTGCGCAGGCCCGAGGGGCGTTCGCGCAGCAACGCCCAGACGAGCAGTGGCCCCGCCAGCAGCACCCCGTAACGCTCGATGTTGCTGCCGACAGGGGAGGTGACCAGCAGGCAGACCACGCACGCGCCCAGATAGACGAAGGCGCCGAAGCGCAACAGCCCCTCGCCGCGAGGAAGCCCCGCGAGGAACACCACGACGACCGCCACGGTCACCACGAAGGACACCAACGGGAACGGCTCCGAGCCCCCTTCGGGGAACAGCACCGTCAACGGCACCACCACGAGCGCCGCCGGAAGCGCCAGCGTCGCCAGCGGCCCCGGCCTGCGCTCCCAGAGCGCAACCGTCAGCCCAGCCAGCCCCAGCAGCAAACCGGCCACCGGGCTGCCCGCCGCAGCCAGCGCCGAGAGCACCACCGCCGCCAAGACGCGTTCGCGCTGGTAGGCAAGCCCCGCCGCCAGCGCCAGCGTCACACCAAGCGCGAACGCCAGACGCCCGAGCCACACGTCACCCGCCGCAGCAACCGCGAACGAAGCCACCGCCCAGCCGGCACCCCGACCGCCGTCGACGCTCAAGAGCGCCGCAAACATCGAGACCGACAGCAGCGCGCAGACGACCCCCACCGTGCGGACGCCCAGCAGGTCCCCCAAGGCCGGGAACAGGAGGCTGTAGCCCGGCAGGTGATGCCCCGCGTACCAGTGCTCGTCCCACACCGAGAAGCCGATGCGGTGGAATAGGCCAACGCGGTAGACCTGTGCCGCCAGGTCGGGCGTGTGGGGGTCGGCGATGAGCCAGGCGCCGAGCAGCAACGCGCTCAGCACGAGCGCCGGACCGGCGGTCAAGAGGATATCTCCACCCCGGTCGATCCGCACGCGGCGATGCACGCCAAGATAATGACGGCGATGAGCCATCCGAGAGCGTCCCGCCACCATTCCCCCCCGATCGCCCGCTCCCGCGGGCGCGCGATGACCGTCGCGCTGTCCGCACTCAGCCTGCTCGCCGTGCTGGCCGCCGCCGGCTGCGGGACTGGACACCCCGGCGCGATCTCCGCCCGCGAACTCTCTGAAGCCCAGACGTTTCCCTACTACCGCGTCTACTGGGTCGGCCCCGCCTTCGAAGATCACAAGCTGACCGCGGCGGACGGGCGCCGCGGCTACAACGAGAAAATCGGCGACAGCCTCTATTACGGCGACTGCGTCAAGTCCAAGGGCATCTTCGGGGGCGGCTCATGCGTCCTGCCTCTGCAGGTGACGACCGTCGTCTACCGCCTGCACTCCAACTCGCCCCTCGGCGCCCAGCGCAACATCGTCGTCCGTGGCGTCCCCGCGACCGTCTACGACGAAGGCCGATCGATCGAGCTCTACACCGGCCGCGTCGCCGTCGATGTCTTCTCCAACACCTTCGCCCATGCCCTCGCGGCCGCCCAGCGTCTGCTGCCGATCAACGCTCCCGGCAGCGCCTCGGGAGATCTGCCCGCGCCGGTCTACTGCCCGGGACTCTCCGGCGGCGTCACCGGCCCGGTGGCGAAGGTGATGGCCTCGCTGCCGAAGCGGGCCTGCCAGCACGATGCCGCCGAGGCCGCCTTCGACCGGCATCTCTCGACTTAGCCCGCCTCACCGCCGACGACTCGCACGGCCGGCTTGGCGATCTCACGACGCAGGCTGAGGAACGCCAGCGATCCCGTCAGCGCCGGCACCCACAGGGAGATCGCCCGATAGACGACGACGGCGGCGATTACCGTCGAGCCGGGCGCGACGTCGAACAGGTCGAGCATCCCCACGAGGCCCCCTTCGACTGCCCCGAAGCCGCCGGGGATCGGCAGCGAGTTGGCGATCATCCCGACCAGATAGGCCATCGCCACCGCCCAGAACGAGGGCGCGTGTCCGAACGCCGCGAGGGCCGCATAGAGCGTCGCCGCATCGAACAGCCAGTAGCCCACGGCACCCAGCAGTCTTCGGTCGTGGGCGCGGATCTCGCTCAGGCAGTCGGCCACGCCGCCGCTGATCGCGATCAGCGCGATCGCTGAGCGGCTGTCGCGCTCGCTGAGGCGATCGGCCCGCCGTCCCGCCCAGCGCGCCGCGATGACCGTCGCGGCGATCGCGCCCACGGCCACGACGGCGGGGAGCAGAGTCAACAGCGGATCGGTCGAGCCCGGCAGGAGACCCAGCCACATCGGCACGCCGATTACGACGACACCCGCCGCGCTGGCGGCACTCGTGACGACGAAGATCAAGACCGAGCGCTTGGCGATCCGATGCACCGAAACTCCCCGCGAGCGCAGCACCCAGGCGCCCAGCGCGAGGCCCGCAAGACCGCTGACGGATACGACCGAGTTGACCGCCAGCTCCGACAGCGACAGTCGCGTCACGAGGCTCCGCCCGATTCGCGCGAAGACCAAGTCGAACAGGACCATGTAGCTGGCGCAGGAGAGCAGCTCCAGCCCGATTCCTCCCAGCACCCAGCGAGGGTTGGCGTCGGAGATGCGGTCGGCGGCCGTCTGCAGGCCTGGCACCGCCAGCAGCAGCAGCACGACGATCGCGAAGAACACCGCCAGGCTGATCAGGCTGTTGCGTAGCGTGCGCGACTGCGAGGCCAGCAGATCGTCACGCTCGCGATCCTCGCCCTGCTCGCCGTCACCGGCCGCTCTTCGCAAGTTCTTCGCCGCCCTTCAGGGATGTCGGAGTGTCCGTTGTCACGCTAGCCTGATAGCGGCTCCTTTCCCGGCGTTACCCGGGCGCGGAGCCCCCCAGACGGACCGCCTTTCGTCATGGCTGAGCAGGCACGCATACTCGTCGTCGACGACGAGCCCGCCGTCCAGAGCGCTCTCTCGCGAGCACTTTCGATGGAGAAATACGAGGTCGCCCAGGCGACCGACGGGGTCCAGGCGCTGGAGCGCCTCGGCGCCGACCCCTACGAGGCCGTGATCCTCGACATCGCCATGCCTCGCCTCGACGGCCTCGAGGTCTGCAGGCGTCTTCGCCAAGGCGGTGACCGCACTCCCGTCCTGATGCTGACGGCGCGCGGCGAGGTCGACGACCGCGTAGCCGGCCTCGACGCCGGCGCCGACGACTACCTCGTCAAGCCCTTTGCGCTACGGGAGCTCCTGGCCCGCGTGCGCGCGCTGCTGCGGCGCGCCGAGGACGACGAAGGCAGCGAGGAGGAGACCCTCGGCTTCGAGGATCTGCGCATCGACCTTCGCTCCCACGAGGCCTATCGCGGCGAGCGGCTGCTGACGCTGACCCGCACCGAGTTCCTGTTGCTGGAGATGTTCCTGCGCCAGCCCCGCAAGGTCCTGACCCGTTCGGCGATCTTCGAGCACGTCTGGGGATATGACTTCGGCTCCAGCTCCAACTCCCTCGGCGTCTACATGGGCTATCTGCGACGCAAGACGGAGGTCGCCGACGAGCCCAGGCTGCTGCACACGGTGCGTGGCGTCGGCTACGTGATGAGGACCCCGCAGTGACGTTCCGCCGGCGCATCACGATCGTCTCCGCAGCGGCCGTTGCGATCGCCGTCGTGCTCGCCTCGCTGCTTGTCTACGTCTTCACCGCCAACCAGCTCCACAGCCAGGTCGACAACCAATTGCGCAGCCGCGCGCATGAGACCAACCGACTCAAACGACTGTTCGCCGCGGCCAACATCAAGGTCAACAAGGATGGCTCGGCGAGCATCGTCCTGAACGCGCCGCAAGCCTTCGCGATCGCCGCCAAGGAGGCCGAAGGCGACATCAATCCGAAGGACGCCGAAGGGGAGCAGACGGGCAAGCACGGACATGAAAACAGGGCCCTCTACGGGGTCTCGAGCGAAGCCCTGAAGACCGGCAGCCGCCCCGGCACGCTGTTCGGCAAGCTGCCTCCGAACCCGGCGCAGGTCCGCGGCTACCAGCAGGTCGTCGAAGCCAACGGCCGCGTGCTCGCGCGGTCGGTCCCGAACGTGACGCTGCCGGTCGATCCCCGCACGCTTGTCCTCGCCCGCCACGGCGGCGAACCGGTGTTCCGCGACGCGACCGTCGACGGCGCCCACATGCGCGTGATGGCCGCCGGCTTCGGCACGAACCGCGCGGTCGAGCTGGCGCTACCACTGGGTGAAACCGACAGCCTGCTGAGCCGCCTGCGACTGATCCTGGTCCTGATCGTCGTCGGCGGTATCGCCCTGGCGGCACTTCTTGGCCGGCTCGTCGCGGGAGCCGCCGTGCAGCCCCTCAAGCACCTCACCCAGACGACTGAGCACGTCACCCGCACGCAGGACCTGAGCGGGCGCATCGAGCCCGCCGGGGAAGACGAGATCGGGCGCCTGGCGTCGAGCTTCAATGCGATGCTCGACGCCCTGGAGCGTTCGATGAACGCCCTCGACGCCTCCGTCGGCTCCCAGCGCCAGCTCGTTGCCGACGCCTCCCACGAGCTCCGCACGCCTGTCACCAGCCTGCGCACCAACATCGAGCTGCTCCAGCAGATAGGCCCGCAGATGGACGCCGGCGAGCACAGCCGCCTGCTCGACGAAGTCGTCGAGCAGCTGGAGGATCTGACGAGCCTGATCAACGACCTGATCGACCTCGCCCGCGGCGAGGAGCCCGACGCCGAAGTCGAGGACGTGCGCCTGGACATCCTCGTCGAAGAGTCCGTCCAGAAGGCCCACCGCCGTGCCGCCTCCACGCCGCTTCGCCTGGACCTCTCCCCCGCGATCCTCAGCGCCGTCCCCGCGCGCCTCGAGCGCGCCGTCAGCAACCTGATCGACAACGCCATGAAGTACAGCCCGCCCGAAGCGCCCGTCGAGATATCCCTGCACGGCAAGGAGCTGACCGTCCGCGACCACGGCCCCGGCATCGCCGCCGAGGACCTGCCCCACATCTTCGATCGCTTCTACCGGGGCGCCGAGGCTCGCGGGCGGCCCGGCTCGGGGCTGGGCCTCGCGATCGTCCGTCAGGTCGCTGCCCAGCAGGGCGGGGCGATCAGCGCCGAGGCAGCCTCCGGCGGCGGCACGCTGATGAGGCTGCGGCTGCCGGGCCTCGAACCCGCGCCGGCCGAGCGCGACGACGGCACCGAGCAGGAGCCCGGAGAGAGCGAGACGGCGCTCAGCTCGGGCGCGCACGCCACGCCTCGCTGGCGCTGAGCGCCACCGGTTCCGCCGCCGCGCCGCGGGCCAGCTCCCGGAAGGCGCCCGGACTGGTGCCATAGCGCTCCCGAAAGGCCCGTGTGAAGTACGCGACGTGGCTGTAACCAGCGAGCCGTGCCACGTCCTCGACACGCAGCGCCGCCTGCCCGGCCAGCAGCTCCGCGCCCGCCTGCAGCCGCCGCGCGTGCAGATCCTCGCGAAACGTCGTCTCTCCACCCTGCTCGTAGGCCCTTTGGATCTGGCGAGGGGAGCTAGCGAGCGCCCGTGCCGCCCCGCCGAGCGTCACCTCGCGTCGGTACTCGGCGGCTATCAAAGCCCGGACCCGCTTGAGGAGCCGCTGCCGCGACTCGGCCGTCTCACCTCGCACACTCCCCTATCCGACGGGAGTCCGAGAACGGGACAGTCGACCTCAGCCCAATGCCGCGCCGATCGCCTCGACCGCCCGCTCAACCTGGGCGCGATCGATGTCCAGGTGGGTGACGGCCCGGATCCGTTCCGGGCCGATCGCCAACAGGTCGACCTCCTCGGCGAGCCGCTCGGCCAGCGCCGGCGCGCCTGTCACGCCGAAGATCACGATGTTCGTCTCGACGTCGTCCGGCTCGATCTCGATCCCGGGGATGGCTGCCAGTCCCTCCGCCAAAAGCCGCGCGTTGGCGTGGTCTTCGGCGAGACGCTCGACGTTGTGGTCGAGCGCGTAGAGGCAGGCGCCGGCGAGGATGCCTGACTGGCGCAGGGCGCCGCCCATCATCTGCTTGTAGCGCCACGCCTCGGAGATCAGCTCGGCCGAGCCCGCCAGCACCGCGCCAACTGGCGCGCCGAGCCCCTTGGAGAAGTCGACCCAGGCGGTGTCGAAGCCCTCGGCGTACTCGCTTGCGGCGACGCCGGAAGCGACGACGGCGTTCATCAGCCGCGCGCCGTCGAGATGCGCGCGCAAGCCGTGCTCACGAGCCAGTGCCAGGACCTCGACGATCCGCTCGAGCGCCCAGACACGACCGCCGCCCATGTTCGTCGTCTGCTCGATCGAGACCAGCCGCGAGCGCGGCGCATGGCGGTCCTCGGGATCGTGCAGCGCATCCCTAAGCTGGGCGGCGGTAAAGATCCCGCCCTCGCCGTCCAGGGCAGCGATCATCGCGCCCGACAGCGCCGCCGGCCCGCCCGCCTCGGCGACGATCGGATGGGCGCTGCGGTCGAGGATCAGCTCATCGCCACCGGGGCGGATGTGCAGGCGCAGGGCGATCTCGTTGCACATCGTGCCGCTCGGCAGGAACACGGCTGCCTCGTGACCCAGCAACTCGGCGACGCGCTGCTCGAGCGCGCTCGTGGTTGGGTCGAGACCGCGTTGCTCGTCGCCTACCTCGGCGGCGGCCATCGCCGCGCGCATCCCCTGGCTGGGCTGCGTCTGGGTGTCGCTGTGCAGATTGACTGGCATCTTGGCTTTCGAGGCTAGCCGCCGAGCGTGCGGCGCGCCGCACGCTCGGCGGCGGCGCCATATGAGCCGCCGAACAGAGCAGCGTGGACGAGCAACGGCGCCAGTTGACAAAGCTCGACCCGCCCCTCCCAGCCCTCAGCCAGCGGCGCGACCTCCTGGTAGGCGTCGAGGATCCGCGGCGAGGGCGCTCCGAACAGGCTGAGCATCGCCAGGTCCATCTCCCGATGCCCGCCGTAGCAGGAGGGGTCGATCAGCCAGGCACGCCCATAGGCATCAGCCATCACGTTGCCCGACCACAGGTCGCCATGCAGCCGTGAGGGAGGCTCGGGCGGCCCGCACAGCTCGTCGATGCGCTCGCAGACCGTCATCACCGCGTGCTCGCCGTCCTGCGACAGGGAGTCTCGCGAGCGAGCGATTTCCGCCAATGGCACGAGCCGCCGCTGGGCGTAGAAGCTCGGCCAATCGTCGGCCGGCTCGTTGGACATCCGCAACGAGCCGAACCCCGCCGTGCCTTCCAGCTCGCCGGGCGAAGCACCGAACGCGGGGGCACCTGATAGATGCGTCCCCGCCAACGCGCGACCGAGCTCCTCGGCCCCCTGCTCGCTGAGGCGCCCCCGCTCGACCCACTCCAGGACCAAGTAGTCCTCTCCGATCTCCAGTACCTCCGGTGTCCGCACGAGCCCCGGCTCGGCCAGCCAGCGCAGCCCGGCCGCCTCAGCGGCGTACTCGCCGGCGATCGCCTCCGCGCGCGTCTTGACGAAGGCGGGAGTACCGTCGGGCAGCTCGACGCGATAGGCCTCGTTGATGTCGCCGCCGCCGACACGGCGCGCGTCGCGGACGCCGGACGGCAGTGTCAAGGCAGACGGCCGTCCTGGATCTCGGCGAGCAGGCCGCGGCAGGCGGCATCGACGAGATCGAAGACTGTCCCGAAGCCGTCCTCGCCGCCGTAGTAGGGGTCGGGAACGTCGAGATCGGGCTCGCCCGCCGAGCCCGGATCGAACTCCCTCAGCAGGCGCACCTTGGCGCGGTCCTCCTCGTCGGGCGCGAGAGTTTGAAGGTCACGGAGGTTCGAGCCATCCATCGCCAGGATCAAATCGAAGCGGTCGAAGTCCTCGGGGGCGATCTTGCGCGCCTGGCCCGCGAGCGTCACGCCCTGCTCGACAGCCGCCGCCGTGGCCCGCCCGTCGGGGGCGCTTCCAACGTGCCAGGCGCCGGTGCCGGCGGAGTCGATGCGAACCCGATCCTCCATTCCCGCCTCGGCGACGAGCGAGCGCATCACGCCCTCAGCCGTCGGCGAGCGGCAGATGTTGCCGAGGCAGACGAACAACAGCCTCACGGGCTCATCGCCGCCGCCAGTGGCCGACTTGCCCTGGCCGCTCAACGCCCCGCTACTCCTCGCCCAGCTCGAGGACCGCCAGGAACGCCTCCTGTGGCACCTCGACGCGGCCGACCTGCTTCATCCGCTTCTTGCCCTCCTTCTGTTTGGCGAGAAGCTTTTTCTTACGGGTGATGTCACCGCCGTAGCAGCCGGAGATCACGTCCTTGCGGAAGGCCTTGACGGTCTCGCGAGCGATCACGTGGGAGCCGATGGCGGCCTGGATCGGCACGTCGTACTGCTGGCGCGGGATGCGCTTGCGGAGCTTCTCCGTGAGAGTCCGCCCCATCTCATAGGCCTTGTCGCGGTGGACAACCATCGAGAGCGCGTCGACCGTGTCGCCGGCCAACAGGACGTCGAGCTTGACGAGGTCGGACTCCTTCATGCCGCTCAGCTCGTAGTCGAGGGATGCATAGCCTTTGGTTCGCGACTTCAGCTGGTCGAAGAAGTCGAGGACGATTTCGGCCAGCGGCAGGTCGTAGCTCAGCTGCACGCGCTCGGGCGAGAGGTAGTGCATGGCGGTGTGCTCGCCGCGACGTTCCTGGCAGAGCTCCATGACGGCCCCCACGAACTCTTTGGGAGCGATCACGGAGGCCTTGATGAACGGCTCACGGATCTCCTCGATGGTGCCGGGATCGGGGAAGTCGGAGGGATTGTGGACGTCCATCTCGGTGCCGTCGGTAAGGGTCACGTCGAACTCCACCGAGGGCATCGTCGCCAGCAGCTCGAGGTCGTACTCGCGCTCGAGGCGCTCGCGGACGATGTCCATGTGCAGCAGACCGAGGAAGCCGCAGCGAAAGCCGAAGCCGAGCGCGTCGGAGGTCTCCGGCTCCCATGACAGCGCCGCGTCGTTCAGCACGAGCTTCTCCAACGCGTCGCGCAGATCTGGGTAGTCGTCGGAGTCGATCGGGAACAGGCCGCAGAAGACCATCGGTTTGACCTCCCGGTAACCGGGGAGAGGCTCAGTGGCCTCGGTCTGGCCCGTCCGGCTGCCCGGTCCGCTGACGCGCGTGCGGGTCGTGAGGGTGTCTCCGACACGGAGCAGCGTGACGTCCTTCAGGCCCGTGATCAGGTAGCCGACCTCACCGGCCGCCAGTTGGTCGGTGGGCATCATCTGCGGACTGAAGAAGCCGATGTCGTCGATGTCGGCCTCGGTGCCCGTCGCCATTGCCCGGATCGCCTCGCCCTTCCGGAAGACCCCGTCGACGACCCTGATGTAGGCGATCACGCCTCTGTACTGGTCGAACTCGGAGTCGAAGATCAGCGCCCGGGCGGGCCCGTCGGGATCGCCCTCGGGTGGCGGCACCCGCTTGACGAGCTCCTCCAGGACCTCCTGAACGCCCGCGCCGGTCTTGCCACTGATCTTCAGGATCGAGTCAGGGTGGTCCTCGCCGATCAGATCGGAGACTTCGCCCGCGACCCGCTCGGGCTCGGCCCCAGGCAGATCGATCTTGTTCAGGCAGGGGATCAGCTCCAGGCCCGACTCGACCGCCAGGTAGGTGTTGGCGACCGTCTGGGCCTCGACCCCCTGAGAGGCATCGACGACCAACAGCGCTCCCTCGCAGGCGGCCAAAGAGCGGGAGACCTCATAGGTGAAGTCGACATGGCCGGGCGTGTCGATCAGGTGCAGCTGGTAGGTCTCGCCGTCGGCGGCCGTGAAGAACACGCGCACGGCCTGGGCCTTGATCGTGATCCCCCGCTCACGCTCCAGGTCCATCGAGTCGAGCAGCTGCGCACGCATCTCGCGCGCGGAGACCGTGTGGGTCAGCTCGAGGATGCGATCCGCCAGCGTCGACTTGCCGTGGTCGATGTGGGCGATGATCGAGAAGTTGCGGATGTGTGCCTGGTCCATGGGCTCGCGTCACGATAGATGGTGAGGATCGACGCGGCCCTTACTCCGTCAGCACTGTGTCCTCGTCGGAGTAAGCGGGCGCACAGGCGCAGACGATTCGCAGCGGCTCGGGGCCGACGTTGAACAGCTTGTGCGTCGCGCCGGGCGGGATCAGCGCGCAGTCACCCTCGGCGATCACACGCTCCTCGCCGTCGACGATCAGCAGCCCGCGCCCGTCGGTGACGAGGTAGAGCTCCTCGGTGAGACGGTGGTAGTGGGCGGTCGTAGCGCCGCCGACGGGGATCGTCGCCTCCGCCAACGACTGGTTCTTGGCGGGCGCCGAGACCCGCCCGGCCCACTCGCGGATCTCCGAGCCGTCGAGTGTCGTGAACGCCTCGATGTCGTTGTAGGAGGTGACCTCCATGGCTCGCAGCCTAGAGGCCGGTGGGCATCCGCGGCCGGTCCGCTCCGATCGGACGGGCGGAGCGGTAGGCGCTAGCCTTGTCTTTCCGACGGATCGCCAACTCGACAAGGGAACATCCAGCCGCGGCTACGCGCCGGTCTTCGGGCCGGTGGCCTGTCCAGGTGTCGAGAGTGTTAAGCCGCCCAGGCGAAAACACTGTCCTGGGACGTATGAAGTAAGCGGCGATCCATGTCGGGCGCAAGCCGGGTGGGCTTCGGTCCACCCGGCCTCTGCTCGACCCTCGCCGATTCGACTCTAGGCTCGACCGAGCCTCGCCCTGATCAGGTTGCCCATCTGGTGCGCCTCGGGCACGCGCATCGCCAGGACGGTGCGGACGTAGACGTAGAGACCGATCAGCCCGGCCGCTCCGACGCTGAGGAGCTGGCCTGGCAGGGATGTCCCGAGCAGGTCGTCCATGAGACGCCAGATCAACCATGAGACGCCTCCCAGCAAAGCCGACGCCAGGACGATGCGAGCGGTGATCATCGTCGTCAGCGCGCCTTCCAGGCGCCCGTTGAAGCCGATCCGCAGGCGGTGAAGCTGCAGGCCCGTCATCACGACGTTGGCGACGACCGTCCCGATCACCAGCCCGGAGACGCCCAGGGGCTTGTAGAGCCCGACGCTGAGGATGATGTCGACCACGATGTTCATCGCCGCCAGCGCCGTTGGGATCCAGGGCCGCTGAACCGCGAAGAAGGTCCTGGTCAAGAGCAGGTTGATGCCGCCGAAGGGCAGGCTGAAGGCGAACCAGAACAGCGCGATCGCGACGAGGTGCGTCGAGTGCGCGGTGAAGTGGCCGCGCTGGAACAGCAGCCGCACGATCGGCGTCGCCAGCACGACCATGAACGCCGCCGCCGGTATCAGCAGCAGGTTGATCTGGCGCATGCCCGTACCCACCGCCCGGCGCATCCCGCCGAGATCCCGAAGCGCCGCCATGCGGCTCAGGGTCGGGAACAGGACCGTCGCGACGGCCACGCTGAACAGTCCCTGGGGGAGCATGTAGACGCGAAACGCGTTTTCGATCGCTCGCGGCGCTTCCTTGCTTACGAGCGTGCCGAACACCGAGTTGATCAGCTGGTCGAGGTTCACGATCCCCAACCCGATCGTCACGGGCAGCATCAACGTGAAGACCTGTCGAACGCGAGGGTCGTGCCAGTCGATCGAGAGCTGCAGACGGAAGTCGATACGCCGCAACGCGGCGACCGCGAGCAGCAGTTGCGTGAAGGTCGCCACGAGGATCGCGATCGCGTAGGCATGCATCTGGTTGCCTTCTTCGTAGCCACCGCGGAAGTGCGGCCGCAGGAGGAGAAGAAGCACGAGGATCACGACGTTCCAGACGGCTGGGGAGATCGCCGGAATGGTGAAGTGGTCGTAGGACTGCAGGACCCCCACGAGGATGCCGTTGAGACCGAGGATCAGCACCACCGGGAAGAGGATCTGGGAGAGGCCGACCATCAGGGATTCCAGGGCTCCGTGATGGGCGCTGAAGGAGGCGCCGGCGAACAGCGGCATGATCGCGCCGGCCGCCAGGATGAAAAGGGCCGTGATCGCTCCGAGCGCGATCAGCATGATCCAGAAGAGCGTCGAGGCGAGCCGCAGGGCCTCTTTGCGCCGGCCCTGTGCCAGCAGTTCGCTGAACACGGGAACGAACGCCGCCGACAGGGCCGCATTGGCAAACAGCTGAGCTATGAAGTTGGGGACCTGGAACGCGAGCGTGAACGCCGAGTACGGCCCGCCGGTGCCGAAGAAGCTGGCCGTTGCGACTTCCCGTCCCAGCCCGACGACACGCGAGATCCCCGTGGCGATCGAGAAGATCGCCGTGTTCCTGGCGACCCGCCCGCCACCGGGCGCCGCCGGATCGGACATCTCCTCCAGGGCGTCTTCGGCAGGGCCGCTCAAGGCCGCTATAGTACGGCGCTCCGCGGCGCGCCCGGGCCTCTACCGTGCGCGTCTCGGAGTCTTCACATGGCCAACATCCACTCACAGAAGAAGCGGATCCTGCGCTCCGAGCGCGAGCGGCTCGAGAACCGTCGCTACACGTCGGCGATCAAGACCCACTTCCGCAGCCTGCAGACGCTCAGCGAGGGCGATGACGCCGGCGCCGCCGAGCAGACCCACCGCGAGCTCGTGAGCACGATCGACAAGGCCGTCAAGCGTGGCGCGATGCACCGCAACACCGGCGCCCGCAAGAAGTCCCGCGCAGCGCGCATCCGCGCCGCCGCCACCAAGTAGCTCCCCGCCGGGCTCTAGTCGCAGATAGAGGCGAACAGGCTCTGGGCGAGCGTGTCCTCCTGCATGCCCGTCAACGCGCCCCGGTCGGCTCGCAATGGGGTACCTCCGCGCGAGTCGAGCTCCAGGCGGGCCAGGGCTGAGAGCGCTAGCCGCAACCGCTCGGGCTCTGAGCGTGCGACGTCGGCGACTAGGCGCTCGGCGGCGCGTGCCGGCATCCGCAGGCCGCGCTTGACCTCCGCTTCGGACTCGCCGGCGGCCAGCCGCGCGGAGATCGCCACGGCCTCACGGAGACGGCTGGCCATCAGGTAGGTCAGGCCCGCGAGGCGCTCGCCCTGCTGGCGCAGCCTCAGGTAGGTGATCGTCGCCGCCTTGCCGTCGCCACCGACGAGCGCGTCGGCCAGCCCGAAGGCGCGCCACTCCGCCGAGTGGGCCGTGCGAGCTTCGATCTGCTCGACGCCGATCGTCCGGCGCTCCTCCCCCGCTCCGGCGGGTTCCCCTTCCAGGGCCAGCTTCTCCAGCTCGCGCAAGAGCCGCTGCTGGCGCTCCCCGACCTGGGCGACGAGCGCCTTGGCGGCGGCGGGGTCGAGCGACAGGCCCATCCGCGTGCCCTGCTCGCGCACCCACTTGGCCAGCTCCCACGGCTTGACGGTCAACTGCGCGACGATCTGCCCGCCGGCCTTCTTGACGGCCTCGTGGAGCGCCGCCGGCGCCTTCGCCCGGGCCTCCTCGCGCGCGAAGACCGCGAGCGTCGTCTCCGGTGGCATCTGCGCGAGCGCCGGGGCCAGCTCCTTCTCGACGTCTGCCTGGCGCCAGCGCTCGGCGCCCTCGACGATGATCACGCGCCATCCGACCGCCAGGGTCATCGCCGCCAGCGCCGCCGCGACACCCGCGGGCGTCGCCTGGTCGTTCTCGAGGATCTCCGCGCCCGCCCCTCCATTCTGAGCGGAGTCCGCGAGGGTCCTCAACCCAGACCTACGCTCCGCCACGGCCCCATGGTCGTCGCCGTGGATCAGGTAGACGGGCTTGAGGTCGGCGGGCACCCGCTCAGTCTATGCGCGCCTTTCACGGCACCGGCGAAGGAGCGTCCCCGAGCCAGTAGCGCGGCCCCGGGCCGAGCCCCCCGGCGCGGTCATCGGGGTTCGTGAGCTTGCAGCGATCCAACGACAGGCAGCCGCAGCCGATGCACTCGGTGAGGCCCGTCTTCAGCCGCTGCAGCTCGGCGATGTTGGCGTCGATCCGCGAGGACCATGTGCTCGACAGGCGCGACCAGTCGCGGCGCGTGGGCGCGTGATGCTCCGGCAGCTTCGCGAGCTCGGCCCCGATCTCCTGGAGGGTCAGCCCGACGTGCTGGGCGAAGACGATGAACGCGATCCGCCGCAGTACGGCGCGCGGGTAGCGACGGTGCGCCGCGCCCGTCCGCTCAGAGCTGATCAGCCCGCGCTGCTCGTAGTAACGAAGCGCCGATGCCGCCACGCCACTGCGCCTCGATACCTCGCCGATCGTGAGCACCTGGCTCATCTGCACAGCGAATCACATCATGCCCTTGACTTCAAGCTAACTTGAACTTCTAGTGTGCTGAAAACGATCCTACAGAGAGGTTGCAAGCCATGTCGGACATGCCCAAAGCCAGCAGCACAATCACCGATGAGGTCAACTCGTGGCCCGGGATCAACTCCGGGATCGGCCGCCGCGGCGAGTTCGCCTTCAAGCTCGGTCACCACGAGATCGGCCACCTGCACGGTGATCACGCCGCGCACTTCTTCTTCCCCGCCGACATCTGGGCACAGCTGAAAGGTGAGGGCCGCATTGAGCCCCACCCGGTCTTTCCGGACAAGCACGGCCCGGCGGCCCGGCGGATCGAGAACGAGCGGGACGTGCGCGACGTGATCGCGATGATGCGGATGAACTACGAGCGGATCGCGGCCAAGCTGAACCAGGCCGCCTAGCGGACGACGAGGTTGACGAGCTTCCCAGGCACGACGATCTCCTTGACGAGCTCCTTGCCATCGAGGTGAGCGATCACGTTCGGGGCGGCGCGGCAGAGATCCTTGAGCTGCTCGGGCGTGGCGTCCGAGCCGGCCTGCACCCGGTCGCGGACTTTGCCGTTGACCTGGCAGACGAGCTCGTAGACGTCGCGCTCCAAAAGCGACTCGTCGGCCTGCGGCCATGCCTGCTCCCAGACCCTTTCTCCTGTCAGGCGCTCGTAGATGTCGGCGCAGGCGTGCGGCGCGAAGGGGAACAGCAGCGAGGCGGCTGTGCCGAGCGCGTAGCTGAGCCCCTCTGTGGAGACCGAGTCGCGCAGCCGCGAGCAGTCGTTGAGCAACTCCATGACGGCGGCGATGGCGGTGTTGAAGGCGAAGCGGCGCAGATCTCCGGAGACCTTCTCGATTGCCCAGTGGGCCTTGCGCGCCAGCTCCAGCTCATCGCCCTCGAGCGTCGTGGGCGCGGGCAGACCCGGGCTGGGGCCGCCGGCGCGATCGGCCGTTTCGGCGGACAGGCGCCACAGGCGGCTGAGGAAGCGGTGAACACCCTCGACGCCGTCGTCTGACCAGTCGGCGTCCTGGTCGGGCGGTCCGACGAACAGGATGTAGCAGCGGGCCGTGTCGGCGCCGACACGCTCGATAATTGAGGCGGGCGAGACGACGTTGCCCTTGGACTTGCTCATCTTCGAGCCGTCCTTCGTGACCATCCCCTGGGTGAACAACGCCCGGAATGGCTCCTGGAACTCGACGTGCCCGAGGTCCGCCAGCGCCTTGCAGAAGAAGCGGGCGTACATCAGGTGCAGGATCGCGTGCTCGACACCACCGATGTACTGGTCGACGGGCATCCACTCGCGCAGCGCCGCTGGGTCCCAGGCAGCACTGTCGTTGCCGGCATCGCAGTAACGCAGGAAGTACCAGGAGGAGTCGACGAACGTGTCCATCGTGTCGGTCTCCCGCAGCGCCGGACCGTCGCAGTCGGGGCAGGAGGTGTTGACCCAGTCCTCCGCGGCCGCCAGTGGCGAGCGGCCTTTCGGCAGGTAGTCGTCGATGTCAGGCAGCTCCACCGGCAACTGGTCCTCGGGCACCGGGACCATCCCGCACCTCTCGCAGTGGACGATCGGGATCGGGCAGCCCCAGTAACGCTGCCTGGAGATCAGCCAGTCGCGCAGGCGGTAGTTGACCGAGGCGTGGCCTTTGCCCTCTCGGTCGAGCCAGCTGACGATCGCCGACAGCGCCTCCCGGTTGCCCATCCCGTCGAACTGTGGATCGGAGTTGACGAGGCGCCCGTCGCCGGAGTAAGGCAGCGCCCCGTCCTCGTCGTCTGGCGCGTCGATCGGCTCGATCACGCGCTTGATCGGCAGCTCGAAGGTCGTCGCGAAGTCGTGGTCGCGCTCATCATGGGCGGGGACCGCCATGATCGCGCCGGTCCCGTACTCCATCAGCACGTAGTCGGCGACCCACATCGGAATCTGCTCGCCGCTGACGGGGTTCGTGACGGTCCGTCCCAGCGGCACGCCGGTCTTGACCTTGTCGGTGTTGCCGCGTTCCTCGTTGGTCTCGTTCAGTGCGCTGTTGACGTAGTCGCGCGCCGCCTGCTCATGCTCGGTACCGGCTGCCAGGCGCATCACGTCGGGGTGCTCGGGGGCCATCACGAAGAAGGTCGCTCCGAACAGAGTGTCGGGGCGCGTCGTGAAGACCGGGTAGTCGACGCCCATCTCCTCGCAGCGGAACGTCACCTCAGCGCCCTCGCTACGCCCGATCCAGTTGCGCTGCATCGTCTTCACGTGCTCGGGCCAGTCGATCTCACCGAGGTCGCCCAGCAGCCGCTCGGCGTAGTCGGTGATCCGCAGGAACCACTGCTCGAGCTGGCGGACTTCGACGAGGGCGCCGCAACGCTCGCAATGACCCTCGGCGTCGACCTGCTCGTTGGCCAGGACCGTCTGGTCTTTGGGACACCACTTGACGGCGGCCTCTTTGCGATAGGCGAGGCCTGCGCGGAACAGCTCCAGGAAGATCCACTGCGTCCAGCGGTAATAGGACGGGTCGGAGGTGGACAGCTCGCGCGACCAGTCGATCGAGATGCCCCAGGAGCGGAACTGCTGCTGGAAGGAGGCGATCGACTCGGCGATGGAGACACGGGGATGCACACCCGTCCGGATCGCGTGGTTCTCGGCGGGCAGCCCGAAGGAGTCATAGCCCATCGGGTGCAGGACGCGGCGCCCGAGGCGGCGATGGAAGTGGGCGATCGCGTCGCCGACGGCGTAGCACTTCAGATGCCCGATATGAGGCTCTCCGCTGGGGTAGGGCAGCATCTCCAGCACATAGGAGCTGGGCGGCTCTCCGACAGGTCGCCCACCGCCGGCCGAAACCTCGAGCGCGTGCTCGCCCGTGGTCAGGTTGCTGACCTCCCAGGTGCGCTCGGCCGCCCACAACGCCTGCCAGCGCGGCTCGATCTCATGGGGGTCGTAGCGGTGATCGCTCATCCGGGCGCAGGTTACCGTCACCCTGCGCCGGGACCCGCGCTCAGCCCCCGGCGGACGCGGCCTCGCCGTCTCTTTGGAAGCGACTGGAACCGCGCAGCAGCGCCACGATCTCCGGCGGCGCCTTCTCGGGCGATCCGGCGTCGAAGGGCGGCTGGGGGTCGTACTCGATCCCCAGCTGGATCGCCTGGGCGACCTCGGGCCCGGCGATCCGCTCGGCCAGCGCCAGCGCCATGTCGATCCCCGCCGACACGCCGGCGGCGGTGACGAGCTTCCCTTCGAAGACGACCCGCTCGGCCGTCGGCCGCGCGCCGAGTGCCTCGAGTTCGGACATCGCCAGCCAGTGCGTCGTCGCCCGGACTCCATCGAGCAGCCCGGCGGCAGCGAGGATCAGTGAGCCGGTGCAGACCGACGTCGTCCAGGTGCTGGTCTCATCGGCCTGGCGGAGCCACTCGAGGGTCTCGGTGCCGGCACGCGCGGCGACCTCGCCGGGGCCGCCGGGGACGAGCACGATCTCGGGGTTCCTCAGCTCGCTCAGCGAACGCTCAGCCTTGACCGTGAGCATCCCGTTGTCGGTGCGCACGAGCCCGGCCTCGGCAGCCAGGAACGTGACCCTCGCCCCCGGCAGGCGGCTGAGCACCTCATAGGGGCCGATCGCGTCGAGTGCGGTGAAGCGGTCGTAGAGGACGATCGCGATGTTCATCTCCGGTCTGCCTTTCGTCGAAATGGACGGCACCGGCTCAGGCCGCCGCCGGTGGGTTGCTCGCGGCGAGCCGCTCGTCGCTCGGACGAAACCGCCTGCGGTACTCGGCCGGTCCGACCTGAAGGGCTCGAAGGAAGCTCCTGCGCATCGTCTCGGGGGTGCCGAAGCCGCAGTCGCGGGCGATGGTCCCGATCGGCTCGGCCGTCTCCTCGAGACGCCGACGAGCGGCCTCCAGTCGAACCTGCTCGACGTAGCGTGCCGGTGTAACGCCGGTCTGGGCGCGGAAGGCGCGGGCGAAGTTGCGAGGGCTCATGTGGGCGCGCGCCGACATCGCCTCGACGGTGTGATCGCCGGCGACGTCCTCGAGCACCTCGCGCTGGATCTCCCGCAGCGGCTCGGCGCGCGGCTGCTGAGCGTGAAGGGTGGCGCTGAACTGGGACTGGTTGCCCGGCCGGCGCAGGAACAGGACGAGATGCCTGGCGATCAACAGGGCCAGCTCCCGGTCGTGGTCCTCCTCGACCATCGCCAGCGCCAGGTCCATTCCGGCGGTGACCCCGGCGGACGTCCAGATCGGCCCTTCCTGGATGAAGATCGGATCGGGATCGACGTCCACCGACGGGTGCCTGCGAGCCATCTCCTTCGCGAACGCCCAATGGGTCGTCGCCCGGCGCCCGTCGAGCAGCCCCGCCGCCGCGAGGAGGAACGAGCCGGTGCAGACGGAGGCGACGCGCCGACAGGAGCGTGGCGCGTGGGTCAGCCAGCGCACGAGCGTCTCGTCGGTCCCCAGCTCTCGCCGCCCGGTTCCGCCGGGCACGATCAACGTGTCGATCGGCTCCCCCGCCCTCGGCAGAGGACCGTCGGGGACGATCGTCAGGCCACTGGACGTCGTGACGGGACTGGGCGAGCGCGCGACGGTCGTGACCTCGTAGCCGCGGCCCGGGCGCCGTTCGGCGCGGATCGCCTCGTGGGCGCCCGCAAAGACCTCGAGCGGCCCGGTCACATCGAGGCTCTGAACACCCGGGTAGACGAGGATCACGATTCGGCGCGGCTTGAGGGTCGAGCTCATGCGTCGATCTTCCTCCGCGAAGCCGTTGTCCGCAAGGACGGATTTCCAACATTTTCTGCCACGCGCCACCGGGCGCTCTCGAATGCCGGCAGCGTACGTGTCGCGGCCGGGCGCTCGCTCCGACCGATAGGTCTGACCCGGCCAATACGATCTCCCGCGTGGAGGAGCCAAGCTTCACCGTCTCAGAGCAGGCTGACGAGTCGGATCCCGACTCGCTGGCATCCGCGCCCGGTCGCGTGGCGAGCATTGTCGCCGCCGCCGAAGCCGCAGCCAAGGACCTGCGCGAATCGGCGGAGAAACGGACCAAGGAGCGGATCGCCGAGGCTGACAGGGCTGCCGACATCCGTGTCCAGGCAGCGGAGGAGGAGGCGGACGAGATCCTCTCCTCCGCTCGGGCCGAGGCAGAGACGACGACCGGCGAGGCTGTTGCGAGCGCCGCGAAGCTGACGGCTGAGGCGGAGACCGCTCGAGACGAGGCGGCGCAGGCGCTCGGCGAGGCCCACCAGGAGGCCGATCGGCTGCTCAGCGAGGCGCAAGCCAACTCCGAGCAGATGCAGACGGAGGCCACCGAGGAGTCCACAAGGGTTCGCACGGAGGCCGCGACGGAGTCCGAAAAGGTCCGGGCGAAGGCTGAGAAGGAGTCGAACAAACTGCTGGAGAGCTCCCGCAAGGAGGCCGCGCGAATCGGCGAGGAGACACGAGAGCAGACCGAGCGCTTGCTGCTCGCCCGCCGCGAGGAGCTGGCGAGGCTCCACAAGGAGGCCGAGGACCAGGCGAAGGAGATCAAGGCACAGGCGCGGGTCGAGGCCCGGGAGATCACAAGCGAAGCCCACGCGGTCTCCAACGACGTCCTGGCGGAGGGCACGGAGATCTCGCGCAACATGCGCGAGCTCTCGACCTCGCTGCGCAACAACGCCGAGCGACTGCTGCGCGACGTCCGCCTAGCCCACGGTGGCATGACTGCTCGCCTCGACCAGGCCGCCCCCTCGGGGAAGCAGGAGAGCCGCGGCAGTCGTGGCAAAGGCACCAAGAGCGAGCGCGAGGAGCCTCAGGACGAGGGCGGAGGCGACGACCTCGACGTGCCTGAGTTCATCCCTCGCAGCTGACGGGCATCGTCGGCCCACCCGGCAAGCCACCGCCCGATCGCGCGCTCCCCGGCGCGATAGCATTCACCTTCCTGGGGCTATAGCTCAGCTGGGAGAGCGCCGCCATGGCATGGCGGAGGTCGAGGGTTCGAGCCCCTCTAGCTCCACTCAATACTGCCCGGGTACGAGCGGCTTGCTCAGACAATCAGCACGTGCAGGGCACCGTGCGCCTCGGCCATACGGCTGTAGTCCTCGTCCTGGGTGACGACTGGCAGTCCATGCTCGATCGCCGTCGCAGCGATCAGGGCATCGGTGAGCCTGATCGTGCGATGGATTCCAGCACGGCGGCAGTCGGACACGAGGTGCGCCCACGTCACCATCGCCGCCTCGCTGAGAGGTATCGGATCGGCGGCTCTCGCGACATTGAGTGTGTCCGCGCGGCGGGCCCTGGCAGCCGCGTCCGTGGCAGCCAGCACGCCGAGCTGAAGCTCGCCGATCGTGATGGCGGAAACCGCCACGTGCTGGGGTAGCTCTCCCAGCGGTCGCCCGCTCTCCCGCGCGATGAATACCGAGGTATCCAGCAAGCCGCTGGCAGGCGCGCTCACAGCTCGTCGAGCGTCTGGCCGGCGAGCTCGTCCAGATCCTGCCGAAGAGCGTGGTCGGCAGCGCGCTCAGCGAGCTGAAGGCGCAGCTCAGGTCCGGAGAGCCACCTTGCCCTGCGTTCGTGGGGCACGATGTCGGCGACCGGCTCGCCATGCACGGTCAGTGTCACTCGCTCACCAGCCCTAACGGCATCGATGACACGGCCCGTCTGGTTACGCAGATCACGAACACCGATGTCCATGTGCGACATCGTAGCACCCTCATGTCCATGAGCACCCCGATCACACTGTCTTTTGGCTCTGCGACTTCGATTCCGGACATACCTGCCTCCTCGCTCTCCTTGACATTTCACCGCAGGCCAGGTCGCACAGCAGGCGCGATTGCGACTGATCGCGTACGGTTCGCGACGATGCGCGTCGGCATCGCCATCGTCCCCGGCTGCTTCGACTCAGGCGTCACCGTCCTGCTCGACGCCCTGCGCACCGCCGAGGGCCTGCGCCCGCAGCTCGACCCGGCGATCGAGCCCATCACGACAAACCTGATCGGCGCCGGCCCCAGCGCCGCCACCGCCGCCGGGCTGACGATCGCCTGCGACCGCCGAGTCGGCGAGACCGGCCTGCTCGAGGAGCTCGACGTGCTCGTGATCCCCGGTCTCGGCACCGGCACCGCCCCCGCGCTGCAGGATGCCCTCGCCGGACGACCCGTTCGCGAACTGCGTTCATGGCTCGCCGGCGACATGCCCGGAACCCTGAGGCTGGCGGCCGCCTGCACGGGCAGCTTCGTCCTCGCCGAGGCCGGACTGCTCGACGGCCGGCGCGCGACCACCAGCTGGTGGTTGACCGGCGAGTTCCGCCGCCGCTACCCGAAGGTCGAGCTCGACATGTCGCGCATGGTCATCAACAGCGGGCCCGTCACGACTGCCGGAGCCGCCTTCGCCCATATCGACCTGGCGATGAGCCTCGTCTCCCGCGCCAGCCCCCGCCTGGCAGACGCCGTCGCTCGCTACCTGCTCGTCGACGAGCGGCCCGCACTCAGCGTTGAGGCGGCCGTAGGGCACCTTGCCGCTACCGATGAGATCGTCGTCGAGTTCGAGGAGTGGGTCCGCGCTCACCTCGACCATGACGACCTGGCCGTCGATGCAGCCGCCCAGGCGATCGGCACCACAAGGCGCACGCTCGAGCGCCGCACGCGCGCCCGTACGGGCCGCAGCCCCCACCAGCTGATCCAGCGCCTGAGGATCGAGCGCGCCCACCACCTGCGCCGTACGACCGGTCTCAGCTTCGAGCAGATCGCGCCGATGGTCGGCTACCGCAACGCCGGCACCCTGCGCGCGCTACTGCGCCGCGGCGCCTGACTCGGCGATCTTCTCGCGCAGCAGCTCGATCGTCTTGGCCGGGCCGAGGAACGGCGCCATCGCCACGTAGGCCAACTGCGGTAGGCAAGCCGGGATCTCCTCGGTGCGCCCTGCTACCACCTCGTGCTGGATCAGCTCGAAGATCGCGCCGGAGATCGTCTGCGAGAACAGCCGCGGCAGCCCCTCCGCGTCCCGGCTCGTCCGGTAGCCCTCCTCCAGGAAGATCGTGAACGAGTGGACGATTTCCTCCGCCCGACGGATCGCCGCGGGGCCCGCCGTGTAGCACTCCACCAGCCGCAGATGGGACATGGCGGGATTGGCCGCGATCAGGTCAGCCAGCGTTCGCAGCGCTCGCCAGATCCGCTCATGCCATTCCTCGGCGGAGAAGTAGGCGAAGACGACCGCATCGAGGATCTGGTGGGTGGGATGCTCCTGCGCCTCCAGGAACGCCTGTTCCTTGTCCCTGAAGTGCTTGTAGAAGGCCTCTTTGGCGACACCCGCGGAGGCGACGATGTCCGCCACCGTCGTGCTCGCATAGCCCTTCGCCATCGTCACTGAGGCCGTGGCATGGATCAGCCTCGTCCGCTGGCTGCGGGCGACGGCACCGGCGGGCAGGCCGTGGCGCCCGCGCGGCAGTCGACCCAGCGCCGCGGGATCCTCCGGCTCAGCCGTCACGCCCGCGGACAGACGCGAGGCGCCTGGCAGCAAAGCCTCGGATCCGGTACTCCACCGCCCCCGCTCCGACGCCACGGCGTAGCTGGCCATCCACGCCAGCATGTCCTCCGTCAACCTCGGCAGACGGTCCTCGCTGTGAGTTCGCAGATGCCCCGAGACGACACTACGGACGGCTCCGATCAGAGCGCGACTGGGAATGTCCAGTGTCACGCCCCCGGCGGGTGCCTCGTCGAGCAGCACTTCGGCGTTCGCGACCATCCCGTCGAGCACTGATCGCGCCTCCTCGCGCAGCCTCGGCCCGCCCGCGGCAGCCTCTACGAACATCACCCTGCCGCCGTCGGGGTCGGCCTGAACGCTGCGGATCACCTCGGCGAACGCCGGGCGCGCGGCGCGCGCCCACTCCCCCTCCTGCAGCGAGCTCGCCATCCGCACGAGCGTCCGCTCGGTCACCGCCCTGTAGGCCGCCAGCAGACACTCTTCGCGGTCGGCGAACTGCTCGTAGAACGTCGCGCTCGAGACCCCCGCCCGGGCGCTGATCTGGGCGATGCTCAAGCCCTGGTAGCAGAACTGCCCCGCGAGCTCGACGATCGCGTCGATCAGCCGCTCGCGCTGGGTGCCCTTCGGGGTGACACGGCTCACCGCCACACCTCGGCGCTGGCGTCCGTCGCGTCGCGCGGCACTGCTTCTACGGGCTGGCTGAGACATCGCAGGGTTGACGATATCCGACCCGATCGGCGTCCGCCAGGGTTTGCAATCGGGGTCCGCAGCATTTTTATCATCGTCGAGATAAGTCAGAACGGACATCGCTGTCCAGTCGTGCAACGCCGCAAATATCGCTCCACAGAAGGGGAATCAGCGATCACGGCTTCGAGATGGTGTCCGAGGGGTTGACACGAAGGGTGGGTTGTGCTTGGCTATCGCTGCCGTTCAGAAGTACGGTCAGACAGTTTTCAACTTTTATGTTTGGAAGTGGTCTAGCCGGGTAATGAGGTCATTCAAATGGTCGTTTTGCCGTCAGGGGACATCAGGGGGAAGGGGAGCAGGGACCTCCAAGAGGACCCGTCGGAGTCACAGGCGGCCAGGCCGTTCGGATTCGATGAGACAGAGCTTGTGCGAGCGTCGCGACACACCCCTCCTCCGTGGCGCTCGCAGAGGCTCTGCCTCGTCCTCCGCAACTGCCTCTGAGCAGACCTGGAGAGGGAACCAACCGGAAACATGAGGGGGGCCGGCCGACGGCCCCATTTCCAAACAAGGAGACGAGTGGAGAGATGAGACCGTTGCAGACCTTCAAGCAGCGCCTGACCGGGCGCGGCAAGCGGGGAGCGCTCGCCGTTACCACGCTCGCCTGCCTGGCGCTCGCCACCGGCGTCGCGCCGGCCTCGGCCGCCGAAAAAGACCCTCTCAAGAAACTGAACAAGGCCGAATTCCAGAAATTCGTCAACTGCCCGATCGCACAGGCCAAGGGCTGCATCTTCGGCGAAGTGCTCGAAGGCGAATTCAAGCTCGGCAACAAGTCCACGCCGATCGTCAACCCGACGCTCCTCCAGGGCGGCCTGGCTGTGATCGGCTTCGACACGCTGCCGCTGATCCCGCCGATCCATGGGGTCGAAGAGCTCTCCGCCGTCTCCCAGCCGATCCCTGGCGGCCTGACCGGAGCCACCGAACTGATCGGCGGGCCCGCCTCGGCTACTGCTGAACTGGCCGGTGTGCCCAACGTCACCGCGGTGTTCCTCGGCTTCGGTCATGACACGGCCGTCGAACTGCCGATCAAGGTCCACCTCGAAAACGAACTGCTCGGGCCCAACTGCTACATCGGCTCCGACGCCGAACCGATCGTCCTGAAGCTGACCGACGGGACGACCAGCCCGCCCGAAGGCGTGGAACCGATCTCCGGCAAAATCGGCACCAACGAAGGCCGCGACAAAGGCCGTCTGCTGACCTTCATCGACAACACGCTGGTCGACAACACGTTCGAAGTGCCCGCGGCCAAAAACTGCGGCACGAACGCGCTGCTCGAACCGATCATCACCGCCGCTGTCAACGCTTCCGTCGGCCTCCCCGCAAAACCCGGCGTCAGCAAGGCGATCCTGACCGGCAACCAGTACACGACCTTCTCGAACTGGGTCGAGAAGTACGACAAGAAAGCTCTGAAGCAGATAGCCAAGGAAGAAGCCAAAAAATAGGCAGACCGGGGCGGCGGGTCGAACGCCGACCCGTCACGAAGCGCCTTTTCCCAACGAGCGGCGGGTCCCCGGGCCCGCCGCTCGTCCGTTCTGGCGGCGCAACCGCAAGCGCATCCGCACCCGGCCCCTCCCCTGCGCAATCATCCAGCGGTGACGCAACTGCTCGTCAAGCTGCTGCTGGCACCGTCGTTCGTCGTCGGCGCCTCGCTCACGGCCCGACGCTTCGGCCCTCGCGTCGGCGGGCTCGTCGCCGGCCTGCCCGTTGTCGCCGGGCCGATCCTGCTCGCCTACGCCCTCGCCCATGGCAGCCGCTTCGCAGCGGGCGCAGCCGCCGGCACTCTGCTCGGGCTGGTCTCCCTGATCGCCTTCACTGTCGTCTACGGAAGGCTCGCCGGCCGCCTCTCCTGGGCTCCTTGCATGCTCGCCGGCTGGCTGGCCTTCGCGGCCGCCACGGCCATCTTCAGCGTCTTCACGATCCCCGACGGCGTGTCGCTGGCGCTGGCCGGCGTCGCGATCCTCGCGGGCCTGCGGTTGCTACCGCGCCCTCGCGCCGAACAGCCCCGGGGCGAGCCGCTGCCCAGTTGGGACCTTCCTCTGAGAGCCGCCTGCGCAATGGCGCTCGTACTGACGTTGACGGCGATCTCGGGCTGGCTCGGGCCACAGCTGAGCGGCCTGCTGGCGCCCTTCCCGATCATCGCCACGGTGCTCGCCACATTCACCCACGGCCAGCGCGGCGTCGATGAGATGCTGCGACTCGTGCGTGGCATGGTCTCCGGCTTCGCCGCCTTCGCCCTGTTCTTCTTCACTCTGGCCGTCTCACTACGCGGGCTCGGGACCGGGGCCGGCTTCGCCCTGGCCTGCGGCGTCGCCCTGCTCGTCCAAGCGCTCGCCTTCACCCTGACCCGTCCCTCGCTACCAACCCAGCTCGCCTCCGATGCGGGGCTGGGCGGAGCGCCCTCAGCCTGAGTCGCGGACTCAGTCCGTCTGCACGACGCGGTGGCGGACACGATCGCGGACGTCCGCGTAGCGGAGCGCCTCGTAGAGGATCATCGCCACCAACAGGCCCGTGGCGATCCCCAACAGCCCGATCGCCGGTATCTGTCCGTAGAGCGGCAAGGCCGCCAGCAGCGCGACGGCACAGAGCAGCCTGCGGACCCCCAACGTACGCATCGTTCGCAGGCGGAATGCGAACTGGGCGAGCAGGAACAGCGCCGTCCCGCCCAACAGAGCGGCGGCCGAGACCAAGCTGAGGGAACCCGACACACCAGCCAAGGTCTGCTTGAGCCCCACCGCCAAGAGGCCAATGCCGGCGACCATCGGAAAGTGAAGGTAGGAGTAGGAGTCGCGAGCCAAGCCGTTCTGCTCGCGTCCCGGTGCGGCTCGCTCGAGGAACCGGCCGGCGACGATCGACGAGACGTCGAAATAGGCCCACCACAGGCAGGCTGCGAGCACCAGTGCCAGCACTGCCGCACCGACGATCCCCACGTCGATGCGCTCGTGGGCACCGACGCCGATCGCGACGATCGACTCACCGAGAGCGATGATCACGATCGCTCCGTGGCGCTCAGCGAAGTGCCCCGGCACGAGCCGCCAGCCGGCGACCTCGATCACCAGCGGGCCACCCGCGTCGAGCACAAGGGCGAGCCCCCACAGCGACAGCTGCAGAGCGCCGCCCGTGAACGCCGCGACCAGCAGCAGACCGGCGCCGACCGCCGTCGAGAGCGCCAGCCCGACGACCGAGTGGCGCAGCTCTGGATCCTCGCGGCTGGCTACCACGAACAGCATGATGTGCGCCACCCGCACGACCGCATAGGCGATCGCGAACGCCAGCGCATCGGAGCCGAAGGCGCCCGGCACGCACAACGCCGCGATCAGGAAGGCGGCCATCGCCAGGAACATCACCAGGCGGACAGTTCCCTCCTCGGGATCCACAACGCTCGTCAGCCAGGCATATCCGACCCACGACCACCACAGCATCCCCAGCACCAACAGGCCCTTCAGCAACCCCTCCCAACTATCCTCGCCGCTCATCAGCGTCGTGCACTGCGTCAGCGCCAAGACAAAGACGAGGTCGAAGAACAGCTCGAGCGGCGTGACCTGCTCGCCTTCGCGCATCACCGCGGCGACCCGCGGCAGGTGGCGTTCGCGCGTGCTCATCGCCCAAATGCTCGCTCAGGATGTGAGGCTCGGTCCCGACCGATTTGCGGGCTTGGCGCCGGCCGCCGTGGCAGCCGGCGCCCCCGTTGGCCGATCAGTGCAGGGACATGTTCGGCTCGCCCGCTGAGTTGAGTCCAGATGCGGAGATGGTACAGGTACCACCCTTGGGCGTTCCCGCGTTGTAGGCCTGCGTCAGGCAGTTGCGAAGCCCGAGTTGAGCCCAGTAGTTGGGGTGGATGTCTTCCTGGAGTTCATACGGTCCGAAGATCGCTTCGAGCGTGCGGATCTGGTTGAACCACTCGCTTTTGTCGACCGCTCCGGCTGATTTCCAGGTGGACAGTCCCTCTTCCTCCAGCAGCCCCACGCCTTTGTCGCAGAGCCTGTGAGCGTTGAACGCCGAGCCCAGTTCCATCGTCTTGACGTTCGACAGGCCGGCAGCCGCCGCAGCGCCGAGCACGGCACCGTTGATCGTCGGCAGCATCGTCGCGTTGGCGTAGTTGGCATCGGTGTTCCAGAAGCCGCAGCCGCCGGTCGTCTGACGGCTGTATCCGCTCTGGGTGTAGCGGAATTCCGTCCCGTTGGGGATCGGCGAGGGGTAGTCCTGCACGAGGATCGTGTACTGCGAGCTCGAGTAGCCGGCGTTCGTCATCGCCGTGGCGACGTTGGTGACCGCCGTCGTGATTTCGCCCTTGATTTTGTTGACGTTGGCGGTGGTGAAGTTGTTCGTCACCGAGCTTTCTTTGCTGCAGTAGAAGTCGTCGAAGAACGTCGACTCCAGGAAGTCCTCGACGCACGTCTGCACGATGCCCGCGAAGTTGAAGTTGTTGCCGCCGATCGACAGCGCCACCAGCTTCACGTTGTGCGTCGCGGCGAAGTGCTGGAGCATCAGCGCCTGGCCTTCTTTGCCACCGGAGTTGTAGAAGTCGATGCCCGGCTTGAAGGTTTCGCCTTCGGTGAAGCTCGACGTCTTCGCGCCCGAGCAGGCGAGGTTCTCGCCGCTGACGCCGCCGCCGATGTAGACCTCGGCCGACTTCGAGCGATGACAGCCTTTGATCGATTCGCCCGTGCCGCCGGCGTTGTCGTAGTAGGCGGTCGATCCGAGCGCGTCGGTCTTCGACGAGCTTTCGTCCGTGTTGCCCGCCCAGCGTCCGGCCTCGCCGGAGATGAACGAGTCACCGACGCTCGCCGTCCACGGCGAGCCGGTACCGGGACCGTCGGCGCGAGCCGATTGCGTCAACGAGCCGAGACACAGCGCGAGCGACGCCGCGGCCATCACGGCGGCCAGGGTGAGCAGCGTTGCCCGACGAAATGCGATCGGGTGGTTCATGGATTCCCTCTCTCTCCGCGCGCCGCCCTCCTGCGACGCTGTCGGCCGACCTTAACCGCTGCTCCGGCGAAAGGTCAACCGCCGTCGGCGGCGCGCGCCGGGGCCTCTCCCCACAGTCGCTCGAGGCGGTAGAACTCGCGCGCCTCGGGGGTGAAGATGTGGACGACCACGTCGTAGTAGTCGAGCAGGATCCAGCCGCCCTCGGCCGTGCCCTCGGTCTTGCGCGGCAGCCGCTCGTGCTCCTGCTTGAGGCCCGCCAGGATCCCGTCCTGGATCGCTTTCGCCTGCCTACCCGTGTTCCCCGTGCAGACCACGAAGTAGTCGGTGTAGCCCAGCACACCGCGAAGATCCAACTCCACCACGTCGATCGCCTTCTTCTCCGCCGCGTAGCGAACGATCTCGGCCAGCAGCTGCTCAGCGTCCACGCTCGCCTCCCCGGTAAAGGCCGTGCTCGGCGATGTAGCCGGCGACGGCCGGCGCGAGCAGATCGTCGACTGAGCCGCCGGCGGCGAGCCGCTCGCGAGCGGACGAAGAGGAAGCCTCGACCGGGTCGAGCGTCAGGAACACGACGCCGGGACTCCTATCCGCGGTCTCGCCCTCGGCGCCGCCGAAGTCCGCCGGACCGATCGTCCGCAACGCGTCGAGCACCTCTCCCCCATCCGTGCCGGGACGACCGGCGACAGCCAAGCGAGCCAGCGCCATGACTGCCTCGGGACGGTGCCAGGAGGGCAGCGTCCGGGCGGTGTCGGCGCCGACGATGAAGGTCAGCTCGGCCTCGGGGTGTCGCTCATGGATCTCACTCAAGCTATCGGCCGTGTAGGACGTGCCCGCGCGGCGGACCTCCAGCTCGCACGCCTCGATCCCCGGCTCCTCGGCCGCCGCAAGCCGGCACATCTGGAGGCGATGCTCGGGACCCGGGTCCTCGCCGCCGCCCTTGTGCGCCGGCGTGTGCAGCGGCATCAGCAGCACCCGCTCCAGGCCGAGCTGATCGCGGGCCTGACGGGCGAGCGCGAGATGGCCGAGGTGGGGCGGGTTGAAGCTGCCGCCGAGGATGCCGATGGCTGGCACTCCGGGCTCAACTGCGGACGTGCCCGTCGCCCTCGACGAGGTACTTGAAGGTGCACAGCTCGCGCAGCCCGATCGGACCGCGGGCATGCAGCTTCTGCGTCGAGTTGCCGATCTCGGCGCCCATCCCGAACTCGCCTCCGTCGGTGAAGCGCGTCGAGGCGTTCACGTAGACGCAGGCGGCGTCGACGCCGAGCTGGAAGGCCCGCACCGAGTCGGCGTTGCTCGTCACGATCGCCTCGGAGTGACCGCTGCCGTGGCGTGCGATGTGCTCGATCGCATCCTCGACGGAGTCCACCACGCCGACGGCGATCGTCGCCCCCAGGTACTCCGTCCCCCAATCCTCATCCGTCGCCGGCTCCACCAGCAGGCCGGGAACCGTCGTGAGCAGCTCCAACGCACGTTCGTCGGCCCTCACCAACACGCCCGCCCCGCCCAGCGAGGCGCCGATTCGAGGCAGCAGATCTGACGCGGCGTTCTCGTGCACGAGCATTGTCTCGGCGGCGTTGCAGACCCCCGGGCGCTGGGTCTTGGCGTTCATCACGATCGCCTCGGCCTTCTCGAGATCGGCGCCCGCGTCGACGTAGACGTGGCAGTTGCCCGAGGCGGCGTAGATAACCGGCACCGTCGCCACCGCCTGTAGCGCCTCCTTCAGGCTCTCGCCGCCACGAGGGATGATCAGATCGAGCGAGTCCCGCTGGGTGGCCAGCTCGGCCAGCTCCTCACGGCCGCCTCCGGCGACGAGGTTCACAGAGCCCTCGGGGAGGCCGGCTGCGACGGCTGCCTCGGAGGCGACCGATGCCAATGCCAGATTCGAGTGGACCGCCGAGGATGAGCCGCGCAAGACGATCGCGTTGCCGGACTTCAAGCACAGTGCGGCGGCGTCGATCGTCACGTTCGGACGCGCCTCGTAGATCACGGCGACGACCCCCAACGGCACCCTCACCTTGCGCATGTCGAGACCGTTGGGCAGGCGCTGGCCGTCGATCACCTCGCCGACCGGGTCTCCGAGCGCTGCGATCCTTCGCACGGCCGTGGCGATCGCCTGCACGCGAACGGAGTCGAGAGCGAGGCGGTCGAGCAGGGCGTCGCCCAGTTGCGCTTCGCGCCCCGCCTGCATGTCACGCTCGTTGGCCTCGAGGATCTCCTCAAGGCGGGCTTCCAGGGCCGTCGCGATCGCCGCCAAGGCGCGGTCCTTGACCGACGTGGGGGTACGCGCCAGCGTCCGTGAGGCGCGCTTGGCGCCGCCGCAGATCTCCGCGACCGATTGAACAGCAGTTGCCATCAGCTACAGGGTAGGGGCGATCAGTCCAGCACGAGGTAGTCGCGATGCACGGCCTCCTCGGTGGCCCGCGGCAGCACCTCACGCGCAAGTGCCGACTTCATCCCCTGCACCTGGCGCAGCTCCTCGGCGGAGTAGTTGCAGATGCCCTTGCCGAGCGCCCGCGCCTCGCCGCCGGAATCGCCATGCGAGGCCTCGGCGATCTCGACGGCGTCGCCGGCATCGAAGTCCCCGAGCACCTCCACGACGCCGACCGGCAGCAGGCTGGCCATCCCGTCACGCACCGCGCGAGCCGCTCCCGCGTCGACGACCAGCCGACCGCGGGAGGGCTTGGCGTACTTCAGCCACAGCTTGAAGCTCGAGTAGCGAGCCTCACGTGCCGGGAAGCGCGTGCCGATCCGCTCGCCCTCGAGAACCGCCGTCAGGCAACCCGGCCTGGTGCCGTTGCAGATCGTCGTATTGATCCCCGCCGCCGTCGCCATGTCGGCGGCGACGACCTTCGAGCGCATCCCGCCCGAGCCGAGCGGCGAGGTCGTATGGCCCACCTCGAGCTCGTCGAGGTCGGCGAAATCGGTCATCTCGTGCACGATCCGAGCGTCCGGGTGGATCCGCGGGTCGGCCGTGTAGAGGCCGTCGATGTCGGTCATCAGCACCAGCTCCTCGGCGCCCACCAGCACCGCCACCTGCGCCGCCAGGAAGTCGTTGTCGCCGAAGGAGATCTCGTCGGTCGCGGTCGTGTCGTTCTCGTTGATGACCGGCAGCACGCGCCACTCCAGAAGCGTCGTCAGCGTCTGGCGGGCATTGAGATAGTGGGTGCGGGCGCTCATGTCGAAGAACGTCAGCAGCACCTGCGCGCTCGTCACGCCGAGGTCGCGCAGCAGCTCGTCGTAGACCCGGTAGAGCTTGCCCTGCCCGACCGCGCTTGCCGCCTGCAGCGCGCCGATCGAGCTGGGGCGCTGGGGCAGCCCCATCACCCTGATTCCACGGGCGATCGCACCGCTCGTGACGACGATCACCTCCTCACCGCCGCTGTGGCGGGCAGCAAGCTCCTTCGCCAGCCCGCCGAGCACGTCCATACGCAGCTCGCCGTCGCTGGCGGCGACGACGCTCGAGCCGAGCTTGACGACGATCCTTCGCACGCCTGGAGCTTATTTGGGGCGCTGCGCTCGCCTTGGCTCCTCCTCGGCGGGATCCAGCTCGAAGGTCACGCCGCCGATCTCGATCTCGTCCCCAGACTCGAAGCCGGCCTCCTCCAGGGCGCGCAGCACACCGATCCTTCGCAGCCGCCCCTCCAGGTAGGTCATCGCGTCCTCGTTCTCGACATCGTGGCGCGCCAGCAGCAGCTCAATACCGCGTCCACGCACCGCGAATGACCCCGGGCCGAGCTCCTGCACGGTGAAGCCCCCCGAGGCGGCGGGACGAAACACCATGTGCTCCAACAGCTCCTCCTCGCCGGGCTGGACGATCCGGCCGGGAGCGGCGGCGTCGTCCCCCGCGCCTGGCTCGGCGCGAGCCGAGACCCGCGCGAACAGCGCCGCCGAGAGCTCCCCGAGCCCGAGCCCCGTGGCGCTGGAGGTGACGATCACCGGCACCTCGGGCCCGAGGCGCTCCCGCCACGCCGCGGCCGCCGCCTCGCGTGAGCTCTCGTCGACCAGGTCCGCCTTCGACAGCGCGAGGATCCTCGGCAGAGCCGCCAGGCGCGGGTCGTGGGCGGCCAGCTCTTGCTCGATCGTCTCGTGGTTCTCGACAGCATCGGCCTCGTCGCCGAGGGTCAGCTCGGGCGCGATGTCGAGGACGTGCACGAGCAGCCGTGTCCGCTCGACGTGGGCGAGGAAATCGTGGCCGAGTCCGGCGCCTTCGCTGGCCCCCTCGATCAGCCCGGGGATATCGGCGACGACCAGCTGGCGCTCACCGCTGTCCAAAACCCCCAGGACCGGCGTCAGCGTCGTGAAGGGGTAGTCGGCGATCTTCGGGGCGGCTCTCGTCAGCCGCGAGAGCAAGGAGGACTTGCCGGCGTTGGGCAGGCCGACGAGCCCGACGTCCGCGAGCAGCTTCAGCTGCAGCTCGAGCCAGCCGCCCTCCCCGGGCAGTCCTCGCTCGGCGAAGCGCGGCGCCTGGCGGGTCGGGGTGGCGAAGCGCTTGTTGCCCTTGCCGCCGGCGCCACCACGGGCGGCCATCGCGCGCTGACCGTCGGCCAGCAACTCCCAGCGGCGTCCGGCGAGGTCCTCGCCATCCTCCTCCCCGGCACGCACTTCCGTCCCGGGCGGTACGCGGATCTCGAGCGTCTGGCCTTCGGCCCCGTGGCGCTGGGAGCCCTCACCGTGACCGCCCCGCCCGGCGGCGAAGCGACTGGCGCGGCGAAAGGCCTGCAGGTCGCGCAGCGATCCGTCGCAGACCAGCATCACGTCGCCGCCGCGACCGCCGTCACCGCCATCGGGTCCGCCGCGCGGCACGTGAGCTTCGCGGCGGAAGCTCGTCGAGCCGTCGCCACCGGCGCCCGCCTCGATCTGGATCCTGGCCCTGTCGTGAAGCATTGGGCCATCGTGACAGCGATCGAGCCCAGCGGCCATGCGGGCGTTGCTGGTATGCCTGTCGGGGCAAACCCTCGAGCCAGGAGCCAGCCACGATGAGCACCGACCCTTCCACCCCGATAGAGCCTGTCCTGCTGATCACCGGCGCCTCCTCTGGGATCGGCGCCGCCACCGCCCGCCTGGCCCGCACGGCCGGCTGGCGCCTCGTCCTGGCGGCCCGCTCGCTGGATCGCCTCGAGGAGCTGGCCGAGGAGCTGGGCGGCCCCGAGACGGCTCTGGCGATCCGCTGCGACGTGACCGACTGGGAGGACCAGCAGCGGCTCGTGCAGAGCGCCCTCGACGCCTTCGAAGGAATCGACGCGGCGTTCGCCAACGCCGGCTTCGGCGGACCGCGGGGGTTCCTGAAGGACACGCCCGAGCACTGGCGGGAGATGATCCTCACGAACGTCTACGGCGCGGCTTTGACGGTCAGGGCGACGATCCCCGCTCTGACCGCCTCCAAGGGCCATCTGCTGCTGACATCGAGCGTCGCCGGGCGGCGGGTGCTGCCGGGCTCGATCTACTCCTGCACCAAGCACGCCGTCACGGCGATGGGCGAGGCGGCCCGCCAGGACCTGCACGGCACGGGCATCCGCGTGACGCTGATCGAGCCGGGCATGACCGACACGCCGTTCTTCGACGACAAACCCACCGACGCGCTGCTCGACGAGGACATCGCCCGTGCGGGGATGTACGCACTGCTGGAGCAGCCCGCGCACGTCAACGTCAACGAGATCCTCGTCCGGCCGACGGCACAGCAGGGCTGACCGAACTCAACCCGGCAGCAGCGCCGTCATCGGCTCGCCGCCTTCGCTCCAGTAGAGCCGTTCCGGCGTCGCCGCGAGAGAACGTGCGTCGATCGTGTCCCCGGCGGCGAGCACGGTCGGGGTACGGGCCGCTGCCGCCAGCAGGCAGACACGGGAGTTGCGCAGGTCTGGATGATGCGTCACAGAGTCGTAGATTCCACCGATGATCCACGCGACGGTCCCCTTCGAGGTGACAAGGAGGTCAGTGATCCCCGGCGCTTTGTAGGGCGACCCGCCATCGCATCTTCCTTCTGATGGCCCCGATGTGGGACGAGCGGTGATCTCGCGGCGTCCGGTCCGGAGATCGACACGCTCGATCGACACCAGCGCGCCTTCTTCGTTGTACTTGCCGGAGCGCACGAGCACTGCTGCCGCGTAGGTGCCGTTGATAACGGGAAGTTCGATCTCCGGCTGCGCTTCGACTTCCCCGCCGAGGACCGTCGTCACCCGTCCGGTGCGGCGGTCTTCGCCGTAGACGACGTTGTAGGACACGTAGCCACGCGGCATCAGGGTCACCCGGAAGAGTCGTGCCTCGCGGCTCTCCTCGATCGTGTGGCAGTGACCCGTCCTGCAGAGTTGCCTGGCTCGGCGCGGAGTCGCAGCGGCGCTCGCCGCGCAGGCGAGAGCGGCGGAGAGAAGGAGCGGGAGTGCCGTGCCGGCGAAGATCGCGATCGGTCGCCCCATCGACAACCTCAACATCGCAGACATCGAAAAGGAGCGCGGGGGGCCCCGCAACCGCAGCCCTAGGCTTCGTGCGCGAGCTTGTGCGAGAAGTAGAGACCCGCCACGGCGGCGCCACCGGCGACCGCGGCGGTCCCGATAACGGCGATCCTCGGCAGTGACTTGCGCTCGATCACGGTGGCAAGCGCGTCGACTCCGTCCGCCACAGCGCAGGCGGCCTGGATACGCGGCCCGATCACCGGGTCGTCGAGCGTCTGAAGCGTTGCCAATCCGAGTCCGATGTCACGTGCTGCCAGGCCTCTGCCGAGATCCCTGACCGCGCCATGGGCGGCGTTGTCCTCGCCCAACCAGCGCGCCATGACCTTTTCGGGCGCCGCGAGGACGGCCAGGCCGATCGCCAGCCGCCCGACCGCGATCAGCCAGGCGCCACGGCGTGGGCTCACGAGGGCGGCCTACTCGCCGTCGGGAAGGATGCTGACCAGGCGCCCGCGGCGACCGGTCGTGAAGCTGACGGTGCCCGCCGCGCGTGCGTAGAGCGTGTCGTCTTTGCCGATGCCGACACCCGGCCCTGGCTTGAAGCGGGTGCCGCGCTGGCGAACGATGATCTCGCCGCCGGTGACTGCCTGTCCCGCGAAGGTCTTGACGCCCAGTCGCTGGGCGTTTGAGTCGCGACCGTTTCGGCTCGAGCCGAGCCCCTTCTTATGAGCCATTCTCGGCCGTCTCCTGTTTCGCCGGTTTAGCTTGCGTCTCGGCCTCGGCCGCTTTGGCTTTCGCCGCTTTGGCTTTGCCGGCGCCGGAAGCGATCTCTGTGACCTCGATGCGGGTCAGCTCCTGGCGGTGGCCGTTGCGGCGCTTGTAGCCACGCTTGGGCTTGAACTTGAACACCCGCAGCTTCTCGCCGCGCACGTGCTCGACGATCTTGGCCGTGACCTTGACCTGCTCGAGGCCGGCCTTGTCGAACACAGCCTCATCAGAGCGGTACATCAGCGGCTGCAGCGCGACGCTTGCGCCCTCCTCGGCGGGCAGCCGCTCGACCAGCAGGGTCTGGCCCCGCTCGACGCGGTACTGCTTGCCGCCTGTCTTCACGATCGCGTACATGGCGCTGTTGGTCTCGAATCTCTGAGTGTCTGGAAAAGTGGCGCTACTCGGCGGCCTTGGCCTTGGCAGCGGAACGGCGTCGCCCGCCCCTGCGGCCACGACGCCGAGGCTTGGATTGTAGGCCATCCTCGCCGGCCTCGCCGTCCTGCTCTGGAGCCGCCCCGTTCTGAGCTGGCTGCTCGGGCTCGGCCTCGACTGCCGCGCTCGGGCCGGCCAGCCCGGCTTCGCGGCGGGCGTCAGCGTCCTCACCGGCTCCCTGGGCGCGTCCGCGGCGACCCCGTGAGCCCGACGAGCGGCCGTTGCCCGACCCGCTTCCGCGGCGTGCGCCGGATGCCGCCGAGGCAGTGGCCCGCGCTGGTGCCGCGACGACCTCGCCGGCATCGTCGAGCAGCAGCGCGCTGGCCGCCGTCCGACCGACCTGATCGATGCGGATCATCCGCTTCTCGCCAACGTGAGCGGCGGCGCCGGCGATCGAGATGATGTAGCCGTCGATTTTGGCGACGGCATCATCGACGTCGTACATGTGCGGCTCGACGATCTCTACCAGCACCTCATCGCCCTGGCGGAACGGCAGCGCGCGCTCCTCGACCTCCTCGCGGGTGCCCATGAAGGTGATCGCGAAGTGGTCGAGGGCCAGGCCTTCGGAGCCCTCGAACAGGAACGACTTGCCGGTGTCGGCCTCCAGCGCATGCAGGACGCGCGAGGAGCTGCCCGTGAACTGGGTGCTGACCCGCGGGTTGATCTGCACCAGGAAGGCCGCGATGTCGGGGTGCTCGATGGCGACTTCGCGCAGGCGGCGCTCGAACTCGATCGCGATCGTCTCTTCGGAGCGGATCACGCCCTCGCCCTCGCACGTCGGGCAGGGGCGGCTCATGATCTCGCGCACCCCCTCGGTCACGTTCTGGCGGGTCATCTCGACCAGCCCGAGCTTCGATATCTCGGCCGTGAAGGTCTTCGTGCGGTCCTCGTCGAGGGTCTTGCGCAGGACCTTCATGACGGCGTCGCGGTTGCGCGCGCGAGCCATGTCGATGAAGTCAATGACGATGATTCCGCCGATGTCGCGCAGGCGCAGCTGGTTGACGACCTCCTCGGCCGCCTCCAGGTTGGTGCGGGTGATCGTGTCCTCAAGGCCGGCGCTTTTGCCACGGCCGATGAAGCTCCCCGAGTTGACGTCGATCACCGTCAGCGCCTCGGCGTAGTCGATGATCAAATAGCCCCCGCTGGGCAAGTCGACGCGGCGGGAGAGAACGCCCTCGATCGCCTTGTCGACCTCGTAGGCCTCGAACAGCCGCTCGTTCTCCTTCCACAGCTCGACCCGCTCGACCAGCTCCGGAGCCGTCCGCGTGAAGAACGAGACGAGCCGGTGGTACTGCTGCTCGTCATCGACGATCGCCCGCTCGAAGTGAGCGGAGAAGATGTCGCGGACGACCCGCACCGACAGGTCCGCCTCCTGGAAGACGAGGTCCGGCGCGACGGTGGCCTCGACGCGTTTCTCGAGCACCTCGTGGAGCTTGTGGAGATACTTCAGCTCGCGCTCGAAATCCTCGCGCTTGGCGCCGTGGGCGGCGGTGCGGACGATCACGCCGCCGCCGTCGATCGACAGTTTGGAGGTCTGGCGGCGCAGCCGTTCGCGCTCCTTGTCCTCCAGGCGCCGCGAGACGCCTATCCCCTCGCCGGTCGGCGCATAGACCATGTAGCGCCCGGCGATCGTGACCTCCATCGACAGACGCGCGCCCTTCGTCTTCAGCGGGTCCTTGACGACCTGCACGACGATCTCTTGGCCGGGCTTGAGCAGGTCGGAGATCTTGCGTCCGCTGCCTCCGCCGCGACCGCGCCGCGGCGTCTCGACGCCGGGCAGCACGATCTCATCGACGTGCAGGAAGCCGTTCTTCTCGAGACCTATGTCGACGAAGGCGGCCTCGAGGCCGGGCAGGACGTTGTCGACCTTGCCCTTGTAGATGTTGCCGACGATCGAGCGTCCGCCGCGGCGCTCGATGTAGAGCTCAGCGACCCGGTAGCCGGCGTCCGGCTTGCCTTTCTTGCGTGAGCTCGCCGGTTTGGCGGCCGAGGCGCTGCGTGAGGCCTCGGGCGTTCCGACAGCCTCCAGGAGCGCGACGCGCGTCTCCGCGCGGTCGACGCTGACAAGCACTTGCTTTTTCAATTTGATCCAGTCTTTCGGTGTTGGAGTGCGCCGAGCGGGCGGGGGGACGCAGCCTCGCCGCGCCCGCGCCGCGCCGGCGTGCGGCCGGCTTGCTGGCTGGGGGGCGATTGGCGTCTGCACTCATGTTGAGCGTCGTGGTGGACGCTCCCGCCGTCGTCACGCGCGCGCCCGAGGTGGGGAGCTGGTGCGACGGGGGGTGGTGCTCGGCGAACATGTCAGACATCTGATGCCTAAAAGCGTGGGACGCGGCCCTTCAGCGCTGCTGTGGCCCGCGCCTGAACGTATATCGACTGCAACAGGCCCACGGCCAACATGGTGGTGATGACCGACGATCCGCCGTAGCTCATCAGCGGCAGCGTCACGCCGGTGATCGGCATGATCCCGATCGTCATCCCAACGTTGACGAAGACCTGAAACATCAGCATAGCCGCTACGCCCGCCGCGATCAGCGACCCGAATAGGTCCTTGGCCATCACCAGTACGCGTAGCGCCCGCGATATCAAGAGCGCGTAGAGCAACAGCACGATGCCGGCGCCGACGAAGCCGTAGCGCTCGCCGACGGCGGCGAAGATGAAATCGGTGTGGCTCTCGGGCACGAAGCCGCCCGAGGTCTGGTTGCTGTTGAGGCCGCGGCCGGTCTTCTGGCCCGATCCGATCGCGATCTTTGACTCCTGCTGTTGATAGCCTTCTTTCTGAGGGTTGGAACTCGGGTGCAGGAAGGCCGTGAGCCTCTGCACCTGGTAGGGCTTGAGCACATGAACGCCCGCCGCCGGCGCCGCCACGAGCACGAACGCCGCCGAGACCGACACGAGCGCCGCCAGCGCCACGAGGTGGCGCCAGGAGGTGCCGGCGACGAACAGCAGCATGTAGGCGATCGCCATGTAGACCATCCCCGACCCGAGGTCCGGCTGGGCGATTACGAACAGCGCCGGCACGAGCGCGGCGATCATCACCCTGATCGTCGTGTCCCGCGCGCGTAGCTCCCGTGCCCGGTCGACGACCAGCGCTGAGAGGGCCACGGTCAACAGCACCTTGCCGAGCTCGGAGGCCTGGAAGGAGAACAGCGGGAAGTTGATCGCCCGCTGCGAGCCGCGGGCGGCGCTCCCGAGGCCCAGCACCGCGAGGATGCTGAACATCAGCAGTGCGTAGATGCCGTTGCGATAGCGGCGCAAGACCCCGTAGTCGATCCTGCTCAGGACTCCCATCATCACCAGCCCGACCGCCAGGTAGACGGTCTGGCGGGAGCTGTAGTAGCTGGGCGGCGTGCCGCTGCTCGGGTCCGCCGGACCGGCGCCGAGCGTGATCACCGAGCAGATCCCGAGGCCGATCACAGCGAGGAGCAGCAGCGGGTCGAACGGCAGGCGCAGCGTGCGTGGCGCCGCCGGCGCCGGTGTCTGCTCGGCGGGCGTGATCGGGCTCAGCGGCATCAGAGGGTCTTCGAGCTCCCGGCGATGAACTTGCCCTTCACGCCGTACCACTTCGAGGCGATCAGCCGCGCGATCGGGGCCGCCGTTTCGGCACCGAAGCCGCCTTCCTCGACGGTCACGGCGATCACGATCGGATGGTTGGGATCGCCGACGTAGGCCATGTACCAGGACTGGTCTTCGCGCCCCGCGTGCTGCGCGGTGCCGGTCTTGCCGAACACCGGGTGAGCGGTCTGGTTCCAGCCGGCCCAGACTTCCGCGGAGGTGCCGCCAGGCTGGCTGGCCGCCTCGTGGATGCCCTGCATGACGAGGCTGAGATCTGTCGGGTCGAGGTGGACGTGACGCGCCGGTGGGTAGCTGAGGCTCTGCAGCTCACCGCCGCTTGATTCGTCGATCTCCATCCCCAGGTGCGGGGTCACGACGGTGCCGGTCCCGTCGCCACTGGAGTAGGCGTTGGCGAGCGTCGAGTAAGCGACGGCCATCTGCAGCGGGTCGGTCAGCAGTTCGCCCTGCCCGACGGCCAGGTGCATGTTGTCGCCGACGGTCCACACGCCCGTGGGTTCCTCGACGATCCCGCAGTTCGACACGTGCCGCTGCTTCTCGCAGGCCAGCTCCAGCTTGTTCTCTTTTTCACGCCAGCGTTTGTCGGGCACGACGCCGGTGAACTCGCTCGGCAGGTCGATCCCGGTCGGCTTGCCGATCCCCAGTTCTTCGGCCTTGCGCTGGATCACGCTGCCGTCGGCGTTGGCGCGCTCGCCGACTTCGAAGAAGTAGGTGTCCGAGGAGACCTTCAGCGCTTCGACCAGCCCGACGGAGCCGAAGTCGGCGTGTCCCGAGTTGCAGAATTCCTGGGCGCCGACGTGGATGCAGGTGCCGGCGCCGAGGCCTTCGCCGGGGGTGATGACGCCGCCTTCCAGGGCCGCCATCGCGGTGATCGGCTTGAACGTCGAGCCGGTCGGGTAGGCGCCGTTGACGGCCCGGTCGGTGAGCTTGCCGGGAGCGGAGCCGCTGCCCTCCAGCCGGTTGAATTCGGCGTGCGTCAGCGGTTTGGCGAACTTGTTGGGGTCGAAGCCGGGCTGCGATCCGATCGCGAGGATCTGCCCATTGCGGGGGTCCATCGCCACGAACGCCCCGGCGGGTGCCGGTTTGCCGCCGGCGCGGGCGCGTTCCATCCCCTCCAGCAGCGCTTTTTCGGCCTCCTTCTGCAGCCCCAGGTCGAGCGTCAGCTTGAGGCTGCGCCCACCGGCGGGCTGTGTCGGGGGCAGGTTCGCCGGAACCGGCAGCCCTTCGGCGTTGACCTCGACGCGCTCGACGCCGGGCTTGCCGCGCAGGTAGCGGTCGTAGTAGTACTCGAGGCCTTCCTGGCCGACGACGGTCCCGGCCGTAACGCCTCTGAAGGCCTTCGTCTTGAGCTCGTCTTCGTTGACCTCGTCGACGTGGCCGATCACCTGGGCGGCCATTTCGCCGTAGGGATAGGAGCGGATCGAGACCGGCTGCTGGACGACGCCCGGGTATTCGTTCTGGCGCTCGGCGAGCACCGTCAGCACTCCCTTCCCCGCGTCGGTCTTGATCGTCACCGGCGCGTAGGGGACCGCCGAGCGCTCACGGATCACGATCGCCTGGATGTGCGGGGCGCTCATCCCCAGCAGCCGGCCCAGCTTGCGATAGAGAGCCTTGCGGGGTGCGCCGGCCGGGGGCAGCGCCGAGGGAATCACCTGCACGGCGTTGGTCGTCTTGCTGGTGACGATCGCCTGACCTTCGCGGTCGAGGATCTCGCCGCGCGGCGCCGGGATCGGCAGGTCGCGGACGCGGTTGGCGTTGGCCTGCTGGACGTACTGTTCGCCGGAGAGCACCTGCAGGTACCAGAGCCGGAAGAAAATCACGCTGAACAGCGCCAGCGCGACCATGCCGACGATCGTCACGCGCATCGCCAGGCCCGGCGAGACGGGCAGGTTGGGGGTGCGCCTTTTGACCGGCTCGATCGAGCTCATGCCGGCATCAGGCTTTGCTCAGCGGCGACAGGCCGCCGGTCGTGTAAGCACGGCGGCGGCGGCGACGGCGCGGGTCCTCCGGAAGGGCACCCTCGAGGACGCGTCGGACGATCACCCACACGGGCACTGCGACGATCGTGTCGACGACCGTTCCGAGCACGATCTGACGGAGCAGGTCGAGGCTGACAGGAGCGTCGACGCCGAGCAGGAACTCCATCAACGAGTAGCCGATCAGCGCGGCGGCCGCGGCGGCCGCGCCGACCAGCAACGGCGTCAGCGCCGCCTGCGGGTCGCGCAGTTCGCGCAGCCGACCCGCCCAGTAGCCGATCATCGTGAAGACCAGCGAGGTGAGGCCGAGCGTCTGCAGCAGCGCCAGGTCGACGAGCAGGCCGACAGCGAAGCCCACCGAGGCGCCGAGCGTCGAACCGCACAACAGCCCCGCGAAGGCCACCAGCAGCGGCGTCAGGTCGGCGTTGACGCCGAACACGGGGACCTCCGAGACGACGCCGATCTGGAAGAAGACGATCACGACGGACAGTGCCGCCACGCGGGCGATCAGGCCCGCCGATGGCGTGCCCGTCATCCCCCCGCTCCCGTCGAGGCGAGCTGTTCGCCCTGGCTGGGGGTTTCCGGGCTCTGCCCGGCGGGCAGCTGGGCGATCACCTGTTTGAGGTTGGCGGCCTGGCCTCCGGAGTGCGAGGTCAGCACCTCGACGACATCGAGGTTGTGCAGGTCGGCGATCGGGTGGACGTTGACCGAGGTGTAGGCGCTTTCTTCGTTGACCGAGGTGACCTGTCCGATCAACAGCCCCGGCGGGTAGAGCGATTCGTCGGAGTTCGCGACGGTGCCGGAGGTCACGACCAATTCGCCCTTGTTGGGCCGGGTGTTGGCGGGCAGGTATTGCAGCAGCAGGTCGTTGGGGTCGCCGACCTTCGGCTGGACGATGCCGGTCGCCTGGCTGGTGCCGATCCGCGCCGAGACGCCCATCGTCGAGTCGGTGATCAGGTCGACCTGGGCACCGTCCGCCTCGACCGCGACGACGCGCCCGATCAGACCTTCGGCGTTGACCACGGGATCGTTGACCTTCACCCCGTCTGGTGCGCCCTTGTCGATCGTCACCGTCGAGTACCAGATGTTGGGGCTTTTCCCTACGACCGTGGCGGTCACGGGGTGGTAGCTGGAGACCCCCAGCTGATTGAGGTGGTAGAGCGAGATCAGCTGCTGGTAGGTGCGTTTTTCGGCCTGGGCGGCGACCAGCTCGGGGCGCAGGCGGTCGATCTGCTTGCGCAGTTCGTTGCGCTGTCCTTTGGCGTGCAGCGTGTCCCCGAACCAGCCGAACAGGTCGCGGACGGGCTTCAGAGCCTTGTTGGCGCCATCCTGGATCGGCGAGACGGCGCTCAGGAAGGTTCGCTGCACGCCATGCAGGCTTCCCCCTCCGGACTCGCCGAAGTAGGCGGTGAGCAGCAACAGGGAGAGCACGACGAGCAACGCGAGGACGGCTCGCCGGCGCCGGACAGTCTTGTCGTACACCAGGGGCTACCTTCCGGGGCGGTCAGAGCACAGAGTACCCGTGGGGCGTCGGCTCGTGGCGCGTTCGGTTGCGGGCGAGAGAACCCGGGTCACCGGCGGCGGCGGTTGCGCGAGGTGCGGTTCGAGCGGTGGATGGCCTCGAACTCCTCGAGCGAACGTCCGGAGCCGACGGCCACGCAGGTCAGGGGCGACTCGGCGAGATGGGCCGGCATCTGGGTCTCCTCGCGCAGGCGCTCGTCGAGGCCCTGAAGCAGCGACCCGCCGCCGGCCAGCATGATGCCGCGGTCCATGATGTCGGAGGCGAGCTCGGGCGGCGTCCGGTCGAGCGTCTCCTTGACGGCGTCGATGATCTGGCTCAGCGGCTCCTCGAGCGCCTGGCGGATCTCCTCGCTGGTCAGCACGACGGTCTTCGGCAGTCCCGCGACCATGTCACGGCCGCGGATCTCGGCCTGCAGCTCCTCGGCCATCGGGCAGGCCGAGCCGATCTCGAGCTTCAGCTCCTCGGCCGTCTGCTGGCCGATCAGCAGCTTGTACTCTTTCTTGGCGTAGTTGATGATCGCCTCGTCCATCTCGTCGCCGCCGACGCGAATCGACTGCGAGACGACGATCCCGCCGAGTGAGATCACGGCGACCTCGGAGGTGCCACCGCCGATGTCGACGACCATCGAGCCGGTCGGCTCGCCCACGGGCAGCCCGGCGCCGATCGCAGCGGCCATCGGCTCCTCGATCAGGTAGGCCGTGCGGGCTCCAGCCGACAGGCAGGCCTCCTCGACGGCGCGCTTCTCGACTCCGGTGACTCCGGAGGGCACGCAAACGACCACCCGTGGGTGGGCAAAGCGGTTCTGGTGAACCTTCTGGATGAAGTGCCGGAGCATCTGCTCGGTGACGTCGAAGTCGGCGATGACGCCGTCCTTCAGCGGCCGAATCGCCTGGATCGTGCCGGGTGTACGCCCGAGCATCCGCTTTGCCTCGATGCCGACGGCATGGACTTCGCCGGTTCGCGAGTCGATCGCGACGACGCTCGGCTCGGACAGCACGATGCCACGTCCCCGCACGTAGACGAGGGTGTTGGCGGTGCCTAGGTCGACCGCCATGTCGCGGCCGCCGAACCCGGTCAGATAGCTGAAGATGCTCATATCGAGGAGGTGGCCGGCCCGGTAGCGGGGGGCGCCGCGTGCCCGACCTGGCATTCGGCGGCCGGCGCGCTGTGACCAGGCCAACCGGTCGGGGCAGTCTAGCGGACGCTTACCGCCGCCCGACAGCGTTGCGAGCCGCTTTGCACGAGCGCGCGCAGAGGCCGCGCGCGGGCGTACGCAAGGCCTCTGCCGCCTGCGATCAGCCGCCCAGCAGCTGTGGATAGACGTCCAGCAGGCTCGCCACGGGCAGCCCCACGACGTTCTCGTATTCGCCGTGGATGTCGCGTACGAGCGCCGCGCCGGCGCCCTGGATCGCATAGCCGCCGGCCCGCTCGCGCCACTCGCCACTGTCGAGGTACCACTCGAGCATCCGCCGGCCCATCGCGCGGAAGCTGACCTCGGTGTGGGCGATCGCCGTGCGTTCCTCCCCGCCGGTCAGGACGACCAGGCCGCTGGTCACCTCGTGGGTGCGCCCAGCAAGAGCTTGAAGCATCTCGCGCGCCTGCTCTGAGTCCTCCGGCTTGCCGTAGATGCGCCCGTCGAGGGAGACAACGGTGTCGCAGGCGATCACGGTCTCCCCCGCTCCCGGCGCCGCCACAGCGCGGGCCTTGCGCGAGGCGTTCTCGACCGTCAGCTCGCCGGGATCGCCTTTCTCCAGCTCCTCCGCCCCCGAAACCCTCACGCTGAAGTCGACCCCTAGACGCGTGAGGATTGCGGCTCGCTGGGGCGAGCGCGAGGCGAGGATCAGTGGCGCTGAGGAGCCTACGGGCCTAGATCTCGCCGAAGAACAACGAGGCCTCGCGGGCGGCCGACTCGGGTGAGTCCGAGCCGTGGACCATGTTGGCCCCCATCTCGATCGCGAAGTCGCCGCGGATGCTGCCGGTAGCGGCCTCCAGCGGGTTGGTCGCGCCGATCACCTGGCGGGCGGCCTTGACGGCGTCAACGCCCTCGAGCACCATCGCGACGATCGGGCCGGAGGTGATGAACTCGACGAGCTCTCCGAAGAAGGGGCGCTCGGAGTGCTCGGCGTAGTGCTGTTCGGCCAGCTCGCGGGTGACAGTCATGTGACGTAGGGCCGCGATCTTCAGCCCCTTGCGCTCGAAGCGGGCGATGATCTCGCCGCTGAGGTTGCGGGCGAAGGCGTCGGGCTTTACGAGGATCAGCGTTCGGTCCATGGGTTCCTTTGTAGAGATTTCAGGAGGTCGGGCGCGGCCGCCCGCCGGGGCGGGTCGAGCGACCGGTCGCGCGGGTGCGCGGGGCAGGCTCAGCTGCCGCCACGGGGGCGGCGGTCTCGGTCTCGAGCTCCTCGCCTCGCAGCGGGCGCTCCAGCTCGATCTCCTCCCCGTCAGCCTTGGTAGCGGCCCGGCGGCGCCTGGGGCGCGAAGCGCTCAGGCCAGGCACGTCGGCCTCGCAGTAGGGGCAGATCGTCCAGGCCTGATCGAGCGGCCGGTTGCAGTTCACGCAGCGCTCCTTGAGCTTGCGCAGGCAGCTCGGGCAGCGCACGAAGTCGGGCTCGATGCGGTAGTCGCAGTGCGGGCAGAGCGTCTGATCGAGCTGGTGCAGGCGCGCTTCGGCGGCCTGCGTCTCCAGTTCGCGCTCGTGGACGTCCTCGAGATACTCGGGCGGGCGCAGGATCATGTAGATGACGGCGCCGACGAAGGGGAAGAACGCCGCGGCCGTCGCGCAGGCGATCAGCATCGGGTCCTCGATGCGCCGGCGGGCGTCGGCGTAGGTCCAGTAGATCAGCGACAGGTACAGGACCGCGACGAACAGGAAGATGAGATCGACGGCCAGGTTCAGACCGCTGCTTTCGATTCCGAAATATGCGAGCGGTGGCATCGGCCGGACGAGTTTAGAGAAAGAGGCGGCCGAAGCCATAGCCTGCAGCGAAGAAAACAAGGATCACGAGCGCCACGATCAGCGCCACGGCGCCGATCATCGTCAGGACCGAGGGACCGTCCTCGTTCATCTGCCCGACCCTCCCCGCGCTTCGGTCGAAGCCGATAGCTCACTCTCGCCGGAGCCGCCCAGCAACTGCCCGACTAGGTAGACCGAGCCCGTCGCGAGGACACCGCTGTCGTGCTCGCCGGCCCAGCGGCGGGCCGCTTCGATCGCCCGCTCGGGACGGGGCTCGCAGTCGGTCTCCTCGAAGCCCAGCTGGCGGGCCTGGGACTGCAGAGCGGCGGGCGAGAGCGCGCGAGCGCTGGGCGGGGCGGTGAACCAGGCGCGGGCGCATCGCGGCAAGAGCATCCGCAGCATCGAGACGGCGTCCTTGTCCTCGAGCACGCCCATCACCAGCGCCGGTGGCCCGCCGTCGGGGAAGACCTCGTCGAGCGAGGCGACGAGAGCGGCGATCGCGTCGGGGTTGTGGGCGCCGTCGAGAATCGTGACCGGGTCCTCGCCGACCTGCTGCAGTCGTCCAGGCACGACGGTGGTGGCGGCCGCGTCGATCACGGCGGCATCGTCGAGCTCGCGTCCGACCGCATTCAAATGGGCCTCGGCGGCGGCCCTGGCAAGCACCATGTTCTCTCGCTGAAAACGGCCTCGAGCCGCCAGCCGGATATCAGCACCGAGCGCGTCGGGACGGACGATCCGAGCTGCGCGCTCGGCGGCCAGCCGCTCGGCTACGGCGAGCGCCTCGGGAGCGAGCCCGGCGCCCAGCACGAGCGCCGAGCCGGGGCGCACGACCGCCAGCTTCTCCTCGGCGATGTCGGTGATCGTCGGTCCGAGCCAGCGGGTGTGCTCGAGGCCAACGTTGGTGAGCACCGTCACACCCGCCTCGACGACGCTGGTGGCGTCGTAGCGGCCCCCGAGTCCGGCCTCAATGACGCCGACCTCGACCTCTTGGCGGGAGAGCTCCCACAGGGCGGCGGCGGTGACGAGTTCGAACTGTGTGACGTGGTCGTCCTCGGCGAGCGTGCGGTTGACCTGCTCGGCGGCATGGTCGGCGCGCGCTACGGCACCGGCGAAGGAGTCGGCGTCGAGCTCGACCTCGTCGATCAGCACCCGTTCGCGCCAGGCGATCAGATGCGGGGAGGTGTAGGTGCCGGTGCGCAGCCCGTGGCGCTGCAGGATCGCGGCGGTCATGCGGGTCGTCGAGGACTTGCCGTTCGTGCCCAGCACCTGAATAGTGGCGTAGTTGCGCTCGGGCGAATCCAGCGCAGTCATCATCCGCCGCATCCGGTCGAGCCCGAAGCGCATCCCGAACAGCTCGAGCGAGCGCAGCGCGCCGACGGCGCGCTCCTCGCTCCAGCGCGGCTCACCCGCTGAGCGTTCCCCCGACGAGCGCAACGTCAATGCCTCTGCCCGTCGCGCCTAAGCGTCGGGGTGCTTGCGCAGGTAGTCGATGAACAGCGGCCGCAGCGCCTCGGCCAGCTCGCCGTCGCCGCTGTGCAAGGCGTCTTTGATCAGGCCTTTCGAGGACTGGATGTCGAAGTCGGCCTCGCCCTGATCGCCGCGCAGCGTCTCGGCGGCGGGGATCACCTCCAAGAGCGACCAGAAGAACTTCACGTCGAGGTGGTGCTCGGCGCGTTTGATCGCGCGATCGTGGAGCTCCTTGGTGGGGAGCTGCTCGATCGCTTCGGCTGCTGCGTCGGCCATCGTTCGCGGCCGGCGGCTAGGCGCCGCGGCGTCCCCGGCGACCACGGCCGGCGCGCAGCGCCATCAGCTCGGCGCCCATGCCCTTCAGGTCGAGCTTGCCGGCGATCTTGCGCAGTTCCTTGCGCTCCTTGGCGCTCAGCGCGTTCAGCTTCCCACCGGACTCGCGCAGGAGGCCCGTGAGGCGCTCGCGCTCCTTGGCAGAGAGGCTCCGCCAGCGCTTGCCAACGACGACGACGGCCCCGAGGACGGTCGCCCAGGGCAGCTCTTTGGCCTTCTCGGCGGCGGATGCGGACTTCTTCTTGGAGATGTGTGACATGTCGCCGATGGTAGCGGGCGCGGTCAGGCGGACTCTTGCTGGGGCGATGCCTCAGAGGCGTCTTCGGGCGCGGCTTCGGTGACGAGCGTCGGGGTCAGGCCCTTCTCGACGGTCTCCTTCGTGACGACGCACTTCTTGACGTCTCGGCGCGAGGGCAGCTCGAACTGCACCTCGAGCAGGATTTCCTCAATGATCGAGCGCAGTCCGCGGGCACCAGTTTCGCGCTCGAGGCCCTTCTCGGCGATCGCGATCAGTGAGTCCTCGGAGAAGACCAGCTCGATGCCGTCGAAGGCGAAGAAGCGCTGGAACTGCTTGGCCAGGGCGTTGCGGGGCTCGACGAGGATCGAGACGAGGTCGTCGCGGGTCAGCTGGTGTACGGCGCTGACGACCGGCAGGCGGCCGATGAACTCGGGGATCAGGCCGTACTCGATCAGGTCCTCGGGCAGGCAGTGCTCGAAGACTTCGCCGGTGTCGCGCTCGGCCTTGTTTTCGATCGCGGCGGCGAAGCCGACGCCTTTGTGGCCGATGCGGCGCTCGATCACCTGGTCGAGGTTGGCGAAAGCACCGCCGCAGATGAACAGCACGTTGGTCGTATCGATCGTCAGGAACTCCTGGTGGGGGTGCTTACGCCCGCCCTGCGGCGGGACCGAGGCCTGCGTGCCCTCGAGGATCTTCAGCAGCGCCTGCTGGACGCCCTCGCCGGAGACATCGCGCGTGATCGACGGGTTGTCGGCCTTGCGGGCGATCTTGTCGACCTCGTCGATGTAGATGATCCCGGTTTCGGCCTTCTTGACGTCGTAGTCGGCGGCCTGGATCAGCTTCAAGAGGATGTTCTCGACGTCCTCGCCGACGTAGCCGGCCTCCGTCAGGGCGGTCGCGTCGGCGATCGCGAAGGGCACGTTGAGGATCCGCGCGAGCGTCTGGGCGAGGAGCGTCTTGCCGCAGCCGGTCGGGCCGAGCAGCAGGATGTTGGACTTCTGCAGCTCGATGTCGGAGTCCGGCGACATCATCATCTGGACGCGCTTGTAGTGGTTGTAGACAGCCACGGAAAGGGTCCGCTTGGAGGGATCCTGTCCGACCACGTACTCGTCGAGGACGTCGTAGATTTCGCGCGGCTTGGGGAGGTTCTCGATGTCGAACGCCGGCGGGGCGGAGAGCTCCTCGTCGATGATCTCGTTGCAGAGATCGATGCACTCGTCGCAGATGTAGACGCCGGGGCCGGCGATCAGCTTCTTGACCTGCCGCTGGGACTTGCCGCAGAAGCTGCAGAGAAGCTGCTCGTTGGAATCTGTTGGTCGTGCCATCTGTTTGCGGGAGCTGCAGGGCGCTTTAGTGCTCGGAGATCACGCGGTCGATGATGCCGTACTCCTTGGCCTCCTCGGAGGACATGAAATAGTCGCGCTCGGTGTCTTTGCCGACCCGCTCGAGGTCTTTGCCGGTGTGCTTGGCGATGATCTCGTCGAGCCGTTTGCGGATGTCGATGATCTCCCTGGCGTGGATCTCGATGTCCGTCGCCTGTCCCTGAAAGCTGGATGAGACCTGGTGGATCAGGATCTTGGCGTTGGGCAGCGCCATGCGCTTGCCGGCGGCGCCGCCCGCCAGCAGCAGCGCGCCCATCGACATCGCGATGCCGACGCAGATCGTCTGCACGTCGGGCTTGACGAACTGCATCGTGTCGTAGATCGCAAGGCCAGCGTAGACCGAGCCGCCAGGCGAGTTGATGTAGATCGAGATGTCCTTTTCGGGATCCTCGGACTCCAGGTGCAGCAGCTGGGCGACGATCAGGTTCGCGATCTGATCGTCGACGGGCGTGCCGAGAAAGATGATGCGCTCGTTGAGCAGGCGGCTGTAGATGTCGAATGCACGCTCACCGCGTGAGGTCTGCTCGACGACCATCGGTACAAGTGGGCTCATGGTCTCGCTTTGTTTGCCAACGCTTGACGGATTCCTCTAGAGGCTAGCGATCTGGCGTCCACAGCTTGCCGGCTTCGCCGCCGCCCTCGGCGCCTGCGCCGGCGACGGCCGGCTCGGAGTCGGGGGTCCAAAGCTTCTCTCTGGCCTCGGCCTGGGCGAGCGGGATCGGCTTGGCCGAATCGGCGATCGCCTGGATCGCTTCGCGCGCGGCGAGGTCTTCGCGAACCTCCTCCAACCGCCCGGCCTTGCGCAGATCCTCGAACAGCGTCGCGGGCTCGACACCCTCGCGCTCGGCGGTGGGCGCGAGCACCTCGAGCAGCGCCTCGTCTGAGGGGCTGATGCCCTCGGCGGCGACGATCGCCGTGATGACGGCCTCGCGGCGCAGCGCCTGCTCGGCGTCCGGGGTCATCTCGGCGAGGATCTCCTCCTCGTTGCGGCCACTGATCTGCAGGTAGGCCTCACGCGAGATGCCGCGGTGGGAGAGCGAGTGGATCGTGCGCTCCCACATCTCCTTGGCGCGAGCTGCGGTCAGCTCGGCGGTGACGGGCACCTTGGCCTCCGCGACGGCGGCATCCAGGGCGGCCTGTCGGAACTCGCCCTCGACGCGAGCCTGCTCGCCCTCCAGCAGGCGGTCGTGGATGTCCTGGCGAAGCTCTGCGAGGTCGTCGAAGCCGGCATCGGCTGCGAAGGCGTCGTCCAGCTCTGGAAGTTGCTTGGTCTTGACGTCCTTGACGGTGACGGCGAAGGAGGCGTCGCGGCCCGCGAGGTCGGTGTTGCCGTAATCGGCGGGGAAGGTCACCTCAAGGGCGCGCTCGTCGCCCGCGGAGGCGCCGAGCAGGCCCTCCTCGAAGCCGGGGATCAGGTTGCCGGAGCCGATCTCGATCAGCTGGTCGCGGCCCTCGCCGCCGGCGAAGGGAACCTGCTCGCCGTCCTCGTCGGGCAGCGTGCCGAGGTAGTCCATGACGATGAAGTCGCCGGCCGCGGCGGGACGCTCGGCGGTCTCAAGGCGCGCGAGGCGGTCGCGCATCGCCTCGACCTCTTGATCGATGCGCTCGTCCTCGACGGCGGGCTCGGCGCGGCCGACCTCGAGGTCCTTGTAAGTCCCGAGCTCTGCTTTCGGCAACACGCCGATCTCGATCGAGAAGCGAAGCGCCTCGCCCTGGGGTGGCAGCTCACCGAGATCCAGCGAGGGGTCGCCGACGGGGACGATTTTGGCCTCCTCGATTGCACCGGAGTACCAGGTGGAAAGGCTGTCACGGATCGCTTCGTCGAGGATCGCCTCGCGTCCCATGCGCTGGATCACGAGCGGAGCGGGGACCTTGCCCTTGCGAAAGCCCGGGAGCTTCAGCTGGTTGCCGAGCTGGCGGGCCTTGCGTTCCAGGCGCCCCTCGACCTCAGCGGCCTCGACCTCGACCTGCAGGCGCACGCGTGAGTCGCCGAGCTCGGTCAGGGTTGTCTTCAGGGCGCTCGCCACGACCGCCACGATACCGTGCGGCCATGCGCGATCGCCTCAGAGTCACGTCGCTGCGGCGCGCCGAGGCCCGCCTGTGGACCGGCCCGGCGGCACATCTGCTGGGTGGCACGCTGGATGTGCTGGAAGCGCTCGGGAAGGTCGGCCTGGCGCGGCTGCGGCCAGGGCGCGGACGCTGAGAGCACGTCGTATTGCTGTGCCGTCCTCTTAACGCAACTGCGGGGCGCAGGCCTCCAGCGGCCATGCGCCCCGCGATGCTGCTTGGTCTGACTTCCGGTTAGGCGACGGCGGGCTGGGACTGACCGGTCGAGCCGAAGGCCGGGTGGGCGCCACGGGGGAGCACGAGGACGGCTCCGCTGGCGGTCTCGATGAGGTGTTCCGCGGAGGAGCTGACGGAGACCTGACCGATACCGGCCTCGGCGCGGGAGTCGATCACGATCAGGTCGGTGTTCTCACCTGCGACCGGGACGACCTCGGCACCGAGGGCACCGGCGAGCGCCTGAGCGGTCTGACGGGCGCCGCCCTCACCGTCGCCGACGGCGACGATGCGGCTGATCGCCGAACCGCGCTCGGCGAGGTCGACGGGGGCGATGGCGACGGCGACGCGGCCGCCCTGCAGCAGACGCTGGGCGGAGTTGCCGATCGAGACGTGACCCTTGGCGGTGTGGGAGTCCGAGCAGAACACGACGATGTCGGCCTGCTCCGACTCGGCCAGGGCGGCGAGGCCGTTGGGGGTCGAGCGGTCGGTCACGACGTGGGTGGCGGCGTTGGGGTTGCCGAGCAGCGAGAGGCCGCGGTTGAGGATCCCCTGAGTGTCGCCGGCGGAGTCCGGGGCGTGGCTGACGTAGGCAAGGGCGACATCGGCACCGGCCTGGCCGAGCAGGCGGCCGAGCGCGACGGCGTCGTCCTCGTTGGCGGTTCCGTCGTAGGAAACAATGATCTTGGCGGGCATTGTGTTTCTCCTTTGTCGGCCGAGAGGTCCCCGGCGGAAGGTTTGTTCTTGTCCTCTTCTTCGGCTCATATTGCCACCAACCTGCCATCAGCTCCAGTGATCTTGTTTATCTTTAATATAAGATGTTCTTATGCTTGATGTTCGTCGCCTGGCCGTTTTGAAGGAGGTCGCCTACCGGGGCTCGATCTCGGCTGCGGCGGAGGCGCTGTCCTACACGCAGTCGGCGGTCTCCCAGCAGATCTCGACGCTCGAGGCCGAGACGGGCCTGAAGCTGCTCGAGCGCCACCCTCGGGGAGTCAGCCTGACCGCCGCCGGGCAGACTTTGGTCGGCCATTCCGAAGGGATCCTGGCCGCTCTGGAGGCCGCGGAGGAGGCGCTTGCGGCGATCTCGGGGTTGCGTGGCGGGCGGCTGCGGATGGCGTCGTTCCCGACCGCCGGCGCGAGCCTGATGCCCCGTGCGATCGCCGAGTTTCGGGCGGCTCATCCCAACGTCGAGCTGAGCCTCGAGGAGGGCGAGCCGGAGGAGGTCGCGCCGCGGCTGCGCGCCGGCGAGCTTGACCTGGCGCTGCTGTTCGAGTTCGCCGGCGAGAGCCTCGTGGGGGATCGGATGACGCGGGCGGAGCTGCTTGAGGATCCCATGTTCCTGGCGCTGCCCTGCGACCACCGCCTCGCCGCGCGGCGACGGATCCGCCTGGAGGACCTCAGCAAACAGGCGTGGGTGCAGACCTCGGGGTCGAGCCCCTGTGCGCGCCACGTCGTGCGCAGTTGCCACGCCGCGGGCTTCGAGCCGAACGTGGCGTTCGAAAGCGACGACTACCAGACCGTGCAGGGGCTGGTGGCGGCCGGGGTCGGCGTCGCCCTGATCCCTCGCATGGCGCTCTCGGCGGTCCGCAGCGACATCGCGATCCGCTCCCTCTCCCCCGTGCCCCCCGTGCGCAGCGTGATCGCCGCCGCGCCGGCCGGAGCGCGGCTGGTGCCCTCCGCCACGGCGATGCTGGGCATCCTCGAGTCGATCGCTGCCGACACGCCTCCGGCGGGACCACTCGCCGAGGCTGTCCCGGACTGAGCGGAGAGGCGGAGCCGGTCCCGGGTCCAGTTCCCGCCGGGCTCTCAACGACGTGGGGCGCCCCGTCTTGCGACGGGACGCCCCGAGCCTTGCTGCGATCTAACCAGAGGGTTAGAAGGCTGCGGTCATCAACTTGGCGATGGCCTTGTAGCCCTTTTCGGTCGGGTGGATATCACCGGTCGCGGTCGGGACTTTGTGCGACGGCGTGTTGCACATTTCCGTGTACTTGCAGATCGCGACGGCTTCCTTCTTGACCTTCTTTTCCGTTTCCTTGGCGGTTTCGCCTTCTGTGAAGAGGGCGGCCTCGGGGTTGATCACGGCGAAAGGCTGAGCGAGCTTGATGTTCGGCCCGTAGGCTTCGCTAGCGATCGTTCCTTCAAGCGATTCGTTGAGGATTTTGTCCAGCGTGTCGCTGCCTTCCAGAATCGTCGCGTCGGGGTTGTAGAACCCGATCACGAGGATCTTGCCCGTGTAGCCGGCTTCGCGCATGACGCCGATCGAGAGGCCGATGTTCGCCAGGATGTGGTGGAACAGGCCACCCGAGTAGGCGAAGCCTTCCGGGCCGGCTTCGTGCGAGATGCATTCGAACAGGCTTCCGAAGCCCTTTTCACCGTCGTAGGCAGGGTTCTCGCATTTGGCGACAACCGCGAGCTCGTCGTTGCTGCCGATCTGAATCGAGACGGCCGTGACGTTGCCGTCGGCTTTGCTCGAGATCAGGCTGGCCGCGGCTTCGAGCTCCGAGGAGGAGCCGATTTCGGTCTTCAGCGGGAAGCCCTCCGTGGGCAGCGCGTTGTGGTAAAGGCAGGGGTTGAATTCGGCGGCTGCGCCTCCGAAGGCGTGACCGACGAGCCCGCTGCTGGTCTCACCAGGGCAGCCGAGGTTCACCGTTTTCAGTTCGTTTCCGGCTTTCTTTTCGGTCGCGGCGAGCTTGTGCGCGAACCCGCCGACGAAGCCGGGTTCGAACGACGACGTCGGCTCGCAAAGAGCCTTTTCGGCGAAGGCCAGTTCGGTTTCGCTTTTTTCTGCAGCTGTCGTGCCGGCTTCGCAGTTCGCTTTGTTGGCGACCTGGTTGCCGTTGAAAGTCGCGGCTTTGTAACCAAAGCTCAGCGAGTCGCCGAGCGCGATGTACGCCGTCGGCGTCGGCGGAGCTTTCATGGCGCTGGCGACCGACGCGAACAGCGCCGAGCCCAGCATTGCGGCCACCATCAGGCAGCCGAGCAGTCGGAACGACCGCATCGAGCCATTCTTGGCTGACATTCTCACCCTCCTCATTGGTCTGCGGACCATGCCCGCAGCTAACCCTCCGCCTCGGCACGACCCCTCGTAAACGGTCCATCGTGGACCTACGCCGCCCACAAAGTGCATGAGCAACGAAATCGGAACATAGACCCGCACTTTCCAGATGTCAAGCCGCAAGGCGTACGGCGCGACCGGCCCGGAGTGCAGTCCTGGAGCGCCTTTGCGGCGGTCCCGTCCGGCCCCGGTGGGATCTTGATCAGCCGTCCGGAACCAGGGAGAACCACCATGACGATCCTGCTGCTGATCATCGGAATCATCCTCGGCGCGCTCGCCGCCGTGCTGCTCGCGCGGCCCGGTCGTCAACGGCTGAACGAGGAGATCCGCTCGATTTCGCTGCAGGCGATCGCCGAGGCGCGGACCGCCTTCGCCCAGAGCGTCGCCGACTCCCGTGGCGCCGATCAGGAGCGGGCCTCCGGCGAGATGGCGCTGCGCACAGAGGAGATCAAGGGCCTGGTCGGGCCCGTGCAGGAGAAGCTCGGACGGATGGAGAGTGAGATCGGCAGGCTCGAGCGCGAGCGTCGCCAAGCCCAGGGCGAGCTGGCCCAGATGGTCCGCGCGCTCGGCGACGGCGTCGGCACGCTGCGCCGCGAGACGGGCAACCTCGTCTCGGCCCTCAAGCGCCCATCGACGCGAGGCTCCTGGGGTGAGATCCAGCTGCGCAACGTCGTCGAGATGGCGGGCATGGTCTCGCACTGCGACTTCGTCGAGCAGAGCACGATCCAGACGGCGGACGGGGCGCTGCGCCCGGACATGCTCGTCAAACTGCCCGGCGAGAAGCTCGTGGTCGTCGACTCGAAGGTGCCGCTGGACGCCTACCTCTCGGCGCTGGAGGCCGAGCAGGAGGACGAGCGCGAAGCGCACACCGCCCGACACGCCCGCCAGACGCGCGAGCACATCGTCAAGCTCGCCTCGAAGGGCTACCAGCGCCAGTTCGACTCGACACCGGAGTTCGTCGTGATGTTCGTGCCCTCCGACGGCATCTACCAGGCGGCGCTCGCGCAGGACCCGAGCCTGATCGAGTACAGCGTCTCTCAACAGGTGCTGATGGCTACGCCGACGACGCTGATCGGCCTGCTGTGGGCGGTCCACTACGGCTGGCGCCAGGAGCTGATCGCCGACTCCGCCCGTGAGATCGCCGCCGACGCCCGCGAGCTGCACCAGCGCCTCGGGCGCTTCGTGACGCCGTTCGCCAAGGCCGGACGGCAGCTCTCCTCGGCCGTCTCGGCCTACAACGAAGCGGTCGGCTCCTTCGACAGCCGCGTCGTTCCCCAGGTCCGCAAGATCGAGGAGGCCGGCGCGGCCTCCGATCGCGAGGTCGCCGCTCCCCCGTCGCTGGAGATCACGGCGCGGGCGATCGCCTCCCAGGGCGAGCTGGAAGATGCCGTCGGCCAGCAGCCCGAACTACAGGCTCAGCGCCTGGGGCCGCAGCGGATCGTCTCCGGCGCCTGAGCTCCAGCGCCACGAGCGCCAGCGCCACGGGGACGGTCGCCGGAAGCTCGTCGACGGCGTAGAACAAGAGGTCGAAGGCGAGCGCGAGGATCGCCGTCAGAGCAGCGCCCGACCATTGGCGACCTGGCCGCCGGTCGGCCGCCAGCAGCCCACCGAGCACGGCGGCGACGAACAGGTCGCCGTAACCCATCACCGCCGAGCCGAAGCTGGCGCTCTGCAGGCGTGGCAGACCGGCGGCGGGCGCGGCGGCATTGAGAGCATCGTTGGGGCTCTGCAGCAGATCGGAGACGACGAGCGAGGTGTCGACGATCGCCATCGCCACGATTCCCAGCGCCAGCCAGCGCCGTGGTGTGATCGCCGCCAAGAGCACGCCGAGCGATACGCAGCTGAGGCCCGAGAGGACCGTCGCAGCGCCGTTGCCCGCCAGCCCACCGCGATCCGCCCAGGCAAGGGCGAACAGCGCCGGCGCGAGCAGCGCGAGCCACGGTCGTGCACCCCGGGAGAGGAACGCCAGCGCAAGCGCCGCCAGCAGCGGCACGGCCACCAGGGCCAGGTAGGTGAGACCTTCGGCACTGGCCTGTTCCGCGCCCCGGGCGATCAGCACGAAGCCGCCGACGGAGATCGGCAGGATCGCTGCCCAGCCGCCGCCGCGCAGCCGTGCTAGAGCGGGCGCGTCGAGGACCCCCGGCAGCGCCACCAGCGCGCCCTGGAAGACCGACAGGCAGGCGATCGACAGCCAGAAGGGCATGCGGGCGACATTAGAGCCACAAGGGCGACTCGGCGCAAGCAGGGGACGGGCCGCGGCGGCGCGTAGGATTGGGCTGTGAACGCGGCCAGCACTCAGGCGCCGCCGATCCTGCACCTCTCGCGGGTGATCGGCAGCCCGCTCCGCGATGCCGATGGCGAGCGGCTCGGCAGAGTCGAGGACCTGATCGTCCGTCTCGGCGGCTCCGGCTACCCGCCGATCACCGGCGTGCTCGTGACCGTCGCCGGGCGTCGCTCGTTCCTGGGCGTCGACCGCGTCAAGGACATCGGCGCCGACGGTGTCGTGCTGCGCAAGGCCAAGCTCGATCTGCGTCACTTCGAGCGCCGCGCCGAGGAGGTCCTGCTCAAGCGAGATCTGCTCGACCGCCAGCTGATCAACGTCGAGGGCGCCCGGCTGGTTCGCGCGAACGAGATCGAGCTGGCCCTCGTGGCGGGCTCGTGGCGCGTCGTGGGCGTCGACACCGGACCTCGCGGCGGGCTGCGACGGCTGCTGCCCAAGCCCTTGGGGGCTCATATCGCGACCGGTGAGTTCCTCGACTGGGCCGGCGTCGAGCCGTTCGTCGGGCATGTCCCGACCGTCCGCCTGCGGGTTCCCCACCCCAAGCTCGCGAAGCTCCACCCCGCCCAGATCGCCGATCTCGTCGAGGCCGCGTCACGGCGCGAGGGCGAGGAGATCATCCAGGCCGTCGGCTCCGACGATCGCGAGCTCGAGGCCGATGTCTTCGAGGAGCTCGACGATCAGCATCAGCAGGAGTTCCTCGAGGACCGACCCGACGACCAAGTCGCGGAGATCCTCTCGCGGATGGCCCCCGACGACGCCGCCGACATCGTCGGCGAGCTCGAGGAGGAGCGCCGCGAGTCCGTCCTCTCGCTGCTGCCAGTCGGGCATCGCGTCAAGGTCCGGGCGCTCTTGGGCTACGACCCCGCCGAGGCCGGCGGGCTGATGAGCCCCGACTTCGTCCTGCTGGCCGGCTCGAGCACCGCAGCGGAGGCCCTGAACGCCGTTCGCTCGAGCGAGATCGCGCCGGAGCTGCTCGGCGCCGTGTACGTCAGCGGGCCCGAGGGAGCAGTGACGGGGAGCGTGCCCGTCACGACCCTGATCCGGGCCGAGCCGGAGCGGCGCCTGGACGCCGAGCTCAAGCACGAGGTGCCCTGCCTGTCCCCCGACGCGCCCTTCGAGGAGGTCGCTCGGCTGATGGCCGACTACAACCTCACATCGATCCCCGTCGTCGACGAGACCAAGCGAATGGTCGGCGTCGTGACCGTCGACGACGTCCTCGAGGTGATGCTCCCCAGAGGCTGGCGGCGACGCTTCGGGCTCCTCGGTGAGGACTGAATAGACTGGCCGGATGAGCGCAGCAGGCGGCCAGTTCGATGGCGGTCCGAGTACCGCCCCTCATGCGTCGTGTCCGGTCGGCCACCCGTGGCCGACCGCGTCTGCCTGCCCGTCTTAACCCTCGCCGCGCCCGCGCCTTCGCCTTCCTCGGCCTGCTCGGGCCGGGCTTGATCGCGGCCAACGCCGGCAACGACGCCGGTGGCGTCGCCACCTACTCCCAGGCCGGCGCCAAATACGGCTATGGCCTGTTGTGGACGATCGTCCTGATCGCGATCTCGCTGGCGATCGTGCAGATGCTGGCAACTCGCATGGGGGTCGTGACGGGCAAGGGCCTGGCCGAGCTGATCCGCGAGGAGTACGGACTGCGCTGGTCGGTGTTCGCGACCGGTGCCGTCCTGATCGCGAACCTCGGCATCTGCATCTCGGACTTCGTCGGCACCGGCGCCGCGCTGGGACTGGCGGGCATCCCGGTTCAGATCACAGTGCCGCTGGCCGGCGTCGGCATCTGGATGGTGATCGTCCGCGGCTCATACCGGTCGGCCGAGCGGATCTTCATCTGGTTCACGATCCCCTTCTTCGCCTATCCGATCGCCGCGATCCTCGCCCACCCTCACTGGGGTGCCGTCGGGCACGCCGTGATCGCGCCGAAACTGCACACCAACTCGACTTACCTGGTGCTGCTGATCGCCACGATCGGCACGACGATCACGCCGTACATGCAGCTCTACCTGCAGTCGGCCGTCGTCGAGCGTGGCGTGCGCACAGAGGAGCTGGGCCGTGAGGAAAAGGAGGCGGTCTCCGGCTCTTTCTTCGCGTGCGTGATCTCGGCGTTCATCGTCGTCGCAACCGGAGCGACTCTCTACACCCACGGGATCCACAAGATCGGCACGGCCGCCGACGCCGCCCGCGCGCTGACGCCCTTCGCGGGACAGTTCGCCGAGGCGCTGTTCGGGATCGGCCTGCTCGGCGCCAGCCTGCTGGCCGCCGCGATCCTCCCCATCGCCACCTCCTACGTCGTCTCGGAGTCGCTGGGCTATGAGAAGGGCATCGGCCGCCGCCGCCAGGAGGCACCCGTGTTCGTGGGGATCATCACGGCGATGATCGGGATCAGCGCACTCGTCGCCGTGATCCCTGGCGTGCCTGTGATCTCCCTGCTGATCGGCGTCCAGGTCGTCAACGGGGTGCTGTTGCCGATCAACCTGTTCTTCATCTGGCGGCTGTCGCGATCGGAGCGCCTGATGGGAGAGCGACGAAGCCGTGGCCTGCTCGATGCCGCCGCGGGGCTGACGGTGACACTGCTCTCCTGCCTATCGGTGATCCTCGTCGTCGTGACGCTCGCTGGCCTCTAGACGGGCCGATCTCGACAGGCACCGCGCCGGGGCTAGGCCGGCGCCACCAGCAAGCCTGCGCCGATCGGGTCTAGGCGGGCGCGACGAGCAGGCTGGCGCCGATCGCGCCGCCGAGATCGCCCAGTGAGGCGACCTCGAGCTTCGGCGGACGCGAGTCCGCGAACAGGTGCGGCTGCATCGCCTCAGCGATGCGCTTTGCCATCGGCTCGCCGAGCCTGATGCCGAGACCACCGCCGAGGATCACCGCTTCGACATCGAGCAGGTTGACCGCCGAGGCCACCCCGGCGCCGAGCGCCTGCACGGCCCGCTCGATCATCTCCTCTGCCATCTCGTCTTTGTGCTCCAGCGCCCGCGACCAGATGCCGCTGGTCAGGCGTTCGCGGCCGTGGTGGCGCATCAGCTTGAACAAGTCGGTCTTGCCGCCCTTCTCGACGAGCTTGTTGACGTGCCGTTCCATCGAGGCGCGACCCGCGTAGGCCTCCATGCAGCCACGGCGTCCGCAGGTGCACTTGGCGCCGTCGAGCTGGACGACCATGTGCCCGATCTCACCGGCGCCGCCGCGCCCACGCCAGGGCTTGCCGTCGAGGATCACCCCGCCGCCGACTCCCGTGCCCCAGAACACGCCCAGCAGCGACTCGAAGGGCCGCCCGGCGCCAAGGTGGAACTCAGCGAGAGTCGCAACTTGGACGTCATTGCCGAGCTTGACTTCGGGCCCCAGCGCCTTCTTCAGCTGCTTGGCAAGGGGGAAGCTGCCTTCCCAGCCGGGCAGGTTGCGCGCGCTCGTGACTTCGCCGTCATGGACGACCCCCGGCGAGCCGACGCCGATGCCCTTCAGCTCCGAGGCCTCGATGCCGGCCTCCTTGGCGGCCTCTTGCATCGCCGCCGCCATCGCCGCCGCGACATCGGCTGGACCGCCCTCGGTGGGGGTCGGATGCCGCGCTTCGCCGAGCGGCTTGTGATCGCCGTCGACGACGACCGTCTGGATCTTGGTGCCGCCGAGGTCGATGCCGCCGAAGCTCGCCATCCGCGGATGATCGCAGACCGCTCAGGCGTCACTGCCCGCCTCGGACGGTGAATTTAGCGTCCCTTACAGGCTTTCTTCGGTTCGGCTTACAGCCTCCACTGAAGATCGACGGGGAGAGATGAACGATCGTGGAAGAGCATCCTGGCTCGTTTACGCACTGGGTGCCCTTTGCGCCGGTGCGATCGTCGCCGCCATTCTGGTCGTCGGGCCGGCCAGCGCCGGCTCATCGACGGTCACCCGCACGGCCACCGCCGCGACGGGTCTGGTCCAGTCGACGGTGTCCGGCAGCGGCAATCTCGCCCCCGCCTCCGAACTCGATCTCGGCTTCAAGACGAGCGGGACCGTCACCAACATCTACGTCAAGCAGGGCCAGCAGGTCGCAAAGGGGCAACTGCTCGCGACGCTCGACCCGCAGAGCGCCGAAGTGACCCTGCAGCAGGCCCGCGCCGGCCTCCAGTCCGCCGAAGCCAACCTCGCCTCAGAAGAAGAAACCGACGGCGAAGGATCGAGTGGGCAGTCCAAGGGCAGCGGCGAAGCGACCGCCAAAGCCGCCGCGGCGGCTCCCACCGCGACGACTCCGGCGAGCGGTGAAGCCACCACGACCACACCCACCGCGACGACACCGTCGAAATCGACGAGTGCACGGGGCACGAGCAAGCAGAGCAGTGGCTCCTCGACTTCGGACTCGGGGTCGAGCGCCTCGAGCGCGACGACGATCAGCGAAGCGACCCGCGAAGCAAACCTCGCCTCCGCGAGAGCCGCCGTGCGCAGCGACCGTCTAACGGTGCAGAGCGACGAACAATCCGTCACCGACACGAAGCTCTACGCACCCGAAGACGGCACGATCGCCTCGCTGTCCGGCGAGGTTGGCGAAGTCGTCTCCGGCGGAGGCACGACCCGCGCCGCGAGCGGCGAAAGCTCCTCCGCGAGCACCGGCGCCAGCTCCGCATCGAGCTCGACGAAAAGCGCCGCCGGCTCCGCGGGCGCCTCCAGCTCCTCCTTCGCGGTGCTCAGCAACCTCAGCTCGATGCGCCTCGTCGTGCCGCTCAGCGAATCGGAAGTCGGCTCGGTCCGTGCCGGGCAGATCGCGACGGTCACCGTCGAAGCGCTGGAAGGCAAGAAGCTCGCCGCTCACGTCCGCGAAGTGGCGATTCTCTCGACGAGCAACAGCGGCGTCGTCAGCTACGACGTGACCTTCCAGGTCGATCAGACGCTCGAAGGGCTCAAGCCCGGGATGAGCGCCACGGCTGAAGTGGTCATCAAGCAGGCATCCGGGGTCAACGTCCCGACGAGCGCCATCAGCGGCGGCTCGGTGACGGTCCTGCACGGCTCAAAACGCGAAACACGGCAGGTGACCACGGGCCTTGCGGGCGACAGCGCGACGATCGTTGCGAGCGGGCTGAAGGCTGGGGAAACGGTGCTGCTGCCGACCGCCACGACCACTTCGAGCTCGAGCCGCAGCGCGCTGAGCGGCCTGCGCAGCAGCTTCCGCGGTCTCGGCGGCGCCGGTGGCACGGGTGGAGGCTTCGGGGGCGCGGGCGGTGGGGCTCCCGGCGGTGGCGCCCTGCTGCGGGGTGGCGGCTGATGAGGAGCGAGGACGCGCAACCGCGATCCTGGCGGCGACATGAGCCAAGGAGCCAGCCACTGGTCGCGCGTGGCCAGCCGAACGCTCAACAGAGGACGCAACCGGCTCGTCCGGTGATCGAGGTCCGCGACGTCAGCAAGGTCTTCGATCTCGGACAGATCCAGGTGCGCGCGCTGCGTGGGGTCTCGCTGCGGATCGAGGCCGGCGAGATGGTCGCGATCATGGGCAGCTCGGGTAGCGGCAAGAGCACCCTGATGAACATCCTCGGCTGCCTGGACGTCCCCACCGGCGGGCGTTATCTGATCGACGGCGTCGACGCGGGGACGATGGACGAAGACGACCTGGCCGATCTGCGCAACCGCAAGATCGGGTTCGTCTTCCAGAGCTTCAACCTGGTGCCTCGCACCAGCGCCCTGATCAACGTCGAGCTCCCTCTCGCCTACGCCGGCCTGCGAGGCGTTGCACGGCGCGGGCGCGCCGAACGGGCCCTCGCCTCGGTGGGCATGTCCGACCGGCTGGCCCACCAGCCCTCCGAGCTCTCCGGCGGCCAGCAGCAGCGGGTGGCCGTCGCCCGGGCGCTCGTCACCAACCCCTCGTTGATCCTCGCCGACGAGCCCACCGGCAACCTCGATTCCCATTCGACCGAGGACGTGCTGGCGATCTTCACGCGTCTGCACGAGGAAGGCCGGACGGTGATCCTGATCACCCACGAGCAGGACGTCGCCGACCACGCCGGGCGCGTGATCAGACTGTCCGACGGCGAGGTGGTCTCCGACAGCGGCGGACCAGCGGCAGAACCGGCGTTGGGACTCGCGGCAAGCGGAGAGCGACCATCGTGATCGGCGCGGAGACACTGCGGATCGCCTGGAGCGGCATCACGGCCAACAAGCTGCGCTCCGGCCTGACGATCCTCGGCATGACGATTGGCGTCGCCTCGGTAATCGTGCTGATCGCTGTCGGCAACGGCTCCTCACTGGCCGTCAAGTCGCGCATCCAGAGCCTCGGCACGAACGTCCTGATCGTCCAGGGCAGCGGCGGACTGCGCGGCGGTGCGTTCGCCAGCTCCAGCAGCTCGGTGTCGCTGACCCGCAAGGACGCCGAAGCGCTCCAGGACCCGGCGCTGGCGCCCGACGTCAAGAGCGCCTCCCCGGTCGTGCAGGCGTCGAGCGTCAAGCTCGTCGCGGCCAGCTCCAGCTACGAACCCTCATCGTTCGTGGGAACCACGCCCTCCTACCTGGGAGCCCACGGCTACACACTGGCCGAAGGCGCCTCGTTCACCGCCGAAGACGTCGCCAAGCACCGACGGGTCGCGGTGGTCGGCCAGACGGTCGTCGAGGAACTGTTCGCCGGGCAGAGCCCCGTCGGGCAGAACATGAAGGTCAACGGCAGCGACTACGAGATCGTCGGCGTACTGGCCTCCAAGGGATCGAACGGCGCGACCGACGAGGACGACGTGGTGATGTCGCCGATCAGCACCGTCCAGGACTCGCTGACGGGCACCGGGCCGGTCGACTCGATCACCGTCGAGGCGCGTTCGGAAGGCTCCCTGAACGCCGCCGAATCGGAGGTCACCCAGATCCTCGAGGAACGCCACCGCATCAAGGACACGAGCGAACCGGGCTTCAGCGTGCTCAACCAGGGCTCGCTGCTAGAAACCTCCAGCTCGACGAGCAGCGTCTTCACGACGCTGCTCGGAGAGGTCGCTGCGATCTCCCTGCTGGTGGGCGGCATCGGCGTGATGAACATCATGCTCGTCAGCGTCACCGAGCGAACCCGCGAGATCGGCATCCGCAAGGCGATCGGGGCGCGGCGCGGGGACATCCTCACCCAGTTCCTGACGGAGGCCGTGCTGGTCTCCGTGTTCGGCGGGCTCGCCGGCGTCGCTGTCGGGATCGCCGGCAGCCAGTTCGAAATCGCCGGGGTCCACCCGCAGATCGCCGACTACTCGATCTTCCTGGCCTTCGCCGCGGCGCTCGCCTCGGGGCTGTTCTTCGGCACCTACCCGGCTGCCCGAGCGGCTGCCATGCGACCGATCGAGGCATTGCGCTTTGAGTGATCCAACCCCCCGACAGGAGCCACCGATGTCAGACGAACGACAGGATGCTCAGCCGGGCCACGGCGGGGTGTCCACCGAGACGCCTCCGCCCCCCGCCCCTGAGCACGACCGCTGGCTCGAGGAGGACCTGGCGCCGCTACCGCCGCGACCGCGGCGCAAGCTGCTGGCCCCGGCGCCACTTGCCTTGCTGGGTGTCCTTATGATCGCCTGCGGGTTCATCGGCGGCGTGCTCGTGGAGAAGGGCCAGAACGGCTCGGGGAGCTCCGCATCCGGTGGCGCGTCGGGCTTCGCCGCGAGGCTGCGTGGCCTGACCGGCAGCCGCTCGGCGGCAGGAGCAGGAGCAGGCGCAGGCGCGTCGCGGTTCGGCGGGGCGCCCGGCGGTGCCGGCGCGACGGTCGGGACGGTCGCCTTCCTGTCCGGCAGCACCCTGTATGTGACGAACGCCGAAGGCAATACCGTCAAGGTCAAGACCTCCGCCGCGACCAGCGTCACGAAGACCGTCAACACAGCTGTACGGAAGATCCACCCCGGCGAATCGGTGACCATCACCGGCGAGGCCGCCTCCGACGGTACGGTCACCGCGGGGGCGATCCGAGTCGGCACCTCGGCCATCGGTGGGCTCGGCGCGCTGCTGGGAGGCGCAAGCGGCTCAGCCGGTGGGACAACCGGCTCCTCGCGGACCTCCGAAGGCCCGGCCCTGTTCGGGTCCGGCTAGCGGGCGGCGCATATGCAACGAGAACAATCGACAACCAGACGAGGGAGTTACATGCAACCGAACCACAGCCACATGATCCGCCGCGTCGCGGCGCTCGCGACGATGATGCTCGCGGCGAGCGTGCTGGCGGCGTGCGGAAGCTCCTCGAAAGGTTCGACGACAGCCGCGAGCAAGACGACGGCCTCGGGCGCACGTTCGGGGGGTGGTCGTTTCACCGCCGTGCGTGAATGCCTGAAGAAGGACGGGATCGTGCTGCCCCAGCGGGTTCCCGGCAAACCCGGACAGGGGCGCCCGCCCAGCGGCGGCGCGGTGCCGTTCGGGGGCAGCGGTCGCAAAGGCGGCTTCGCCGGCGGCGCGCTCCCGAAGGGCGTCACCCGCGCTCAGTTCGAAGCCGCGCTCAAGAAGTGCGGAGGCGGCAGTGCCCGCGGGAACTTCGGCCCTCGCTCGCGACTCGGCAGCGCGGGCTTCAAGAAAGCGCTGACCGCGTTCGCCGGCTGCATGCGCCGCGAAGGAATCAACGTGCCGGCACCCGACACTTCCGGCAAAGGCCCGATCTTCAGCACCAAGGGCCTGAACGTGAAATCGGCGAAGTTCCGCGCAGCGCAGCAGAAATGCGCCTCGCTGCTGCGAGGCTCGGCGGCACCGGGGGCGGCGGGCGCTCCTGGCGCCGCCGGAGCGCCCGGCGCGGCTGGGGCGCCCGGCTCCGCGGAAGCGCCTCCGGCACCGGCCGGTCAGTAGGTAGGGATCCGGCGCTCGAGACTCGAGGGTGTCGCCCGGCTCCGGGCGGCACCCTCGGGGCGCCGCTACTTGCTCTTGGGGTCGGGGATCGCCGAGGAGGTCGGCTTGAAGGCGATCTTTGGCGTCGCGATCGCACCGACGCGGCCGATCAGCTGGGTCCACTGAACAGGACTCAGAAGGCTCGTGCTGACGACCGGTACGGGCGCTGTCTTGCCCTTGCCGGCCGAGTGCGCAGCTGCCGCTGTCGAGGCGGGGGTCGCGGTCTTGGTGGCCGGCGCGAAGACCAGCTCGATCTTGTTCCAGTGCGAGGACTCGGCGCGCGTGCTGGCGCTGGCCGGGTAGTGCATCAGGCTGAGGATTTCGTGGGGCACGAATTCGCCCGGAAGCGTCAGCAGGGCGCGGATCGTCAAATCGGTGATCGTGCCGGGGCCCTGGTGGCGGGCGAGCGGAACGTCGTTGATCGCCGTGATGTCGACGGCGTCGCCCCTGTAGTGGGGTGAGAGCGCGCCGGAGGCGGTGTACTGGCTCTGGCCGCAGCGCAGCGCGCCGACGGTCGGCTTCAGGCCGCTGCGCGAGAGGAACGCCAGCAGCGCGAGGACCCGGTAGTCGACGACGCCGGAGGCGATGTCCTGGCGGCTGCAGCCGGTAACGGTGACGCCGGGATCCGACAGGATGGTGCGCTCGAGCTGGGATTTGGAGAGCAGGAAGACATCGCTGGCCGTGGCGCCGAGCAGCGCGTTTGCGGACCTGGCTCCCTGCGGGTGCAGAGCCTTCTGGAGCTGTGCCCAGTTCGCCAGGATCGGACCTGGGTCGATGTAGGCCGCGTCGCCGGCCGGCCGGATCCCGAAGCGGAGGTGACCCGCATGTGCACCCTTCGCCGTCGTGACGGTGCCGAGGACGGTGCCGCTGGAGACGACCGAGCCCTTGCGCAAGGGGAGCTTCTGGGCGGCCTTTTCACGCGCCGCGCGGCGGGCGCCGGCGATGACGGCGGCCGCTTTCGCGTCGGGGTTGCCGGGCTTGACGAACAGGCGCTTGCGATCCATTCCCGCCGGCACCGCTTCGCCTGCGGCTGCGATCAGGGCTTTGCCGCCACCGCCGTGGTTCTGCGGCGCGGGGGTCTTGACCTGGAGCGTGACGGGAGTCTGGCTGCCGGCCGTCGCCGCTTTCGAAGGAGCCGGGTCGTGCGTGCTGGCGGTCTTGACCACGGCGGAGGTGGTCTTCGTGGCGGTGGGCTTGGCGACGGTGTAGGTCGGGGCGATGCTGCCGAGACCGGCGTAGGTGAAGAGGTCTCCATAGACGTCGCGCAGGACGATGTAGCGACCGATCTTGCGGCTGTCGCCAATCTGCATCACGCGCCCGTCGTGGACCGCGACGACCGAGGCCTGGGCGGAGCTGGTCAGCTCGACGGTCTGGAGCTTGGGAGCGGCGTTGGCGATGTGCGCAGCAGCAGCTGCGGTCGGCGAGGGGGCCGAGCTGGCGCCGGGTGTCGCAGCCGAAGCGGCGCTCGCGGCGGCCGTTTCGCCGGCCGTCGTCGCCGTAGCGCCCGCCCTGGGGCTGGAGGCTGTGGCCGGTTCGCTGGGCAGAGCGCCCCATTCCAGGACCTTGCCGTCGACCGGCGGGCGGCCGTCGACGAGGCCCGTGAGGGTCGCGATGACCGGCTTGGGATAGGTCGAGATCAGCTTCGCCCGCAGCATCACCGAGTCGACATATTCTTCGGAATGGTTGTAGGCGAGGATCGCCTGGCGCAGGTTGGTGGCGGCGCCAGCGGCGCGGAGGTAACGGGCGGCGGCGAAGACCGCGTCGACGGGGTTGTAGGGATCGGCATAGCCGGAGTTGAGAGCGTCCACGCCGTACTGCATCCAGGTTTCGGGCATGAACTGCATCCAGCCGACAGCGCCGGCGCTGGAGACGGACTGGTCGGTGCCGTAGTCGGTCTCGATTTCGTTGATCGCGGCGAGGATCTGCCATGGCACGCCGTACTGGACAGCGGCGGCCTTGTAGACAGGCAGCAGGAACAGCGGCACACGGTAGAAGGCGAGGGCCTGGACGGAGGCCTGCGAGGAGGCGAGCACAGCCGCCAGGGCGCCGGCCTTGGCGACCGACTGGGGCGAGCCTTCGACATTGTTCTTGCCCTTGTTCTTCTTGGCCGCCGTCGAGGTCTCAGACGGGCTCTGCTTGGCGCCTTTGGTCGTTTTCTGACGGCGTTGCAGCGCCACGGCGGGCGCTTCCTGGGGAGCCGGCGTGGCCGGCGACTGGGGAGTCGTCGTGGTGCCCGTGGTCGTCGTGGGGGCGGGCGTCGTAGAGGTGTTGGTGGGCTCCGCGGGCGCAACCGCTTCGGCCGCCGGTTCGCTCGAGGCCGTGACTTCCGGCGTCGTCGGCACTTCGGCGAACTTGCCGGCAAAGGCTCCCGGAGCCAGCGGCCCGCCCAGCGCGGCAGCCGTCAGACCCCCGCCCGCGAGGGTGCCGAGCACGGCACGCATCGCCCGTCTCCGGGCGCGTGTTGGCGGCGTCATGCCGTTGGTTCGGTCATCTTCGGGTTGTCCCATATGTGTGGCCGGCGCCCCTCATCCACAAACACGGGATACGCCCACCCGGAGTCATATCGGCAGCGAATCAGGAATCCGTAAAGGATTCGTAATCACACCGGCAATCTTCCTCCAACCCTGCTCGTGGCGAAGTATGCGCGATAGGCACTCCTAATGCTGCCAGTTCGAGGGGCGGGCTCGCTCTCCTGCGCTACTTCCCGGGCCCCGACTTCGCTAATCTGCGCCTCGTGGAAACGATCGACTCGATCATCCAGGTCATCCTCGCGGTGATCGTTGTGTTCCTGGTGCTGATGCACTCGGGCAAGGACTCCGGGCTGTCCGGCGCCTTCGGCGTGGGCAGCGGGACCGGCCCCCTGGGCGGCGGCTCGCTGGTCGAGCGCAACCTGAACCGCTGGACGGTCGTCTTCGCGGTCCTGTTCTTCATCAACGCGATCATCCTGCTCAAGCGGCCCTGGGCCTGAGCGCCTAGCGCTCGCTGGTGGGCTCCTCGGAGTCCTCGAGCGCCGTCAATCCGTCGAGGATCACCAGCGCCTCCGCGCGCAGCTCGCCGTCGAGGGTCTGGTAGTCGGCCTCGGAGAGCTTCCCCGTCCGGAAGTCCATCTCGGCGTCGCGGATCTCCCGATACTTCGCCTCACGGGCTGCCTCGAGCTCGTCACGGCCCGCCTCGCGCGGCAGTCGCGGCGCGGAGGTGCCGGTGGTCTCAGCCAGCGAGATGTCGCCGTCCGTCTCCAGCTCGCGACGCTCGAGCGCATCGCGCAGTGGCGCGCTGACGACCAGCACGATCACGGCCACCAGCAGCAGCGTGAGGATCGCGATCAGAAAGCCCATCGACCCCGGCCCGCGCTCGTGCCTCTCGCCCCGCGGCGGCTCAGACCCTTGCCAGTCCGCGGGGAGCGCGGGCCCTGACGCGGGCACTGACCCTGGCGCGCACGACACTGGGCGCGGGCCAGGCCGCGATCAGCCCGCCGAGGAAGACGATCAGCCCACCGACCCAGATCCACATGACCAGCGGCGAGACGATGAAGTGGAACTGCGCCGGTGGCGGGCTCTTGAGGTAGCTGCGAGCCAGATAGAGGAGCGCGACTGGCGCCTCTTCGGGCCCGAGCGTGCGGTTGCCTGCTTCGACGATCTTCTTCAGCGCCGGCGCTTCGATGTCCGGCTGGATCGCACTCCAGACATCGCGGGTGACACCGCCGTTGATCGCCACGTGGCTTACGGCCTGCCCGCCGATCAGGCTGCCGACGGTGCCCTGGCTGGCTTCCTGAGAGGCGTAGTAGCCGGCGCTCGGGTACAGCGTGGCGACGTGACGGCCGCCCTTTTTGACGTCGATCTGGGCGCCGAGGCTGAGCGTCGAGCCGGTGTGGGCACGGTCGTACTTCGGCGTGACCGTGGCCGTCGGGCGCACGTAACGGACCGTGTAGGCACCGACCTTGGCGGTGCCACCGGGCGAGAGGCCGAGCTCGCTGGCGTGCTGGAAGGACGAGGAGGCGGCGACGCCGACGAACAGGACGGCGATCCCGAGGTGCACGATGTAACCGCCGTAGCGGCGGCGGTTGCGCTGGACCAGCGAGAGCAGCGCGCGCGGCGTGGGCTCGCCGGCCATCGCCCTGCGGGCGCGGGTGCCGCGGAAGAACTCCTGCCCGACGCTGCCGAAGACGAACGCCGCACAGCAGAACATCGCCACGGCGAAGGGCTTGTGTGCCACTCCGGCGGCGACGAGGACGGCGAGGGCGAGCAGCGCCGTGACAACGGGAACCAGGAAGTTGCGTCGCGCGTTGGCGAGGGTCGCCCGACGCCATGCGATCACCGGCCCGATGCCGCTGAGCAGCACGAGGATCAGCGCCAGCGGCACGGTGTAGCGGTCGAACCAGGGCGGGCCGACGGAGGATTCCTGTCCCGTCAGCGCCTCGGAGATCAGCGGGAAGTAGGTGCCCCAGAAGATCACGAAGCAGAGCCCGACGAGCACCAGGTTGTTGGCAAGGAAGATCGACTCGCGCGAGAGCAGCGAATCGAGGCGGTTCTCCGAGCGCAGCATCTCCCGACGGGAGACGACCAGGTAGATCGAGCCGGCGATCAGGACCGCTATCAGGCACACGAAGGGAACGCCGAGGGTGGCCCCACCGAAGGCGTGGATCGAGTTCAACACGCCACTGCGGACCAGGAACGTGCCCATGATCGCCAGCGTGCCTGTGGCCAGCACCAGCGAGACGTTCCAGACCTTCAGCATCCCGCGTTTCTCCTGGATCATCAGCGAGTGCATGAAGGCGGTGGCGGTCAGCCACGGCATCAAAGAGGCGTTCTCGACGGCATCCCAGCCCCAGTAGCCGCCCCACCCGAGCTCCGAGTAGGACCAGCGGGCGCCCAGCAGGATGCCGACGCCGAGGAACAGCCAGCCGGCAAAGGCGAAGCGGCGGATCGATTTGATCCAGTCGGCGTCGACCCTCCTGGCCAGCAGCGCACCCATCCCGAAGGCCAGCGGGATCGTGCAGAGCGTGTACCCCGAGTAGAGCATCGGGGGATGGATCATCATCGTCGGGAAGCGCAGCAGCGGATCGAGGCCCACGCCTTCCGGCGGCGCCGGACGCGTCGTCGAGAAGGGGTTGGCGTAGAAGATCATCAGCGCCACGAAGAAGCCGCCGAAGCCGAGCAGGATCGCGGTGGCGTAAGCGGCCACGTCGCGCATCCGCTTGCGCGTCAGGAACAGGGCGAGGCTCGACCACAGCGACAAGAGCCACGCCCACAGCAGCAGCGAGCCTTCCTGGGAGGACCAGACGGCGGCCGCCCGGTAGAAGGTCGGCGTCGTGCGAGAAGAGGTGTCGGCGACGGTGTTGAAGGCGAAGTCGTTGCGCAGGAAGGCGACCTCGAGCACCAGGAAGGCAACCGTCAGGATCCCGGCCAGGGCATAGACGGAGCGGCGGCCGGACTCCGAGAACTCGGGCCGGCCACGGCGGACGCCGTAGATCGAGGCGCAGATCCCGTAGATGCAGACGCCGAGCGCCAGCAGCAGGCAGGCGAAGCCAAGGCCGGCCATCAGCGGCCCGGGCCGGGTGCCCCGCGGTGCGTGCGCCGCTCAGGCACTCAGGAGTTCTGCTTCTCGCTCGGTGGGGCCGTCTTGAACTTCGACGGGCACTTCGTGATCAGCGTGTTGCGTTCCCCGACGTACTGTCCGCCCTGCTTCTCGACGGTCACGATCACCTCGCGGCCTTCGCGGAACGGGTCCGGGACGGTGCCGGTGTAAGCCAGGGGGACAGCGGTCGAGCCGCCGCGGTCGCGGACGGCGAAGTCGAGCACGGCGCCGTTGTGGCGGACGCTGTGGGCGGCGACTGTCCCAGTCAGCACGTACGTGCGGCCCGGCTGGGCCTCACGGAGCAGCTGGCTGGGGGTCAGAGCGGGGCTGGCGGCGCTGAAGCTGGTGTAGATCAGCGCGCTTGCCAGAATCACCGCCGCGCTCAGCGCCACGATCAGGCGCATCTTTCGCTTGCGCGATGGGTTCATCCCCCCAAGTATCTCAAACGCCCTCCCGTAGGGCGGCGTATCGACCAGATCGCTACTTCGGCCACCTCGATGTGTCCCGTGTCTGACAGGAAACAAAGGTTGCACCGCGAAACCTTTCGCAACTACAGACGTCCTATGTGGTGAGAGCAGATGAGACCGAAGCTTCCAAACCCCCTCCGCGAACGCTCACACGAACGTTCCGCCCGCCGTGGCCACGAGCGTCGCGCCAAGCTGCGCACGGCCGAGCCACGGGTGATCGTGATTCCCGTCGAGCCCGCCGACCCGGCCCTGGCCGTCGCGCCCGGGCGAGGCTGCGATCCGGCGGTCGAGCGCGCCCGTCAGGCCGGCGGCCCGCTCGACGAGGCCGTCTACACCTGCGGCTGCGGCTACTTCTTCAGCGCCGCCGTCTCGACGACGGTCGCCTGCCCGCACTGCGGGACCGGCCAGGCCTGGTAGGCGTCGCGCCGCCCAGGCCCAGCAGCGGTAGCGCCTAGGACGCTGAAGACCCGAACATCCCCGGCATCCCCGAGATCGCCCGGGAGATGACCATCTGCTGGATCTCCGCGGTGCCCTCGAAGATGTCGTAGATCTTGGCGTCGCGGTGCCAGCGCTCGACGGGGAACTCGCGCGTGTAGCCGTTGCCGCCGAGGATCTGGATCGCGCGCTCGGTCACCCACACGGCGACCTCGCCGGCCTTGAGCTTCGACATCGAGCCCTCGGCGTTCTCGAAGGGGACCTGGTTGCGGCCCATCCACGAGGCGCGCCAGACCAGCAGGCGGGCGGCGTCAATCTCCATCTTCATCCGCGCCAGCGTGAAGGCGATCGCCTGGTTCTCGATGATCTTGCGGCCGAACTGCTCACGCTCCTTGGAGTACTCCAGGGCGTACTCATAGGCTGCCCGAGCGATGCCGAGCGCCTGCGAGCCGACCGTCGGGCGCGAGGCCTCGAAGGTCGCCATCGCGGCCTGCGACTTACCTTTCTTGCCCTCCTTGACGCGCGCGATGCGCTCGTCAAGCTTCTCCTTGCCGCCCAGCACGTAGTTGGCGGGCACGCGGCAGTCGTCCAGGTAGACGTCAGCGGTGTGCGAGGCGCGCAGGCCGTGCTTGGAGACCTTGGCGCCCTGCGAGATGCCCTTCGCTTCGCTCATCGGCACGACGAAGGCGGCGTGGCCTTTGGAGCCCAGCTCACGGTCGACGGAGGCGATCACGACGTGGACGTCGGAGATGCCGCCATTGGTCGCCCAGGCCTTCTGGCCGTTGAGGATCCACTCGCCGCTCGCCTCGTCGAACTTCGCCGAGGTCCTGACCCCGGAGACATCGGAGCCGGCGTTCGGCTCGGAGGCGCAGAACGCGGCGACCTTGACGTCGTCGACCGTCCCGAAGCACCGCGGGATCCATTCGCCGATCTGCTCGCCCGAGCCCTGCCCGAAGATCGCCGCGACCGCAAGAGCGGTGCCCATGATCGACATTCCGATTCCGGCATCGCCCCAGAACAGCTCCTCGTTGACGATCGGCAGCCCGAGGCCGCTGGGGTCGGCGAAGAACTGGGCCATCCCTTCAAAGCCGTAGAGGCCGATCTTGGCGGCCTCCTGGATGATCGGCCACGGGGTCGACTCCTTCTCGTCCCACTCGTGGGCGGCGGGCCGAACGACGTCGGCTGCGAAGCCGTGGACCCACTCGCGGATGTCCTTCTGGTCCTGCGTCAGGTGCAGCGAGAAGCTCGACTCGGCTGCCTCGCCCTCCGCGAGCGCCTCGGCCGCTTTGGCGGTGGCCTCATCGGCGGGAACAGTGGACGACGGGGCTGACATCGAGGTCGATCTCCTTGTGGACGTGAGAGTTAGGACGCCCTCTGCGACTGCCACTCGGCATGCGGGGGCTCTCCGTAAGTACCCGAATGGTACCCGACAAACACCGCCGGTTTGTCAATGGCGCGTGCAAATTCCGCTTGCGTGTCCAATCTCACGGATCGGGCGCATAAAGACATACAGATGAAATCCGAGCGGATTTACGCTACTTTTCCGATGCACCCGAGTTTTCCGATGTTGTCCATCAATGTTGTCCACGAAGAAAGCGACCATGCACAAACGCCCACTCGTCTCCCTGCTCACCGTCCTCGTCGCGGCCCTCGGCCTCGCCGCCTGCGGATCGTCCTCGTCGGGAGGTAGCTCGAGCCACGTCGCGCTGGTCGCCTACTCGACGCCACAGGGCGCGTTCGAAAAGCTCGTCCCCGCCTTCCAGGCGACGGCGGCCGGCAAGGGTGTCGGCTTCAGCCAGTCCTTCGGGCCCTCCGGCGAACAGAGCCGCGCGGTCGTCAACGGCGAGCACGCCGACGTCGTCGACTTCTCGCTGGAACCCGACGTCGAACGGCTGGTCAAGGCGGGCATGGTCTCCCCCAGCTGGAACCAGAACGCGACGAAGGGCTTCGTGACCGACTCGGTCGCGGTGATCATCGTCCGCAAGGGCAACCCCAAGCACATCGAGAACTGGTCGGACCTGGTCAAGCCGGGTGTGCAGGTGCTGACGCCCAACCCCTTCACCTCCGGCAGCGCCCGCTGGAACATCATGGCCGCCTACGGAGCGCAGATCAAGGAAGGCAAGACCCCCGCGCAGGCTCAGGAATATCTGAAGGCGCTGTTCCACAACGTCGTCAGCCAGGACAGCTCGGCGCGAAACGCACTGCAGACCTTCCTCGCCGGGCGCGGGGACGCCCTGATCGATTACGAGAACGAGGCGATCGGCGACCAGAAGAAGGGCGCGGCGATCGAATACGTGATCCCCAAGGACACGATCCTGATCCAGAACCCCGTGGCAGCGGTCGGCGACAGCGCCGCGGGCAAGAAGTTCGTCGAATATCTGCTCTCGCCCGCCGGTCAGGCGATCTGGGTCGCACAGGGCTATCGGCCCGTGATCAGCGGCGTGCCCGGCACCTCGAAGTTCCCGACGCCCGCGGGGCTGTTCACGATCGACACGCTCGGCGGCTGGAAGAGCGTGACCAAGCAGTTCTTCGAACCGGAAACGGGGATCGTGACGAAGATCGAGGAATCCCTTGGCGTCTCCACGTCCAAATAGCGCTGCGACCGTAGCGCTGCCGGCGCCGCGACGGGCCCGCCTGGGCTCGCGCGGCACCGGCGGTCTCGGTAAGGGCCTGCTGGGGATCTACCTCAGCGCCCTCGTGCTGCTGCCGATCGCGGCGCTCGTCGCCAAGGCCGACACCGGCGGCCTCAGCACCTTCTGGCGAGAGGTCTCCAAACCCGAGTCGGTCGCCGCGATCAAGCTGACGCTGATCGTCTCGGCGATCGTCGTGGCGATCAACGCCGTGTTCGGCACGATCGTCGCCTGGGTGCTCGTACGCGACGAATTCCCGGGCAAGAAGATCGTCGGGGCGCTGATCGATCTACCGTTCGCCCTGCCGACGATCGTCGCGGGCGTCGTGCTGCTGGCCCTCTACGGCAAGAACAGCCCGATCGGCGTCGACGTGGCCTTCACCCGCGCCGCCGTCGGCCTGGCGCTGCTGTTCGTGACACTGCCGTTCGTGGTGCGTTCCGTGCAGCCGGTGCTGCTCGAGCTCGACACCTCGATGGAGGAAGCCGCCGCGTCGCTGGGGGCCGGACCGCGGACGGTGCTGTGGCGGATCGTGCTGCCGACGCTCACGCCCGCGATCGTCTCCGGGGTGGCTCTCAGCTTCGCCCGGGCGATCGGCGAGTTCGGCTCGCTGGTGCTGATCACCGGCAACCTGCCGTTCAAGACGGAGGCGGGATCGGTCTACATCTTCAGCCAGATCCAGAACGAAAACCTGCCGGCAGCGGCGGCCGTCTCGGTGTTCCTGCTTGCCTGCGCGCTGATCGTCCTCGCCGCGCTGAACCTGCTCGTGCGCTGGAGGTCCAGGCATGTCCTCTAGCGGCGGCTCTGAGGCAGTCGCGCTACCAGCAAGGCAGTCGCGGCGGGCGACGCGCCGTGGCAGCGCGGGCACCGGCGCCAAAGCCGGCCTGGCGCCGTCGCGAGCGGGCCGCCTGGGGCTGCGCTTCGTGGCGCTCGGCTATCTCGCGCTGCTCTTGGGCGCGCCGCTGGTGATGATCTTCTACCGAACCTTCGAACATGGTCTATCGCCGGTCTGGAACTCGATCACGGCACCGAACGCGATGCACGCCTTCTGGCTGTCGCTGGAGATCGTCGCGATCGCTGTGCCGCTGAACACCGTCTTCGGGATCGCCGCGGCGATCTGGCTCGAGCGCGGCCGCATGCGCGGCAGGGGCCTTTTGGGCCTGCTGATCGACCTGCCCTTCGCGATCTCGCCGGTCGTGGTGGGACTGGCGCTCGTGCTCGTCTACGGGCGCACCGGCTGGTTCGGGGACTGGCTGGCCGAACACGGCATCTCTGTGATCTTCTCGGTCCCCGGGATGGTGCTGGCGACCGCCGTCGTCTCGCTGCCATTCGTCGTGCGGGAGACGATGCCCGTGCTCAGGGAGCTGGGCACCGACGCCGAGCAGGCCGCCGAGACGCTGGGCGCGAGCCCCTGGCAGACGTTCTGGCGCGTGACGCTGCCGGGCATCCGCTGGGGCGTCGTCTATGGGGTCGTCCTTACCACCGCCCGCGCACTCGGCGAGTTCGGGGCGGTCAGCATCGTCTCCGGTCGGATCGAGGGCCAGACCCAGACGCTGCCCCTGTATGTGCAGGACCGCTTCGAGAACTTCGACACGACAGGTGCCTACACGGCCGCTGTCGTGCTCGCCCTGCTTGCGCTCGGCACGCTGCTGGCGATGAACCTGCTGACCCGCCGCGCCCACCGAAGGAGGAGTCACTGATGGCCATCGAGGTCCGCAACGTCAACAAGAACTTCGGAGACTTCGTCGCCCTCGACGACGTCTCGATGACCGTCTCCGACGGCGCCTTGACGGCCTTGCTCGGCCCCAGCGGCAGCGGCAAGTCGACGCTGCTACGGATCATCGCCGGGCTCGAGACGCCCGACACCGGCCAGGTCGTGATCGACGGCGAGGATGTGACCTCCGCGCCCGCCCGCAATCGCGGCGTCGGCTTCGTCTTCCAGCACTACGCCCCCTTCAAGCACATGACCGTCCACGACAACGTCGGCTTCGGCCTGAGCGTGCGCAAACGCCCGAAGGATGAGATCGGCGAACGCGTCAACGAGCTGCTCGGCCTTGTCCGTCTCGACGGCTTGGCGGGGCGCTACCCCTCCCAGCTCTCCGGCGGCCAGCTGCAGCGCATGGCACTGGCGAGGGCGCTGGCGGTGCAGCCGCAGGTGCTGCTGCTCGACGAGCCCTTCGGCGCGCTCGACGCGCAGGTCCGCGCGGAGCTGCGCGAATGGCTGCGCCGGCTGCACGAGGAGATCCACGTGACGACGATCTTCGTCACCCACGATCAGGAGGAGGCGATGGAAGTCGCCGAGCAGATCGTCGTCATGAACCACGGTCGCATCGAGCAGGCCGGAGCACCCCGGGCCCTTTATGAGAGCCCCAGCAACGAGTTCGTGATGTCGTTTATCGGCCCCGTCAACCGCCTCGGCGACGCCTACGTGCGACCCCACGACATCGAGCTGCTCGAGGACTCCGACGGGACCGGCACGGAGGCCTTGGTCGAGCGCGTAGTCCACCTCGGCTTCGAGGTCCGCGTCGAGCTGAAGCTCGATGACGGCCGCGAGATCTGGGCCCAAGTCACCCGCGAGCAAGCCCAGCAACTCGAACTCAAAGAGGGCCAGATCGTCGCCGTCCGCCTACCCGTTCCGAGGGTCTTCGAGGGAGAGAGCCCGGCCGCGGCTAGCGGGGCGAGCGCCACCTAGCGCGTTTGCCAGGCCTCCTCGGCCTTGGTCAGCGCCATGATCTCCTTCGGCAGTTTCCCGCTGGCCACGTCGGCGACTGTGACCTCGTCGAGGACTTTGCGGAGGTTCGCGCGCAGGGCGATCCAGACCTGCTGCAGGGACTCGGCGGAGCCGCTGTACTCGAGCTCTTCGGGGCGCTGGCCGCGAACTCCGACAAGAGGCCCCTCGACGGCACGGATCACCTGGGCGAGGCTCAAGTCCTTGGCGGGCTGGGCGAGCCAGTAGCCGCCCTCGGGGCCGCGCTGGCTGCGTACGACGCCGGAGGAGCGCAGCTGGGTGAGGATGTTCTCCAGGAAGGAGACGGGGATCCCCTGCGCCTGGGCTACGTCTTCGACCTTCCGTGGCGAGCCCTGACTGCTCTCGGCAAGCTCGACCACCGCTCTCACGGCGTAGTCGGCCTTGGCGGTCACGTGCATTGCGGGGATTCTCGCCTATTCCGACTCGGATGGTCGCGCCGCAGGCGATCGTGCACTGATGTTAGGTGACCCTAATAGCTGTGATAGCTTTCCGGGCCCTCATCCCGACCACGGAGATCGGATTTACTCAATGAACCTCGGTAAGACCCTGCTCATCGCTCCTTTTCTGCTGCTCTGCACCGTGCTTCTGGCGGCCTGCGGCGGAGGATCAGGCTCCTCGTCCTCCACGACCTCAGGCGGCTCCGTCACCCTCTACAACGGTCAGCACGAACAGACCACGGGACTCCTGGTGAAGGCCTTCGAACACCAGACGCACATCAAGGTCAAGATCCGCTCGGGCGACGAGGCCGAACTGGGCAACCAGATCATCCAGGAGGGATCGAACTCCCCCGCCGACGTCTTCTACACAGAGAACACGCCGGTGCTGGAAGAGCTCCAGGAGAAGGGCCTGCTGGCGCCGGTCGCGGCCGGCACGCTGTCGTCGGTCCCTCGCAAGGACGACGCCGCGAGCGGCGACTGGGTCGGGGTCTCTGCACGCGTCTCCGCACTCGTCTACAACACCAGCAAGATCAGCGCCTCGGCGCTGCCGAGCTCGATCCTCGAGCTCGCCTCACCGCAATGGAAGGGCAAGGTCGGCTTCGCGCCCTCAGAGACCGACTTCCAGCCCCTGGTCACTTCGATCATCAAGTTCGACGGCAAGGCCGCCGCCGAAAAATGGCTGAAGGGATTGCAGGCCAACAGTCGTGTCTACCCCGACAACGAGACCGTCGTCGCGCAGGTCAACAACGGCGAGAGCACCATCGGGCCGATCAACCACTACTACTGGTACCGCCTGCGCGACGAGCAGGGCGCGAGCGGCACCCACTCGGCGCTGCACTACTACAACCCCGGCGACCCGGGCGACCTGGTCAACATCTCCGGCGCCGCCGTGCTGCGCTCGAGCAAGAACCAGGCCGATGCCCAGAAGCTGCTGGCGTTCCTCGTCAGCAACGCCGGCCAGCAGACGATCGCCCACAGCCAGAGCTGGGAGTACCCGCTGCGTCCCGGCGTCAGCCCCGCCGCGGGCCTCGCACCGCTGTCGAGCTTCCACGCGACCTCGCTGACGCCCGCCGAACTGGGCAACGGCAGCGAAGCGCTGGCGATGGAGCAGCGGCTCGGATTGCTCTAGAACCCTGGCGATGAGCAGCCACGCCTCCACCGACCAGCTGACCGGCCGTATCGGCCGCAGCTGGTCGGGGCGCCGACGCTGGCCGCTGGTCAGCGCCACAGGGGGAGCAGTGGTCACGGCCGCCGTGCTGCTGCCCGTGATCTTCCTGATCGTCCAGGCCCAGCAGTCCGGCTGGAATCAGGTCCACCATCTGCTGCTGCGCCACTCCACGGCGGTGCTGCTGTGGAACAGCGTCCGCCTGGCCGTCGCCTGCACGCTGCTGTGTGCGGTCTTGGGCGTCGGGGCTGCCTGGCTGGTGGAGCGGACCGACGTGCCGATGCGGCGGATGTGGGCGGTGCTGCTGGTGCTGCCCCTGGGAATACCCGACTTCGTCGTCGGCTTCGGCTGGATCTCGATCGACCCGGCCCTCCACGGCTACCTGGCGGCCGTGATGATCATGACGCTGTCGCTGTACCCGCTCGTCTACCTGCCCGTCGCCTCGGCGATGGCGAACGTCGACGCGAGCCTCGAGGAGAGCGCCCGCAGCCTCGGCCTCTCCCCCTTGCGCTCGTTCCTGCGCGTGACGCTGCGCCAGGTCTGGCCGGCCGTGCTGGGCGGCTGCCTTCTGGTGACGCTCGGGCTGCTGGCCGAGTTCGGAGCATTCGAGATCGTCCAGTACCAGACCTTCACCGTGGAGATCTTCACCGAGTTCAAGCTCGGCTTCGACGCCGCCGCTGCCTGCGCCCTGTCGCTGGTACTCGTCCTCATCAGCGTCGCCGTGCTCGGCGGCGAGCTGGCGCTGAGCGGTCGGGGACGGGTGTTTCGCGCTGGACCCGGCGCCGCCCGCGCCGGCACCCGAACGAGGCTAGGCCGCTGGCGCGTGCCGTCGTTGGCGGCGCTCGGAGCGCTCGCGGGCCTTGCGCTGGGCGTGCCCGTCGGCTCACTCGTCTACTGGCTCACCCAGGGCAACTCCAGCACGCTGCCCTCGACCTCGATCCTCGCCGCCGCCGGGCACACCGCGGCCTACAGCGCCGCGGCGGCCGGCATCGCAACCGTCCTCGCGATCCCCGTCTGCACGCTCTCGATCCGCCACCGCAACCGCTTGACGATCCTGATCGAGCGGCTCTCCTATCTGCCGATGGCCCTCCCCGGGCTGGTCATCGCCCTCGGCCTCGTCGCTTTCTCCGTCCGCCACGCCTTCTCCCTCTATCAGAGCTCCTTCGAGCTGATCGTCGCCTACGCGATCCTGTTCCTGCCGCTGGCGGTCGTCGGCGTGCGCTCGGCGATGGCCCAGGCCTCGCCTCGCCTCGAGGAGGTCGGGCGCTCGCTCGGCAGCGGGCCGGCGGAGGTGTTCCGCCGCATCACGCTTCCTCTGATCGCGCCCGGCCTCGGCGCGGCCTTCGCGCTCGTCTTCATCTCGAGCTCCACGGAGCTGACGGCGACGCTGCTGCTGCGCCCGACCGGCGTCAACACCCTTGCGACACAGTTCTGGACCTATACGACCGACTTCTCCTATGGAGCCGCCGCTCCCTACGCTGGGCTGATGGTGCTGATCTCAGCCGTCCCCGCCTACCTGCTGAGCCGCCGCATGCGGACCATCTCCAGGATCGGCCAGGGAGCGTGAGCAGGCTCGCCGTCAGCGGTCTGTGGAAGAGCTACGGCGAGCAGCCGGTGCTGCGCGGCGTCGAGCTGGAGGTCCCCGCCGGATCGCTGACGTCGGTGCTGGGCCTGTCAGGTTGCGGGAAGACCACGCTGCTGCGCGCGATCGCGGGCTTCGAGCGAGCCGAGCGTGGCCAGATCAGCCTCGCCGGCGCGGTGCTCGACGACGGGCGTACATACGTGCCGCCGGAGCGGCGACGCGTCGGCTACGTCCCCCAGGAGGGCGCTCTATTCCCGCACTTGACCGTCGCCGGCAACGTCGGCTTCGGGCTCAGCCGCGCCGAGCGTCGCGGCAAGACCGTCCCCGAGATGCTGGAGATGGTCGGGATCTCGAGCCTCGCCGGGCGTCTGCCTCATCAGCTCTCCGGCGGCGAGCAGCAGCGCGTGGCCCTCGCCCGCGCTCTCGCCCGGCGCCCCGAGGCGCTGCTGCTCGACGAGCCCTTCTCCTCGCTGGACGCGACGCTGCGGACACGCGTTCGCGAGGAGGTCCACAGCCTGCTGCGCGAGCAGGGCGTGACGACGGTGCTCGTCACACATGACCAGGAGGAGGCGCTGTCGCTGGCCGACAGCGTGGCGGTTCTGCGCGACGGGGCGATCGTCCAGCAGGGCGCTCCCGCCGAGCTCTACGAGCGGCCCGCCGACGAGCGCCTCGCACGCTTCCTTGGCGCCGTCAATGTGCTCGCCGCGAGCTTCCACGGCGGCGCCGCCCAGACACCGCTGGGAAGCCTCGAGCTTCGCGGCCCTCTCACCTCTGACGCGGAGCAGGGGCTAGTGCTGCTGCGTCCCGAGCAGTTGGAGGTACGAGCCCTGAATGGCAACTCGGAGAGCGGCGTTGACGGCGTCGTCGGACGCATCGAGCTGTGCCGCTACTACGGCCACGACGCTCTGTTGCACATACGCGCCGAGCAGGCCGACGGCTCGGAGCTGCTGCTGGCGCGCGTAGGCGGCGATCAGGCCCTGCCCGTCGGCACCCGCGTCACCGTCCGGGGCCGCGGCTCCGTGACGGCTCTCGACTGATCAGCAGCGATGCCGTGCGACGCGACATGGCAAGCGCACCAAGTCCGGCGAGGAGTCCCAGCGCGCCGAGGATCAGCGCGACGATCCCGAGCCCTTTGCTCGCGCCGTTGCTGCTGGACTTCACGATCGCAGGCGTGGTGGAGGACGCGGCCGGGCTCGCGGCTGTCTGCCCTGCCGTTGGCCCTGCCTCGTCGCCGGCAACGTCCTCGATCACGCCGCCATTCGCGGTGACGTTGATCCTCGGCGACGGGTGATCTCCGTCAAGCGACGGTTCGATCCAATGCACGACTTCGCCGTTGCTGTAAGTCTGGACGGTCCTGAATTCAAGCGGCTTGCCCGCGGCGTCTTCGGGAATCGCAACCGACAGCGGGAAGTTGATGAACTGCCCGTTGTTGACCTTGCCCAGCGGCCCGGTCCACGTCCAGACGATCTGTGAGACCTGCGTGTCGATCGGCCCGTCATCGCTCTGGATCGGCTTGGCGAGCTTGCTTTCGATCACCTTCACACTCCAGCCGGCGACGTTTTCGTAGTCAACGCCCGTGAACCCCTGCGGGAACAGCACGTCCACCTTCTTGATGTAGACGCCTTCCTCCTCACCGGGCACGCGCACATCGAGCGTTGCGAATGCGCCCGCCGGGATCGTGTTCGGATGCAGGCTGATGTGCGCCTGCGCGCTTGCCGGGACGAGCAACGCCGTCCCTGCGACGAGCAGCGTGAGCTTCTTGGATTTCATGTCTGCCGCTTCCTCCTGAGTCAGTGAACAAACGTGCCGCCCGTCGTGGGACCTACTCGTTGGATCACGAGCGGTCCGAGCCGACTATGCGGTCGAGAACTTGCTCTGAGTCAGGCTCACGGGCGGCGCACGGCCCGCGAGGGCGTTTGCGAGCACGCAAACGAACGCGAGCAGGCCGAGCGCCGCCGCGACGCTCAGACGCCCCCGATGCGAACTGCTCATCGGATCGGCACCTTCACCGTGCGGTTGCTCTGCTGGAATTCAGAGGTGCGGTCGATGATTTCGATGTCCCAGGTGCCGCCGGGGCTGAGGACGGCAGAGTTCAGGATGTAGTGGCCTGGACCGGCCGGTATCGCCTTTAGAGCCAGTGGTCCGATCCCCTTGGAAGGCAACCGCGCCGTCACTGTCAGTTCCTTGGTCGCGGTGAACTGCGTGCCGTTCTTGGCGTTGATGAGATAGATGTGGGCCGTGTTGAGACCGACCTTGGCCGGTTCGAGCGTCATCTCGAGCTCAGCCGAGCCGATCGTCGTTGTGATCGAGAACGGCCCCGAGGCAGCGTCGATCGGAGGCGCGTAGCTGATGAGCGCGGCGGTCACGCCGAACACGCACATCATCAAGACGAGCTCGCCGCGCATCGTGCGTCGAGCCAGCCCACCAATCCCGCCGGGTGACTGACCGTCTCCGACGACCCGCTCAAGGGCAGGGATGACTCGTTCGCGGTTGACCCATCCGAGGCCGATGAGGCTGGACAACAGTGCGATCTTGACGATTATCAGCACGCCGTAGGTCGTGTGGAGCAGGCCGTGGAAGCTGCGAACGTCGATGTACGCCTGGATCACGCCGGTCACGGCGATCACGACAACCGAGCCGAGCGCGATCGGCGAGAAGCGCACGAGCGTCGCCAGCAGGAGGCGGCTGCGCTCGCCGCCTTCAAGCCGACGCGTCGCCCCCGGCAGCGCGATCAAAAGGCACGCGATGCCGCCAACCCACAGGCCGCCTGCGAGGACGTGCAGCACATCGGAAGGGAAAAACACCGCGACTGGATGCTCGATGCTCGCGTGACCGGCCAGCGCGGGAGTGAAGGCGAGATACAAGGCCCCCAGGGCGAGCAAGGCGAGGATCAATCGAGGCGGGCGCGGGGTCAGCTTTGTGGCCTCCTCGTCAGGCGACTCGCGCAGTAGTGGGATCGAGTCCCGGCCGACCGCCTTCGCCGCCAGCAGTAGCCCGCCGAGCAGCAGCCAATCCACAGCTCGCAGGCCCCAAACCGTGCCAAAGCGGCTGTCGAGGGTGTCTTTGACGATCGAGCTTTTCAACGAGGCCCACAGCGAGACGCCGGCCGCGCTCGCGCCCTGCAGGAGAACCCCGAGGACGCTGACGATCACACCGAGCACGATTGTGAGGGCGAATAGCCGCCGCAGTCGTGAGGCGAACGTCCGCGCGGCAAGCGACCAGCGCTCCTCCTCGCCCGCCGTGGCGGCAATCGCAGGGCTCCACGCGAGGAACAGGAACGCGAGCCCGCCGACCATCAGCGCGAGCGTCAGGTAGTTCAGGTCGCGCACGACGCCGAATGCGACTCTCGTGACCTCGCCGCTCTCGTTCTTGCCGATCAGCCCGGCGACCGTGAACTTCGGAGCCGCGCCGGCATGGCCGATGCTGAACACGAGCCCGCCGTAGACGATGTGCGTGTCCGCCGAGATCACACGGTAGGTGCCCGTGTAGGTGCCATCCGGCAGATGCAGCTTCAACCCGACGCCCATCCAATGGGAGTTGCCTTCCGGGTGAGACACCTGGAGGTTGTCGACCTCCTGGCCCTGCGCGTCGTAGACACGCACGGCGCCAAGGTCACCGCCGACCGGCTCGCCGAACTTGAAGATCACCTCCTTGGGCTGGACCTTCACCGTCGAGCCCTGCAGCGGCGAGGTGCCGAGCAGTTGCGCGTGCGCGAACGCCGCCGGAGCACTCGCGCCCGTCGCCACGACGAGAGCGGCAAGCGCGAGCGCGCACTTCATCATGCGCAAGCGCGAAGCACTCCGAGCCTTCTCGCGGTATTGAATGGGAATCGCGCTCACCACGCCTTCGAGCGGTAGTTGTAATTGCTGCCTTGATCGTCGATCGGGCCGCCGCTCTCCTCCACAGGAGTCGAACTCAGCCGTCAACCCACGGCTACGGCACAGCCGCTCGCCGGGGTTCGCCCTCTCGCAGACGAGTCATCTGCGCCCGTCAGGACGCGAAAGGGACTAGCTCGCCGCGAATGCGGCAGGCGGCGGGCGAACGGCGAGGTAGAAAGCGATCAACTCTCCGCCGCGTGCGATCGGCAATACCGCTCGACGGGAGGCAGAAGGCGCGAAGGATCGAGCGCGCGGCCAGCGGACCGGCGGCGCCTCGCTGTGTAGCGCAAGCAGGGCGCGCTCTCCCGGATACCGCTGCGCGAGCAGCGGTAGCGCTAGTGCAATCGCCGGCGACAGACAGAGCAGAGCGTGCAGCACTCAAAGGAACCCTACTCCTGTCAGACCGCTCAGGTGACAGGACTCGTTACCCGACCCAATGCTTCGGGGACAGCCGTCGACATGGTCGTCCTCCCGCCCCACGGTGGCGGGTTCTGCGACGTTTAGCATCTGACCATGGCGGACCGCTGGAGCTGGGATTTCGAGGACGAGCAGAAGGCGCGCCGCGCCGGCGGCGAGACGCCCAAGGCGGAGCGCCCGCACAGCGACGGGCCGGCCGCGCCGGGGCCCGCCGGACCGACTCGTGGAGGACCTCCAGACAAGCACCGCTTCGAGATTCGCCGACGGCGCGCGGCGGCGGGCGTCGCCCTGCTGGTTCTTGTGATCGTGATCGTCGTCGCGCTCGCATCGGGCTCGGGCAACGGCAAGAACGCCACCTCGAAACGCCTCGCTACGCGCCCCCACGTCGTCAAACGCCCGCCGGTCGACACCGAAGAAGACCAGTTCGCGGCGGTGAAGAAAGTCCTCTCCTACACGCCCTTCGTCAAAGAGGGCGGCACGCAGGGACGCGACATCGCCCTGACGTTCGACGACGGCCCCGGTCCCTATACCCCACAGGTCCTGAGCGTGCTCGAGCGACACCATGTCAAGGCGACGTTCTTCGTGATCGGGAAGATGCTGCGTTACTTCAGCGCCTCGACCGTCAAGGAGATCGAAGACGGCGATGCGATCGGCGATCACACCGAGACGCACCCGATGCTGGCCCACCTCTCAGCCCACGACCAGTACGAAGAGCTGTTCGAACAGATCGCCCGCGTCGAACTCCTCGGCGGCCGGCGGCCGGTGCTGTTCCGTCCCCCCTACGGCTCGTTCAACGCGACGACCCTGCGGGAGCTGGGGAAGCTGCATCTGCTGATGATCCTATGGTCGGTCGACACCGACGACTACCTGCAACCGGGGGTCGATGTGATCGTCGAACGCGCCCTCGCCGAAGCCCATCCGGGCGAGATCATCCTGATGCACGATGCGGGCGGGGTGCGTACGCAGACGATCGAAGCGCTGCCGCTGATCATCAAGGGCCTGCGCGCGAAAGGCTTTCACCTGGTGACGGTCCCCCGGCTGCTGCTCGCCGACCCGCCGCCCGCCGGCCAGCCGATCCCGCCGAACCTGAGCGGCGACTGACGCCGCTCAGGAGGCGCAGGAGCGGCAAGCGCCGCGGATCACGATCTCGTGCTCGGAGACCTCGAGCGGCAGGCGCTCTGAGAGCTTGCGAATCGCCCGCTCGAGGCCCTCGTCGGTGAAGGGCTCAAGACGCCCGCAGCGCTCGCAGACGAGATGGTGGTGGTGACCGGCGCCGTGGCGGGCCGGCTCGTAGCGGACGATCCCCTGGCCGACCTCGACGCGAGCCAGAAGGCCGATCTGCTCGAGCTCCTCCATCACCCGATAGACACTCGCCCTTGAGACCTCACGCCCGCGCTCGCGCAACGCCTCGCCGATCTCGACGGCCGATAGCGCGCAGGGCTGCTCGTCGAGCAGGGCGACGATCGCGCTGCGCACGCCGCCGCGCCGATAGCCCGCGGCCGCCAATGCGTCGGCGGCGTGATCGCCCCAGGCCAAGCGCTCGTTCATGGTCTGGATTCTAGGCTCGATGCGTGTGGCCGCACTAGCGTCCTGTCGCCTTGTGCAGGGCTTCGGCCAGGCGCTGCAACTGATCCGATTGCCACTGCTGAAAGCTCGCCCCGGCAGGCGAGAGTGTCTCGGTCACCGACACAACGGGGATCCCCTCGACGCGGACGATCTGGTTGACGCGCTGCACGTCTGGGGTCACGTTCTGGCTGTTGAAGACCCACACGGCGATCTTCCGGCCGCGCGCCTGAGCATCGACGGTCTGCTTGTCCGAGGCCGTCACATCGGTCCCCTCGGCGACCGCCTTGGCGAAGCTCGCCGGCGTCGCCAGGCTGAGGCCGAGGTCTTCGCCGAGGCCCTGGAAGATCGACTCGCTGTAGCCGACGGGGACGCCTCGGTAGCGTGCCCTGATGCTCGCCCTGAGCGCGTCGTAGCGGGCCAGTCCGGTCGTTTCCAGGCGCCGGCGCCGGGCGGCGAAGTAGGAGGCGTCGGCCGGGTCCAGTCGGTCGTAGCCGGCGACGATCGCCGCGATCGTCGCTCGCACGTCTGCCGGGTAGTACCAGCGGTGGGGGTTCGAGCCGGCCGGGAGCCCCAGGTGCGAGCCGACGTCGAGCACTACCCGGCTGGCGGAGGGGCTGGCGGAGAGCAGCTGGTGGGCCCATTCGTCATAGCCGAGGCCGTCGAGGACGACCATGTTGGCCGATGCGATCAGACGGGCGTCGCCGGTGGAGGGCTGGTAGCTGTGGGGGTCGGTGGCGGGGTTGACGATGATGCTCTGCACCCGCGCCTTCGTCCCGGCCAGCTGGGCGGCGAGGCTCCCCCAGAAGTTCTCCGCGGCGACGACTGTGAAGCGAGGGCCGGAGCCGCCGGCGCGGACCGCGGCCGGGCCGCTGCGCCCGCAGCCGACCGCAAGAAGAACGACCGTGGCTGTCACGGCGAGGGCGAGCGGTCGGAATGGGTGCTTGAAGGAGTGCATGGGGATCAACTTACAACTAATAAGACTTAATCTTATATAAGACAGGATCTCATTGCGTCGCGGGGTAAGCTGGCGCGATGCCCGGGCAACGGACCATGCCCTGAGCATGGACATCGAGGAGCGTCGTGCCCGGCGCGAGCAGCGCCGCCGTGAGATCCGCCGTCGCAGAGCGATCCTGGTGGGTAGCGGGGTAGCGCTGCTTGCCGTCGTCGCGATTGTGGTCGTGGCACTCGGTTCGGGCGGGAGCGCGAAGAAGGGCGCCGGCGCGGCCCGGAGCGCCTCGCGACCTGCGAGCACCGCGCCCCGTACCGTGAGCACGACCGCGCCTGTTCGCAACGGGCCACGGGGACACGAGGCGGTGCCGATCCTGATGTACCACGTGATCGCCGCACCGCCGGCGGGTGCGCCGTTCCCCGGCCTCTACGTCGAGCCGCAGCTGTTCGCCGCCGAGATGCGAGCGCTCAAGCGGGCGGGATGGCATGCGGTGACGCCGGACGAGGTGGAGGCCAACTGGCGCGAAGGCAGGCCCCTGGGGAGCGGCAAACCGATCGTGATCAGCTTCGACAACGGCTATCAGTCCCAGTACACGCAGGCTCTCCCCGTGTTGAGGCGGCTCGGCTGGCCGGCAGAGGAGAACATCCAGCTCAGCGGGCTGCCACCGTCGCAGGGCGGGTTGCTGCAGCGCCAGATCAGAGGCATGGTGTCGGCCGGCTGGGAGCTCGACACGCAGGGCTTCAGCCATGCCGACTTGATCACCCTCGACGCCACCCAGCTCCACTACCAAGTGGCCGTATCCAGAGAAACGATCAGGAGGCGCTTCCACGTCCCCGTCAACTGGTTCTGCTACCCCTCCGGCCACTACGACGCGACCGTCGTCGCCGCCGTCAAGGCCGCCGGCTACACCGGCTCCACGACCGTCGTCCCCGGCTGGGCGCACCGCGACGACGACCCCTACCGACTGCACCGACTGCGAGTGCTCGGAGGCACCTCGCCCGCGAGTCTCTTGGCGGAGATCGCGGCGATCCGCGACGAGCCTCCCGCCCCGGAGGCCTACTCGGGCGCCTGACCGCCCGAGCTGTCAGATCTCGAACAGGTACGTCGAAACGCCGGACCCGTCCTCAACGGGGGCTGCGATTCTGCCGAAGTGGACATGATGCCCACCTTGGCTCAGCGCAGCGCATGGCTGCGGACGACCGAGTTCGACCGTAATCGTCTGCTGGACATGACCGGCCGGCTGTTCGGCGCGACGATGTTCGCATCCGGTCTCTGTGGGATCGCCGTGTTCACGCTGCTCGGCCGCGTCGGGCCGATCCTGCTCGTGCCTCTGGCCGTGGGCGGAGGTGGGCAGATCGCGATCGGCCTGATCTTCCCCAAGCTCACTCGACCAGAGCGCTGGATCCTCGCCGGCGACTGCGTATCGCTGTTCACCATCTGCTGGGGGGTCGCGCTCTCAGGAGGTTTGGAAAGCCCGCTGCTGCCGTTGCTCGTGCTGCCGCTGCTGTCCGTCGCGGGCCGGCACACCCCCCTCACGTTCGCCTGCTTCACCGCCATCACCCTCCTCGCGCCGCTACTGGCGGAGGTGGTGTCGATCAACCACGGTCTCAACGACCACGGCGCCCAGATCGCCGCTGACCTCGCCACGATCGGCGGCGCCGCCGCGATCATCATCGCCCTGATGCGAGCCGAGTGGCACTTCCGCCATCAGTCGCTGCTCGATCCTCTGACGGGCCTGCTCAACCGACTCGCACTGCAACGGCGCTTCGAGGAGCTGCGCACGCAGGCGGCAGTCAGCGGCGGGGTGCTGTCGATGGTCATCGGCGACGTCGACGAGTTCAAGCGGATCAACGACGAGCACGGCCACGATGCCGGCGATGCCGTCTTGTGCGAGATCGCCGCGACGCTGCGAACCAACCTGCGCAGCTTCTCCCTGCTCTACCGCGTCGGCGGCGAGGAGTTCCTGGCCGTTCTGCCCGGTCTCGACTGCCGGCAGGCCTCCGCGCTGGCCGAGCGCCTGCGAGAGGCCATCGAGGGTTGCCGCCCGCGCGGGATCGACGTGACGATGTCCTTCGGCGTCGCCTGCGCGAGTGGCCAGGACGTGGACTTCGATTCGCTGTTCGGTGAGGCCGACCGACGCCTCTATGACGCCAAGCGAGCGGGGCGCAACCGTGTCGCCCCCGAGCACGATGCCTCCCCCACGCCCGTCGAGGGCTTCCCTTTCGGGGCCGATCAGCCCAACAGCCTCGCCACGACTTCACGGCGGAAGTCGAAGATGCGGCGCAGGTCGGAGTCGACGAGCGCCAGCCGGGCCAGCTCGCCGAGCGGCCCCAACGGCAGCGCGTAGCGGACCCTGTCGCGCATCAACGTCGCCCCTTCTCGATCCTCGAAGGTGTGGGTGTGGTGCCAGAGGCTGTAGGGGCCTTTGATCTGGCGATCGACGAAGCGCACCTGCGGCTCCCACTCCTCGATCTCCGTCAGCCACCGCACAGGCAGGCCGTGCAAGCGCATCCGGTAAGCGATCATGGCGCCCTTGCGCATCTCGATCGGCCTGCGCGTGCGGATGGCGAAGCGCAGCCACGGCGGCGTCAGGGCCTCGAGGTTGTAGGCGTCGGCGAAGAACGCGAAGACCTCACCGCGGGGCTTTGCGATCAGCTGCTCGCGCTCGAGGACGTGGACTTTCACTGGGCGGCTCTGGCCGAGCGTCGCGCTCAGGCCGCGACCGAGAGCGTTCGCGCCCGCTCGGCTTCGAGCAGTGCCGCCAGCGCCCTGCGGCGCTCGGCGGGCTCGGCCCGGTCGAGCGTCAAGATCCCGTCGAGATGGTCGATCTCGTGCTGGAGCAGGCTCGCCTCGATCCCTTCGGCCTCGATCGTCAGCTCCCGGCCGTCCAAATCGCGGGCGCCGACCCTCACGGCCAGCGGCCTGCGCACCCTGACGGCCACAGCGTTGTAGCTGAGGCAGCCCTCCAGGAACTCCACCCGCTCGTTCGAGGAGGCGAGAATCGTCGGTTCGATCAGCGCCAGCACCGGGTGAGCGGGCGTCAGACGATAGACGAAGGCACGCCGCAAGATCCCAACCTGGGTGGCGGCGAGACCCGCGCCATCGGCCTCCTCGAGCGTCCTTGCCATCCGCCGCAGCTGTGCGCCGAGCACTTCGTCGATCTGTGAGACGGGCCTGGCGGCCAGCCGCAGGACAGGGTCGCCCAGCTGCCGGATCCAGTCGTCGGGCATCGGTTGAGGATAGGCCGCGGCGAGGATGGCCAGGACGCCGGTTGTCGGCGCTCCGATGGGAGGGTTGACCATTGGGACGAGGGGGTATCGAGAGTCGGGTGGCGCCCGCAGACGCGGGCAAAGGGGGTCACCGATCGAGTTGGGGCCGATGAACGAGCGATCTCTGAAGATCAGCGCCTATGAGGAGCCCGACCGCTACGTCCTGATGTTGGGTGGCGAGCTTGACATGTCCGGAGCGCCGGCGTTCGAAGACGCCGCCATGCGACTCTGCGGGATGGGCGCCCGTGATCTACTCGTCGACATCTCCGATGTCGGCTTCATCGACTCGACGGGAATCCGGGCGATCCTCGCCGTCAAAGCCTCCTGCGAACAACGCTCCTGCGAGTTCTCGATGACCCACGGCCGGGAGAACGTCGACCATCTCTTCGAGCTGACCAAGCTGATCGACCGACTGACGTTCCGCACCCGCCGCCGGGAGCAGCCTCGGCGCGAGATCGCCCTCTAGTTCGGGCCTAGCGGGCGCTCTGCGGCGGCGCCTTCGCCCAGGAGGGGATACGTGGGCGGACCTTCAGCAGCGTACGCCACGTCGAGGGCCCGAGGATCCCGTCGGCCTTGAGGTGGTGGCGACCCTGGAAGCGCGCGACGGCCTTGGCTGTCTGCGCCCCGTAGAAACCGCCGACGGGCAGCCTGGCGCCCGCCCCGTTGAGGTGCTCCTGCGCCCAGACGACCTCGTCGCCATCGGCGCCGGGTGAGACCGCCGGGAATGTGAAGGTCCGAGCGATGGCGGGAACCGGCTCGGCCAGCAACGCCGCCAGCTCGGCCGGCTGGGCTTCTTCGAGGTCGAACAGGCTGAAGCCGCTGATCGGCGACCAGATATGGGCTTCCGCCAGGAACGATCCGACTTCCTCGGAGGTGACGCCACCGAACAGCTGGCCGACTGGAGCGATCGGGCGACCGTAGAGGGCGTTCGCGGGGATCGCCGCGGCGAATGCCGCCGAGGGGGTCATGTTGAAGTCCCGCCAGTAGAGCTGGGGCATGTCGACGTCGAAGCCGCCCGGGCCGAGGAACACCGAGTAGGGGAACTTCGGGTGAAGGGCGATCAACGCTTCTCCCGCCAGGCCGATCGGGAAGCCGGCTCCGAGCTTGTGGCGCAGCGCGCGGACGAACGCCTGGGCGGCGCCATAGCGACCGTCGTAGTGCTCCTCGGCGTCGACCACCAGACACTTTGCTCCGTCGGCGACCGCTGTCTCCGCCGCGGCTGCCTCGGCGGCCGGGTGCTGTCCGTAGACGAACGTCCAGGCGCAGACCGAGATCCCCTGGCCGGCCAGGCTCGAGACGAGCGTCGGCGTATAGCCGGGTTCGAGCGTCGAGCCTTCTGCGGCCTTGACGAACAGCGTGTGGATGCCCGCCTGCTCCGCTGTGGCGGTGACCTGCTGGGGAGTGCTGGTCGTGGGCGGGTGGGCGAGCCAGAGGGCCGTCGTCTGCAGAGGTGAGGCGGTCGCGATCGCGGGAATGAAGAGCAGGCAGGTGGCGATCGCAGCGAGGACAGCGAGGACTGCGGTGCGGGGCAGTGTCGACCGGCGCATCGGCCTCAGTCTCGCAGGGGAGCGGGCACCTCGACGGTCGTGCAGATCACGCCTTCCTCCATCGCCCAGCGGCCATGGAAGATGTGCGGGTGTGCTGGATCCGGTTCGAGATCGGGGTTGAGCAGGCGTGCGGCGAAGGTGCGCCCGTCGACATCGATAGTCACTTCCGTGTCCTCGAAGCCAAGCCATTTTTTGTTCAGCGGGAACCATGCCTTGAAGATCGCCTCCTTGGCACAGAACAGGAGTCGGTCCACGCAGACGCCGGTGAGGGAAGATTCGACTTCAAGCTCGGGGCCGAACGCGATGCGCGCCAGCACGCCGTCGGGCAGTGGCAGGTTCGGCTCCGCGTCGATGCCCAGCGAGATGAGATCGTCGGTCCGGGCGACGGCGCAGGCGCGGTAGACGCTGCAGTGGGTGATGCTGCCGACGATCCCGACTGGCCACAGCGGCTCGCCTCGGTCGCCGGCGAGAATCGGCACGGGAGCCACGCCCAGCCTTTCGAGGGCCTGGCGTGCGCAGGCGCGGCCGGTTTGGAATTCCTGGCGGCGCTTCTCGGCAGAATCCCCGATGAGCTGGGCCTCCTCGGGGTGGAGGGTGCTCGAGAGATGGCCTCTGGTCTCGGCGGTCGCGGCCGGGGCAGTAAAGAGCGACTCGAGCATCGCCACATAGAGTCGTGGATCGTGGGGCGAGACGCCGTTGCAGTCGCACCCGGCGCGCTCTGGGACTGGCTATGCGGCGGCTACGCCATGCGCCGAGCCGCTCGATCGCTCGGCTCCGGCTTCTGCGGTAAGACGGCCCACGGCCTCGGTGAGGCTCTCCACGCCGGCAAGGCCCATACGCTGAGGCCGACTCTCGAGCCATGCCCTCAGCGAGGAGCCGTGCACGAACGCGCATTGCTCGTCCTCGTGAACGCCCGGATCGAAGTCACACCAGAAGACCACGACCGCCTGAACCCAAACTCGACTGCCGGTGATCCCGTGCAGCGCCTGGCTCAGATTCGCTGCTCCCCAGAGCGCTGAACGCCGCGCCGCCGGTTCGGGCCGGTCGGCCTCCGGGTCGTGACGGCGGGAAAGCCACAGCTCGTCACCCCGCAGATCGACGCTGCCACCCAGATACTTGCTGTCGAGCAAGAAGACTCCTGCCTCGGAGACAGCTATGTGGTCGTAGTTCCCATAGCCGCTCTCCACGTCGTGAACGACGAACCAGTGCGAACTGTCGAGGCGACGGAGCTCCTGAGCCGTTTTCCGCTCCCCTTCGGCCCCTGTGTTCCAGTTCTCGATGTACGCCGGCGGGCTGTCGCGCAGCACGATCCACATTCCGGCGGCGAGACCAAAGCACAGGCCTGACAGCCACGTCAACGACGGGTCGCGCCGAAACAAAAGGAGACAGGCAAACCCCAGGAGGACGAGCGGGGCGAACAGCAGCCAGAACACCAATCGGGCCCTGGATCGCCAACGGGCAAGTCCAGCGCGGTATCGACGCGCGGCGTAACCGCCGGGCCGGCTGGTCTCTTCGTTGCGTCGCATCGCGGGTACATCGGCGAGACGACCTGGGACCTATAGTCGGATCTCTCCTGTTAGTCGGGATTGCGGGATCATGAAAGCGCTACCGCAAAGGTCGCCGGCAGGCCAGCTTAGGTGAGGAGTCGCCACCGGCTGGACTTGGAGACTGCACAATGCCGGGCAGTGACCAAAGTCGGCACGTGCGAAGACCCCCAGCACCATGCGCCTCTACGGGGGTACTCCGCTCTTGCCGCGGGCGTCATGGCGCTTGCCTTCACGCTTGGCGTCCCGGTCACACCAGCACGTGCGACAACGAGAACCGTCGTGATCGGCCGATCGGTCCAGGGGCGCCCGATCACCGCACGCGTGGTCGGCCCGGACAGCGCCGCGCGCAAGATCCTGATCGTCGGCTGCATTCACGGCAACGAGTGCGCGGGCAATGCGATCGTCTCGGCACTCGCGCGCCGTCAGCCCAGCGAGGGTGTTCAGCTATGGCTGGTGCCGGAGATGAACCCCGACGGGACCGCCGCCGACACAAGGCAGAACGCTCACGGCGTCGACCTCAACCGCAACTTCCCCTACCAATGGCGGCCGATCTCCGAACCGACCTACTTCGCGGGTCCCAAGCCCCTGTCAGAGCCCGAGTCGCGTGCCGCCGTCAGGCTGATCCGGCGGCTGAGACCGGCGGTCACGATCTGGTACCACCAGCACGAGGACCTCGTCGACATGGCCGGCGGTGACCGCGGGGTCGCCCGCCGCTATGCCCACCTCGCAGGCCTGCGAGCGACTTGCCTTCCGTTCTTGCCGGGCACCGCTACTGCCTGGTCGAACCACACCTTCCCCGGGACGACGGCGTTCGTCGTCGAGCTGCCCGCCGGTCCTGTGCGAGGCGGAGCGCTCATGCGTCACCTCAAAGCCGTGCGCGCGGTTGAACGTGGCGAGCGGGATGGCTCGAGGACAGCATGCACGGCCTGATGCGCCAGTTCGAACGCGATCGCACGTACTAAGCGGACGGGCCTTGTGAGCCGATGGGTAATCGGTGTCCAAGCGTCTTGCAACCGTGGTGCTGGCGTTCGCCGCCCTCTGCTCCCTCGCGATTACGGGCGTGCGGATCACGCGCTCGAACGACCGATACCTCAGCGATTCCGAAAAGCACATACGCGTATATGGGACCACACCCGCGCTCGCAGCGGCGACGCTTGCCAGCCTCCGCAAACCGCCCGGCTTCCGCGACGCCGAGTGCTTCGTGACGGAGAACCAGGAACAGAGATGCTGGAGCAGAACGCCTTCCGTGCCTCTCGAAGGCGGTGGGCTCCAACGCCTTCTGGAAACCATCGGCGTTCGGCCTTACTCTGTCTACAACGCGACGTACCACGACGGTGCGCCCTCGATCCAATGTTCGCGCTTCAAGATCGAGCGCCGGTACCGCCTAGGAATGCAGAAGTGTCAGGTGGAAGCACTGAAGGGCGATGAAAGACTCGCCATCTCCGCCCAATCGTTTGTCCTGCCGTCGCACAAGGCGACCCGCCGCTCTATCGCTCCATGGAAATACCCGACCGAAGTCCGCATCGCCGTGATCGGACATTTCGAGCACGAAGGCATCCGAGCAGGGGAACAAGAAGGCTGAGCCTCGCCGTCAGGCGCCCGGCCAGATCCCGGGATAGCGTGCCCTGACCTCGGTGATCAGGCGGTCGCGGGAGAGCGACGGCTCCCACCTCACACGGTCGTACTCGGCGAAGGGACGCTCGATCGCGTCGAGCGCATCGACCGCGTGACGCAAAGCGGTCTCCCAGGGTCGAGACCCAAGTTGGGGGCCGGCAATGAGCGCTTCGATCGCACTCATCAATGAACCCTTCAGCACGATCATCTCCGGTGTCGTGCACCAGAGACATGCCCCGTAGTCGCCACTCAGCCATTCGGCGTATGCCTGCTCGGCTTCCTGCTCGCCGCCGCCGGCCGCGATGAACCTCGCCTGAAAGAGGCCCTTTACCGCGCTCGGGTCGTCGTCCGCATCTTTGAGCAACTGTGCGTGGTCGCCCGGGACCATTGGCGTCCCGTCGGGAAGCTCGTAGGTCGCTTTCGGGAGGATCCCGACTTCGACGTGCCCACGGTGCTCGACCGCGAGCGGAATGAAGATGTCGCGCACGTAATCGAGGTCGGCCTCGTTCTCCGGGGGAAGACTTGTGTCGCCTTTGCCGACGGATACGGCGCTTGGGTGATCCTCTGAGCTCATCGTCTGCTCCCATTCGTCCTCGGTTGCTAGCTCAAGCGACGGAGCGTCGCATCAATGTTCGCAGTGAGCAGAAACAAATCCAGTGACTCCTCGTCCGCGGGATCGAACGGACTGAAGCCCAGGTGCTCCCACCAGCCACGCGCCGAGGTACGCAGAGCGTTGACGACAACTGCGCGGCATGCCGCCTTCGCGTTCAGCTCCGTCGCCGTCGCCAGCACATGACCCACCAGTGCGGTCCCTACACCAAGACCGCTATAGCGCCGATCGACTGCCAACCTCCCGATCAACAACGCCGGAACCGGGTTCGGCGCTTGGCGCGCAATGCTCGCGGGCGCGCTCGAGCGGTCGATCGCGCTCATCGAGATCGTCGCGTAGGCGACAACCGTATCCTCCGTGTCGGCGATGACCCACGTGGCAGCGGTATCTCGCCGGCGGTTCTGACCGGCATAGCGGCCAAGCCATTCGTCCAGCGCGTCATCACCCGAGGCAAACCGCAAGCGATCATGCCGCCCCACGTCGAGCAGAGCGGGGCGGTTAAGCTCAGTCAAGCCAGGTGAAATCGCGAGGATGCTCAAGCGCCTTCGCAAGCCGCTCGTTTACTCTCGCGGGCGCACCCAACGCCTGATTGAACGCTTCCGCAGCTTGCGGAGTCAGCCGGATGCTCTGTCGCTCAGCAAGGATCTCCTCCGCTCTGAGCGCGGCCGCCTGCAGCACGAATGCCGACACGTTCAAATGCGAGGCAGCAGCAGCGCGCTCGAGCACAGCCTTCTCCGCCGGCTCAACACGGATCTGCAGCCGCTCTCCCTTGACTGTCGCCATGTACTAACAATGGCAGTACAACGGGTGTCTGTCAAGGGCCGCTGCAACCCAGCATCGCCCCTGCGCCGCAGATTCACGTTCCTATTGCCAGACCTACGCAATGCCTGGACAGGGCATCCCAGAGCCAAATCTCACTATGGACACTCCAAGCGGCGAACGGGTCTCGAACCCGCGACCTCAAGCTTGGGAAGCTTGCGCTCTACCAACTGAGCTATCGCCGCGCGGCCCTGGATTCTAGGCGCTACCGAGCCTCAGTAGCCCATGACGCTCGTCACAGGCTCGCTCCTTCCCCGCGACCGCCCCCTACCCACGCCCTCTACCCTTGGGGGCCGTGCGAATCCGACCGCTGCCGATCCTGATCTCCATCGCCGGGGCCTGCCTGATCGGGCTGCTGATCTACGGCATCTCGACACAGTCGGCCAGCCGCAGCCTCGACAACCAGGTCCACGAAGGCCATCGCCCCGTCGCCCCTGACTCGAGCCGCTCGCTGCCCGTGCTCGACGGTGCGGGCAAAGGCTCGCTGGCCGCCGACCGCGGCAAGGTCGTCCTCTTGAACTTCTGGGCCTCCTGGTGCGTGCCCTGCCAGACAGAGGCGCCGCTACTCGAGCGCAGCCAGGCGGCGCTGAAGAAGGACAACGCGACAGTCCTCGGCGTGACCTACCTCGACGCCTCCCCCGACTCCGAAGCCTTCGTCCGCCGCTACCACCTGACCTACCCCAATCTTCGCGACAACGACAACGGCGACTTCGCCCATTCCTTCGGCACTGACCAGTTGCCCGAGAGCTTCATCGTCGACCGCACCGGGCGCATCGTCGCCATCTCCCGGGGAGAGATCGAACAGGCCTTCGTCAACAAAGCCATCAACCTCGCCAAGGGCACATGAGCACCCCCTCCCTCACACGTTTCGCGACGCGCCTGGCGATGCTGCTCTCCCTCTGCGCCCTGATCGGAGCGGGGCCGGCCATCGCCGCCGCCCCTACCCGCACATCCCTCCCCGAGATCGAACGCCAGGTGATGTGCGTCACCTGCAAAATTCCCCTCAACGTCGCCGAATCCCCGCAAGCCACCCGCGAGCGTGTCTTCATCCGCTCGCTGATCGCCAGGGGCCTCGACGAAGGTCAAGTCAAGGACCAGCTCGTCGACCAGTACGGCGCTTCCGTCCTCGGCCTGCCCGCCGATCACGGCTTCAACGCCGCTGCCTACCTCGTACCTCTGGCCGCCGTGATCGTCCTCGCCGGGACGTTCTTCCTGCTCTTGCCCCGCTGGCGTCGCCGGGCACGCGCCCAGGCCCTCGCCGAGAGCCCCCCCACACCGCTAGCCGCACCCGACGCCGCCCGGCTCGAAAGCGACCTCGCCCGCTTCGACTGAGCTGCCAACCAGCGCGCGGAGCGGCGGTAGGCGCGTCGCTACATCCGCTCGGGCGCGGCCACTCCCAGCAGATCGAGACAGCGCGCGATCGTCGCCATCGATGCCACGGACAGGGCGATCCGGAACGACTCGACCTCGACCGGCTCGGAGCCCACCACCCTGCAGTCCCTGTAGAAGGCTGTGAAGCCCTGCGCCAACTCCAGGGCGTGGGCGGCCAGACGATGAGGAGCACGGCGATCGACCGCTTCGGCGACATCGCCGGGAAAGCCGAGCAGCAACAGGATCAAGGCCCGCTCGGAGGGGTGAAGCGGCTCAGGACCCTCCTCGGCATCGCCCACCGCACGGGCCGCGGCGACCGCCTCGCCGACCCGCTCCGCTCCCGCCCTCACGAGCATCGAGGCGATCCGCGCGTGGGCGTACTGGACGTAGTAGACCGGGTTGTCGTTGGATTGCTGGCGGGCGAGGTCGAGGTCGAGGTCGAGGGTCGTGTCGTGGGAGCGTGCCAGCAGATACCAGCGGGCGGCGTCGACGCCGATCTCCTCCACCAGATCGTCGAGGCTGACGAATTCGCCGGCCCGCTTGGACATCTGAGCGCGCTCGCCCGAGCGCACGAGATGAACGAGCTGCATGATCAGCAGCTCCAGCTCGTCGGGCTCGCCTCCGAGCGCCTGGTAAGCGGCCTTCATCCTCATCACATAACCGTGATGGTCGGCGCCCCACACATCCAGCTGGCGCTCGAACCCGCGCTCACGCTTGTCCTGGTGGTAGGCGATGTCGGAGGCGAAGTAGGTGTGCTCGCCGCTGGAGCGGATCAGCACCCTGTCCTTGTCATCGCCGAACTCAGTCGTCCGCAGCCACAGAGCGCCGTCCTCGGTGTAGCTGTTGCCCTGCTCGGCCAGCACCGACAGCGTGTGGTCGACAAGGCTCGGGTCGCCTTCGTGCAGAGAGCTCTCGTATTGCCACTGATCGAACTCGCCGACGCGAAAGCCCGCCAGCGAGCGGCGGGTCCGCTCGAGCATCAACTCGACCGCCGCCTTGCCAACCTCGCGAGGTGCCATCGTCGCCGCGTCGGGCAGGCTCGCCACCAGTTCGGCGACGTAGTCACCTTTGTAACCGTCCTCGGGGACCTCTTCGCCGCGGGCCAGGGCCCTGATCGACTCGCCGAACTTGAGGATCTGCGAGCCGGCGTCGTTGACATAGAACTCACGCTCGATCCGATGGCCGTGGAAGGCCAGCATCCGCGCCAGCGAATCCCCGTAGGCGGCGTTGCGGGCGTGACCGACGTGCATCGGCCCAGTGGGGTTGGCCGAGACGAATTCGACCAGCACACGCTCGCTCGGATCGGCGCCGCCCGCTCCGAACCGCTCCCCCGCCACCAGCGCCCCCGCCAGCGCCGCCCGGCACCAGCGATCGGACATGAACAGGTTTACGAACCCCGGCCCCGCCACCTCGAAGCGGTCGAGGTCGGCTCCCAAGAGCTCCTGAAGCGATGCACCGAGACGCTCCGCGATCTCGCGTGGCGGCGCCCCCAGCGTCGGTGCCAGCAAGAGCGCGGCATTCGTCGAGTAGTCCCCGAACTCGGCCCGCTTAGGGCGCTCCAGCGTGACCGGACGGTGCCCGCTGCCGGCTGCGTTCGCCTCGCCCTCGCCACCAAGACCCGCTGCGCTTTCGAGCACCGCCGCGCGCAGCGCCTGGACAGACCCCGTCGAGTCCTTCGGCTGCGCTGCGATGTCTGGCTTGGGGTCGCTCATCGGGTCCGTTCTCGGGGCTTGCGATACTAGCCGTGTGAACGATCAAGACTCCGGCTCCGAACGACACATAAACATCCACCTCTCCCCCGAGATCATGGGGGGCGTCTACGCGAACTTCGCGAACGTCAGCCACTCCGACTACGAGTTCACGGTCACGTTCGCTCGTGTCGACCACGAGGTCGAGGCAGAGGAGGTGCCGGGTGTAGTCGTGTCCCGCGTAAACCTCTCGCCGCGCTTCATGCGGGAGCTGATCGACGCGATGGAGGACAACTACTCCAAGTGGCTCACCCGCGAGGGGATCAAGAACCTGCCCGAGTACGGGGGCGGAGAGAGCGGGCCCGAGCCCGCATAGGCCCGCGAGGCCGCCCAGCGCGGTCTGCGAGCGCCGGCAGCGTCCGCCGGAGGCCGGCTTGCAGCAGCCGGCGCCGTGGAACGCCCGGCGGCCGACGGTGTTCCTACCCTGCAGTGATGAAGGTCGCAGTCGTCTCAGACATCCACGCCAACCGCCACGCCTTCGAGGCGACGCTCGACGCGGTCGCTTCCAGCGACGCCTCCGAGCTTTGGTGCCTGGGCGATCTGGTCGGCTACGGCGCCGAGCCCGACGCCTGCGTGGAGCTGGCCCGCGAGCACGCCGCCGTCTGCCTGGCCGGCAACCACGACATGGCCGTTACCGGCGAGCTGTCGCTGGAGGAGTTCTCGCGCGGAGCCAGCGTCGCCGCCGAATGGACCCGTGAGGTGATCGATCCCGAGAACCTCGCCTTCCTCGAAACTCTCAAGCCGCAGGGCGAAGAGTCCTCCTGCGGCCTCTACCACGCAAGCCCTCGCGATCCCGTCTGGGAGTACGTCCTCTCGGCGCTGCTGGCCGAGCTGTGCCTGAACCAGCAGCAGCACCGCATCTGCCTGATCGGCCACAGCCACGTCGCCCTGTCCTTCGCCCGCCAGGAGGGCGAGTTGGCCACAGGCGAGCCGCGCCGCGCCGGGACGCGTCTGGACGTAGCCGAGGGCGAGTGGCTTCTGAACCCCGGCAGCGTCGGCCAGCCTCGCGACGGCGACCACCGTGCCTCCTGGCTGCTCTTGGACCTCGACGAGATGGACGCCACCTTCCACCGCGCCGACTACGACGTCGCCGGCGCCGCCGCCGCGATCCGGGCGGCGCGCCTGCCCGACTCGCTGGCCGAGCGCCTGGAGTACGGGCAGTGAAGATGCCCCCTCCCCGCGCCCTGCTGCGTCTCCTCCTCGCGCTGGCCCTCGGGGCCGCCGCGGCACTGCTCGTCGCCTGCGGCAGCTCCGGCAAGGGGTTGATCCCCGCCGCCGCCGGCGGGCCCCTGCAGAGCGACATCGAAGCTGTCGAGCACGCCGCCGAAGCCGGCAACGGCAACTGCTCCGGCACCGAAGCGGCGCTGTTGAAAACCGACCAGGACTACGCCGCACTGCCCTCGACGCTCGATAGCGGCCTGCGCAGCAACATCCGCCAGGGCATCGAGAACCTCCGCAAGGTCGCCAAAGAAGCGTGCACCCAGCCGCTCGTGCAGACGACGACCACGACGACCCCGAAAACGACGAGCACCGCGACGACCCCCACGACGACGACCCCGACGACGACCACGCCCACGACGCCGACAGAAGAAACGACGCCTCCGACGGAAGAAGAAGCCGGCGCGGGCGGCGGACCGGGCGGTGGCACCCCCGCCCCCGGCGAAGGCCAGGCCGGCGAAGGCGTCGGCGGCGCCGGACCAACCGAAAACGAAGCGGGCAACGGCGCGGGCGGATCGGAAGGCACGAAATGAGCAGCGCCGAGATCGCCGGGCGCTACCGGCTGGAGGGCCGCCTCGGGTTCGGTGGCATGTCGACCGTGCATCTGGCCATGGACCTACGCTTGGAGCGTCAGGTGGCCGTCAAGCTCCTCGCCGAGCATCTCGCCGACGACCCGGCATTCGTGTCGCGTTTCCAACGAGAGGCGCAGGCAGCGGCGCGACTGATCCACCCCAACATCGTTCAGGTCTTCGACTCCGGCCGCGACCAGGGCTCCGATCAGTACTTCATCGTCATGGAGTACATCGAGGGTCAGTCCTGCGCGGAGATCCTCCGTGACGACGGCTGGGTGGATGTCGCCGAGGGCCTGTCGATCATCGAACAGGCCTGCGAGGGCCTCGACTACGCCCACCGCCACGGTGTCGTGCACCGCGACGTCAAGCCGGGGAACTTGCTGCGCTCGCTGGAAGGCGAGGTCAAGCTGGCCGACTTCGGGATCGCCAAGGCCACGGAGCAGTCGAGCATCACCCAGGTCGGCTCGGTCCTCGGCACGGCCGCCTACCTGGCTCCCGAGCAGGCCCGCGGTGAGGAGGCCGGCCCCAGCGCCGACCTCTACGCGCTCGGCGTCGTCACCTACCAGCTGATCTCCGGGCGCCTGCCGTATGAGGCCGGCTCGCTGACGGAGCTGGCCCTCAAGCAGCAGCAGGAGGCGCCGCCGACGCTCGACACGCTCGTCGCGGCCGTCGGGCCGGAGCTGGCCGACGCGGTCGCGATGGCCCTTGCCCTCGATCCACGCGACCGCTACAAGACTGCCAACGAGATGCGCCGGGCGCTACACGACGGCGCCCGCGGCATCACTCCTACCCGGCCTTCCAACAGCCCGAGCGCCCAGGCGACGACGGTCCTGGCAGGGACGAGACGCGGACCGGACACGGCACCGGCAACCGCCGTCGTCACGCGCCGGCCGCGCCAGGGCCCGCCGCGTGCGCGCCCCGCCGCCACCAAACAACCACCGCCGCCGCGGACTCGTCCCGCCGGCAAGGGACGAGGCCGCCTCGTCGGGGTCCTGGTCGGTCTGCTGGCGCTGGCACTGGTCGTCGTCGCGATCGTCGTCCTGACGGCTCCGGCGCCGACGAAGGTAGTGCTGCGCAACGTCGTCTACAACGACATCCAGCAGGCATCCTCGGCGCTCCAGCAGCTGATCTCCGAAAACACGAAATAAGGAGCCCCACCGCCCACGCTCCCTCGGCGACCGGGCACAGCGGTCCGCCTGCGTCATGCTAGGCGCGCAGATGCTGCTCGCGCTCCTCAATGTCGAACACCTGGTCCGCACGGCTGGCTACCCGCTGCTGTTCCTGATCGTGATGAGCGAGTCGAGCGGTCTGCCGGTCCCGGGCGAGACGGGCCTGATCACGGCGGCCGTCCTGGCCAGCCAGGGCAATCTGAAAATCGCTCTTGTGATCCCGCTGGCAGCGGCGGGAGCGATCGTCGGCGACAACATCGGCTACCTGATCGGCCGCAAGGGCGGCCGCTGGCTGCTGGAGCGTCCCGGCGCCTTCCAGCGCCAGCGGAATGAGGTGCTGCTGATCGGCGAGCCGTTCTTCGAACGCCACGGCCCCAAGGCGGTGTTCTTCGGGCGTTTCCTGCTGGGACTGCGCGTCTGGGCATCGTGGCTGGCCGGGGCAACGCGGATGCATTGGAAATCGTTCGTCGTCTGGAACGCCCTCGGGGGGATCACATGGGCGACGGGGATCGGCCTGATCGCCTACTTCCTCGGCAACTCGGCAAGCAATGCGATCCAAGCGTTCGGCCTCTACGGGCTCGCGGCTGTGCTGCTGGCGATCGTCAGCGGCTTCGTGATGCACCGCCGAGCCAAGCGCCGGGCTGCCGAAGGCGCTCCCCCCGAGGACGAAGCAGACGCCGTGGCCGGCGAGCCGGGCGCACCTGAGAGGTAGCCCAGCCGGCTCGCGGCCAGGCCTGCTCCGGCCCTCCGCGGGCACAAAAAAACCGCCTGGCGGCGGTCGGGTGAAACTGGTGGGCGGCGGAGCTTCAGCAGCCGCAGGGAGCGATCCGCTCCCACATGTCCGCCAGAAGCGTCAGCTCCTCCTCAGAAAAGCGGGAGAAGAAGTGCGCCCTGACGACGCCCAGATGGGTAACTCGGGCTTCCTGCAGGCGCTCGCGTCCGGCGGGCGTCAGGCAGGCGTAGGAGCCGCGCGCGTCGTGTTGGCAGGAGCAGCGCTCCAGCAGGCCGTCGCGCTCCAGGCGGTCGACCAGGCGGGTCAGGCCGCTACGCGAGAGCTGAGCCTGCTCGGCCAGATCGCACATCCGCATGCGCGCGCCAGTGGACTCCTCAAGATGGTGCAGGACCTCGTAGGAGGTCATCGGCAGCCGGTGCGCGCGGTCGAGCTCGGTGTCCAGCTTCTTGGCCAAGCAGGAGTGCGCTCTGAGCAGTCCGCGCCAGGCTCGCAGCTCTCCTAGGCTCAGCTCCGCCGGGTCTGCGGGTGGTATCTCGACGGCGGTTGCGGTAGCCATGACGGTGGTCCAAATGCAGGCGCTTCTAAGCCGAAGATAGCAGCGTTCGAAGCCCCTGAGCGGGCAATCGCTTTCAGCGACGGGTGGCCTTCCAAGCCCACAACATCATCAGCGGCTGCAACGGCAGCCGCGCGAAGAGCGCCCAACGGGGAACGCTCTTGAAAAGGCCTGGCTCTTTGGCCATGTAGAGGTTCGCCGGGAACACGGCCGCCAGCAGGGCAATCAGGCCGACGCCGGACAGGCGCCGGGTCGACGGCAGCAGCACGCCGAGCCCGCCGACGAGCTCGGCGACGCCGCTGACCTGCACGACCCGTGCGGCTTGGTCCTTCAGCGAGGGCGGGACGATCGCTTCGTAGAAGCGCGGGTTGACGAAGTGGTTGATGCCCGCGCCGATGAAGAACAGGGCGAGCAGTCGTCGCGAGAGACTGCTCCTCTCCTCAAGCTCCACATCCGCCTGCTGCTCACTGTCGCTCATCGCGCTCCTCTGGTTGGCCGTCCGGCCAGGGAATCTAGCGGCCTTCGATCAGCGAGCGGCCGGTCATCGCGCCGGGCTGCTCGATGCCGAGCATCTCGAGGATCGTCGGCGCGACATCGGCGAGGATGCCGCCGCCCCGCAGGGTCACAGAAGGGCTCGAGAGGATCGCCGGCACGGGGTTCATCGAGTGAGCCGTGTTGGGGCTGCCGTCGGGCTCGAGCATGTGATCGGCGTTGCCGTGGTCGGCGGTGATGAAGCAGGCGCCGCCACCGGCGTGAACAGCGGTGACGACCCGCCCGAGACACTCGTCGACCGTTTCGACCGCCTTCACCGCCGCCTCGATCACGCCGGTGTGGCCGACCATGTCGGCGTTGGCGAAGTTGATGATCCCGAACGTCGGCCGGTCCTCCGACCAGGCGCCGGAGAACGCCGCTGCGGCCTCGTGGGCGCTCATCTCGGGCTTGTGGTCATACGTCGGCACGTCCCGCGGCGAGGGCACCATCTCGCGGCGCTCGCCGCGCTGGGGGGCCTCGTCGCCACCGTTGAAGAAGTACGTGACGTGGGGGTACTTCTCGGTCTCCGCGACGTGCAACTGTCCCGCCCCCTCAGCCGATAGGACCTCAGCGAGCGTGCTCTGCGGATGTTCGGGGGCGAAAGCGACCGGGTAGGGCCAGCCCTCCTCATAGCGGGTAAGTGTCGCCAGACGCTCGACGGGCACGCCGCCGTCGCGACCAGGCCAGCCCGGCAGATCCTCATCGACAGAGCCGAAGCTCGGTTCTGCCAAGGCTCGGACGAGCTGTCGCATGCGATCAGGGCGGAAGTTGAAGCAAAGGACGCTGTCGCCGGGGGCGATCCGTGCCGCCTCGCCGACGAGCGTCGGCTCGATGAACTCGTCCGTCTCGCCACGCTCGTAGGCGGCCTTCACGGCCTGCTCGCCGCTAGCGGCGGTGTACGGTGCGCGGCCGTGTACGAGCAGATCGTAGGCGCGTGCGGTCCGCTCCCAACGACGATCGCGGTCCATCGCCCAGTAGCGGCCGATCACCGATCCGACTCGCGCGCCCGGAACCGCCTCAAGCTCTGCCAGGAAGCCGGCGCCGGAGTGTGGCAGCGTGTCGCGCCCGTCGGTGAAGGCATGGACGATCACCTCCTTGGCGTCGGACTCGGCGCCAAGGCCGATCAGCGCCCGCAAGTGGTCGAGCGATGAGTGCACGCCACCGTCGGAGACGAGCCCCAGCAGGTGCACGCGTCCGGGCCCGGAGAACGCGTCGCGGAGCACGTCGTTGTGGGCCAGCTCGCCGGCGGAGATGGCGTCGTCGATGCGCATCAGGTCCTGTCTGACGACAGCGCCCGCGCCGAGGTTCAGATGGCCTACCTCGCTGTTGCCCATCTGACCTTCGGGCAAGCCCACAGCGCGGCCCCAGGTGGTCAGGGTGGTGTGTGGGTAGGCACCCCACAGCTCGTCGAAGACGGGCGTGCGGGCCAGCGATATGGCGTTGCCGGGACCGGGCTCGGCCAGGCCCCAGCCGTCGAGCACGATCAGGCAGGCGCGTGGCGCGGGCAGGCTCGCGGGCCCCGCCTGCAGCTTCATCGCGCTGCCGCGGTCGCGATCTCCGCGAACGACTTGGCCTCCAGCGAAGCGCCGCCCACGAGCGCGCCGTCGACGTCGGGCAGCGCCAGAAGCTCAGCGGCGTTGTCGGGCTTCACAGAGCCCCCGTAGAGGATCCTGACGCTCTCGGCCGCCGTCTGGTCGTGTCCGCCGACAAGGGCGCGGATGAAGCCGATCGCCTCCTGTGCCTGCTCCGGCGTGGCGACGCGCCCGGTGCCGATCGCCCAGATCGGCTCGTAGGCGATCACGACCTCCGCCAGACGGTCGGCCGCGACCCCGGCGAGATCCTCGTTGATCTGGTGGCGGAGCTTGCGCTCGGTCTGCTCGCCGTCGCGCTCCTCCTCGGTCTCCCCCACGCAGAGGATCGGCACGAGGCCGGCCTCCAGTGCCGCGGGCACCTTCAGCGCCAGCGACTTGTCGGTCTCGCCGAACAGCCCACGCCGCTCGGAGTGCCCGAGCACGACGCCGCGGACGTCCAGCTCGCTCAGCATCGGTGCCGAGATCTCCCCTGTATAGGCGCCCTCGGCCTCATGGTGCATGTTCTGAGCGAAGACCTCCACGCGCGAGCCGCGGGCGCTGTCGACCATCGCCCGCAGGTCCGTGAAGGGAACGCAGATCGCCATGTCGACCGAATCCAGCGATGAGACCCGCGGCAAAAGGCCCTGGATGAACTCCTCGGCCTGCTCCTCGGTCTTGTACATCTTCCAATTGCCGGCGATCAGCGGCGTGCGGGCCATCAGGTGGGAACCTCCGAGCGCTCCAGCGCGACGATCCCGGGGAGCTCTTTGCCCTCGACCAACTCCAGCGTCGCGCCCCCTCCGGTGGAGAGGTGGTCGACGGTGTCCTCCAGCCCGAACTGGGCCAGCGCGGCAGCCGAGTCCCCTCCGCCCACGACCGTCACGCCGGGGGCGGCCGCAACTGCCTCGGCGACGCGGCGCGTGCCGGCGGCGAAGGGCTCCATCTCGAAAGCACCCATCGGGCCGTTCCAGAAGACCGAGCCCGCCGAGACGATGGTCGCGGCGTAACGCTCGGCGCTGGCCGGGCCGATGTCGAGTCCCATCCAGCCCTCCGGCACCTCGACGCCGTCGAGCACCCGGTGCTCGGCGTCGGCCGCGAAGCGCTCCGCGATCACGAGGTCGGTGGGCAGCTCGACGCTCGCCCGGCGCGGGTCTGTCGCCTTGGCCAGGGCGCGGCGGGCGTGCTCGGTGTCCTCCTCGTCGCACAGCGAGTCGCCGACTGCGTGACCCTGCGCGCTGAGGAACGGGAAGCACATGGCGCCGCCGATCACGACGACGTCCGCCACCTCCAAGAAGCGGTCGATGACGGCGATCTTGTCGGCGACCTTGGCACCTCCGACGACCGCCACGAGCGGGCGGGCGGGGCTCTCGAGAATCTCGCCGATCGTCCGCACCTCCCTTTCCAGCAGACGTCCGGCGGCGGCCGGCAGCAGGTGGGCGACGCCCTCGGTGCTGGCGTGAGCGCGGTGGGCGGCGCCGAAGGCATCGTTTACGTAGAGGTCGGCCAGTTCAGCCAGAGCTGCGGCCAGGCGCGGGTCGTTGGTCGTCTCGCCCGTCTCGAAGCGGACGTTCTCCAGCACCATGATCTCGCCGTCGGCGAGCTGTTCGGTAAGCGCCACGACCTCCGGTCCGACGACGGCCGGGGCCAGCGTGACGGGCACACCCATCAGCTCGCGGAGGCGCTCGACGACGGGCGCCAGCGAGAGGTCCTCCTCACGACGCCCCTCGGGGCGTCCGAGGTGCGAAGCCAGCACGAGGCGGGCGCCGCGCCCGCGCAGCTCCTCGATCGTGACCAGAGCGGCACGGATGCGCGTGTCGTCGGCCACCGAGACGGTCTCGCCGCTGCGATCCAGCGGCACGTTGAAGTCGACCCGAACGAGCACACGCCGGCCCTGCACGTCGAGTTCGTCAATGCTTCTCATCATCTCGTCCTCCTTGACGATATTGGCACGGCCCGGCGCCTGTGGCCGGACGGACGACTGTCACAGAACCCTCTGCACCAAGTCCACGACGCGGTTGGAGTAGCCCCACTCGTTGTCGTACCAGGCGATCACCTTGACCATCGTCCCCTCCATCACGGCGGTGAGTTTGGAGTCGACGATCGAGGAGTAGGGCGACTGGACGATGTCGCTGGAGACGATCGGGTCCTCGGTGTAGGAGAGGATGCCCTGCAGCGGGCCGCTCGCGGCGGCTGCTTTCAGCGCCCCGTTGATCTCATCGACGGTCGTCTCGCGGCCGGCGACGATCGTCAGGTCGACGACCGAGCCGGTCGGCACCGGCGCCCGCACGGCGAAGCCGTTGAGCTTGCCCTGAAGCTCGGGGATCACCAGGCCGATCGCCTTGGCGGCGCCGGTCGAGGCCGGGATCAGGTTGATCGCGGCGGCACGCGCGCGGCGAAGGTCCTTGTGGGGCATGTCCTGCAGGCGCTGATCGGCCGTGTAGGCGTGGATCGTCGTCATCAGCCCGTGCTGGATGCCGACGGTGTCGTTGAGGACCTTCGCGACGGGGGCCAGGCAGTTTGTCGTGCAGGAGGCGTTGGAGATGACCTCATGGGTGGCCTTGTCGTAGGCCTCCTCGAAGTTGACGCCAAGCACGACCGTCGCGTCAGGGCCTGTCGCGGGAGCGGAGATGACGACCTTCTTGGCGCCGCCCGTCAGGTGCTTGGCGGCGTTCTCCCGGTCGGTGAAAAAGCCCGTCGACTCGATCACCACGTCGACGCCCAGCTCGCCCCAGGGCAGTGCCCCTGGATCGCGCTCGGCCAGGACCTTCAGCTCCTTGCCGTCGACCTCGATCGCGCTCTCGCCCTTCAGGTTGACGGTGCCCGGGTAGGGGCCGAGGATCGAGTCGTACTTGAGCAGGTGCGCAAGCGTTGCCGAATCGGTCAGATCGTTGACGGCGACCCACTCGATCTCATCACCGCCGCGAGCCATCGCCGCACGGAAGACGTTCCGGCCGATCCGACCGAACCCGTTGATCCCGACCCTTACCGTCATTCGTTTCCTCCTGAAGCGAAAATGAACGATGCCGGGTCTCTGGAGCTGCGCTCCATCGCCCGGCGTGCCGGCCGGAGGGTATCAGCGCCCGACGCCGGGATTCTCTCGGAGTCCACCCGTCGTATCAGCGGCGACGTGCCCGGACGGGCGCAAGCCGCGTGCTGCGAGCCCCGCTCCGGGTGCCTTCGAGCCCGAGGGCATCCACGGACACGGACCCGCGCTTGGCCGGGAAGGAGTCCGGCAGCGTCACGCGTGTCCCTCGCACGACGCGGAAGCTCTGCGAGCCGTCAGCCAGCTTCACGAGCACCTCATAGCGACTCGCGCCTCTCACACGCGCCCACGTGATGCTGATCTTCCCTTTCCGGCGCCGGCCGCTGACCGAGCGCGGGCGCGCGGGTCGTGGGGTCCCGCTCGCGATGTAGCTCGCCGCCTTGACTTCGCCACTCGGGGCGCCGGCCTCTTCGACGAGGGCGACGATCGTTCGCCGGCCGCGAGCCCCGGCGGCTGAAGTGAACCGGATCGTGCCATGAGCGCCCTTGGCCGAGCCGATCCTGGTCGCGATCCCCGAGCCCTGTTCGACGAACCTGACCGTCCGCCGCTGCGCCGCGGCGAGTTTGTAATGGAGGACCCGAGTCTGTCCTTTGCCGGTGACCCGCGCCTTGAGACCGAGGCCGGGCAAGCCGTTGGCGGTCGCGACGTCGGCGATTGCCGGTGACCCTGGCTGCGTAGTGATCGTGTAGGCGCCGGCCAGCGGGTGACGCAGAGCGATGAGCGTGGTGTCGGGTTCGGTCCCCTCCACCGTCATCGCGTCGGGGCTCTTTGTGATTTCGTTGCCCTGGGGGTCGGTGACGGTGACCTGCGGCGCCCCGCTCTGGCCGGTCAGCTTGATCATCGCCGCCGGTAGCCCGCTTGCGAGCGTCACTGACTCACTCCCGGCCGGCGCGTCGGCAACACGCGCGAACTTCGACTTCTCTTCATACGGGCCGTAGTCGCACGAGAAGACCATCAGGCTCAGCTTGCCGCCCCATATGTAACCCGCTCCGAGGGTCACCGGGATCGCTCCGACGACCGGGAAGGGGATCGGCACGACGCCGCAGACGGCGACGCCCTTGCTCGATACCACGCCGCCGACCTTGAGACAGGGGCTGACTTCGACTTTGAAGATCTTGTAGCCGATCTTGATTTTGCGAGCGCACGCTTCGAGTCCGGCCGCGAGATTGAAGGTCCCGTCGGAGGGATAGACGAATCCGTTGACGCCGCCCTTCAGCGACAGGAAGCCGATGCCGAATTCGAAGCCGCCGCCGAACTCGAAGTAGTCGGGGTACTCGTAGAGCCCGTAGGCTTTGAGCAGCGGCACTTCCCCGAGGATCGGCACCTTCACCTTCGCGGTGCCCCCGATCGCCAGGCTGAAGCGGTCGAACGTGCGATTGGCAAGCGGCGCGAGCTCGGGTCCCGGGTTCGCGGGCAGCGTGTACTTTTCATTCGCTGAGGCGAAGACCCCGAACAGGGCGCCGTCCTCCTCGACGAGATTCGCCGCGCTGATCCCGATCGTGCCTGTGAGCCGCAGCGGGTTGATCCCGACCGACGCGCCGATGTGGCTCAGCAGCGCGGTGTGGAACGGCGGGAACAGGTCGGGCTGCGTCGGAGGCTGGAAGTCGACGCCGAAACCGGCGTGGTCGAATTTGCCGTTCTTGATCCCGAAGCCGAAGTCGGGTGGCTGGCTTGGCGGGCCGGATGCGTCGATCGCGAGCCCGCTGCCGGGCAGGGTCACCTTCGCCGCGCCGCCCCAGCTGTTGGTGCTTTTGGTGTAGTTGAAGTTCAGCCCGGAGACGAAGATCGGGCCGAGCCACACTTCGGGGATCGTGATCGAAAGGCCGTCGTAGTGAAGGCCGTTGACGTTGTCTGAGTACAGGAAGACCTGTCCCTGAGCCGCACGTTTCGCCCCGAAGCTGAACGGGGACGGCAAGCCGAGTCCGACTTTGACTCTGCTGGCGTGTTTGATCAGGTCGATTGCGAACGAGCCTGAGATCGGCAGCGAGCCGAGGAATTTCGGCGTGTCCGCCGCCGGTTCGACGTTGATCAGGTGAAAGACGCCTTCCTTGTTCGGCGTCACTTTGAATTTCAGAGGGATCGTCTTCGTCAGGAACGGGCCGACCCGCACCGAGACCTGGGAGAGATCCGCGGCCGCCACGTTGCCATTCGAGTCGTATTCCGTCTTGACGCTCTCGGGGACCGGCGCGTAGAGCCCGTTGATCGAGACCGGGCCTTTGACCTTGCCTATGAAGTAGCCCGCTTTGTTTATTTCGGCGACCGAGGCAAGCTCGAAGCAGTCGCCAGATCCCCGGCTGTTGACGTCGAGGATCCCGAAGCCGAAGGTCTTGACGCAGTTCGGGCTGTTCGCCTGGTTGCCGGCGGCCGGGTTTTCGCAGTCGAACGCGGGCGGCTGTTTGAAGATCGCCGGGTTTATTTTGTTCTTGAGTTTCGAACCCGTCACGTAGGCCACGTTCGACGCTTTCACGCCGAGGTTCGTGGTGACGGTCATGTCCAGCTGGTAGGTCGCGCCCGGCTGCAGCAGCGTGGAGAACGTGGAGCTCGATCCGCAGTCCGTGTCGACCGCCGGGCCGGGCCCGCCGCTGAGGATGAAGTGCCAGTCGACGATGCTCTGCCCAGGCGGTGCAATCGAGCCCCGCCCGTCGAAGCTCGTTGCAAAGGGGAGTCCTCTCGAGGCCCCAGACTGGAAGATGGAGGTCGGCGAGCCGGGCCCCGGCCCGCCCGAGGAGCCGCCCGGCGGCGGCGTGCTCGTCGGGGGATCGCCGATCAGGCGTGAGACGGCCATGTTGTAGGGGACGTTGCCGGGGGCTTCGGTCGACCCGACCAGCACGATGTTGCCGTCGGGCTGAAGGACCACGTCGCCGTCGAACTCGAAGCCGCCGTACTCAACCGTGGCGGTGCCGTTGACGCCGAAGCTCGCGTCGACCGTGCCGTCCGCATTGAGGCGGCTGACCACGAAGTCGTGGTCGAGGTCCGCATCGCCCATCACCACGATGCGACCGTTCTGCTGGACGACAACGCCGGTGCCGAACTCGTTCGGCGCGCCATATCCGAGCGTGAGCTTGCCGTCGTCGCTGAAGCTCGAGTCGAGTCCGCCGTTCGGGTTCAGCCTCGCGATGGCCAGATCGCCTTCGCCGACAGCGCTCGTGGATCCCTCGAGGAGGATCTTCCCGTCGGGCTGGATCGCAACGCCCGCGGCCGTCTCCGTGCCGCCGAAGTCGACGAGCTCCTTTCCTGACGTCGCGGGCGCGAAGGACGTGTCGATGCTTCCGTCGCTGTTCAGCCTCGTGATCGCCATGTCCGCACTCGGACCGCCTTCCCCCATTACGACGATCTTGCCTTCGGCTGTCAGCGCGACGCTCTTCGCGGCGTCTTTGCCGCCGCTGAAGTCCACGGTCTGCTTGCCGCCACTTCCGAAGGTCGTGTCCAGGCTGCCGTCGGCGTTCAGTCGCGCGATCGCGAAATCGCCGCCATCGGTGCTCGTCGAGCCGACGATCACGAGCTTGCCGTCCGGTTGGCGGACCATGTCGTTGGCTATGTCTTCGCCGCCGAAGTCGACGGTCGATGCGCCACCGGTGGCTTTGGCGAACGATTCGTTCTGGGTGCCGTCGGGGTTGAGCTCCTCGGTGAAGAAGTTCCCGTTCCCGCCTTCCTGTTTTACGGTCGCGTTCGCCTCTCCAGTTACCACGATCGACTCGTCGGGCAGCACGACCACGCTGCCGCCGATGTCGTTCAGTGTGCCTTCGCTGTTGACGCGTTCCAAGCCGTCGCCGCTGAAGGTTCTGTCGAGCGTGCCGTTCGCGTTCACCCGTGCCAGCGCGTAGTCGCCGCCGCCGCTCACGTCCGTCGAGCCGACCACGACGATCCGCCCGTCGGGAGTGATCGCCGCCTGGGTCGCACGATCGTTGCTGCCGGGGTCGAAGTCGACCACGAGCTTGCCGGTGCCGTTGAAGGACGGATCGAGTTCGCCGGGATTGGCCAGCGCCGCCGAACTCGGCACGACGACGAGAGCGAGCGTCATCGCGCAAGCCAGCACAAACCTTGCCAGGTCCCCCCTGGGCCGAGTCTCCACGCGCCGATCCTACAAGAGGAGCCGCTGCCTAGGAGCCTCGCGGCACCCGGTCGACGTCGCGGTGGGCGACGGTGACCTCCAGGTCGGGATGATCGCGGTAACGCCCGGCCAGGCGCTCGGCGATCGCCACCGAGCGGTGCCGCCCGCCTGTGCAGCCGATCGCGACCATCAGGTGCGCCTTGCCCTCGGCGACGTACTGCGGCAGCAGGAAGTCCAGCAAAGGGTCGAGGTGCCCGTAGAACTCCTGCAGGCACCCGTCACGCCCGACGTAGTCGACAACGCGAGTGTCCAGACCGGTCAACGCGCGCAGATCGTGCTCGTAGTGGGGGTTGGGCAGGAAACGCACGTCCAGGACCAGATCCTCGTCGCGAGGCGGGCCGTGCTTGAAGCCGAAGCTCATGAACGTCAACGCGAGCTTGCCGACGGTCTTATGCGGCAGCAGCTCGGAGGCGATCTTCTCCCGCAGCATCGCCGCCGACATCCCCGTCGTGTCGATCACCAGATCCGCGCGCTCGCGCAGCGGCGCCAGCATCTCGCGCTCGGCCGCCACGCCCGCCGCGACGCTGCCGTCGGGCGCCAGCGGGTGGCGGCGGCGAGTCTCCTTGTACCGGGTCACCAGCGTCCCTTCCTCGGCCTCGAGGAACAGCACGTTGTGGTTGAGCCCCAGCGCGTCGAGGTCGTCGACGACGGCCCGCAATCCCTCGAAGTAGACCCCGCCGCGAACATCCGAGACGACCGCCGCCCGCTCGACCTTCGTGCCCTTATGAACGACCAGCTCGACCAGCGAGCGGATCATCTCCGGCGGCAGGTTGTCGACGCAGAAGTAGCCCGCATCCTCGAAGACGTTCATCGCGGTCGACTTGCCGGCGCCGGAGAAACCCGTGATCACCACGAGGTCCTCGAGGCGCGACTCCAGCGCCGGCTTCTCAGCCCTACCGCCGGCGGCTCGATGCGGACGGAGGGTCCTGATCACTGCCATCGTCGATCCATTGTGCCTTAGTCGCTGCGCCCGAGGAGTAACGATCTTGAGCCGCTGCGCAGACGCGATGGCTTCCCCTCGGGCTGCTGGTGCGGCAGACGATCGTTTCTCCTCGGGCTTCGCTCTGGCGGAACTGCTTGAATCAGCCGGCGCGATGTAGGAAGGCGTGAAGGTCGCGGGCGGTCTTGGCAGGTAGGCCCGGGACCGCTTGCAGCTCCTCTTTCGATGCCGCCACGACCCCCTCGGGTGAGCCAAAGCGGGCCAGCAATGCACGCTTGCGCGACGGTCCAACGCCGGGTAGCTCGTCGAGCAGTGAGGTCGTCATCGCTTTGTCGCGACGCGTGCGGTGGTGGGTGATCGCGAAGCGGTGGGCCTCGTCGCGAACGCGCTGGAGCAGTTGCAGCTCAGGGGTGGAGTGGTCGAGCACCAGCGGCGTCGAGGACCCCGGCTGGAAGACCTCCTCGATCCGCTTGGCCAGGGAGATGACCGTCACGCCACGCTCGCGGAAGCCCTGCAGCGGGCCCAGCCCGGCGGCCAGCTGGCCCTTGCCTCCGTCGATCACAACGAGGTTCGGGAGCGCCGCGAAGCTCGGGTCATAGGCGGGATCGTGTGGGGAGATGTCAGCCTGGCGCTCCCACTGCGCGAAGCGCCGTTCGAGCACCTCGGCCATCGAGGCGAAATCGTCGGGGGCGCCCTCGGTGGAGCGAATCTTGAAGCGGCGGTAGTCCGATTTCTTCGGCGCGCCGCCCTCGAACACGACCATCGAGGCGACCGTATGGGTGCCCCCTAGGTTCGAGATGTCGAAGCACTCGATCCGGATCGGCGGCACGTCGAGGTCGAGCGCCAGCTGCAGCCCATCCAGCGCCTCGACGCGTCCCTGGCGGCGGCGCTCGCTGCGCAGCTTGTCCTGGTCGAGCGCCAGTCGTGCGTTGCGGTCGGCCAGCTCGAGGATCCGGCGCTTCTCGCCGCGCTCGGCAGCCCGCAGCTCGACCGGCCCTTCGCGGCGGCTGCTGAGCGCGGCTTCCAGCGCCGGGCGCTGCTCGAGATCGCTCTGCACGACCAGCAGCGCGGGGATCGAGATCTGCCCGCCGTAGTACTGGAGCATGAACTCCTCAGCCACCTCCCCGAGATCGCGCTCGGTCTCGTTGGAGAGGTAGAAGGACTGGCGGTCGGAGAGCACGCCGTCGCGGACCTGGAAAACCTGAGCGTTGGCCTCGCGCCCGTCGAGCGCCACGGCGACGGCATCGAAGCTGCCCATCGAGTCGCCCGTGACGCGTCGGCGCTCGAGCAGCGAGCGGACCGCCTGTAGGCGGTTGCGCTCGATCGTCGCCTGCTCGAACTCCTCGTTGGCCGCCGCCTCGCGCATCCGACCCTCGATGTCGCGCTCAATCGCCGAGAAACGGCCCGACAGGAAGTCGGTCACGCCGCCGATCGCCGCCCGGTACTCCTCGCGGCTCACATAGCCCACACAGGGCGCCCCGCAACGCTTGATGTAGTAGTCAAGGCAGGGACTGCCGCTGCGCCGTCCCGGCTCCGGCCCCGTGCAGGAGCGGAACATGAACACCTTCGCCAGCACCTCGAGGGTCGAGCGGACCCGCTTGGCGTTGGAGTAGGGGCCGAAGTAGGCCCGCCCGGAGCGGTGGCGCTCGCGGGTGAAGTAGACCCTCGGAAATGCCTCGTCGAGTGAGATCGCGATGAACGGGTAGGACTTGTCGTCGCGCAAACGGATGTTGAAGCGCGGCCGATACTGCTTGATGAAGCTCTGCTCCGCCAGCAGCGCCTCCGCCTCGGTGGCGACGACGACGCATTCGATGTGCGCGGCTGAGGCGACCATCTCGGCGTGACCGGGACTGCTCGGCACTTGAGCCTTGGAGAAGTGGGAGGCAACCCGTTTGCGTACCGACTTGGCCTTGCCGACGTAGATCACGCGCCCGGAGGAATCGCGAAACAGGTAGACGCCTGGCTGATCTGGCAACGCCCGGCGCTGCTCGGCCAGCGTTGGCTCAGCGCTCTCGCGGGGCTCCTCGGAGCGCTCTCGATCGGTGTCCGCCGTAGCCACATCACGAGCATAGGCCGCCGGAGTCGGGTCTCGACGAGACGACCTGCGCGCCGGCGCACTACGTCTCGTCTAGACCCGACGGAGGCCTTAGGAGAGGCTGCGGGACTGGCGGTAGACCTCCATCAAGCCCCATAGGACCAGCGCCACCAACAGGAACCAGACGAGCTCGCCGAAGCCCGATTCCCACATCCGGTGGCGGCCCATGTAACAGAAGACAGCCAGCGCCACCGAGCCGTAGAGGATGCCGCGGTTGCGATCGCCGAGCGCCATCAGCGAGAACTGCCGTTCGCGGTACTGGCGGAGGCAGAGATAGGCGATGCCGAGCCCGAACATCACCAGCAGGAACGTTTCGAAGCCG
>DATBBF010000013.1:0-1520 GCA_036271135.1 Solirubrobacteraceae bacterium
CGGAACCTGTCAACGAGAATGAGACAGCGTTGGTTCGAGTTTAGTGAGCCTCCTCGACGTCGGACGACGTCAGCGTCGGTGGATTGATCCAAACGGCGGTGGGAGGTGGCGGCGGCGTGGGTACGCCCGCGGGGAAGCGCTCGGGATGCGCGGCGTGTGCGGCGGCGAGGACGATGGTTCGCGCGGCGACGCGCTGAGCGGCGAGGCCGTAGTGGACGTCGTGCGGGGTCAGAAGGCCGATGCCGCCGTGACGGTGCTCGTTGTTGTACCAGTCGAAGAAGGGGCCGCAGTGGGCGCGACCGTGCTGCGCAGATCCGAAGCGCTCGGGGAAGTCAGGTCGATATTTCAGCGTCTTAAACTGGGACTCGGAAAACGGGTTGTCGTTGGAAACGTTCGGCCTCGAGTGGCTCTGCGTGACGCCGAGGTCGGCGTAGAGATGGGCGACCATCTTCGAGGTCATCGATGGCCCGCGGTCGGCGTGGATGGAGAGCTGGCCGGATGAGATGCCCTGGCGCTGGCAGGATTCTTCGATGAGCTTCTTCGCGAGCGTCGCGCTCTCGCGGTGGGCGATCATCCAGCCGACGACGTAGCGGCTGAAGATATCGAGGACGACGTACAGATAGAAGTACGTCCACTTCGCCGGGCCGAGCAGCTTCGTGATGTCCCAGCTCCACACCTGGTTGGGCGCCGTGGCGAGCAGCTCCGGCTTCGTGTACGCCGGGTGCCGCAGCTGATCTCGGCGCTCACGGACCTCGGCATTTGCGGCGAGGATCCGGTACATCGTCCGCTCCGAGCAGAGGTAGCGGTTCTCGTCGAGCAGGCGTGCGTAGACCTCCGCCGGAGCCTGGTCGGCGAAGCGCGGCTCGTGCAGGACATCGAGCACGGAACGGCGTTCCTCGACGGTGAGCGCACGGGCCGGAGTCGGCCGAGGCGGCGGCGCCTTGGCCTCAAGGTGCCGGTAGTACGTCGCCCGCGGTACCGCCAGTGCGCTGCACAGGCGGCCGACGCCAAGCCGTGGACCGTGAAGCGCGACGGTCTCCATCACGATTCCTCGCTCGGGAACGGACGCCCAAACAGCGCCGCCAGTTTTTTTTGGATTTCTGCGATGGCCTCCGCGCGTTCGGCACGCGTCGTCAGCTTGGCGATCTCGCGCGCCTGCTCGGCGAGCTTTTTGTCACGCGGGTCCGCCGCCACGGATTTCGGCCCGCGCCTCTTCGTGGCGGCTCCCGGAGCAAGGTCGCCCCGGTCCCGGGCCGCTCGCCACGTCGCCAGCTGCGAGGAGTACAGCCCCTCTCGCCGAAGCAGAGCTCCAATTTCGCCCGGCGCCTTGCAGGCGTCGGTCTCCTTCACGATCCTACGTTTGTACTCGACGGTGAACGACCGTCGCTTGGCCTTTTCGGTCACCTCGGTGTCCTCGCCGAGGGACGTTATCGCGGTCGCGGTCATGATGGGATCCTCGCTCGCCCTGCTCTCTAAATTTCCGGGGTCGAGCTGTCTCACTCATGTTGGCAGAGAGGGCG
>DATBBF010000014.1:0-110767 GCA_036271135.1 Solirubrobacteraceae bacterium
ACGGGCAATACGTGTGCGCGACCTGCTCGGCTCCAAGCGCTCCGGCTCCGATGAGGACGATCGTGCTCTGGCCGCTCCTTCTCGGGATGGGCAACACGGTCTGTTGACGGTGACCGTCAACGACACGCTTCTGCGTGCCCGCTTGCAGGCGTGGATGCAGCGAACGCGCGAAACGTGGCGGTAGACTCCATTCGTTCCACGGGACGTGGCGCAGCCTGGTAGCGCACCTGCTTTGGGAGCAGGGGGTCGCCGGTTCGAATCCGGCCGTCCCGACTTTTCGCAAGAACCGCGAACAGCAGCAACACAGACCAACAACCGTTTAAGCTCGCAGGAGGCCTATTCGCGCGTGTTCGTTGGGGATTCCGATCGTGCAGGATCAAGCCGAGGCTTTCGTCCCATCGGGTATCGCCAAAGCCCGGTCTATCACCGCCGCCCCTTCGGACACTTCACGGTCCTCCGGGCTTCGGCCATCGTGCCGTCCAGAAAGCTGAAAGAAGCTGAGAACTTGAACCCGCCCCGCGGGCAGGTCTTCGGCAACACAACGCTCCTCGGCCGATACGGAACCACCTTCCCGTGTCGCCGTTCGTAATAGATGAGATTTCCACCGAGCGTCACGCGCACCCGCACGACAGACACGTCAGGCGCCCCGGGCAGGCTCTCGACGAGCGGCACGGTGAGCTTCAGGGTCCCGGCCAGCAGGAGCGAGGGCATCACGATCCGTGCGATCACGGGGGACTGGCCGGTGGCGGTGACCAGCAGCCTGACGAATCCGTTTTCCGAGGGGCCCGCCAACAGGGAGATGCGCGCGGTCTCCGTCTCCACTTCGCCACCGACGGGGATCTCGACGAACGCGCTGCCGGAGCCCATCCGCGAGTTCGGTGGGCAGATCGATGGTCCGTGGGCTTCGAGCTCGGCCACCGGACACGTCGCCACGCCGAGGCCGCTCGAGGCGATTCCCAGGTTGGAGGGGTAGTGGAAGACCACGCCGGTGAGTGGAGAGGGCACCTCGCCGGCGCGGGCTTTGACTTCGAAGCCGAGTGAGACCGTCGTCGGGGCGCCCAGCCGCAAGGGTGTGAACGCCGTGCTGATGCTCGCCGTTTGCGCCGCCGAAGCTGTGCTCGGCAGGCACGAGCACAGCGCGAGTGCGGCCAGAAGCACACACGATCTAGTAAGCAAGGTTTCCGATGGTCTGTACGACGAGCGCGTAGCCGCGCCGCGTGAAGACGCCGAAGAGTTCGCCAGTCCCGTGGATGTGCGCGTAGCGGCCGCCCCCGCCCGTGATCGTGAACGCGCCGCGGAAGCTCGGGTCGGGGCTCGTCGGGTTGCTCAATTTGGCCTTGGCGCGACCGCTGATCGATCCGCGATGACCGTAGATCGTGAACCGTGCGCTGACCTGCGGGTTGCCGTTGTAGATGAAGTGCACGCGCACCTTGCCCGGCACGGTCCCCGATACGGGCCCTTCGTCGATCAGTTCCGATCCTGAGGTGGTGATCAGGTGCAGATGGCCTTCGTCGCGGACGTCCAGCACGCGTGCCCCTGCGACGCTGGGAGCTCCTAACAGGGCAATCGCGCTCATCGCGAGTGCGAGACGCATGCGTCTCACGTTAGTCCTCCTGTTCGAAGCGATCGCTGGTTCCCCATTCGCTTCGCAAGCCGCCAGCTGCGCATCATCGCGAGCGTGGGGCAGATCAGCGGGGAGAGCTGGCGGCGCAGGCGCGAGGCGATCGGCGCGGCCAGCGCGCCACGAGCGCCCGGGGCGGAGATGTAGTAGGCCACGACCCCGACTAGCGTCATCGCGTGGTGAGGGCCGTTGTGCAAAGCGCGCGCCTGTAGCGCGGCCCGCCGAGTCGCATTGGTGAGCGTCTGCGAGAGCTCCTCGCGATCCTCGTAGAGATCGAGGTAGCCGAGTCCACCTGAGCCGTGGCCGCCCGATAGGAGATTCCCCGCCCCATTCTCGTCTCCCCCAGCCCGAACGTCCTCCTCGTGGTCGACAAGCCCGTCGAGCAGCGTCAGCAGCACGCATGTGGAGAGATAGGCCGACACGATTTCGTCCGCTTGCTCGCGCGTCGTCCGGGAATCGGCAGCTGCCGCGATCAGCGCATGCAGAGCGAGTACGGAAGATGCTGCGCCGGCGAGCAGTTCTTGCCACTGGAGCCCCGTCCCGCCGGCCTCGTCACGAGCCCACTCCTCGACCTGCTCGATCCCGAGCCGCGAAGCTGCATGCATACGAATCTGCGCGAGCCCGCTGCGTGCAGCCGTACGCTGAGCAGCCTCGGTGATCGCGGAAGCAGCGGGGAGCCGCACGAGTGCTGCGTTGACAGTCTCGGACAGTGCATCGAGGTAGCCGTCACCCCCGACTCGCAAGTCGTCGAACTTGTCTGGATCGTTGTGACCCAAGCCCGATTGTCGACCGATGGTCTTGCTGCCCACGGTGACTGCGTCCGTGTATGAAGTGAACAGCGAGGCACCATCGCCCAGCGGATCGGCCAGAGGCCGCTCGGTCAGCCCATCGAGGTAGTCGAACAGAAGCTCGAGCGCGACGATCGCTTCCACGACATCTCGCCGATACCTCCGCGGCGCGAGCGTCGCGAGCATCGCCGCGGCCTCCGCGTGAAATCCCTCGCGGCGCAGCTTCTCCAGGGCGAGCGCGCGCAGCTTGGGGTCCTTGATGGCGTGAGCGCGCGAGTCCCAGCGCCGTAGCTCGCGACGCACGACGGGCGCGACGGCGGTCCAATAGCGGATGTTGGCGAGCAGCAGTGCCAAGCTAGCGCGGGCCACCAGCCGCCAATCGCTGAGTGTGGAGGTCCCCATCTCAGCGTCTCCCGAAGCGACGGTCGCGGGTTTCGAGCTCGGCGAGCGACTGCTCGAATGCCTCGCGCGTGAAATCGGGCCAGAGCTCGTCGCGGAACACCAGCTCGGCGTACGCGGACTGCCATAGCAGGAAGTTGGACAGTCGCTGCTCACCGCTCGTGCGGATGATGATCTCGGGATCGCACATCTCGGGGGCGTAGAGACAGCGCCGGAATTCCTCCTCCGTCGAGCCTTGAAAGCGCTGAGCCGCATCGAGGATCTCCGCCCGGCCGCCGTAGTTGAACACCGTGAACAGCGTCATCCCCGTGTTCGCGTCGGTCAGCGACTGCGCCAGGTCCATCTGCTCGCAGAGCGCCTGTGGTAGGCCCTCGCGCCGTCCGACGAAACGCATCTTGACCCCGTCGCGGTGGAGCGCGGGCGCCTCGATCGCGATCCGTCGGGTGAACATCTCCATGAGCGCGTCGACCTCGGCGGCCGGTCGTGACCAGTTCTCGGTCGAGAACGTGTAGGCCGACAACTGCTCGACACCGAGCTCACGCGCGTCTGCTATCCGCGCCTTGAGCGTGTCGGCGGCGGCGTCATGGCCGGCGGTGATCGGCAATCCCCGCATGTTTGCCCAGCGTCCGCTGCCGTCGGTGATGATCGCCACGTAACGCGCCACGACGGACCTAGTCGTTCTCCAGCGCCAGGCCGGGCGGCACACGCGATATGAGCCAGCCAGGAATCATCATGATGACCAGGGCGATCGCGAGCACGAGTGCAAAGACCTCCAGTGGGCGAGTGCCGGTGATGATGCTCGCAAGTGGAAAGCCGGTCACCTGGCGCAGGTAGCCGTCGATCACGACCTCGCCGTAGATCCCCGCGACCGCGCCGGTGAGACAGCCGGCGCCGAGGATCAGCGTTGCTTCGAGTAGCAGGATGCGCCGCAGGCGCGAGGGCTTGGCGCCCGCGAGACGCAGTCCGGACAGCCACTCTCGGCGCTGCCAAAGGCTCGACGCGAGCGCTGCGGCCATCGCCGAGATCGCTGCTATGAGCAGCAACGTGGATATCTCGCGCAGCTGGACGAGTCCTTCGCTCGTCAACGAGTTGATGCTCGCCTGCCTGTGGGCCGCGCTCGACACTTCCAGGCCGGACTGGGCCTCCGCTGCACCTCCGCCCCCCGTCTGCGCGAGCGCGTGAGCGATCGCGCTGCGCGCCAGCATCGGATTCGCCCCCGGGCGCAGCTTGACGCCGAGGGCTGTGGGGGCCGTGGTCGCCCAGTCACGGGTGTAGTCGGCAGTGTTGACGAAGATCACGCCCGGCGGCCAAGCGAGGTTGGTCGTCGTTGCGGCGATCCGGAAGCGGACACTGCCCCGAGGTGTCGGCAGCGTCAGGGTGCCCCCGACGCCCGTGTGGTGTTCTTCGGCGATCTGCTTGGAGACGGCGATCCAGCCGCTTTCGCTCAGACGGGCGACCGCCATGTTCGCGTTTCCCTGAAGGATCTCGCGTTCCAGGACCTGTCGGCTCGCGCCCGGCGGACGGGCGATGATCCACGCCCGCCTGGAACCGAGCGTCAGAAAGCCGCCCTGGAAGGTGCGCACGCTGGCGACCGCGGGGACACGGGCGATCCGTGCGGCTGCTTGGCCGGGGTCGAATTCGTCGACCGCCTGGTTGTCGCCGGGATTCGTGACCCAGATGTCCGCCGCGGCGACATAGCTGTGGGCGAAGGTGCCGATGCCGCGCAGAAGGTTCTCGCGCGAGCCGCCGAGTGCGACGCTGCCGAACAACGCGACGGCGCCCGTCGCCGCGAGAGCGAGCGAGCGTAGCGTCGTTGTCCGCAGCGAGGCGAGCACCACCGGTAGCGTGATGAGCCCGGAATAGCGCTCGGTCACGAGCCGCATCAACTTGAGCACGCCGCCAAACACGAGAGGCACCGCCAGCACGGTTCCCAGCGCCAGCAGCACGGTGGCGGCGATCGCTGCCACGGGCACGAGCGCATACAGCAGGCCGGCGCCCGCGAGGAGGCCGACGGCGCCGGTGAACAGCCGTCGCTGGGCGGTTGCGCCGAGCGCATCCCCGGCCACGCCGTCCTGCTGGTAGACGGCGTCGCGCGCGCGTCCTTTGCGTAGGTCGAGCAGCACGACGCCCGAGGCCAGGCAAGTCGCCAACACACCGCCGACGAACGCCAGCAGCATCGCGCTCACGCCGATCACCGTGTTCGAGCCGAGCGTGAAGGCCTCGGCGAGGTAGGCCGAGGACTGGTGGAAGATCCCCACCGACAGGACATAGCCGGCGAGCAGGCCCACGAGGGAGGCGGCGATCCCCAGGCAGATCGCCTGGAAGGCGACCATCTCCACGATCCCTGCGCGCCTGGCGCCCGCGAGACGCAACTCGGCGATCGCCTGGCGGCGCTCGGGGACTGTCAGCAGCATCGCATTGAACGCGAACAGGAAGCCGAGCAGCGCGCCGATCGCCGCGAACAGCCCGCTCGCGAGACGGCTCGGCCCTAGCGCCTCGCGCAGCAGCGTCACGTCTTGATCGGCGGGCGCGACCTCCAAGCTCTCGCCCGCGAGCCTGCTCAGCTCGGCACGCACCCTTGCCCGTGCGCCGGGCCGCGTCTCGACGAAGATCCGCGTGACGCGCCCGGGAAGACCCGCGAGCTGGTGCATTCGTTCCAGCGGCATCACTGCAACGAGCGCGCGCGAGAGTGCGCCGACGGCTTCGTGCCCGAGTACCGCCGAGACCCTCAGTCGGGTGGCCTTGCCGCGCATCTGCAGCGTCACCTCGCCGTACCCGCTCCTCGTAGGCGTAGGGCGGATGGTGATTCCGAGCTTCTCTGCTGTCGCCTTGCTCAGGCCGATCGTGCCAGGTCTCAGCGCCGCCAGTGGAAGCGTTTCCCCCAGGCCGTCGAGCACTGCGAGGCTCGTGTCGGTGCCCGCCAGGTCGATCGTGGTGCGGCGGCCGCTGGGCGCGCTCACAGTCGCGGTCTGCTCTAGCAGGGGCGCAGCCTGCTTGACGCCTGGCAGCCGTTCGACGCGCTTGAGGAGATGTTCGTCGAACCCCTGGCCGCTGCGCGCGCGCAGCTGCAGGCTCGCCGGTCCGGTGACGGCACGCACGACTTCACTGCTGGAGCCGGAGATACTCGACTCGGCAACCGTTGCCGCGAACACGAGCGCGACGGCGATCGCGATTCCCAGGCCGGCAAAGCACTCCTGGGCAGCGTGCACGCGCAGCCGGCGACGGTACAGATAGAGCAGCGCGTACGGTCGCAGCAGAGACCTCGTGCGTAGTGGCTCATGGCGCGAGATCGCCGCTCACCTGCCTGTGCAGCTCTCCGTCCCGCAATGACAGGCTGTGATCGGCCAGTTGCGCCGCTTCGGTGTCGTGGGTCACGAGCAGCACAGCCGCGCCGCTCTCGTGCGCGATCTCGCCGAGCAGCGCGATGATCTCGCGGCTACGAGCACTGTCGAGGTTGCCCGTTGGCTCGTCGGCAAGGATCAGCTTTGGGTCGCCCGCGAGCGCGCGTGCGATCGCGACCCGCTGGCGCTCGCCCCCGGAGAGCTGCTCGGGGGTGCGTCGCAGGCTCTCGCCGAGCCCTAGGCGCTGCAACCACCGCAGCGCCTGATCTTGCGCCTCGCGTTTGCCAACACCGCCGAGCAGCAGCTTGATCGAGGCGTTCTCAACGGCTGAGACACGCGGCATGAGGTGGAATCTCTGGTAGATGAAGCCGACGTCGCGCAGCAGGTAGTCAGAGGCCTGGTCCTCCGAGAACGAAGCGAGGTCCGTTCCGCGGAAGCGGATCGTGCCGTGCTCGGGTGCGAGCAGGCCGGCTGCCAGCTTCAACAGGGTGGTCTTGCCCGAGCCACTCGGCCCGTGCAGCGAGATCATCTCCCCGGCCTCGATGCTCAGGCTGACCCCATCCACCGCGCGGACCTCCTCGCCCTCGCCGCGATAATGCTTGACCACCCGCTCGAGCTCGAGCACGGCTTCGCCCTGGCTCACCCGCTGGCCTGCAGGCCAGCCGCGGGGCGCAGCGGCAGCACCGGCGCGAGCTCGCGCCGGGTGCTGCCCGACAGGTCGCCGTCGCCGATCGTCAGCGAGCGGTCCGCCCCCGAGAGCCCAGTCAGATCGCCGACGGTCATCAATACCGCGATCCCTTCGTCGGCAACCGAGCGCAGCAGCAGCAAGATCCCGTCGCGCTCGAGCAGATCCACGCCGGAGACCGGCTCGTCGATCACCAGCAGTCGCGGCTTCAGCGAGAGCGCGCGGGCGATCGACAGGCGAATCCGCTCGCCGCTGTCGAGCTCGGCCAGCCGTCGTGTGCCGAGGTGCTCGCCGTCGACACGTTGCAGGGCCTCGCGCGTGCGTACGCGCGCCTGCGCCGGTGGCACGCCGTTGACGAGCAGCCCGACAATCACCTCGTCGACCGCCACCTGCCCCTGGGTGCTGCAGAACGACTTCTGGCAGTAGCCGATCTCGCGGCCGAGCAACTGCTCGCCGTGCTCGGCCAGGTCGCGCCCGTCGAAGCGAACGCTCCCGCTGTCGGGCGTGTCGATCCCGGCCGCAACGCGCAGCAACGTCGTGCGTCCCGAGCCGCGCATGCCCCACACCGCGACCAGTTCGCCGGCGTCGAGACCCAGCGACGCGTTGTCGAGCACGATCACGCCACGTCCCCCGTGGACCAGCCGCTTGGAGACGCTCTCCAGCTCCAACAGGCTCATGGTTGCGTCTGATCCGTGCGGGCCGCTCGAGCGGCGCCAAGCGCCTTGAGCTCCCGTCGTGCGTAATGCGCCCAGGCGATCTTGGCGCCAACCGCCAGACGTTTCTCCTCAGCGATCAGGCGTGCCTGCAAATCGCGACCGTCATCGGGAGGGACCTCCTCGGAGCCGGCGATCAACGTCGTGCAGGTCTCGTCCAGGCAGGCCCGTTCGTAGTCCTCGAGGATCTTCATCGCCTGCGCGGGATCGCGAGTGAGCGCGGTGAGCTGCAGCTGGAAGACCCGCTGGCGCCTGCGCTCCTCGGCCACCTGCCCGATCAGCCACCGGTGATACTCCTCGAGCCCCATCGCGGTGGCGCGGTAGTGAGGCTTGGGCTGGCGGCTGCCCTTCGTGCCGGGCAGTTCTTCGACCAGTCCGCGCTCTTTGAGCGTGCCGAGCGCGGCATAGGCATGCGAGGCGCTCGAGAGCGTGAGCGCATCTTTGTACGTGCGCTCGAAGCGCTGCGCCAGCTCGTAGGCATAGCTCGGTCGTTCGATCACCAGACCGAGCAGTGCCCAGTTGATCGACGAGTGCATCGGCGCCGGTTTTCGCCCCCTGCTGACCTCTCCCATACCCCTGGACATTAATGGAACGAGCGGTCGGCGTCGAGTCGCCTGTCCTGCTGTTGCGGCCACACTATTGCAGCCCGTATAAGCTTGTATCAGATAGATAAACCGCCGTTGTCGTGCGGTGCGCCATACAACTTTGCACGCTATGGCTTGTTGGGATTCGACAGCTTGGGAAGTATGCGCGCTGAGTCCAAGCAGCGCTCCAAAGCTGTGTCGTCTAGCCATGGAAGGCATGGCGGGGGCATCAGAGGAGGGTGGATGGATCAGGGGAGAGTGAGCGTCGTCAACGCGATGCCGTGTTCTGAACCGGGTCTTCGTCCGCAGGGTCACTGCGAGGCCGCGAACGTGAAAATGTGCTTGACCGAAAAGCGCGAAGGCGCAAACCCGGGAATGTCAACCCAAGTAAGAGGCGCTCAATGGCTGTTGTAAATAGGAAAGCCGAAGGTAAAAGCAATGGTCTTCGAGAAGGGGCAGGCGAGAGACGAGTGACAACCACGGCGGACGCGACCTCGATCAACGAGGGCAGGGGAGGGCACAAAACTTGTCGGCCCGTCATCGGGGCGGCTTTCGTCCTGTTCATGGCGATGCTGCTCGCGATGCTTGCACCGTCGTTGGCATCGGCGGCTTACCAACCGGTCGGCGCCTTCGGCAACAGTGGCGGAGAAACCCTTCTCAGCGCAGGGCTGGGTTCTATCGCCGTGAACGACGAAACGGGCGATGTCTATGTCGCTGACAAGAACAATCGCCGCATCGAGGTATTCAAGGCAGACGGTGAATTCGTCGAAGCGTGGGGCTGGGGAGTTGCGACCGGCGCGGAAGAAATGCAGACCTGCACCTCGGGCTGTCTCATAGGGCTGTCCGGCGAAGGTAACGGTCAGTTCGAGGCTCCGTCGGCTGTCGCCGTCGACCAAGCGACCGGAGATGTCTTCGTGCTGGACGGCGAACGCGCCACCGGGGTTGTCCAGGTCTTCTCCTCAGCGGGCGCATTCCAGGCATCCTTCGGCACCCGCGGGCAAGCCACGGCCGAAGAGATTCAGCAGCCCGGCGGCCTTGCCGTCGGGCCTGACGGCAAGGCCTACATCAGTGATGAAGGCGAAGCGTTCGGTCCGCGGGTGATGGTGTTCTCCACCGCCCACAGCTATGAAACGACGATTGGGCTCGGGATCGTCGAATTCCCTCATGCCGTCGCAGTCGATGCCGAAGGAGACGTCTTCGTCAGCGACGAAGATGCCGTCTGGAAGTTCCTCGCCTCGGGAGCGCTCTCCTACAGGCACTCGGAGGCGTCCTTCAGTCTCCAATCGATGACGGTGGACCAGTCATCGGGGACTGTCACCTATTTCGTCGCATGTGGGACCTTCAAGCCGGAAGTCGGCTGCATTGCCGAATACGTGCAGCTCGACACCAAAGGTCAAATCAGCGAACGCTTCGTCGCGGCGGTTGGACAGGAAGCCACCGTAGGCCTCGCGTTCAATCCGGGGCTCTCGCTGTCCGGGCGACCCGCAGGGGTGCTCTACGCAGCGGATGAGGGGCTGCGCGAAGGTTTCATCCTCGCCGAACCCGTTCCGGTCCTGGCCTCAGTCGAAGCCGAGTCCGCTCTCGAAATCGGCGAAACCTCCGCGACCCTGAGCGCGGCAATCAACCCCAACGGCTCCAGGACCCACTACACCTTCCAATACGGCACGGCCGGTCCGTGCTCCTCGAGCGCTTGCCAAGAAGCGCCGCTCGGAGGCGCACAGCTGGGCAACGGGTCCGCCGTCCTGCCTGTGCGAGCGTCGATCTCCGGGCTTCTGAGCGGCACCACCTACCACTATCGCGTGCTCGTCACGAATGCGGCAGGCACGACCCCTGGCCCTGACCGAGAATTCAGGACGTTCGAAGCGTCCTTGGCTGAACTCCCGGACAGTCGCGCGGACGAGCTGGTCTCGCCATCCGACAAGGGGGGTGGTGAGGTGCTTCCGATCGACCCGAACATCTATTCCCCGTGCGAAATCATCCTCGCCTGCAAGGCCGGCAGCAAATACGCCCGCTTCCCGATGCAAGCAACGACCGACGGTGAATCGGTCATCTACGAGGGAACGCCTTTCGGCTCGGACACCGGCGGGCCGGTCGAAGACGAGTACGTCGCCAGCCGGTCGCCTGAAGACTGGCGATCGGAGACCCTGACACCCCCGTCCATCGGAAAGGGCGAAGGACAGGGGACGGTCGCGGTCAATGCGGCGCTGTCGAAGAGCATCGTCTATCAAATTGGAGAATCGCTCACGCCGAACGCGCCGCACGGTTATTCGAACCTGTATGTCGAGGAAAACACCGCCCCGACCAATCTCGTACCGTTGGTCGCCTCGAAGCCTCCGCACCGGAAAGAAGGCCGCTTCTTCGGGTCATTCACACTGTCCTACGCCGGGGGGTCCTCCGATTTCTCCCACCAGCTGTTCTCGGCGAATGACGCCCTGACCCCAGCGGTGCCGGGGACCGCGCCCGCTGCACCAGAAGTCGGCACCTTCGAATCCGATCTGTACGAGTGGGTCGAAGGCGATCTGCGGTTGGTAAATGTCCTGCCCGGTAACACCGAAGCGTCGCCGGGCGCGACGTTCGGCGGTCCGCAGACGACCTATCGCGCGATCTCCGAAGACGGCTCTCGCATCTTCTGGACCGGAACCTCGGGCCAGACCTACGTCCGTGAAAACGGCACCGTCACCCGCGCGATTCCCGATTCGGGTGGCAGCTATGTGATCGCCTCGACAGACGGAACCAAGGTCGTCCTGAGCGATGGTCATCTCGTCGACGTCGCCGCCGATCCGATGACGGAAGTCGACCTGACCCAGGGCAAAGGCGGGTTCCTGGGGGTCGCCGGCGAGAGCGAAAGCCTCTCTTCGATCTACTTCGTGGATGAAGCCGTGCTCGATGAAGCTCCCAACAGCCAGGGTGCCGTGGCGGCTGCAGGAGAGCCGAATCTCTACGTCTACCGATCCGGTGCCGTGAAGTTCATCGCGACGGTGCTTGCTTCCGACGACACTTCCGCCGGCACGGTTGGAGGGGGTGGGGGACACGGCCTATGGGATCCGTCGCCGTCGCGCCGCAGGGGGGAGGCCAGTCCGGACGGTGACTGGTTCGCGTTCCTCTCGGGGGCGCCGTTGACAGGGTATGACAACGATTGCAAGGCGTGCGCGCAGAACTCTGTGGGCAGTCCGGTCGGAGGGCCGCAGAACGAGGCCTTTCTGTACGACCTCGCCACCGGAGTCCTGTCCTGTGCCTCATGCAATCCGACCGGTGAAGAACCGCTGGGCGGCTCCAATCTTGCCGTGATCGGGCAACCTGCGGCCCAGGATCCGCAGCAGCCCAAATATCTCAACGACGAAGGACGGCTCGTGTTCGACAGTCGCGACTCGCTCGTGTCTCGAGACACCAATGCCGGTATCGAAGACGTATACGAGTGGGAGCCGGACGGGGTCGGCACCTGCGCGAAGACCGCGGGCTGCGTCGGCCTCCTGTCGGGCGGCCGCGATCCGGATGACTCGAACTTCCTCGCGATGGACACCTCCGGCAAGAACATCTTCTTCACCACGCGGCAGCAGATCTCACCGCTCGATCACGACGACTTCTACGACCTGTACGACGCCCGCGAAGGTGGAGGATTTCCCGCCCAGGCATCGGCCGGTGTCAAGGAATGTGAAGGGGAAGCCTGCCAGGCGGCGGGTCTCCCACCGTCGCCACAGGTGGCGGCAGCCAGCGAGGCCTTCTCCGGTTCCGGGAACCTCGCGCCGCAACTACCCGCGCCCGCCGCGAAACCCAAGCCGAAGCAGCTGACGCGGGCCCAGAAGCTCGTACGAGCCCTGAAGGCGTGCAACAAGAGGCCGAAGAAGCGACGCCGCGCCTGCCAGACGGCCGCACGGAAGCGTTTTGGCACCAAGACCACGGCAAAACCGCGAACCAAGTCGAAGAAGGAGCGTAAGTCATGAGGTCCTCTTGCATGGCTTCAACAAAAAGCGAAATGCGCCGTGTCTGCACAAAGCTCTCAACTTCGCTTGGAGTCGCTCTCATCGTGACGATCGCGCTTGTGGGCGCGGCCAGCGCGCAGGCTGACTTCGCCTTCGTGCCGGGGAGCCTTTCAGCGACGCCGACGAACAAAGACGGAACGATCGCTGCTCAGGCCGGGTCGCACCCCTATGCGTACACCGTCTCGTTCTCGTTCAAGGAAGACCCAGCGACCGGGAGCGCCGAAGGCGGCAATCCGCGGGACGTCCACATCGAGATGCCTAAAGGATTCGTCGGCTACCCGATCGTCGGTCCCCGGTGCTCCCGCCAGGACTTCGACGCGGGCATAGCCGGAGATTGCCCGCCCAACACCCAGGTCGGCGTGCTCACGGCCCGAACCAACACCGTCGCGCCGAAGAGCCCGGTGTTCAACCTCGTGCCACCGCCCGGCGTCACCGCCCGGCTCGGAACGACGATCTTGGGCCTGAACGCGATCGAGGACATCACCGTTGATCCTGCGGATGGCTACAGGATCAACGTGAACATCTCCGACATCCCGGAACCGATCCTCGGCGCCACCGAGACGCTCTGGGGGGTTCCGGCCGATCCCAGCCACGACAACGAACGTGGAAATGAAGCGTTCGCAGAATTCGCGACGCCGTCCTCCTCCGACGCCCCGCGCCTTCCGTTCCTGACGCTGCCGACGACATGCGAAAACCCGTCGGAAATCGACGCCGAAGCGGATTCGGTCACGGCGCCGGGCGTGTTCGTCGCGGAATCGGCACTGGCAGAAGATCTCGGCGGGAACCCATTGTCGATGTCAGGCTGCGAACGGGTTCCGTTCTCGCCCTCGGCCAGCGCACTGACAACGGCCTCCGAGGCCGACAGCCCCACTGGCCTGGTGTTCAAGCTCGGACTGCCCAACTCAGGACTGCTGACACCGGAAGGGATCTCCGAAACACAGCCCAAGGGGGTCGAAGTCACGCTGCCTCGAGGTGTCGTGGTCAACCCGTCCTCCGCCGGCGGGCTCACCAGCTGCAACCCCGCGCAGTACGCAGCGGAGACAGCTGACTCCGGTCCCGGTCAGGGTTGTCCGGAGAGCTCCAAGATCGGGACGGTGCTCGCCCAGAGCCCGCTGCTCGAAGAACAGATCGAAGGCTCGGTCTACCTTGCGACGCCGCACGAGAACCCGTTCGGGTCGCTGCTCGCCCTCTACTTCGTCGCCAGGGCGCCCGAACGCGCCGTTCTGATCAAGCAGGCCGGCGAGGTGCGGACCGATCCCCAGACCGGACAGCTCACCACGACCTTCGACGGGCTGCCACAGCTGCCTTATTCGTCCTTCGTGTTGAAACTGCGCGAAGGACCGCGGGCACCGCTGGCCACTCCCCAGACCTGCGGTTCGTATGCGACGAGTACGAACCTGACGCCGTGGAGCGCGCCGTTCACTTCGAATGTGACGGCGTCGAACAGCTTCGCGATCACATCTGGTCCGAATGGGAGTCCCTGTCCGTCCGGGCCGTCGGCGTTCGCGCCGTCGTTGACCGCGGGCACCTCTGAAGCCTTCGGCGGCCGGTACTCACCGTTCACTGTCAGCTTCTCGCGCAACGACGGGGAACAGTTCTTCAAGTCGATCGGCGTCACGACACCTCCCGGCCTGCTGGGCGCTCTGAAGAACGTTCCGCTCTGCGAAGAACCGCAGGCCTCCCAAGGAACCTGCTCATCCGCGAGCCAGATCGGGCACGTGACTGTTGCAGCAGGCGCCGGCTCGGAGCCGATCTATCTGCCTGAAGCCGGCAAGCCTCAGGATCCGGTGTACCTCACCGGACCGTACAAGGGTGCTCCGTTCGGGCTGTCGATCGTGGTGCCCGCCGAAGCTGGACCGTTCAACCTCGGAACCGTGGTTACCAGGGCATCGATAGCCATCGATCCATCGACGTCCCAGCTGACGATCACCAGCGATCCGCTCCCTCAAATCCTCGAAGGTATCCCGCTGCAGATCAGGACGGTGAACGTCACGATCGACCGCCAAGGGTTCATGTTCAACCCGACCGACTGCGATCCGATGGCAGTCGCCGGCACGATCTCGAGCAACGAAGGCGCGAGCGCCGCTGTCTCGAACCACTTCCAGGTTGCCAACTGCGCGACGCTGCCGTTCAGGCCCGCCTTCTCAGCCTCCACTCTCGCCGGCGGCAGAGCAAACGGCAACGGCGCAAGCCTCGATGTGAAGATCGCCACCAAGCAGGGCCCGGACGTCAAAGCCGGCGAAGAGGAAGCGAACATCCGAAAGGTCGATGTCTCGCTCCCACGCGCGCTGTCCACGCGTCTGACGACCCTTCAGAAAGCGTGCACCGAAGCGCAGTTCGCCGCCGATCCTGGAGGCTGCCCGGCTGAATCGGTGGTCGGCACCGCGACGGTCCACACACCGGTGCTGCCCGTGCCGATGGTTGGCCCCGCCTATCTCGTCTCTCATGGCGGGGAGGCGTTTCCGGATCTGGTGCTGCTGCTTCAGGGCGACGGTGTGGAGATCGCGTTGACCGGCCACACGCAGATCAAGAAGGGGATCACGTACTCGAGGTTCGAAACCGTCCCCGACGCACCCGTCAGCTCGTTCGATTTGGAACTGCCGGAGAAGAAAAACTCGATCCTCGGCACGATCGAGAATCTCTGTAAGCCGACCAAAGCCAAGACGGTCAAGAAGAAAGTCACCGAGCACGTTGGCGGCAAGACCGTGCAGGTGACGAAGACAGTTACCGAACAGGTCGCCGAAAAGCTTGTCATGCCGACGAGCATCACGGGACAGAACGGTGCGGTGTTGACCCAATCGACGAAGATCGCGGTCATCGGCTGCAAGAAGGCGTCAGCCAAAAAGCCGGCCAAGAAGAGACTGTCGAAGAAGAAGAAGAAGTAGCGGCCCCCCGAAAGAGCTCAGAAGCTTGAGTGCCGTCAGCAGCCTCCCTTGTAGGCAAACGTTCAAGCGAAGCCGCGGAGAGCGTTCATCGGGGCTTCTCGCCGTCGGCCTCCGCCTGCTCGTCTGGGCTTTCGTCAGTGGAGCGCTGAAAGCCTGATGCTCGACCAAGACTCGCCAGTCGCGGCATTCCAGCGAGCACGAATCATCGCCGCGACGATCGCAGTCGCGGGCGAGCACGATGTCGCCGGCGTAACGGTCGCGCGCGTGATCAGACAAGCCCATCTCTCTCGGCGCACGTTCTACGAGCTGTTCGACAACAGCGGCGACTGCCTCCATGCAGCCTTCGAGCAGATCGTCGGTAGGGCCACAGCCCGAGCGAAGCCGGCATTTGAAGCCGAGGGGCGATGGGTCGACCGCGTGCGCGCGGGCCTTCGCATGACGCTCGAGTTCTTCGACGAGGAGCCGACGCTCGCGCGATTGTGCTTCGTCCGGGCGCCGGCGGCAGGCGAGCAGACGCTCGCCTATCGTGCGCGGCTCGTCCGGTCCATCGCCGAGACTCTCGACGAGAGCTACGCCATAGAACGCTCCTCGCGCGTGCTGCCCGAGCTCTCATCCCAGGCAGTCGTCGGTGGCGTCCTCGAGATCCTGCACGCGCGGCTGTTTGCCGAGAAGAACATCGAGCTGGCCCTACTCTCTGGCCAGCTGATGGCGATCATCGTGCTGCCCTATCTCGGACCTACCGCGGCGCGCCGTGAGCTGGCGCGCAGGACACCGCTCCCGCCCGGCGATCGGCCGGCGCCGCTCGCCCCGTCTCTTGAAGCTTCAGCGCGGCCACCGACGCGCCTGACCTATCGGACGATGCAGGTGCTCAGCGTGGTCCTTGAGAACCCCGGCCTCAGCAACCGTGAAGTCGGCGATCGCGCGGGCATCAAAGACCAAGGCCAGATATCGAAGCTGCTCGCTCGCTTGTGTAGGCTCGGCTTGATCGAGAACAGCGGCGCAGGCCAGGCTCTCGGCGCCGTCAATGCCTGGCGCCTCTCCCGTGACGGGAGGCAATTGCTTCACGACGGTGGCGTCGCCAGACGATCAGCGCCTCGGAGGCAGGCGGACGGTTCGGCTAGCGGAACACCGCATCTCTCGCGAGAACCGACGACGTCCCGTCGTGGCCAGGACTCTTCGACCCGCTAGGGCGATCTCCACCGTTCTCGGAGCGTCATCGAGGATGCGATCGTCTTTTGCTGCGCCTTAGCCAAGCTCGGCTGGCAGCTGGGTTGCCGACGAGCCGACGAATCGTTCGTCCCGATAGTTCGTTGGCCCGCGAATTGACGCGAACGCGGTTCGAAGCCTCAGTGATGAAAGGGCCACCGTCGCGTTCGTTCGCGTCCGATCCGTAGTCGCAGGGTGTATGCCCGCAAGAAAAACTCGGCCACATTCCGAATAGTCGATTTCTGAGATAGTGTGCCCACGCGGCTCGGCCGTATCCGGTCGAGTGAGATCATCCGACACCAAGGGGGGTTCGGCAATGCCAGCCAAGGCAACGGGTGCGACCAGCTCGCTGCGCGTCGTCTCCTACCGTGGCGATGCGAAGACACTGCTCGCCTTCGATCTCAGCGAAGCCGACGCGACGAACCTCGCTGGCTTCACGATCCAGGTACGCCCGCCGAGCGTCCCTCCGTACTACCTGTTCAACACCCTCCGTTTCGAAACGCCGGGGGACCACGCGCAGGTGGCCGGCGAATCGCCCAACTCGAGCGTCAACGCTCCCTTCCACAAGTTCCGCTGGACGCACGTGCCCGGCTCGACTCACCAGGGCATCGACCCCGTATACGGGTCCTACGTCTACGCCGTGACGCCTCGCTACTTCGACTCGAAGCAGTCCATGCTGCCGCTGGACCCGTCGTTGACCAAGACCGTCGAAGTCGACGTCGGGCCGCTCGACACCGGCGCCGTGCAAGTCGGTTTCACCCGTGGCTACACCCAGTCGCAGGCCTTCACCAACCACTTCGGCCTGAACGCGAAGATCACCCCGGACGGCGGCGAGCTGCTGTTCGACACCTCACAACCTGCTGGCACCAGCGCCGAGGGACACCAGTACAGCTATGCCGAAGAGTACGCCTGGTCCGGCTCGACTGCGGGCCAGCATGTCTTCTCGCTGCTTGAAGAAGTCCTCAAGAGCGAAAGCCTCCGGCTCGACATGCTCGCCTACGACCTCAACGAGCCCGACATCCTCAAAATCCTGCTCGAACTCGCCAAGCAGGGTCGTGTACGGCTCCTCGTCGACAACGCCACCTTGCATCACTCAACGGCCAAACAGACGCCCGAGGACCACTTCGAAGAACTCTTCAACGAAGCCGCCAAGGCGCCCGCCGAAATGAAGCGCGGCAAGTTCGGACGCTATGCCCATGACAAGGTCCTGATCGTCTCGAGCGCCCGCGTCACCCGTCGTGTCCTGACCGGCTCGACCAACTTCTCTGTCACGGGCATGTACGTCAATGCCAACCACGTGCTCGTGTTCCCGAAAGGCGACGTCGCCTCGAAGTACGCCGAACTGTTCGAAGCCATCTGGGCCGGGGGCGCCTCGCGCAGCGGCTTCCTGGCCTCACCGCTCGCCGGCGAGACGGCCAGCTTCACGGCCCCGCCGGCGACGATCACTTTCGCCCCCCACAGCGCCGAGTTCGCCGGCGAAGTGCTCGACGGGATCGTCAAGCGCATTGAACAGGAGGGGAGCGAACCGGGAGCCACCGGCAGCGTGTTGTTCGCCGTCATGGAAATGTCCGGCAAGAACCCCGTCTATGACGTCCTCAACGAAGTCCACAAACTCCAGACCGTGTTCAGCATGGGGATCTCCGACAGCCCCGAAGGGGTCTCGCTCTATGAGCCCGGCACCAAGAACGGAGTGCTCGTCACCGGCAAGCCGGCCAAAGTTCGCCTGCCGCCCCCGTTCAACCAGGTGCGCGAGATCGGCCTCGGACACGAGATTCACCACAAGTTCGTCGTCTGCGGCTTCCCCGGCGGCAAGCCCGTCGTCTACTGTGGCTCGTCGAACCTCGCCCTCGGAGGCGAAGAGGAGAACGGCGACAACCTGCTCGAGATCCACGATCCCGATGTCGCTACGGCGTTCGCGATCGAGGCTCTCGGTCTAGTCGACCATTACCAGTTCCTCGACCGTCTCGCCGGTGCTTTCGGGTCGGGGACGGCTCCCCTCAAAGGCCCGCCGCCCGCCGTCAAGGAACAGGCTGCCGCCTCCGCGGGATGGTTCCTGTCGACCAGCGACAAATGGACGCAGCCCTACTTCGATCCCGAAGATCTCCACTGCGTCGACAGGGAGATGTTCGCCTGATCCTCGGTCCCGATCGAGTTCGACGTGGGTAGCATTGTGCGCGGGGGTCTGGAGAACGCGGGCCGCCCTCCTATGAGCCGGCCTCCGACTGTCGCCGTTGTGCACTTCCCCAGCAGCGGGCACATCCGCCCGCTGCTGACGCTGGTCGCGGCGCTCGAGCGGGAGGGGCTGCGCACGGTCCAATGGGCGCCGCCGGAGTGGGAGCAGGCCTGTCTGGCCGCGGGCGGCGAGTTCCGTGTGCTGCCGGAGTTCCTGAAAACCGTCGCGTGGCCGCCGCCGATCCCATCGCGGATCTCCGAGTTCGTTGGCATGCTCGCCGAGCGCATGGCGCCGTGGATGAGCGAGCAGGTGAAGGACGTCGGCGCCGACGTGGTGCTGCGCGACTCCTTCGCCCAATACGGCCACTACGCGGCATTGACGAACGACCTCCGCGAGATCGTCGTCCCACCGATGATGGCGTTCCATCGACGCATGCGGCCAAGCGCTGCTGACCTTCCGCTGACGTTCAAGAACCTCATCAAGGGGGTCCCTGGGGCCTTGCGGCTGCGGAGCACATCTCGCCGGCTCGACCGTCAGTACGGCGCGCCGCTCGGCGATTGGCGCACGGTGTTCGGAGGGCGCCACGGCGCGACCACGCTGATCTGGACCGTCCCGTCGCTGCAGATGCGCCCTGAGGCGCTGCGCGGCGAGGACATCCGCTACGTAGGGCCGCTGCGAGCCCTCGGTCCCACCGAAGTCGACGCCGAGCCGGCACTGGACGGGATCGATGCAGAGGATCAGCTGATCTACGTCTCGCTCGGCACGGTCTTCGAGATGCGCCCGTCCTTCTATCGCGACGCCGCCGCCGCGCTCGCCGCTCCGGGCCGACGAGTGATCCTCTCGATCGGGCGGGTCGCGCCGGAGGAGATCGGCCCGCTCCCGGCCGGCGTCAGCGCCCATGCGCACGTCGACCAGCTCTCCGTTCTGAAGCGAGCCGATCTGTTCGTCGCTCACGGCGGCTTCAACGGCATTCAGGAGAGCCTCGCGTCAGGCGTGCCGATGCTCCTGTTCCCCCAGATGTTCGAGCAGGCGCTGAACGCCGACGTCGTCGTCGGCCAAGGCGCCGGCCTGCGCATCAGGAGCGCTACGCCGGACCGGATTCACGCCGCCGCAGAGACGCTGCTTGGCGATCCCACCTACGCCGAGGCGGCCCGCCGCGTAGCCGCCGAACTGCGCTCCAGCGGCGGGATCGACGAAGCGGTCGAGGTCATCGCGAGCGCGGCCCGCGAGCACAGGGCCACAGTGGATGCCCACATGTCCGGGCCCAGCTCGGATTGACGGACATGAAGACGCAGGTCGGCATCGTGGGGGCGGGGCCGGCCGGGCTGGCGCTGGCCCTGATGCTCGAACGCGCCGGCATCGAGTCGGTCGTGATCGAGTGCCAGTCGCGCGCCCACGTCGAGAGCCGCGTGCGAGCCGGGCTCCTAGAGCAGAACACCGTCGATCTGATGCACGAGCTGGGCGTCGGCGAGCGGCTCTCTGGCGAGGGCCTCGTGCACGAGGGCATCTATCTACGCGGGCCCGGCGGCACCCAGAGGATCGACATCGCCGGGCTGACCGACCGGCGGATCACCATCTACGGGCAACAGGAGGTCGTCAAGGATCTGATCGCCGCCCGCGTCTCCGCCGGTGGCGAGATCCACTTCGATGCGACCGGTGCGACGCTCCACGACCTCGACGGTGCCCGGCCCAGCATCACCTTCGTCAAGGACGGCGAGACAGTCGAGCTGCACTGCGACGTGATCGCTGGCTGCGACGGCTTCCACGGCGTCAGCAGGGCCTCGATCCCCGAGGGTGCCCTGAGCGAGTACGAGTACGTATATCCGTTCGCCTGGCTGGGGATCCTGGCCGAAGCCGAGCCGGCCACCGACGAGCTGATCTACGCCTGGCACGAGCACGGATTCGCGCTCTACTCGATGCGCTCGCCGCGCATCAGCCGGCTCTACTTGCAGGTCCCCGCGGGGGAGCGGATCGACGATTGGTCCGACGAGCGCGTCTGGGCCGAGCTTCGGGTGCGCCTCGGCGGTGGCGAGGACGTGCTCAACGAAGGCCCGGTGATCGATCGCGGCGTCACCGCCGTCCGCAGCTTCGTCTGTGAGCCGCTCAGACACGGCCGTCTGTTCCTGCTGGGCGACGCCGCCCACATCGTCCCTCCGACGGGCGCCAAGGGCCTGAACCTAGCTGTGAACGACGCACGGCTGCTCGCGGCCACGCTCGCCACATGGTTCGCCGGTGGTCCCGAAGCCGGCCTCGACGACTACTCGACGGCTGCTCTCAGGCGCGTCTGGCGGGTCCAGGATTTCTCCAACTACATGACCCACCTGCTCCACGATCTCGGCGGCGGGCCATACGAGCGCCGCCTGCAACTGGCGCGCCTTGAGCAGCTCTCACGCTCCACCGCGGCGGCGCGGACGCTGGCCGAGAACTACGCCGGCCTACCGGCGACCCCCGACTTCTAGAGTCGCTCGCCTCAGCTGTCGGATGATCTCCCCGGCGCGAGCCACGCCTCAGGGGTAGCGCCGTCCTGCCAGCCGATCTCGCGTGGGTCCTCCATCGCCGCCGGGTTCTCGAGGATCCAGCGCTCGTGGACCCGCGCGAGCGCTTCGTGGAGCTGATCGGCTCTGACGTAATCAGCGGGGTCTAGAGGAGCGCCCGCCTCGACCCACACCTCGTGGCCCTCGCGGCGCGCCCTTACGGGCAGCACCGGGGCGCTTGTCCTGACGCTCAGCTGGGCGGTCCCTTCGGCCAGCATCGCCGGCTTGCCCAGGAACCTCGTCTGGCGCGGGCCGGGGAGATCGAAGAACACGAACACCGCCTCGCCGTGCCCCAGCAGAGCCTCGATCAGCCGGAAGGAGCCCGTCGCGGGAACCGGGCGAGAGCCCATCCCGTTGCGCCAACGGGCGAGCCGACGCCCCCACAGGTCCGGGCTGGGCTCCTGGAAGAACCACTCGCCGGGGACCAGGTAGGTCGTCCGCCGCTTGAACGGGGCGGCCAGGTCCAGTCGGTAATAGGGACCGAGGTGGCAGGAGCTGACGATCGCCCCCCGCCCGCTCCCGAGCGCCTGCTCGACGAGGGCCGCCGAGCCCGGATCGATCCTCGCGCTCCACGGCTGCTGCCAGAACAGGGCTCGGTCGGCGTGGCGCTCGATCAGATGTCGGCGACCGAGCTCATCGAGGTCCTCCGCTCGCTCGGTTCCCGCCACGACGATCCGCATCGCCTCGATCGCCTGCTCGCGTTCGCTGCCCGCGTGCTCCCAGATGCCCAGCCCGACTCCTTCTGCCCGCTTGACGTCGCTGCGAGCCGGGATCAGCCGGCGGGCGAGTGCGGAGGTCTTCAGGCGGATGGCCGGCGAGGCCGTCGGCATTGGCGTGCGGGCGGGCGCGACACTCAGCTCCGCCAGGCGAGCTCGCTCGGTCGCGGACAGCTCAACCGCTCCGCTCGGTCGCCCTTCGAGCTCGCCGAGAAGCGCTCGAGCGGCGGCGGCGGGTGTCGGGTGATCGAAGACGATCGTCGAGGGCAGCGGGCGATCGATCGCCGCCGCCAGGCGGTTGCGCAGCTCGACTGCCATCAGCGAATCGATGCCCAGCGCGACGAACTCACGGTCGGGGTCGATCGCCTCCGCCGACGGGGCGGCCAGCAGCGCCGCCGTAGTGGCGCGAACCAGCTCGAGCAGCGCCCGCTCGCGCTCCTCTCCGCTCAGCTGCTCGAGGTCGGCAGAGGGGAAGGACGAGCCGGTCACATCCGCCGTGTCACCCGGCGCCTTCGGTGCGGTCGATGCCTCCATCTCGATCTGCTCGCGCAACATGAACCGGCGAGGCTTGCCTGTGAGCGTTCGCGGCAGCTCATCGAGGAAGCGGATCAGGTGGGGCTGTTCGTGATCGCGCAGGCGCTCTCGACAGAGCGTTCTGAGCTCGTCGACGAGCAGCGTCTCAGACCCGCTGTCATCGGCTCGCTCGATGAATGCCGCCAGGCGCATGTAGTCGTCGATCCTCGCGCCGACGACGATCGCACCGGCCACTCCCGGGTGCTCGAGCAGCGCCATCTCCATGTCAACGGGAGAGACCCATAGGCCGCCGACCTTCAGCATGTCATCGGATCGGCCCACATAGACGTAGCGGCCGTCCTCGCGACGTCGCATGCGATCGCCGGTCGCCAGCCAGCCGTCCTGCATGTTCTGGCGAGTGCGCTCCGGCTGCTGCCAGTAGCCGGCCGCCCGCGACTCGCCTCGCACCTGCAGGGCGCCCTCTCCCGGCCCGACCACCTCGGCGCCGTGTTCGTCGGTCAACCGCAGCTCATAGCCGGGAACGGCGCGCCCGGCCGTTCCCGGCGCGACGTCGCCGGGGCTGTTCGAGCAGAACGTGACGAACATCTCGGTCGCGCCGATGCCATCGAGGAGCTGGTGGCCGAAGCGCGCTTGGAACTGCTCGTAGGTGGCCGCCGGAAGCGGCTCGGCGGCGGAGATGCACGTGCGGACGGAGTCGAAGGCCCCATCGGCCTGAGGGTCGTCGAGCAGCTGGCGGTAGAGGGCTGGGACGGAGCAGTAGACGGTGGGGCGGTGCTCGCGCAGGGTGCCCAACAGCCGCTCGGGCGTCGGCGGTCCGTGTAGCAGCACCGCGCTGGCGCCGAAGTAGAGGGGGTAGGAGAGGCTGTTGCCAAGGCCATAGGAGTGGTAGAGCTTGGTCGAGGAGAAGACCCGGTCCTCCTCCGTCAGCCGCATGACGTGCTCGCCGAAGCCGCGGCAGGTCGCGGGCAGCGCCTTGTGGAGGTGCACGACGCCCTTGGGCTTGCCCGTGGAGCCCGACGTGTAGAGCCAGAAAGCCATGTCCTCGGGGTCGGTATCGACCGGTGAGAGCTCCTCCTCCTGGGCGGCGAGCGCCGTCTCGAGCTCGATCGTGCCCGGTGCCTCACCCGCCCCGATCGCGAGCAGCCGGACGTCGTGGCCGATTAGGATCGAGTGCAGACGGTCGAGGATCGACAGGTCGCAGATCACCGTTCGCGCAAGGGAGTCTTCGATGAAGTGCCTGAAGTTGGTGCGGTGCTCGCGCACGCTGACGGGGACAGGCACGGCGCCGATCCGCACGGCACCCATGAAGGCGGCCGGGAACAGGAAGCTGTCGTCGAGCACGATGAGCACGCGCTCTTCTCGTTGCACCCCCAGTTCCCGCAGCAGATGACCCATGCGGTTGGCCTGGGCGAGCAGTTCGGCGTAGGTCAGAGAGCGCCCGTCAGCGAGGTAGGCGGGCCGCTCGCCGCGCCCTGCCTCGAGCTGGCGGTCGAGCAGCAGGCTGATGTTCGCGTTGGCTGTCTCGGTGATGGACGGGGCGTCGCTCATCGCGTGTCGACCGTCCCCGCCAGACCGAGCAGCCCAGAGTCCTCGCGCAGAGCGAAGTCCTCGCAGATCAGGAGCGCCGGCTTGCCGTCGGTGAGGATCAGGTAGGCGCGTCGGAGGGTCCGTCGCACCGAGCCCTCTTGGCCGGGCCAGGCAGGTGGCTTGCCGAGCCCGAACCACAGCAGCTCGCGCCAGCTCTCGAGTTTGAGCTGCTGGAGGGATCCGCCGATGCCCTGGCCGTTCCCGCTCAGTGCCGTGAGGAAAGCGGGGGGGAGGCGTCCGGGGACCACGAAGGACTCGGCCCACACCGAGGGGTCCTCGGTGGCGATCCGCATCGCGATCCGCCGGCGCACGCAGGGCTCGCCGTCGGCGAGGTGCAGGTGACAGGCGAGCTCGTCGGGAACCGCTTGCTCGGTCTGCTCGACGCGCTCGACGAGGACCGGTCGCAGCGTGTGTGCTTCCAGGGTGCGTGAAACGGTGCCGTCGGTCAACAGCAGCCCGCGCAGGAATGGGTTGAGCGCTGAGAGCGCCACCGGCTCGAGGTCTTTCGGTAGGTCCTCCTGGGCGGTGAAATGTCGGGCGGCGAGCCGGTCGGCGACCACTGCATCCTTTCGGTGGTACGGGCGATCGCGACCTCCCTACTCGCTTTGAGCGTCTCGTCCAGGGCCGGGCCGATCGTCGCGCGCGAGGGGAGTCCGACCCCCCGGGTCAGCTCTTATATAGACCTTATACGTTGGCTATTGCCTCTGGTCAAGCAAACGGAATTCTTCCCTACGTCGCTTTGGCTTACCGGTCGGGAAGCCGATGTCTGTGGTGTGAGCCCCTCGCTGCGAAAGCTGGCGCGCGACAAACGCCTGATGGCCTTCACGGCGGCCGCGATGTATGGCGGCGCGGCGCTCGACGGAGGCGTCGAGGGGCTGATCCCAGGCGACCCGAGCTTCGCGGTGGCGCCGGTCATCGCCGCGGGGGTGATCGTCAGCCTGCTGATCCTCGCTGGGCCGCGTCTGCCGCTTGCCGCGCTGTCGCTCTTGGGGCCGATCGGTGTGGTCCTGATCGCGGTGGCGCTGACCGCCACCCCCGGCGCCGGCGACGGTGCGGTTCTCTACATGTGGCCGGTTCTGTGGAGCACGTTCTTCTTCGGGCGTCGCGGCGCGATCGCGATCGTCGCCTGCGTCGGCGTCGCGCATGCGATCGTCCTGCTGGAGCTGCCGGGCGCCAGCAGCTACCCGGGCCGATGGGTCGACGTGATGGTCTCGGTGGTCGTCGTGGCGGCCGTGGTGCTGGCGCTCCTGCGCCGCAACGACCAACTGCTCGTGGACCTGACCGCCGAGGCCCGGACCGATGCGCTGACGGGTCTCCTCAACAGGCGGGGCTTCGACGAGCGGGCCTCGCTCGAGCTCGCCCGCTCAAAGCGCGAGGAGTCGTCGATCGCGCTCGCCGCTTTCGACCTCGATCACTTCAAGCGTGTCAACGACGAGTGGGGCCACGACGTCGGCGACAGGGTGCTGATCCGCACGGCCCAGGTGCTGGCGGCCGAGGCTCGAGAGATCGACGTCGTCGCCCGTTTCGGCGGGGAGGAGTTCGTGGCGCTCTTGCCAGGGGCCGACACGGCGGCTGCCCATGCATTTGCAGAGCGGGTCCGAGACGCGCTGGCGGGCGAGCGCTTCTCCCGGCTGCCGACGGTGAGGGTCAGCGCCGGGATCCTGGCGGCACGAACGCCGGCGACGATCGACGAGCTGCTGCGCGGCGCCGACTCGGCTCTGTATGCGGCCAAGCGGGGCGGGCGCGACCGGGCTGTGGTCTATCGGCGCGATCTGCATCCCGCGGGCGAAATCCTCGCCGGGCGCGGTTAGACCGACGGGCGGGCCCGCGGCACAGCTGCGCTCCTATTCCTCCCGGCGCTCGCGCTCCCAGGCCTCGTCCTGATCGGCCTCCTCGGCATCTTGTCCCGGATTCCCGAGCCTGGGTCGGGGCGGGCCGAATTCGCCGCGGCGCTCATCGAGGCTGCGCGTGAAGGACGCCCGCGATCCGCCGGCCTGGACCGCGAACATCACGACGACGACGACGATCACGATCAGCGCCGGAGCCTGGTCGTGCCTGGGACCGACGATCAGCACGAGGATCGCGGCGACGAGCAGCAGCACCAGCCCGCCCCCGGCGGGGCTGAGCCGGTAGGTGTCGAGGATCCGTTTCACGGGGCCGGCTCGGCGGGCTGCTCCCCGGCGCTGTCGCGGGGCGCTCCGGGCCGGGCGGCGAGTGAGAACAAGGGCCAGCGGCCAGGAACGCCCTTGAGGTCATGAAAGCCGCGCTCGAGGAACTCAAAGGGGCCACCGACGACGGTCCCGAAGACAGTGCCCGACACGAGCACTTCCCCGGCCTGCGCGAGACCGCCGACGCGTGAGGCGATGTGCACGGCCATCCCGCCGACGTCGTCGCCGATCAGCTCGCACTCGCCGGTGTGGATCCCGACGCGCACCTCGAGGCCGATCGCCTGAGCGGCCGTGGTGATCGCCAGCGCACAGCGCAGCGCTCGCGAGGGCGGACCGTCGAATGTCGCTAGGAAGCCGTCGCCGACGGTCTTGACCTCGCGCCCACCGAAGCGCGAGAGCTGGGTCCTGACCTCGGCGTCGTGCTGGGCGAGCAGGTCGCGCCAGTGCGAGTCGCCGAGGCCGGCGGCGCGGGCGGTGGCGTCGACGATGTCGGTGAAGACGACCGTCAGCAGGTCGCGGGCGACCTCGCCGCCTCGGCGCCCGCCGGTCAGGAACTCCTCGATCTCCTCGGTGATCGCGTCGCTGTCGCCGATGAACGGCAGCGAGTCGGCGCCCTCGAGCTCCACATAACGAGCACCCGGGATGTGCTCGGCAAGGTAGCGGGAGTGGCGCACGTCCCAGACGAGCTCCCGGGGGCGGTGCATGACGAGCGTCGGCACCGAGATCTCTCCCAGCACATCGCGGACGTCCACGTCGACGAGAGCGGCGGAGATCGAGCGTGCCTCGCTGGGGCTGGCTGCGAGGCGCTGGTTGCGAGCCATCCAGGCGGCCAGGGTCGGGTCGCCGGCCATCGAGGGCGCCAGGCGGCTCAACAGCAGGCTGTCGGCCTCGCCCCAACGGTCGAAGTTGGCCGACGCCATCTCCAGCCGCTGCTCCTTGGTCATCGCCCATTCGTATCCGGGCGCCCAGGAGGTTCGTGCGACCGATGCGTACATGATCAGCGCCCCGATCCGCATCGGATGCTCGGCGGTGAGCTTGGCTCCGACCAGGCCACCGGCGGCGTAGGTGATCACCGCGCAGCGTTCGGAGCCCGCGGCGTCGAGGACGGCGAGCGCGTCCTCGACGTCCTGCTCGAGCGTGTATGCCTCCTGGGAGCGGTCGGACAGGCCGGTGCCGCGGCTGTCGAACAGGATCAGCCGCCCGAAGCCGGTCAGCCGCTCCAGGAAGCGGCGGTTCCCGGGCGCCTCCCAGAGCTGCTCGATCTGGGAGATCCAGCCGGGCAGGAACAGCAGATCCAGGGGGCCGCTGCCGGAGACCTGGTAGGCGATGCTGGCGTCGCCGCTGCGGGCATAGCGGGTCTGGGGAATCAACGTCACTCTTCGATCAGCGTCCGAAAGGGCGCGGCGGGCTCGACCGCCGCGCCGATCGCACGGGCGCGATCTCCGAGCCAACCGTCGGAGGTGACGACGCGCACCACGCCCGGCTGAGGCATCTCGCGGAGCAGTCGGATGATCTCGTCGTCGGCGGAGTCTCGGCGGGGCTTGGGAGCATGGGTGACGACGATCACGGTCGAGCGGATCGGCGGCACGGGGGGCTGCTCGAAGACGACGGTCACGTCTTCCCCCGTGGCTGCGGACCAGCGCTCGAGCATGTCGACGAGGCCGACCATCGCGCGGTGGCGATCTCGCCACCATGCGTCCGGGCGGGTCCCGATCACGTTCATGCCGTCGATCATCCAGTGCAAGAGAAACGCAAGCCTACGCGCTGGGCTCGTTGCGATCCGCGGACGCGGGCGGCGCCCGGCAAGCCGTCGCCCATACGTGCTGGAGTGGTGGATATGCGCCTGGAGGGGATTCAGACAGGGGACATCGTCGAGGTCGACCGCAAGGGTCGGCGCTTCCACGCGATCGTCACGGGGCCGGCGCCGGGTGGGCTCGCCTTGCAGCCGACCGATCGGCGCATCAACTACTACAGCTGTCGCAGTCGGGAGGTCGTCGGCCACTGGGCCAAGCGAGGCAGGCCCAGGGAGACGGCGGAGCCGTTGCGCCCGTCGCCTCGTCAGTTGGAGATAGATCTCACTCCGAGGCCCTGAGCTCGCGCACTCCGGAGAAGTCCGAGGCGGCCCGCTCGAGGGTGTCATCGCCCCAGTAAAGCTCCTCGCCGATGACGATCGACGGGACTCCGAAGACGCCGTCCTCGAGCGCCTGTGCGGTCAGTGCCCGCAAGCTCTGCTTGACGTGCTCGCCGGCGATCGCCGACTCGAGCTCGCCGGGGTCGAGGCCACATCGGCGACCAGCCTCGAGGACGTTCACGAGCTCGCCGAGGTCGGCACCCTCGCGGAAGCAGAGCCGCATCGCCTCCAGGGTGAACGGCCGCAGCAGATCGAGGTGCATGGCATGGGTCATGGCACGGGCGATCAGCAGGTCGCTGGTCGGCCAGGGGTCTGGCCAGAGGATCGGCCCGAGCCCGTGTGTGGCGGCCCGCTGGTCGCAGTCGGCGATGCCGGCCTCGCGGCGCTCTGTGAGTCCCCAGGAGGTCCGGTCGTTGGCCTTGAAGACGGCGCCCGCGAGAACAGGAAACCAGCGGGCCTGCGGCAGCACCGCCTCGATTCGCTCCGCGGCGAACCACGAGTAGGGCGACATCGCCCCGAAGTAGAAGCGCGGCTCCAGGGAGCTCACGGCTGGATCATCGCGCATTTTCGGACCGCCGGCAAACGCCGGGCAGTGACCGGACGAGGTAGGTCGCGGCTATGGGTTGTCCCGGTTCCCGGCGTTCCGGTGCGAGCGGGCATGACAGTTTGGAGACGGGACGTGCCGCGTGCGGAAGGTAGGGTCTGAGAGATGAGCGACCGTGTGCTCATCCTCTCTTGGGAGTACCCGCCGGTGATCGAGGGCGGTCTCGCCCGCCATGTCCGGAAGCTTGCCGAGGGGCTGGCCCGGCAGGGGGTCGTCGTCGACGTGCTGACCCGTGGTGAGCCCGAGGCGGGACCTGAGGCGGTGGGAATCGCCGCCGGCGGATCCGTGGAGGTGCACCGCGTTCCGGAGCCCGGTTGGCCTCGGGATCTGGACCGCTTCGTCGCCTGGGTGGAGCAGATGAACGAGGACATGCTGGCGGCGGGCGAAGCGCTCGCCCAGGAGCGCTCCTACGACCTGATCCACGGGCACGACTGGCTCGTCGCAAAGGCCTCGGGGGCGCTGGCCCAGCGCCTCGGCATCCCCTACCTGACGACGGTTCACGCCACTGAGCACGGTCGCCACCAGGGCTGGGTCGCCGACCCGCCCCAGTCGACGATCCACGCGGTCGAGCGCTGGATGGCCCATCGCGCCGATCGTGTGATCGTCTGCTCCTACTACATGCGCGGCCATGTCGCCGACGTCTTCGACATCGACGAGAGCCGCGTGACGGTGATCCCCAACGGCGTCGACCCGAGCGATCTGCGCCCGGTCGAGGACCTCGACACGCTGCGTGCCCAGTTCGCCGAGCCTCACGAGAAGCTGGTCCTGCTGGTCGGGCGGCTGGTCTATGAGAAGGGGTTCCAGCTGGCGCTGGACGCGATGCCGGGCCTGATCGAGCGGGTTGGCAACGTCCGCTTCCTGGTTGCGGGCAGCGGCACCCATGAGGCGGAACTGAAGGCCCAGGCCGAGCGGCTCGGTCTGTCCGATCACGGCACATTCCTGGGCTGGATCGGCGATGACGTGCTGCACTCGCTCTACCGGATCGCCGACCTGTGCGTGGTGCCGTCGATCTATGAGCCGTTCGGCCTCGTGGCCCTCGAGGCGATGGCGTCGGGCTGCCCGTGCATCGTCGCCGACACGGGCGGGCTTCGCGAGGTCGTGCCGATGGGCGAGCGTGTGGGCCTGCGTTTCGATGGCGGCGATGCCGAGCATCTGGGGGTGATGATCGAACGGCTGCTGGTCGACGACGAGCTGCGCGACCGCCTGGTCACGGAAGCCTCCGAGCACGTGCTGCGCTTCGACTGGGACGACATCGCCCAGCGGACGCGCGCGATCTACGATGGGATGGCAAGGCTGGGGGCACGCGAGGGCGCGCCCAGGGGAGCGGGAACAGTGAGGGGAGCATGAGGGGATGAGCGAGATGCTTGAAGGGCTGATGCAGAACGACTTTCCGCTGACGCTCAACCACATCAGGCGGAGGATGCGCAGCTGCAACCAGGGCGCCGAGGTGGTGACGCTGCAGCCGGACGGGTCGGTGCAGCGGGCCTCTCATGCGGCGGTCACCGAGCGGGTCGACCGTCTAGCCCGGGCGCTGGTCGAGTTGGGCGTCGAGCCGGGCGACCGCGTCGCTAGCTTCGCCTGGAACAACCAGCGCCATGTGGAGCTGTACTTCGCGGCTCCCTGCATCGGTGCGGTCCTGCACACGCTGAACATCCGCCTGTTCGAGGAGCAACTGACGTACATCGTCAACCACGCCGAGGACAAGGCGATCTTCGTCGACGATTCGCTGGTGGGGGTCCTGGAGAAACTCGCGCCGAGCTTCAACACGGTTGAGCACTACGTGATCATGGGCGACGGAGACGCGGGCTCGCTGCCCAACGCGCTTCGCTACGAGGATCTGCTCGAGCAGGCCGGTGGTGGCGAGTTCGACTATCCCGAGGTGGACGAGCGCCAGGCGGCGGCCCTCTGTTACACGAGTGGCACGACGGGCAACCCGAAGGGCGTTCTCTACTCCCACCGCTCGATCAGCCTGCACTCCTCGGCGACGCTGATGAGCGACGGCAACGGCCTGTCGCGCAACGACCGCGTGCTGGCGGTGGTGCCGATGTTCCACGCCAACGCCTGGGGGCTGCCCTACGGCGCTGCTCTGGCGGGGTCGGACCTGATCCTGCCCGACCGATTCCTGGGGGCCGAGCCCCTGGCGAAGCTAATCGGGGCCGAGCGCCCGACGTTGATGGGCTGCGTGCCGACGATCTTCCAGGACCTGCTGCGCTACGCCGACGAGCACGAGGAGGTCGACCTCAGCTCGCTGACGAACGCGGCCTGCGGCGGCTCGGCTGTGCCGAAGCAGCTGATGCGCGACTTCCAGGAGCGCCACGGCGTGCGGATCTACCAGGCGTGGGGCATGACCGAGACGAGTCCGGTGGCGACGTACTCGCGCCCCCGCGAGGACGGCGAGCTGGACGAGACCCACTGGAACGACAGGGCCAAGCAAGGCCGCCCGCTGCCGTGGGTGGAGCTGCGGATCGTCGGCGACGACGGCGAGGAGGTGCCATGGGACGGGGAGTCGACCGGCGAGATCCAGGTTCGTGGGCCGTGGATCGCCTCGCAGTACTTCCGCGACGACGACGATGAGAAGTTCGACGAGGGCTGGCTGCGGACGGGCGACATCGCGGCGGTCGACGAGCAGGCCTACGTGCAGATCACCGATCGCTCGAAGGACGTGATCAAGTCTGGTGGGGAGTGGATCTCATCGGTGGAGCTCGAGAACGAACTGATGTCCCATCCGAACGTCGTCGAGGCGGCGGTGATCGCCAAGCCGGATGAGCGCTGGGCCGAGCGCCCACTGTGCTGCGTGGTCCTGAGCGGCGAGGGGGCGGCGAGCGCCGAGGATCTCGTCGAGCACCTGCGCAGCCGCGTGGCGAAGTGGTGGCTGCCCGACGAGTTCGCCTTCATCGGCGAGATCCCGAAGACGAGCGTGGGCAAGTTCGACAAGAAGGTGCTGCGCGGCCAGCTTGCCGAGGGGCGCCTCGAAGGCCGGGTCAAGGTCTCCTGACGGGGCTCTCGGCCCGTGGCTCGGGAGTGGGAACCGCTCTCCAGAAGTGCTTTCGGCCGGTCCAACTGATACACCTTTGACTGCAAGGAATGCAGGCGTGGGCCTATGAACGGCGAACCAGACGCTGTAGCTTTGCCAGTTGCACCGCTTCGACCGTTGCTAAAGAAGGCCCTCGGAGAGGGCCGAAACACCCACCACACCACAAAATATGGAGGTTGGCATGACTCGGACCGATGTCATGGCCTCGAGCAGGCCACTGACGCAAGGAGCAGCGCCTATGAAGAAACGAACCGGAATGCTTCGCGCGCTGGTCGCCCTGCCCGTCGTACTGCTGATGGCGCTGGCCTTGCTGGCACCGGGTACGGCTGCGGCGGAAGAACCGACCTCTGGCTACAACCAGACGCCGACGACGCCGACGACACCCACGACGCCGACGACGACACCGAGCACGGGCACCTCGCCTTCGAAAGAAGAAGGCACGCCCACCACGACCACCCCGAAAGAAACCGAACCGACGACGAGCTCGGCTCCGGCGAAAGAAGCGGCTGCGAAGACGCTTCCCTTCACCGGCTTCGACCTGCGTTGGAGCTTCGGAATCGGCCTGCTCCTGATGGCCGCCGGCTTCTCGATCGTATTGATGCAGAGGCGTCGCCGGGAGGAAGGGCGCTAGTCGAGCACCCACCCGACGCACCGTCTTTACAGAGCCGCCGGCCTAGTGCCGGCGGCTCTTTTTTATGCCTTCACCGTGGGTTGCATGACGAGACTCTCTGATATTCTGGACTAGTAAGTTTCATCACAAGACCTAGTCAGGAGGCCGAGATGTCCAAGCGTGAGGCCACGCGTCATCAGGGGCGGGAGGTCGTGATCGTCGAGGCGGCGAGGACGCCGATCGGGCGAGGACACAGCGCCAAGGGGATCTACAGGGATGTTCATCCCAACGAGCTGCTGGGAGCCGCATACAGGGCCGTGATCGAGCGAGCAGGGATCGAACCGGGGTTGGTGGAGGATGTGGTGGCGGGCTGCGTGTCCCAGGTGGGGGAGCAGTCCAACAACATCGCTCGCAACGCCTGGCTGCAGGCGGGGCTGGGAGTGGAGACGCCGGCCACCACGGTGGACCGCCAGTGCGGCTCCGGCCAGCAGGCCGTGAGCTTCGCCGCGGGGCTGATCGCGGCGGGAGTCCACGACGTGATGATCGGAGCGGGCGTGGAGCACATGGGCCGCGTGCCGATGGGCTCGAACGTGTCTGACGAGCGGCTCGGCACACCGTTCCCGAAGGAGCTGATGGAGCGCTACGAGCTGATCCCCCAGGGCCTCTCGGCGGAGCTGATCGCCAAGCAATGGGAGATTCCGCGCTCAGAGCAGGACGAGCTGGGGCTGCGCTCCCACCAGTTGGCCGCCCGCGCTGCCGAGGAGGGCCGCTTCGACAGGGAGATGATCCCGATGGAGATCGACGGCGAGACGATCGCGGCCGACCAGGGCATCCGTCGTGACACGAGCCTCGAGGCGCTGGCCGCCCTGAAGCCGGCGTTCAAGGAGGATGGGACGGTCACGGCGGGCAACTCCTCACAGCTCTCAGACGGCGCCGCGGCTGTGCTTTTGATGGCAAGGGAGAAGGCCGACGAGCTGGGGCTGGCGCCACGAGCGCGGATCTTCGACGCGACGACCGTGGGCGTCAACCCGGTGATCATGCTGACCGGGCCGATCCCGGCGACGCGCAAGCTGCTAGAGCGCAACGGCATGACGATCTCAGACCTGGACCTGATCGAGATCAACGAGGCGTTCGCGTCGGTCGTGTGCGCATGGCGTAGGGAGCTGCAGCCGGACATGGACAGGGTCAACGTCAACGGCGGCGCGCTGGCGCTAGGGCATCCGCTGGGGTCGTCAGGCGCACGGTTGCTGACGACGCTGCTTCACGAGCTGGAGCGCTCCGACGGGGAGCTCGGCTTGGTGACGATGTGCACGGCCGGTGGGACCGGGACGGGGACGATCCTGCAGAGGATCTAGTCACGGATCTTTTCGAACGGTGAGGGTCGGGGTAGGGGTGGGCGATACCTCGACCCCGACCCTAGGAGAGAAGATGACCCGACTGAGACTCGTGGCCGTAGGAGCGCTTGCTGCCGGCTGCCTCGGATTTTCCGGCACCGCCCTCGCGAACGACGCCGGTGTTCGCGGCGCGATCGAAAAAAGCAGTCGGGAAGTCAAGGAGAGCGGCGAGCTCAAGAGCGCTCTCGCCAAACTGCAAGAAGAACCCCAGACCATCGAAAAAGACCACAAGGCGATCGGGAAACTGGACGTGACCCTGGGCAAGGTCATCGCCAAAGTTTCAGCGCAGCAAGCGTCCACGGCGAGCGGGAAGAAGGGCAAGCAGGAGTACATCGGGGGCCTTCGCAAGCTGATCACGGGGTTCAGCGACCTCGACAAAGCCCTCACCGATGTGAAAACACATGAGAAGTCAGCCGCGGAAACGGAGTTGAAGAAAGCCGGCGCGACCGTCAAAGCCGGCGCGGCGGAAGGCAAGAAAGGCGAGCAGTTGCTGCACGTCAAATCCTGAGCCTGATCGGATGTCCTCCGGCCGGATTGCGGGCTGGAGGACCTCTGGGCATCAGCCGGGGCTCGCCGGAGCGACCCGGCGATGCCAAGCGCCAGAGCTTCTGCGACTGGCGCTGTTTCTCGATGCGGATGAGAGGACTCGAACCTCCACCCCGTTTCCAGGACACGGACCTGAACCGTGCGCGTCTACCAATTCCGCCACATCCGCGTGGTGGGCCAGCGAAGATATCGCACCCAGTCAGCCGGACGGGAGCCGGTGACCGACCACTCCAGCGCCAGAACGATCGGTGGCCGTCATTCCAGTCGCTTTGCTAGCCTCGAACCGTCGCAAGCGCGCCGCTATCGTCCAGGGGACTAGGACGCCGCCCTCTCATGGCGGAAACCCGGGTTCGAATCCCGGTAGCGGTACTCAGCAAAAAGGCCCTGGTTAGCAGGGCCTTTTGTTTGCCCGGACCCCGATGACGGCGCAAACATAGACCCGCTTGGACCCCGGTTGGACCCTGAGCGCTTGGCCGCCGGGAGCGGCGGTGCGCCGTAGGCCCGTAGGGGCCGCGAAACAGCCGGGGTGTGGGGTACTGCGGGTAGCCCAAATCGGGTCGGGCAGGGACCAGCGCCGTGGCGCTACGCACTAGCTGAGTCGTGGCCCCAGGCCGTAGCCAGTTCTGCAGCCAAGCGCTGAAGCTCGTTGCCATCCCGGGCCAGTGCGGAGGGCACGTCTGCAAGTTGTTCGGCTGTTTCGCCACCTCGCAGCAACCCGGTCAAGTGGCCGATGCGATGACCGACGTTCGCTATGTCTTTTTCAATCGCAAAGCGATCACGGGATTCATCACTCATGGCTCGGAGGAGTATTCCAGAGCCAAATCTGGCCGCCGCCGCGCCGCGTAGGTTTCGCTTTGTAACAAAACCTACAAAGTGAGCCCGCGTCGCTTGCGACGACGCGGGCTCTGGACACAAGGAGCGGAAACTCCCTATGCCCGACAGCGATGCTATTCCGGACCGGATCGTGCTGGCAGCTATCCGCCGTGCTCAGCTTCACTCCGTCCACCTCGGCGGCGTATCGATCACTGCCGTCAAGGATCATCTCGGCCTGCCGCACAACGGCTGGACGACGCGCCAAGTACGACCTCTGCTCGAAGGGTTGATTGCCTCGGGGGCGGTGGAGCCAGGGCGCAGGCTCAGCCACGATGTGTACGCGATCACCGCCGCCGGGGGAAGGCGCGCGGCATCGTTCAGGGCGCTGCCCGAGTCACCACAGCACCAGCATTGGCGCAGGGCACGCGCTCTCGCCTCGCAGGAGCTAGCGCGTATCCGTGCTGGCGTGCTCGATGGCGCAGAGCAGGCGAGGGACTTGGTCGAGGCTGGCGGCGAGTCATCGGAGCCGTGGCTGGTGCTGAGCCGCCAGCTTCAACGCGCGTGTTGGACGATGGCCTCGGCTCTCCATTGCCTGCACGAATGGCCCGAACCTGACGACCGCCGCGCAGACTTGCCGCAGCTACCGATCAAAGCCCTGCGCAACACGGCACTATGGGACGACTGATGGCTGCTATCGCCTGAGCCAAGTCGCGGGCTGACGAGGCGGTTAGCTGAGGAGTGGCGCGCTTTCGCTCACCCGTAGCGAGAAGCTAACCCGGAGCGAGTGCCGGGGTATCGCCCGTGATGAATCGCTCGCTGTTGAACATCTGCGAGTGGCCGCAGGAGGTGCACTCGACCCGCACCATGTAGAGAACGGTTTCCTGGGGGTCTTTGGGTGCTGGCGGCCCCAATCCACCGACGTGCAAGACGACGGGTCGTTTGTCGGCGTGAAGCCCCGTCTCGGAGCCGCACACATGGCAAACGCTGAGCCCCAGTTTGTTGAGCGTGTCAGTGATGTCCGCGAAGACTGGATCATCCCAATGCATCCAGCAAGTTTGCTGGGCAGACCGGATGGCCCCATAACGACCGAACCCCGGAGCGGGGTTGGAAGCCTCTCCGGGGTCTCTAGAGTTCGAGCCGTTACAACGTTGCGCGCTCAAGGCTGGCTCTCCGTCGCCCGCTGTACAAAACTCAGGAGAACTTCGGCAGCGGTGGGGCGTCGAGCCTTCTGCTGCCTAGAGCCAGACCGTGCCAACTCTTATTCACAAAGCTAGAGGCGCCGTCGGACGGATCGCCTTTGCGGAGCGGAATCCCCGAGCGGCTAGGTGCCCATGGCTGCTGGGCGTAGGGGTGTCGGCGCTGGCTGCGGACCCTCAACCGGACCCTCGTACATGCCGTCCAGCGCGTCAGCGAGGCTCGCCTCGACCGACGGGAACATGTGCCCGTACAGGTTGATCGTCGTCGTGACGCTGGCGTGCCCCAGCCGTTCCTTCACGTAGAGCATCGGCGCGCCCTCCGCGACCAACAGGCTCGCGCAGGAGTGCCGTAGGTCGTGGAAGCGCAGCTTGCGCTTGTCGGCTGGCAGCGCCTTCAGCGCCTTGCCGAACACACGCCGCATGAACACCGTGTGCCGGATCGCCTTGCCGGTCGGTGTCAGGAACACCGCAGCGTCCGGGCCTGCGCCGCCGGGAACGGGCTTGGTGAGGTGCTCGGCGAGCATGTCCTTCGTCGCTTGCCCGAGCGTGATGTTGCGGGCCTTGCCGCTCTTGGGCGGGCCGACCTCACGGCCGTAGGCATCAACCGTCTTCTTGGGGGCGTCCTCCGCAGCGGTGTCACGCTTGACTGACTGGCGCAGGTGGATCACGCCGCGCAGCAGATCAACGTCTCTCCGCCTGAGCGCCCACAACTCGCCGGCACGCATGCCGGTGTTAGCCGCCAGCAAGATTGCCACGCGGTAGTGCTGGTCTACGGCGTCGGCCAGACACCTAACCTCCGCAGCCGTGAGGATCGTCATGTCGCCTTTCGCAGGCGCAGGCAGCCTCATCCTCATGGCTGGGTTGACGCGGATCATGCCCATCTCGACCGCCTCGCTCAGCACCGACGACAGCACTGTCTGAATCTTGCGGATGCTGCCCGCGCTCAGAGGATCCCCGGGATGCTCACGGCCACTAGTCCTGCCCTCGCGCTGTAGCCGCGCGAAGTACCGCTTCACGACTTCACGCGTCAGCGCCGTCAGCGGCACCCTGCCGAACTCCGGTTCAAGGTGCAGCCGCAGCACGTCCTCATAGCGGTCGCGTGTCTTGGGCGCCAGCGTGGGGAGGCGCGTCTCGCGCCACGCCGCTACCGCGTCCGCGAACGGCCGGTCAGCGCGTCGCGGGTCTTGGTGCTCGCCGCGTAGCACGCTGGCCTGCTGTTGCGTGAGCCAGTCCTGCGCTTCGTTCTTGGTGCGGAACGTCTTCTCGATCCGCCGGAGCTGGTCGGTTGGGTCGGTGTAGCGCGCCTGCCACTTCGTTGTGCCGTCTGCGCGCTTGCCTCGCGCTCTCACGTGGCCCGGCATCAGGCCACCTCCGCCTTCTTGCGGAAGTCAAGCGTGTCGGCGGGCTGGCCTGTAGCGGCAGTGAAGGCGGCGCGGCAGGTGCCCTCCGTCACGCCGTAGCGGGCCGCGAGCAGCCCCCAGGACGCTCCGGCCTTGCGGTCCTTGGCGACCGCCCTCGCGAGCTTGGCCGGGTCGTCTATGGCCTGCCTAGGCGTCGCGCCAACCAGCTCGGCCATCGCGACCTTGCCCGGCGTCGTCTTGAGTGCCTTGGCGATCGTCCCAAGGCTCTCGCCATCGGCCCGGCGGCGGATGACCTGCTCTACGAGCTTCGCGTCGAACTTGAGTGGTGTGACTCGGTACTCCTTGATGCTTGGCATTTTCCTTCTCCTATTCGTAGGGGTGCAGACAATCGTCTACAACCCTCGAAATATAGCTCGCTAGGGTCGGCGCGAGGGTCCAAAAGGTGAAACTTTCGCGGCGACGCAGTAACGGCAGCGACTTTCGGTGAAAAGTTGCCGCCTTACCTAGGCGGTGCAGGCTGCGCGAATGTGCCGCCGGGCGAGTGGCGTGAGTGCGCGATGACTCTTCGTGTAGCCGTGACTCTTCGCAACAGTCGTGTACGCAGAGCGCACCCACTGCGGCGGCGGGCATATTTGGCTTGCTGCCGCTGGCGTTTAGCTCGCTTCCAGGCGCAGACCAGCTCCCCGCCCGGGTACTACGTACCCCGGGGCAGGAGGGAAGCTGCAATGTCTCACCTCGTACGAGGGAAGCTGAGCACCTACGAGGGAAGCTGCAAACGCAGCTCATCGCAGCGCCTCCAGACCCCTCGCCGTCACGCTGTAGAGGCGGCTGGTGGTGACGCCTGTTACCTCTACAAAACCCAGCTCTACCAGGGGCTTTACGGTGCGCGAGAGATTGTTGCGGGTGACGTGTAGGGCCTTTGCCGCCGAGGCCGGACTGATGCCCGGGCTTCCCTCCTTGCTTCCCTCCTTCAGGGCGTGTAGGTGCTTGCGTTGCACCGCGCTCGCTTCGTAGCTCGCCTCGTTGCTGTTTTTGGCGGTAGGAGGCGAGCTAGGAGGGAAGCTGGACCAGCCCACAACAAGACTGCTAACGCCCTCGCCTAGATCGGACAGCGACACCAGCTGCGGGTGCAGAGTGGTGGGCTCGGGCTGCTCCGCATCCTTCATCCGGTCGCATGTCACCTTCACCCCTCGGCCGCTGCCGCCGGTGTCGGTGAGCTTGAACATGGCGAATGAGGCGTTGCGCAGCGACTCAGTACCGCGCTCGGTGTCGCCGTCCTTAGTCGTGTGGTGGAGGACGAGCACCGCCGTTTCGAGTTCGATACGTATGCGCTCGCAGCCATCCACGAACTGCCCCATGTCCTGCGGGTCCTTCTCGTTCCCGCCTACGAAGTTGCGCGCCAGCGTGTCCACGATCACCAGGCTGGGCGTCACCTTGCCTAGCTGCGTCCGCATCGCCTCGATCCACGCGACCACGTACTTCTCTCCATGCAGGGCGACGTTGCTCGGCATCAGGAACAACCCCGGCAGATCGCCGACGCCGTTGGCCTGTTTCCAAGCTTCGATGCGGGCGCGCATCCCGCTCGCGCCCTCGGCCACGATGTAGACGATGGTGTGGCCGTCGTTGGCGAGACGGCACGCCCAATCCAGCGCCAGGAACGACTTGTAGGTGCCGCCCTTGCCGTAGAGCACGCTTAGCTCGCCCACGGCTAGGTGCTTCTCGATCAGCCACGTCACCGGCTCCCACTGCCCCAGCTCATCGACCGTGTACAGCCGATACGGCTCCTGCTCTGGTGGCAGCTCTACTGGCTTGCGAGTGCGCTTGGCCGTCGCAGGGCGCATGCCCCCGATACTCGGGTCGTGCATCGGGAACGGCTTCTTCTGCACGCCCGAGACGTCGAACTTGATCTTCTCAGCCATCCGCCTCACCTACCTGCGCCCGTGGAGACGGAATCACGTTGTGTTCGGCTCGACGGGTCTCTGCCCAGCGGCGTTCTTGCTGCAGATCGTCGGCTGGAGAGCTGATGGCTATCGGCAGGTCTTTGGGATTGTCGACCTCCGAGAGGAACCTCTCCAGCATTTGCCTCGGCTCGGCATACCCCAAGAAGTCGCCTTCGGCTTCCTGCGGCAGCGCGAACCATCCGCCGTATTGACAAACGAGCCCATGCACCTGCATGTCGCCTTCAGCGAGCTCGTCGTCGCTGGGGGTTTTGAAGCCCTCAACGACGATCTCCTTCACCAGGGCTAGCGCGACCAACGGCCGCTTGCGTATTTCGATCCAGTCCTGCACGCCGCTCGCTTCGTCAGAGCAGTTCTCAGCGAACACGGCACACCACCCCGGCGGCGCTGGTATGACCTGCGCGATCAGGTACTCGTTGCGGGCTCTCATGCTGCCCTCCGACACTCGGTCTTCAGGAACCACCGCAGCTCGTCGGTGCTGCCGCCGCAGAGCAAGTAATCCGTCAGGTCGCCGCCGTGACTCAGGCCGAGAACGGACAGATCAACCCCGCGAGCATCCGCTCCGGCGGCTCGGAGTTCGGTCACACGTTCACGCTGCACGCCCTCAGCACCGACGTCGTACGCGACGTAGACCTTGCGGCCGCTGACGAGCGGTAGACATTGCGGCGGGAAGCTGGTCACGCCATGCGTGCTCGTGACCGCCGGTAGGCCGTGCTGCCGGCCGAGAGCCGCGTCAAGTAGCCCCTCGACCAGTAGCCAGCCGCGATCCGGTAGCGGACGCGGGTACAGCTCTACGGCACCGTCCGTGGCATAGCGCCCACCAAGCACCCGGTACTTGCGGTCATCGTTGCTCGGGTACGGCCGTGTAACCCAGTTGACGAGACGGCCGTCCGCGTCGGGGATGGGGAACGTAAACGCTCCACGTCCGTTCCAACCGATCTGCCGTTCGCGGAGTGCGTCCTCGGTCAGGCCGCGCTCGTCGGTCATATAGGCCAGCGCGTCCGGCGTCTCAAACAGAAGATCAACGCAGCGAGCTACCCCCGCCGCCGAGGGGAGCCGCTCAGGTTCGCCCTCGCTTCGTTCGGTCTCGAGATAGTCCGCGAGCCAGTGAAGTGGGTCCTCTAGGACAGCCCACGCGCCGGGTGCGCCGACCTCCTCTGCGACTTCCTTGATCCACGGCCCGCCGGGCGGGTCACACTCAGCCGAACGGCAGTGAACTGACAAACGACCCGGTACGTCCCGCCTCGGCCTGATGACCAGCTTGCCCGGTTGCTCGCAATTTGGGCAGGTACCCTCATAGGTACCGTTAGGCTTCGGGGTGGCCTCTCTGTTCCGAGGGCCAGATGTTGTGTGGGGAGGGCGAGCGACCTTGGTTCGGTGCCTCGTCCTCCCCGCAGTGCTGACGCGCATGACGTCACGACTGCCTTGCCGGAACGCGGTTTGCCTCTATGTACGCCTCGATGCCCGACTCCGGGTAGCGATTCAGCAGCCCCATCTTGACGCGAGGGAGGATTCCCTTTTCGTTGGCGCGACGCAGCCAACGGTCACTCACGTTCAGACGCTCGCAGACTTCCTCGGGTGTGAGGTAAGTCTCCTTGTCGTCTATCACCTCTTGCTCAACGATACGGGTACGCATACGAACACTTACTCCTTTGAGTAAATCCGCGGCCCGGAATCGCGGCGAATCAGATAGGTTCGTATTCGTAGGCGCTGCTTCGCGGTGATTCGGTCCACGCCGGTGCTCGGTAGGAGTGCGAATCTATGCGGCGTCTTGTGGTTCCGGGGTCGCGCCGCGTTCCCGCTCAGCTGTATTCAGCCAATAACAGAAGGGTAGCCTAGGGCGTGGTTGGGCGTTGTTCTGGGGGCCCAAAACGCCCATTTGGCCCCGCCCCGCTTGGGGTTCGGATTAGGCAGTTAGGGCGCGGGGCGCGGCTTCGAGCGTGCCCAGCTCTTCCCGCAAGGCAGCGCCGAGCCGCCTACGCATGGGCTCGCTCAGCCCGGCCGTGTCGCAAGCCTTAGCGAGCGCCGTACCTAGGAGCGTGAGCTGCGATTCGAGCACATGGATGGCGGCTTCATCCAGGCCACCTTTGATGCACAGCTCTGCGACGTGGGCCTTGCGCGAACGCTCGGCGTTATAGAGCTGCACTACTGCCTGGCCGTAGGGCGTCGCCAGCTCGTCCTTGCTGAGGTCGGCTAGCTGCTGTTTGAGCCACGCGACGTGTCCGGTAGAGGCGTACAGCTCGGAGAGCAGGGCCGTTTTCGCGTCTACCTCGATGGGCTCTCCAAGCGTGGCCTCCTGCACCATGCGCTGGGTCACCTCACGCTTGATGGCTGCCTTGTTCGCATTGGGGGAATTACCAAAGTGAAATGAACAGGTGCCGATACCAGGGTGGTTTGTGCCTTGGCCGGCAAAAGCGCGGCAGCGTTCACCGTTCTTCTTTTTTGCGTTGCACAGGGCGTTCTGGTCGCGCATCTCGGGTGTGTGTGCCATATCCGAAGCGTACTGGCGTTTATGGGTAGTCAACATTCGGTCTTACACAGTTACACCAAAGTCGATGAATATGCATCCGAACTTGGCGTATACCTCCCTTCATGGCATCAACCACTCAAAGGGAGAAACGACTGTGACTAGCACCGCCGTAGCATTCACACCCGTCGACTCGGGCAATGCCCCTGCGACGCTGAAGATCGGGTGGCTGCCGCCCGACTCGGGCATTCCCGAGCTAGACGAGCTTCGAGCTGAGTACGAGCGCATCGCTGCGCAGCACTCGGCTGAGTTCGCGGAGGTCTGGCGCCTCACCCAGGAGATCGAGGCATCGGAGAAGCGCCTTGAGCAGGCCCGCAAGAGCGCCTATCTCAACGGTACAGACCCCGCCGAGGCGGGCGACCAGGGCATCGAGGCATTGCGGGAGAGCCTTGCAGCCGCTCGGCAGCGGCAGGGGTGGGCGGGGCAGGGGCTGATCGACCTCATCAATAAGGCTGTCGGCACGGTTGTGGAGAAGCACGACGAGTGGATCGCGGCGCTCGATGACGAGAACGCCCCGTTGCGGGCCGAACTCGCTGAGGCTGAAGCACGTGCGCGCGAGTTGCGGACGCGGGCAGAAGGCGGCGGCAAGCTGCGCGAGTGGCTGCGGAGGACCGCCGTCGATGGGGCAGAGATGCCTGCGGCGCACTTCCCATACGACGAGATGCCCGATGCGGTGCCTACCGACCCGGCGGAGCTGGCCGACTGGAAGCAGCAGATCATGGAGCGTGCCATCTACGGCGGCTCCCCGTTCGCGAGGATCAGCGACCCCGAGCGCGAGCACGACGAAGCGGACGTCGGCCGCAGGTACAACCGCGAGCAGGAGCAGGCCATCGAGGGCACCAACGACCGCATGTCCGAGGCCGCGCGAGACCGGCTGCGCTTCGAGATGGCTGGCGAAGCGGGGGTGATCTAGATGGGACGTGTAATCAGCGGCGAGCCAGTGGCGCGGTTCTCGGGTCCGCCCGCAGACCGCATGGCTGGCCGCTCACAGGCTCGCGCCGCACGCGCTCAGGGCAACTATGCGCCTGGTTCCGCCGGGGCGACCGCAGCGGCCAAAGCGAAAGCCAAAGCCGCAACGACCGCCAGCGTCGAGGCTCGCGCCAACTCGTTCCTCGCGCGTGAGGACCTGCTTGACCGCGCTGTCGCTTCCGGTGTCATCAACTCGGGTATGCGAGCGCACTACGCGCAGGCATACGACGCCGACCCCGGCGGCTGCCGCCAATTCCTGGCGAAGCTCGGGCTGCGTGACGACGCTGTGGTCGTCGCCGCCGAGGACGACGGGCTGTCCCTACTCACCGATGCCGAGCGCGAGAACGTAGCCAACGCGCGTGCAGGTCGGCGTCCCACGTTCGTGCACGGAGGCTGACATGCCAATCAAGATCCAGACACCGAGCGGCCCGGTCGAAATCAAGAACCCCGCCAAACCCGGCAAACAGGGGTACTGAGTCATGGCTATCTCAGGAGCAGAGAGCCGCTACGGCCTGCCATTCCCGCTGAACACAGACGTCCCGGACATGGAAGCGTATGGGCGAGCCATCGCGGAAAGAATTGCCGCGATCGAGCTGGGTCAGCGCGACCTGTTCCAAGCCGGTGTGCTCATCAGCACCGACTGGGAAATGACCGCGAACATCGTCGGAGGCACGGGCGAACTCGGATCGGTCGCCAACACGGGCGGCACCGCGTGGCTGCCTGACCCGGTACTGGCTGGTTCGCTGATGCGGTCCGTTGCAGCTCCAGCAAAACTGTCGGCGCTCAAACCGCCAGCGCTGCCGGTATCAACCAAGTTCATGAGCGTCGGGGTGCAGCTCACCCCGAGCAAATGGGGCGCGGCGCCAACGGTCAGCCTCGTCTCCGGCGTAGAACAGGCGTCAGAAGCCTTGGCGTTGACCAACCCGGCGGCGGCGGTTGCGGGCAAGGTGCGTATCCGCGACGTCGTGATCCTCAACACGGCAGGCGTGTTCTCCATCGCGGCGCAACGGGACCGGCGTCCTTGGGCGCGCGGCGCATTGTCGCAGCGCGTGCTTGCTGCGGGTCTGGAAACGTCGAGCGCCACCGGCGTCGTGGTACCCGAACTGACGACGCGGATAGAGGCGAGCGGCGTCCCGTTGCGTCTGACGCTCTCGGGTACATATCTGAATCTCGAAGCGCCGTCTAAGGCGGTCATTACGATCGCAGGGGCGACGACGACGACGTTTACCGTCAGGCTGTTTACACAGACCACGTTGGCGATCGGCGCGGCTCTTGTTGACGGTAGTTTCGTGGCGGTGCCTGCGGCTGGCTCTCAGCTCGTGACGGTCACGCTGTTCGCGGCTGTTGCTGGCAAAGCCGTCGAACTGAGCAAAGGCACAGAACTGTTGGTCGAGGAGCTACGTCCGAGCGCGAATAACGGGACGAGCTGATGGCGACGACGGACGCCCTCAGCATCCCCGAGCTAGCCGAGCACGTCTGGGAGGTAGCGGACCAGGACGACTACGTGACGTTCGGCCAGCTCGCGCATCCCTGCGAATGGCCGTTGGATAAGCCGCAGACGCTTGAGGGGTCAAGTCGGCCACGCACTATCGACGGCCGCCAGACATGGGAGCTGGTCGGAGCGCTCGCCAAGCAGGCCGTCGCAGACGGTTGGGCGGCAGAGGACGTGCTGCGCGCGTTCGCGGACGGCCTGGACCCGGTGCCGCGATGAGCGATCACATGCGCCAGCACAGGCTCGGAGCCGCCATCAGGGTGCTTGAGGTCATGGACGACTTCGACGCAGGTATGTACCCGGAGCCGCAGCCGTACTTCGGGCTCGTCACGCAGGCCTTCGTCGGTAGCGCCAACGCAGAGGTCTTGATGCTGGCTAGGAGCTGCGTGGACGCCGAGCGCGACCTACGCGACGAGGAGTGGGACGCGCTCGAACGGCTGTTGGGAGCCATCCCTCCCGGCGGCAACCTCGATGACATCTTCGAGTTGCCGGCCAAGCAAGCGGTAGACGCGCTGTACGCGGCGAACGACTGCCGCTGGTTCGGGGTGTAGCCGTGGGCGGGCGGAGGTCGAACAGAGCGGTCGGGGTTTCTTCTTTCCTTTCCCCGGCTCAAACACCGCTCTGGCGGGTCGATGTCCCCGCCTCTCCGCCCGCCCACGAGTACGCCTAGCCATGCTTGACCCGCTCGAGATATTCCGCGAAGGTCTAGCCCTGTTCCGCCGGGCCGGGCTGTCGTGGTTCGAGGCCAAGGACCCCGCCTACGAGGCAGCGCTGTCGGTGTTCCCACGCGCGGAGGACATAGACCCGCGCCTGTCGCTCGACCGCATCGCGCGCTGCGGCCCAGAGGAGCGCAACCGTCGCCACGGCAAGCGCAGAGCCCTAGAAGCCGAGCGCGAGGAATGGGCGGTCGCCCTCCACTCCACCCGTACCGCCTGGATGCGCGCCTACGAGCGACGACCACCGGTCACGCGACACGACCTCCGATCCAGTTCCACATAGTCGTCCACTAGACCGGGCATCATTGCCCGGTCGTGAGCAAAAAGGTTGTGTTCCTACTTGGGGCTGGTGCAAGCGTCGCTGACGTAATGGCTAGGTCTCAGCGCGCCCGTCCCCCGCTCGACGCTCGATTTTTCTCTGTGGCGTCCGGAGTCAATTCGAAGGACAAACGGCTTGCCACGGTTCGCCGCTACTACGACCAGACGTACGGGATCGACATATGCACGGGCGAGTACGACTCGATGGAGCGCATCATGGCGGGCCTCTATCCAGACCTCTTCAACTCGTCGCTCGAACAGCAGGCCCTCGATGCGTTCCGGGCGCTCCTACAGCTGTTCACGGAGCGGCTGGCCGACACGACGAACAACCTCCACGCCAACCACAAGCGGCTTCTCTACAGGATAATCGTCTTCTTCCTGACGCACGGGATCGATCCTGCTGACATCACGATCGTCACGTTCAACCAAGATGTCCAGGTAGAGAAGACCCTGGAGCGCCTGAGCGAGACAAAGCGCTGGGAGAAGGTGGCGGATCGATTGTTTTCCTTCCCCGGCCTATACGCGATCCCGGAAGCCACTTGGGATGCGATCACGAGTCCTTCCGGCGGGGATGACGACGATTGCTTCAAGCACACTGTTGGCAACGCCGATTGCCTACAGGTCCTCAAGCTGCACGGGTCGCTGAACTGGTATTCAACACACAACTCCAAAACACCAACCCGTAGCGCGATGCTCAATCAGAAGCGGAAGCTGTCGGTCACTCAGCGACGGACCATTGCGCCGGACATGAAGCTGACTAGCAAGAAAACGAAATACACGCTGCCCGTCGTCGTCCCGCCCGTCACGCACAAGTCGTCAGTTCTACCGGCTGTTCTCGGCCCCGTATGGGAGCTGGCGGAGAAGCGCTTGATCGAGGCAGACGAGGTCGTCGTCTTCGGCTATTCGTGTCCCGCGTTGGACTTCGAGAGCGCGAACCTTCTGCGTCGAGCCGGGGAGAAAGCGCATTCGCCGACCTTTACCGTGATTGACCCTGCGGCGGAGGTCGCCACTAGGTACATCAGCCTCCTCGGGCTCAAGCAGCTCAACTACTACCGTGACGGCTACGAGTACATTCGAGGCATCGACGAGTAGCGCGGACCCCGTACGGACCCCGGCACCACGGTAAACGGCGGGTCGCGGAGGGCGACGGCGGGTAATTGGCCTGTCGTGGAAAGTCCGGTTTTGCAGGGCAGAACGGGGTGCAGAGGGCGTCGAAGGGGTGCCTCGGGTGGACTCTCTCCGTAGCCCTCTCATGGCGGAAACCCGGGTTCGAATCCCGGTAGCGGTACTTAGCCCTGCGCGATCCGGTAAACGGGACCGGCGAGCGAGGAGATGTAGATGTGCCCGGCCGCGTCTTCGCCAAACGAGGACGTCGAGGTGACCTGCAGCCCCGTCGCGTGCAGCCCGCGAGCGCCGTTGCGGCTGATCTTGACGGCCTCGATCTGCGGGCGGCAGTTGTCGCCGAACAGGTAGTGGCCGTAGAGGCTCGGGACGGAGTGGTCTCTGACCACGAATCCGCCGATGATCGCGCAGTAGCCGCTGCTGTGAGGCGCGACAACGCTTGGATAGACGGCGTGAGGAGCGCTGCCGGGCTTGTTGCGGCGTTTGGCCTCGAACACGCTCCAGCCGTAGTTGGCGCCCGCACCCGTGCCCTTCGCCTGGAAGTCGATCTCCTCGTAGAGGTCCTGACCGACGTCGCCGACGATCAGGTCTCCGGTCTTGCGGTCAAAGGAGAAGCGCCACGGGTTGCGCAGGCCGTATGCCCAGATCTCGCCACGATGGCCGCTCCTGCCGGCGAACGGGTTGGAGGAGGGGATCGTGTAGCCCCCACCCGGTGAGGGGTCGATCCGCAAGATCTTTCCGAGCAGCGTGTTCGTGTTCTGGCCGTTGCCTTCCGGGTCGCCCTCGCTGCCACCGTCGCCTACACCTATGTACAGGAAGCCGTCGGGGCCGAACGCGAGTTGGCCGCCGTTGTGGTTGTTGTAGGTGTGGTGGTCGATTGTCAACACCGTTCGCCCGCTCGCCGGATCGGCCACGTTCGGGCTCGCGGCGGAGCGGTGGAACTGGGCGATCCGTAGGTCGTTGTTGGAAGTCGTGTAGTCGACGTAGAAGAGCCCGGTCTTGGCGTAATCGCTCGGGAACGCCAGACCGAGCAGGCCTTGCTCGCCGCCGGAGGAGTTGACCGATCCGCTCAGGTCGAGGAACGGGCGCGACTGTTTGTGCCCGTCCAGGATCAGCTCGATCTGGCCGGCCTTCTGGACGACGAACACGCGACTGCGGGCGCCGGGTGAGCCTGTGACCGTCAGTGGCTGCTGAAAGTTGCCGAGGCGAACGAGCCGCAGGCGCCCGGCGGCGACGTTCGACTTCGATGCAGTCTGCTGAGCCTCGGTGGTGGTGCCGCAGGCGCTCGCTGCGACCATTGCCACCGTGAGCGAGGCTGTTGCGAGGATGCGCATGGGCTCATCCTCGCAGCCTGTCCTGAGGGATTCGGCAGTGGGCGTGGCGGGAGAAGCGGTTCAGCTTCATCCTCATCTCTCCTGAGAACTGCACCGGCTCGCTGGCCGGGCAGACCGTCAACACCTACGCTCTTGCCTCTGTCAAGCACGACGCCGGTGCAATGAGCTTGGCCGAGACCGTCGTCCCCAGCCTCGCAGCGCACTATTCCCCGCCGTATGTACGGGCGATGACACCCATGTCATTGCATCGACCCATTCCGATGTATGATATTTCCGGTGATGTGGAGGATGAGCGAAGCCGGGAGGCTGGAGACGACGTCAGCTGCCATTTCGTCCGGGAATGTGCGTCCAGGACGCACAAGGGGTAGGCCGGTCGAGGTGTGCCCGCAGACCACGGCCGCCAAGGCGGCCCTCCTCATCGCTCACCCAGAGAGCCAAGTCAGAGACACCGCTCGACTTAGGGATCAATTGAGATGAGTCTTACGTGTCGCTCACGAACGGGCGGAGGGTGGAGCATGGGCCCAGGTGCGGTGGGTTCGCGCCGCCGGCCAGCTCCCATCCGGCATCGGCAAACGGACGATAGGCGGGATAAATGTCAGTGACCTACAGAGCACGACCGGCGTCCAGCCCCCTACGTCCCGGCCCCAGCGCCCTACCGAGGGGACAGGTGACAGAGATCCAACGAGGCAGGATGCTCGCCGCAGCTGTCGATGCCGTCGAGGACGTCGGTTACGCGGGTATGACCGTGGCCCAGGTGATCGGGCGTGCACGCGTGTCTCGCAAGACCTTCTACGACGTGTTCACCGATCGCGAGGACTGCTTCCTGGCGGCCTTCGAACAGGCCCTCGAGCAGGGTGGCGAGCTGGTCGCCGAGGCCTACCACTCCAAGGACAACTGGCGGGATGGGGTTCGCGCGGGCCTGTCGCGCCTGCTGGCCCTGATGGACGACGAGCCTGCCCTGACGAAGCTGTGCGTCGTCGAGTCGCTGGCAGCCGGCGAGCGCGTGCTGGAGCGCCGGGCGCGAGTTATGGAACGTCTTGCCGCGATCGTTGACGAGGGGCGCAATGCCCCCGGCTCGAACATGACCCCGCCCGACGTGACTGCCGAAGGCATCGTCGGCGCCGTGTTCGGAGTGCTGCACGCGCGGGTCCTCGAGAAAGGACGCGAACCGCTCCACGATCTGCTTGGACCCCTGATGAGCATGATCGTCCTTCCCTACCTTGGCACGAGGGTGGCGGGGCGTGAAGTGGGACGTTCCGAGCCGAGGCCTCCCCGCGAGCCCCGCTCGCGACCCAGAAGCCGTGCGGGCGATCCCCTCGACGGCCTGAAGATGCGTCTCACCTACAGGACAGTGAGGGTCCTGATGGTGATCGCCGAATGCCCAGGAGCCAGCAACCGCGAGATCGCTGAGCGTTCCGGCATCGTCGATCAAGGCCAGATATCGAAGCTGCTCAACCGTCTCGCTCGGCTGGAGCTGGTCGAGAACAAGGGCGACGGCCAGGAGAAGGGTGCGGCCAACGCTTGGCATCTGACCGCTCGCGGAGCTTCCGTCGAGCGCGCCACACGCCCACGCTGAGCTTCGCTGCGGGCTTGCCGGCCCGAGCGCCGGTGAGCAGGCGGCTGTCCGCCGGTTGATCCTCTGCTTCAGCAGAGCGCGGCCGTCACGGCAGCCGGTCGTCGTCGGAGTGGGGGAGAGGTGCTCCGCTTCCTGCTCTGGCGAATGCTCGCCGTGGTCTCGGGGTTGGCAGCCACGTCGCTGCTCCTCGCGCTCCTGGACGGGGCTCTCGGTCGCGATCTCCGAGGCAACGGAGCCGGCGAGCACCTGAGCATCGCGCGGCTCGCCGGGGCGCCGCTTGTGCTGATCGGCGCCGCGGCCCGCGTGCTTCCAGGCTGGAGCGGCGAGTTGGCGGCGCTGTCGGGGTTGGCTTGGCTCGCCGCGACGCTCATGTCGGTGACTCTGCGGGCACGGGCAAGGGCGCGACGCGACTACGTGCGGTTGCGGGTGCTCGCCTACCGGGCCGACAGCGCCGAGTCGCTATCCGTCGCCCGGCTGTTCGCGGCGCTACACGCGGGCGTCTCCGTCCGATGGTGGCGGTGGCTGATCACCGGACAGCCATCGGTCTCCGTCGAGGCACACTACGCGCCATCTGCAACCGACGGCGCCGCCGAAGCTTGGCTGGCGGTCACATGTCCCAGGAGGTTGGTCTCGCGTGTCGAGTCGGCCCTGCGGACGGCCTACCCGAACCTTCGGCTTGGGCCCGCGCCGCACCGGGTCGGAGCGGCTCCGGCGCTGCTGCGCCTGAAGAAGCATCGTGCCTTCCTGTGGAGGACCGCGACCGTCGCCGGAGCGCGCTTCGAGCGCGAGCCACAGCCGGCGATGAACCGTCTGCTGACAGCCATGGCCGCGGGAAAGCAGCCGTGCTTCACCCAGATTGCGCTGACGCCCGCGCCCGCCGTGCTGGAACGGGTAGCTAGAGGCGCCTACAAAGCCCACGAGTCCCGCCTCTCGCGGGAGCGCCGGGAGCACGTCGTCCCGCGCGACCGCTCGCTGGTCGATGACGCCGAGTTGCGTGGCGGCCTGGAGATCCAGCACCGCTCACTGTTCTTCGCCGACATCCGCGTCGTCGCTCCGACACGTACCGCCTGTGAGCGGGTCGCCGCGGCGCTGCGGACGGAGCGGGGCGAGAACCGTTTGGTGGAGCGCGGCACGACAGTCAGGCACGGCCTCCTCGGCCTCTACGGCCGCCGGATCGTTCGTGGCGAGGGCAATCCGGTTCCGTCGACGTCTCGCGGTGTGATGGCACCGCTGGAGCTCGCGGAGCTCTGGCAGCTACCGAGCGTCGACTACTCGACGGTGCCCTTCGTGCGAGACCCGCTCCCACTGGCCCCTGCGCCGCCCGGGATCTACAGGCCCGCCGGTACGCCCGGGACCCTTCGAGACGCCGTCGGTCCGATCTCGATCCATCCCGAGTTGAGGAGACAGAACACGGCGGTTCCGGGGACAGTCGAGCAGGGCAAGTCGAGCTATCTGGTCGCCAGCGTCGCCGAGGACCTCTGCCGTGAGCGTTGTGCGGTGATCGTCCTGGACCCCAAGGGCGATGCCGCCGAGGCGGCGCTCAGCGCGGTACCTGACGGGCGGATCTGCACACTGCTGGATTTCGCGGACCCGACTTGTGGCTTCAATCCGCTCGCCGTCGATGCGCCTGCGGATGTCATCGCCGATTACGTCGTCGGGGCACTGAAGAATCTCTTCACCGACGCCGATATCCGCGCCAGCTCCGACCGGTATCTGCGCAACGCGATCATCGCCGTTCTCTCGAGCGACCCGGGCTGCACACTCTGGGACGCGGCTCGTCTGCTTTCGGTTGGCGAGGAGGGCTATGCCTATCGCCGTGCGATCGGGGCCCGAGTACGGGCTCTCCCGGAGCTGAAGGAGATCAGCACGTTCTTCACGTCCGAGTTGGCGGCCCAGCTCGCCGACGCGAGATCCACGACTACGGCAAAGCTTGACGCCCCGGTCAACAAGTTGGCAAGGCTGCTGAACTCCCCGTCGATCAAGCGGATCCTGCTCAACGATTCACTGCCGATCGACTTCGATCGGGTGATCGCCGGCGGGGAGGTGCTGATCGTCAAGGGTGCGCTCGGCGTGATGGGAGCCGGCAACACGTCTGTCGTGATGCAACTGCTGATCGGCATGCTCGATGCCGCGCTCGCTCGTCAGCAGGATCTGGTGCCGGTCGGCGAACGCACGGCGGTGGCCCTGAAGATCGACGAGGCGCCACTCGTTCTCAACCGGGGCTTCGCCGAGACGATGGCCTTGAAGCGCTCGGCTGGTCTGGAGACGGTTGCCTGCTGGCAGACAGACGCGCAGTGGGTCGACAGGGAGGTGCGCGAGCAGCTCGACGCGCTGTTCGCGCACCGCGTCTACTTCGCGACTGCCTCGGCACGAGACGCGCGCTCCGCGGCCGGCCTGACGATGGCGGAGTTCTCCGACACGGTGCGGCCGGGGATCCCCCGTCTCGGCGACCTCGGTCATCCGGACGTGCGGCTGCGGCTGCCTCGTCATCACGCGATCGTCAGCTGGACCACACCTCGAGGGCGCCAATCGGCGTTCGTCGCCGAGACGCTTCCGCTGCGGATCGATCGGGACCGCGTGGAGCGACATGCGGTCGCGCAGGCGGAGCGAGGCGCACAGCGCATGACCGATCTGCGCCAACCCCATTGGGGTGAGAGCGCGAAGGACGTGGCTCGTACGGAATCAGTCGAAGCTCCGGCGGCGCCGCCGGAGGGCCCGGTGTACGCCGGCGCGGAGGCGGCCCCTCATGCTGGTCCGCCGCAATCAAGCAGCGTGAGCTCAGACGACGTCGGGGCTCCAAGCCTGCCGGCTCGGCTGGCCGAAAGCTATCGCGAGCTGCTCGACCTCGATCGGGCGCAACGTGCCAGACGCGCGCCGCGGGCGGCGCCCAGCCACGAGCTCGAGTTCGATTCCGGCGACGCCGAGGCCCTGCGTCTGATCGGAGTCTTCGGCTATCTCCTGACGACTCAGCTTCACCGCAGACTCGCTTCAAATCGAGCCGTGACGAGCACCCAACGGCGCCTGAAGCGGCTTGCCGACGCCGGCCTGGTCGAGCGCTTCCAGTTCCACAAGCCCGACGGTGGAGGCGTGCCCATGTGCTACGCGCTGTCCGTAGCGGGGATCGCCTATCTGGAGGCCCAGTTCGACGAAGGTGAAGCGGCATCGATCGGCCCGCCCACACCGTTCGATGAGGCCGGCGGCTCGCGCCAGGCCCGACGCCAGGTGCATGCCGCTGGATGGGCGCTGGCGCTGGCCGGACTGGTCCGCACGAGTGCTCTGCGTGGTGCCGAGGAATCCGTTCTGGTTCCGCCACGCGCCAAGAGGGCGGGCGGACCCGGCTTCAGGCCGGAGGACCTTCGGCTCCCGGACGGCCGGACGGCGCACGACTTCCTGAGGACGGGATCCTCTGGCGAGCGCCTCGACGCAGACCGCTTCGAGACGCTGCGCCCCGACGCGACTGTGACCTGCTCCGACGCCGTCACAGGCACGCCGCTGGATGTCCTCGTCGAGTTGGACGATCGCCACAAATCCCCCGCTTGGATCAACAAGCTCGAGCGCTACGACCACTTCCTCACCGGCTGGTCGGCTCAGACCCGGCGATATGGCGGCCAGGAGGCCGCGAATGTCCTCGCTGTGTTCGTCTGCCGGGACCGGGAGCGGGCGCGTATCTGCGCCAGGCGGGCCGATGCGGTCCTGTGTGCCTGCCGGGCCTACGCAGGCGACTACCCGCAGTCCTGGGAGTACCTGGGGAGGGAGCGCATCGTTTTTCTCTCCGAGCGAGACATCCACGAGGGCAACCTCTGCGCGTGGGGAACCGGTCGGCTGACTCCCGAGGTGAGAATCGCGTTGGCATCGGGCGATCCCTCAGCGGCCGAGGCGTCGGCACACCTCACCGGTCTGCCCTTGGCCCGGTAAAGACCGGCGAGTTAGCTTGGCGCGAAAGCGCCTGTGCAGTCGCCCCGATGCGAGCTGCAGTTGCCCCTTCGGATTGTGTCGTTGCCCCCGAGCCCGCGGCGTCAGGACGTGCAGTCCGCCGGCTTTCCCGATCGAGCCCAACGCTACGAGTCAGCCCTGCCGGCGGCGCCAAGGCAGGGGCTCCGCCGGCTTTCACCGGGATGACGGCACACCCACGAGGGCGACGTCGAAGTGAATCCCGCAGGACGCCCGCAGAGCCTGGAACGCTTGTGACCCCCCCCCAAGCCTTCACTCCCCGTCTAGTTCACCGAGCCGTCCCCATGCCGGCGCACCAGGACCCCGCGTCCGAGCCTCCGCCGCGTTTCAGCGCACCACTTGCAGCCGTCTCGTCGTATGAGCGACGCGAAGGCCCGTGTGCCGATCGCCCGCACCGTCTCACCGAACAGGAGATATCGATGGCAGCTTCCACAGCCCCACCCGCCGGTCCAGTCAACGGGAGGCACTCGTCTGCTCGTCCAGGTGGCAAGGTCGTGTGCCGCTACCGCGACAGCGACGATTCGACGCGCGAGATGATCGCCAGACCCGGTCACGGCGGGAGCATGCTCGTCATCGATCGGGACCTGCTGGGTAGAGGCGAGGAACGCCTGCTGGCCCATCTCGGCGCGGACGAGCCTCTCGCCAATGTTGGGATCGTCTGCCGCAGCTATCTGGACGCGGAGCCGCCAATGCGCAGATGTCGCGCTGTGAGACCGGAGGACGAGGCGCGCACGCCGACGGCCCACTCGGAGCCGGCGGAGCTCCACCTCGAGGAGCAGTCGACGCCGTTTCGTCTCCTCCGCATCGGCTCCCGGATGACGATCCCGGAGCTCAGGTGGGTACGGCTCGATTCGAGGTCTGGCGAGGTGGTCAGCCTGCGGGAGGCGATCGCGGCTACGGAGAGCTACCAACCCTTCTGCGGGATCGCGCGAGCAGCGCTCGAGCGCTGGGGAGACGACGAGACGGTCTCCACGGCGACGCTGCGGACAGAGCTCAACCGGGTGCTCGAGAGCCCGATCGTCCTCAACCGCGGGCTGCGAGAAGCCGTCGTGTCGAGGATCGCAAAGGACCGGATGAGCATGAGCGAGATCGCGATCCGGTGCGGCCGGCGCAAGCGCGACAGCAAGGGCAACGAGGCCGGCGAGACGAGCTGGCTGGCACGGCGTATCGGACTGCTGCCGGAGGGCGGTCAGAAGCATCCCACTCGCTGGGTTCACAGTGATGTGCTCGGCTTGATCGCCTGGCGGGGCCTGGGGATCGCACCTCGCGAGGTCGAACTCGCGTGACAGTCGCGCCGATCCTCCTCGTCGAGGCGGACCGGCGTCTCGGCGAGGCACTCGCTCAGCAGTTGGTGGCCGACGGTTATCGCGTCGAGCTGGCCGGCAATGCTCGTCACGCCAGGATCCTCGCTTCCGAAACGCGGCCCCGGCTTGCCGTCCTGGGGAGCTCGGAGGGACCTCGCGGCCCGCTCGAGCTGCTCGAGGAGATCCGTGGCTGTGAGAGCTCCGACCCGATCTGGGACCCGTCTCTCCCGGCCCTTGTGATCGGCGCCGGCGCCGGCGAGCTGGAGGCGATACGCGCGCTCGACGCCGGAGCGGACGACTTCGTCGCGATGCCACTCGGCTACCTGGAGCTGCGGGCGCGGTTGCGGGCTGTCCTGCGTCGAGTCGACCCGGCGGTCACGACTCCCGAGCAGATCGAGATCGGTGCGCTGTCGATCGATCTCGGCCGGCGCTCGGCGACGCTGCATGAGCAGATCCTGGATCTGCGCAGGATGGAGTTCGAGCTGCTTGCCCACCTCGCCACGGATCCCGATCGCGCCTTCGATCGGGCCGAGTTGCTCCGTGCGATCTGGGGATATCGGTCGGCCGGCTCGACCAGAACCATCGACACTCATGCGAGCAGGCTGCGCGCGAAGATGCGCCGCGGTGGCGACTGGGTGATCGGTGTATGGGGGGTGGGCTACCGCTTGAGGTAGCCGGCTGGCCGGCCCAAAGCTCACTCGCGCCGGCGGCCTCACTCGACGCGAGGATCCGCAAGCACTGACTTCCCGGGCTAAGCATGAGCCCGCCGCTCTCGCCCGCCAGGCGAGACCAACTGCAGAACCTGAGCCCGCCCGTGCCGGCCTGAACGGCCGCGCGCAGGCGTGCTCCAAAGCCGCGGCGGACGCCGCGGGCGACATCAGCCGCCCGCGTGGGCGGCTCCAGGAAAGGAAGCAACGATGTTCTACGAACGCCAATCCCGGCACGCCGGGGTCGAATCCGCACGCGCATTGAGTCATGTCGTCTCACAGCTGCTCGGGCACGCAATCGAGCTGCTGCTCGCATCGCTGATCGCGACGGCGCTGACCGGCGCGATCAGGCGCCGCGGTCTGCATTGGAGCTGGGCCGCCCTGGGCCTCGCCGTCACTGTCCTGTTCGCTCCTCTGCTCGGAGGCCTCGAGCGATGGGTGGTGCTCATCTTCGCCTTCGTGGCCCTGCGCGGCCGGCGAGCACACCGCGAAGCACTCGAAGCGGGACGGGATCTCGCTGCCGGGGCCCGGGCGCGTCGCACCCCCGCCGCTTCCCTCAGGATCTTGGTTGCGAGACTCCTCCGGGCCGCGGGGTCGAGCGCATCGCGGTCACATCAGTTCGGAGGGCGCATGTTGCTCGGGCGCGAGGATGATGGTCGCCGGGTGGAGATCCCGTCCAGGCCCGGGGCCGGCATGCACACTCTCGTCGTAGGAGCCACCGGCTCGGGCAAGACGGTCACGCAGACCCTCATGGCTGTCCGTGCGATCGAAGCTGGAAGCGCGGCGGTCGTCGTCGACCCCAAGGGGGATCGCGGGATGCTCCGGCAACTGCGCCGCGCCGCCGTCGAGGCGGGGCGCGAGATGATCGAGTGGAGTCCAGCCGGGCCGGCGATCTACAACCCCTACAGCCACGGCAGTGACACGGAGATCGCCGACCGCCTGCTCGCCGGCGAGCATTTCACCGAGCCGCACTACATGCGCCAGGCGCAGAGGTACCTCGGCCATGCTGTCCGCGCGCTGAGGGCATGCGAGGAGGAGGCCTCGCTGCCGAGGGTCGTCGAGCTACTCGACCCAGCGGCGCTCGAGCAGTTGCTCCGCAATTCGCCGGAGGAGCAGGCGCGCGCGGGCCACGCATATCTCGACTCGTTGACGCCGCGCCAGATCCAAGATCTCGGTGGCGCCCGCGACCGCCTAGCGATCCTCGCCGAGTCGGATGTCGGCCGTTGGATGGATCCGGGTGCGGGCGCGACGTTCAACCTGCTCGACGCTGTCCGCTCGGGCGCGGTCGTCTACTTCAGTCTTGAATCCGACAGCCGTCCGCTCCTGGCCCAGATGCTGGGTGCCGCCGTCGTCCAAGATCTGCAGAGTGCCGTCGCCGCGCTGCAAGGCGAACCGGCTCCGGCGGTCATCGTGATCGACGAGTTCTCCGCGGTGGCAGCCGAGCACGTCGTGGCACTGTTCGGGAGGGCCCGATCGGCGGGTTTCTCGCTGCTGCTGGGAACGCAGGAGATCGCCGATCTGCGGCTGCCCGGCCGGGAGCGGATCCTCGAGCAGGTGATGGGCAATCTCTCGCTCCTGATCGCTCACCGCCAGGTCGTGCCGAGCTCCGCCGAGCTGCTGTCGCGGCTGAGCGGCAGCCGCGGAGCGTGGAAGGTGACCTGGGGCCGCGACGGCAAGGCAAGCCGCACCCGGACCGAGGAACCGCGGCTGAGCCCCGAGCTCTTGACGAGCCTCGCGCCCGGCTGGGCCGCGGTCGTCACGTTCGGAGCCGGGCGCACCGCCCGCGTCGCTCGGGTGATCCCGCTGGGAGGTGAGCGCTGATGGTCGCCCGTCGCGAGCTCTCAGAGCGCCAATCGGCGCTGATCCGTTGGTGTGCTGGCCTCGGCGTCGTGACGGCCGAGGCCCTGGCCGTGCACGATCGATCGACAGTCCAATCGGCCAGGGGTCGTTTGGCTGACGCGGAGCGCCATCGGCTCACCTCAGCGTGGCGTCTGCTGCGGGATCAACCAACGATCTATACGGTCACCAAGCGTGGCCTCAAGCTGGCCGGGATCAACGGGATCGAGCCGTCCCGGGTCAGCGCGGGCGGAGCCCGCCACGCGATCCTCTGCTGCGCCGCCGCGGTCGCGCTGGAGAGCCTCTATCCGGACTGGCTCGTGCTGGGCGAGCCTGCGGTCAGGCGCCTGGAACGGGAAAGCTCACGTCCCCTTGCGGAGATCGGTCGCCTCGCTCCTGGCTCTGGAACGCGGGCTCACCATCGTCCCGACCTGCTCTTGGTGGACCGCCGCGAGGCCGGCGCTCCTGCGGTCGCCGTCGAGGTCGAGCTGACCGTGAAGGGCACTGCTCGCCTGAAATCGATCTGTCTCGCCTGGGCGCGATCCCGTCAGGTGGCAGGTGTGATCTACCTGGCCGCTCCGGATGTGATGGCGCCTCTGCGGAGGGCGATTCAGAGCGCTGGGGCTGAAGGGCGGATCGTCGTCCTCGGCCTCGAGGCTCTCATCGATCCTCCCGAGGCCGCTCAGCCGGCCTCGGTCGCGTCGCAGCCGTAGAGGTGTTCGCGCAGTTGATCGCAGGTCTCCGCCGACCAGCGCTCGCTGGTCTCGAGGCCCTCGATCAGCTCCTCGGCGCTTCGAAGCAGCTTCCGGTTCTCGGGCTCCCCGAACAGCAGCGCGTCAGCTGCCTCGAGCAGCAGCTGACGCTCGCTCGCGTGGAGCTTGGCGGGTCCTTGGCGTTCGATCGTCTCGAGCAGCGCCGTGTAGTGGGCGCCCCGCGCGATCATCGGCTCGGCAGCGTTCATCATCGTCGTCTCAGGCTAGCTGCATCCGGCCCAGAACCCAATCGGAACCGCAGCCGCCGATCGTTGGCCTGGCACGCCCGCGAGAACCATCGCCGTCGACCCGTAACGTCATCCCGCGGTGGGGGGCCGACCATCAAGCGAAATGGAGGCCAGCCAGATGCATTCGATCAACCGCGTGGTGATCGTGGGTCGATTGACTCGAGATCCAGAGCTTCGCGCACTGCCATCCGGGACCTGCGTCTGCGGGCTCAGGGTTGCCTGCAACTCGAGCCACCGCGATCCCGACTCAGGGGAGCGAAGCGAGCGCCCTAACTACTTCGACGTCAGCGTCTACGGCGGAGCCGGCGAGAATGTAGCCAGCTACATGCGGCGAGGGCGACTCATCGCCGTCGACGGGCGTCTGGCGTGGCGCGAGTGGGAGCAGGACGAGCAGAAACGCCAGGCCGTCAGCATCGTCGCTGACAACGTTCAGTTCCTTGACGGACCCTCGGACCGCGACTCTGAGCACACCGACGGGGACGAGCTGGTCGGGGCCGGAGCGAGCGGGGACGGTCTGAGCTTCTGAGCAGGTCGACACTTGACGGAAGGAAACGCCGGAGCGGGCCCTGGGCTTCGCTCCGGCTCCTTCCGGGGTGCGCGCCCGGCTCCCGGATGCATAGACTGCCCGGCCCCCAGAGCTGCGTTCGGAAAGGAGCGATATCGGTGCCAGTCAAGACGAGCGCGATCGGCAAGACCTATGAGCCCGTCACCTATGCGGTCGGACGGGAGAAGATCCGCGAGTACGTTCGGGCGGTCGGCGAGATGAGCCCGCTGTGCATGGACCTCGAGGCCGCCAGGGCCGCCGGCTACGCCGACCTACTGGCGCCGCCGATGTTCGCCGTCGTCTTCTGCGCGCCTTCCGTCGGCCCGCCGATCTTCGATCCTGACATCGAGCTGAACTTCGCGATGATGGTCCACGGCGGCCAGGAGTTCGTGTGGGGAGAGCCGGTCGTCGCGGGCGATGAGATCACCACGACCGCGTCGGTCAAGGACATCTCCGAAGCCGATGGCCGCGGCTACTACGTCTTCGAGTCCGTCTCGGTCAACCAGCGCGGCGAGGAGGTCTGCCGCGGGACCTGGACCAACATCGTCCGAGGAGTGTGAGCAATGACAGATCTGAAGGCAGGCGCGGCGATCCCCGAGGTTCGGATCACGCCCGACAAGTTCCTGACGGCCCGCTACGCCGGTGCCTCCGGTGACTTCAACCCGATTCACATCGACGAGGAGTTCGCCAAAGCGGTCGGCCTACCCGGGAGAATCCTCCATGGGCTGTGGACGATGGCTCAGGTCGCCCGGGCGCAGTCCGAGGCGGCTGGAAGCCCCGAGAAGCTACGTCGGCTCTCCGTCCAGTTCCGTGGCATGGGGGTCCCCGAGCACGAGGTCGTCGTGACTGGCACCGTCCGCGAGGTCTCCGACGGGCGCGCGATCATCGACACTGTCGCCGAGCAGGACGGGAACCAGATCATCCGCAACGCCGAGGCCGAGGTCGCCCTGTAGCCGCCCGGCGGGGCACTGGCACCGCCAGCGCCCCGCCTACAATCAGGCCATGCTCTCCCCCCGCCAGGAGCGGATCCTTGGCAAGGTCGTCGAGGAGTACCTGCATTCCGGTCAGCCGGTGCCCTCGCGCGCCATCGCCGCCGACCCCGAGCTGGACTGCGGGCCCTCGACGGTTCGCAACGAGCTGGCATATCTGGAGGAGCATGGGCTGCTCGACCATCCCCATGTCTCCGCCGGTCGCGTCCCGACCGATTCCGGCCACCGCTACGTCGTCGACCTTCTGCTGCGCTCCGACGGCGGTCTTCCGGTCCCCAGGCACGATCTCGGCCTGACCGTGACGCGCCGTGAGGTCGAGGAGGCGATGCGGGTCACCAGTGAGACGCTCTCGCAGATGACCAACCTGCTCGCCGTCGTCTCCGCGCCCTCGATCAACACCGCAACGATCCGCCACGTCGAGGTGCTGGAGCTGCAGCCGCGGGTCGTCCTGATCGTGATCATCACCTCCGCCGGGAACGTCTCGAAGATGCTCGCCACGTTCGAGCGCGACGTCGATCCCGGCCTGATCGCCTGGGCTGGGGAGTACCTCAACGAGCGGCTCGTCGGGCTGCCGCTCGGCGCGCGGATGCTGCTCGCCCGTCTCACCGATCCGGGGCTCTCGTCCGTCGAGCTCGACTTCCTCGCCCGCTTCGTCCCCGCCTTCGGAGAGCTTGCCGTCGAGGGCGAGGACGTGCTCTATCTCGACGGCACCGCCCACCTTTTCCAGAACGGGCAGATCGAGGACGCCGGCCGCGTCAACGAGCTGATCGGTCTGCTGGAGAGACGAGTCGCCCTGCTGCGGGTGCTGCGGGCGGCCCTCTCCGAGCCTGGCGTCTATGTTCGCATCGGGCGCGAGAACGAGTTGCCCGCGATGCACTCCCTGGCGGTCGTCGCGACCGGCTACGGCCTCGCCCGGCGCAAGCTCGGCACCGTCTCGGTGATCGGTCCCGTGCGCATGGACTACGCCGGCGCGATCGCCACCGTACGCGATGCCGCCTGGCAGCTTTCGCGCTTCGTCGAAGACGCCTACGCCGAGAACTAAAGCTCGCCCGTGCCACGCGATCCCTACGAGGTGCTCGGCGTCGAGCGCGACGCCTCCGAGCAGCAGGTCAAGAAAGCCTTCCGGGGGCTCGCCCGCGAGCTTCACCCCGACGTCAACGCCCACGACCCTCAGGCGGAGGAGAAGTTCAAGGAGGCTGCCGAGGCCTACGAGATCCTCTCCGACTCAGAGCGCCGCGCCACCTACGACCGCTACGGGCACGACGGCCTGCGCTCCGGTGGCTACGCCCCCAACTTCGAGGGCTTCGGCTCGATCAGCGACCTCTTCAACGCCTTCTTCGGCGGTGGCTCCGGCGGGGGCTTCGCGACCGCTCAGGGCGGCGACGCCGCCGTCGCCGTCGAGATCGACCTCGTCCAAGCGGCCAACGGCACCGTCGTCGAGGTCGACTACGACGCCGTCGACCGCTGCGAGCACTGCCACGGCAACGGCGCTGAGCCCGGCACTCCGATCGAGACCTGCGAGCGCTGCGGTGGGGCCGGCCAGCTCCAGGCCGTCAGCCAGACGATGCTCGGCCAGATGGTCAGGACCGTCGTCTGCGATCGCTGCCACGGCGACGGCCGTGTCCCCAAGGAGCCCTGTAAGCGGTGTCGCGGGCGGGGTCAGGTCGCATCCTCACGAAACCTCGAGGTGCAGATACCCGCCGGCATCGCCGACGGGCAGCGGATCAGGGTTGGCGGACAGGGCAGTGCCGGGCCCTCCGGCGCCCCTCCCGGCGACCTCTACGTGCTCGTATCCGTCCGCGAGGACGAGCGCTTCATCCGCGAAGGCGACCACCTGATCACCGCCCTCGACGTCCCTGCGCCGCTGGCGGCCCTCGGCGCCATGATGGAGGTGCCGACGATCGAGGGCACCACCGAGATCGAGCTTGTCGCCGGCACCCAACCGGGGGAGATCCTGACCGTCCGCGGCGCCGGCATGCCCAGCCTCAGACGCGGACGCACCGGCGATCTGCGGGTCGTCGTCAACGTCGTCATACCCCGTCGTCTGAAACCCGAGCAGCGTGAGCTCCTCGAGCAGCTCAAGGACAGCCTGACCGAGGAGAACCTTCGCTCCCAGGAGTCGATGTTCTCAAAGCTCCGCCGCGTCCTCGGTAGCCAGGCCGCGTGATCCGTCTCGCCGTCCGGGTCTCGCGCGATCGAGCCGAGCAGGCTCTCGCCGAGCTCCTGGAGCTTGCTCCTGCCGGCGTCGAGGAGGTTCAGCTCGACGATCACCGCGTCGAATACGCCGTCTACGGACCCCCCGGTGAGCTGCCGAGCCTCCCCGGCCTCAACGCCCTTGCGGGCGACACGCCGATCGAGGTCTCGACCAGCGAGATCGCCGACGACTGGGACGAGCGCTGGAAGGACTTCCACCGGCCCGTCCTGATCGCGTCTTCGCCCGACCGAGACACAGCCCAATCAGACAAGATCCCTTCCCTTCTGATCCGACCCCCCTGGGAGCCCGCGCCACCCCAATCCGGTCAAGAGGCGCTGCTCGAGCTGGTCATCGATCCCGGTCAGGCCTTCGGGACTGGTGGGCACGCCAGTACCCGGCTGTGTCTTGGTCTGCTGCTCGAGCTTGCCGGCGAGGACCGCCGCCGCGGGGCTGTCCTCGACGTCGGCACCGGCTCCGGCGTGCTCGCGATCGCGGCCGCCAAGCTTGGCTACGGCCCTCTGCTCGGTCTCGACAACGAGGCTCCGAGCGTCACCGCGGCCCACGAGAACGCTCTCGTCAACGGCGTCGAGCTTCAGACCGCCCGCTATGACCTGCGCGAGGACGTGCTGCCCTGGCTCGGCGAGCCAGGCCCGGCGGACGAGGGGGGGCGGACTGGCCCGGCGAGGGAGCCTGATCCTGCCGAGGAGCCCGTATTGCTGCTCGCCAACCTGCTTCGCCCGCTGCTGCTCTCGCTCTCCAACCAGTTGGCCCGGTCGCCCGCGCACCTAATCGCCGGCGGCCTGCTCCGCGAGCAGCTCGACGAGGTGTCAGCTGCCTTCGAAGATCGGGTCGACCTGACCGAGCGCGGGCGCCGGATCGAAGGCGAATGGGGTGCGCTGTGGCTCGCCGCGGAAAGCTGAGAGGGCTCTCGGCGAGCGCTCAGGCGGCGTCGGCGATCTGCGTGGCCGCCAGCACGTTCGCCCGATAGACGAGGTCGATGGCGGCCCGGATGCCGCCCTCTTCCACAGCCACCGTCGCCGCCGCCCTCAGCGCCCTGCCGATCGTCTCGAGCGCTTCGCCGTCCTCGCCCGGATCCGGGTCGCGGCAAGCGGCGATCGCCATTTCGAGCATCGCCACCGCCTGCTCGGCAACACCCGTGAACAACGCCGGGCCGACGAGGCTCGCATATCCATAGACGCGCATCAGCCGCCCGGAGACCGTGATCCTCGGACCCCTGCGGGGTGAGGTCACGGCGGGCAGCTCCTCGCCGTCGATCAGCGCCGCCATCGTCCCGCCCAGGACCAGTCGCGTCGTCGCCTCGTCTAGTCCCGCCTGCGCCGCCACCCGCAGCGCCATGTAGAGCGTCGTCTCCGGCAGCCCGTAGGGGGGATCCGAGGCGAACACGACCCGCTCGGCCGGGACCCTGGCGAGCAGCTCGATCACATCGAGCGGGAAGAAGCAGGACATGTCGTAGAGCACCGCCGGATGATCGGCCAGGCGCGTGCTCAGGATCCCCTGGTCGCAGATCGCGCCATGGGCCAGGATCAGGGCGGCGCCGGGATAGCGCAGCGCCAAGTTGGCGAGGCCGTCGGCCAGCGGAGGCAGGCCGCGGCCAGCGTGGATCAGGACCGGCACCTTTGCTTCTTCGGCCAGCTTGAAGACATCGTCGAGGTCGCCGCCGTCGAACGTGAAGCCCTGCGCTCGCGGGTGCAGCTTGATCCCCTTGGCGCCCGCTGCGAGGCTCCGTTCGCACTCCGCCAGCGGCCCTTCGGCGGGATCGAGCCGGCAGAACGGCACGAGACGCCCGTCGCTTTCCGAGGCCCATTGCCGGACCCGATCGTTGGGCAGGCTGTAGCCGGGACGGCGTTCGGGGTCGTGCAGCGGGAACACACACGCGCGGCGCGCTTCGGCCGCGTCGAGCTGACCCAGCAGCTGCTCGAGTGTCAGCGAACGGCCGTCCTCGTCGAGTCCCAGATGGGTGTGGGCGTCGATCACTTCGGCGTCTGAGGGACGCAGGGCCGCCGTCTCGGCGATGAACGGCGCGAGCGCCTCCGCATAGATCGAGTGGTTCACGGTGTGAACCCTATTCTGTCGGAGTGGCCTGGCAAGTCGTGATCGCAGGCGGCGGATTCGGCGGCTTCTACGCGGCCCGCGCACTCGAGCGCCTCCTGCCCGCCCAGAGCACTCGCGTGACGCTCGTCAACGAGGCGAACTTCATGCTCTACACGCCTCTGCTTCCCGGCGCGGCGGGAGCCACCCTCGACCCCCGCCACGTCTCTGTGCCCCTTCGTGCGCAGTTGCGGCGCACCGAGCTGACGATCGGCCGCGTCAGCGGCGCGGATCCCGCCGCCGGGACGCTGGCCGTCGAGCGGATCGACGGGCAGTCGATAGAGCTCCCCTACGACCAACTCGTGATCGCCCTCGGCTCTGTTTCGAGGACCCTGCCCGTGCCCGGCCTGGCCGAGCATGCCATCGGCCTGAAGTCCCTCTCCGACGCCACGGCCCTGCGAAATCAGGTGCTCGAATGCCTCGACATCGCCGAGTCCCTCGAGGACCCCGAGCTGCGACGCGAGTACCTGGGCTTCGTGTTCGTCGGCGCCGGCTACGCCGGAGTCGAGGGGCTGGCCGAGCTCCAGGACTTCGCAGCCCAAGCGATCGAGCTGTATCCGCGCTGCCGCACCCAGGGGATGCGCTGGGTGCTCGTGGAGGCACGCGAGCGGATCATGCAGGAGGTGCCCCCGAGCCTCTCGAGCCACGCCGAACGGGAGCTGCGCCGCCGGGGCATCGAGGTCCGCACCTCGACGACCCTGCAGTCGATCACCGAGCGCACGGCAACGCTCTCCAGCGACGCTGAGATCCCCGCCAGGACCGTCGTCTGGACCGCCGGCGTCAAGCCCAGCCCCGTCGTCTCCAAGCTCGGGCTGCCGCTCGACAGCGCCGGGCGCATCGTCGTCGAGCCGACCATGCGAGTCGAGCCCTCGACGCTTCCCGACCGCGCTCCCGCCGTCTGGGCGATCGGCGACTGTGCAGCGGTCCCCGACGCCTACCGGCCCGGCCAGCCGTCCCCGCCGACCGCCCAGCACGCGGTCCGCCAAGGCCGTCTCGTCGCCCGCAACGTCGCCGCCGCACTTGCCGGGAACCCGCCCAAGCCGTTTCGCTACAGGACGAAAGGCGTCGTCGCGGAGCTAGGTCAGGGCGAGGCCGTCGCGATCACCCTCGGGATCCGCTGGCGTGGCTTCCCGGCGTGGCTGATCGCCCGTACCTACCACCTGCTGCTGATGCCAGGGATGGGTAGGCGCCTGCGCTTGCTGCTCGACTGGAACGTCGCTCTGTTGTTCGGTCGCGACACGTCCTCGCCGGGGCGCCTCGGCCACCCGACGCCGCTGGAGAGCGAACGCAGCGACGACCCCTCCGGCTAGCGGCCGCCGGCCGCGTATCCTGTGGGGTGAGGATGGCGATAGCTGAGCAGATCAAAACTGACCTTCAGGGCGCGATGCGCGCTGGGGAAAAAGACAAGGTCGGCGCGCTTCGGCTGGTCCTCTCCGAGCTGCAGAAGGCGGCGAAGGAGGGGGGCGACGACGAGCTGGCCGTGCTGCGCCGCGAGCGCAAGCGCCGCCTCGAGGCCGCCCGCGCCTATCGCGACGCCGGCCGCGAGGACCTGGCCGGTGGAGAGGAGGCCGAGGGTGAGCTGATCGGCGGCTACCTGCCGGCCGAGCTCTCAGACGAGGAGCTCCAGGGCATCGTCGAGCAGGCCGTCCGCGACAGCGGCGCCGAGACGGCGAAGGACATGGGCGCGGCCATGAAGGCCGCGATGGCGGTCGTCGACGGCCGTGCCGACGGCAAGCGTGTCTCCGGGCTGGTACGCGCCGCCCTGCAGGGATGAGGACGCAGATCGAGCTCTCAAACGACGTCGCCGCCGAGCTGGCCGGCGCGCAGGACGTCGTGCTGCGCGCGCTCGAAGCGCACCTCGACTGCCGCGTCTTCCTGCGCGGGAACATCCTCACCTTCGACGGCGATGAGACCGAGACCGACGCCGGCGAGCGCGTCGTCCGCGAGCTCTCCGATCTGATCGCCCGTGGCCACCAGATCGGACCCGGCACGATCACCGCCGTGACCGGCGCCCTCGATGCCCACGAGTCTCCCGCGCGGGTCCTGGAGGACGTCGTCTGGTCGCACCGCGGCCTGCGCGTAGCCCCCAAGACCGTCAACCAGAAGCGCTACGTCGACTCGATCCGACGCAGCACGATCACCTTCGGCGTCGGGCCGGCGGGAACCGGCAAGACGTTCCTGGCTGTCGCCGCCGCGGCGGCCGCGCTCTCCCGGCACGAGGTCAACCGGATCATCCTCACCCGTCCCGCCGTCGAGGCGGGCGAGCGGCTCGGCTTCCTGCCAGGCGATCTGATGGCCAAGGTCGACCCCTATCTGCGCCCGCTGTTCGATGCCCTGCACGACATGCTCGACCCCGAGAAGGTCTCCCAGCACATCGAGCGCGGCGTGATCGAGATCGCGCCACTGGCGTTCATGCGCGGCAGGACCCTCAACGACTCCTTCGTGATCCTCGACGAGGCTCAGAACACGACCCCCGAGCAGATGAAGATGTTCCTCACCCGTCTCGGGTTCGGCTCGCGGATGGTCGTCACGGGCGACATCACACAGGTCGACCTGCCCCGCGAGCAGCAGTCGGGATTGATCGTCGTGGGGGATGTCCTCGAGGACGTCGAGGACGTCGACTTCATCCGCTTCGGCGGCGAGGACGTCGTTCGCCACAAGCTCGTCCAGCGCATCGTCGAGGCCTACGACGTCCACTCCCAGCGCGAGAGCGCGTCCGGGCCGCAAGCGAGCGCCGCGCGCTCCTCGATTCGCAGCGCCTGACGGCGATGCTCGAAGTCGAGGTCTTCGGCGCCGAGCTGGCGCCCGAGGCGCCCGTTCAAGCCGACGTCGAGGAGCTGTGCGAGCTGGCCGCCGAGAGCCACGGCGTCAGCCACGGCCATGTCGCCGTCGAGTACGTCGGCGCCGAGCGGATCGCCGCCCTCAACGAGCGCCATCGCGCCAAACCCGAGCCGACCGACGTCCTGTCCTTCCCGATCGACGGCCCACCGCGGCCCGGCGAGGCCCAGACTGGTCCCCGTGAGCTGGGCGACATAGTCATCTGTCCGGCCCACACCGCCGATCTGCGTGAGGCGATCGTCCACGGGATGCTGCACCTGCTGGGCATGGACCACGAGACCGACCAAGGCGAGATGCTCGCCCTGCAGGCTGAGCTGCTCGCACGAGCCGAGCGATGACTCGCAGCGGCTTCGTGGCGCTCGCTGGGCGCCCCAACGTCGGCAAGTCGACGCTCGTCAACGCCGTCGTCGGCGAGAAGGTCGCGATCGTCTCCGACCGTCCCCAGACGACCCGCCGAGCGATCCGGGGCGTGCATCAGAGCGGCGACGCGCAGATCGTTCTCGTTGACCTGCCAGGCGTGCAGCGACCGATGGACGCCCTCACCAGCCGCATGGCCCGCCGCGTCCAAGAGGAGCTGGCGGGCGCCGACGCGGCGCTCTTGATGCTCAACGCCCAGCAGGGCGTGGGCCCCGGCGATCGCTTCATCGCCAGGGCACTGGCGGAATCCAAGTCGTCGCTGGCGATCGCCGTCAACAAGGTCGACAAGCTCTCCCGTGCGGCGCTGCTCGAGGTCCTCTCCGAAGTCGGCGAGCTGGGCCTGGACGGCGAGATCTTCCCGATCTCCGCGCGCAGCGGCGCGGGCCTAGGGGAGCTGATCGATCACCTCGGCTCGATGCTCCCCGAGGGCCCCTTCATGTTCGGGGCGGAGACCTCGTCCGACCAGTCGCCGGAGCTGCTCGTCGCCGAGCTGATCCGCGAGGCGGTGATCCGCCGCACCTTCCAGGAGGTGCCCCACGCGGTCGAGGTGATCGTCGAAGAGATCGAGCGTCAGGACAACGACCTGATTCGGGTCAGAGCGCTGATCTGGGTCGAGACCACCTCTCAGAAGGGGATCCTGATCGGCGCCGGCGGGTCGATGATCAAGGCAATCGGGACAGCCGCCCGCAAGGAGCTTCAAAGAGCGCTCGAGAGCCGCGTCCACCTGGATCTGTCGGTACGCGTCAGGCGCGACTGGCGCGGCGACGACGGCTTGCTCGACCGGCTCGGAATTACCTAGCTCCGCTCCTCGCGCGCCAGCCCGCGGTCCAGCCGTCCGGCCAGATGGTCGATCGCCTCCAGGTCCAGCTCCGAGCCCCACAGGAACGGCACGCCCAGGACCTCGAAGCCCCGCCGGCGCAACCGCGCGACCTGACCGTGCTGGAAGCCCGCGCGGTCATGCACCTCCCGTGCCGCCCGCGACGCCGAGCCGATCAGCGCAGCGCGTGCGCCACGGCCCGGCGCCGAGGCCAGCGCGGCGAGGCTCTCGATCTCCGGGGCGCTGAAGCGCCGGGGCAAGAGGCCGTTGACGACGACCGCCTCGAGATCCCGCTCGATCGCCGCACTAAGCCCTTCCTGCAGCTCGATCGTCTCGGTCACCGCCATCTCAGTGCCGAGCGCGACGCCCAGATAGGCGCTGCGCACCGGATCGGCCAGCAGCTCTGAGAGCTTGTCTGTCTGGCGGACGATCGGACCGACCCGGGCGATCTGCCCGAACGTCTGTGGCGAGCGCAGCATCCCCAGGGCGTGTCCCGTCGCGGGGGCGTCGAAGATCACCAGGTCGTGCCCGGAGCGCCCCTTCTTGCGTGCGCTCGCCAGCCGCCAGATCTTCACCATCGTCACGATCTCCCGGGCGCCGGGCGCGGCCGCCGCGAAGTACTGGAAGGTGCCGCTGGAGGCCAGGACCCGCCCGGAGACCCTGCCGCCGAGGGCCTGCAGCCACTCCAGCAGTGCTCTGTCGGGATCGATCGAGATCGACGAGAGGTTCTCCGCGAGCGGCTGCTCGATGCCCGGCTCCGCGCTGGGCGCTCCGAACAGGTCGGCCAGTCGCGACTGCGCACCGACCTCCACGACGACAGTCCTCAAGCCCTGCTCGGCCGCCAACAGGCCGAGCGCGGCGGAGATCGTCGTCTTGCCGACGCCGCCCTTGCCGGTCACGACGAGCAGCCTGCGGTCGAGGAGGCCCTGCATCGCCGTCAGTGTGTCTCAAACCGCGCCTCTCCGGCGGTACCTACAATCGTCGGCGTGAGCGAGCAAGCCCAAGCGATCGACGATTCCGTCGTCTACGACGAGCAGGGCCTCGTGCCCTGCGTCGTCCAGGACTGGGGCAGCGGCGAGGTGCTGACGCTCGCCTACATGAACGCCGAGGCGCTGCGGCGCACGCGCGAGACCGGCGAGCTTCACCTCTGGAGCCGCTCGCGCGCCGAGCAGTGGCACAAGGGCGCCACCAGCGGCAACACCCAGACCGTCAGGGCTCTGCGCCTGGACTGCGACGGCGACACCCTGCTGGCGCTCGTCGAGCCCGCGGGACCCGCCTGTCACACCGGCGAGCGGACCTGCTTCGCCCGCGGCGAGCTGACCCCCGGTGCCCCTCACGAGGTGCTGCCCGCTCTTGAGCGGACGCTGGACGAGCGCGCGCGCGAACGCCCCGCCGGTTCCTACACGGTCGAACTGCTCGAGGACCCCCCGCGAATCGGCGAGAAGGTCATGGAGGAGGCCGAGGAGGTCAGCCGCGCCGCACGCGAGGAGAGCGACGAGCGCGTCGACGAAGAGTCCGCCGATGTTCTCTACCACCTGCTCGTGCTGTTGCGCAGCCGCGGGCGCTCGCTGATCGACGCCGAGCGGGTGCTCGATGGCCGTCGCTCCTAGCGCCCCGCCGCCCGGGGACCCACAGATCGGGGTGCTGCCGGTCGCGCCGACGCTCGATCGGGCGCGCGAGCTGGCCGGCGACTACAACCTGATCCCGATCAGCGTCACCTTCGTCGAGGACTGCGAGACGCCCGTCTCGGCGTTCCTGAAGCTCCGAGCCCTGGACCCGGAGGCTCCAGCCTTCCTGCTGGAGTCCGCCGAGCAGGGCCAGCGGGTCGGGCGCTGGTCCTTCATCGGCTTCCAGCCGCACGAGGTGCTGCGCTGGAGCCTCGCCGACGGCGGCGACCCCTACGCCTTCGCGGCCGAGCGGGTCGCCCGTTACGAGCAGGCGCCGGTCGACGAGGCCGTCGGCGGCGCGCCATTCACCGGCGGCGCCGTTGGGCTGTTCGGCTATGACCTCGTGCGCGCCGTTGAGCCGCTCGGCGATCCCAACCCCGACGTGCTCGGGCTGCCCGACATGGCGCTGATGCTGACCAACGCGCTGGTCGTCTTCGACCACCTCAAGCACACGATCACGATCCTCGCCAACGTCGACCTGCAGGCCGAGCCTGACATCGAGCGCGCCTACGCGACCGCCGCGGCGACGATCGCCCGGGCGCGCGAGGCGCTGGCCGGGCCGGTCCCGCGCGGCGAGCCTCGAGCGCCGCGGGAGGTCCCGGAGTTCCACTCGAACATGCCCCGCGAGGACTTCGAAGCGATGGTCGCGCGGATCGTCGAGTACATCCACGCCGGCGACGCCTTCCAGGTCGTGCCCTCCCAGCGCTGGTCGGCGCAGAGCCCGATCGAGGCGTTCTCGATCTACCGGGGCCTGCGCGCCGTCAACCCGAGCCCCTACATGTACTTCCTGGACTTCGGCGACTTCCAGATCGCCGGCGCAAGCCCCGAGCCGCTCTTGACCGTCACCGGACGCCACGTCTCGACCAAGCCGATCGCCGGCACCCGCCCGCGCGGCGCCAACCCCGAGGAGGACCGGCGGATCGCCGTCGAGCTGCTCGCCGATGAGAAGGAGCGCTCAGAGCACGTGATGCTCGTCGACCTCGGCCGCAACGACCTCGGACGCGTCTGCGAGTACGGGAGCGTCGTCGTCGACGAACTGATGGAGATCGAGACCTACAGCCACGTCATGCACATCGTCTCCTCCGTATCGGGTGAGCTGCGCCCCGACGTCGGCGCGCTCGACGCCCTGCGCTCGGTGCTCCCCGCCGGCACCCTCTCCGGTGCCCCCAAGGTGCGGGCGATGCAGATCATCGACGAGCTCGAGCCGGTCAAGCGCGGCGGCTACGGCGGCGCGGTCGGCTACCTCAGCTACGGCGGCGAGCTCGATACGGCGATCCACATCCGCACCGTCGTCATCAAGGACGGCGTCGCCCACGTCCAGGCCGGCGGCGGCACCGTCGCCGACGCCAAACCCGCCTACGAGTACGACGAGTCCGTCGCCAAGATGAGCGCGGCGATGCGAGCCATCGCCCTCGCCTGCCAGCAGCCGGACTGGCCATGAAGGTCCTGGTCCTCGACAACTACGACTCCTTTACCTACAACCTCGTCCAGTACCTCGGCGAGCTGGGGGCGGAGATCGACACGGTCCGCAACGACCGCGCGAGCGTCGACGAGCTGCTCGTCGGAGGCTACGAGCGCTGCGTCGTCTCGCCCGGACCCTGCACCCCCAACGAGGCAGGCATCTCCCTGGAGGTCGTCAGGCGCCTGCCCGAAGCGGGGATCCCGACGCTCGGGGTGTGTCTCGGACACCAGTCGCTCGCCCAGGCCTTCGGCGGCACCGTCAAGCTGCACGAGCCCGTCCACGGCAAGGCAACGACGATCGAGCACGACGGCCGCACGATCTTCGCGGGGCTCACGCCGCAGCTGACCGTCGGTCGCTACCACTCGCTTGTCGTCGGCGACGAGCTGCCCGACTGCCTCCAGGAGACCGCGCGGGGGGGAGGCGTGTTGATGGCGATCCGTCATCGCGAGCTGCCCGCCGAGGGCGTCCAGTTCCATCCCGAGTCGGTCCTCACCGAGCAGGGACGGGAGCTGCTCGCGAACTTCCTGGAGCGGCGCTAGATGGCAAACGCGATCCTGACGCCCGCGATCGACGCGCTGGCCTCACGGCGGGATCTCAGCACCGACGAAGCCGCCGCGGTGCTCGCCGAGATCATGCACGGTGACGTCACCGAGGTGCAGATCGCCGCCTTCCTGATCGCGCTTCGCACCAAGGGCGAGACGGTCGAGGAGCTGGCGGGCCTCGCACGCACGATGCGAGAGCTCGCCGCCCACGTCCCCACCGACCGCCATGACCTGCTCGACACCGCCGGCACCGGCGGCGGGCGCAGCACCTTCAACGTCTCTACGACCGCCGCTCTGATCGCGGCCGGGGCGGGCTGCGCGGTGGCGAAGCACGGCAATCGCTCCGCCACCAGCCGCTCCGGCTCCGCCGATCTGCTCGAGGCGTTGGGCGCCCGCATCGACCTCGGACCCGTACAGGTCGCCGACTGCATCGCCGACTCCGGCTTCGGCTTCATGTTCGCCCCCGCCCACCATCAGGCGACGCGATTCGTCGTCCCGGTCCGCCATCAGCTGGCTGTGCGGACGATCTTCAACCTGCTCGGGCCGTTGACGAACCCGGCGGGCGCGCGGAGGCAGCTGGTCGGCGTCTCGGACCCTGGCTTCCTGGAGAAGATGGGCGGCGCGCTCGCTCAGCTCGGGGTCGATCGCGCCCTGATCGTCTCGAGCGAAGACGGGCTCGACGAGATCTCGAGCGCCGCACCGACACGGGTCGTCGAGGTCAACGGCCCCGAGCTTCGCTCCTACGTGCTGAATCCGGCCGACGTCGGCATCGAAGCCGATGGGGGAGAGACGCTTGCCGGCGGCTCGCCCGAGGAGAACGCCGCCGTCACGCGGGCGATCCTCCAGCCTGCGGGCAAGGCCCACGCCGGGGAGGCCCTGGCCGCGATCAACGCCGGCGCCGCGATCTACGCGGCCGGAGCGGTCGCGAGTATCGCCGAGGGCGTCGAGGCCGCCCGCGAGGCTATCTCCGACGGCCGCGCGGCAGGCGCGCTCGACGGTTATGTCGCGGCCAGCATCCGTCATGCGCCCGCCGGAGCAGCGCGGTGAGCAGATCGGCAAGAACACTGGGATTGTCCCTGACGCTTTGTAGCGCGCAGGTTCATAACATGGGTGGGCAAATTGCCCATATGATCGGGCTGAATCTGGGCGACGCACCCCAGCAGTTGGCTAAACCGTCGCGTTTTGATTAGATTTCGACTTAGACGGGGGTTGGCAATATGGGTGATCGTGCGAATCCCTGGGTAACGGGGTCTTGATGAGCTTCCTCGAAGAAATACTCGCTTCGACACGACAGGCCGTTGAAGAACGGCGAAGAAGTCGTTCGCTAGACGATCTCGTATCTAGCGTGCGGGCTCGTCCTGACGACCGTAGGTTTCTTGAAGCGCTTCGGAAGCCGGGTATGTCGGTGATCGCGGAGTTCAAGCGCAACTCTCCGTCGCAAACCGAGGTCGACAACTCGGCGAATCTCAGAGAGGTCGTTGGAGAGTACGAGCGAGGGGGGGCAAGCGCGATCTCTGTGCTCACTGCCGAGGCTAAGTTCCACGGCTCGCTCGAAGATCTGGAAGCCGCCCGCAGCGCGTGTCATCTTCCGATCCTGCGCAAGGATTTCATCGTCGACGAGTACCAGATCTACGAGGCCGCTGTACGCGAGGTGGATGCCGTTCTGCTAATCGCAGCGGCATTCGACAAAGATCCTCTTCGCCTTAGGGCTCTTTACGACACTGCCCGAGGCCTCTCCCTCGATGTTCTTATTGAGGTACGCAGTCAACCCGAGCTTGATGTAGCGCTGGATATCACTGATGAGCTTGTCGGTATCAACAATCGTGACCTAGACACGCTCAAAATCCAGCCAACTACGACGGCCACCCTCGCGGCGGGGCTGTCTCGCGATACGACGGTCGTTTCAGAGTCCGGGATCAAAACACCGGAAGATCTCAAGAACCTCGTTGGCAAGGTCCGTCTTGATGCGGCTCTGATCGGAACAGCTCTCATGCAGGCTGGCGCCGCTCGTGAGGACCTGTGTAGGAATTTCAGCAGCGTGGCTAAGAACGACAGCGCTCCGGGCCAGCCTCGCTCGCCTGCCGCGCTGGCCGCCTAATAGACAACGGCGCTCAGATCGCTGATGCGAGCGGGCGACCCCGCCGTGGCGCTGGCCGACCTGAGATGCTTCTGACGCGTCTTTAGAAACTCCCTGGCAGACCTTTAGATCCCCTTCACACCCTCCCCTCATCCTGCTCTGACATGAAACGCATGTTCGTCATCCCCCTCGTCTCAGCCCTGATCGGCGGGGGCATCGTCGTCGCGGTCGTCGCCGCTGCGGGCGGACTCGGCGAAAGCAAGACGGTCGTCACGACGGTCCAGGAGTCGCCCACCGCGGCCGTGCCCTCCAACGCCTCGCAGCAGACCGGCGCCGGCCTGACCCCTCACCAGGTCTACGTCAAAGATGCTCCCGGCGTGGCGTTCGTGACCTCGACGATCGTGCAGAAGACCGAATCCCCGTTCCTGTTCGGCGGCGAATCGCAACGGCAGGGAACGGCGACGGGCTCGGGCATCGTGATCGACGGCAACGGCACGATCCTGACCAACTACCACGTGATCGAGAACGCCGTGAAGGTCACGGTCAGCTTCGAAAAAGGCAAGACGGTCGAAGCGCAGGTGGTCGGCAAGGACCCCTCCAACGACCTCGCCGTGCTGCGCATCCACACGGACGGGCTGACGCTCCACCCGCTGACGTTGGGCAACTCCAGCGCCGCCCAGGTCGGCGATCCCGTCTACGCGATCGGCAACCCCTTCGATCTCGAACGGACGCTGACGACCGGCGTCGTCTCCGCGCTCCAGCGCCAGATCACGGCCCCCAACGGCTTCACGATCGACAACGTCCTGCAGACGGACGCGCCGATCAACCCCGGCAACTCCGGCGGCCCGTTGCTCAACACGGCCGGTGAAGTGATCGGCATCAACTCGCAGATCGAGACCGGCGGCACCAGCAACGGCAGTGTCGGCATCGGCTTCGCCGTCCCGATCAACACCGCCAAGAACGAGATCGCCCAGCTCGAGAAGGGCGGGACGGTGCGAGGCGCCTACCTCGGCCTGACATCGCTGACGATCGACGGCTCGCTGGCGGCGCTGAACCTTCCCGTCAAAAGCGGAGCGCTCGTCCAAAGCGTCCAGAAAGGCACCGCGGCCGAAAAGGCCGGGATCAAGGGCGGGACGATCTCCACCAACGTTGAAAATGGCCAGGTCGAGGTCGGCGGCGACATCATCGTCGCGATCGACGGCAAGACGATCACCAGCTCCGAAGGCCTCGCCAACGAGATCGAGACGAAGAAACCCGGGCAGACGATCACCGTCAAGCTCGACCGGGCCAACGGCCACGGTGGCTACGAACCGAAGACCGTCAGCGTCAAGCTCGGCAGTCGCCCCAACTCGATCCCGAACCCCAGCACTCCAGAAGGCTGAGGGCACGAGGCTCGCCGGGGCCGCCCGCCAGGGCTCCGGTGAGTTGTGCTCCGCTACGGTTGAAGCGATGAGCACGCGCCTGAAGATCTGCGGTCTGACGACTCTCGCCGATGCCGAGCTGGCTTGTGGGATGGGCGCTTGGGCGCTGGGGATGATCTTCTACGAGCGCAGCCCCAGGCAGTGCTCGCTGGAACAGGCGCAGGTGATCACGGCGACACTTCGCCGCAAGGTGGAGCTGTGCGGAGTGTTCGTCAACGCGCCGCTCGATGAGATCGTCCAGCGCGCCGAGGAGCTCGGCCTGACGATGGTTCAGCTGCACGGCGACGAGGGCCCGGCGTTCTGCGAGGAGGTTCGTCGCCGCACCGGAGCCCAGGTGATCAAGGCCAAGCAGGTCTCGGTGCCCGCCGACATCCGTGACCTCGAACGCTTTCACGTCGACTTCCACCTCGTCGATGCCCACGCCAAGGCTGTCGGCCGGGAGGGCATGCGCGGCGGCACGGGTGAGACGTTCGACTGGAGCCTGCTCGACGCGCGCCGCTCGAAGCTGCCGTTGATCCTCAGCGGCGGCATCGACGCCGGCAACGCCGCCGCCGCGATCGCCGCTGTGCATCCGTTCGCGCTCGACAGCGCCAGCGGCACCGAGTCGGCTCCCGGGCACAAGGACCCGGCGCGGATGGAGGCCTTGTTCGCCGCCGTGCGCGCGAGCGACGAGCCCGCCGTCGAGGATCTGCCCGAGATCGGCCAGCCGGCATGAGCGCCGACGCCGCCACGATCGAGCACCGCTTCGGCGACTACGGCGGGCAGTACGTGCCCGAGACGTTGATGCCCGCCCTCGCGGAGCTCGAGCAGGCATGGCTCACAGCGCGTCAGGATCCTGCCTACCGGGCTGAGCTCGAGGCGCTGCTACGCGACTTCGCCGGGCGTCCCACGTCCCTGTATCGAGCCCGGCGCCTGTCCGAGCGGCTCGGCCGCACCGTCTACTTCAAGCGCGAGGACCTCAACCACACCGGCTCACACAAGCTCAACAACGCTCTCGGGCAGGCGCTGCTGGCAAAGCGGATGGGCAAGCGGCGGATCATCGCCGAGACCGGAGCCGGCCAACACGGCGTGGCGACCGCCACCGTCTGCGCGCTGCTCGATCTGGAATGCGTCATCTACATGGGCGTCGAGGACACGCGCCGCCAGCGGCCCAACGTGCAGCGGATGGAACTGCTGGGCGCGACCGTCCACCCCGTCGATGCGGGTGCCCGCACGCTCAAGGAGGCGACCTCCGCCGCTATCCGCGACTGGGTGACGAACGTCGCCGGCACCCACTACGTGATCGGCTCGGTCGTCGGCCCTGCGCCCTACCCGGCGCTCGTCCGCGACCTGCAGCGAGTGATCGGCGACGAGGCTCGCGCGGAGATGCTCGAGCGGGAGGGACGCCTGCCGTCGCGGGTCATCGCCTGCGTCGGCGGTGGCTCCAATGCGCTGGGCATCTTCGCCGCCTTCATCCCCGACACGGACGTGGAGCTGATCGGCGTCGAGGCCGCCGGCGACGGGATCGACACACCCCGCCACGGTGCGCCCCTGACGGTCGGCGGACGGGCGGGGATCCTGCACGGCGCTCGCTCGGCGGTGATGCAGGACGAGGAGGGCCAGATCGTTGAAGCGCACTCGATCTCCGCGGGCTTGGATTACCCAGGCACGGGCCCCCAGCACGCCCATCTGCGCGACACCGGCCGCGCTCGCTATGTCGCCGTCAGCGACCGCGACGCGCTCGCCGCCTTCCGCGAGATCGCTCGTCTGGAGGGCATCATCCCGGCCCTCGAGACCGCTCACGCGCTCGCCTGGGTGCTCGCTCAGCCGGAGGGCGGGATCGACCTCGTGTGCCTGTCCGGCCGCGGCGACAAGGATCTGGCCGAGGTGCTCGCGAAGGGCTCCTCTTGAGCGTCGCGGGCGTAGGCGAGGGCAGCGAAGCGATTGTGTCCTCGTCCAGCGGCGTGGCGAGGATCGCTGATGCCTTTGCGAACCATGGAAAGCGGGCGGCGCTGATGCCGTACGTGATGGGCGGCTTTCCGACGCTCGAGGAGTCGGTGCGGATCGGCGAGGCGTGCGTCCGTGCCGGCGCTGACGTGATCGAGCTGGGCATGCCCTACTCCGACCCGCTCGCCGACGGGCCCGTGATCCACGGCGCCGGCACGCAAGCGTTGGCTGCAGGGGCAAGCGTCGGCGGCGTCCTGGAGGTCGCCAGGGCACTGGCACCGAGTGTCCCCGTGGTCCTGATGTGTTACGCGAACATGGTCTTCGCGCCCGGTGCCGAGGCGTTTCTGGACCGCCTCGCACAGAGCGGCGCCTGTGGCCTGATCGTGCCGGATCTGCCCCATGGAGAAGCGCCGGAGGTACGCGCCGCCTGCGTCGAGCGCGGGATCGCGCTCGTGCCGCTGGTAGCGCCGACGACGACGCCTGAGCGGATGGCCGCGATCGGCGCCGACGCCCAGGGCTTCGTCTACGCAGTCTCGGTCATGGGGACCACCGGCGAGCGCCATGCGCTCGGTGAGCGCTTCGCCGAGATCGTCGACCGCGCCAAGGCGAGTACCGACGTGCCCGTGGCGTTGGGCTTCGGGATCGGCACGCCCGAGCAGGCCGCGCAGGCCGCCGACGCCGGTGCGGACGGCGTGATCGTGGGCACGAGGCTCGTGCGCGCGGCGGCTGAGTCCGAGCAGCCCGCGGAGGCCGTGGGAGCTGTCGTGGCCGCACTCGCGGCGGGTCTGGGCTCGGCTCGGTAGGATTCCGCGCGCATGGGTTTGATCCTCACCGTCACTTCCGGCCTCCTCGTCTGGATCGTGCTCTGGGCCCTCGGGGCCAAGGGCTTTGATGCGTTCATGCTCGCCGCCGTCATCATCCTGGTGGGCGCGTCGCTGAAGATCCTCTCGGGCTACCTGCCCGGCCGTCGCAGCTAGCGCCAGTGCGTTCGCGCTGGCTGGGCCTAGCCGCTCTCGCGGCCCTCGTCCCAGCCCTGACGGGCTGTGGAAGCGTCCTATCCGCTGCGGAAACGACGGGCAACCAGCTGACGATCTACTCGAGCCTGCCGCTCGAGGGACCCTCGGCTGCCGTCGCCAGGCAGATCGAGGGCGGGGAGAAGCTCGCCCTCTCTGACGCCGGCGGGCACGTCGGCCTCCTGAAGGTCTCCTACGTGTCGCTGGACGACGTCAACCCCGTCACCGGCAAGCCGAGCCCCGGTGAAAGCGCGACGGCCGCCAAGCAGGCCGCCCAGGACACGAGCACGATCGCCTATCTCGGCGACTACGGTTCAGAGGCGACGGCGATCTCACTGCCGATCATCAACGAGGCGGGCATCCTCCAGGTCAGCACCGCGAGCCCCTACGTCGGCCTGACCTCCGCCGAGGACGCCGGGCAGGACGAGCCGGGACGCTTCTATCCGAGCGGCAAGCGCAACTTCGCACGGCTGCAGCCCGGCGATCAGGTCCAGGCCAAAGCGCAGGCCCGGCTGATGGGCCAACTCGGCCTGCACGACGTATATGTGCTCGATGACCAGGATCCCTTCGAGATGCCGCTGGCGACGATCGTCGGCCAGGATGCCGAACAGGCCGGCATCAAGGTCGCCGCCCACGAAAGCGTCCCCCTGCCGGCCGAAGCGAACTTCGCCGGGTTGATCGAAAAGATCCTCGCCAGCAAAGCCCAGGCGGTCTTCCTGGCCGCAGGAGCGGGCCCCGGTCCGGTCAGCCTCTGGCGCAAGCTGCACGCCGCCGACCCGCACCTGCTGCTGCTCGGCTCCAGCTCTCTGGCCGGCGAAGCCTTCACCTCTCAGCTCGGCTCCTCGGCGTCAGTCACCTACCTCACGAGTCCGCTGCTCGGCGAGAATCTCTATCCGCCCGCCGCACAGCGGGTGCTCGCCCGGTATCGCCGCACCTTCCGCGGCGAAGCGGGCCCCTCGGTGCTCTACGGCTATGAGGCGATGAGCGGTGTGCTCGAAGCGATCCACCACGCTGGTCCGCGGGGAAACAACCGGCCCGACGTGATCAAAGCCTTCATGACGACGCACGACCGTGATTCGGTTATCGGCCGCTACTCAGTCCAGCCCGACGGCGAAACGACGATCACGACCTACGGGGTCGACCGCGTGAAGGCAGGGCGCCCGGTGTTCGAACGGGCGATCGAAACGGACGGCGCGCCCGCTCAGCCGGCCGCCGGCTGATTCAGGCCCAGGACCACGCGGAAGCGTTCGACCCCGCCCGACAGAGCGACGCCCCCGCCTGACAGCGTGCTGCTGGCCCGTAGATAGGGCAGGAACGGGGCGACGGTGGGGTCTTCCGTCAGGCCGACGCCTTCAAGTAGCGCCAGCAGCGTCGGGAAGTCGGCCATCAGGCTCGGCTTGATGCCTTCGCCAAGCGTCGCGGTCGCGGCCGACTGCGGAGCCGTCCCGGACAGCGTGCTCTGCGGTTCGAGGGCGGCCTGCACGCCTGCTTCGCCGAGAGCAAGGACGAACCTGGCGCCGCTCTGGCTCTGCCCGGCCGCAATGTAGACGACCAGTGGCACCCCGGGCAGCCGCACCGACTCTGCCGCTTCGGCGCCCGCGACGTTCGCATGGGTGACTTCGTCTCCGGCCTTGCGCAGGGCGGCGCCGAGCTTGCCGACGGCCGCTCGCGAGCGCGCCGGGTCATTCGATGAGATCACCACGCCTGCCTTCAGTTCGAGCACGCTGGAGCCGGCCGCGAAGACGCCCCCCGAGCCCATCCAACCGGTGAAGTCGCGCTTGGCGGAGGCGGTGCCGGCGCCGAGGATCTGCAGGGGCTTGGTCAGCCCGCCCAGCAAAGCGCCGATGCTGATCGTGCTCGACGCGCTCGCTTCGGACCCAGTCAGCGAGCCCAGTGCGCTGAGGCCGGCGGCATCGGCCGCGAGGTTCGTGCCGACGTGGCCGAGGCCGATCGCCAGCCACGATTCGCCCGGCAGCGAGGAGAGCGCCTGGGCAGCTTCGGGGTCGTATGCCAGCAGGCCACCGGCGCTCCGGGGGCCGCTCGACGCGGCCAGCGTGTCGACGTCGACTGTCAGACGACCGGCCGATGCGCGCAGCGAGACGTTCGCCTGCCGGCCGGAGCCAAGCAGCGCCAGCAGTCCTGAGGATGCTCCCTTGCCTGCCGCTCCGGCCACGCCCGGGTTCACGTACAGATGCCCGATCGCTTCGCTCGGCGCCGCCGCGGTCAGTTTGCCGTAGCCACCGGCCGCCGACAGTGCCGCTTCGCCCTGGGTCGTCCCGATCACGCCTCGGAGGCCCGCTTCGCTGCCGATCACCGCCAGTCGCCCGACGAGGCCGAACGCGAGGCCTCCCGAGGCGACTTCGTAGGAGACCCCCCGGTAGGAGGTGGAGTGGGCGTGGGCGCGCTTGGCCTGGGTTGCGAGGAACGCACGGGCAGCGCTTGCATCGCGCGTGTCCATCACCAGGGCGCCGTCGAGACCTCCGCTTGAGAACGACAGCCCTTCCAGGGAGCCGCTGCCCGCCAGTGCCTTCTGCAGGGGCGCGAGCAGAGCTTCGGCCGAGCCGAGCGAGGACAGGTACAGGCCGGCGTGGGGGCCCAGCCAAGGCGCCACGTCACGTTCGAAGTTCAGGGGCGGAGAGCCGGTCGTGCGCAGCAGGCCAAGCAGCCGCTTGTAGGGGTTGGCCGTGCCCGTCAGATCCAGCCCGGCGGCGAGGGCTCCCGAGCGCTCAGAGCCCGAGGGCCTGACGGTCACGCCCAGGTACAGCGGGGCGGCGGCGGGAACCGCCGTGGCGGGATCGGCTTCTGTGCCGTCGGCGTGCGAGGAGGAGCCGCATCCCGCCAGCGCGAGAAGCGCGAGCAGCAGGGCGAGAGCTGAGAGGTACGGACGCCCCGGGCGGGACGGCTGGCGAAGGCGATGGAGGAGAGCTCGCTGCAAGTGGTTCCTTTCGGCGGGGCGCCCCATTGGGGAGGGCGATCGTATGTGGGGGGCGGTCCCGGACGCAAGGCCGCATCTGCAAGCACGCGCCCACCCTGGCCGTTTGCACGAGGGCCTGCAGCGCCGAGCGCCTCGTCTCAGCCCCCGTGAATCGCCGAAATCGCCCGTGGAACAAGGGAACGCAGCCGTTTGAGCGGCGTGGGGGAGGCTGAGTGGGAGAAGATGTGCAAATAGGGTTGCATTGTGGGAGGAAGTGGGTTATCTTCGCCGCAGCGAGCCGGGGTGGAGGGGCTCCTCCCACTCCTCCACCCCGGCTCGGTAAACAACTTGGAGTCTCCGCAGTGGTCCCCTTCCGTGGCACCTTCGACCATACGCTCGACGCAAAGAACCGCCTCACGGTTCCCGCTCGCTACCGGTCGGCCCTCGCTGACGGCGTCGTCCTGGCGATGCCCATCGACCTGAAGCCCTGCGTAGGGGTCTGGCGCCCCGAGGAGTACGAGGCCTACACGCGGCGTGCGCTCGCGGAGCTGCCGCCGCTGTCACCGCGACTTGCGGAGATGGAGCGCTTCTTCTACGGCAGCTCCCACGACACCGAGCTCGACGCCGCAGGACGGATCATGGTCCCGGGCTTCCTGGGCGAGCACGGGAAGCTCGCGAAGGAGGTCGTGGTCGTAGGGGTTGGGGACAGGATGGAGCTGTGGGACCGGGCCGCCTGGGCCGAACACCGACCGACGCTGCTCAGCGGCGTCGCGGAGGTCACCTCGCGTGTCGACGACGCTGCTTGAGATCCGCTCGGGCGCCCCTGAAGCGTTCCCGGAGATGGCCAAGCGTCGCCGCGGCGGTGGCTCCCGGCGTGGCGATGAGCGGCGCGGACGCAGGCTCGCGGCCTCGCCCGTCACCGGGGAGGGCGCCTCGCACCTGCCGGTGCTGGCCGGCGAGCTGCTCGAACTGCTCGACCCGCAGCCCGGCCAGGTTGCCATCGACTGCACCTTCGGCGACGGCGGGCACGCCCGGCTCGTCGCCGAGCGCCTCGGCCCAGCCGGGACGCTGATCGCGATCGACCGCGACCCACTCGCGGAGGAGCGCTTCGCGGCGCTCGCTGCCGAGACCTCCTGCTCGGTGCGCTTCATCCGCTCCTCCTACGCAGAGGCCCTCGAGCAGCTGGCCGGCGAGGGGCTGCGCGCCGACATGGCCTACTTCGACCTCGGTATGTCATCGATGCAGGTCGACACCCGCGAGCGCGGCTTCTCCTACTCCTACGAGGCGCCTCTGGACATGCGGATGGACCCCACCCAGACGTTGACCGCGCGCGAGATCGTCGCCGAATGGGACGAGCGTCGGATCGCCGGGACGCTGCGCGAGCTCGGCGAGGAGCGTCACGCCGGTGCGATCGCCCGCGCGATCGTGCGACTTCGCGATCAGGCTCCGATCGAGACGACCCACCAGCTCGTCGAGGCGATCAACTCGGCGATCCCCGCACCCGCCCGCTTCGGCGGCGGCCACCCCGCCAAGCGCACCTTCCAGGCACTGAGAATCGCCGTCAACGACGAGCTGGGCCAGCTCGATCGCGCGCTGCCGCTCGCCTGGGGGCTTCTGCACTCCGGCGGCGTCCTTGCAGGCATCTCCTTCCACTCGCTCGAGGACCGCCGCGTCAAGCGGTTTCTCGCCGAGCGCGCGCAGGGCTGCGTCTGCCCGCCGGAGCTGCCGGTCTGTGTCTGCGGACGCGAGCCCGAAGCGGCTCTGATCGCACGCCGCTCAATCGTTCCCTCTGCCGCCGAGACGGCCGCCAACCCGCGTGCCGCCTCCGGTCGTCTGCGCGGTGCCCGCAAGCTGCGCGAGGAGCAGGCATGACCCCGCCCGCCGCCTCGGCCTCCGCCCAGCCGCTGGCGCCTCCCCGTCGGCGTCCCGCAACCGCGCCACGGCCGCGACGGGTCTCCGGACCCGTTCGTGCGCCCGGAACTGCCCGCCCGAAGCCTGCCTCGCGTCCGCAGACGGGCCAGGATGGCCTCGTCCTCGGGCTCCTCGGTGTTCTGGAGAGCGTCTCCAGTCACAGGATGCTCGACCGCCTGATCCGAGGGCGGATGTGGATCGGCATCGTCGCCTTCGCACTGATCGGGATCGTCACCCTCCAGCTCGGATTGCTGAAGCTCAACTCGAGCATCGGCCATTCGCTCGAGAAGGAGGGTGCCCTGCAGCGCGAGAACGCGGCGCTCAGCATCGAAAACTCGGAACTGGCCGGCGGCGATCGCGTCGAGTCCCAGGCCGAGCGCCTCGGCATGCGCCTGGTGGCAGTCGGTGCGCTCCAGTTCCTCAGCTCGCATGCCTCCAGCGACGTCCCCCACGCCGCCCAGGCACTGAAGGCTCCCGCCAAAGCACCGGAAGCGAGCAGCGAAACGAGCTCTTCATCCACCGAAGGCTCAGGGGAAGAAGCCTCTCCGAGCTCGGGCTCCTCCTCGGAAGCGAGCACTGAATCCGGCTCCCAGAGCGAAGAAGTACAGCCGAGCAGCTCCGCGCAGGCGCCGGCGACCGGTGAAGCCTCCGAATCGTCTGCGACTGAATCGCCTCCCTCGGAAGCGGCCGGCACCAGCGCGACCGCTCCGACGACGGCCGAAGGCGGCACGGCCGCCCCGGGGGGATAGCGGTTTGGCGGTAGTACAGAGTCGTATCGGAGCGATCTTCGGATCGCTCTTCCTGCTGCTCTGCTTCGCCGCCGTGCGAACCGCCTATCTCGGCGTGTTCCGCGGCCCGGCCTTGAGCCAGGCGGCAAGCGCTCAGCAGACGACTCACGAAACGGTGATCGCCCAGCGCGGCGCTATCACCGACCGCAACGGCGTCGACCTGGCAGTCTCGGAGCCCGCCAAGGACCTCGCCGCCGACCCTTACCTCCTGAAGGACCCGCTGTCGGCGGCCCAGCGGCTGGCACCCGTCCTCGGCCTGCCGCAAGCCGAGCTGCTGCGCAAGCTCTCGGAGCGAAGCGGCTTCGTCTATCTGGCACGCGCCGTGCCGGCCAGGCAGGCCGAAGCGGTGCTCAACCTGAAAATCGAAGGTGTGACCGGCACGGCGGTGATGAAGCGGGTCTATCCGCGCGGCACGCTCGCCGCCCAGGTGCTCGGCCAGGTCGGCACCGAAGGCCAGGGCCTGTCGGGCCTGGAGCTGTCGCGCAACGACGTCCTGCACGGTCACTCCGGCCAGCGCAAGGTCGTAAGCGACGCAATCGGCCAGCCCGTCTCGATCACCGAACCCCATGAGGAAGTGCCGGGGCAGAGCATCGCCCTGACGATCGACGCCAACATCCAGCAGCGCGCCGAAGACGAGCTGAGCGCCGTCGCCCAGGCGTTCAGCCCCAAAGATGCGACGGCGATCGTGATGGAACCACGCAGCGGCGCCGTCTTGGCGCTGGCCAACTGGCCGCAGGAGAACGCCAACGATCCCGCCGCGGCAACGCCGGAAGCGCTCCGCGACCGCGCCGTCGGGTTTCCCTACGAACCGGGCTCGACGTTCAAGGCGGTCACGATCTCCGGTGCGCTGCAGCAGGGGCTGATCACGCCTGAGAGCGGTTTCAACATCCCCGACCAGATCCAGGTCGCCGACCGCACGATCCACGACGACACCGAACACCCCGAAGAAACGCTGACGACCTCTCAGATCCTCGCTCGCTCCAGCAACGTCGGCGCGATCGAGATCGGGAAAGTCGAGGGTGCCGACCGCTTCAACTCGTGGGTCCACCGCTTCGGCTTCGGCGCTCCCACGGGCGTCGATCTGCCGGGCGAGGAACCGGGAGTGACACTGCCCCTCGATCACTACTCCGGCTCCTCGATGGGCAACCTGCCGATCGGCCAGGGCGAGCTGGTCACGCCGATGCAGATGGCCACCGCCTACGCGGCGATCGCCAACGGCGGCATTCTGCGCCCCGCGCACCTGGTCAGCAAGATCGACGGCAAGCAGCAGCCGCTGCCGGCTGGACACCGAGTGATCTCGGCTTCGACTGCCGCCGAGGTCAGGCACATGCTCGAAGGCGTCCTCGGCCCGGAAGGGACGGCCAGCGAGGTCTCGATCCCCGGCTACGCCCTCGCCGGCAAGACGGGCACGGCCTCGAAGATCGACCCGGCGACCGGCGAATACTCGAAATCGGCCTACGTGGCCTCGTTCATCGGCTTCGCTCCGGCGAACAACCCACGGCTGCTGACGGCGGTCGTCGTCGACGAACCGCAGAACGGCTCGATCTACGGCGGCACCGTCGCCGCACCGGCGTTTGGACAGATCATGAGCTTCGCGCTGCCCTATCTGGGCGTCGGCCCCAACCAGTAGCGCGGCTCCTTCGGGACCGGAAACTAGACTTGGCCGGATGCCAGAACCGGGGACCGGCCCTTGAGGCTCGGCGACTTGAGCGCGGGCCTGCCCGCGATCGCGGGACCGGCGCCCGGCAGCGCCGAGGCGGATGTGGAGATCGGCGCGCTGGCCTATGACAGCCGCGCGGTGACACCCGGGACGCTGTTCTTCTGCGTCAGCGGCTTCCGCGCAGACGGCCACGACTTCGCGGAACGAGCCGTCGAGGCGGGCGCCGCCGCCCTCGTCGTTGAGCGCCCGCTCGGGCTCGGCGTCTCGGAGCTGAGGACGGCGTCGGTGCGCAGGGCGATGGCGCCGCTGGCCGCTCGCTTCCACGGCGATCCGGCCGGCGAGCTGGCGGTCGTCGGAATAACTGGAACGAACGGCAAGACGACCAGCGCCTATCTGATCCGCGCTCTGCTGGAGGCGACGGGCACGCAGTGCGGCCTGCTTGGGACCGTCAAGTCGGTGATCGGAGGGCAGGAGCGCGATGTGCAGCGGACGACCCCCGAGGCGATCGATCTGCAGGGCGACCTGCGGGCGATGCTCGACGGCGGCGATGAGGCCTGCGCGATCGAGGTCTCCTCCCACGCCCTGGAGCTCGGCCGCACCGACGCGATCGGATTCGCGGCGGCGCTGTTCACGAACCTGACCCAGGATCACCTCGACTTCCATCCGACGATGGAGGACTACTTCCTGGCCAAGCGGCGGCTGTTCCTGCCGGACGGCGCGACCCCGCCGGCGGTGAGCGTCGTCAACGCCGGCGATCCCTACGGCGCCCGCTTGGCTGCCGAGATTCCAGCGGCCCTTACCTTCGCCGTCGAAGCTCCCGCCGACTACCGAGCCGAGGGGCTGCGCTACGGCTTCTCGGGCTGCCGCTTCACGCTCGTGACGCCCGAGGGCGAGCGGCCCGTGTCGCTGCCGATGCCCGGGCGCTTCAACGTCGCCAACGCGCTCGGCGCGCTGGCCGCCGTGCACGGTCTCGGGCGTCCGCTGGACACGCTCGTAGAGGCGCTCGAGCGCGGCGTGCGGGTGCCCGGCCGCTTCGAGCCGGTCGACCGGGGCCAGGACTTCGCGGTGCTCGTCGACTACGCCCACACGCCCGACTCGCTGGAGAACGTGCTGACGGCGGCTCGCGAGCTGACCGAGGGCAGGGTGATCTGCGTGTTCGGCGCCGGCGGTGACCGCGACCGGGGCAAGCGCCCGCTGATGGGTGAGATCGCCGCGAGGCTGTCGGATGTCGTGTTCGTGACCTCCGACAACCCCCGCTCGGAGGACCCCGAGGCGATCATCGCCGAGATCCTCACCGGGATCGAGGGCGGCGCCACGGCCGTGGAGGCGCTGGCGGACCGCCGTGCGGCGATCGAGGCGGCCGTCGCCGCCGCCCGCTCCGGAGACGTGCTGGTGATCGCCGGCAAGGGCCACGAGCAGGGACAGGAGTTTGCCGACGGTCACAAGCTGCCCTTCGACGATGCGACCGTGGCGCGTGAAGCGCTCGACGCCGGTGTCACCGGGGCGAGCCGATGAGCGACTGGGAGGCCATCCGGGTCGCCGCCGCATCCGGCGCCGAGCTGCTCGCCGCCGGGACGGCCCCGCCGGCCGATGGGCCGCCGTCGGTGATGATCGACTCCCGAGCAGTCGACGTTGGGGACCTGTTCGTCGGCCTGCGCGGGGAGCGCTCCGACGGCGGCGCCCATGCCGCCGAGGCGCTTGCCGCTGGAGCCTGGGGAGTGCTGGTCGCTCCCGAGCACGCGCGGGACGCCGCGACCTCGCCAGGAGCGGGCGCGGTGCTGAGTCACCCCGATCCGCTGGCAGGCCTGCAGGCGCTGGCCTCCGCTTGGCGCACGGAGCTGGGCGATTCCGGCGCGCGGGTGGTGGCCGTGACGGGCTCGACGGGCAAGACCTCCACGAAGGACATCCTCGCGGCACTGCTCGGCAAGGATCTATCGACAGCCGCCAGCCCCGCGAACCTCAACACGGAGATCGGCCTGCCGCTGGCGATTCTCGCCGCGGCGCCCGGCACCCAAGCGCTGGTGCTGGAGATGGCGATGCGCGGGCCCGGTCAGATCGCGGAGCTGACCGCGATTGCCCGCCCCGAGATAGGCGTGATCGTCAACGTCGGCCCGGCGCACCTGGAGCTGCTCGGCTCGCTGGAGGCAATTGCCGCCGCTAAGGCGGAGCTGATCGCCGGTCTTGCTCCGGGCGCCACCGCGATCGTGCCCGCTGGGGAGCGGCTGCTCGCCCCGCACCTGCGCGCGGATCTGAACATCGTGACCTTCGGTGAAGGTGGCGATGTGAGGCTCGCCGGGCGCGAGGAGGACGGACGGGTGAGGATCGACGCAGGCGGCGAGACGATCAAGCTGCAGCTGTCCTTCTCGCAGGCGCACAACCTCTCCAACCTGCTGGCGGCGGTAGCCGTGGCCCGCGCCCTGGGTCTCGCTCCTGCTGGGCGCCTCGACGTGACGTTCTCGGCGATGCGAGGCCAGCGTCGCGAGCTGCCCAGTGGAGCGTTGCTGATCGACGACTGCTACAACGCCAACCCGATGTCGATGAGAGCCGCGATTGACGACCTTGCCGCGACAGCGGCCGGGCGCCGCGTGGCAGTGTTGGGCGACATGCTCGAGCTCGGGCCCGAGAGCCAGGCGCTTCATCGCGAGCTTGGAGCCCATGTGCGCGAGCGCGGTGTGGAGCTGCTGGTCAGCGTTGGGCCGTTGGCTGCCGGGATCGCCGAGGTGTTCGACGGCGAGTCGATCTCCCTTCCCGATGCCGCGGCGGCCGCCGAGCGAGTTCCCGGGCTGCTGCGAGCTGGTGACACGGTTCTGCTGAAGGGCTCGCGTGGGGTCGGGCTGGAGCGCGTCACGAGGGCTCTCGACGCCGTCGAGCCCACAGACCCGGCGGCTGCCCTCTCGGGCCGTTCCGCGGCGGGGCAGAGCTGAATGGGGCGGATCCTCTTCGGCGGCACGACGGCGCTCCTGATCTGCATCTTCCTGAGCCCGAAGTTCATCGCTTACCTGCGAAAGCGCGAGTTCGGCCAACACATCCGTGAGGACGGCCCGGCGGGCCACTTGGAGAAGGCGGGCACGCCGACGATGGGGGGCGTGCTGATCTTCTTCTCGGTCTCGGTCCCGTTCCTGATCCTCAGCGACTACGACTGGCCTGCCGTCGGCGTTTTCCTGGCGGCGATCTCCTGCGCGCTGCTGGGCTTCGCCGACGACTACATCAAGCTCTCCCGGCAGCGCTCGCTGGGTCTGCGCGCACGCACAAAGCTCGGCGTGACGATCGCGATCTCGATCGGCCTCTGGTACATCGCCCACGAGGAGGCACATCTGCCGAGCGTGCTGTTCCTGCGCTTCGTCGATTACCACATCGATGTGGGGCCGCTCTATCCGGTCCTGATCTATCTGGTCCTCGCGGGGACGACCAGCGCGGTCAACCTGACCGACGGGCTCGACGGCCTGGCGGCGGGCTGCGCGGCGATCGTGCTGCTGGCGTTCATCGGCATCACGTTCATCTCCGGCGCCTTCGAACTGGCGATGCTGGCGGGCTGCCTGGTCGGCGCCTGCATCGGCTTTCTGTGGTTCAACGCCTTCCCGGCGACGATCTTCATGGGCGACACGGGCTCGCTGGGGTTGGGCGGGGCGATCGCGGGTCTCGCCGTGTTCACCAAAACCGAGCTGCTGCTGGTCTTGCTCGGAGGCATCTTCGTGGTCGAGGCGCTGTCGGTCGTGATCCAGGTGATCTCCTTCCAGACGACTCGCCGCAGGGTCTTCCTGATGGCCCCGATCCATCACCACTTCGAGCTGAAGGCGTGGTCTGAGACGAAGATCATCCTGCGCTTCTGGATCGTCGCCTCGATCTGCGCGGCGATCGGCTTCACGATCTACCGCCAGAGCCGCGGCGTCTGATCCAGCGCTGCACAGCAGTGTTGCTATAGCTAAAGCGAGTAGTAGCTGCGGAGTAAACGACGACCTTGCGGAGGCTCGAGATGCAGGCTGGACTGGCGTTGCTGCGAACGATCGTTGGAGGCCTGTTCATCGGGCACGGCCTGCAGAAGCTGACCGGCTGGTTCGGCGGTCACGGCCTGAAGGGGACGGGCGAGTTCTTCGAGGCGATCGAGCTGAGGCCAGGCGTAGCCCATGCCGCCGCGGCCGGTGCGGCGGAGGCGGGCGGCGGTGCACTCGTCGCGGCCGGGCTTCAGACGCCGCTCGGAGCGGCGGTCCTGAGCGGCACGATGATCACGGCGATCCGCAAGGTGCACCTCTCAAAGGGCGTCTGGGCCTCAGACGGCGGCTATGAGTACAACCTCGTGCTGCTCGCGATCGTCTTCGCCCTGAGCGATGTGGGGCCAGGGCGCCTGTCGCTCGACGCCGCCCGCGGAGGTGAGCGCAAGGGGCTCGGCTGGGCGCTCGCGCAGCTCGCGGCTGGTGCGATCGGCTCGACCGTGGCGATCGAGCTCGGCAAGCGCCAGCCTGCTTCAGCTTCCTCGCAGGCAGAGCAGCCGGGCACCGGCGAGACGGCATCGGCCAACGGCACGGTCACCGAGATGGCCGACGCCGACGCCGCGTAGAAGTCGCCACTGGAGGTCTCCTTCGAGCTATGCCCGCGGGGGATCTCGTGGGCATGGCACGAACGTCATGTCACCCTGAAAACCCGCATGGGAACGCCATAAAGGCATCGGGCGCCCGGTGTCGAAAGGGGCTTGGATGTCACCGGCCCCAGCAGGGAAGGCAAGGCCCAAGCGCGCGCGCCCCTCGCCACGAAAAGGCACCCGGCCGAGCAAGCGCCCGGCGGCAAAGGGAGCACAGTCCCTGGAGCACCGGATCCTTTTGACGGCGACGATGTGCCTGTTGGCCTTTGGCGCCGTGATGGTCTACAGCGCCTCCTCGGCGACCACGCTGCTGCAGCATCAGGGCAACGGCAGCGGTTACCTGATCAGGTTCGTCATCTACGGCGGGATGGGCCTGGTGCTGATGCGGGTCCTGGCCCGCGACGGGGTCGCCAAAGTCCATCTGATCACGGCGCCGTTGCTCGGCGTCTCGTTCTTCCTCGTCGCCGCCTCTCACATCCCTCACGTAGGGGTCAGCGTCAACGGCGCGCGACGTTGGATCGGCCCCAGCCAATTCCAATTCCAGCCCTCCGAGCTGATGAAGCTCGCCCTGGTGCTCTACTGCGCGACCCTTCTTGCCAAGCGTCCGGCGCGAGTTAACGACCTGAAGGATCTCGCCAAACCGCTGCTGCTGGTGGTGGGCGCGGGGGCGTTGCTGGTCTTCACCCAGCCCGATCTGGGGACGGCGCTGGTGATCGTCTTCACGATCGCCACGATGCTGATCGCGGCGGGAATTCCGATGCGCAAGCTGGGCGCGATCGCGGCTTCGCTGGCGGGGATCATCGTGCTCTACGCGCTCGTGCGGCCCTACGCACGGGCGCGCCTGACCTCGTTCGTCGATCCGTGGGCGCATGCCTCGGGCAGTGGCTTTCAAGCTGTGCAGGGGCAGATCGCGATCGGCTCAGGAGGGCTGTTCGGCGTCGGCCCGGGCCATGGCGTCCAGAAGATCCTCTATCTGCCCGAGGCGCCAACCGACTTCATCCTGGCGGTGATCGGCGAGGAGCTGGGGATCGTGGGGGTGTGCGCCCTGCTGTTCCTCTACGGCCTGATCGCCTATGCGGGCCTACGCGCCGCCAAGGCCGCCCGCAGCCTCTACAGCGCCCTGATCGCGGTGGGGGTGACGGCGCTGATCCTCTCCCAGGCGATCCTCAACACCTTTGCCGTCCTGGGTCTCGCGCCACTGACGGGAGTGCCGCTGCCGTTCGTCTCCTACGGTTCCAGCAGCCTCGTCGTGATGCTGGCCGGGATGGGGTTGTTGCTGAACGTCGCCTCGGGGGCGACGGGGCACGTCCGCGGGCTGGCGGTGCCCCAGCGGCGCTCGGCCGACGCCCGTCCCCGGGAAACGGAAGGATTGAGCGGTGAACGCAGCGCCGAAGATCGTGATCGCAGCCGGCGGGACCGCCGGGCACGTGGTGCCGGCGCTGGCGGTCGCGGACGCGCTGCGGGCTGAGGGAGCGCTCGTCAGCTTCATCGGCGGCGCGCGGGCGGAGGCGCAACTGGTCCCGGCGGCCGGCTATGAGCTTCAGAGCCTGAAGGTCGAGGGGCTCAGTCGCGACAACCCGCTGCGTGCGGCCAGGGCGGTGGGCCTGGCGGGCCTGGCAGTGGGACGCTCGCGCCGATTGCTCGCCGCGAGTCGTCCGGATGCGGTGATGGGCGGCGGCGGCTACGTGGCCGGGCCGGCGGGGCTGGCGGCGCTGAGCCTGCGTCTGCCGCTGATCCTGACGGAGGCCGACAGTCACCTGGGGCTGACCAACCGGATGCTCGCGCCGTTCGCGCGCCGGGTCTGCCTGGCTTTCCCCCTGAAGGGCCGCAGCGGCGACCACTACCGGGTCACGGGCCGCCCGGTGCCGCCCCCTCACGCCGATCGGGCCGGAGCGCGGACGCGCTTCGAGATCCACGAGGGGGAGACGTGCGTGCTGGTCTTCGGCGGCTCGCTGGGCGCCCGTTCGATCAACATGGCCGCGATCGAGGCCTTCGCGGGCTCGCCGGTCAGGGTGCTGCATGTGTGCGGGCGCCGCGACTATCCGCGGCTTGCGGCTCACGATCTGCCGGTGGGCTATGAGCTGATCGCCTATCTCGACCTCCCAGATTTCGCGCAGGCGCTCGCCGCGGCGGACCTGGCGATCGCGCGGGCGGGCGGCTCGGTGTTCGAGATCGCCGCCAACGGCCTGCCGGCGATCCTCGTTCCCTATCCACACGCTGCTGCCGATCACCAGAGCTCGAACGCTCAGTGGATGGCCGACGCGGGAGCGGCGGTCGTGATCCCCGACGAGGAGCTGACGGGCGCCCGCCTGGGCGGTGAGGTGGCCTCGCTGCTCGCCGATCCCGGCCGGCTGCGGGCGATGGCGGTTGCCTCGGCGGGGCTGGCTCGCCCGAGGGCGGCCCAGGAGATCGCAGGGGAGCTGCTGAGGGCAGCGGGACGGTGAGCGGCGCCGCGCAGCCCTGGTCGGGTCGTCAGATCCACATGGTCGGGGTGGGAGGTGCGGGGATGAGCGCCTATGCCAGGGCGGCTCATGCGCTCGGGGCGCGGGTGACGGGCTCCGACGGGGCGCCGGGCGAGTACCTGGAGCGCCTGCGCGCCGACGGCATCCTCGAGTCCGAGATCGGCCACCGTGCCGAGAACGTGCCGGCGGGTGAGGGAGCCGAGCTCTACTACTCCTCGGCGATCCCGGTGGAGAACCCCGAGCGCGCGGCGGCTCGCGAGCGTGGCATTCCCGAGCGGCCACGGGCGGATCTGCTGGGCGAGCTCTCGGCGCTGCGTCGGACGATCGCCGTGGCGGGCACTCACGGAAAGACGACGACGTCGGCGATGATCGCTCACATGCTGATCGCGGCGGGGATGTCGCCGGGCTGGCTGATCGGCGCCCCGATCGGCGGCGGACTGGCGAACGCGGAGTGGGGTGAAGGGGAGTGGCTGGTCGTCGAGGCCGACGAGTCCGACCGCTCGCTGCTGAGCCTGAAGCTGGAGATCGCGGTGCTGACGAACGCCGAGCTCGACCACCATGCGAGCTTCGCCTCGCTGGCCGAGCTGGAAGGGGTCTTCCGGACGTTCCTCGCCGGGGCCTCCCAGGCGGTCGTCTGGGACCGGCCTGAGCTGTTGGCGCTGCGCGAGGGCCCCGTTGTGGCCTATGAGGCGCAGGATCCTGTTCTCGCCGACGGCGGTTCGTGCTTCACCTGGCACGACCATCGGGTCACGCTGGTCGTGCCCGGAGACCACAACGCGACGAACGCCGCCGGCGCGCTGGAGGCGACGCGTCTGGCGGGCGCAGCAGCCGAGGACGCCATCGCCGGTCTGGCCTCGTTCACGGGAGCCGGGCGGCGCTTCCAGACGCTCGGCAGGAGCGCCGGCGGCGGCAAGGTCGTCGAGGACTACGCCCACCATCCAACGGAGGTCCGGGCGACGCTGCGAGCGGCGCGGACGCTCGAGCACGACCGCCTGATCGCGGTCTTCCAACCGCACCTGTTCTCACGGACGAAGCTGCTGGCAAGGGAGTTCGGCGTGGCTCTCGCCGAAGCGGACATGGTGGCGGTGCTCGGCGTCTATCCCGCCAGGGAGCGCGCCGAGGACTTCCCCGGCGTCTCGGGGCTGCTGATCGCCGAGGCGGCGGCAGACGCTGCGGGCGGACGGCCGGTCTATTGGCTGCCGGGCTTCGTCGAGGCCCAGGCGGTCCTCGAAGGAATGCTCAAGGAGGGCGACCTGTGCCTGGTGATGGGTGCCGGGGATGTTGATCGCCTGGCGGCGGGACTGGTCGCGGCGGAGGGTGAGGGGTGAGCAGGGCCCTACCTCAGGGCGTGCAGCCCGATCACCCTCTGGCGCGCATGGCGACGGTCAGGACGGGTGGCAACGCTGAGTTCTTCGCGAGGGCGGGCGACATCGAGGGGCTGGTCGCGCTGCTGGCCTGGGCGCGCGAGGAGGAGCTGGCGGTCAACGTGGTCGGATCGGGCTCGAACCTGCTGATCGCCGATGACGGTGTGAGCGGCCTGGTGGTCAAGCTCGACGGTGAGCTGGCGGGGATCTCCGTCGAAGGCCCCCGGATCGTCTGCGGCGGCGGCGCGCGGCTGCCAGCGGTGGCGGCGAGGGCGGCGAGGGCGGGCCTTTCGGGGATCGAGTTCGGGGTCAACATCCCTGGCACGCTGGGAGGCGCGGTGAGGATGAACGCCAACGCCTACGGGGGCGAGCTGGGGAAGGTACTGGAGTGGGTGGAGCTGGCGGGGCCGGAAGGCGTCACTCGTCGCGGACCTGAGGAGCTCGGTCTCGCCTATCGAAGTTCGAACCTGGCGCCGGGAGAGATCGTCGCTCGGGCGGCTCTGCTGCTCGTACGGGCCGACCCGGCAGAGGTCGCGGCGACTCTCCTGGAGATGCGCCGGCGCCGCCACGAGGCCCAGCCGCAGGGGATCAAGACGTTCGGGTCGACCTTCAAGAACCCCGACGACCCCAGGGCGAACGGCGAGAGCGCGGGGTTGTTGCTGTCGCGGGCGGGCTGCAATGGCCTCACGGTCGGCGGCGCCCGTTTCGCGCCCAAGCACGCCAACTTCGTCGAGAACATGGGGGATGCGAGCACGTCTGACGTGCTCGCGGTGATGGCGGAGGGACGACGCAAGGTCAAGGAGCTGACGGGTGTGGAGCTCGAGCCGGAGGTGCAGACGCTGGGGGATGTTCGCTTTCACTGGGATTGAGGGGTAGGGGTTGGGGAGGCGAGGTCGAAGATGGTCCGGATGGATCGCAGCCTTGCCGCACGTTCCCCGGCTGGACGCCAGGGCAAAGTCCCCGGGGCGCCACTGGCTGCGATCGCCGCCCGCCTGAGCAGTGCCGCCGGGAGCGCATGGGAGGCGCTCAGAAGCGGCCTGCGGGCGGTGGCGGCGAGACGCAGGCTGAGGATCGCGGCGATCTGCATGGCGATTGCCCTGCCGGTGCTGGGTGGCGGCTGGCTGTTGTTGCGCCACTCGTCGCTGACGGCGGTCGAGCACGTCGAGATCAGCGGTGCCCGCGGTCCGCAGGCGAGCGCGATCGAAGCGGCCCTGAAGGGCGCGGCGAAAGGCATGGGCACCCTTGACGTGAGCACGGCGGCGCTGAGGGCTGCTGTCGCCCGCTTTCCGGTGGTAAGCGAGATCAGGGCGATCCCGAAATTCCCCCACGGCATGAGGATCGTCGTCGGTGAGCAGCCGGCGGTCGCTTCGATTCTGACCGGAGGGCTGCGCACGGCGGTGGTGGGCAACGGGATCGCGCTGGGCGCGGGCCTCGCCAACAGCTCGCTTCCGACTGTTGCCGACGACATCGCTCCGGCGTTGGGTGCGACGGTTCGCAACTCGCTGGTCCTGGAGGCCTTGAAGGTCCTCGGTGCCGCCCCCCCGGCGCTCGACAAGCTGGCCTCGAAGGCCTACTTCGGGCCCCGTGGCCTGACGGTGGCGATGCAGGATGGGCTGCTGGTCTACTTCGGCGACGCCGCTCGTCCGCACGCGAAGTGGCTGTCGCTGGCGAGGGTCCTGGCGGACAAGAGCTCGACGGGAGCGATCTACGTCGACGTGCGCTTGCCGGGCCGCCCGGCAGCCGGCTTCGCGCCCGGAACCGGACCTGAAGCATCCGAACAGGCGACGGCCGAAGCCCACCAGAACTCCTCGGAATCGACGGTCGCGGCGCTGGCCGCTGGTCTCGCGGCGGCGAACCCCGAAACGAAGGCCAAGACCGAAGAAGAAGAATCGGAAGGGGGGTCGGAAGAAGCCTCCACGACACCGCACGCGATCGAAGGGCCGGGCGAATCGAATGCCGAAGGCAGCTCAGGCGAAAGCTCGACGACGGCCGGCGAAACGGCCGAAACTGAACACTAAAGCTCGACTTGAGATTAAGGCCACCCGGGAGGCAATCCTCAGGGGGTGGTCGAGAGTCGGGCGTTCTGCAACGTTCCTTGCGGAACTGGTGCCCTTCGTTGACAGGGCGAGAATCCCTGCATAACGTGCCCATCCCGGCGGTTCGGCGACGTGTATGCTGCGAACCCTAAATTCCTACTGAAGGCTTCGGACGAAACCATCATGGAGAGCAGCGGAAGCTATCTGGCGGTCATCAAGGTTGTAGGCGTGGGGGGCGGCGGCACCAACGCCGTCAGCCGCATGGTCGACGCAGGCCTGCGCGGCGTCGAGTTCATCGCCGCCAACACGGACGCCCAGGCGCTCGCCATGTGCGACGCCGACATCAAGCTGAACATCGGACACGACTCGACGAAGGGTCTCGGCGCGGGTGCCAACCCCGACGTCGGCCTGGCTTCGGCCTCGGAGTCCCGCGACGACATCAAGGAGGCGCTGAAGGGCGCTGACATGGTGTTCGTGACGGCGGGCGAGGGCGGCGGCACGGGTACCGGCGCGGCGCCGGTGATCGCGGAGATCGCCAAGAACGAGATCGGCGCGCTGACCGTCGGCGTGGTGACGCGCCCGTTTGACTTCGAGGGCTCCCAGCGGGGCCGTCAGGCGACCGAGGGGATCGAGCGTCTGCGCGAGGTCGTGGACACATTGATCGTGATCCCGAACGAGAAGCTGCTGGCCGTCGTCGAGCGTCGCACGTCGATGTTGGATGCCTTCAAGGAGGCCGACAACGTGCTGCGCCAGGGCGTGCAGGGCATCACCGACCTGATCACGATCCCCGGCCTGATCAACCTGGACTTCGCCGACGTGCGGACGATCATGCAGGACGCCGGCTCGGCTCTGATGGGCATTGGCACTGCCAACGGCGAGAACCGCTGCGGCGACGCCGCCAAGGCCGCGATCTCCTCGCCGCTCTTGGAGGAGAACGTCGAGGGCGCCACGGGCATCCTGCTGAACATCACCGGCGGCAAGGACCTGGGCCTGTTCGAGGTCAACGAAGCCGCGGAGATCATCCAGAACGCGGCCGACCCCAACGCCAACATCATCTTCGGATCGGTGATCGACGAGGGCATGACCGACGAGGTCCGTGTGACCGTGATCGGTACCGGCTTCGACCACCGTCCTGGACGCGGCGCCCGGCGGGAGAACCGCTCGGCCCGACCTGATCGCAACCCGCGCATCTCAGACCGCCAGCGCTCGAACCTCGAGATCTCAGACGAGGACATCGACGTGCCGCCGTTCCTGCGCGACTAGCTCGACCCTGCGCCCTCCAGGCGGAGGGCGCGGCTAGCGGCCGAACGGGTTGGGCTGAGCAGCGCGCGGCTCTCGTCGGTTCATGCCCCGTCGCTGCCATACGTCGACCAGCAGTCTCCCGGCCAGGATCGCCACCGTGACGATCCCAAGCGCAAGGTAGAACCCCGACCGCGTGGTCGCCGCGATGACGACGACCAACGCGGGGTGTGTCCACGCCAGCCATTTTGCGAAGGTCGACCGGTCCTGTCGCCGTTCCACGTCTCCGCCTTGAATTCGCGCAAGCAGGCGCGCATCCCAGGTCGCATGGGCCAACGGCTCATTGTTCGCCATGCCGGAACTCTAAGCCTCGGCATGCGACTCTGGGAAGTGCGCTCCGTGGTCCGAGGAGAGCGGCTGGACGTGTGAGACGAGACGCCCGTCCACGAGCGAGTGCACAGCGAACCCCAGCGGCTGCTCCTCGAAGATCGCATCCTGCCTCTCGTCAGGGCGCAGGTCGAGCCGTAGCGCCGAGTTAGTGCTCGGGCAGATCAGCAACGGCCGTCCGGCGAAACTCGTCGTGACGGTGCGATGGACGTGCCCGCAGGTCACCGCGAGGACCTGAGGATGGCTCTCGAGCAGCGACTCGAGACGGGCCGCGTCGTGTTCGTCGAGCGCGATGTCATCCATCGCACGGATGCCGCATGCGACAGGAGGGTGGTGCAGCGCGAGCAGCGTCGAGCGCGCGGGGTCCTCGTCGAGCGCCGCGGCGAGCCACGCCAGCTGATCTGTGGGCAGCGCGCCGCCGACCATGCCGGGCACGCTCGTGTCGCAGCCGACCAGCCGCAACGCGCCGACGTTGGCGAGGAAGTTGACGGGCTCGCCGGTCGCGCTCTCCCGGCCGGCGAAGCTCTTCGCCAGCAGGTCGCGGTCGTCGTGGTTGCCGGGTATCGCGTAGACCGGGATGTCCATTTCGGAGAGCATCCGGTGGGCCCGCTCGTAGACCTCGGCGGCAGGCTCGTCGGCGATATCGCCGCTCAGTAGCACGCCTCGAGGCCGAGGCCGCAGCTCGGATGCGGCGGCGATTGCACGGGTGAGTCGCAGGTCCGGGCCGTCCTCGCCGGCCCGCAGGTGTAGGTCGCTCAACTGGAGCAGGATCGTCGCTTCACGGGTGTGGTTGCTCATCGCTTGAATGATCCCCCGCCTCGCGGTCGGCCGGGTCGGGGACCGCTCTGATCGCATGAGTGACAGTCGTGTCCTGATTCGCCTCTCTCGTCGGAGTCAGGAGTATCGTGTTCATCGTGCCTGAGCAACTCGATCTTGAGATCGTCTACGAGCCCGGCGAGGAAGGTTGGATCATCGTTTCGATCCCGCAGGTCCCCGGCGTGTTCAGCCAAGGCCGGACCCGTCAGGAAGCACGTGCGAACGTGATCGACGCGCTGCGCGTGATGCTGTCTCCTCTGCCCGGATCTGGCGATGACGACGGATTCGAGCGCGAGGCACTGCATCTGACCATCGCTGCTTGAAGCGGCGCGATCTCGAGCGCTACATGCGTGTGGTGGGATGCCGTCCGCTCAAAGAGGGGGGCTCACACTCACGCTGGTCCGGTCCGGCCGGCGAGAAATCGGTCCTCCCACGCCATCGTGAGATTGACTTCCGGCTCGTTCGCAAGATCTGTCAACAGCTGGGAGTCACGCCACGGTCGGCCCGCGCTGACTCTCGCTAGCCTCCCGGCATGGCCTCGGCTCCCCCCGCGCTGCGCCGTACCGCGCTGTATGACCGCCATGTCGAGGCTGGGGCAAAGCTGGTCGATTTCGCGGGCTGGGAGATGCCCGTCCAGTACGCCGGCGTGCGCGAGGAGCACATGGCCGTGCGTAAGGCGTCGGGGATCTTCGACGTGTCCCACATGGGGGAGATCGAAACGAGCGGACCGCAGGCGGAGGCACTGCTGCAGCGGGTGCTTTCGAACGATGTCGCCGCGATCCCGCCCGGCGGGGCGCAGTACAGCGTCCTGTGTCGAGAGGACGGCGGCGTCCTCGACGATCTCTTCACCTACCGCCTCGACGTCGACCGTTATCTGACCGTCACCAACGCCTCCAATCACCTGGCTGACCTCGCCTGGTTCCAGGCCCACGCCGCCGACTTCCCCGACGTCGAGGTGATCGATAGGATCGACGACTGGACGATGCTGGCCGTTCAAGGGCCCCTGGCAAGGGAGATCGTCCAAGCCATCGCGGACTCACCGCTGCCCGGCCGGATGACCGCCGAGCCCCGACGGATGGGTGGTGCCGAGGTGCTCGTATGCGGGACCGGCTACACCGGCGAGGACGGCGTCGAGCTCCTCTGCCGCCCCGAGGATGCCGTCGGGCTGTGGGACCAGATGGTCCGCCGTGGTGCCCGCCCCGCAGGGCTCGGCGCCCGCGACACCCTGCGCCTGGAGGTTTGCTTCCACCTCTACGGCAACGAGCTGAGCGTCGAGCGGGGCCCGATCGAAGCGGGCCTCGGCTGGTGCTGCAAGGAGGACACCGGCTTCGTCGGCGCCGAGGCCGTGCGCGCCGTTCGCGAGTCCGGTCCCGCCGAGAAGCTGATCGCCTTCACGATCGACGGCCCTGGCATCGCCCGCCAGGGCAACCCGATCGTCGGCGGCGGCGAGGTCACGAGCGGCACCCTCTCGCCTTGCCTGGAGAGGGGGATCGGCATGGCTTACGTACCGTCCTCCGCCGCCACGTTGGGCACCACGTTCGAGATCGACGTGCGGGGGCGCATGCGGCAGGCCACCGTCGCCGCCAAACCGCTCGTTCCCAAGCGCGGATAGCGCCAGACCTACCAACGGCGGCCGTCCCTAAGATTGCCCCCGCCGCACCCGCTCACCATCGCACCGACAGAAAGGGCAAGCGCATGGCCGAGGCCAGTTACCCCGACGATCTGCTCTACCACGCCGAGCACGACTGGGCGCGGATCGACCCAACCGACCCGGCCGTGGCGACCATGGGAATCACCTGGTACGCCCAGGACTCCCTCGGAGAGGTCGTCTTCTTCGACCCGCCCGCCGTCGGCACCACCCTCGTAAAAGACTCCCCGTACGCCGAGGTCGAGTCCGTCAAGGCGGTCTCGGATGTCGTCGCGCCGTTGTCCGGTGAGATCGTCGAGGTCAACGAGGCGCTTCCCGACAATCCCGCGATGATCAACGAGGACCCATACGGCAGCGGCTGGCTGGTCAAGGTCAGGCTGTCCGACCCGGCCGAGACCGAGACCCTGATGGACGCCGCCTCCTACCAGGCGACTCTCGGTGGCTAGGCTGGGAGCCACTTGAGTCGCTACACCTCAATCACCCCGGAGGACCTCGACGCGATGCTGGCGGCGATCGGCGTCGACTCCCTCCAGGAGATCTTCGACCGCCAGATTCCCGAGGCCGTCCGCCTCGGGCGCCCCTTGGCGTTGCCCGACGGCAAGCCCGAGCAGGAGGTCTTCGAGCACCTCCGATCCCTCGCCGCCGCCAACCGCAGCGCCGAAGAGGAGGTCAGCTTCCTCGGAGCCGGCTTCTACGACCACTACGTGCCGGCCCTGATCGACATGCTGATGGAGCGCTCGGAGTTCCTGACGCCCTACACGCCCTACCAGCCCGAGATCTCCCAGGGCGGGCTGCAGGTGATGTTCGAGTACCAGACGGCCATCTCCGAGCTGACAGCGCTGCCGGTCTCCAACGCCTCCACCTACGAGGGACCCTCCGCCGTCGCAGCCGCGGGATATCTGGCCAAGCTCCACAACGGCCGCAGCCGCTTCGTCTACAGCGCGGGCCTTCACCCCCACACGATCGAGACGCTTCGGACCTACGCCCACGGGTATGACATGGAGCTCGTCGAGGTACCGCTCCGCGAAGGCGTCACCGACCTCGAGGCCTGGGAGCAGGCGATCGACGAGCAGACCAGCGCCGCGATCTTCGCCCAGCCCAACTTCTACGGCGCCATCGAGGACGCCGAGGCGCTCAGCGAGACAGCCCACCGCGCGGGCGTTGGTGGACCCGAGGCCAAGCCGACCCGTCCCGTCGTGGTCGCGCAGGTCGACCCGCTGACACTCGGCATTCTGCGCCCGCCCGGCGAGTGCGGTGTAGACGTCGCCGTCGGCGAGGGGCAGTCGCTCGGCAACCGCCTGGACTTCGGAGGTCCCTCCTTCGGCCTGTTCGCCGCCCGCGAGGAGTACCTACGGCGGATGCCCGGCCGGATCGCAGGGCAGACGCTCGACGTCGACGGGCGCCGCGGCTTCGTCCTCACCCTCCAGACTCGCGAGCAGCACATCCGCCGCGAGAAAGCCACATCCAACATCTGCACCGCCCAGGCGCTTAACGCCCTTGCCGGCGTCGTCTACCTCTCCTGGCTGGGGCGCCGCGGGATCGTCGAGCTGGGCGAGCTGTTGGCAGCCCGTACCCACTACGCCCGCGAGACGCTCGGTGCGCTGCCCGGCATCGAGCGCCTGCACGCCCAGCCCGTCGTCCGCGAGTTCGCCCTGCGTCTCGACGCCGACGTGGCCGCTGTCCGCGAGCGCTGTGCCGCGGCGGGCATCAACCCTGGCGCAGACCTGCAGGCTTTGACCGGCCGCGAGGAGGATCGCGGCGGGCTGCTCGTCGCGATCACCGAGCGCCGCTCCCGTGCGGACATCGACAAGCTCGCCGACGTCCTCGGCGCGGCCGTAGCCGCTGAGCGTGCTCGCTCCGGAGAGGCGGTCCCGGCATGAGCGCAATCGACGAGAACCACCTCCACGCCGATCCCGGCATCGAGATTCACCCGGAGGAGCACTCCCACCACATCGCCCCGCCGGTCAAGGCGGGCGCACCCACGCCGCTGCAGCGCCACGCCGCCACGACGATCTTCCAAAAGGGCGCGCCGGGCCGGCGGGCCTTCATGTGTCCCGAGCTGGATGTGCCCGCGCTGCCCGCCGAGGCGCTTCCCGAGCGTTTCCGGCGCAGCGAGCCGCCGCGGCTGCCCGAGGTCTCAGAGCCCGAGATCGTCCGCCACTACGTCGGCATCTCCAAGCGCAACTTCGACCTCGACTCGGGCTTCTACCCGCTGGGCTCCTGCACGATGAAGCACAACCCTCGCCTGCACGAGCGCGCCGCGGCTCTGCCCGGCCATGCCCGCCTGCATCCCCTCCAGGACACCGAGCGCTCCCAGGGCGCCCTGGAGCTGATGTGGAACCTGCAGGGAGCGCTCGCGGAGGTCTCAGGCCTGCCGCACGTCAGCCTCCAGCCCTCCGCCGGCTCCCACGGCGAGCTCGCCGGCGTGCTCCTGACGCGCGCCTACCACGAGGATCGCGGCGAGGACCGTCGCAAGGTCCTGACCCCCGACACGGCCCATGGCACCAACCCCGCGACCGTGACGATGGCCGGCCTCGAAGTCGTCAAGCTCGCGACCAACGCCGACGGGGGAATCGACATCGACGACCTGCGGGTGAAGGCCGACACCGGCGTGGCCTGCCTGATGCTGACCAACCCCAACACGCTCGGCTTGTTCGACGCCAACATCGCCGAGATCGCCGAGATCGTCCACGGCGTCGGCGCCACCCTCTACTACGACGGCGCCAACCTCAACGCCGTGATGTGGCTGTCGCGGCCTGGGGACATGGTCTTCGACATCGTCCACTTCAACCTCCACAAGTCCTTCACCCAGCCCCACGGCGGCGGCGGGCCGGGGTCCGGGCCGATCGCGGTCTCGGACCGGATCTCCCCCTACTTGCCGGTGCCCGTCGTGGCCCGGCGCGAGGACGGAACCTTCGAGCTGGACGAGGATCGCGAGAAGTCGATCGGGCGGCTGCGGGGCTTCCACGGCAACTACGGCTGCTTCGTGCGCTCCTACGCCTACATCCGCTCGCTCGGCGCCGATGGCCTCAGGGACGCCTCCGAGGTGGCCGTCCTGAACGCCAACTACCTGCTCGCAAAGCTCCACCAGCTTGGGGTCTCCGAGCACCTGCCGCTGGCCTACGGCGAGCTCTGCATGCACGAGTTCGTCCTCTCCGGCGGGCCGATGAAGAAGGCCCTGAAGATCAAGACCCTCGATCTCGCCAAGCGGCTGCTCGACTACGGCTTCCATCCGCCGACCGTCTACTTCCCACTGCTCGTCGAGGAGGCCCTGATGGTCGAGCCGACCGAGACCGAGACGAAGGAGACGCTCGACGCCTTCGCCGAGGCGATCGCCGCGATCCTCGCCGAGGCCGCCGAGGACCCCGAGATCGCAGCCCAGGCCCCCTATACGACCCCCGTGCGGCGCCTCGACGAGGTCGGCGCCGCCAAGAACCCAGTGATCAGAGAGGTGTTGAGCTGATGGAGCACCGCAAACTCGGCCAGACCGGAATCAGTGTCAGCCCCCTGTGTCTCGGGGCGATGATGTTCGGCGCCTGGGGGAACACCGATCACGAGGACTCGGTCGCGATCATCCACGCCGCCCTCGACGGCGGCATCAACTTCATAGACACCGCCGACGTCTACTCGCGCGGTGAGTCCGAGGAGATCGTCGGCAAGGCCCTGGCCGGTGGACGCCGCGACTCGGTCGTGCTCGCCACGAAGGCTCACGGCAAGATGCACGACGACGAGGGTGGGTGGGACCCAAATCACTTCGGCAACTCCCGTCGCTGGCTGGTCAAAGAGGTTGAGAGCAGCCTCAAACGGCTGAAAACAGACTGGATCGACCTCTACCAGATTCATCGTCCCGAGCCCGATACCGACATCGATCAGACGCTCGGCGCGCTCACCGACCTCGTACAGGCCGGAAAGATCAGGGCAATCGGATCCTCGACCTACCCGGCTTGGCAGATCGTCCAGGCGCAGTGGGCCGCCGAGAAGCGTGGCCGCGAGCGCTTCATGTGCGAGCAGCCGCCCTACTCGATGCTGATTCGCTCGATCGAGAAGGACGTGCTGCCGGTCTGTGAGGAGTACGGGATGGGTGTGATCCCCTGGAGCCCTCTGGCCGGGGGCTGGCTGTCGGGTCGCTACTCCAAGGGCGGTGAGTCTCCGGGCTCCAGCCGCCGCGCCCAGATGCTGCCCTCGCGCTACGACATGACGATCCCCGCCAACCAGGCCAAGCTCGAGGCCGCACAGGCGCTCGGCGAGATCGCCGACGGCGCCGGGATGCCGCTGATCGAGATGTCCCTGGCATTCGTCACCTCCCACCCTGCCGTGACCGCCGCGATCATCGGCCCGCGCACGATGGAGCAGCTCGAGAGCCAACTCGGTGCGCTGGAGCGTCCCGTCCTGAGCGGCGAGATCCTCGACAAGATCGACGAGGTGGTCGCGCCCGGCTCGAACGTCAACCCGGCCGACACCGGCTGGGACGCTCCCTGGCTGACCGACTCCGCGCCGCGGCGTCGCTGAACCCACGAGGCTCAGCGCGATGCGAATCTTCTCCGGCATCCAGCCCACCGGGCGCAAGCACCTCGGCAACTACATCGGGGCGATCGCCCAGTACGTCACCAGCCAGGACCGCGGCGAGGGCATCTTCTGCGTAGTCGACCTGCACGCGCTGACGGTTCCCTACGACCCAAGCGAACTGCGCGAGCGCCTCTACGACACGATCTCGATCCTGATCGCCGCGGGCCTCGACCCGGCCCGCTGCATCCTCTTCCGCCAGAGCGACGTCCGCGAGCACACCGAGCTGACGTGGCTGCTCTCGAGCGTCACCGAACTCGGCCGGCTCGATCGCATGCACCAGTTCCGCGACAAGTCGGCTCAGCGCGAGCTGGTCTCGGCGGGACTGCTCTTCTACCCGGTACTGATGGCCGCCGACGTGCTCGCCTACCGCGCGCACGAGGTTCCGGTCGGCGAGGATCAGCGTGAGCACGTCGAGCTGATGCGAGACGTGGCCCGCCGCTTCAACTCGCGCTTCGCCGATGGGGACGAGGTGCTCGTCGTTCCCGAGCTGCGGATCCCTCAGGTCGGGGCGCGGATCATGGATCTGCAGGACCCCACTCGCAAGATGTCCACGACCGGGGGCTCCGAGCAGGGCACGGTGTACGTGCTCGACGAGCCGAAGGCGATCGAGAAGAAGTTCAAGAGCGCCGTGACCGACTCCGGCAGCGAGGTCCGCCGCGGCGAGGAGAAGCCCGGGATCGGCAACCTGATCGAAATCCTGGCGGCCGTGCGCGGCACCAGCCCTGACGCCGTCGAGACCGAGTATGCGGAGGCCCGCTACGGCGAATTCAAGGTTGCCGTCGCCGAGGCTGTCGTCTCCTACCTGGCACCCATGCGGGAGCGCTACGAGGCGCTGAGGGCCGACGAGGCCGCCTTGGAGGAGATCCTCGCCGCCGGTGCCGAGCGCGCCAGGGAGATCGCCGCCGGCACGCTCGTCGAGGTTCGTGAGCGCATGGGCGTCGGGGCTCCCCGGTAGGTTGAGCGCGTGAGCCTCGCCTCGCTAGACCTCGACCTGGACGTCTTCAGCGGGCCGTTTGACCTGCTTCTGACGCTCGTCCTGCGCGAAGAGGTCGATCTGCTTGAGCTGGCCTTGGCCGATGTCGTCCTCGCCTACATCGACCATCTCGAGCAGCGTGGTGAGCTCGACCTCGAGGCGGCGACTGAGTTCATCGTCCTGATTGCCGCCCTGCTGGAGCTGAAGTCGCGGCTGATGCTCAGCGGCGATGAGGAGGAGTTGCTCGACATCGAGCCCGAGCAGGCCGCCGAGGAGCTCTTGGCGCGGATGCTCGACGCGGCCCGCTACCGCTCCGCCTCCGGCTATCTGCGCGAGCTGTTGGAGTCCGAGGACGGCGTGCGCTTCCGTGCCGCGCCCCTGCCCCCGGCGCTGCGGCAGCGGATCGTCCCGCCCGCCGATGGCTCGCAGTCGCCGGAGCTGCTCGGCGTCGCGATCGGTCGGTTGCTGACGCTGCCGCCGACAATCAGCCTGCGCCACATGGGAGTTCCTCGGGTGAGTGTCGCCGAGCGCCTCGCGCATCTGCGTGGGCTGCTCAGGCGCGGCGCCTTCAGCTTCGACGAGGCCGTTCGCGGTGCCGACCGCATGACCGTCGCCGTGACCCTGTTCGCGCTGCTGGAGCTCTACAAACTCGGCGAGGCAGGCTGGGAGCAGCCGGACAGCTTCGGTGAGATCTCCGTCCACTCCGCCGCAGCCGCGCAGGACGGGGTGGCCGGCGCCGTGAGCGCCGCGAGGCTGGCCGGATGAGCGCCGCCGAGAGCGAGCCGCAGGAGGCGGTCGAGGGAGACTTTGCCCAGATACCAACCGCCACGCCCGCCTCAGCGGAGAGCGTCCCCGAGGCCAGCCCGGAGCTGGCCAGGACCGTCGAGGCGCTGCTGTTCCTCTCCGCCGATCCGCTCAGCATTCCTGAGCTGGCCGAGGCGAACGAGGTGGGGGAGGGCGCCATCCGCGCCGCTCTCGCGCTGCTGGCCGAGCAGTACGCCCCCGGCCTGCGCGGTATCGCCCTGCGCGAGTTGGGTGGCGGCTGGACGCTCGCCAGCGATCCCGCCTCCGAGGAGGCGGCCCGGCGCCTGTTCAGCCGACCGCGACTGGCGACCCTGACCCCGGCCCAGGCCGAGACGCTTGCGATCGTCGCCTACCTGCAGCCGATCTCCCGGCCCGAGATCACCCGAATCCGCGGCGTCAGCGCCGACTCGGCCAGCGCCACGCTGCTCGAGCGCGGCCTGATCGAGGAGGCCGGGCACTCGGAGTTCGGCGCCGTCCAGTACCGCACCACCACACAGTTCCTCAAGCTGTTCGGGCTACGGGATCTAAAGGAGCTTCCCGATGTCGCCCGCTGGGACCCGAGCCCCGAGGAGCAGGCCGAGCTACGTGACAGGCTGATGCGCGCCGGCGAGGCCAGGTCGGGCTAGTGCTAGCCCACACACGTGCCTTCAGCGGCTTCTCGGTCGACGACATCCCAGCCGCGCGGGACTTCTACCGCGATGTGCTCGGAGTGGAGGTCGAGGAGATGGACAACGGCCTGCTGGCGCTGCATCTAGCCGGTGGGCACGAAGCGATCGTCTATCCCAAGCCAGATCACCGGCCGGCCGCCTTCACGATCCTCAACTTCTCTGTCGGGGACATCGAGCAGGCGGTCGACGAGTTGACCGGGGCGGGCGTCGAGACGATCCGCTACGAGGGCTTCGACCAGGACGAGCGCGGCATCTCCCGCAACCCAGGCGGCCCGCCGATCGCCTGGTTCACCGACCCGGCGGGCAACATCCTGGCGGTCCTGGAGGACTAGGCGGCGGCGCGAGCCGCGAGCTGCCCGCAGGCCGCGTCGATGTCGCGGCCACGCGTCAGCCGCACCGTGACGGGCACATCGCGGGATTCCAAGGCGACGCGGAAGGCCGCGATCGACTCGCGCCCCGAGCCCTCGAACTCCGAGCCGCTGGGGTTGAAGGGGATCAGGTTGACCTTGAAGATCGGTCGCCCCCGCTCGCCCGGGCCGGTCAAGAGCCGCGCCAGCGCCAGCGCCTGCTCGTAGCGGTCGTTGACGCCCGCCAGCATCACGTACTCGATGAACACCCTCCGGCGGCGGCGGGCGTGGAACGCACGGCAGGCCTCGATCACATCGGCGAGGGGGTAGCGCTCGTTGACGGGCATCAGCTCCGACCGCAGTGATTCGTCAGCGGCATGAAGCGACAGGGCCAGGCGGACGGGCATCTCGGAGTCGGCCAGCCGTTCGATGCCTGGGATCCAGCCGACCGTCGAGATCGTCGTACGGCGGTGGGTGATGCCGATCTCCGGCAGCTTCTCGCAGGCGCCGAGGACACCGTCGAGGTTCAGCATCGGCTCGCCCATGCCCATGAACACGCAGTGGTCGATCGGTTCGATCCGCCGGAAGTGAAGGGCCTGCTCGAGGATCTCCGAGCTGGTCAGGTTGCGACCGAACTTCATCGCCCCGGTTGCGCAGAAGCGGCACGTCAGCGGGCAACCCGACTGCGAGGAGACACAGATCGAGCGCCTTCCCGACGCGCCCGGCCGATCCCGGTAGCGCATCAGCACCGCCTCCAACGCGCGCCCGTCGGCGGTCTCGAACAGAGCCTTGACGGTCCCGTCGCGGGAGGTCTCGGTCGCCTTCTCCGACAGGCACGAGAACGGCAGCTCCGCGGCGAGGCTCTCGCGCAGAGAGGCCGGGAGGTTCGTCATCTCCTCATAGCCTCGGGCGCCACGAGCAGCCCAGCTCCAGACCTGACCGGCGCGGAAGCTGGGCTCGCCACGGTCGGCGAGGAACGTCTGAAGGTTCTGGAGGTCCATGGTCGTGTCCGCCTCGACGGCGGCTCGACCCTATGGTTGCAGTCGATGGCACTGATCCCCGTCTCGCGCCCTTGAGGCTCGCCAAGCACCTCGCCCACGCCGGCGTCGCCTCGCGGCGGGCCGCCGAGGTCCTGATCGGCGAAGGCCGGGTCACGGTCGGCGGGCAGAAGGTCACCGATCCGGCGCGCGACGTCACCGAGGTAGACGCTGTGAGCGTCGATGGTAAGCAGATCGGCGGGACCGAGCGGCGGGTTGTCTACATACTGAACAAGCCGCCCGGCGTCGTCTCGACCGCCAGCGATACGCACGGACGTCCCACCGTCACTGGCCTGATCGACGCGCCCGGGCTGCGCCTGTACCCAGTCGGGCGCCTCGACGCCGACAGCTCCGGGCTGATCCTGCTGACGAACGACGGCGAGCTTGCCAACCGTCTCACCCACCCCCGCTACGAGGTCCCCAAGACCTACCGGGTCAAGGTCGGCGGTGGACCCGTCCGGCGCCAGGCGCTGGCGCGGTTGCGGGAGGGCGTCGAGCTGGAAGACGGGCGTACGGGACCAGCACAGGTCCGCTTGCTTGGGGACGGCGTGCTCGAGCTGACGATCACCGAAGGGCGCAACCGCCAGGTCCGCCGCATGTGCGACGCCGTCGGGCACCCGGTGAGGGAGTTGACCAGGATCGCCTTCGGCCCGGTTCGCCTCGGCGCCCTGGCGAGCGGTGACAGCAGACGCCTCAATGCCACAGAGATCGCCCGCCTGCGTTCCGCCGGGCTCTGACAGAATCGGAGACAATGCGACTCTTCGCCCTGCGCGGCGCCGCCAGCGTCGAGAATAACGCCGCCGCCGAGATCCTCTCCGCCACCACAGAGCTGATGGAGGAGATCATGGCCCGCAACCGGCTGAGCCCCGAGGACGTCGTCAGCTGCGTCTTCACGGCAACGCACGACCTCGACGCCGAGTTTCCCGCCGTCGCCGCCCGCGCCGTCGGCTTCGATCGCGTGCCGCTGCTGTGCGCCCAGGAGATCCCCGTGCCGGGGTCGATGCCAAAGGTGATCCGTGTGCTGATCCACTACCAGGCGCCCGAGGACCACAGCCCCGAGCACGTCTACCTCGGCGAGACCAGGGCGCTGCGCGCCGACCTCCACGCGGCACAATAGGCCCGTGGCACTCGAGTTCTCAGAGCGGATCCGGCGGATCCCCGTTTATCCGGCCGCGGGCGGCTACGCCAAGTACGGCGAGCTGGCGCTGATGGCCAGCAATGAGGCTCCGTTTCCGCCGCTGCCCGCCGTCCGCGAGGCGATCGACGCCGCCATAGGACGCCTCAACCGCTATCCCGACCCGACCAACTCCGCCCTGCGGACCCGCCTGTCGGAGCGCTACGAAGTCCCCGTCTCCCAGATCGCGATCGGCAACGGCTCCTGCGACGTGCTGCTGGCCGCCGGCGAGGCGTTGCTTGAGCCGGGGGCCGAGCTGGTCTACGCCTGGCCGTCCTTCTCGGTCTACCCGCACCTGGCCGCCGCCTCGGGCGCCCGTGCGATCACCGTTCCGCTCGACGCCGAGCAGTGCCACGACCTACCGGCGATGCTGCGCGAGATCACCGTCGCCACGCGCCTTGTGATCGTCTGCAACCCCAACAACCCCACCAGCACCGCGATCCCGCTCACCGACATCGCCGCCTTCCTCGCGGATGTCCCGCCGCACGTCTGCGTGATCCTCGACGAGGCCTACTGCGAGTTCAGCGTCCTGGACGACCCCGACTCCTCGCTCGCGCTCCTCCGGGACCACCCGAACCTCGTCCTCCTGCGCACGTTCTCCAAGGTCTACGGGCTGAGCGGGCTGCGCGTCGGCTTCGGGCTCTGCGGCTCGGAGGACCTCCGCATCGCGGTCGACCAGGTCCGCCAGCCGTTCTTCTGCAACGTGGCCGCCCAGGCGGCGGCGCTGGAGGCGCTGCGCCATCAGGACGAGGTGGAACGCCGCGTGACCGAGACGATCGCGGCGCGCATGGGGCTCGAGGAGGGGCTGCGCGAGCTCGGCATCGACCCCGCCGACTCGCAGGCGAACTTCGTCTGGTTCGATCTGCCCGCCGAGCGCGCGGAGCGCGACGTGGTCGACGGACTCGCGCGCGCCGGCGTCCTCGTGCGCGCCGGGAACGCGCTCGGGCGCGCCGGAGCGCTGCGTGTGA
>DATBBF010000015.1:0-76451 GCA_036271135.1 Solirubrobacteraceae bacterium
CGGGCAGCGCTACCGCGAGCTGACCGAGCTGATCCGCTCGGAGAACCTGCACACCGTCTGCCAGGAGGCCGCCTGCCCGAACGTCGGCGAGTGCTGGGAGCGCGGCACGGCGACGTTCATGATCCTCGGCGACACCTGCACGCGGCGCTGCGGCTTCTGCAACGTCAAGACCGGCAAGCCGACCTGGAACGACCCGCTGGAGCCGGCGCGCGTGGCGCGCTCGATCGCCCGCATGGGCCTGCGCCACGCCGTCATCACGTCGGTCGACCGCGACGACCTGCCGGACAAGGGCGCCTCGGCGTTCGTCGGCGTGATCCGCCAGGTGCGCCGTCAGGCGCCCGACTGCCAGGTCGAGGTGCTGACACCCGACTTCCAGGGCCAGGAGATGCCGCTGGCCAAGGTCATCGCCGAGCGCCCCGACGTGTTCAACCACAACGTCGAGGTCGTGCCGCGGCTGTATCCGCTGGCGCGGCGCGGCTCGGAGTTCCAACGCTCCTGCCGTGTGCTGCGCCTGGCCGGCGAGATGGGCGAAGGTGAGGTCGTGACCAAGTCCGGCCTGATGGTCGGACTCGGCGAGACGCACGACGAGCTCGTCGAGACGTTCGCCGCGCTGCGCCAGAGCGGCGTCGGCGTGCTCACCGTCGGGCAATACCTGCGTCCCTCCGAGCGCCATCTTCCGGTCGTGCGCTACTGGCACCCCGACGAGTTCGCCGCGCTGCAGAGCGCCGCCTACGCGCTCGGCTTCGACCACGTAGCGGCCGGCCCGCTCGTGCGCTCCTCCTACCACGCCGATCAGCACGTCGCGCAGTCGCTCGACGGCGCCGGGCCGCTGGCCGCACGCGCCTAGACCTCGCGCGCACCGCCTCAGCCGCCGACCCTCGCAAGTACGCTCTGATCGCCACCCGGCCCGCGGGGGCGCAGCGATGTTCCCCATCAAAGACAACATCCCGCTGTCGCGGGTCCCGCTCGTCACGATCGCCCTCGTCGCGATCATCGTCGTCGCCTACCTGCTGGCCATCTTCCACGGCGGCGGCTTCATCGACGGGCCCTCGAAGGGCACCGCCCTCCACTACGGGGCAATCCCCTATGAGCTGGCCCACCCCGGCGATCGCTGCAGCTTCGGGGTGGTCAAAAGCGCGAGCGTCATCGCCTGCCAGGCCGGGACGAGGATCTTCGTCGGCGCTCCCGAGCCGCAGCCGGCCACCTGGACGACCATCTTCACCTCGATGTTCCTGCACGGCAGCTTTCTGGCTCTGTTCTTCAATCTTCTGTTCCTCGTCCTGTTCGGCCCGTCCGTCGAGAACGCCGTCGGCCGTGGGCGCTTCCTGTGCCTCTACCTGGCCGGCGGCCTCGTCGCGCTGGCGCTACTGGTCGCCGTCGGGCCAAGCTCGTTCCAGCCTGCGCTCGGCGCCTCGGGGGCGATCGCCGCCGTCCTCGGCGCCTACTTGCTGCTGCATCCCAGGGCGAGAGTCATCACCCTGGTGCTCGTGCCGCTGTTCGCGACCATCGTCGAGATCCCCGCGCTGATCCTGCTGGCGTTGTGGCTTCCGCTGCAGCTTTGGCTCGACCTGAGCGGGCTGGCCAATCCCGTCGGCGGATCTGAATGGGCTGTCTTCGCGACCCAACTGGTCGGCGTCCCGCTCGGGCTCGCCGCGGTCTGGGCGATCGGCCGCCGGCGCGACACCGGCCCGCCCAGCGCCCGCCCGTTGAGCGCCCTCGCCGCATGATGCGCGCACGCACGGAGAGGATCGGATGAGACGGCTGATCGCGCTCGGCTGTGCTCTCGTGTTCATCGCCGGGCTCGCCTTCCTGACGGTCGCCTCAGCGATCGAACAAGGCGGCGTGACGATCCTCACCCTGATCTCGATCTTCATCCTGCTGCTGCTCGGAATCGGCATCGTCGGGGCGCTGCGTAATCCTCCTCGCCAGTGAGCACCTCCCCCTTCATGACTCCCGGCCAGAGCCGGATGCGCCGCGAGCGCGCCGCCGAGCGGCGGCGGCGCAGACGCCTGATCGCTCTCGGTGTGGTTGCGATCGTGGCGCTTGTCGTCGTCGTGGGGATCGCTTTGGGCAACAGCTCCAAAGGGCACGGCCACGGCTCGGCTCCCACGACGGCGAGCATCAAGAAGGCGGTTGTTCCGGCGCCCCTCCGCTCCCCCTCGGGACTGATCCTCGGGAGCCCCGCCCTGAAGCTGGCGGGGATCAGCACGCCCGCCTCCGACCCGATCCAGCTGCGCTTCTTGCACCCGCCGCGGGCCGGCGTGCTGTTCAACCTCAGGACCGGCCAGGTGCTCTGGCAGCGCAACGCATACATGCATGTACGTATCGCCAGCCTGACGAAGATGATGACGGCGCTGTTGACCGTCAAAGCAGACCCGCCGAACGACAAGGTGCTCGTCACGAAGGCGGCGGTCGACTCCTCCGGCTCGAAGGTCGGGGTGCTGCCGCTGCACAAGCACGTACGCCTCGAGTCGATGCTCTACGGGCTGCTCCTCCCGTCCGGCAACGACGCCGCCGTCGCGCTCGCCCAGCACGTCGCCGGCAGCATCGACGCGTTCGTCAAGCGCATGAACGAAGAAGCTGCGCGGCTGGGGATGGGCTGCACGCGCTACTCCTCCCCCTCGGGCTACTTCGACCACGGCAACTACTCCTGCGCCGCCGACCTGGCGATGCTCGCCCATGTCGACATGTCCCAACCGCGGATCGCCCGCATCGTCCACACCTACACGGCGGAGCTGCCCTTCCCGATCAAGGGCGGCAAGCTCTACCTCTACAACAACAACCCCCTGTTGATCTACCACTACCCAGGCACGACGGGCCTGAAGACGGGCTTCACCGAAGCCGCCGGGCGCTGCCTCGTCGCGACCGCCGAACGCGACGGCGTCAAGCTCGGCGTCGTCGTCCTCAACTCAGACGCCCCCGGCACCCAGGCCAAACAGCTCCTCGACCGCGGCTTCCAGGATGTCTATCACCTGAAATCCGTGACCGAGCCGCCGATCCCGCCGGGGGCCTAGAAGCGTCGAAATCGTCTTCCGCGCGGCCGTCTCGACTCATCGCGTATCGTTCCTCTCCCCAGATTGACTGGCCAGTCAGCCAAAGGAGAGACAGTGGATCTTGACGACACCCCCGAGCAGGCCGCCTATCGCGTCCAGGTGCGCAGCTGGCTCGAAGAGCACAAGTCCGAAGCACCCATCTTGCAGGGCCCCGACGCGATCAAGGACGAGGACGAGATCATCGCCGCTCGTCGCGTCTGGCAGGGCAAGCTCGCCGAGGGCGGGCTCGCCGGCCTGACGTGGCCGAAGGAGTACGGCGGCCAGGGCCTCGGCCCGATCGAGCAGGTCGTCGCCAACCAGGAGATCGCCCGCGCCAAACTGCCGGGCATCCTCGACGCAATCGGCGTCGGCATGCTCGGGCCCACGATCATCGCCCACGGCGAGGAGGAGCAGAAGAGCCGCTACCTCGCGCCGCTGCTGCACGGCGATGAGGTCTGGTGTCAGCTGTTCTCAGAGCCCGCCGCCGGATCGGACCTGGCGGCCGTGCAGACCCGCGCGCGCCAGCAGGACGACGGCAGCTGGCGTCTGACCGGGCAGAAGGTCTGGACGACCAACGCCCAGTTCGCCTCCTACGGCCTGCTGCTGGCCCGCACCGACGCCGACGTCCCCAAGCACAAGGGATTGACGATGTTCATCGTGCCGATGGACGCCGAGGGCGTGACCGTTCGCGGCCTGCGCCAGATCTCCGGTGAGGCCGAGTTCAACGAGGTCTTCTTCGACGACCTCGCCGTCGACGCGGACGCCGTCGTCGGCGGTGTCGGCAACGGCTGGGGCACAGCCCTGACGACGCTGATGTTCGAGCGCGTCACGATCGGCCTCGGCAGCGAGGGCATGGGCTACAGCTCGACTCGCTTCGCCGGCGCCATCGCCTCCGACCCGGAGGCCCGCCGCGACCCCGAGGTGCGCCACCGTCTGGGCGAGATCTCAGCCGAGCTGCTGGCGATCCGCTTCACCGGCTACCGCACCCTGACGGCCCTGCAGAAAGGCCAGGTCCCGGGACCCGAGGCCGGTCTCGCGAAGGTCACGCTCGTCAGCGGCGCGATCAAGGCCGGCGATCTGATCGCCGACGTGCTCGGCCCCGATGCGCTCCAGGAGAGCAGCGAGTGGTCCTACATGATCTCCTTCCTGCCCGGCCTGAAGTCCGCCGGCGGGACCGAAGAGATCCTCCGCAACACGATCGGCGAGCGGGTCCTCGGGCTGCCGCCCGAGCCGCGACTCGACAAGGGCATCCCCTTCTCCGAGCTGCGCAGCAAGGAAGGAGCAGCGGCATGAACCTGTCCCTCTCAGACGAGCAGGTGTTCCTACGCGAGGCCGCCCGTGGCGCCCTCTCGCGCTTCAAGACGCTGGAGGCCGCCCGCGAGGCGCTCGACGGCGACAAGCAGGCGTTGCCGGACCTCTGGCCGACGGCCTGCGAGGCCGGGTGGCCGGGCCTACTGATCGGCGACGAGCACGGCGGCGCCGGGCTCGACGCCTTCGACGCCATGCTGGTGCTCGGCGAGTGCGGCCGCGTGATCGCGGGCGTCCAGCTGCTCGGGCACCTTCCCGCGACGGCGATCCTCGATGCTGCCTCATCCGCGCCGATGATCGACGACCTGGCGACGGGCGAGAAGCGGGCGGCATACCTGCCCGTCTCCCCTCCCGGTGACGTCGTCACCGACTGGACCGCCGACCCCGCCTCGGGACTCGCCCGCGCGAGCGCGCCTGTCGCAAGCGGCGCGGGCGATGCGGTGACGGTCAGCGGCTCACTGGCGTTCGTCCCCGACGCACCCGGAGCGGACCTGCTCGTGGGTGTCGCGGTCCTCGACGGCAAGCCCGTCGGCGTCGCCATCGAGGCGAGCGCAAGCGGTGTCTCGATCGAGGCGACCGAGCGCTATGACGCGACCCGTTCGATGGGGCACGTGACGTTGAAGGACGCCCCGGCGACTGTGCTGGACACGCCCGAGGAGACTCTGGCGGGCGCTTGGTATCTCGCCCAGTCGCTGATCGCAGCCGAGTCGCTTGGCAGCGTCGAGACGGCCCTGGACGTGTCGGTCGCATATGCCAAGGAGCGCTTCACGTTCGGGCGTGCGATCGGCTCCTACCAGGCCGTCAAGCACTCCCTGACGGAGGTCCTGCGCGAGCTTGAGAACGGCCGCTCGCTGCTCTATTACGCCGGCTGGGCACGCAATGGCGCGCCGGGCGAGTTCCCGCTGGCCGCCAGCGCCGCGCGCTCGGTGGCCGGACGGGCGCTCGACGATGCCGCCCGCACGATGATCTCCGTGCACGGTGGGATCGGGGCGACGTGGGAGCACGACGCACCGCTGTACTTCCGCCGCGCGCAGCTCTCGCGGCGTCTGCTCGGCGGGACCGGTGGCGCCAGCGACCGGGTCGCCGGCGAGCTGATCGCCCAGGCCTAGAAGCTCAGGTTCACGGTTGGTGGCGCCGGGGGGCCTTCGTGGCCTTCTTCGGCGTCGCCGACGCTTCTTCGGCTTCTTCAAGGGCGGCCTGGACCGGAGCGCCATAGGCGGCGTGGACTGCAGAAACCAGCGAGGTGTTGACGCCGCAGTTGATGCAGAAGCCGTGCTGGGACCAGCCGATCGCCCGCGCCAGCACGTGATCGGCGTAGAGGACTCCCGTTTCGTCGTGGCCGTAGTAGTCGTAGGCCGCCGCCCAGGCACTGCCGTCGAGCTTGTAGCCGGCGCCATCGGCGGAGAGCAGATGGGCGCCGGCCATGATCGCGTCGAAGTCGTCGTAGATCGAGGGGTGCGCGGCCGTCATGTGGTCGTAGCTGGCTGGGCGCCGGCCGTAGATGTAGGAGTTGCTGACGAGATCCCAGGTCGAGACCGGCCCGTTCGTCACGTTGAACTGCATCGGCCCGCCGCAGCAGCGGGCGAAGTTCAGACCGTGGTAGGTGCCGGGGGCCGTCGAGAAAGCCGACTCCTGCATGTGGATCGAAGCCACGAGCAGCCAGTTGACCCCGAACGTCGACTCGGCCGTTCCGTAGATCGGGTAGAAGCCTTCCATCCAGCGCCGGGGGATGTGGACCTGCGTCGCACCCGCCAGCCGCCGCGCTTGCAGGCTCTGCTGGGCGGCGGTGGGGTGGGAGACGATCGGGCGGGTTCCGGACGGGGCGGTCACCGAGGAGAGCGCACTGGCAGCCGCGGCCGGCCCCGGCTGGGGAGTCGTGGCCCGCACGGGGACGAGCGGCGGAGCGTGTGCGGAGGTACGCCCGATCACGCCCGTCAGAGCGGCGATCAGCACGGCCACACCGAGCGCGGCCAGGGACCCGGCCAGCAGCCATGCCCGCCGTTCCGACGGTTGGGGCGGCAGCTGGGGCGGATCGAGAGCGGGACTGGAGGTCTCGGCGGGGGACATCCGTCGACACACGGTAGCCAGCAGCGCTACCCGAGCACTTCACTGGGGTTAGGACACCGATGAGCACCCACTTCACGCCCTTCCGGGCGCCGCTGGCCTTGGCCTGCGCGCTGCTGGTCACCCTCGCCGTCGCGGCGCCTGCCGGGGCATCAGCCCTGAAGAAGGCCCACCGGAGCGTCGCGCCCACGCTCAGCGCCCCGCAACAGCACTACCTGGCACTGGCGGAAGCGGGTGTCGCCCGCGCCCAGCAGCGCTGGCGCGACAAGCGCCTCGGCTGGTATGACTCGCGGCTGAACGACCGGGCTCGCTATCCGCTGGCGACGATCTGGGACATCGTGCCGCTGTTCCAGTCGCTCGACGCGATCGCGATCGCCTCCCCCACGGCCTCGCATCTGAGCGCGGTCAAGCGCTTTGCGACGGGTGCCGAGCGCTACCTCAACCGCGGCCTGCACCCCGTCGCGGGCTACTCCCCATATCCGGGCGACCGTGCGGCCGGCACGGAGACGTGGTTCGACGACAACGGCTGGTGGGGGCTGGCCTTCATCGAGGCATATCGAGCGACCGGCAGTCACCGCTGGCTGAGCGACGCGCAGCGAGCGCTCACCTACATCGCGCGTGCCGGCTGGGATCCTTCCGGCGGAGGCATCTGGTGGAACACCGAGCACCCCTACAAGTCCGGTCCGGCGCTGGCCTCTGACACGCTGCTGGCGACGCTGCTCTACCAGGCGACCCATTCGAGCTTCGACCTCGGGCAGGCGCGGCGCTTCCTGGCATGGGGCAACACGCAGGGCTTCAGCCAAGCCGACGGGCTGTATGAGGGATCGAGCCTCAACGCGACCCCCGTCGACTACATCGAGGGCCCGATGATCTACGCCCAGGCGACGCTCTGCCGCCTGACCAGCTCAGCAGCCGAATGCGAACTCGCCGAGCGCCTGAAGGCACGGGCGCTCAGCCGCTTTGGCTACCTGCTGGACTTCTCGCCGCAGTACGACGCGATCTACCTGCAGTGGATGCTTGCCCTCTATGCCGTCGACGACGACCGCACGCTCTACACGATGGCTGTAGACAACGCCCGCGACGCTCAGGCTCGGGCGGCCAACCCCCAGGGCCTCTATTTGCTCTCCTGGAACGGCGAGACGCTGCCGGTGGCAAACGCGCAGCCGGGGATGATCCAGACGCAGGCGGCTACGAGCAGTTTGTTTGCTTGGCTCGCGGTTTACGCCCCGCCTGGCTGAGCCTCGGTAGTCGCAACTTCAACTCCTGTCTCCCCGATGGATCTCCGGCGAAGTAAGCCACACAGTCCCAGCCGCTTCGGAATCGGCTCGATTCAGCCGGAGCCGTTCGTTTCGTCAGGTTCATCACCAGGGGCTCTGCGCTTCCCGGGCCAGTACAGCCAGGCGGTCAGGGCGACTATCAAGACGACGCCGAGCACGACAACGACAATCGCTCTGAGGAATCCGGACGACATCCCGATCAGCTCGAACGCTCAGATGCCGATGCGCCGGCGGACGATGCGATCGAAGACGTGATCGGGCAGCAGCCGCCTGGCCGCCAGCATCAGCTTCGCATCGCGGCCGACGAGCACGCGGGAGGGCATGCGCGAGACGGTCAGCGCCTTCTCAATCGCCTCCGCAACGGCATCCGGAGAGATCCCCCGCCCCCCCGTGTCGGCAAGGACCTTGTCCATCGCCGCCGGGACCTTCCCATACTGCGCACTCAGCTCGGGGGGGATGGTGAGCCTGTCAGCCTCGCCGCGGCTCTTGTCCCAGATCGGTGTTGCGACGGAGCCCGGCTCGATCAGTGCGACCTGCACGCCCGAGCTGTGAAGCTCGACACGCAGCGCGTCGCCGACCGCCTCGAGCGCATGCTTGGAAGCCGCGTAGGGGCCGTTGAAGCCCATCGCCACACGACCGCCGATCGAAGAGGTGAAGGTGATTCGCCCCCGCGCCCTGCGCAGCGCCGGGAGCATCGCCCGCGTCATCGCGATCTGGGCGAAGAAGTTGACGTCGAACTGCCGCCGCCAATCCTCCTCGGCGAGCACCTCCAGCGGTCCGGCGATGCCGATCCCGGCGTTGTTGATCAGAGCATCGAGGCCGCCGGAGACCGAAGCGCCTGCCTGACCCGCGACCCGCTCGACGGCAGCGGCGATCTGCCCGTCGTCCGTCACGTCGAGCGTCAGCGACAGCACCCTCCCGCCTGCTGACTCCGCCGCCAGACTCTCACCAGCTGCGGGATCGCGCACCCCCGCAAGGACCGTCCAGCCGCTAGCCGCGAGCCGCAGAGCTGTGGCGCGACCGATGCCCGTCGAGGCACCCGTGATCAGAGCGAGCGGCACCCGGGCGACGTTACCGCAGCAGCGGCAGCGTCGCAGCGCGGCCGCCGGGAATCTAGGATGCCCTGATGCGCTCTCGCGTCCCCGTCTCCAGGACGGCCGTGCGGCTGACCGTCGCCCTGGCCCTGCTGGCAATCCTCATCGCCTACGGCGCCGGTCTGAAGATCGACCCCGACGCCCGCGCCAGCGAAGCCCCAGGTACCTGTCCCATGACCGTCATGTCGACGCTCGGCAGTGTCCTTCACCGCGTCTACGAGGAGGGGGTCTCAAGCGAACGGACCCTCAGCGCCGAACACCTGATCGAGCGCTCCGCGCCACTGCGAGCGGCGATCGAAGCTGACAGTCCAAGCGCCGCTCGCGCGGCCGCCCACGAACTGCTGAAGACGGGTCACATGACCAACCTCACGATCACCGTCTCCGGCAAGAAGCTGATCGACGTCGGCGGCGCCGCGCTGACGCCCCTGCACGGCACGATCACCGGCGCCTCGGGCAAGCCGATCGCCACCTACCTCACGAGCGTCTGGGCCGACAGCGGCTTCTCCTCGGAGGCCAGCGGCGTCGCCCAGGGCCTGATCTCCCTGCGCGCCGGCGACAAGACGATCGGCGGAACCCTCGACCTGCCCGAAGGCCAGCTGCCCAAGCAGGGCTCGCTGACACGGAAGGGAGTCGTCTACCAGTACACCTCCTTCGCCGCCGCCGCCTTCCCCAGCGGCTCGCCTGTCCAGGTCTACCTGCTGAAGCCTCTGACGACCGTCGAAACGCTGTGCGGAGCCAGTGAAGAGGACACCCAGGTCAACACGCTGACGCGAGTCGCCGAGCTGATCTACGAAGGCGAGAGCGGATCACGCACGCTCGTCCAGATCCACAGGGTGCAGACCAACCAACCGCTGCTGCAGGCGGTCGCCACCCACGACTCCGCCGGCATACGCGCCGCCGTGGCCGCGCTGCTTCACCACCACCTCGTGCGCCTGCGCGTCCTCGACGCCAGCGGGCATCTTCTGGAAGATCTCGGCGGCCCGTTCGTGCTCGCCCCCGTGAAGGCCAAGCTGAAGCTGCACGGCAAGACGATCGGCAGCATCGTCATCTCGATCCAGGACGACGAGGGCTACCTGCGCCTGACCCACCGTCTGGCAGGACTGGACGTCCTGATGTTCATGGAAGGCACGAACGGCAAGCCGCGGCTCGTCAAGAACAGTCTCGGCCCGAATCCCGGGGCGGTGCCGGCCAGCGGGTCCTACACCTACAAAGGTCAGCGCTTCCGGGTGTTCACGGTCAAGGCGGGCGCGTTCCCCTCCGGGCCCCTGACGATCCGCGTGCTGATCCCCGAGCCCTACAGCTGAGTCAGGCCGCGACCATCGCGCTGTGCTTCTCGCCCAGTGCCGCCAGCAATTCGTCGAAGGACTCCGAGAATTTCTCGACGCCCTCGCGCTCGAGCGTGTCGGTCACGTCGTCGTAGTCGACACCGGCGGCCTTCAGATCGGCGAGCACCTTGTGGGCGCCATCGAGGTCGCGCTCCAGCCTAGGCTCCGGCTTGCCGTGGTCCTGGTAGGCCTTGACGGTGTCCTCCGGCATCGTGTCGACGGTCTCCGGGCCGAGCAGCTCCTCGACGTACATGACGTCGGCGTAGTCGGGGTTCTTTGTCGAGGTGGAAGCCCACAGCACCCGCTGCGGCGTCGCGCCCTTGCCCTTCAGGTACTCCCAGCGCTCGCCGGAGAACACCTGCTTGTAGTGCGCGTAGGCGAGCTTTGCGTTGGCGATCGCCAACTTGCCTTGGAGCTCGGGATGGCCGACCTCCTCAAGGCGCCGGTCGGCCTCGGTGTCGATCCGCGAGACGAAGAAGCTCGCGACCGAAGCCACACCCGTCGGCTTCCCACCCTCGGCGACGAGGCGCTCCAGCCCGCGCACGTAGGACTCGGCGACCTCGGCGTAGCGGGTCAGGGAGAAGATCAGCGTGACGTTGATCGAACGGCCCTTGGCGATCACGTCCTCGATCGCGGCCAGCCCCGGCTTGGTCGCCGGGATCTTGACCATCAGGTTCTTGCGGTCGACCTCTTCGTGCAGGCGGATCGCCTCGCGGTAGGTCTCAAGCGTGTCGTAGGCAAGTCGCGGATCGACCTCCAGCGAGACGTAGCCGTCCTTGCCCGAGCCCTCGTCCCAGACCGGGTGGAACAGGTCGCAGGCGTCCTGGATGTCCTGCTGGGCCAGCGCCCAGAAGCTCGACTCCAGGTCCACGCCCTTCTCGGCCAGCTCCGAGAGCTGCGCGTCGTAGGCGTCGCCCTGCGACATCGCCTTCTGGAAGATCGTCGGGTTCGACGTCGCTCCGACGACCGAGTAGTCGTCGATCAGCTCTTTGAGGTGCCCGCCGCGGATCGACTCACGCGAGAGGTTGTCGATCCAGACGCTCTGTCCGAGCTCGGAGAGGCCCTCAAGCGGTTTCGATGAGTCAGACATTGGCTTCTCCTCGTGTTCGTTCGCCTACAGCAGGTCCCGGGCGCGCGCGGCGATGTTCTCGGCCTCGAAGCCCAGTTCCTTGAGAACAGTGGTACCCGGTGCGGAGGCGCCGAAGCGATCGAGGCCGAGCACGTCGCCGGAACTGCCCACCCAGCGCCACCAGCTCATCCTCGCTCCCGGCTCGACCGCCAGCCGTTTCGTGACGGTGGCGGGCAGGACCTCCTCGTGGTAGTCCTCGCCCTGGGCTTCGAACAGCTCCATGCAGGGCATCGAGACGACCCGCGTGCGGGTGCCCTCCTCGGCCAGCGTGCGGGCGGCATCCAGCGTCGGGCCGACCTCCGCGCCGGTCGAGATCAAGATCAGCTCGGGCTCGCCGCCGGGCGCGTCCCACAGCACATAGCCGCCGCGCAGCGCGCCCTCGACGGGGGCCACGTCCTCGCGGTCGAGCGTCTCGACGTTCTGGCGCGAGAGCAGCAGCGCCACCGGACCGTCCTCGCGTTCCAGCGCGATCCGCCACGCCAGCGAGGTCTCGTTTGGGTCGCCGGGGCGAATCACCCACAGGTCGGGGATCGCCCGCAGAGCGGTGAAATGCTCGATCGGCTGATGAGTCGGGCCGTCCTCGCCGACCGCAACAGAGTCGTGCGTCCAGACCCAGACGACCGGCAGGCCCATGATCGCCGACAGGCGCACCGAGCCGCGCATGTAGTCGGAGAAGACCAGGAAGGTCGACCCGTAGGGCTTGACGATCCCGCCGTGCGCGGCGGCGCCGTTGACGATCGCGCCCATCGCGTGCTCGCGAATCCCAAACGGCACGTTGCGCCCTGCGTGCACGCGGGAGAACTCGCCACCACCCTCGAACAGCGTCTTGGTCGACTCGACGAGATCGGCGGCGCCGCCGATCATCGTCGGCGCGAACGCGGCGAAGCCGGCCATCGTCTTCTGCCCGGCGACCCTGGTGGCGAGCTTTTCGCCCGCCTTGAAGGTCGGCAGCGACTCGCGCCAGCCGTCGCGCAGGCGACCGGACCAGGCAAGGTCCCAGTCGGCGGCCATCGCTGGGAAGGCCTCGCGCCATTCGCGGAAGCGCTCGGTCCAGCGCTCCTGCTCGGCGCCGCCCTGCTCGGCGATCGCCATGTGCTCGTAGACGCGGTCGTCGACCCAGAAGTGGCGGTCGGGGTCGAAGCCCATCACTTCCTTGGTCGCCCTGACCTCGTCCTCGCCCAGCGCCGAGCCGTGCGCCTTGGCGGTGTCGGTCGCATTCGGCGCCGGATAGGCGATGTGCGAGCGGATCGCGATGAACGAAGGACGCTCGGTTTCCTCGCGAGCGGCGAGAAGGGCCGCGTCGATCGCGTCGACGTCCTCGGAGTCCTCGACCCGCTGAACGTGCCAGCCATCGGACGCCATCCGCGCGGCGTGGTTCTCGCCGTCGAAGGACAGCGACGTCGTGCCGTCGATCGTGATGTGGTTGTCGTCGTAACAGACGATCAGCTTGCCGAGGCCGAAGTTCCCGGCGACCGAGGAGGCTTCCTGGCTGATCCCCTCCATCATGTCTCCGTCGGAGCAGATCGAGTAGACGTGGTGGTCGACGATCTCGCGGCCCGGCCGGTTGAAGCGGTCGGAGAGGAAGCGCTCGGCCATCGCCATGCCGACGGCGTTTGAGATGCCCTGGCCGAGCGGGCCCGTCGTCACCTCGATGCCGGCGGTGTGCCCACGCTCTGGGTGCCCCGGGGTCCGCGAGCCCCACTGGCGGAACTGCTTGAGGTCGTCGAGCGCCAGGTCGTAGCCGGTCAGGTGCAGCAGCGAGTACTGCAGCACGCAGGCGTGCCCGGCGCTGAGCACGAAGCGGTCGCGGTCGGCCCAGGCGGGGTCGCGCGGGTTGGCCTTCAGGAAGCGCTTGAAGATCGTGTAGGCGAGCGGCGCCAACGCCATCGCTGTGCCGGGGTGCCCGGCGTTGGCTTTCTGGACCGAGTCCATCGCCAGCCCGCGGATCGTGTCGATCGACAGGCGCCGGACCTCTGAGTCCTCGCCGGCCATCGCGCTGCTTGTCTCAGAAGTGACCGCCATCGCTTCGATCCTACCCCGTCCCCCGGGGGCTACACGGAGGCCGCCGTCGACCGGAGATGCCACGAGCCGTGCAGCGCCTCCAGCCCGACCATCTAAAGTCCTGGGATCGTGTCCGAGCAGTTCTGTGACGTGGGCAGGGGCATCACCCTCTGCTACGAGACCTTCGGCGATCCCGTCGATCCGCCAATGCTGCTCGTGATGGGTCTCGGCACGCAGATGATCGCCTGGCACGAGGACTTCTGCACCGAGCTCGCCTCCCGCGGCCTTCACGTCGTTCGCTTCGACAACCGCGACATCGGCCACTCGACTCACCTGAGCGGAGCGCCGCCGACGGTCGCGCAGCTCTTGACCCGCTCGCGCCGTGCGGGGCGCTACTCGCTCGCCGACATGGCCGAGGACAGCGCGGTCCTGCTGGAGCGCCTGTCGCTCACACCCGCCCATGTGGTCGGCGCCTCGATGGGCGGGATGATCGCCCAGACTCTCGCCTCCCGCCACCCCGGCTCCGTGCGCTCACTGGTGTCGATCATGTCCAATACCGGCAGCCCCTTCAGCGGTCAGCCGTCGCTGCGCGTCTACTCGATGTTCCTGCGCACGGCCCCGACCGAGCGCGAGGCCTTCATCGAGCACATGACTGGTGTGTTCGAGATGATCGGCTCGCCCGGTGGACTACGCGACCTCGACGACGTTCGCGAGCTCGTCGCCGCGAGCTACGACCGCGACCACGACCCCGCCGGATCCGGACGCCAGCTCGGCGCGATCATCGCCGCCGGCAACCGGACCGACGAAGTGCGCAGGATCACCGCGCCGACCCTGGTCATCCACGGGACCGCGGACAAACTCGTCGGGCCTTCCGGCGGGCGGGCGACCGCCAAGGCGATCCGGGGGGCGCGACTGATGCCCGTCGAGGGCATGGGCCACGACCTGCCACGGGCGCTGTGGCCGCAGCTGATCGATGCGATCGCCGGGCACGCCAAGACGAGCGACGCCGCAGCCGAACGCGACCTGTCCCTGCGAGCCATCCCTCAGTAGCTCACAGGGAGAGGTTCCCCTCGCGTCCCTCTACGCCCCCTTCGGCCGGCGGCTGCAGGCGCGCAGACCGCTCAGCGAATGGTTCCGGGAGCTGATGCACCAAGCCGCCTGGGTCTGCACCCGCACGAGCCAGTGGTGGTCGTGGCGGCAGTGCGCCCGACGGTACGGCCAGCGTCCATGCAGCGAGCGCGACATGCGCCGCTCATGGCATCCGTTGAGCCTCACTTCCATGTTGCCCGCAGCCCCTCTCGGCAAGGCGGGATGCCACCCGACGCAGAACCCATGACCAGCCCCTCCTTGCTGTCCGCGGCTCTCTCTGGGGACATATAAATCATGTCTTACGCAGATTGTCAACTTTAAACCGATCAGTTGACATGGCTAGACGTTCTGAACTCCAGAAGCGGAGTTCCGGGGTTGCTACGGGGGAACATCGTGGCCGTGCTGCTCGCACGGCGGAGAGGTGAGCTGCAGTGCGCCCGGGGAGAATCGAACTCCCGACCTGAGGCTTGAAAGACCCCCGCTCTTTGGCACCCCGAAGGTTGCCGTTGACCACTGAGCTACGGGCGCGCGTTTGTGTCATCGACGATCGTCGCTGCGATCGACAGGGACATTCTAAGCAGGGTCGCGCCGCGGGGGTGCGCCGGCCCCTGCGAAGGCCCGAAATCGACCGCGGGCTTGACACCTCAGCACCACGTCCGTACGGTGACTACACGCGCTACGAGAGAGCGCTTGGTTGAGGGACCAAGGGGATGCGCACAGATCTAACGAGCCGGGCCGCTCGCCGACAGCGCGGGCACATGAAGCCGCTCCGGCGCACGTTCCTCTGCGCTCTGGCGGTCGGCGCACTGGCGCTCCTGCTGCTCAGCGCCGCAGCGGGCGCCTACCGAACCAAGCACGCTTGCGAGGCGCCGGTTCCCGGCCGAGCCTCATGCCTGGCGATGCGACTGCTGATCGGAAACGCCTCCTCCCAGGCGCAGCCCGCACGCACAGTCCGAGGCCGCCCCAGAGCACGCGCGGCCGTCAACGAGACCAAACCATTCGCCGGCTTCCTGACACCGGAACGGCTGCACGACGCCTACGAACTGCCCGACGAAACACCTGCCGGCTCGACCCAGACGATCGCCGTCGTCGACGCCTTCGACGACCCGACCGTCGAAGCCGACTTGGCGGTGTACGACAAACAGTTCGGCCTGGCGCCCTGCACGACTGAAAACGGCTGCTTCAAGAAGGTCAACCAGAAAGGCGAAGCGGCGCCGCTGCCCAAAGTCGAAGGCGGCTGGGGTACGGAGATCTCGATCGACGTGCAGATGGCGCGGGCGATCTGTCAGAGCTGTCACATCCTGCTCGTCGAGGCGAAAACCGAAGACTTCAGCGACCTCGGCACGGGCGTCAACGCCGCGGCGAAACTCGGCGCGACGGAGATCAGCAACTCCTACGGCGGCACCGAGCAGCCCTCCTACACGGCCCTGGGCAACGCCGACTACAACCACCCGGGGGTCGTCGTCGCGGCCAGCTCGGGTGACTGCGGCTATCTCAACAAAGACTGCCCGGAAGACACCGTCGGGGCCAACTTCCCCGCGGACTCCCCCGACGTGCTGTCGGTCGGCGGCACCTCGCTGAGCCAAGTCGCGGGGATTTGGACGAGCACCACCTGGGAAGAAGGGGGCAGCGGCTGCAGCACGCTGTTCTCGGCGGCCCTGTGGCAGAGCGCCGTCGAAGACTTCGCTGCGACCGGCTGCGGCAGCGGGCGCGCGATCGCCGATGTCTCGGCGATCGGCGACCCCAACACGGGCGTCGACATCTACGACTCCACACCCGAAGAACCGGGCGCGCCGACGGGCTGGGGAGTATGGGGCGGGACCTCGGTCGCAGCCCCGATCGTCGCCGCCGAGTTTGGGCTGGCGGGCGGCGCCTCGGGCGTCTCCTACCCAAGCGCCACGCTCTACACCCACGCCGGCGAACCGGCGTCCCTGTACGACGTCGTCAGCGGCGACAACGGCAAATGCGCCAGCGCGACGATCTGCAAGGCCACATCCGGATATGACGGCCCCACCGGCCTCGGCAGCCCCGTCGGCCTCGGCGCCTTCTCCGTCGAAGGGACTCCCGAGAGCACCTCGCCGCCGACGATCTCGGGCGTCGCCGAGCAGGCCCAGACGCTGACCGAGGAACACGGTGAATGGACCGGCGAACCGACGAGCTACAACTACCAATGGGAACGCTGTGGGTTCTCCGGGACCGGCTGTCAACCGATCCAAGGCGCGGTCAAACAGACCTACACGATCGGCTCCGAAGTCGGCTCGACGATCCGCGTGCGCGAGACCGCCCACAACGCCCTCGGCGGCGCCAGTGCGGATTCCGCAGTCGTCGGCCCCGTCTCCTCCGACGTGCCCGCGGTCGCCGCCATCAGCCCCTCCTCGGGCATCACCGGCTCGACGGTCGTGGTCGAAGGGACCGCGCTCGACTCCGCCACCGGCGCCACGATCGACGGGCTCGGCGCCTCCTTTACTGTTCTCTCCGCGACGAAGGTGGAAGTGACTGTTCCCAACGGCCTGAAGAAGGGCAAGGTCGCGATCACGACCCTCCACGGCACAGCGACCAGCAAGGCGAAGTTCACGGCGACGCTGACGATCAGCGGGTTTGCGCCGGCCTCCGGCGCGGCGGGCGCAACCGTGACGATCAAGGGAGTTGGCTTCAACTCCTCATCGACGGTCGCCTTCGATGGCACGCCCGCCAAAGTCGTCACCGTCAGCGCCAAGAAAATCAAGGTGACCGTCCCTGTCGGCGCAACCGCCGGCCCGATCACCGTCACCAACACCAGTGGCGTCGCCGGCAGCGTCTCCTCCGCCGGCTCCTTCAGCCCCTAGCGCCCGGATCGGCCCTCGCGGCAGGCAAGCCGAAGATGCGCTCCGCGTTCTCGTGCAGGTATAGCTCCGTGCCGGGCGCGTCCAGATCCAGCAGCCCGAGATCCTCGAGCGCGGCGCTCGGCATGATCATCGGGTAGTTGCTGCCGAACAGCACCTTGCGCGAGCCGCTGCCGGTCTTCATGTAGGCGGTCAGCTCGGCCGGAATGCGCTTGCTCGTGTAGGCGGAGGTGTCGATGTAGATGTGCTCGTGCTTGCGGGCGACGGCGATCATCTCCTCGGTCCACGGATAGCCGATGTGCCCGCCGACGATCACCAGCTCGGGGAAGTCGATCGCGATCTGGTCGATGTAGGGAATCGGCCGCCCGGGCTCGGAGGGACGCAGCGGACCGGTGTGACCGACCTGCGTGCAGAACGGCACGCCGAGCTCGACGCAGGCGGCATACAGCGGGTAGAAGCGACGGTCGGTCGGCGGCACCTCCCACAGCCACGGCAGCATCCGCAGGCCGACGAAACCGAGCTCCTGCACGCAGCGGCGCAGCTCCCGCACCGCCTCCATCGGGCGAGCCAGGTCCACCGAGGCCAGGCCCGCGAAGCGGCCGGGATGCTCGACGACCCAGCCGGCGACCTCGTCGTTGGAGATCAGAGCGCCCTCGCGCGGCGAGTGCCAGGCCGTCAGCAGGGCGAAGTCGACCTTGGCGGCGTCCATCGCCGCGACGGTCGCCGCGATCGGGATCTCTCCCTCCGGGATCTTCCCTCCCGTCCAGCGCCTGAGCGAAGCGAACATCTCATGGTCCAGGAAGCGGCGAGTCGGATGCTGGATCCAGGCGTCGACGATCACGTTGTCAAGCCTGACAGAGAGGCCCCTCGCCGGCTCCCTGCTCAGAGCGCTTTGATGAAGATCGAGCCGCGCGGTACCTTCACGCGTGGCACGCCGATCCCGTCGCAGAGCTTGATGCACGGCTCGTAGATGGGCCTGTATCCGAGCAGTTGCAGCACTGTCACGATCCGGTAGCCGCGGGCTCGCAGCTGCCGGATGATCCCCGGGTAGGCCGCCAGGGTCTGCCCACGCGGGCCGCCGCCGTCGTGGGAGATGACGATCGAGCCCGGGCGCACCTGCGCGAGCACCCGCTGTTCGATCGCGGTCGTGCCCGGCTGGGTGTAGTCGGCCGGATCGACGTTCCACAGCACCGTCGAGAGGCCCAGCGACCGCGCCGTGCTCAGCACCGAGCTGTCGTAGTCGCCGTAGGGCGGGCGGAACACGCAGGGGGTGTAGCCGCTGACGGCACGGATCGCGGCGATCGTGGAGAGCAACTGCGTCCGGACTTCGTCGCTCATCGTCAGATCGGGATGGCTGAAGGTGTGATCGCCCAGAACGTCGCCGTCGCGCAGCTCTCGCAGCAACATCGAGCGGTACTCCGAGCCGACCTGGCGGCCGATCATGAAGAACGTCGCCTGCACGTTGTTCTGCTCGAGCATCGTCACGAACGCGGGTGTGTCGGGTGCCGGACCGTCATCGAAGCCGAACGCGACCTCCCGCCGCCGCGAGGGGCCTTCGCGGTGCGCGACTGTGCCCGTGCTGCGGCAGCCCACGACCCGATAGAGCCGCCGCGACGGGCGTTCGGAGTGTTTTGAAGGCGGCGGGCCGGTGCCGGCCGTGGCGATCTCCACGCCGTGCCTGGGCGCCGGCGCAGCGACCACGGCACTCGCAACGGCCAACGCCGCGACGGCGCAGAGCAGCGCCAGGGCCGAGCTCGAGCGGAGCATCACGCTGACCATACATACGGGACCCCGGTCCGTCCGCTCCCTCTCGACGGGCGTAGGGTTGAGCGTCATGGGTGGCTACGTGGCGGCGATCGACCAGGGGACGACGAGCACGCGTCTGATCCTGTTCGACCGCGACGGTCGCATCGCCGCCTCCGACCAGCGCGAGCACGCGCAGATCCACCCCCGGGCTGGGTGGGTCGAGCACGACCCGATAGAGATCTGGCAGCGCACGCGCGAGGTGATCGGGGGTGCGTTGGCGAGCGCCGGTGTGGAGGCCGGCGAGGTCGCCGCGATCGGCATCGCCAACCAGCGCGAGACGACCGTCGTCTGGGACCGCGAGACGGGGCTGCCGCTGCACAACGCGATCGTCTGGCAGGACACGAGAACCGCCGCCCTCGTCGCCGAGCTGGCCGGCGAGCGTGGCCCCGACCGCCTGCGCGATGCCGTCGGGCTGCCGCTCTCCACCTACTTCTCGGGCCCGAAGATCAGCTGGATCCTCGACCACGTCGAAGGCGCCCGCGAGCGCGCGGAGGCCGGCGAGCTGGCTTTCGGGAACATCGACTCGTGGCTGCTGTGGAACCTCACCGGCGGCACCGGCGGCGGCCTGCACGCGACCGACGTGACGAACGCCAGCCGCACGATGCTGATGGACCTGCAGACGCTCGACTGGCATTCGGAGAGCCTCGAGCTGATGGGCATCCCCCGCTCGATGCTCCCTGAGATCCGATCCTCCAGCGAGCTCTACGGTGAGGTCGTCGGAACAGCCCTCGGCGGCCAGCCAGTCGCGGGGATCATGGGCGACCAACAGGCGGCGCTGTTCGGGCAGACGTGCTTCGCGGCCGGAGAGGCGAAGAACACCTATGGCACCGGCTCCTTCCTGCTGCTCAACACCGGCCCGGAGATCGTCCGCTGCCGCGAGCTGCTGACGAGCGTCGCCGGCAAGGTCGGCGACGCACCGACCAGCTACGTGCTGGAGGGCTCGATCGCCGTCACCGGCGCAGCTGTCCAATGGCTGCGCGATCAGCTCGGACTGATCTCAACCGCCGCCGAGGTCGAGCAGCTCGCAAGCACCGTCGATGACAACGGCGGCGTCTACTTCGTCCCCGCGTTCTCCGGCCTGTTCGCGCCGCACTGGCGCGAAGACGCCCGCGGCACGATCGTCGGGCTGACCGCCTATGCGCGCTCTGGGCACCTGGCGAGGGCTGTCCTGGAGGCGACCGCCTGGCAGACCCGCGAGGTCATCGATGCCGCTCGCGAGCGCTCCGGAGCATCGCTCAGCGCCCTGCGGGTCGACGGTGGCATGACCGCCAACGAGCTGCTCATGCAGTTCCAGGCCGACGTGCTGGGCGTGCCGGTGATCCGCCCCGAGGTGACCGAGACGACCGCGCTCGGTGCCGCCTTCGCCGCCGGCCTGGCCGTCGGCTTCTGGTCGGATCTCGAGGAGCTCGGCGAGCGCTGGCACGAGCAGCGTCGCTGGGAGCCACGGATGGAGCCGGGGAGACGCGAGCGCGAGTACGGCCAGTGGCGCAGGGCCGTCGAGCGCTCGCTCGGCTGGGTCTCGCCCGAGGGGTGAGGGGGCCCAAGCCGGCCCGCGCTCAGGGCGTGAGGATGATCTTCAGGGCCTCGCGCCGGTCATAGACGGCATAGGCCTCGGGCGCCTGCTCGAGCGGCATGTGGTGGGTGACGAGCGGCGAGGGGTCGAGCAGCCCGGCCGACATCATCGCCAGCACCGGGTCGACGTGGGCGAGCACGTTGGCGTGCCCGCCGCGCAGGGTGATCGCCTTCAGCCACAACAGGCCCATGTGCACCTCGGCACGCTCGGCGTAGACACCGATGCACTGCACGCTGCCGCAGTTGCGTGTCAGGCGAATCGCCATCTCCAGTGCCCGCGGGTCGCCGACGGCGTCGATCGCGACGTCCGCGCCACGACCTTCGGTCGCCTCGCGGACGATCGCTTTGGGGTCCTCCTCGGTCAAGTGCACCGGCTGGGCGCCCAGCGCGCGTGCGACCTCCAGGCGCTCGGGCACGGTGTCGATCGCCAGCACCTTGGCGGCACCGGCCGCGCGGGCGACCTGCGCTGCACACAATCCGACTGGCCCAAGACCAAGGACCGCCACGACGTCGCCAGGGCGCATGCCGCTGTCGTGCACGGCGTGAAAGCCCGTCCCCATCACGTCGCCGGCGAACAGGGCGACGTCGCTGTTCATCCCCTCCGGGACCTTGCGCAGCACCAGGTCCGCGTTGGGGATCAGGGCCATGTCGGCCTGGGTCCCCTGCAGCGAGCCGAGCGTCGCTCCGTGGCCGAAGGTGCGCGAGTTCTGACAGCGATGGAACAGTTCGCGGCGGCAGAACCAGCAGCGCCCGCAGGCCGTCTGGAAGCAGCCGAGAACGCGATCGCCGACCGCAACACGCTCGACGGCGTCGCCGGCGGCGATGACCGTGCCAACGTACTCATGTCCGATCGTGAAGCCCGCTTCGATCTGGACGCGGCCGTGGTAGATGTGCAGGTCCGAGCCGCACACGCCGGTCGCCTCGATGCGGACGATCGCATCGCCGGCGTCCAGCAGCTCGGGCTCCGGACGGTCCTCGACGCTGACCACTCCGGCGGACTGGAAGGTGACGGCGCGCATCGCCGCGGGAGCCTAGCGCCTTGAGCGAGGCCTGGCTCCCAACGCCGTTCTCAAGCGGCGCGCTGGGCGCCGCCGGAGGCGCTCACCATTCGCACGACCTCATCGCGGATCCGGCGGCCGTGCAGTTCTGCTTCCGAGCTCAGCGCCTGGATCGCCAAACCCGTCAGGAGCGCGTCGACGCGCCACGTCCAGGGGATCGCCCCCGGCCGGTCGGGAGGAACGAGGCCCTCGAGCCCCGCGTCGAGGATCTCGAACCAGTCGTTCAGCCGCTCCTCGATCGTGCGGCGCAGTTCCGGCAGCCGCACCGCCTCGCCGTGGGCGTTGATCCAGACGCGCCAGGTTTCGATCGACTCGGTGTCCTCGCCGAGCACGCTGTCCAGTAGCGCCTCGAGTCGCTTGCGCCCCGGTCTGAGACCGGCGATCGCCTGCCTGTAGCGCTCCTGACTGCGGTCGGAGACGAACACCAGTGCCTGGATGAGCAGATCCTGGCGATTGGCGAAGTAGTGGTTGAGCATGCCCGTGCTGACCCCCGCCTCGTCGGCGACCATCCGCATCGTCGTGCCCGCGAAGCCCTCGCGCGCGATCACCGCCGCCGCGGCGCGGCAGATCTGCTCCCGGCGTATAGGTCCCATGCCAAGCTTGGGCATCGCGTCGCTGTATCCCCTCCAGGACGTTGTCGAGCTGCGCCGCGATCGTCGCATGTCGGGTGATCGGTTTGCAAGGACGGGTGGAAATGTCCCGTTATTCCAAACGCGGCCGGGCGGTCCGCCGATCTCAGCCCGTACGTCCCGAATGCCGCGCCGCGCGGTCGCGTTCGGCGCGCAGCGCAGCCGCCAGCGATTGATCGCGGCGCTCGCGAAGGCCCTCCAGCAACGCGGGCTCCATCGCCGGCAGCGAGGCCAACAGGTCGCGGCCGGGAGGCGAGGTGGCGCCCTCGGCTTCGACCTCCGCGGCGATCGCTCGGAGCAGATCGAGCCCCTCCAGCTCGGCTGCCTGCAGCGGGCCGGCGACCGCCCAGCTGCGAGCCAGCCCGTCACGTACGACCTCGTCGATCGCCGCCGCGTCGGCCACGCCACGCTCCAGCAGCGAGGCGCACTCGCGCAGCAACGCCAACTCCAGTCTCGCGCCGATCATCCCGGGGACCTCGCGGCGCACCAGGACCGGGCGCTTGCCGATCGCCCGCAGCAGTTGCGAGACGCGATCGAGCAGGCGCGGCGGTGTGTCGCGGGCGGCCAGCAGCTCGACCAGCGGGTTGAGCAACGGCGGACTCCCGTAGCGGGTCGTCACGATTCGCTCGCCTGCGCCCGCGGCCTCGCCGAGCGCTGTCGCCGTGATCGTCTCCCCCGTCGTCGCTAGCAGCGCCTCGGGGTGCTCGGCCGCCAGCGAGCCGAGCGCCGCGGCCTTCTCCTCCAGGCGCTCGGGAAGCACCTCGACGATCAGCGTCAGGCGCCCCTCCGTGCCGTCCCCCGGCGCGGCGTGGGTGATCAACGCCCTGGCTCGCTCGAGATCGGCAGGACCGGCCAGGCCACGTGTGGAGGCGAGCCGCAGGACGCCCTCGGCACGCTGCGCGGAGCGCTCCTGCTCGCCCGTCAGCCAGATGACCGAGCAGCCTCCCAGTGCGTACTCGCAGCCGATCTGGGCGCCCGTCTCGCTGTCGCCCAACACGGCGATGCGGGTCATCGCCGAGCTCTCCTCGAGCGATGCCCGGTGCCATCGGGCACGCCTTGCACCATCCCCACGTAGAGAACATAACCCCCGCCCAGGCGTCACCGCCGGCGTCCGGGGCGTAGAGTGGCCCCCGTGGAGTGCAGCGGCCGGCACATCGTCGTCACCGGCGCCGCGGGGGGAATCGGACGGGCCCTCGCCAGGCGCTTCGCTGCCGAGGGCGCGAGCCACCTCGTGCTGGCCGACCGCGACCTCGAGGGCGCGAAGGCGATCGCCGAGCAGGTTGGCGGCCTGGCGGTCGAGCTGGACGCCGGCGACGAGCAGAGCGTGCGCTCGCTGATCGATCAGGCGCGCGCGGCGGGTGGGCCGATCGACATCTTCATCTCCAACGCCGGGGTCCCCGGCGCGCTCGGCGGCCCCGAGTCCGACGACGCTGCCTGGGACGAAGCCTGGCGGGTCAACGTGATGTCCCATGTCTGGGCTTCGCGAGCGCTGCTGCCGGAGATGCTCGAGCGGGGCGAGGGCTACCTGATCAACACGGCATCGGCAGCCGGCCTCTTGACGCAGGTCTCCTCGCTCGTCTACAGCGTCACCAAGCACGCTGCCGTAGCGCTGGCCGAGTGGCTCTCGATCGAATATGCCGAGCGGGGCGTCCGCGTGTCCTGCATCTGCCCGCAGGGTGTGCGCACGCCGATGCTCGAACTGGCGATGGAGGACGCGGCCGGCGCCGCGGCGCTGACAGCCGGGGGACTGATCGAACCGGAGGACGTGGCCGACGCCGTCGTCGCCGGGATCGCCGAGGAGCGGATGCTGATCCTGCCCCATGAGAACGTCGCCGGCTTCATGGCATTCAAGGGCGCCGACCCCGAGCGTTGGCTGAAGGGCATGCGGCGCATCGTCCGCGGAGCCCGCGAGGGATCGGCGAGCCGATGAGCACCCTGGCTCCTTGGGAGACCGAGCTCGTCGAGCGCACCAACGCTGCGGGACGGACGCCGGTCGTCTTCATCCATGGGCTGTGGCTGCTGGGAAGCAGCTGGAAGCCATGGGTCGAGCTGTTCGAGGGCGCCGGGTATGCGCCGCTGGCGCCCGGCTGGCCCGACGACCCCGAGACCGTCGAGCAGGGTCGCGCGCACCCCGAGGCCTTCGCCGGCAAGGGCGTCGGGCAGATCGCCGAGCACTACGCCGAGGTGATCGAAGGCTTGAAGGTCAAGCCGGCCGTGATCGGGCACTCCTTCGGCGGCCTGCTGACCCAGATGGTCGCCGGGCGTGGGCTGTCGGGCGCCTCGGTGGCGATCGACGCGGCGCCCTACCGCGGTGTGCTGCCGCTGCCGATCTCAGCGCTGCGCTCAGCACTGCCGGCGCTTGGCAACCCACTTAACGTCTCGCGCGCGGTGATGCTCACCTTCGAGCAGTTCCGCTATGGGTTCGCCAACACGGCGAGCGAGCAGGAAGCCCGCGCGCTGTATGAGACCTACGCGGTCCCCGGGGCGGGCAAGCCGCTGTTTCAGGCGGCGATGGCCAACCTCAACCCGCTGACGGAGGTCAAGGTCGACACGCGCAACCCTGGGCGCGGCCCGCTACTGATCCTCTCCGGCGAGAAGGATCACGTCGTGCCGTGGGCGATCTCCAACGCCTCCTTCAAGAAACAGCGCCACAACACCGGCGTCACGGAGATCCTCGAGGTCGAGGGCCGCAGCCATGGCCTGACGATCGACAGCGGCTGGCAGGAGGTCGCGGAGATCTGCCTGGCGTTCGTCAAACGCTTTATCTGAAGCCTCCCGGTTAACCGAACCGGCCGCGCCCCCTGAGGGACACGGCCGGCCGAACAACCTGCCTCCTTGTGCAAGACGAGGAGCCTTTCAGGTCTCACCCCGGCGCGCAAGTCGGAATCGCACCCGTCAGCGAGTCGCCAGCAGGCGCAGCGAGACCAGCGGCCGGGTGTGACCGTGGGTGCTGAGCCGCATCGCGGCAGCCAGTCCGCCCGACCCCGAAGCACGAAGCTCCGAACGGCCCGTGGCACTCAGACGCAGGCGGACGATGTGGCTGCGCCCGCGCGCCAGACGCAAACGCGCGGTGGCCAGCGGACGCGACGAGGCGAGGGTCAACGTCCCGTCGCAGCCACCCGCGAGACCGCAACTCAAGGACACCGCGAGCGTGCTGCCTTTGACCGCCACGCCCTGCAGACCGGCGGCGATCGCGGGTAGCGACGACGCGGCGGGCAAGCAGCGAGGATCGCCGATCTGCACGACGGCGGGCTGAGGCACACGACGGGCCGCGAGGCGCCTGGGGCCACAGCGAGCGCCGGCGGGCACCGCGTATTCGGGGCTGGTGAAACTCGACACAGTGCCTGCTCCGGCCGGGCCGTCTTCGGCCGTGGCGAGACAGCGGAGCTTCGATCCAAGGTCGGCGGCGCTGAGCGAGTAGGTCAGCTGGAAGGAGCGGGCCGAGCCGGTCAGGGCATAGGCGATCAGCCCGCCGCCGGGGGCGAACCAGTCTGAGTGGCCGGTCGCACCCGGGTAGCGGCCGGGCCAGAGTTCGTGTGCGGCGAACACCTGGCTGCCGAAGGCCGAGACGATCGCTCCTCCGAACGGCGAGGTCGAGCCGTCGAGCTCATCGCGCGCCGTGGTGAGGTCGCCGAGCTGCTGCGTGGCGACGGTCACGACACCGGTGGCGGTGACGCGCTGCAGGCTCAGTGTGACGGTGTGCGCCTCGGCGAAGGCCCTAACGGCCGGGAGCGCCGAATCGCCGACGGCGCTCGTCCAGGGCGCCGAGGCGCAGCGAACCTGCTGCGTGGCCCACCAGGCGCCGGCCTGCGGATAGGACTCGCCGGTTGCCGCCGGCGCCGAGCCCTCCTGCATGCAGACCGCCGACGCACACTGTTGGGTGGCGGGCGAGATCGGCCAGGCCGGCCCGGCGGGCTGCTCGTGGATCGTCCTGGCCACGCTCGTCAGCGAAGCGGAGAGGCCGTCGGCGCTAGCGGTCTGACGGCAGGAGAGCTGATGCCCGTCGTCGGCCCTCGGGGGAGTGAACGTGGCGGAGATGGCGCCGGCGATCGGGGCACCGTCGAGCAGCCACTGGGTCGTGACCGTCGTAGTCGGCCAGCTCAGCCCGCCGCATGTGGCTTTGGCCGCGGAGAAGACGACGCCCGGGGAGACCGTCAGAGAGCCCGTGGCGGCGGGCGGCTGAGGAGCGGGCGGCGAGGACGCTTCGCCGATCGTCCATTCGAAGTCCGCCGGCGCGGTCGCAGTGCCCGCCGGGTTCTCCGCTTCGAGCGTCGTGGTCGTCGTCCCCGCCGCCGTGGGGGTGCCGACGATGTCCCACTCGGTTTCGGAGACGGGGACCAGTTTCAGGCCGGGAGGCAGCGGAGCGGCCATCAGTTCGTGCAGGTCCGAGCCGGTCAGTGCGAGGCTCAGCGGCGATCCGACGGAGCCCGTCTGCGGCCCGGGGGTGGCGATCGCTGCCGGCGCGTAGATCGTCCAGGTGAATTCTCTTTCGGCTGGAGTACCGACTTTTTCCAAGTCTTCGGCCTTGAGTTTGACCGTCACGGCTTCGACGACGCTGGGCATCCCGACGATCTTCCATTCCGTTTCGGAGATCGGCGCCACTTCCGTGATGCCCACGGGCAGTGGTTCGGCGGTCAGGGAGGCAAGATTTTCGCCATGGACGATCAGTTCGACGTGAGTGCCCGTCGTGCTCGCCTGAGGAGCCGGTTCCGTGATCAGCGACGGGCCGGCGAGGGCGGGTAGTGCAGAGCCGAGCCCCGCAGGGAAGGACTCGACGGTTGCTGAGACCGCGCTCGCTTGGGCCGCACAGGCGCACAGCACGACCGCGAGGGCCAGGAGCAGGAACCGCATCCGAGCACAGCGGCTGCTCCTGCCCCACTCTGTCGGTCCCTCTGCCACGCCCCGATTCTGTCGCATATTCGTCTAGACCCGGAAGCGGGCCCGTCGTTGCGGGCTCCGGAGGGTCGATAGCTGAGGGACATGACCGCCAAAGCCGGCCCAGCCCTGATGCCGTTGACCGCCGGGCTCGGAGGCAGAACCCGCCTGGCCGTGCGCGGCGCGGGGATTCTGCTGGCGATCGCGGTGATCGCGCTGGCCCTGCACGACGCCGGCGTGCTGGGCTCTCGCGGGCTCGACGGGCTCTTCAACGACTGGGTCTACAACGGCGCCGAGCTGCTCGTCGTGGGGCTGGTCCTGGCCCGGGCGCAGCTGATCGGAGGCGAGCGCCGCGCCTGGACGATCCTTGCGCTGGGCATCGGCTTCTACGCCGCCGGCGACCTCTACTACACCGTCGTTCTCGAACATGCCTCGAGCGTCCCGACGCCGTCCGTGAGCGATGCGCTCTACCTGCTGTTCTACCCCTGCGCCTACGCCACGATCGTGCGGCTGATCGGATCCCATGTCCGCGACGTCCACGCCTCCGTCTGGCTGGACGGCGCGATCGGCGGGCTCACCCTGGCGGCGGTCGGCTCGGCGCTGGTGCTCGATCCGGTGATCCACACGACCCACGGGACGCTGGCCTCGGTCACGACGAACCTCGCCTACCCACTCGGCGACCTGGTGCTGATCGTGTTCGTGTTCGGCATCTTCGCCCTGACCGGCTGGCGGCCCGGTCGTGCCTGGCTTCTGATCCTGCTCGGGTTCTCGCTGACAGCCGTCGCCGACAGCATCTACCTGTTCCGGATCGCCGAAGGCACCTACCGGGCGGGGACCGTCCTCGACGCGCTGTGGCCGGCGGGGCTCGCACTGCTGGCCTTCGCGGCCTGGTCGCGGCCGCGAGCCCGCGAGGAGGGTCGCTTCGCACACGTCGCCGTGATGATCGTGCCCTGCGTGTTCGGCGCGATCGCGTTGTTCCTGTTGATCAGAGCCAACTACGTCCACCTCGGCGTGGTCCCCGAGGCGCTCGCCGGAGCGGCGCTGCTGGTCGGGATGGTGCGCTTTGCGGTGACCTTCAACGATGTCCGCCGGCTGTCCAACATCCGCGAGCGCCAGGCGCGCACCGACGAGCTCACGGGGCTCGCCAATCGCAGGCAGTTCTACGCCCAGCTGAACGCCGCGATCGAGTCCTGCCGCCGTCGCGGGGTCAGCTTCGCGCTGCTGGGCATCGATCTCGACCACTTCAAGGAACTGAACGACACGCTCGGCCACTACGCCGGTGACCTGCTCCTGCAGCAGATCGGCCCACGGATGCAGAGCGTGCTCCGCGGCGAGGCGGCGGTGGCGCGGCTCGGCGGCGACGAGTTCGGGCTGATCCTGCGCGACGCCTCGGCGGCGGCCGCGGTGGCCGAACGCATCCACCGTGCCCTGGCGAAGCCCTTCGAGCTCGACGACCTGACCGTCTCCGTCCAGGCCTCGATCGGGATCGCGGTGTTCCCCGACGACGCCCAGACCACCAACAGCCTGCTGCAGCGAGCCGATGTCGCCATGTACCAGGCCAAGGCGGACCGCACCCGCTTCGCCTTCTACGCGTCGAGCGTCGACAACAACAGCCGCGAGCGCCTCGGCCTCGTCTCCGAGCTGAAGAGCGCGATCGAGCAGGGCGGACTGGTCGTCCACTACCAGCCACAGGTGGACCTGCGGACGAACACGGTCAGCGGCGTCGAGGCGCTGGTCCGCTGGCAACATCCTCGCCGCGGCCTGCTGGGCCCCGACCAGTTCGTTCCGATCGCCGAGCAGACGGGCGTGATGAGGGAGCTGACCGCCTCCGTCCTCGAGCAGGCGTTGGCCCAGCAACGGGCATGGCTCGACGAGGGCCGCGAGCTGAGCCTGGCCGTCAACGTCTCGGCCACGAACCTGCTCGACTCCGCCTTCCTCGGCGACCTACGGCGACGCATGGATCACTGGCGCACGCCTCCCGGGATGCTGCGCCTGGAGATCACCGAGAGCGTCCTGATCGCGGAGGGCTCGCGCGTGCGCAACGTGATCGACTCGCTCGGGAACCTCGGCGTCAACCTGTCCCTCGACGACTTCGGCACCGGCTACTCACCGCTCTCCTACCTGCGCGAACTGCCCGTCACGGAGCTGAAGATCGACCGCTCCTTCGTCGAGGCAATGATGAGCGACCGCGACACCGCCACGATCGTCGCCGCCGTGATCGGCCTCGCCAGGCGGCTTGGCATCGACGTCGTCGCCGAGGGCATCGAGACGGCCGGGCAGCTGGAGATGCTGCGCTCCTTCGAGTGCCCCTTCGCCCAGGGCTACCTGTTCAGCAGGCCGCTACCCGCCCAGGTCGTGGGACGGTGGCTGAAGGAGGACGCCCTCCAGCACATCGCCGAGGAGATCCTTGCCGCCGGGCGTCTCGCCCCCCCGCTCGGCGCGGAAGTCATCGAGCGTCCCGCCGCCGGGGCCCTGGTCTGGCCCGGCCCGGTCGTGCGCTAGGCCCGCGCGGAGCGCTTCTTGGCGGGCGCGGCTTTGGCCTTCTTCGCCCGTTTCGGCGCCGGAGCAGGAGGCTCGGCGAGCGCCAGCAGGTCCTTCATGCCGTCGGCGATGCCACCGGTCAGGATCTCGATGTCGGGGGCGCCGTCGTAGTCGCCGGTGACGCCGAAGAACAGGCCGCCGTCGTAGGAGAAGATCGCCACGACGATCCTGATCGAGCCGACGACGGGGACGAACGGGTAGGACTCGAGCATCCGCCGGCCGAGCGTCTGCACGGGCTGCTGCGGGCCCGGCACGTTGGTCGTGGCCGTGTGCATGTTCAGCCGTGGCGAGGCGGTCACGAGACGGCTGCCGAGCGCCAGCAGCAGCGGCGGCGCGAAGCCCGACAGCGAGGAGAGCACGTCACCGGCGACGGCCTGCTTGGTCTGCTTGATGCCGTCCATCTCCCCTTTGATCTGGGCGAGGCGCTCGCGGGGGTCGTCGAGGCCGACGGGCAGCCGCGCGAAGACTGCCGAGACGCGGTTGTTGTAGACGCCCCGCTCGCCGCGGCGCCGCACCGAGACGGGGACCATCGTGCGCACGACCGCGTCGCGCTCGGGGTGCTCCTCGCGCGACTCCAACAGCTCGCGGAAGCCGTTGGTGATGATCGTCAGGACGACGTCGTTGACGGTCCCGCCGAGGGCGGCCCGGACGGTCTTCACGTCGGTCAGCCGCACGTCGGCCCAGCTCCAGCGCCGATGCGGCCCGATCGGGCCCGTCAGCGAGGAGGAGGCGACGGGCGCCATCCGCGAGCTGGCGGCGACGGCCGCGCGAGCGGTTTCGGCAATGGTCTTGAGCGTCTCCCCCGGTGCGGTGATCGCGCGGCGCAGCGACTGAGCCTGGCCGGCGGGGCTGACTTTGTGGGCGATCGTCCTGGCCAGCAGCTCGACGCTCGAAGGCTCCGGCGGCGGCGAGAACGGCCGCGGCCGGTGCGTCGGCCGGTTGGCTGTCTCGTCGGAGAACATCACCGACATCAGGTCAGTGGCGGCGACGCCGTCGACCATGCAGTGGTGGACCTTGGAGAGCAGCGCCCAGCGCCCGTCGGCGAGACCCTCGACCGACCACATCTCCCACAGCGGCTTGTTGCGGTCGAGGTGCTGGGAGAAGATCCGGGCGGCCATCTGGCGCAGCTGCTGCTCGCTGCCGGGCCGTGGCACGGCGGTGTGGCGGACGTGGTAGTCGAGGCTGAAGTGGGGATCGTCGACCCACGCGGGGACGCCCGCCCCAAGCGGCATGAAGCGGACCTTCTGGCGGTAACGCGGGACGAGGTCGAGCTTGCCGGCGACCATCTCCTTGAGATCGGCGAAGGCCGGCGGCGGACCCTCGAACAGGCTGACGCCGCCGATGTGCATGGGTGTTACGTCGTTCTCGATGTGCAGGAACGACGAGTCGATCGAGCTCATCCACTCCATGCGAGCTAGGCCGCGCGCTCGAGCATCTCGTCGAGCACCCCGTAGACGGCGGGGTGTACCGACATGCCGCAATGACTGGAGCGGACCTCGACGTTGCGGCAGTGTGGGTCCATGCAGGCGTGCCAGTCGACGATGCCGTCGCTGCGGGAGAAGACGGAGACGGCCTCGATGTGCTCGGGCAGCGGCGCGCTCATGTCCTCCCAGAAGGCCTCGCAGCACTCGCCCTCGGCGCAGCTGTTGGAGAAGATCCGCGAGATGCCGAGATCGCCGAGCCGCGCCATCAGTTTGACCGTCCGCAGGACCTGCGGCGAGACCGCCAGCGGGTCGACGACGGGCGAGCCGAGCATCACCAGGCCGGCGACGTTCTCCGGCTCGCGGACAGCCAGCGAGCGCGCCAGCGCGCCGCCACGACTCTGGCCGATCAGCACGACCGGCTCCTCGCACTCGGCGGCGAAGCGCCACAGCTGTTCCTGCAGACGGCTGACGATCTGCTCGGCGCAGCCGGCATTGAGGCGCATCCCGCTCATCGAGACGCGATGTCCGCGGCGGCGCAGCCAGGCGCGCATCACCGCCAGCGAGCTGTCGCCGGCCATGAAGCCGGGGATCAGCAGGATCGGCTGGGCGCCGGTGTGGCGGCGGACCGTCAGCGGCTCGCCTGCGAGCGCTCGTGAGGCGAGCAACCGCGCCAGCTCGCTGCCGTAGCGAAGCTCCCCCCAGAGGGGCGCGACCGGTGCCTCCCAACTCCCCAAAGCAGACATCCTGACAAGAGAGTACGCCCAATTTGGCCTCCCGGCTAGCCCTGGGCGCCGGCTTTCGGCCAGCGGGCCAGAGTTTCGCCCTGCCGGCCCGCGGCCACAGAGCGCTGCGGTATAAACGATCGGGCTCGCCCGACGGCGGGCGGCGGGGCGTTTCGCCCGGTGGGCGGCCCTGAGATCGACGGACCGGTCGCGGCCAACGTCCGCAAAGGAGAAGGAGACGGCATGAGGCTTTCACGGATGGTGGCGACGCTGGCGATCGCTGCGTTGGCAATGGCGGGGCTGACCGCGGCAGGCGCGTCGGCCTATCCCGTCAGCAGGCACCTACCCAAGGTTCTGCTGAAGCGCGCCACCCCGCCGACCACGGCGGAATGCGAAGCGATCGAAGAAATCGCTTGCTACCAGCCGCGCCAGATCCAGAACGCCTACAACCTCCCCGAGCTCTACGCCCAGGGCGACGAAGGCCAAGGCCAGACGATCGTGATCGTCGACTCCTTCGGCTCACCCACTGCCGAACACGACCTCGCCAAGTTCGACAAGATCTTCAAGCTCCCCGAACCGCCGTCGTTCCAGATCATCCAGCCCGCCGGAGTCGTGCGGCCGTTTGAAAAGGACAACGTCGAAATGGCCGGCTGGGCGTTCGAGACCGACCTCGACATCGAGTACGCCCACACGATCGCCCCCAAGGCGAACATCCTGCTGGTCGAGACGCCTGAAGAAGAGACCGAGGGCGTCCAGGGCTTCCCACAGATCGTCACCGCCGAGAACTACGTAATCGAACACCACCTCGGCGAGGTGATCTCACAGAGCTTCAGCGCGACTGAGGAATCGTTCCCGACCCACGCGGCGCTGCTCGGCCTGCGCTCGGCCTACGAAAACGCGGCTACCAATAACGTGACGGTGCTCGACGCGGCCGGCGACGAAGGCACCGCCGGCGTCAACGAACACGAAGAATTCCTCAAACACCGCACCGCCGAGTGGCCCGCCTCGGATCCGCTCGTGACGGGCATCGGTGGGACGATGCTGCACCTCAACGAAGCCGGCGAACGGACCGCGCCCGACAGCGTCTGGGACGACATCCCCTTCGGGATCGACGCCTCCGGCGGCGGCGGGCCCTCGCACGTGTTCGAACTGCCCGCCTTCCAGAAGCTCGTCAAGACGCACTCCGGCAACCGCAGGGCTACCCCAGACATCAGCATGTCCGCCGCCGTCAACGGCGGCGTCCTCGTGCTGACGGGCTACAAGACCGATGTGGCCGGCGAACCGCCACCGAACACCCTGTCAATCGTCGGCGGCACCAGCGAGGCGACGCCGCTGTTCTCCGGCATCGTCTCCCTCGCCGACCAGATCGCCGGAACGCCCGTCGGCGACATCAACCAGAAGCTCTACGAACTGGAGAGCGACCCCGAGAGCGGGATCGTCGACGTGACCGAAGGGGAAAACCCCTACGTCGTGCTCGACGAAGAAGAAAACCCGCTGTTCACCGTCAAGGGCTACAAGGCCAAGAAGGGCTACGACATGGCCAGCGGGCTGGGCACCGTCAACGGCTTCGTCTTCGCCCACGCCCTCGCCGGGAAGTAGTCGCGGCGGAAGCCAGTGACTCGGGCGACCGGCTCCCGTCCGGCCGCCGCGGCGCGCGTCCCCGCGCGGTGAGAACCGCACGGTTGAGCGCCAGGCGCAGGTCCGTCCGTGCCGTGTCGCAGGATGCCGGGCTCTTTTGACGCTCGCTCCCCGGACATCGCTGCGCGCCTGGCAACAACATGCGCTGGACCGCCTCGCCGGCTGGAGCGGTGACCCGTTCCTGATCTCAGCCGCGCCTGGGGCCGGAAAGACCCGCCCCGCCCTGGAGCTGGCCGCCGAGCTGTTGCGCGAGCGTGCGGTACGCCGGGTCGTCGTGCTGTGCCCGACGACGCCGCTGACCCGCCAGTGGGCCGTCGCGGCGGCCGCGTCCGGCGTCCAGCTGGCGCCCGACGCGAAGGGGCCGAACCCGCCTCGCGACTTCCATGGCGTGGCCGTCACCTACGCGCGCGTGGCGAGTGACCCCAGCGCCTGGGCGGCGAAGGTGACGCCCGACACGCTCGTGATCGTCGACGAGGCGCACCATCTCGGCGAGGACCTGACCTGGGGGACGAGCTTCCAGCGCGCCTTCGCCTCGGCGCCGCGCTGGCTGTTGCTGTCGGGCACCCCCTTTCGCTCCGACGCCACCCCGATCCCGGGCGTGCGCTACGACCGCGACGGCGTCGTCGTTCCCGACGTCTCATACACGTACGCCGAAGCTGTCGCCGACGGGATCTGCCGCCCCGTTGCCTTCGTGACCTTCGACGGCACGCTCTCCTGGCGATCTGGCGACGACGTGATCGAATCGTCGTTCGAGACGGTCCTGACGCCGCGCGAGGCCAGCCGCCGCTACCGCACGGCGATCTCCACGGAGCTGCCCGACGGGCTGCCGCGGATCCTGCGCGAGGCCGACACGAAGCTGCGGACGCTGCGCGCCGAGGGCCACCGCGACGCGGGCGCTCTGGCCGTTGCCGCCGACGCGACGCACGCGCGACGGATCGCCAAGCTGCTCGGCGAAGTGACGGGCAAGGCGCCGGTCGTGGTGCTCCACACCGAGACGAACGCGGCCCGCAAGCTGGCGGAGTTCCGTGGCTCAAAAGAGCCGTGGATCGTGGCGGTGAACATGGTCTCCGAGGGCGTCGACATCCCCCGTCTGCGCGTCGGCGTCTACGCGACGGCCGCCAAGACGCCACTGATCTTCCGCCAGATCGTCGGGCGCTTCGTACGGACCGTCCCCGGCATGGACGCGCAGCCGAGCTGGGTCTACCTGCCGGCCGACCAGGTCCTGCGAGGCCACGCCTCGGAGGTCGAAACGGAGCTCCGCCACGCGCTGCATCGCGACGAGCCCGGCGAGGGCCTCGACGATCTGCCCGAGCGGCGCGCGAGCGAGCCCTCGCCGCAGGCCGAGTTCGTTCCGCTCAGCGCCGAGTTCGCCTCGCAGATGACGCTGTTCGGAGCACCGGCGCCCGGCACCGAGATCAGGGTCGCACCGATCGTCGACGTCCCGCCCCCCGAGCCGGTGCCCGCGGCGAAGTTCGAGCACCGCGAGAGCCTCCGCCAGGAGCGCAGCAGGCTCGTCGGCGAACTGCACCGCCACGACGGGCGCAGCCACCGCGAGATCAACGCCTGGGTCAATCGCGCGGTCGGCGTCGAGCGCGTCGATTCAGCGACGGTCAAACAGCTGCAGCGTTCGATCGAGGCGCTGGCCAAGGAGCTGAAGCGCTCCTGGACCCGAGCCTGATCAGATAGCTAGCGGCACCCGGTTGGCGAGCCCGATCAGGCGCCCGGCGCCAGGGCGTCGAGCGTGGAGGCGTCGTGCGAGCAGATCAGCTCGACTTCGCCGCGGTGTCGCTCGGCCAGCTCGCGCAGGCGCTCCAGGTTCTGCTTGCGGCTGGCGCCGTCGGCCTGGTTGAGCGCCTCGAACAGGCGCAGTCCGGGCGGGCAGTGCGGCGGCGTCTGCACCTCACCCTGGTGGAAGTAGGCATCGCCGCAGTGCAACAGCCAGCCCTCGCCGTCGCGGATCGCGACGCCTGTGTGGCCGAGCGTGTGTCCCGGCAGCGGGATCAGCAGGATCTCGGCGTCGCTGCCCGGAAGGATGCGAATGCCCTCGAAGCCCAGCCACTCGTCGCCGCCGGTCTCGTGCTCGACCCAGTGGGGACCGTGGGCCCAATGGCTGGCGACGTAGCGCTGGCGCTCGCGCCAGCCTGGGTTCATCGCCTCCGTCAGCTCCTTGCCGAGCAGGTGCACCTCTGCGGCGGGGAAGTCCGGCAGGCCGCCGGCGTGGTCGAGGTCGAGATGCGTGGTGACGATGTGGCGCACGTCGGCCGGGTCCAAGCCGAGGGCGATGATCTGCGCGTGGGCGGTCTCCTCGGCGAGCAGTCGCGGACGGACGATCGCGTTGAAGGGCCCGCCGAGCTGGCTGCGATCGGCGACGTCGCCTGTGCCGAAGCCGGTGTCGATCAGGACGAGCCCGTCAGCGCCCTCGATCAGCAGGCAGTGGCAGACCAGGCGCGCCTCCGCCAGCAGGCCGCCTGTGCCGCTCAGCATCCGTGCGCCGCGAGGACACATCGTTCCGCAGTTGAGGTGATGGATCGCCCCCGGGCCGCTCACGCCGGACACCCTACTCCGAGGCTCGCGGCGGTCAGCGCGCCGACCATCGCCACGATGCGCGATGATGCTCGCATGCCGAGCCTCAGAACAGTCCGCCGACTGCTCGTGCCGGCGCTGAGCGCACTCGCGGCAGGCGGGATTCTCGTCGCTCCGGCAAGCGCGACGAACATTGGCGTGCTCGACCCCCAGGCCGCCACACAGGGCCACGTGATCGAGGACGCTTCGGGCACGGCTTACATCGCCTGGACACGCAAGTCCGCGAGCGGCGGCGCCGAAATGCCGGAGTTCTGCAAGATCGCGAAGGGCGCGAAGTGCACCGCTCCGCTGACGCTGCCGATTCCCGGCGCGGCCGGCGCGACGGAAACCGCGACGGGCGCCTTCCCGGTATTCGGCGCGGGCAGCACCGTCTACGTGGTCGCACCCCGCTACGTCCCCAACGACGTCGTCCTCTACACCTCCACAGACGGCGGCGCGAGCTTCGGCCCCGGACAGGTCATCACGATGGCCTACTCGAACAAGTCGAACGCGACGGAGGTGTTCCTCTCAGGCAGCGAATTCCTCGTCGGCGGCTACAACGCGGGGATCGGCTTTAGCTCCTTCACGGCCGCCGGCGGCCTCGGTGGCTTCAGCCTCAACGAACCGGGGCCCGGCGGCGTCGCCGCCTCGGCGCTCGGACTTGACTCCTCGGGCAACCCTGTCGAGGCCTACTACAACCTCAACTCCCCGCCGTACGGGATCTTCTTCACCCGCTACACGGGCGCGGGGTCGAAGACCGAAGAAAAAGACTGGACGCCGGACACCCCCGTGACGAGCGGCTACGAGCCGCGCCTGGCCGGTGGCGCGGCGGGCCTGTTGATGGTCAGCGAGGACTACACGAGCCCCAGCGAGAAATACGCCTCGCAGGTCGACGTGCGGAAGTTCACGGGGACATCGTTCGGGCCGCCGCTGACGCTCTACAACGACGCTCACGCCGAACTGTTCGACGGCGGCGCGATCGCCCAGTCGCCGTCCGGGCACGTCGCGGTCGTGTGGCCTCAGTACGGAGGCACGACACCGGTCATGAGGCTGTTCACCTCGAGCAACGGCGGCGCCGGCTTCGGCGCGCCGATCACTGTCGCGAACCTCGGCAGCGCCTATGGAGACCAGGTCAACGCACAGGTCGCCGTCGACGACGCCGGCAGCGGCTGGCTGACGTTCACGGACAGCTCCGGCCTCGAGCTCGCGAACCTCGAATCGGGGACCGGAGCGGTGCCTAGCGCCGGCACGAAGGCTACGAAGATCGGCTCGGACGTGGTGACGTTCGCGGGGCCGAAGGGCTGTGTGAAACCCGGTGAGGCGATCACTCTGAAGCTGTCGGTCGCTTCAGCAAAGCGCAAGCACAAGGTCGTCCTGAAGATCTACCAGGTGAAATTCAGCGTCGACGGCAAGACCTTCAAGAAGCTCGTCAGGGAGTCGGTGCGCAAGACCGGCAAGGTCGACCCCAAGCCGTTCGTCGCGAAAGTCGCCCAGGCTTACACGGCGGGCTCGACGCACACCGCCGCGGCCCAGGCGTTCATCAGCGAGAAGCACGGCAAGCACGCCTCCAGGACGCTTCGCCTCAAGTTCACCGCCTGCTCCTGAGAGAAGGCCCAGTGTCGAGCGCCGAACGCAAGCTGGCGGTCAACGGCATCGAGCTGAACGTGATCGAGGCGGGCGAGGGGCCGCTCGTCGTCCTCTGCCACGGCTTCCCCGAGCTGGCCTACTCCTGGCGCCATCAGATCCCGGCGCTGGCAGCGGCCGGCTACCACGTGGTCGCGCCCGACATGCGCGGATATGGATCGAGCTCGGCGCCGGCTGAGATCGAGGCCTACGACATCCTGGCGCTGTGCGGCGACATGGCCGGGCTGCTCGACGCCGTCGGCGAGCAGCAGGCGAGCTTCGTCGGCCACGACTGGGGCGCTAACGTGACGTGGTGGATGGCCGCCATCCACCCCGAGCGGGTGCGGGCGGTGGCGGGGCTGAGCGTCCCGTTCGTGCCCCGCGCCCCCGCTGCGCCGATCCCGATCATGCGCGCCCACCTCGGCGAGGACTTCTACATCGTCTGGTTCCAGGAGCCGGGAGTGGCGGACGAGGCGCTCTCGCGCGACGTGCGCCGGACGCTGACGACCTCCAGGGTGTGGACTGCGCAGTGGGCCGAGGAGGAGGGCGCAGACACGAAACGGGCGGAGTGGCTGAGCGAGGAGGAGCTGGCGGTCTACGTCGAGGCCTTCGCCCGCACGGGCTTCACGGGCGGCCTGAACTGGTACCGCAACATCGACCGCAATCGCGAGCTGACGGCTTCCTACGAGCGCAAGATCGAACAGCCCGCGATGTTCCTGACGGGCGAGCTCGACCCCGTGCAGAGCTTCATGCCGGTCGAGGCGATGAACGGCTGGGTGACCGACCTGCGCAGCCAGATCGTCGTGCCCGGAGCCGGGCACTGGGTTCAGCAGCAGGCGCCGGAGGCTGTCAACACGGCGCTGCTGGACTTTCTCGCTGGAGTCTGAGCAAACTCGGGCTGTCCACGGGCACCGCTGAGTCCTGCGCGGCGTCGATGCCCGCTCAGCCAACTCCCAGACCGGTGACACGGTCCTCTTAGCGCCCCGATCGATCCTGATCCCATGCCACGGACGACAGATGGTCGCCCGGGCTCGGACACCAAGGAGAGATCCATGCGAAGGAAGAAACGGATCGCGGCGATCGCCGTGGCGGTCGTCTGCGCGCTGACCGGCGCGGCGGCCGGGATCAGCCAGAGCTCGGCCGCGAGCAACTCGGGCAAGAGAACGAAGGGGCACTCCGCCGCCGCCGGGCCCGCCGGGATGCCAGGCAGACCCGGACACGGCGGGCCGGGCGGTCCCGGTGGGATGCCCGTCCACTCCGTCGAGGCGGTCCTCAACAAAGCCGGCACCGCCTACATCTCAGAGACCACCGACAGCGGCACGATCACGGCGCTCGACACGAGCGCCGGAACGATCACGCTCAAGGAGGGAACCTCCTCGGTGACCTACGGAACGCCGACCGTCACGATCCCCTCAGGAACCACCGTGACGCTCGACGGAGCCACCAGCTCGCTCGAAAAGCTGGCCGTTGGCGACCGCGTCGAGATTCGCTCCTCCTCGGAAGGCGCGACGGTCTTCGCGACCGACTCGTCCTTCAAGCCGAGCGGCGGTCCCGGTGGATCCGGCGGTGGGCCTGGGATGGGTGGCGGCGCTCCGCCGGCCGGCGCTCCCTCCAGCGAAGAAGCGGGCTAGGCAGCCCGCGGGAGCAGGGCCGCGGGGGCGTGGAGCCCCCGCGGCCCTGCTCCTCGCTGAGGTCCAGCGGCTGATGTGAGCAGTAGGCGAACGGAGGACCACACGTTCCCTTCCCATCTTCTTGAATTAATTATTAGTTACTGCTAAGTTGCTCCTAACCCGCCGAAAGGAGCAATGATGCGCAGTCAGTCACGCAACGGTTGGACCCTCGCGATCGTCTCGGTCGCACTGTTCATGGTCGTCCTCGACAACCTCGTGGTGAGCGTTGCCCTGCCGACTATCCACCGCGACCTGGGCGCCTCGATCCAGTCGTTGGAGTGGACGGTCAACGCCTACGTCCTCTCCTACGCCGTCCTCTTGCTGACGGGTGCGGCGCTGGGCGACCGCTTCGGACGACGGCGGATGTTCCTGCTGGGCATGGCGCTGTTCACAGCCGCCTCAGCCGGGGCGGCGCTGGCGCCGAGCACCGGCACACTGGTCGCCGCCCGCGCGATCCAGGGAATCGGCGCCGCGATCGTCACGCCCCTGACGCTGACGCTGCTAGCCGAAGCCTTCCCGGGCGAACGCCGTGGCATGGCGATCGGGGTCTGGTCGGGCGTCAGCGGCGTCGCCGTCGCGCTCGGGCCACTCGTCGGCGGCGCGGTCGTGCAGAGCATCTCCTGGCACTGGATCTTCTGGATCAACGTCCCCATCGGCCTGGCCCTGCTCGGCCCCGCCTCGAAAGTCCTGAACGAGAGCCACGGCCCCTACGGCCACCTCGACCTGCGCGGCCTCCTGTTCGGCTCCGGTGGCGCCTTCGGAATCGTCTTCGGCCTGATCCGCGCGCAGTCGCTCGGCTGGGGCGCGACGGACGTCGTCATCCCGTTGGCGATCGGCGTGATCCTGCTGGCGGCCTTCGTCGCCTGGGAGCGACGCGCTGCCGAGCCGATGCTGCCGATGTCCTTCTTCGCCAAGCGCTCCTTCGCCGTGACGAACGTCGCCTCCCTGAGCATGTACTTCGGGATGTTCGGCTCGATCTTCTTCCTCTCGCAGTTCATGCAGAACGTGCTTCACAACACTCCTCTGCAGGCCGGGCTGAAGCTGCTCGTCTGGACCGGGGCGACGATGATCGTCGCGCCCTTCGCGGGCGTATTCTCAGAGCGGATCGGCAGCCGCCCGTTCATGGCGGTCGGCCTCTCGCTTCAGGCAGGCGCCCTGGCCTGGTTGGCCGCAACGGCCTCGACCCACATGCACTACTCACAGATGATCGCTCCCTTCATCATGGCCGGCGCCGGCATGGCCCTCGTGTTCGCTCCTTCGGCCAACGCTGTCCTCTCCTCCGTCAGCGATCAGCAAACGGGACAGGCTTCGGGCGCCAACAACGCGATCCGCGAGATCGGGGGCGTGCTGGGGGTGGCTGTCCTGGCGTCCGTGTTCACCGGTTCGGGCGGTTACGAGAGCGCCCAGGCGTTCGTGTCCGGGCTGACCCCGGCGCTGTGGGTCGGGGTGTCGGTGCTGGCCGCAGGTGCCCTCGTCGTGATCGCCGTGCCGTTCGCCCCGCGCAAGCGCAGCGTGGCGAGCGAGGCCGGTCCGGTCGCGACGGCGACGCTCGCAGGGGACGCCGCGTGAGCAGCGGGCCCGAGATCGTCGCGAGGGCGGCCGCGGAGGCGGTCGGCAAGGTGCAGCGCCGCCGCGTCCCGGCCGCCGAGCGACGCGAGGAACTGATCGAGGCCGCTGTCGCGGAGTTCGCCCGCGGCGGCCTCTACGGGACCCCCGTCGGTCAGATCGCCCGTCGTGTCGGCGTCGCCCAGCCCTACGTCTTCAGCCTCTTTCCCACCAAGCGCGATCTGTTCCTGGCGGCCGTCGAACGCGGCTTCGACCGCGTCGCCAACACCTTCCGCTCGGCCGCCGCGGCCTACGCGCGCGGCGAGGCGCCGGAGGACTGCGAAGGACCACTCGAAGCGCTGGGCCGCGCCTACATCGAGATGCTCAGCGTCGACCGCGACAGCCTGATGCTCCAGCACCACTCCTATGCCGCGTGCGATGACAAGGAGGTTCGCCGCAGGGTCCGCCGGCGCTACGCCCAGCTCGTCGATCTGGCCCGCGAGCTGACGGGAGCGGGATCGGAGGAGCTCGACGAGTTCTTCCAGCAAGGCATGGCCCTGAACGTCGCCGCCGCCCTCGGCGTCGAGGATCTCTCCTCGGGCTGTGACTGGGTGCGGGACGAGCTTCGCGACTGACGGGCGGGCGCGCGCTTCGCGCTGCCGGGATCGGGGGCCTCCCAGGCCCAGCTCGGCTATACCTGGGGGCATGGACTACGTGAACCTCGGTGCCACCGGCCTACGCGTATCGCGGGTGTGTCTGGGGATGATGAGCTACGGCAACGGCTCCGACCGGGCGTGGGTGCTGGATGAGGACGGCGCCGAGCCGATCGTGCGCGCGGCAGTCGACGGCGGGATCACGTTCTTCGACACCGCCGACACCTACTCGCATGGAGCCAGCGAGATCGCCACAGGGCGGTTGCTGAAGAAACTCCTCGGCCGCGAGGAGTACGTCTTGGCGACCAAGGTCTTCATGCCAATGATGCCCGGCGAGAACGGCGGCGGGCTCTCGCGCAAGCACATCCTCGCGGCGATCGACGCGTCGCTGGCGCGCCTGGACGTGGACTATGTCGACCTCTACCAGATCCACCGCTGGGACAACCGCACACCGATCGAGGAGACGATGGAGGCTCTGCACGACGTGGTTCGGGCCGGCAAGGTGCGCTACATCGGCGCCAGCTCGATGTTCGCCTGGCAGTTCGCCAAGGCACAGCACGTAGCCGAGCGCCACTCGCTGACGTCTTTCGTCTCGATGCAGAACCACTACAACCTGATCTACCGCGAGGAGGAGCGGGAGATGATCCCCCAGTGCCTCGATCAGGGCATCGGCGTGATCCCCTGGAGCCCCCTCGCTCGCGGCGTGCTGGCGGGCAACCGCACCCGCGAGGGCGGACGGCTGACGACGCGCTCGGACTCAGACGCCTTCACCGACCACCTCTATGCAGAGCCGACGGACTTCGACGTCGTCGAGCGTGTTGCGGAGGTCGCCGCCGAGCGCGGCGTGCCATCCGCTCAGATCGCGTTGGCCTGGCTGCTTCACAAGCCCGGCGTGACCGCTCCGATCGTCGGCGCGACCAAGCCTGGGCATCTCACCGACGCACTGGCAGCCGAGCAGCTGTCGCTGTCGGATGAGGAGATCGCCAGGCTCGAGGAGCCCTACCGGCCCCACCCGGTGCTCGGCCACGGCTAGTCAGGCCGGATGTTCTCCCTCCCGCGACGGGGGTAGTGAACAGTTGTGCCACCCGAGAATCGTGCAGCCCTATCGATCGCAACCGCCTCGCTGCTCGCTGCCATCGTCGTCCTCGTGACGCTCAGCGGCGGGACGCGGGTAATCGCCGCGAGCGCGCTGTTCGGCCTCGTGGGGATCGCGCTGGTGTCCCTTGCCTTCCTGCTCGTCGGGCAGAGCGAGGATGCCGACCGCCGTCGGCATCCTCGCGGCTGACCCTTACTGCGGTTTGTTGGCCGCCAGCGCTTCGATCAGCCCGTCGTCGGGCGCGCCGATCCCCGTCATCGAGTCATAGCCCGGCGCCGTGCTCAGCGTGTTCTGCTCTTTCGAGCAGCTCCCGTTGGCGGCGCAGAACTTGATCTTGCCCTCGTATTCGAGTGTGCGCACCGAGGTCAGAATTCCTTCTTCGGCGTCGAAGCCGTCGAGGTAGTCGCTGCGGACCAGCGCTTGCAGCGGCTGCGGCGTGACGTCGAAGAAGACGCTCGAGTCGTCTCTTGCGAGCTTGTAGAGCAGCGGGTTGATGAAGCCGAGCGGCCCACCCGCCGCCTGGTCGGCGTCGGCCATGACACCGGCGAACAGTGGCGATGAGAGACTCGTTCCGCCGATCCGGTACTGGTCGTAGTGGACACCCTCCGGGAACGTCTGCGTCTCACCGACAAGCATCCCCGTGGTGGGGTCGGCGTCCATCGAGATGTCCGGCTCGACCCGATTGCGAATTCCGGTCACGCTCGAGTTGCGTTCGGCCAGGGCGGGCGGCACGACGCCTTCCTCCCAGACCGGCTCGGGGTAGTTGAAGCTGGTGCCCCCGCCGCTGCCGTAGAGGTATTCGCCCGGCGCCTTCGGAATGTACTTGCCGACTTTGCCTTTCGGGCAAGCCTTCTCAGCGGCCAGTTCGGCCGTGCACAGCGTCCCCTTCGAGGTCGACCAACCGAGCTCGCCGAGCCGTTCGCCCGAGGCGCCGATCTGTGCGCTCGTGCCACCGACGGCCGTCTGGTAGGGGCTCGAGGGCGGGTAGCCCGCGATGTCAGCTCCGAAGTTGAAGAATTCATCGCCTTCATCGCCCGAGGAGAACTGCACGCCGATCCCCGTGCCGATCGCCATCATCAGGACGTTGTCGAACGACCTGCGCGTGCCCGGCGAATCGACCAAGTCGCCGCCGTCATCGCCCCAGGAGTCCGTGATCACGTCCGCCAAGTGGCCGTCGACGACTTCCTGCACCGACTTGAAGAGAGCGTTGCCGCAGTTCTTCGCGCCGACGTAGAGCAGTTTCGCGCCTGGTGCGGTGGCGTGGACGGCCTCGATGTCGAGCGTCTGCTCGCCGAACCATTCGTTGGCTTCGCATTCTTCGATGTCGTTGAACTTGGGGCTCACCAGCTCACTGAACTGCCCAGAGGACAGCGGTTGCGTGGGCTGGTTTTTGCTCGCGTATTCCTGCCCGTCGGCGAGCAGCGTCGGCGAGGCATAGGCGTCGACGACCGCAACGGTCACACCGCTGCCGTCCACGCCGCCGGTGATCGGAGCGCTCAGGTCATAGGCGCTCTGCAGCTGCGGCGGCGTGTAGCCACACGGCGAGTAAGGCAGCGCCGCGGGGTATCCCGCGCCGAAGGCCGGGTCGATCGTGTCGGTCTTTTCGCCGTAATAGGTCGAGCACGGCGTGGCGTTGCGGAAGCCTTCTGGCTGCGGGATTTCTTCCTTCTGCTTCTTCGCCGGCAGCGCGGCGCGCTTACCGCTCGCCGCCGGTTCGGCGCCTTCGCGCACGTGATCCGGAGTAGCCAGGTTCTGGTCGATGCCCGAGATACCCGAGATCAGCCCGGCGACAGACGCCGGAACGCTCAGCGCCGAAGCGGCCAGGCGCAGGACCTTGCCGTGATGGCGATACTGCCCGAGTGAAGTGCCGAACGCGCGTTGGACCGTCGCGGCGGTCGCCGAAGCTTCGATCGTAAGGCGGTCTGCCGAGACGCCTTCGACCGTGATGCCCGCTTCGCGTAGCCAGCTCTTGACGGCATTGACGGATGCCTGGCTCGGTGAGAAGCGCTTCTCCCACTGGGCCGGCGTGAGGAACTGGCGGTAGGCGGAGCTGCCCGGAGTGGAGACCGCCTGCGCGAGCGCTTCGGCCCCGCTCTGATCAGATGGCGCGATCCCGACGCTGAATTCGATCGGCGTCGCGGCCGGCGTCGCGCCGGCAGAGGCCGACGGCGTCGCCAGTGGCGAGCGCGCTTGTACGACGGCGGGCGTGGCGGCGGCTGCAACGGCCGGCAGTGCCGCGGCGAGCACGGCCGTCGTGCCGATCGCTGCGATGGCGGCAGACAGGCGGTGATAGGACATGTGGCCTCCTTGCCGCCCGCGGCGGCGGTTGCGTCCCAGTGAGAGCCAGATCCTACCCCTCAGGGCGTCTCGGGTAACCGGTTCAAGCGCCTCGCAGCCGAGCCGCGACCGTAGCGCCCTTCACCGTGGCGCGAGTTGCGACGGGCCCTAGGGTTCGAGCGCGGCCTCGCGGCGACGGCGCAGCCAGGCCTGGCGCAACGCGACGAAGCCGAGACCGATCAGCGCGAGCGGAAGTATCGCGGCCAGAGCGATCAGCACGACTGCTGCGGCTCCTGAGAGCACCCGTCCAGCGTCGCGGAGCCCACGGCGTAGCGTCAGTCCTTCTCGCTTAGACGCAGTCGCTGCGGCAGCGCCGCCGCTGATCGCGACATTGAGCACCGATGTGTTCGCGTGCTGCTCGACCGACTTCAGCGCCGTGCGTTCGCGGGCGATCACTTCGCGGTTGGCCGCGAGCTGTTCGCGCAAGCTGTCGATCTTGCTTTCCGTGCCGGCCGCCGAGAGCGCCCGCAGCAGCGCGCGGCGCACCGCTTCCGCGTCGGCGAGCCGCCGCTTGGCGCTGTCGTAGGAACTCGTGATGTCCTGCGATTCCTGACTGACCTCGCGGACTGGGGCGATCCGCCCCAGCGCGGCGATCGCGGCGGAGAGCTTTGCGCTCGGCAGGCTCAGTGCGAGCGAAGCTTCGCTCGTCCCCTGACTGCGCTGCTGCACCTGGGAGCTTTCGACGAAGCCGCCGTCGGCGACGGCGAGCCTCATCACCGCTTCCGCCGCACTCTGCACCCCACCGAGGCTCGTCGCAAGCGTCACCGAGGCGCCGCGCTGCTGCAGGCGGCCGGGCGACGCGGCGAAGGGGGTGAGCGGGACCGCGACGCTGCTCTGGGGCGGAAGCTTCGCCGTCGCTTCGCCCGCCGACTGCGGCTCCGCTGCGCCGGCGGAGGACCCGCCCCCGGTGCTGCCGGCCCGCGCGGCGTGGTGGGATCCGACCAGGGGGACGGGATTGAGATCGCCCTTCGCGTTGGTGGTGCGCGCGCTCGATCCCAACGACGATGAGGCGGAGGACCCGCTCAGTCCGCCGGCGTGCAGATGAATCCCGCTCCCGCCAGAGAGCATCACCGCGAGCACAACGGCGATGACGGTCGCGGCCGCTCCGGCGAATGCCAGTCGGCGCCGACCGTGCTCCCCGGCAGCGCGGAGCGCACGCAGCACTGGAGCGCGCACGCCGGCATGCTCCGGCCTGCGCGTATCGCGCTTCCACTGCGCCACGCGCGCCTGCAGTTCCCGCTCGAAGTCGCTGCTCGGTGCCGGCGCCAGCGAGCGGACGTCTTCGCGGAGCTCGCGCAAAGCAAGGCCCTCGGCGCCGCCGAGCTCACCATCGAGCATCGCGTCGATCTCGAGGCCGAGCGCGCGACCGTCGGTAGGCGGCGGCTCGGCGCCGGGAAAGTGGATCACCTTCATGCGATCTCCTCGGTAGCCAGGGGGCTCTCGCGCAGCCTCGTGAGTGCCCGGTGTAGGCGTGTTCCGGCGTTCGACTCGCTGATGCCCAGCGCCTGGGCCAGCTCAGCGTTGGTCAGCTGCCCGTGGAACTTGAGCAGCACGATCTCCCGCTCACGCGGAGTCAGTTCGGCCAGCGCCCCGCGGACGCTCTCGCGGCGCTCCACGTCCTCCGCCTCCGTAGCGGGCGCCGTCGCGAGGATCTCGGCCGCCGGCAAGGCCAGCGGCTGGCGGCGGCGCCTGCGCAGCTCGTCGAGAGCCGCGTTGCGGGCGATCGTGAACAGCAGCGATCTCGGCGTGCCGCGACGCGCGTCAATGCGGCGCCTTGCCCGGAACAGGCGCTCGAAGGCGAGCGCCGTCACATCCTCCGCCGCGGCGCGCTCGCCGAGCAGGGAGAGCGCGTAGCCATGGACGTCCGTGACGCATTCACGGAACAGCGCGTCGAACGACGCCTCGTCGAACTGCTCGCCGCGCGTGGTGGGGAAAGAACGCAACCCGATCATCCTCATCTATTCCCTCTACGTCCGGGCCGGACGCTTCGTCACAGATTCGTGTGGGCACTCTCGCCCGGCAACGGTGGTACGTCATGCTTCGTAGGTAGATGCGAGAGATTCGCTCCTGGCTGATGGACATGGACGGCGTGCTGGTCCGCGAGGAGCAGGCGATCCCCGGCGCTGACCGCTTCCTGGCGCGGCTGCGGGAGGCGGGAAGGCCTTTCCTGGTGCTGACGAACAACTCGATCTACACGCCTCGGGACCTCGTCGCTCGGCTGGCAGCGAGCGGCCTGGAGGTACCTGAGGAGTCGATCTGGACGTCAGCATTGGCGACGGCGCGTTTCCTTGAGGACCAGCGTCCCGGCGGCTCGGCCTACGTGATCGGCGAGTCAGGGTTGACAACGGCGCTGCACAGCGCCGGCTACACGCTGGATGACCGCAGCCCCGACTACGTCGTCCTGGGCGAGACGCGCACCTACTCCTTCGAGCGCATCACCCGGGCGATCAGGTTGATCGGCGAGGGCGCGCGCTTCATCGCCACGAACCCCGACCCGACGGGGCCGAGTGCAGACGGTCCGCTTCCTGCGACCGGCTCGGTGGCAGCCCTGATCAGCCGCGCGACGGGCGTCGAGCCCTATTTCGTCGGCAAGCCCAACCCGCTGATGATGCGCTCGGCGCTGAACGCGATCGACGCCCACTCGGAGACCTCGGCGATGATCGGTGACCGTATGGACACCGACATCGTCTCGGGCCTCGAGGCGGGCATGGAGACGGTCCTCGTGCTGACGGGCGTCACGACTCGCGAGGTGGCCGAGCGATTCCCCTTCCGCGCTTCGCGAATCGTCGACTCCGTCGCCGACCTGATCGACCAGGTCGGGACTTGAGCTCTGCAACGGCGGCTGCAACAGATGTCTAGAAACGTCTAGGTCTACTTAAAGTCCTTCCTCGCGCGACCGAGAAGGCGGGCATGGGGGGCCAGTCTCGATGAGCGGGGTAGCCGGCGGCACGAAGACCGCCAGCGGTTCGCGTACCCGTGCGGGCAACGAGTCGGCGCTGAAAAAGGCGCGGACGAAGGCCCACCACAAGGCCGCCAAGGCCCACCCTCACGGGGTCAAGAAGAAGCACAAGGTCAAGCACCACCATCGCAAACGCCACCACAAGCGTCGCAAGGTCGTAAAGCACGTCTCGGGGCTGGCCGGTGCGCCCGCGCCGCTACCGATCGCAGTAAATCCTCCAGCGCCCTCCAGCGTGCCGCCGCCGTCGCTGGGCGCGCCGATCACCCTCCCCCAGGCCCACCGGCTGCTGTGGCGCGCGGGCTTCGGTCCGACGCCAGGCCAGGCCGAGGCGCTCGCCGGACAGCCAATCGAAGCGGTGATCCACGGGATGACCCGGCCATCGGGCGCCGCGGTGCTGCACGGCCCCGCGGCGACCGACGACGAAGGCAACGCCCTTGCTCCGGCCGACGAGTGGGGACAGGACCACTGCTGGTGGCTCGACCGGATGGTGCGCTCCGACCAACAGCTGATCGAGCGGATGACGTTCATCTGGCACGACTGGTTCGCCAACTCCAACGAAAAGGTCGGCAGCCAGCAGCGGATGCTCGACCAGAACCAGCTGTTCCGCGAAAACGCGCTCAGCAGCTTCCACGACCTGTTCATGGCCGTCACCGTCAACCCGGCGATGCTCGTGTTCCTCGACGGCATCTACAACGACAAGTGGGAACCGAACGAGAACTACGCCCGCGAGATGATGGAGCTGTTCTCGCTGGGCGCCGACCGTGGCGCCTACACCGAGACAGACGTGCGGGAAATGGCCAGGGCGCTGACCGGCTGGACGGCGACGTGGACGGAAAGCTCCGGGCTTCAGAACTTCCGCTTCGAAGCCTCACGCCATGACACTGGCAACAAGACGATCTTCGGCCAGACCGGCAAGTGGACCTGGGAAGACGCGGTGCGACTGTGCGTCACCCATCCGCTGCACGCCTCGTTCTTCATCGGCAAGCTGTGGAGCTACTTCGTCCCGAACCCGCCCGACGAAGCAACTCTCGCCTCCCTGCAGGGCCTCTACATCGGCTCGGGCTACAGCATCAGGGCGGTCGTCGAGGCGATCCTCCAGCACCCGGAATTCCTCAACGGCCCGGAGCTGGTGACGCCGCCGGTCGTCTACAACGCGGGACTGCTGCGGGCGATCGGACGACCGATCGACACGACCGCCTGGGCCTGGCTGTCAGCCGGCGCCGGCCAGCAGCTGTTCTACCCACCGAACGTCGCCGGCTGGGACTTCACGCACTGGCTCGACACCTCCACGGCTAAGGCCCGCTGGGAAATGGCCAGCTACGTGACCGCCAAGACCTACGCCAATCCGTGGCCGCCCGAAGGCACGACTCCCTACAGCGCAACCGAGGAACCGGCCGAAGCGCTGGCGAGCGCGATGGCCTACTGGGGCGAGCCGCAGCTGTCGAGCGAATCGGCGCAGAGCATCACCGCTTTCTCGCAGAACTGCTTCCAGGGCCTGTCGATCGCCAAATGGGAGAAGAGCCCCTACAAGGCGATGCGCCAGAACGCGCTGCGAATGCTGATCGCGACATCCCCCGACCTCCAGGTGAGCTGACATGGCCCGAAGCTGCTCGTGCAACGACTTCAACCGCTCCCAACTGCTGCGGGCGGGCATCGCCCAGGCCGGACGGGGGCTGCCGAAGATCGAGCCCGGGCAGCCGTTGCCGGCGGGGACAGGCATGGACAGGCGCGCCTTCATGTTGCGATCGGCCGGAGCGATGCTGTCGGTCTACGGCGCCTCGGCGCTCTCGCCCCGCCACTTCGAAGAGGGCATCGCCGAAGCTGCCGCAGCGGCGCCGCCCAGCCAGCCGGTGCTGGTATCGATCTTCATGGAAGGCGGCTGGGACGCGCTGTCGGTTCTGGCGCCCGTCGGTGAAACGCGCTACCACGAACTGCGCCCGACCCTGGGCCGCAAAGAAGGCGAAGGAGTCGCCTTCAGCGAGGACCCGACATTGATGTGGCACCCGCAGGCTGCCGGCCTCGCTCAGTTGCACGGCGAAGGCAAGGTGTCGGTGTTCCCGGCGATCGGCTACGACCCGCCCGACGAGAGCCACTTCACGAGCCGTCACTACTGGGAGGTCGGGGAGCTGAACACCCAGACACGTTCGGGCTGGATGGGCCGCTACCTCGATGTCGCCGGCGATCCCGGCAATCCGCTTCAGGGGCTGTCGCTCGACTACTCCCTGGCGCCGGCCCTGGCGACGACCCGCGTCCCCGTGGCGGCCGTCTCCTCGCCGTCCGACTACAACTTCTGGGCCTACGGCCTGGACGAACCGATTGCGGCGCCCACACTCGACGAGTTCGGCGCGCTGGGCTCGCTGGGGGCACCGTCGAGCGCCTTCGCCCAGGCCCGCGGCGCGGCGCTCGACACGCAGATCATCCGCAACCAGGTGGCTCCGTTCGCCGAAGACGAAGGCAAACCGGGCTTCACCTCGCCGGTGACCTACCCGACGAGCGGCGGCGACTTCCCGCAGCGACTGGCAGTGCTGGCGGCGATGCTCGACGACCAAGAACTGCCGATCAAATGCGTGTCGCTGTCGGCAGTGGGCTCGTATGACACCCATTCCGACGAGGTCGAAACACTCGCGACGAACCTCGGCGAGACGGTCGAATCGGTGCTGGCCTTCCAGCGCGATCTCGAAGCCCGGGGTCTGGATGACCGCGTGGTGATCCAGCTGTGGTCGGAGTTCGGCCGGCGCCCGCAGGAAAACGGCTCGGGGACCGATCACGGTGCGGCTGGCGTGTCGTTCTTGATCGGCAGCCGGGTGAAGGGCGAAATGGTCGGCGAATTCCCCGGCGTGAGCAAACTGGACCCGAACGAAAACCTCGTCAACACGTCCGACTTTCGGGCCATGCAGGCGGCTCTGCTGGCCCAGTGGTTCCAGACCGAAGCGGGGCTCGTGATCCCTGGGGCCGGAACGGGCCTGCCGGGACCGAGCGCCTACGGGAACGTCCCCCAGTTGATCGCCTGATGCGCCCCCGCGGGATGAGGATCGCTTCGCGCGCGGTCTGCCTGGCGGTGTCGATCGCACTGCTCGGCGGCGGGGCGGGGGCGGTTGCATCCGGCTCCGGCACGCGGGCCCGCTCGGGCGCCGCTGCCCACAAGCGTCGCTGCGCCGCGCTGCTGCATGCCAAAACACACATAGGTTCGGGGGCGGCCCGCTCGACGCGCGCCGTCATGTGGAGCGCCGCGTGGGCCTGGGGCTGGGGCTGGAAGTCAGGTCCTTACTTCGGCGACTCGAGCGAGCGCGCAGGCAAGAGCGCGAGGCGATGCGCGCAAGGGAAGCACAAGGCCCCGGCCCGGCACGGGATCACGACGAGCACTCCCACGACCGGCCCTGCGGGCACGACCCCCACTGGCTCGGGCACGCCGGGCGCGCCGGTGGAAACGACGACACCCGCCGGGGAAACGCCGGCCTCGACTGGTGAAACGACGGGCGCTCCGCCGGAAGTCACCCACATCCAGGTGACTTCGGTGGAGTACCACTACACGCTCTCGAAAGCGACGGTGCCGGCGGGGAAGGTCGCGTTCGACTTCGTCAACAACGGGCAGGACGAACACAACCTCAACGTCCTCTCGGGCGAAGGGTCGCTGACGGGCTCGTTCCCCGACACGGTCTCCAAAGGCGTACGCGATCAGACGATCGAAATGCGCCCGGGCACGTACACGCTGTTCTGCTCCCTGCCCGAACATGAGGCGAAAGGGATGAAAGCGACGCTGACGGTGCAGTGAGGGTCAGTCGATCTCGACGGTGAAGTCCCAGGTGGCGATCGGGCGCCGTCCATCGGGGATCCAGCTGAGTCCGCCGTCGCCGGTGGGCAGGATGTCGTGAAGCTTCACCGAGACGGGCTTGCCGGGCCGGACAGTCGATGGCGGCACGCCTCCGTCGAGGGCGGTCATGCTCGGCCGGTGGACTTTCCCCTGCTCGTCGACGAGCTGGAAGTCCGAGGCGCGAAGCGGGATCGTCCCGCGCGCGGAGGCGAAGGTCACGATGAAGCTCGTCGGTGTCACCTCGGGAACGGGGAAGCGCCCCTCCTCGGGGACTTCGGGGCCGACAGCCGTGGCGAGGAGGTGCCCACCGGAGAGCGATACAGAGATGGCTTCGCCCTGAACGGAGAGAGCCGGGTGCGCGAGGCTTGCATTGAGCACTCTCCCCGTCTTCACGTTGGGGTGCGGAAGCCACGCGGGCAGGCCGCCGTATTTGACGCTGGCAGCCGGGCGCGGATGCGCGGATGCTCCGCCGTGCCGAGCGCCACCAGCGAGCAGGACGACAAGCGCGATACCGAGCGCTAGAAGCACCGAGAAGGCAACGGCCCAGCGGGGGCCGGACCCTGAGGTCCGGCCCCCGCCCGCGCTCGCAACCGCCCCCGCGTCCCCTTGGCGCCGGCCACCGGCGTGCCCAGCGGAGGGCGTGCTCATCAGCGGATGTGCGCTTTGGCGTTGGTGAACACGTCCGAGCCGAACGGCGCGAGGCCCGGCTGTGCCGCGTAGCCGATGTGACCTTTCTTGTCGAGGCCCGGTGAGGCTCGCTTGACATTGAACAGGTCCTCCATCGTCCTCAGCCAGCTGTAGTGGTTGTAGTAGACGGTGCTGACCGTGCCAGGCTTTATGTACGGGCTGATCAGAACGCTGCCCGTGTCACCACCGCCGGTGGTCGCGTCGGTGGCGTCGTAGAGCGGATCGGTGGCTGGGGTCTCGGCACCGAGCGTGACACCCGAGACCGTCTCCGTCGTGGCAAGCGGTTCACCCGTCGAGTTGACGAGGGAGAATGATCCCGTGTCGACGAAGCCGCCTGCCTGGGGGGAGGAGGTGGCCGTTACCGGTGTGTCGGTGACAGTGCCGACGAATGCGCCGGCGGGGATGCCCGTGCCGGTCACCGAGCGACCAGCGTCGGTCGCGACAGCTGCGTTGTCGTTGATGGTCGTGGCTCCCGGCGCGGCACTGGCCGTGTCAGCCCGAGGTCCGGGCGAGTGGCTGCCGCCACCGAGCAGGCAGGTAGCAGCAGGCTGCGCGGGAGCGGTCTGGGCAACGCAGTTGTTCGGCCGGTCGAGGAAGGCGTTGTCACCAGGGCCGGGGAACAGCTCGTTGCCGTGTTCGTCGGTTTCCAGCGGCGTGTTGGGGCCAGTGGGCTCCCAGGCGACGCTGTTGCCGAAGAGGGTCTCGCCGGCGGAGTCAGATGACACCGATGCGGCGGCATTGGCCTTGACGAGGTTGGAGTTGGCGAAGCTGTTGCCCGTGTAAGTGAAGGGTGGGAAGCCCTCGTCGAAGGTCACGTCGATCAGGCCGCCTTCCTTGAAGGCGGGCGATTCCTCGATCTCGGGGATGACGTGTTCGAGGAACAGGTCGGAGGCGTACAGACCGCCGGTGAAGTTGACGGGCGGGTTCGGCGTGTTGGGGTCGGTGAAGCCACCCGAGAGGTTGTTGCCGTGGCAGACGGCGTCGTGGGCGTCGCTGCAGTTGTTCGGCGAGATCCAGCTGAATGCCGGCGTCGTCGAGGGGTTCTGCAGGTCGTGGTAGAGACCGTCTTCGGAGTCGAACAGGTTGGCGATGTGCTGTGCGTTGCAGTCCCCGGAGTCGAGGATCGATTCGAACCATGGGAAGGGGAAGTGCTTGGGGACATACTGGTCCGTGCCGTTGGCGCTGCCGGGGTTGGGGAAGGCAGTCGAGCCGCGCGGACCCGGCGCCGAGAAGGGGGCACCGCAGTACTGAGTGCCCGCGTCGTGGGTGCCACCGCTTTCGTCGGGGTTACCGAGATCCTGGGCGTAGCCCTTCCAGCTGACACCAGCGGCGTCGAGCTGGTTGAAGAGCGTGGGCACGCTGGCGGGGTACACGCAGCCGTTGGTGCCGGCGGCGGCGTTGGTGCCGGCGGGTGAGAGGACCTGCCCGTAGTTGGGGTTGTTCTTGAGCTTGCCGCTCAGGTCGACGGTGCCGGAGAATTTGTCGTAGAAGGGGCAGTCCGCCTGGGTGTCGGCCTGGGGCGCCTGCCCGGAGACGGCGGAGACGTAGTTGTCGAGGCTGAAGTGACCGGTCCCGAAGTAGTCCTTCAGGAGAGCACCCTGCGTCGGCAGCGTCTGCCACAGGTAGGTGTTTTTGTTGAGCCCGGTGAAGGTCGCGTCGTAGGACTTGTTCTCGAGGATGATCAGCCAGACGTGCTTAATCTTGCCTTTGCCGACGCCGATGTTGCCGACCGCAGCGGCCTTGGCGGCGTTGACACCGGAGGAGGCACCGGCGGAGACGATCGGCGCGGCGACGGCGCAGGCCGCGACGAGGCAGCCGATAGCTGCCCAGATGCGGCGGCGGACGCGCCGCTTGGGCCCAGGGGCGGGCGTATTGCGCGCGGGACGATCGGGCGGGTTGGAGCTCATTTGAGGCTCATCTCCTGTCTGGATCGGTTGGCCTTGGCGGATCCAGGCGAGCCTTGCGATGGCGCCCTTTAGCAAAGTGACGATCGCGTAACTTTGCTGTTAAGGAGAAGAGAACTGTCCGGCTGCGGACCGCTCGCGCGATAGGCGGCCGGTGTGCGCGGAGATCAGGCAGCGGTGACGGCGCGCTCCTCGATCAGGCGACCGAGGAAGCGGAGCTTGCGCATGACGGCGGGGGCGAGAACGAAGGGGTACATGTCCGACTCGCCCATGCTGCGACTCATGGCGTTGAGGGCGTAGGTAAGAGGTATCCAGGCCTGAAGCATCGTCGAGACAGAGTCCCCGTCGGCAGGGTCGGACTCCAGGGGCGACTCGTCGGCGGTGGGGATCGAGGGACCCTCGACGATCACCCCCCAGGCAGCGGCCGTCTGCAGGGTGTCGCGGATGTGGAGGTAGTGAGCGAAGGTCTCGGCCCAGTCCTCCCAAGGGTGCATGGTGGCGTAGGAGCTGACGAATGCCTGTTGCCATTCGGCCGGTGGACCGGACTCGTAGTGGGCCTTCAGAGCGGCCTTGTAGTCAGCGCGCTCGTCGCCGAACAGCTCGCGCATCTGGGACTCCTGGGGTGAGCCAGATGGAACGAGGATCTGCTGGTAGTAGTGGCCGATCTCGTGGCGGAAGTGGCCGAGGACAGTCCGGTAGGGCTCGCCCAGCTTCACCCGCATGGGTTCGCGGCGAGCGGCGTCGGTTTCGGCGAGGTCGAGGGTGATGAGGCCGTCGGCGTGCCCGGTGCTGACGGGCTCGTTGGTGCTGGAGAGGAGATCGAAGGCCAGTCCCCCCTTGCGCTCCCGCCGGCTGACGATCGGCAGGCTCAGGTCGGTCAGCTCGAAGAGCAGGCGGCGCTTGGCGGTCTCGGCCCTGGCGAAGCCTCGGAGGCCGACGGGGTCGTCGTCGTTGGGTCGGGTTCGCGTCAGGGCGCAGCTCGCACACAACTCGCCGGATGTCTCGGCGAGCCAGTTGCAGGACGCGAGCTTGGCGTTTGCGCAACGGGGCGGCCATGGTCCGAGGTCACCGCCGGCCGCTCGCATCTCGCGGACGGCGGAATCGAAGCCAATGGGGGTCGAGCAGTTGAGGCACCGGACGCTCTCGAAGGTGACGAGGTGGGCGCAGACGGGGCAGGCGAAGGCGAGCACGAGTGGCGAGCGTAGCGGTGCGAGGACCGGAGACGGCGGGGCGCAACCCGATGTTTGCCTACGCGAGGCTCGGCTCAGCCGGACATGTCGACCGCGAAGACGTTCTCGCGCTCGATCGTCACGACGACCCGCTCGTCCCGGGTCCGTCGTGCTCCCTCAGATCCGAGGAGTACTTGGCGCCGACGCGATCGGCGAAGGCGTAGTCCGCGTCGGGCTCGATCCTCGCCGTGCCGCGCACATCGAGGTAGCGGTAGGGGTTCTCGAGGTCGAGGATGAAGAGGCTGCAGGCAGGGCGCGCGACCAGGTTCTTGGTCTTCAGCCGGGTGGAGTTGAGCGACAGACGGAGCTCCCCGTGCTCGTAGAGGAACCAGACCTCGGTGAGCTGCGGACCGCCGTCGCGCCCGACGGTCGCCAGGGTGGCGAAGTTCGCGGCGAGCAGATCCTCGTGGGTGCTTGGGATCTCGGTGGAAGGCATTGGGAAACGGATAGCAGAGATTTGGCGGGTCCCAGCGAAGGCCTTATATTCAGGGCTGCGGGGCCATAGCTCAGCTGGGAGAGCGCCTGCTTTGCAAGCAGGAGGTCACCGGTTCGATCCCGGTTGGCTCCACTCTAGAAATGCCTGGTAATAGGCAAGTTTTGCGACCGGCGGCAGCGACGGTCTGCGACGGAGATCAAGCAGAGATCAAGCAAACCCTTCGAGCGCATCTCGCCGAGCTGGTCTGGATGTCTTGCGATCGCGTGCGTGTTCTGCTCTGCTCTCCGGCCATCCAAGTCAATTGAGTGGCCGGACGAGTGTTAGAGCACCCGCCCGGCCGTGTAGCACCGAAGCACTAACCTTCGATGCCACTGGGCCACCGTAGCTGTCTACGTAATTGGTCCTGCGCCTCGCTGCGTGTGCTTTCGGTGCTCGAAAGGAGCCGCGATGAGCACGACAGACGAGGGAACACCGGGCGAGCGAATGGATCGAACCGAGCGCTCGATCCTGCAGCTTTTGCTCTGTGACGGTTTCCCGTGGACGGTTGATGAGCTGGGACGCGGCCTTGGAGACCAGGGCCGCGCTGTGGATGCGGTGGCTTCCCTTGCTGGGGATGGGCTTGTGCATCGGGTCTCGGCCGCGCCTCCGGACGGGGAGCCCGTGGAGTTCGTGGTCCCTTCCCGTGCAGCTCGTCGCTCGGACGAGCTGTACGGGGGGGCTTCCTGATGAGCGTCAGCGACGAGTGGGCTGAGACGGTCAAGGTCGACTCTGCGCTCGATCTCGGGCGAGCGCTAGCAGCACGGCGGCGACGGCTAAAGCTCACGCAAGAACGGGTCGCTGGCGTCACGGGGACCGAGCGGCTCCTCATCCACCGGCTAGAGCACGGGCAAGGCGACACGATCGAGTTCCGCATCGTGCAGCTCGTGGTCAACGCCCTGGGGCTGGATATCGAACTTCGCCCGCGCGGATCGAAGTTCATTCCCCGGCCGCCAACGAACGTCACCGAGCTAGGGTTGAGCGCGGACGCGCTCACATCGTTGGACCGGGCAGGAATACAAGAAATCGCACGACTCGGCTTTGCCGACGAGCTGATCCAGCGCCCAGAGTTCAGAACGGGCTCCGAGCTGTACGAGATCGCCAGTGCGCTCCGTCGTCACGGCCTGTCGCTATGCCTCCGTGTCCCTGGTGACCGCGAGCTAGAGATGCTCAGACTACGCATCGTCGAAGGAATGACCCTGAACGAGATCGGCCTGCGATACGGAATCATCGCTGAGCGAGTGCGTCAGATCCTCGGTCAATGCTACGGACTACACGGCAAGCCACCCGCAACAAAACAGAAACCGCGGCGCAGGCCAGCCAGCATCGGGCGCCAGGCCGGCGTGTAGCGGGCCGTGCATACTCCAAGTGTGCAGCTCCCGCCGGCCTGGCGCGTCAAACACGGACTCAAAGTGAGAGATCCGAGAGGGTTCATCACCGCCTAGTCGGGATGACAGGATTTGAACCTGCGGCCGCCCGGCCCCCAGCCCGAACTGTGGCTCCAACGGCCGATTAGCGATCTTTAGCCTGATAGCTCGGGAGATGATGCAGGAGTGTCAGGGCGGCTCTGACCCAATCACTCCGTCAGGCGCGGCCCGCCCACGTCCGTGAACAGCAGGTCGCTTCGCACTTCAAAACGCTTGCGCTCGTTGGCCTGCGGGATAAACACCTCCGCGAGCGCCTCAGGGACCGGAATGAAGACCTTGTTGCGCAGCACGATCGTCGCGGTCGCATACGGCCCGCCGCCGGACTCGGGGGCGACCACGTGCGCGGCCTGAAGGTCGTAATAGAGCCCGAACTGCCCCGAGTGGTGCTCGAAGACGAACAGCACCTTCTGCCCACCCCACACCACAGAGGTGGAGTGCGGCTGCAGGAAGAACTCGCCGCGTTCCTCCATCGCCTTGTCCGTTAGCGCAATGAAGCACCTGTACCCCTGGATCGGCGGGTCGCCGTCCGCGACCGTCAGGAGCTTCGCGTCCGTCTCGGTCTCGCCGCGAAGGATCGGCGGCGCTGGGCCAAGCTCATCCTCGTTCTCCATTGGGGCGATGTCCGGGACGACCTCCGCGACGCTGCGTGTGCCCTCCGGGTCGAACACCTGTACCCGCTGGCCCGCGCTGCTCACTGACCGCCGCGCGGCCTCGTCCATCGAGAGCTCGCCCTTCAGCACCCTCTCCCAGATGCTCTCCAGATCCTCTGCCTCATACTCGAATACGTCGCGCGTCCGGCGGATGGATTTCAGAAACGCCTCCGCGCCCTCACGGGTGCTGCTCGGCACCAGGTCCTTCACCCGCGGGAAGATCACGTTACGAACGAAGTCCTTCACCATCCCGCCGAACATCGCGTAGTCGCTCTCGTGCAGCCCGACGATCAGCTGAAACGTGGAGCCCGCCGGATCCAGTACAAGCTCCGGAGGCGACTTCGGCGAGACGAGCACCGGCAGCCTGTGCGAAAGCGACCCGAGATCCACGTTCGCCGTTAGGAAGTAGTCGCTTGCCAGCACTGCCGTGATGCGAAAAACGATCGACTGCTCCGCCAGCGACCAGCTCGTCATCGGCTTGCGGGATAGCACCCTTGCCCGGTCGGTCAACTCCTTCGCGTCACAGAAGCGCTCCAGGTACGCGCGCTCCAGGCGCCGGCGAGGTGTGCCGCCCGCGAGTACCACGAGCGGCGAGTCTTCGCTCGCCATCGCCGTGATGATTGACGCATCAGAGCCCGCGAAGAACCTAACGTCGGCGTGCTCGGCGTGCTCGCGCATCTCCCCTAGGCTGGCCGACTGTTTATCGGGCTCCACGCGTACCCGCACGCGCGAGCACAGCTCGATCTGGTCGTGGTCTAGCGCCCAGCGCATGAACGATGTGCTCTGGTCGGACTGCGGCAGGTCGGCCAGCGCAAGCGACACGAGCCGGTCGATCTCACTGACAGCGTCCTGCAGCACCTGGAGACTTCCAGTGCGAAGCGCCTCGCGGCCGGCGGTTGGCTCGAAGATCTCGACGTCCGCGAGGCCGCCGAGATCGTAGGCGGAGTTGACGCCCGCAACCGCGAGACCGAAGCCGCTGCGGAACGTGCGGATCGCGCTGGCACCCTGGCGCAGGACGATCGAGCCCCCGACCGCCTCCCCGTCGAAGCTGAGGTCGCGAACGCCCACCCACACCTCGCCCGCGCCTGTGACCCTGAGCCGTACGCTGCCGGACAGCCGGCTATGAAGCACGCCGGCGTCGATGTCCTGTGAGTCCGGCGGCGGTAGCTGGCTATCTAGGCCTTGTTGGCTTACGACCTCGTCGTTGACGAGGACCGGCACAGCAACGAGCCCAACGAAGTCGGCGATGTACTTGGTGGCTTCCGCCACGTTCACAGTCCCCTCGGGCATTGTGGCGCTCACGCGCGTGCCGGGCTCGCCCCTGGCGGGGATGGAGGCGAGCTCGATGCAGTCCTCGGTCGCGGAGAGTGTCGCGCGCTGGGCAGCGCTGCGCGTCCGCTCGCCAGTCAGTGCCGACTCGGTCTCGAGCTCAAGTGCGTCGGCGATCCCAAAGTTCGACATCGCGCCGATCCCGAAGGTCCCGACAACCCCGGCCGCGCGCGCCTCGGGGTTGTTCTTCCCGCTCGAACCGGCATGCCAGTAGTGGCGGCGGAGATCCTGGGGGGTCATCCCGATCCCGTTGTCGGCGATTGTGATCTCCCGGTCTGTGATTCTCACTTCGATCCGCGGCTCGAACTCATCCCCGCGGTGGCGGCGCATCAGGATCGCATCGAACGCGTTCTGCGCGTTCTCTCGCAGCAGCGCTAGCGGCGTCTGGTAGATCTGCGCTGCGAGCACCTCGATCACTCGGTTGACGTCTACCTCGAAGGGGATACGCTCCATCCCCTCCCCGCTCACGAGAGTCCCCTTGCGGCGGTGATGCGCCCTTCGAGGTCAAGTACGTTCGCCTGCGGGAGCTCCAGCCGCTCATGGTTGGCGTGCAGATAACGCTCGGCCTGCTCGTGCTCCCTGGACCCCAAGAGCGCCCCGACGCCGAGCACCAGCTCCTCGATGCTCTGCGGCTCGGCGAGCTCCTCCGCAAGGCGATCCCAGGCGGCCTGCTCGCTGAGCGCGGCCACCATCAGGCTGCGAGCGTAGCCAACGAGCGGGTGCGTCACCCGCTCAAGCGTGTGCTCGGCGTCTCTGTAGCGGTGCTCGGCGATCGCCCGCTCCGCGTCGAGGATCAGGCGTTGCTCGTGCTCGGCTCGGCGCTGCTCGCTGCCGACTGGGAGCGCCCAGCTGAGCTCTGCGAACGTGGAGAATCCCATCTCGGGCCGGCGCGCGGGCGCGAAGTTAGTGGCTACCGCCATCTCCCGCACATGGATCCGGGCGCTCTGCAGGTCATCGGCGATCTCGATCAGGTTGTACTGACGGTTGACCCCGACAGGCAGGCCCAATGCGCCGGCGCACAGCGACCCGGCGCTTACTACCGCCATCCTCTCCTCCTCCGGCAGGTACACATACCGATTGGCGGCGGCTGCATGGTGCTGGTGACCATGCAGCCCAAGCCGGAAGCCCTTGCCGATCATCCGATGCACGGTGGAGACGCTCATGTAGTCGCTGGCGGAGGGCTCCCCGTCGATGCTGTGGTGCCATGCGGCGACCCGCAGCACGTATGGGGTCCCCTGCAGATCGAGGTGCGCGCCCGCGAGTGCGTCCTCGTCAATCGCCCCATGTCCGGCGTAGCAGTCGTTGCCGACGCACGAGCTGAACGCGACGACCACGATCTGCTCATCCCGCAACGGGTGCATCCGGAAGAAGGGTGAGCGGATGATCTCCACGCCGGCATAGAAGGAGTCAGCGAGCGCGTCGAAGCGCGCGAGACGCTGCTCGTAGAGCTGCCGATTGACGATCCGATAGGCTCGCCGCTCCCGCCAGCTCCACCGCAGATCGTCGCTCGGGCCACACATCGCCGGCGAGAAGCTGGCACCGAGATCCTCGTCAGGGACGAGCTCCATCGCCGCCCTGGCGCAGTTCCAGTCGACGTCGTGGTTGCCGGGAAGCATCACGAGCCGCGCCCGGTCGCCGCCAAGGAACTCCTCGGCGAGCCGCTCAAGTAGGTCCCTTGCAACCTCGTACTGGGCGTCCAACTCCGCCTCATGCCCAGCCTGGCCGAGCCGGACCCCCTGGACCAGATCGCCGGTAACGATGATCGCGTTCGGAGCCGCGATCGCCGGATCCTCTCGTGCGGCGCGCTCACGGTCTGCGATCAGCGTCGAGAGTAGTTCCGGGTTGCCAATCGGGTCGGTGGTGAGCCGGTGAAGATCTGAGATGTGCATGAGCGTGAATGGCATTTGCAGAGCAGCCGGCGAGTAACGGGCGTGCTTGTCTCGATGGACTTCCTTCCGCCGCCCGAAGAGAGCTGCACGATACCGCCGCACGATGGATGGCTGACATTCGAGCAAGCCCGCACATTCCGACGGACGGGCTATGCGGAACCGCGCGGCACGACCCTCAGGCGGCCGCAACAAAGAACACGATCGCCAGGTCCGTACGTGCCTGTCTGTGGGGCACTCAGCGGTAAGAAGCGGTAGCAGGATCGCCCTAGTCAAGCGCAGCGCCAGCGCGTCGAAACTGACGGGCCGGGATCAGCTCCTCCCCCCGCGACAGCTCACTGGCAGACTGAATCAATCCTCTTCCGTGCTGCGCGTTGGGGACCGACCGCCGATCGCTTCCTCATAGGCGACGCACCACTCTGCGGCGTCCCGCAGCGTCGGCGCCTTGTCTCGCTGTTCGACGAAGGTCGCCATTGACGTTGGATGTTCTGTGGGGTAACGCCCCGCCAGGTTCTTCCAACGCCTCCCGAGCGCGTCCGACCAACGCGCTCCATGCGGTACCTTCCCAGCCATGTATCCCGCGATGAGCTGGGACAGAGAAGGTGCCCGCGTTTGGTCTGTGATGGGACGCGTAAGGGAGCGCCAGGGACTCCTCCGCAACCAGGCGATGCAAGCACGCCGGAGAGTCCGCGAACGAGAAACAAAGCCCGACCTCACTCCCGCTGCTGCCGCCGGCGCGGAGCGAGACCTGCTGCAAGCGGGCTGGCACGGCCAGCCGATGGTACTCGCGTTCCTGTTTTCACTTCCCGAGTCCGCGACGATGCGGGCGCTCGACTCTGGCATCGACTACCTAGATCAGCGAACAGGCGACAACTGGGACCTCTTCTTCCCGGGGTATTACCGCCAAGACCCCAAGCAGCCCGCCTACGAAGATCGGCCGATCGGATATACGCGATCGAGCGAATGGCTTTTCAACGCGCTTGGCTTCGACATTATCCGGGGCTGCGTGGAGAGGGAATCAGGACGCCGCTGGCACTACTCGGGCGACACCGATCTCGTACTTGTCGGAGGCTGGCTTCCCGAAGAAGGGGAGCCAATGATTGACTGGTCGCTTACGATGAGCGGCACGCTGACAGACCACGACGCCGGGACCAGCACCCTTACGCTCGGCGCGATCGTGGAGCGGATCTCGCGTGATCTTGAACGCGAGCTCGAGGACCCTGACTTCGGCGTTGGTGCGGTAGTCAATCCGCCGCAGCCGCATGACAGCTCGACCGCGCGTGAGCTCATGGTCAACACACTCGCTGGCATAGGCGCCGCACTAGCGGCCAAGGGGCTTGGCGTGTAGGACGGACATTCGCTCCCTGTCATCACCGTCTACGACCCCGAGCCTGTTGAGTGCGGCTTGCGCGTCCCAGACCGGCGATCGCACAGCTCGTGAGCCTGTTCGAGCGACTGGGACGAACCATGAGCTGCGCACGGCGGTTGAGGCACAGCGCAGGAGGGATCAAGCAAAGATCAAGCAACCGCGGAAAACAGTCGCCACCAGCGATCGCCAACGAACGCGCGAGCCCTTGTTTTATAGGCATATGCGCCCTGCCGGCACCACCCACCAAGCCCCAGACCGCCTTTGCAAGCAGGAGGTCACCGGTTCGATCCCGGTTGGCTCCATAAATAGCTGCAAATGAGGACTTTTTGACGTGACGCGGTCGAGCGGCGGATGCGTGCCGACGGTTCTGCCAGTCCCCTGCCCATTGCGAGAAGCCCAGCAAATACGGGCCTTTCTCAACCGCGAGCCACGCTTCCTTCGGAGCAGTCTCTCTCAGAGTTGAGATACGGTGAAAGTCCCTGCAATTAGGATTTTCTGCGGGCATCTCGGTCGCCGGCGTCGCCCCTCATCTCGCAGAAAGCGCCTATTTGCAGGGAGACGCTTCGGCACTTTCGTCCTGAGCGCCAGAACCGCGCGGAAATCGCCAACAACCGTCGGCTGCATATCGTGCTCGGCTTCGAGAACCTGAGTGTGGCGGCCGATGCTACGCTCCCGGCAGATGTCGTTGCAGAACTCGCTTCTCTCGCTTCTCCTGCTCCCCCCTCGGGGGGAATAGCGCGTGGCGGCCGCGTAGCCGCATACCCAGCAGAGAGGAAACGGCAAAGGCGAGAGAAGGAGCACGACATGGTGGACGCTTCGGCGGGCAGTACCTCACGCGGGCGCGGTGAGTCCGATCGCATACTGATCTTCGATACGACGCTGCGCGATGGCGAGCAGTCGCCGGGGATCTCCCTCAACAAGACTGAGAAGCTGGAGATCGCCCACCAGCTCGCGCGCCTCGGCGTTGATGTGATCGAGGCGGGCTTTCCGATTACCTCGCCCGGTGATTTCGAGTCGGTGCAGGCGATCGCGCGGGAGGTCGAAGGGCCGGTGATCTGCGGGCTGGCGCGCACCGTTAGTCAGGACATCGAGGCGGTGTGGAACGCCGTGCGCGACGCTCAGCGTCCGCGTATTCACATGGTTATCGCGACGAGCGACATCCACATCAAGCACAAGCTGCAAACCACGCGCGAGGACGTCAAGGGACAGGTACGCGCGGCCGTCGCTCAGGCGCGCGAATACACCGAGGACGTCGAGTTCTCAACCGAGGACGGGTCGCGCTCGGACGTGCAGTTCCTGGCTGAGGTGATTCAGATCGCGCTCGATGAGGGCGCCACGACGATCAACGTGGCCGACACCGTGGGCTACACGATGCCGCGCGAGTTCGCCGCGATGTTCGAGGAGTTGTTCCGACTGGTCCCCGGTCTGCGCAACGTCGTCCTCTCGGTGCATTGCCACGATGATCTGGGCATGGCGGTCGCCAACTCGCTGGCCGGGGTGGAAGCGGGCTGTCAACAGGTGGAGTGTGCGATCAACGGAATCGGCGAGCGCGCCGGCAACGCGTCGCTTGAGGAGATCGCGATGCTGCTCCACACGCGCGAGCTAACCCTCGGTCTGTGGACGGGCATCGAGACGACTGAGATCGCCCGCACGAGCCGCCTCGTCTCACGGCTGACCGGCTACCCAGTGCAGCCGAACAAGGCGATCGTGGGGCGCAACGCGTTCGCGCACGAGGCCGGCATCCACCAGGACGGGGTGCTGAAGGAGCGCACGACCTACGAGATCATGGACGCGAGGACCGTCGGGCTGATGAGCAACTCGATCGTGCTCGGGAAGCACTCCGGCCGACATGCGCTCAGCGAGGCACTGAAAGAGATGGGCTTCCAGGTCGACGGGCAGGCGCTGAACACGGCGTTCAAGCGCTTCAAGGAGATTGCCGACCTGAAGAAGCGGGTGACCGCAATGGACTTGGAGGCGCTCGTAACCGACGAGTTGCGCAGCGAGGACACCGGCGGCTACTCGCTGGACTCCTTCGAGGTCGAGACTTCGTCGCTGCGTCCAGCGCACGCGAAGGTCTCGGTCACGCTGCCCGAGGGCGGCATCGGCACAGGCTCATTCATCGGCGACGGACCGATCGACGCCGTCTTCCAAGCGATCAACGCGGCGAGCAGCATCGCAGCGAAGCTCAGCGAGTTCACGATCGGCGCCGTCACCGAGGGTCAAGATGCGCTCGGAGAGGTCTCCGTCGTGCTCGAGATCGAAGGGTTCACCGGGGCCGGGCAGGGCGTCTCCACGGACATCATCGACGCCGCCGCGCGAGCCTACGTGCGCGCGCTGTCGGTCGCCATCGCGCGCTCGCAAGCTGACCAGGCGATCGGGCTGCCCGAGGCTTCGCCGGGCTGAACCCCGATCAAGCCTTCAACTTGAAGGGGCCTTGAAGATGCTCCCCCGGAACGACATCGAGATGTCGGAGGTTCGAGTCCGCCTCTCCCCACCATCTTGATGAAGGTCGAGACGGCCCAGTCCCTCCGGGGGCTGGGTCTTCGGCGTTCCTGGGACGGAAGGATCGCGTCGGTTCCTTGATCGAGGCGCTGGCGAAGTAGCGCCTTGCCAGTGTCCCGACAACCGCGGACCAGACATCCGCCGTGCACCTGGCAGATGCACCACACCAGCTTTAGATGATGATTTCGAGGATTTCTTCGATGATGTTTTTGGGTTTTTCTTCTTCTTTCGGCGCTTCCGCTTTGGGTTCTTCCGGGGCGGGTTCTTCTTTCGGCGCTTCGACTTTGGGTTCTTCCGGGGCGGGTTCTTCTTTCGGCGCTTCGACTTTCGGTTCTTCCGGGGCGGGTTCTTCTTTCGGCGCTTCGACTTTCGGTTTTTCTGGGGCGGGTTCTTCTTTCGGCGCTTCCGCTTTCGGTTTTTCTGGGGCGGGTTCTTCTTTCGGCGCTTCGACTTTCGGTTCTTCCGGGGCGGGTTCTTCTTTCGGCGCTTCCGCTTTCGGTTTTTCTTCTTTCGCGGGCACTTCGATCGGGGTTTCGCCGGCCGGCGCTGGGGACGGCGATTCAACCGGGCCGCTGGTTTCGGGAAGAAGCGGCTTGCTCGATTTTTCTTCGGACGCTCGACCATCCCCGATCGTGGGGGCTATCAGCGGTCCGCTGACCCCGGCTGGAGCTTCAGCCGTGGCAGGTGCCACAGGGGCGGCGACCGCGGGTGTGACGAGCGGTGAACTCGCTTGGCCCGAGACGCTGTAGGAGGCATCCCGGCGCGTCGGGCCGACAGAAGGCCCGATGAGCTGGGTGCGTGAGCTGGTCGAGTAGGTGCTGGCGGTCACGACTGACTGCGGCGAGCGATCGAGCCCGCGTGGCGGACTCGGGCTGGCTGTGGCTGAGGCCACGCCAACGGTTGCTGCGGCAGCCGCCGCGAGGCCCGGAAGTGAGGCGGCGAGGCTGGAGGGGCTGCCGCCGATCAGCGAGAGCAGCCTGACTGGGATCTCCGAGAGCGTCGCCCACGCGGCCACGCCGCGCTGTCCGGCGTAATGGCTGCAGAAGGCATGGACGGCGTCAGCGTCCAAGCGGGTCCCCGCCTCGCCGCGGAGGATGTCCAGGGCCTTCTTATGGGCGCTGGCCTTGCGGTAGGGCCGCGAGGAGGTAATGGCGTCGAAGGTGTCAGCGACGGAGATGATCCGTGCTCCCAGCGGGATCTCCTCGCCGGCCAGCCGGTCCGGGTAGCCGGTGCCGTCGAGCCGCTCGTGGTGATGGCGAACCATCGCTGTGATCTGCTCGTCACAGAGGGCCGCGACCATCGCCGCGCCGTCGGGCGAGTGGCGCTTGATGATCTCGAACTCCTCGTCGGTGAGGCGGCCGGGCTTGTGCAGGACCGCCCGCGGCGTGTGGATCTTCCCGACATCGTGGATGGCGGCAGCCGTCCGCACGTGAGCGACCGTCTCGTCATCAAGGCCGAGTTGCTGGGCGATCATCCACGAGTAGCGGGCGACCCGGCGCGAGTGACCGTGCAGATAGCGGTCGCGGGTCTCGATGCACTCGACGAGGCCTTCCAGCAGGGTGACCCGGTCGAGCTCAGCTGTAGCGCCGGCGCCGCCTGCGGCGATCGCCCCCAGCAACGCCTTCGCGCTGGTCAGCCGGCGCTGAGTACGGCGTCGACGGATATAGCCCCACAAGAGAACCTCGTTGAACAGCAAGTCTTCTGAGCTGGGCATGAGCTCCCAAACCCGGCGACCCAGCTCTGAAGCGGCGAGCGAGGCGGCCACCCCGACCAGGATGTTGAGCGGCAGCGACGTGACGATGCCCGCGCTTCGTAGCCACCAGGTCAGCACTACCGGGACACCGACCACCAGGCAGGTCGTCCCCAGCACCTCGACGCCACGCCTCAGCCAGCCGAAACGGTCCGAGCTCGACCCGGCCTGCGGCTCGACAGGAGCGCTGTTCTCGACCCGCACCTGGCCGGATTGTCCCCTCGGCTCCATCGCGGCCTGGTCGCTGTCAGTCGCGCTGGGCTGACCCATCGGCTTCCTGCCTTTCAAGTTCGCTCTGCTGGTCTGTCGGGCGCAGGCGAACACGACGAGCTGACCGCCCGGAGTTGCCCCCGTGGTTGACTGGCAGAAAGATCGTGCGAGGCAGGGGTTTGTATTAGTACCGCGTTCCAGCCTGGACGATCATCCGAGCGAATGACCTCCGAATGGATGACCCGCTTTCGTCCTTTGGCGTAATGCAACCTCAAAAGGCGACGACAGAAGCCGCCTTTCATACGTTCGTATGATACGTTCGTATGAATGTCCTCTGAGGAGACCCGCTCTGCGCTCTTGAAGGCCGCGAAGCGCCTTGTGTTCGAGCGTGGCTACGCCGGTACCAGCGTGCGCGATCTCGTCTCGGAGGCGGGGGCCAACCTGGGCGCCGTCAACTACCACTTCGGTAGCCGCGAGAACCTGCTGAACCAGGCGATGTTCGAGTTCTTCTTGGAGTGGGGCGAAAGCGTCGGCCAAATCGAGGTGGCGCCCGGCGCTGGGCCGATCGAGCAGCTCGCCGCGCGGGCCCGCCCAATGGTTGACGGCATTGCCCCCGCGCAGCCTCTGTTTGTCGTTTTCCTCGAGGGGCTGCTGCAGTCCAGGCATTCGCCTTCGCTTCGTCGCGAACTGGCTGAGCATTACAACCGCCAACGTGAGCAAGCGAGTGAGCGGATTCGGGCGAGCCCCGGAGCGGCAGAGATGGCGCCGCGGACCGCCGAGGTGATCGCGTCTTACATGCTCGCGGTCGCCGATGGCCTCCAGATCCAGGCGCTGATCGACCCAGAGAGCGTTCCCACCGGTGACGAGCTCGCGGCTTTCTATGAAGGCATGGCTGCCGCGGCACGATCTGACAACGATCCACCGAAGATCCTCGAGAAAGATCAACAATAAAATAAAGGAGATAAAAGATGAAACCCCCCTCACAGGTCAAGTTAGTTCTCGCAGCAATTGTTTTGACCACAGTCGTAGCGATGCTGACGCCCACCGCAGCGCTCGCCGGTAAACCGACGGGCGAATACGCGGTCTTCAACGACTGCCCGTTGGCTACAGCAGGTGTCACGGAGTGTGTGTACGCGCAGTTCAGCGGCGGAGAACTCACGCTCGGCAGCCTGAAAGTCCCGATCGTGCACACGATCACTCTGCAGGGCGGACTGATCGTCACTGGAATGGCGGAAACGTTCGTCAACACAACCGAAGGTCAGACGCTCTCTCCAACAGCTGAGGAAGTTCCCGGCGGCCTGCTTGGACTCCCGGGGCATGGGTCGGAAAGCACAGCGTTCTCGATCGCGATCGAACTCGCCGGATCGATCGCCTTGAGTCGAGGCAACCTCGCCGGTGAAACCGGCACTGCCTTGAAACTCCCGGTCCGGGTTCATCTGAAAAACTTGTTCCTTGGCGAAGCCTGTTACATCGGCTCGTCGACGAGTCCTGTCGCCCTCAATCTGATGACTGGAGTTACCTCGCCTCCCAAACCCAACCTGCCGATCCACGGCACAGCAGGCGAACACGAATCCAAAGAAGGCGGCAATTTGGTCGTCTACAAAAACGACGCTCTTGTCGACAATGCGTTCTCATCGCCCGCGCCGAAAGGTTGCGGTGGGATCGAGGAATCGCTGATCGTGCCTGCGCTCAACTCGAAATACGGATGGCCAGCAGCCGCTGGCCACGATACCGCGGTCCTGAAAGGCACATCGAAGTTCGCTAACGCCGAAGCCGTCAAAGCCAGCGAATAGGTAGCCGCGCATTCACCTCGTGTCGCCGGACCGGCTCCCCAGAGGGCCGGTCCGCGGACGGCAGCGTGCAGAGGGCATGCTCGCCCCCTACGCGAATCGCAACGCTGGTCACCGCGTGTCGCCGCTCACTCGAGCGTCGGCATCGGGAACGTCAGGAATCGCTCCAGCTCGGGGTCGACCCACACACCCGGCAACGCGTTCTGACCAAAGTCGAGATACGCGTCGTACAGGCTCGGGAAGCTGGCGCGATCGTCGCGCTTGCGCTCCCCAGTCTCGTCGTCAACGTAATCGAGCGTTATCACGTAGGCGTCCACGCTCGGCCGGCGGACGATCATGGCTCTCCCGTCTGAGGCGTGGCTGAACATTGTGAGTTTTCTCTCCCCTCCGATGTCCAACGGTTGGATCTCCACCGCGTCTCTGCTCGGCGGGAATTGCCTTGCCAGCCACGTCTCGCCTGGGTGCCGCTGATCCCAATGCATGGTCTCCCGCGGGCTGAGCGCGGCCTTCCACACACCCCCGCGTCGCTGGAACTCCAGCGACGCGTCGATGATCGCTGCGTAATCGTCGGTCGCACTCTCAGGCGGGTCGGCGACGGTGCGCATCAGCGTTTCGGCCGCACCGTACACGGCCCACGAGCCAGCTGGCAGCACGACGCTTCTCAGCGAAACTATCCATCTGGCGAGTAGGTCGGGTGCCAACTCGCCGAGCCGTTCATCGAACGGGCCAGGCTCGAATGTGTCATATTCGAGGCGATAGCGCGCACGGCCATACTCTGCCATTCGATTTGATATTCCGGTAGGGAGAGATCCGTCGGCAGCGAATGGACCTGCAAGCGCTCGCGCGACTGCCAACGCCTCAGGGTCGACCGGAGAGCCTGTAGCGCAGAGGTCTAGCAAGACACGACAGTGCCCTCGCTGAGCAACGCCAACAGTGATCTTGCGACCTTGGGCATGCCACACCTCGAGATTGCGGGACAACGCCGGCGCCCTCAGCACAGACGCTGTGAGAATCGTCGCCAGTGCCTCATGCTGTGGCTTCAGAAGACCGATTTCGGGCGGGTCGCTCCAGTCCTCTGAAGGGCCCACCTCGTCCCATTCGACCGCGAACATCGCCACGATCACAGCCAGCGCGGCGTCACCTGCGTTTGCGCAGCCGGCGAGCCACCTCCATGCCTTGTCCGGGAGGCCGCGTCCCACGCGGCCGAGCGGCGCCCAGGAAGTCAACGGCAGCCCGCTTCCCGCTTCAGCGATCGCCCGTGATGCCAGGACTATCTCAAGTTCCTCCTGCGCCTCGTCATATCGCTCGAGCAGAGCCCGGCATGTCGCCACCTCCGTCGGTGACGGCAGCTGCGGCTCGATCGGCGGAGCCGGAGCAGGCAGGTTTGGGGGATGTCGTCTTAGTAGCCCCACATTCCCTCCATCTTGTCCATTAGTAGTTCACAGTAGAGGCCACATATTCGGATGATCGCTGGCCAAGAGTCGCTACGTCGGCTCATCTCTTTGCACTTGGATCAGGAGCATCGCCCCCATTGACAGCCGTGACCGGACGGGGGTTTGCCCATCGCCTCAGCCTCCTTGCACCAGGCACACTTGGGCTTGCCCGCTTGTACACATGCACATGCCATTTTCGAACCTCCTCATGGTTACCAAATTTAGTTTGGAACGCCGAGCACGGCGTCTCTGTTGTCCACTCGCACGTCGCAAGTCGACCTCCTAGCCCAACTCGAGAAGCGAGCGCCGCGCGAGCTCGACGATCTCAGGTGGCGCTGCCGGGTTCGAGAGCGAGTGACGAAATGCATCTCTCGCGGCCGCCGAGTTCCCCGCCTCGCGCTCGCACAGCCCAAGCAGACAGGCACCTCGCGCGCGCTCCTCGCCATCGTCTGCGGTGGCGGCCAGGGTTAGGTAGGGGCGGGCAGACTCAGGGTCACGTCGCTGAAGGTAAAGCGACCCCGCCTGCTTCGCGGCATCGCACACCACGGACCGGCCGTCCGGCGTCGATATACCGTCGAGGCTAACTGCGCTGGCGTACGCTTCGATCGCTCCATCCTCGTTGTCGCGCTCGCGCTCAGCCTCACCAAGTAGGAACATCGCAGTTACTGCGAAGTTGGGTTCCGGCAGACGCGAAGCTACCGAGAACGCATCGCACGCGCGGCCTGGGTTGCCGAGCTTGGCCAGGTAGATCGCGCCGGCTTGGAATCCCCCGCGCTGACCCCACTCGGAATCAGGCTCGCGCATCGCTTCCTCGAAGCACCGCAGGGCTCCGGTGTCGTCACCGGTAGCTTCGAGCGAGAAGCCGAGCAGCACCCTCGCGCGATTCGACTCGACCGGATGGCCGGAGTCGATCGCTTCGACGAAGAGTCGCCTGGCCCGGTCGAGATCGCCTTCTCGTTCGACTAGCTGTGCAAGGTTGACCCGGGCGCCCTGCGAGTGCAGCGGGTGTTCGCAGGCTATCGCTTGCTCGTATGCCGATCGCGCCCCAGCCCGATCGTGGAAGTCGTCCTCGAGGAGGGTGCCGATGTTGCGCAGGGCACGCGCAGTCTCTTGCGGATCGCCGATCTCAACGACCCTCCTCAGAGTGTCGAGGCCCTCCTCATTGGACCCGCGCAGCACCAGGTAGCTTGCGACCCCCCGCAGCGCTGCAGCTTTGATGGCGGGGTCGGCTGACACGGCAGCGCGGCGAAAACCCGCCTCGGCGCCCTCGTGAGCACCCTGCCTCTCCAACAGCTCGGCATCGCGCAGCACGCTCAGCAGGTCGATTGTTGCCTCTTCACTCATGCTCAACCACGGTCGCGGAGCCTAGCCGCTCGCGCCAGTAGATACAACTCCGACTGCTCGAACTCGACTGCTACTTGACATGCCAGATCCACCGCGACTAGCGTGACATCACCACGCGAGAGCGAGGCCCGGAGAAATGGCCTTGGGAGCTACATCAAGAGCAGGCATGGGAAGAGAGCGCGACGGCTGGCGCCGCCGCGGGCTTCGTCGTGCACCTCGTGCAATTCCACGGACTGCAGTTGTGACGCCATGCCCGGTCCCGTAGGGCATAGATGACGATCAAAGGCAAACTCGTCGCCAAGACGGCGTCGGCTGGCGCCGCTGCACTCGAGGGCGCCGCGCTTCGCTCGAAGAGCTTCGCCGCGAACGCGGTCGAGAGCTATTCCGGCCTGCGGCGAGTCATCGAGGGGAGCGATGGTCCGGTCGGACCCGATGTGGTTCTCGCCGGCCTCGTAGCGGCCGTGCGAAGGGACGAAGTCGAAAGCGACCGATCCAGTCGCGACGTCTATCGGATCACGCGGGCTCGCCGTCGCAAGCTTGGCTTGATCTCCTTCGGCGCCGGCCCGCTGCGCGGCGTCGCCTCGCAGGTCGTCGACCTCTACTGCGACACAGCAGCGTTGTTCGACGTGGCGGCTCTGCACTCGGTCTCGCTCTCCGATAAGGACGCGGCAGCGCACATGCTTGTCGTCTGGGGGGTACTGCCGGACTCCCACGAGGCCTTCGCCGTCCTCACCGGAGCGGACGGCCGGAACCTCTCACAGGTACTGCTCGAGAGAGCGTCTGGCACCGGAACGATGATCGGGGGCGGCCTTTCAGACAAGCGGTCCGCTATCGAAGCGCTGTTCAAAGCGCGTTCGCTGCTCGCCGCCGGGAAGGTCGCGGCGGGCAGCGGGAACGTCAAAGACGTCGTGTTCGCCGGTCACCACGCCAAGCAGGTCATCCGCCGCTCGGAACGGCAGCTCGGCGTCAGCTGACCGGAGCTCGCAGCACCCTCCGACCCCCGACCTCGGCCAATCCTGTGGCCCAACGAGAGGAGACCATCCGTGCCGTTGTTCAATCGTAAGCCCAAAACCCAGACCTGCTTTCTCTGCTCGCAGCCTGTCTCGAAGGGAGAATCGATGATCAAGCACTATGAGATGCACGTGTTCAAGGTCACCGACGACAATGGCGACCGCGCCTTCTCATTCTCGTGCCCTAGGTGTGGCACGATGAATCATGCTTGGGGGGCGGGCCAGCCGGATGATTCAGCGCGATTCAAGGCTGCTGCTGCAGTAGCAGGCCACCTGATGGAACGCCACTCGATCAGGATGCGCTAGCGCGTCTGGAGCACTACGAACTGCCAAGATGGCCTTGGCCAAAGCGCTATGCGGCCAGACGACTCATCTCATTGAGACCGTCCTGGAAATTACGAAGGTCCGTCGCCAACTCGCGCTCGCTATCGCGGAGTCGGGCAGGCGGCGCGTCGACAGTCAACCTTTCGAGCCGGCCCTTTATCGACATCCGAGCGTAGAAGAAGCGCCACCGCTGAAGATTGATCTGAGCCGCGAACCAGAGCAGCTCGCGAACGCTCATGTTGAACCGTGGCTCCAGCACGCGGACGGAGCTGCCACCGTTTCCACGAGCGACGAAGGGCCATGGCTGCAGCGAGGCCGCCCCGAACGCTGTCACCGAGATGCCTCCGAAGGCGAACGACTCATCGAGAGGATCGCTGACAAGTCGGATGATGCTGTTATGAGAATCACCGCTGGAGATATAGGGCGTTGAGCCTTCCGCGTAATTCTTCTCGCCTGTGCTTCTTCCGTTGAACACGGCGAAATAGTTCTTAATTGGGCCAGAGGTTCCCGTAGGGAGATCGGGCAGCCCCGACCAGCTCTCAGTGAAATCACCGAGGGCCTCGTCAGCCAGGTCGGGGAACTGAGCTACAGCCTGGTACAGGGAGCGGAGCACTGCCTCCTGGGCCTGGAGTAGCTCAGTAGCATCGGCGGCGGGCTGCGGTAGATACTGCTGGGGGCTCCACTCGGCACCATCTTTGAGGTTCTCTCCCTTGATTTCGGTGCTCAGCGGCGAGGAAACTTCTCCGCCGTCACGGAACGTGCGAAACAGCTCGACGATCTCGGGGAGCTGGCTGCCGGCGCGCTCGACCCGCCGACTCTTGAGCTTCTCGAATCCATCGTTCCAGATCCTCGTCATGAGCACACGAGAGGTGTCTTTCATGGGTATGTGAGCGCGGGCGATGATGATCGACGTAGGTGCCGCGGTCGGGTAGAAGAGATCCTCCGGCAAGCTGACCATGCCGACCAAAGTGTGTCGCCGCAAGAAGTTCTTTCGCCACCCGCGATGAGGGTCGTCCGCAAACACTCCCGCATAGACGATCGCGGCAAGCATCCCGTCCGGCTCGAGAGCATCCATCGCAGCGTCTATGAAGTCGATCTCAGGCTCGTCCTCCTGCGAAAAGGGCGGGTTGAGAAAAGCGCGGGTGAACTCGCGTTTCACCCGAGCCCTCGATTGCGCTGTCAGGCAGCTGCCACGCTCCAGGTGGGCCTTGCCATCGCCTCGAAAGAACATGTTGAGAACCGCAAGCGCCCAGACCGTCGGATTGACCTCGAACCCAAAGGTCGACTCCTTGATGTGACTCACCGATTCCGCGGCAGGTGCGCGGGCCATCATCCGGTCGAACGCGGCCACCAAGAAACCCCCTGTCCCGGACGCGACGTCGATCACTTTGTCTTTGGGTTTCACTCCGACCAGGTCGACGCAGAGCCCGGTGGTGTGACGAGGCGTGAAGACGATGCCAAGCGCATTGTTGTCATAGCCGTATCTGAGGAAGGCCTCATAGAAGGTACCGAGGAAATCCGTGTCCGTCTGCAAGACAGAGCGGACGTTCAAGCGCCGCAGAATCGAGACGACCCGACGGATCGACGGTGCAAGTCGATCGAAATCAGCGGTGGTCAGGCGCAGCGTTTCGGCCAGAAGGTCCTTGGTCGCCGATGTCACTCCTACCGCTGCGCGAATGCCCTTCTCCGCCAGCGCGTTGACCGAGTCAAGGGCCTTGTCCTCGGCGACGTCGATCTTGCCCTCGTACATCGCCATGACGACAGCCCCCATCACCTTGGGACGCAAAGGGGCCTCGATCTTCGCGGCCCGAAGCAGATTGCTCAACTCAATGGCCGCATCGACGAACTCCGACGGCGCCGGAACGGAGACCGTCGTCGTGCCGTCGGCCGCCTTCAAGGCGAGCTCGACCTCCACAAGAGAGGGAAATGCGGTCAGGGCATGGCCGTAGGATTCGAGCGGGACCCAACCCTGCGACGTCAGGAACCGGGCCTCGACGTTGAAGCCCGCATCCTGCTCGCCCGCGGCGCCCACGGCGACATTGACCTGGTGGGCGCCCTCGGCATTGATTCGGTCGGCATACGCGACCGCCTCGCCTATTGCTTGGGAGAGCTTGCCGGTCTCGTTCTTTGCCTCGACCACCACGGCAGGGGCGCCGCCCAGGCACATCAGGAAATCGGGCTTGTCGAGCCCCAGACCGATGTCCGGGAACACGGCGGCGATCTCGTTCTCCTCGAGGTTGTGTCCGCCTCGGGCCACGTGCTCAAGATTCCAGCCCCGCTTCTCCGCCTCCTGGCGGATGTAGTAGCGGGCGCGCGTCTCGGCTCTTGTTCGCCTTCCTCGGGCCATCCGACTGACCCTACGACGGCCTGCGGCGGAGATTTAGCGCTGGTGCCGACGACTGGGGGTTGTCGCCCATCCATTTGATGTTTACTATGCCGGTACATGGTGAGGGCCATGGGGGATTCCTACGGGAGGGGTGGAGATGAGCGTTGGACAATGGAGCGATGATGGTGCTGCCTCGAGCTACGTCGGAGGCGCTGGCCGCGTAGTCGCAGTTCCCGCCTTTCGCCGTCGAACTCTGAGCGCCGTCGTCCCCGCGCTAGTCGTCCTCGCCGTCTTCCTCGTGGCGACCGCGACGGCCTCCGCCTTCACCGCTCGCGGAAGCGTCGAACAGGTGGACGTCACCGGCCTGGCGCCGGGTGCCCAGATGTCATTGCTGCGATCGAATGGCGAAACAGCATCCACGCAGACGGCGGACTCGCTCGGTGGACTGCTGTTCCGGAAGGTCGCGCCGGGGAAGCACTACCGGGTCAAGCTGAGCTCCTCAGGCGAAGAATCAGAAGCAATCACGGTCCACACGCAGGCCGCCAAGCCCTGGGACAGCAGCATCTACAAGCAGTCGATCCCTGACAGCGGCTACACGTACCTGACGACGCGCGACGGCACCCAGCTGGCGATCGACGTCCACTTGCCGACCACCCAGTCGGGGGTGCACAACGGGAAATACCCGACGCTGATCGAATACGCGGGGTACGGCTACGCGAACCCCGCGGGTCCGGAAAGCGGGCTCGCCCAGGTCGCAAACGAGATGGGCTTCGCCGTCGTCGACGTGAACATGCGCGGTACCGGCTGCTCGGGCGGTGCCTTCGACTACTTCGAAGCGCTGCAGAACCTCGATGCCTACGACGTGATCCAGACGATCGGCCACCAGCCTTGGGTGCTGCGCCACAAGGTCGGGATGTTCGGCGTCTCCTACGGCGGCATCAGCCAGCTCTTCGCCGCTCAGCTTCGCCCGCCGGACCTCGAGGCGATCGCGCCGCTGTCGGTGGTCGACGCAACGGCCTCGACCCTCTACCCCGGCGGCGTCCTGAACACCGGTTTCGCCGTGCCCTGGGCCGAAGATCGCCAGTTCGACGCCGAGGCCGCCGGCCCATCGAGCGGCGAGCACTGGGCCTATCAGCAGATCCAGAAC
>DATBBF010000016.1:0-386341 GCA_036271135.1 Solirubrobacteraceae bacterium
TACCCGGATCCGACCAATGCCGCGTTGCGGCGGCGGCTGTCGGAGGTGCACGGCGTGCCGGCCAACCGGATCGCGATCGGCAACGGCTCGTGCGACATCCTGCTGGCCGCCGGCGAGGCGATGCTCGAGCCGGGCGCCGAGCTCGTCTACGCGTGGCCGTCGTTCTCCATCTACCCACACCTTGCAGCTGCCTCCGGCGCGCGCGCGCTCACCGTCCCGCTGGACTCCTCGGCGCGCCACGACCTGCCGGCGATGCTGGGAGAGGTCACCGTGGCGACGCGGATCGTGATCGTGTGCAATCCCAACAACCCGACGAGCACGGCGCTCGAGCTGAAGCAGATCGCAGACTTCCTGGCGGAGCTGCCGCCGCACGTGTGCGCGATCGTCGACGAGGCCTACTGCGAGTTCAACCTGCTCGAGGACCCCGACGCCTCCCTCGACCTGCTGCGCTCGCACCCCAACCTGATCCTGCTGCGGACCTTCTCCAAGGTCTACGGGCTGTGTGGGCTGCGCGTCGGGTTCGCCCTGTGCGGATCGGAGGAGCTGCCACGTGCGCTCGACCAGGTTCGCCAGCCGTTCTTCTGCAACGCCCTCGCCCAGGCAGCCGCCGTCGAGGCGCTCTCACACCAGGACGCCGTCACCGATCGAGTCACGCGAACGGTCGCCGAGCGCATCTCCGTCGACGAGCGCTTGCGCGCGCTCGGGCTACAGCCGGCGGTCTCGCAGGCGAACTTCTGCTGGTTCTCGCTCGGCGAGGAGCGCGACGAGGCGGAGGTGATGCGCGGCCTCTTGGAGCGCGGTGTGCTCGTGCGCGGCGGCAGCGCGCTCGGCAGTCAGACGCCGGCGCTGCGCGTGACCTACGGGCTGCCCGAGGAGAACGAACGGTTCCTCGACGCGCTCGGCGAGGTTCTCTAGAGCCACGCCTTTACTTGCACCACGGCCTTCTGCTACAAACACCTGAGAACGACCGATGATCGCAACGGCGCAGACATCACCCAGCAGCACCTACGCCTATTCCTGGTCGTTCGCCTTCGCCTGGCGATTTAGCTAGGCGCCAGGGACAGACGCCCGTCGTGAGCGGGCTTGTCTCCAACGGTCCTTCGGGACCAGGCGCCGCCTCCCGGACGCTCGATGCGTCCCCTCACGGCTCCGTCACGTTGCCGGAGCACCAGCAGCCCTACGATGCCCAGACGTTGGTGAAAGGATGAGTCGATGATGATCGTTATGAAGGAGACCGCCACCGAGGAGGAGGTCGCGGCGGTCGTCGAGAAGATCGAGGGCGCCGGCGCGCTCGCGCATCGAATCCAGGGGAGCCGCCTGAACGTGATCGGAGCGATCGGCGACGTCGAGCAGGACGTCAACGTCGAGAGCCTCGGCCTCGAGGGCCAGCCCGGGGTCGATCGCGTGATGCCGATCCTCAAGCCCTACAAGCTGGCCTCCGCGCAGATGACCCACGGCGAGCGAACCGTGCTCGACATCGCCGGGCGCAAGGTCGGCGGGGAGAGCTTCGCGCTGATCGCCGGACCCTGCACCGTCGAATCGCGCGATCAGACGATGCAGACGGCACACGCGGTCAAGGACGCCGGCGCGACGCTGCTGCGTGGCGGCGCCTACAAGCCCCGCACGAGCCCCTACGCCTTCCAGGGCCTCGGCCAGGAGGGCCTGCGCCTGCTCGCCGAGGCCAAGGCCGAGACGGGGCTGCCGATCGTCACCGAGCTGATGGACATCGCCGACATCGACGCCGTCCTGGAGGTCGCCGACGTCGTCCAGATCGGTGCTCGCAACATGCAGAACTACGCGCTGCTGGCCGAGATCGGCCGTGCGGGCGTCCCGGCGCTGCTCAAGCGCGGTCTGTCCTCGACGCTCGACGAGCTGCTGATGGCCGCCGAGTACATCCTCAAGGAGGGCAACCCCAACGTGATGCTCTGCGAGCGGGGGATCCGCACGTTCGAGAACGCCTACCGCTTCACGCTCGACCTGATGGCGGTGCCGGTTCTCAAGGAGCTCTCGCACCTGCCCGTGATCGTCGATCCCAGCCACGCCGCGGGACGGCGCGACCTCGTCACGCCGCTGTCGCTGGCGGCAGCCGCCGTCGGCGCCGACGGGATCATCGTCGAGGTTCACCCGAACCCGGACGAGGCGGTCTGCGACGGTCCTCAGCAGCTGCGAACCGAGGACTTCGCGGCGTACAGTCGCGCGGTCGTGCAGGCCGCGGCGCTGGCCGGCAAGGCGCTCAGTGGGCGGGAGCCGGTCCTTGCCTGACAACGACGGCGCGCAGCTGCGCCCGGCCAACTACGTGCGCGACCGCCGCATCGAGCGGGTCGTTCCGCTGCTCGCGCCCGAAGCGCTGCTCGCGGAGCTGCCGCTGAGCGGCGCCCACGAGGACGTCGTGATCCGCGGGCGCCACGACGTCCAGAGGGTGCTCGATCAGGCGGATGAGCGACTGCTGGTCGTCGTCGGGCCGTGCAGCGTCCACGATCCTGAGGCCACGTTCGAGTACGCGGACCGGCTGGCGCAGCTGGCCGGCAGGCTCGGTGACCAGCTGCTGGTCGCGATGCGCGTGTACTTCGAGAAGCCGCGTACGACGACCGGCTGGAAGGGTCTGATCAACGATCCGCACCTGGACGGCTCCGGCGATGTCAACGCCGGGCTGCGCCTCGCGCGGCAGGTACTGCTCGGCGTGCTCGACCGAGGGCTTCCGGTCGGCTGCGAGTTCCTCGACCCGATCACGCCCCAGTACATCGCCGACGCGGTCTCCTGGGGCGCGATCGGAGCCCGTACGACCGAGAGCCAGATCCACCGCCAGCTCGGATCGGGGCTGTCGATGCCAGTCGGCTTCAAGAACCGCACCGACGGCAACCTGCAGGTCGCTGTCGACGCCGTACGCGCCGCGGCCGCACAGCACGCCTTCCCCGGCATTGACCTGAACGGCACCTCCGCGATCCTCTACACGAGCGGCAACGCCGACTGCCACGTGATCCTGCGCGGCGGCAAGGGCCGGCCCAACTACGACGCCGAGAGCGTCGAGGCGGCGCTGGAGCCGCTGGAGGCGGCGGGGCTGCCCGGCCGCGTGATGATCGATTTGAGCCACGACAACAGCGCCAAGGACCCCGAGCGCCAGCCCGCGGTGGCGGCCGACGTCGGCGCGCAGATCGCGGCCGGGAGCCGCGCGATCGTCGGCGTGATGTTGGAGTCGTTCCTGCTCGCCGGCCGCCAGGACCTGGAATCAGATGCCCGCCCACCCCTATCAAAGCTGCGCTACGGCCAGTCGATCACCGACGGGTGCATCGGTTGGGAGACGACGGTCGAGGTGCTCGAGGGGCTGGCGGAGTCCGTCCGCGTTCGCAACGCCGCCCCGGCGCAGACAACGTCATTTTGAGCGAATGCGGATAGCGGTACTCGGCGTCGGGCTGATCGGCGGATCGATCGGCCTCGCCGCTCGCGAGCGCGCCGAGGCGGAGGTGATCGGATACGACCCCGATCCGGCCGTCCGCGAGCGTGCGCTGGAGCTCGGCGCGATCGACCGATCGGCCGAGCGGATCGACGAGGCTGTCGAGGGCGCCCAGGCCGTGTTCGTCGCTGCTCCCGTCGGCGCCCTGCCGGCCGCCGTCGGCAGGGCCCTTGTCGCCGCTCCCGTCGACTGCGTCGTCACAGACGTCGGCTCGACCAAGCGGATCCTCGCCGAGGCCGCCGGCGACGAGCGCTTCGTGGGCGGGCATCCGCTCGCCGGGGCTGAGACCGAGGGCGTCCAGCACGCTCGCGCGGATCTCTTCGACGGCGCCATCTGGTACCTGACGCCGGCCCGCCAGAGCACAGCGGGCGTTCTCTACGAGCGCCTGCACGCGCTTCTGCGCAGGCTCGGCGCTCACCCCACAGCGATCGACGCTGCGACCCACGATCGGCTGATGGCAAACGTCTCGCACCTGCCGCACGTGCTCGCCAACCTGCTGGCCGGTCAGGTCGCCGCAGAAGGCGCCGTCGAGGGAGGCGGGCGGCTGCCCGCGATCGGCCCGAGCTTCCGCGACGCGATCCGGGTCGCAGGCGCGAACAGCGCGATCTGGACAGACATCTACCTGTCCAACGCCGATGCCCTGCTGGCGGCGATCGACGAGCTCGACGGACGGCTCGACGAGGCCCGCGCGCTGATACTGACCGGTGACGCGAAGGGGCTGGGAGCCTGGATCGACCGCGCCCGCACCGAGCGCGACAGCCTGCTGGGCGCCGGACTGAGCGGCGACTCTGTCCACGAGCTGCGCGTCCACGTTCCCAACCGGCCCGGGGTGGTGGCCGAGATCGCCCTTGCCCTGGGCGAGGCCGGGGTCAACATCGGCGACATGGTCCTCTCGCCGTCGTCCGACAACAGCCGGGGGGTCGTGGCGCTGTGGATCGCCGGCGAAGGTCCGGCGACCCGGGCACAGGAGCTCGTGACGGGCCTCGGCTTCCCCGTCGTGAGAGCATGAGCCCCAGCGCATGAACGCCCGCTTCGAACCAGCCCGCGGACTCAGCGGGACGCTCACCCCTCCGGCCGACAAGTCGATCTCCCACCGGGCAGCGCTGCTGGGGGCGATGTCCTCCGAGCCGGTGCGGATCGCCAACTACCTGACGGCCGCCGACACCACCTCGACGCTCGAAGCCGTCCGTGCGCTCGGCGCCCTTGTCGAGGAGCACGGCAACGATCTCGTGATTCGCGGGACCGGCCTGCGCGAGGCACGCGAACCGGACGGGCCGATCGACGTCGGCAACGCCGGGACACTGCTGCGGCTGCTGCCGGGATGGCTGGCCTCGCAGGAGGGACGATCCTTCACGCTCGACGGCGACGAGTCGATTCGCCGCCGTCCCGTCGACCGCGTAGCCGAGCCTCTGCGTCTGATGGGCGCCGAGCTGAAACCGACAGGTGGCCGTTTCGCGCCACTTCAGATCGAGGGCCGGCGTCTGCGCTCGGTCTCCCACGAGCTGGAGGTGGCGAGCGCCCAGATCAAGTCGTGCATGCTGCTGGCGGGACTCGCCGCCGATGGCGCGACGACCGTCGGTGAGCCCAGCCGCAGCCGCGATCACACCGAGCGGATGCTGCTGCGCGCGGGTGTCGCGATCCATCGCAACGGCCGCCACGTGACCGCCGTCAACGCCGACGAGCTGCAGCTGGAGCAGGTCACGATCCCAGCCGACCTGAGTTCGGCCGCGTTCATGGTGGCCGCCGGAGTGCTGGTACCCGGCTCGCGGTTGCTGCTTTCGGGCGTCGGTGTCAACTGGACGCGGACGGGGTTCCTGCGGATCGTCCGGCGGATGCGAGGGATCGTCCTCGGCGACCTGGAGGAGGAGATCGAGGAGCTGACCTCCGTCGAGCCCGTCAGCGACCTCGACGTCGCCCACGGCGCGCTCGAGGGCACCGTCGTTGAAGCCGACGAGGTGCCCCTGGCGATCGACGAGCTGCCGCTGGTCGCGCTGCTCGGATGCTTCGCCGAGGGCGAGACGGTCGTGCGGGGCGCCGGCGAGCTGCGCGTCAAGGAGTCAGATCGGATCGCCGGCGTCGTCGACGGACTGCGCGGCCTGGGTGCCGAGATCGAGGCGACCGAGGACGGCTTCGTCGTCACCGGCACCGGCGGCCTGCGAGGCGGGACGATCAAGAGCCTCGGCGACCATCGCCTGGCGATGATGGGGGCGATCGCGGGACTCGCCTCCAAGGAGGGTGTGGAGGTGGTCGGAATGGACGCGTCTGCCGTCTCTTATCCGTCCTTCGGCGAGGACCTCGCGGCACTCGCATCGAGCGGTTGAGCGCAAGACGGTGGTGATCGCGATCGACGGGCCCGCAGGCGCCGGCAAGTCGACGGTCGCTCGGGCGCTGGCCTCACAGCTCGGCTTCACCTACCTGGACAGCGGCGCGATGTATCGCTGCGTGGCGCTGCTGACGCTGCGCCGGCCCGAGGAGGATCACGCCACTTTGGCAGCGGGTGCGGAGATCGAGCTCGGAGGCCCACGCGGTGCCGTTGTGCTCGACGGCGAGGACGTCTCGAGCGAGATTCGCACGCCGGAGGTCTCGCGCCAGGCCTCCGTCATCGCAGCCGAGCCTGAGATGCGCGCGGCGCTGGTGGAGAAGCAGCGCGGTCTGCTGGCCGTTGGCGACTGGGTCGCCGAGGGACGTGACATCGGCACTGTCGTCGCACCCGAAGCCGAGCTGAAGGTCTACCTCGACGCCGACCCCTCCGAGCGGGCGCGGCGACGCGCCGAGGAGCTGGGCGCGGACGAGGCCAGCGTACTGGCCGAGCAGACGATCCGCGACCAGCGCGACTCGAGCCGCGAGGCCAGCCCGCTGCGAGCGGCCGAGGGGTCGGTCACGCTCGACACGACCGGCCTGGACGTGAACGAGGTGGTGTCGAGCATCGCTGCGCTGGCGAGCCGAGCGCGCTAGTCGGCTCGGTCGGGCACTCGGCGGTCACAGCGGTGCGTCTCAGCCCAGGTCGCGGTGGGCGATCGCGCCCGACTGCAGCGCGGACTCGGCGAGCCTCGTTCGCTTCTGGTTCTGGGGCAGGTCGCCGAGCGCGAACTTGCCGAACAAGGTCCGCAGGTGCATCTTCACCGCGTCGACGCTCAGGAACAGCTCATCGGCGATCTGCTGGTTCGTTGCCGGTGTGCCGAAGCCGCCGTCGCGGTAGGGGCGGCAGAGGGCGATCAGGACACGGCGCTGTGCGTCGGTCAGCTGCAGTTGCGGGCTGCTGTCGGCGATGACCGTCTGGCCGAGTCCGCCGGCCGCCCTCGCCCGGTAGACGAGCGTCGTGCGTCCGATCCGCACGCGGTTCCCGTCTCGCAGGCGCCGGCGACCGGCGACGCGCTGGCCGTCGACGAACGTCCCGTTGGTCGAGAGACCGTCGTCGGCGATCGTCCACTCGCCGCCGGCGTGGTGGATCTCCGCGTGTAGTCCCGAGACCTCGGAGTCCCACGCGATGCACAGGTCCGCCTCGGGGCGCCTGCCGAGAGTGCTGGCGCCGTCGCGGCCCTCAGTCGAGAAGAATCGCAACTGTTCCTGCTCGTCCCTGAACGCCAGGAACGCCTCGGCACGCTGTTCGGTCTCCATCAGGGCTTTCAGCTCCGGGGCCGAGAGCGAGTGTTTCGCCAGAGGGTCCACATCGGGCGGAGAGCTCATGCCGGCCTATGCGCTCGCCCGGGCTGCCGATCGACGGGCGCCGGTCTGGCGACGCGTCTCCGCTGCCGCGAGCCCTTCGGAGACCTGGCAGACGAGCAGTTCCGAGATCGACAGGCTGCTCTTGGCCAGTGAGGCCGTGTAGAGCGCCGGAGCGCCTTGCGATGCGACTTCCTGCGCGCCGACGAGGCGTCCGCAGAGCGCCGGCGCGGTGGCGGTGGCGGGCAGCGCCTTGTCGAGGTCGCTGCGGTCCAGCACGCCGCTGTAGATGCCGCTGCCGTCGTAGTCGATGCCGTGCACGACGATCACCGCATCGTTCTCGCGGATGAAGTTGACGACCTTCGGCGGCAGCGTGATCGTGCGCGAGTAGCGGATCGACCCCCCGGTCGGGTAGCGGGGGAAGACGAGGATGCTCGCCACGCTCGTGTCGCCGCTGGTCGTAAGGGACTGAACGGGCGGGCCGTAGTAGTTGATCCCGTCGTTGGTGTCGATCGCCAGATGGCCGTTGTGGAGTCGGGCGGAGGATGCGGGTGGGCACTGGCCTTTGCCGCCGGCGTGGATGTGCATCGCATGGACGAGAGGCGCTCCCTTGTCGAGACCTTCGGTCGTCAGCGTCACGGTCGCCTTGTCACCGGAGAGCCGGAGGCTCACCTGCCCGGAGCCCGTGACGCGATTGGTCGGCACATCGGCCAGCTCGGAGCTGGAGAGCTTCCCGGCCGGCTTGCCCTTCGACGAGCTCAGGATCACGACGGCGGCAACCGCGGCGGCAAGCAGCGCCGCCCCCATCGCCGCGTACCAACGGCCACGTCCAGAGCGCTCACGGCGAGCGTCCGTGCCGGGCCTGGCCTCCTCGCCGTCTGCGACAGGGAGTTGCGCGGCGGGAGCCGACTCAGGCTCCTCGGTGAGCTTCGTTGCCGCGACCGCGGAGGCGAACACCGCACCGGCCGCTGCCTCCTCACAGGCGTCCAGGAATTCGCCACAGGTCCGGTAGCGATCGGCGGCATCCCGCGCCAGGGCTCTGGCGAAGACACCGTCCAGCGCCGGCGGCAGGCCCGGGCGCAGGGTTGCGACGGGGTCGAGCGGACCCGTCGGTGGGCGGGCGCCTTCGGAGAGCTCGCGCTCGAACGGAATGCGGCCGGTGAGACATTGGTAGAAGGTCGCGCCGAGGGCATAGACATCGGTCTGTGGGCTGACTTCGCGGCTTTCGAGTTGCTCGGGCGCCATGTATTCGATCGTGCCGATGAACATGCCGGTCCCGGTCAGGCCCGGCGTCGCCGCTGAGCTCTTGGCAATGCCGAAGTCGGTGAGGTAGACGTGTTCGACCGCGCCCGTTCGCGAGCGCTGGATCAGGACGTTCGCGGGCTTGACGTCGCGGTGCACGAGCCCGTTGGCATGGGCCGCGTCGAGGGCCGAGGCGACCGGCTTCAGCAGCGCCAGCGCGCGGTCGGGCGTGAGCGGACCGGACTCCGCCAAGAGCGTCTTGAGATCTCCTCCGGAGACGTAGCGCATGACGATGTAGAGCGAGCTTTCGTGCACACCCATGTCGTGAATCGGGATCACGTTCGGGTGATCGACGGTCGCTGCCATCTGCGCCTCGCGGAGGAAGCGCTCGCGAAACGCGTCGTCTGAGCCGAGCTCTGGGGCGAGCACCTTGATCGCGACCCACATGCCGAGCCGCAGATGCTTGGCTCGGTAGACGACGCTCATGCCGCCACGCCCGATCACCGAGTCGATCAGATAGCTGCCGAGCTGGCCCCCGATGACGAGCTGGTCAGCCACATGAACAGTCTAAGCGAGCCAGATGCGGCAGTGGGACGCCCTGAACGTCTGATCGGGCCCTCGTCGGGGCCCGATCGACATCCGTGGTGTCCTGCTGTTCAGCGGGGGGCCATTCCCGGCAGGCCGCTGTCGGTCGTCCAGGTCACGCTGGTCGCGGTGATCGCGAGCGATTCGACGGCCAGGCCTTCAGCAGGCGCCTTGACGCGCAGCAGCCTGCGCGGCGCCGCGAGCGCATGGGGCTTGACGGCGAGCTCGGCGACTTCCCATTCGTTTGGTTCGGTCTCTTCGCCGAGAACCGCGACGGTGCCGTCGCTGGCGATCGCGTAGTTGATGTCGTCGTTCGGGACGCGCGGCAGCCCGGGGTCTTCATCTTCTTCTTCACTCAGGCCTTCGGACTCGTTGATCGCGCCCTCCTTGGCACGGCCGGTCCGCAGGTTGACCCAGCCGACGCCCTCCTCCGATCCGCTCTGCACGCCGCTCGACGACCAGATGAAGCCGAGGCGTTCCCCGAATAGCTTGTAGTAGTAGAGCCCTTCGAAGGTGAAGGGCGCGCTCTGGTCGAATTCGCGAGGCCGGCGCAGCGCGCCCGAGCAGACATAGAACGTCTTCACCTGCGATCCCTCCTGGGGGACGCGGCCAAATTTGCTCGTGATCACGAAGGCGCGGATCGCGCCGTGATGGAACACCGTTCTCCCGGACTTGCAGCTGAGCGTCGCCTGGCTGGCGCCGGCTGGGGCGGGCATGGCGATCGTCAAAGCGCCGAGCAGGAGGAGGACCCCAAGCAGCCCTACCGGCAGACGCCCACCTCTCATCACGACGACCCCCAGTTCGTGTGTGGCCGCGTTTGACCGAGGCCGTATCGCGCTGAGCCTACATGCCGGTAAGGGCGAACAGCGGAGGCTTTGGCTAGGCTTGCGCGCTCATAGGGGCGCGCACTCGTGCGCGTCGAACACCGTGGGAGCAGGCGGCGGTCGGCGGGTCGATCGCGCGTGGCATGCAAGCGCGGGCAAAAAAAACGAACTGGGGGGACGGACATGAGATTCTTGCGTGCCATCGCATCGAGGCGAGGACGTGCCTACGGGCCGCCGGCTGTGGCTGCGGTCTGCGTGGCGATGGTGCTGGCCGGATGCGGCTCGTCGAGCTCGAGCACGACCAGCTCGAGCAGCGCGGCAACCACCACCGCCGCAAGCACTCCGGCGGCGACCTCCTCGACGCCGAGCCAGACGAGCTCCGAATCGTCCTCGAGCGCCGCCGGGACGACCGCTCCCGGCAGCGACCTCCAGCTCGGAGCGTCGGCCACGATCGACTACAAGCCGGGCATCAACTCGAACAGCCCGACCTACCACCTGCAGGTCAGTGTGCTCGGAATCCAGAAGGGCTCGCAGGCCGACATGAACGGCATCGAACTCGAAAAGGCTCAGCAGGGACAGACTCCGTACTACGTGAAGCTGCAGATCCGCAATCTCGGCGCGGGCAACGCCAGCGCCGAAGACGGGGTCCCCGCCGTCAGCTTCCAGGCGACCGACGACCGCGGTCAGCCGGGCCAGGAACTGAGCATCCTGGGGAACTTCCGTCCGTGCGAATCCGGCACGCAGCCGAAGCAGTTCACCAAAGGCGTCACGTTCGACACCTGTGTCATCTACATGGTCGGCGGCGGTGGCTCGATCGTTCAGGAGGCGTGGACGGGGAGCGGCGACGCCTACACGGAAAAGCCGATCGTCTGGAAGGCCAGCTGAGCAGAGGCAGTGTCTCGGGCAACGAGCAGGACCCTCGCGCCGCGAGGGTCCTGCTCGCCTGAGGAGCGCTCTACAGGGGTTTGACGGTACGGCTCGGGATCGTCGCGGGAGGGGAGGCGACGATGGGGCCCGTCACGGCGACCGTGGCGCAGCCCTGCTCACTCCACACATCGAAGTAGAGATTCGCCGCCGTCCATGACGCTTCGGCGTTCTTCGTGTCGCCGGCCTTTTCGTAGCGCCGCGCTTCAGCTTCGGCGTTCAGCATCGAATCGACGACCGCGTCGCAGGCCTCCTTCGGATCGGCTTTCGTCGTCGGCGATTTCGGGCGTGCCTGCGAGACGGCCGGAGCGACGGTCGAAGCGCCGAAGCTGAGCGATGCGACGAGGGCGAGGATCGTGGTGCGGGCCTTGATGCTGGTCATTTCGGTTGCCTCCTCAGGCGAGTTGGTCGATGAGGAGATATTCGTCGTGCTTGACGCCCGCGGAAAGACACCCTGGGGGTAGGCGTGCCTTACCTGCGGGTTCGACGATGGATCGCCGATCCGGGAGGTGACGATCGGTCTGGTCATACTCAGACGGTGCTCAAGGTCGCAATCGTCGGTTATCCCAACGTTGGGAAGTCCTCTCTCATCAACCGCCTGACGGGTGGGCGAGAGGCGGTCGTCCACGAGCGTCCCGGCATCACCAGGGACCGCAAGGAGCTCGACTGCGAATGGAACGGACGCCGTTTCAAGCTGATCGACACCGGTGGGGTGGACTTCGAGGACGAGGATCCGCTGGCGGGCTCGATCCGCGACCAGGCACGGGCGGGGATCGCCGAAGCGGAGGTGGCGGTGCTCGTCGTCGACGCCCGCGCCGGGGTGCGGCCTGGCGATGAGGAGATGGCCGATCTGCTGCGCCGCGCGCCGCTGCCCTGCATCGTCGCCGCCAACAAGATCGACGGGCCCGGCGAGCTGACGCTGGCCGCAGACTTCCACGGGCTCGGTCTCGGCGATCCGCTCGCCGTCTCGGCCGCCCAGGGCCTCGGCACGGGCGATCTGCTGGACCGGATCGTCGAGCTGCTCCCCGAGGACGACGACGCGGAGGACGACGAGACCGTCAGGCTGGCCGTGATCGGGCGTCCAAACGTGGGGAAGTCCTCGCTGGTCAACCGCTTCCTGGGCGAAGAGCGGGTGATCGTCTCGGATGTCGCCGGGACGACCCGTGACGCGATCGACATGCCGCTGCTCGTCGGCGAGCGGCGGATGACCCTGATCGACACGGCCGGCATGCGCCGTCAGTCCAAGGTCGCCGACTCGGTCGAGTACTACACGGCGCTCAGATCGCAGCGAGCAGCCGAGCGGGCCGACGTCGCGCTGGTCGTCTGCGACGCCGAGGACGGGGTCACGGCACAGGACCTAAGGGTGGCCGAGCTGGCGATGAAGGCCGGCTGTGCGACCGCGATCGTCCTCAACAAGTGGGACCTTCAGGGCGGGGACGCCGATGCCGATCAGCCGGTTCTGCTCGATCTCGACCACGAGCGTGGGAGGGTCGCCTCGAAGCTCCGTCTGCGCCCGCGGGTCCTGACGGTCAGCGCCAAGACAGGTCGCCACGTCCCGCGGCTGCTCAACGAAGCGATCGAGTTGGGCGACAGGATGGCCGGCCGGATTCCCACGCCGGAGCTCAACCGCTTCCTCTCGGAGGCAACGCAGGCCCGCCAGCCGCCCGTCGGCTCGCGGCGTGGAGCGGATGGGCACCGGCTGAAGCTGATCTACATGGCCCAGATCGGCCAGCGCCCGCCCCGCTTCGCGATCCAGGTCAACTCTCGCGGGCGCGTCACGCGCGACTACGCCTACTACCTCGAGAACCGCCTCAGGGCCCGTTACTCGATGGACGGAATCCCTTTGATCATCGACTTCGTCGAGCGCGGCCAGCGCGGCCGCGCCCGAGCCGCATAGACTTCCGGGCTTCCCAAAGCCCCCGGCATGCCCGCCGGCGCGGCCCCTGCCCCCCGACACCGGAGCTGACCACACCCCGCCATGACTGAGCCTTCAGAAAACGAGTTCCTGTTCACGTCCGAGTCGGTCACCGAGGGACACCCCGACAAGATCGCAGATCAGATCTCCGACGGGGTGCTCGACGCCGTCCTCAAAGACGATCCCTACGGCCGCGTCGCCTGCGAGACGCTCGTCAACACCGGCCTGATCGTCGTCTCCGGCGAGATCTCCACCGACACCTACGTCGACATCCAGGAGATCGCTCGCGAGACGGTTCGCAAGATCGGCTACACCGACGCCGACCTCGGCTTCTCCGCGGACTCTTGCGCCGTCCTGAACGCGATCGACAAGCAGTCCCCGGACATCGCCCAGGGAGTCGACAAGGCCTATGAGGCGCGGACCGACGCAAGCGACGAGGACGAGCTCGACGTCGCCGGTGCGGGCGATCAGGGAATGATGTTCGGCTACGCCTCCAACGAGACCGATGCGCTGATGCCGCTGCCGATCTCCCTGGCCCACCGCCTCGCCGAGCGCCTGGCAGCCGTGCGCAAGGCGGACACGCTCAGCTATCTGCGCCCGGACGGCAAGACACAGGTCAGCGTTCGCTACGTCGACGGCAAGCCCGTCGAGATCGAGAAGCTCTTGATCTCCACTCAGCACGCCGAGGGCGCTGAGGCGCTGATCCCCGACGACCTCTGGGAGCACGTCGTCCAGCCGATCCTGCCCGACGACCTCTACGACGCCGCCAAGCTGCGCCGCAACTTCCTCGTCAACCCTACCGGCCGCTTCGTGATCGGCGGCCCCGTCGGCGACGCCGGCCTGACGGGCCGCAAGATCATCGTCGACACCTACGGCGGCATGGCGCGCCATGGCGGCGGTGCCTTCTCCGGCAAGGACCCCTCCAAGGTCGACCGCTCCGCCGCCTATGCGGCGCGGTGGGTCGCCAAGAACATCGTCGCCGCGGGTCTGGCCGAACGCGCCGAAGTCCAGGTCGCCTACGCGATCGGTCTCGCCCATCCCGTGTCGGTGATGGTCGAGACCTTCGGCACCGAGCAGGAGGGCCGCACCCGGGGCCAGATCGCCAAGGCCGTCGACGACGTCTTCGACCTACGCCCGGGAGCGTTCCGCGAGGAGCTCAACCTGCACCGGCCGATCTATCAGAAGACCGCGGCCTACGGTCACTTCGGGCGCGACGATGACGACTTCACCTGGGAGCGGACGGACAAGGCCCAGGCGCTGCGCACCGCCGCCGGTCTCTGACCGCGGCGCCCTCTAGGGTCGGGGTGGTGGGAGTCTCCGCCCCGATCCAACCCTCCCCTGCGCCGAATACGTCCCCGGCGATCGCCCGGGTGGAGCCGATCACGACCGCCCGGGCGCTGCGCGGACCGTTCGACTACCTGCTCGGCGAGGAGCTGCGCGGCGAGGTTGAGATCGGCTCGATGCTGGTCGTGCCGTTCGGTAATCGCCAGATCCTCGGCGTGGTTGTCGGCTTGAGCGAGCGCACCGAGGTTCCCGTCGAGAAGCTGCTCGAGCCGGTCCGAGCGCTCGAGCTCGGCGTCCCGGCGGAGCTGATCGGGCTGGCCGAATGGATCGCCGCCGAGTACTGCTCGACCTTCGCGAGGGCGCTCAGCTTGGTGCTTCCGCCCGGTGCTGCCCGCAGGCTGAGCGGCCGCCGGCGCCGAGCGGTCGCGGCGCCCAGCCACACCTCCGTCGGCATCTCCAGGTCCGGCCCGCCTGAGCTCTCCGCCGATCAGCGCGGAGTGCTGGCGCCGCTGCTGGAGGCGATCGGCTCCCGCGGGGCGCGCCAGATGCTCCTGCATGGTGTGACCGGCTCGGGCAAGACCGAGATCTACCTGCGGGCGGCGTCCGCGGCGCTGGAGCAGGGCAGAGGGGCGATCGTGCTCGTGCCCGAGATCGCGCTGACGCCGCAGATCGTCGCGCGCTTCATCGAGCGCTTCGGGGAGACGGTCGCCGTCCTGCACTCGCGCCTGACTCCGGGCCAGCGCTACGAGCAGTGGCGGCGGCTGCGCGAGGGCGAGGCCCGTGTTTGCGTCGGTCCCCGCTCGGCGGTGTTCGCACCAGTCTCAGATCTCGGCCTGATCGTGCTCGACGAGGAGCACGATTCCTCCTACAAGCACGAAGGCGATCCCCGCTATGACGCCCGCGACGTCGCCGCCGAGCGCGCCTCGCGCAGCGGCGCGCTGCTGCTTGCCGGCAGCGCCACGCCGCGACCGGAGAGCATCAGCCGGATGCCAGCCCTCTCGTTGCCGAGCCGTGTCGACGGGCGGCCGCTGCCACCCGTGCAGATCCTCGATATGCGCGGCCAGCGCGCGGGCCTGCACCCCGTCACCGCGGCCGCGCTGGCCCAGGTCCGCGACGAGGGTGGCAAGGCGATCGTCCTGCTCAACCGCAGGGGCTGGTCGAACTTCATGTCGTGCCGCGAGTGCGGGCGGGTCTGGAGCTGCCCCGACTGCGACGTCGCTCTCGTCCTGCACAGGGCAGGCGGATACGTGGCATGCCACCACTGTGGGCATCGCGAGCGCACGCCTTCGCGTTGTCCCGACTGTGCCTCCACATCCGTCGCTCGTCACGGCGCGGGCACCGAGCGGCTCGCCCACGACCTGGCGGAGATCCTCGACGACGGCGGCTTTCCGGTCTTCCGGCTCGACGCCGACGTGCTGGGCGGCGGCGCCGAGGCCGAGCCCGGAGCGGTCCTGGCCGCGTTCCAGGCCGCCGCGAGCGGCGTCCTGATCGGAACCCAGATGGTCGCCAAGGGCCACGACTTCCCCGACGTCACCCTGGGCGTCGTGCTCGACGCCGACGCGACGCTGCGCTTCCCCGACTTCCGCGCCGAGGAGCGGACCTTCGCGCTGGTCGCCCAGCTCGCCGGGCGCGCCGGGCGTGGCAGCCAGGGGAGTGTGCTCGTGCAGACGATCGCCCCCGAAGCCCGTGCGATCCGCTATGCCGCCCGCCACGACAGCCAGGGCTTTCTATCCGAGGAGCTCGACCGACGCCGGGCGCTCGGCTACCCGCCCTTCGCCCATCTGATCAGGATCGTCCTTTCCGCTGAGCAGGCGCCCGCCGCACGGCAAGCCGCTCTCGAGGTGCGCGAGCAGCTGCTGACGGGGCTGGCGGAGCGCCACGGAGGCGATCCAAGAGAGCCCGGCGAGCCGGTCGTGCTCGGTCCAGCCTCACTGTTTCGACTGCGTGGGCGCGAGCGTCAGGTGCTCGTCGTGAAGGCGCTCAGCCGTCGCGACGCCGTGGCCGCCTGCGGGGAAGTTGTCGCCGCCGTCGCCGCTGACCGCCGCCACTCCGGAGTGAGCTTCAGCGTGGACGTCGATCCCCAGTAGCCGGGCGCCGGACCTGGCCTGGCGCGGCTACTCGCAGGGTTTGTCGCGGATTCGCGCATCTGGTACGTTCCCGCCGGCCGAGCCGGGAGCCCCGGGCTCGTGGGCTCCTGGAGGGGACGCCTTGAGAACGGATTCAGACCAGACGCGCCCACGGGTGCCCAGGAACGCATGGCTCGCGACGATTGCGAGCGCGCTGATCGTCAGCGTTGCCTGCGGTCCGTCCATCGCCGTCGCCAAGCAGCCTGGTCGAAGGGCCTACGCACGGATCCGTTCGGCCTGTGCGCTTCCGAAGCCGCACCGCGCGGCCTGCCTCGCGCTCGTCCGCACCCAGGTCCCAGCCACTGAAGCGGACGCAAAGGGCGTCACGCCCTTCACGCTGCGCGCCGGCGCTGCGAACGCCGGTCCCGGCAGCGGCCTGACGCCCGCCGAGCTCGGGAGCGCCTACGGATACGACCCGCTTGCCGGCGGTACCGGTCAGACCGTTGCGATCGTCGACGCGTTCGACGATCCGACGATCGCCGCGGACCTCGAAACGTTCGATGCGCAGTATGGGCTGCCGCCCTGCAATGAAGCCGACGGCTGCTTCCGCAAGGTCGGTCAGACCGGCTCGCGGTTCTCGCTTCCTGTGGCCGACACGACCGGCTGGTCGGTGGAGGAGGCGCTCGACGTCGAGACGGTCCACTCCGTGTGCGCGAGCTGCAAAGTGCTGCTCGTCGAGGCGAAAGACAACGGGTTCGTCAACCTCGCCGCAGCCGAGAACGAGGCCGTCGCGCTCGGCGCGAACGAGATCACGAACTCCTACGCGGGCGCTGAGGGCGCGGAAGTCCAGAGCGCCTACAACCATCCTGGCGTGGTGATCACCGCCTCAACGGGCGACGAAGGCTTCGACAGCTGGTTGGCGTCGAAGCCGCCGGAACGCCCCAACTTTCCCGCCTCGCTGCCCACGGTCGTGGCGGTCGGCGGCACGACTTTGGAACTGGACGAAAGCGGCAACCGCGAAAGCGAGACGGTCTGGGACGACAGCGGCGGTGGCTGCAGCATCTTCTTCGCGGCCGAACGCTGGCAGCTGGACACGCCCGGCTACCTCGCTTCCGGATGTGGCGGCACCCGGCTCGACGCCGACGTGGCGGCGGTCGGCGATCCCGCAACCGGCTTCAGCATCTATGAGAGCTACGACTGCGGACCGAGATGCGAGCAAGAGGTCGGCAAGGAAGGCTGGGCCGTGATCGGCGGCACCTCGCTGTCCTCGCCCCTGATCGCCGCCATGTATGCCCTCGCGGGCGGCTCCGGTGGCGTCCCCTACCCTGCGCTCACGCTCTACGGCCATCTGGGCGGCCCTGGCGTGTTCGACGTTTCCGCGGGCGGCAACGGCTTCTGCGAAGGCACGACGGCCTGCCACGCCGCGCCCGGGTTCGACGGTCCCTCCGGGGTCGGGTCGCCGAGCTCGCTCGCTCTGTTCGAGCCATTGCTTCCAAGTGCGTCGATCTCCGGCCCTGCAGCCGGGAACGCCGGTGTGCCCAGCACTTTCAGCGCTGTGGATCCCAGCGATCCTTATCCGGATGGTGCGGTCGCCGACTACGTCTGGAGCTGGGGTGACGGCACCCCGGCCTCGAGTGGGCCCGTCGCGAGCCATGCCTACCCGGCTGGTGGCAACTACACGGTGACGCTCACGATCACGGACGTCTATGGCGTCAGCGCCAGCGTCACCACGCCGGTCGCGGTCGCAGCTCCGGTCGTGGCGAGTGGAGTCTCGGCGTTCCACGCATCGAGCAAATCGGCGGTCCCGGATGCCACGTTGGCCGCGGTGGTTCTGAAGGTCGGTCCAGGTGGAAGCGTGACGGTGAAGATCAGTTGTCCGTCCGGCGAGACGAGCTGTGCGGGCAGCGTCACCCTGCAGACCATTGGTGCCGTGAGCACAAGGCGCCGGGCGAGAGTGCTGACACTCGCCACCGGGTCCTTCCGCGTGTCCGGCGGTCACACCGTCGCGATCAGATTGCATCTGAGCGCCAGAGCGCGGGCGCTGCTCAAGCGCAGGCGCCAGCTACGCGTAAAGGTCACGATCGTCGCTCATGACCCAGCAGGCGGGAGCCACTCGAGCGTGGCGACGGCGACGCTCCGGCACCGTGGCTGAGTCTCGCGCCGAGCGAGGTGGCACCGAGGCCAGCCGCTTTCTAGACTCAGGCCGATGAGCGACGAGGAGAGGACCCTCACCGAGACCGAGCCTGCCTCGCTGGAAGGCGACGTCGAGGTCGAGTCCGAAGGCGGCTCCAAACCCGTCGAGGAGCTCGATCCGGAGACCCGCGCGCGCCGCGACGCCGCACTGCGGCTGGTCCGTAAGTTTGGCGACCCCGTCCTGCGCGCTGTCGCCGTCCCCGTCGAGCGATTCGACGACGATCTCCTCCAGGAGACCGAGAGCATGGGCCGCCTGATGCACGACGCTCTCGGCGTCGGTCTCGCCGCCACTCAGCTCGGCATCCTGCACCGCGTGCTCGTCTACCAGGCCTACGTCGACGATCCCCTGACGGTGCTCGTCAACCCCGAGATCGAATGGGAGAGCGAGGAGCGCGAGATCGGCGAGGAGGGCTGCCTCAGCCTTCCCGGCGTCCACGTCGAGGTCGAGCGCGCCGCTGCTGTCAAGGTCCGCGCGCGCGACGCCGGCGGCAAGCGGGTCGAGGTTGAGGCCGAGGGGCTCGAGGCCCGCGTGATCCAACACGAGATCGACCATCTCGATGGTGTCCTCGTGCTGGATCGCATCTCCAAGGAAGCACGCAAGGAAGCGATGCGGGCGATGCGCGAAGCCCAGAGGGCTCCGAGCGCCGCCTGAGCGGCGCCGGTCTGCGCCCTTGAGCGTCGTCTACCTCGGCACCTCCGACTTCGCCGCCGCGATTCTCGAACGGCTCGCTCGCGAGCCCGCTCATCGGCCGTCTCTCGTCGTCACTCGGCCCGACCGGCCCAGCGGCCGCGGCCGGCGCCTGTCGAGCCCACCGGTCGCCGACACGGCTCGCGCGCTCGGTCTGGATCTGGCCCAGCCCGAGCGGGTCAACGACCCCGAGGCAATAGCGACGATCGGACGCGCCGCCGCCGGTGGGGAGGGGCCGCCGACGGTTATCGTCTGCGCGTTCGGCGCCCTCATCTCCGAGCCCCTGCTGTCCGCCCAGGAGATCCTCAACGTGCACCCCTCACTGCTGCCCCGCTGGCGAGGCGCCGCCCCCGTCGAGCGCGCGATCATGGCCGGCGACGATCGCACCGGCGTCGCCATCATGCGCCTCACCGCCGGTCTCGACGAGGGGCCCGTCTGCCTGACCGGGGAGGAGCCAATCGGACCCGAGGACACCTACGGCAGCCTCGCCGGGCGTCTGCGCGAGCTGGGCGGCGAGCTGCTCGTGCGAGCCCTGGCGGAGTCGCCGCCGTTTCGCGAGCAGAACTCCGCCGACATCACCTACGCGGAGAAGATCGGTCCCGCCGACCGCCTGCTCGACCCCGCGCGCCCGGCCGTCGAGCTGGAGCGGACCGTCAGGGCCCTGCACCCCCACATCGGCGCCCGGCTGGGCCTCCAGGGCGAGAGCATGCTCGGCGTGATCCGCGCCGCGCTCCCCTCAGAGCTCGGCGCCGAGCCCTCAGTGGGCGAGCTGGCCGAGCATGAAGGGCGTCTGCTGCTCGGCTGCGACCCCGGGGCCCTGGAGCTGCTGGAAGTCCAGCCCCCGGGCGGACGTCCGATGCCCACTGACGCCTATCTTCGCGGTCACGGCCTGCCCCTGCGGTAACCCGAGACGTGCGCGGGAACCGGAGTCCCCGCCGCCAGGCGCTCGTCGGCGACCGGGACGCCGGCGCTCAGCGACAGGGGGATCACCCCCGCCCAGACGTCCAGCGCGTAGTCCTCCTCATCGTCCTCGGGCGGACCCGTGCGGATCTTCGCCGAGGCCTCATCGACCGGGAAGGCGAGCAGCGCCGTCGCCTTCAGCTCGTTCTCCGTCGGCTGTCGCACTTCCGGCCAGCGATCGGGGACGAGCCGTTCGACGATCGCCTCGAAGCCCCGCAGCCGCTCGGCCGGATCCTCGACGAGCCGGGCCTTGCCCAGCAGCACCACCGAGCGGTAGTTGGCCGAGTGGTGCATCGCCGAGCGCGCCAGCACCAGGCCGTCGATCAGCGACACAGTCAGGCATGCGGGTGCGCCTGCCGCCAGCGCCTTCAGCGTGCGGCTCGCCGTCGAGCCGTGGCAGTAGACGACGTCGCCGTGGCGGGCGTGCAGCGTCGGGATCACCAGGGGCCGGCCGTCCTCGACGATCCCCAGGTGGCCGATCAGGCCCTCGTCGAGGATCGCCTCGATCGTCTTGCGCTCATAACTGCCCCGTTCGCGCTTGCGGCGCAGGCGAACCCGCTCCGAAGGGGGGCTGGCAACGGCGCTCTGTTCGGAGCCACTCGTCACGTCATCCTCCTAATAAATCTGTAATAGTACAGTTAGATGTCTGAGCTAAAACAGTACACGATCGGCGCTTCGACAGCGGCTGGAATCGTCGTCGAGCTGGAAGCGGCGGTGGCCGACGGGTCGCTCGCCCCTGGCCAGCCGCTGCCCTCGGTGAGGCGCTTGGCGCTCGCCGCCCGCCTCAGCCCCGCGACCGTCGCCGCGGCCCTGGCCGAGCTGCGCCGCCGCGGCGTCGTCGTCACCGAGCCGCGCCGTGGCACCCGAATCGGCGAGCGCCCACCGCTGTCCTCGCTGGCGACCCCGATGCCCGTCCCGGCGGGCGCCCGCGACCTCTCCCGCGGCAACCCAGACCCGCGGCTGCTGCCCGATCTTGCGGCCGCGCTCAAGCGCTGCGAGCAGCCCGTGCGCCTGTATGGGGAAGCCCCCGAGCTGCCCGACCTGCTCGACCGCGCCCGCGGCGCGCTGGAGGCCGATGAAGTGCCCCGCGAGCACCTCTGCGTGGTCAGCGGCGCACTCGACGGGATCGAGCGGGTCCTGCAGGCCTGGCTTCGCGCCGGCGACCGCGTCGCCGTCGAGAGCCCTGGCTACGCCGCTCTCTACGACCTCCTGCGTGCGCAGGGCCTGATTCTCGAGCCAGTCGCAATCGACCAGAAGGGCATGCTGCCCGGCTCCCTGCGCGGAGCTCTGGGGCGCGGAGCGGGTGCCGTCGTCGTCACGCCCCGCGGTCAGAACCCGACGGGAGCCGCCCACGACGCCTCCCGTGCCGCCGACTTGCGTGAGGTCATGGCTGCCCACCCCGGCGTGATCCTGATCGAGGACGACCATCTCGGCCCCGTCGCCGGCGCTCCCCTGCATACGCTCGCCGGGGCCGGCGAGCGCTGGGCGGCGACCCGCTCAGTCGCCAAGGCGCTCGGTCCCGACCTGCGCTTGGCGATCCTCACCGGCGACCAGGCCACCGTCGCTCGCGTCCGCGGCCGGCAGCTCTGCGGGCCCGGCTGGGTCAGCCACGTCTTGCAGCGGCTCGTGGCGGAGCTGTGGGGCAGGCCTGAGACGACCGCCCGGATCGAACGGGCGGCCGGTCTCTATGCCGAACGCCGCCGGCGCCTGATCTCCTCGCTGCGGGCTGGGGGGATCGGCGCCGAGGCTGCCTCGGGTCTGAACGTCTGGGTCGAGGTCGGCGACGAGGCCGCGACGATGTCCGCCCTGCTCGCACGGGGCTGGGTCGTCGCCCCGGGCTCGCGCTACAAACTCGGCGCGGGCCCGCCCGCGATCCGCATCACCACGGCGGCTCTGGAGCCCACCGACAGCGATCGGTTCGCGGCCGATCTGGCCGACGTTCTCTCCCCGGCTCCGGTCAGCCGCACCGGATAGCCGATCATGGCAGTCATGTCGAGCACCTCAAGCAGCGCCGTCGCGCCGGCCCGCGTCTGCGCCCACCGCGTCCTGCGTCGCGTCTTCGAGGACGGCGCCTATGCCGAGAAGGCCCTCCTGACCGAGGCTCGAGAGCTTGATCCCCGCGACCGCGCTCTGGCGATGCGCCTCACCTACGGCGCCGTCCAGCGCGCCGGAACCAGCGACCACCTGATCGCGAAGCTCGCCCGCCGGCCCCCCGAGCGCCTGGATCCGCCTGTCCGCGCCTCCCTGCGGCTCGGCCTCTACGAGCTGCTCTACCTCGACGGCTCGCCCGACTACGCCGTCGTGGCCGACTGCGTCGAGCTGGCCAAGACCCCCGGGCGCGGTGGCCACGGCCTCGTCAACGCCGTCCTGCGCCGTGCCGCCCGCGAGGGCAAGGAGCGCCTGATCGGTGGCCTCGGCGAAGCCACCCCGGCGGAGGCGGCCGTCCGCCACTCCCATCCCGAGTGGATCGCCGAGCTTTGGTGGCAGGCCCTCGGTGCCGAGGATGCCAGGGCGCTGATGGCGCGCGACAACGAGCCCGCCCAGCTGACCCTTCGCGCCAATGCTCTCGTCTGCGATCCGGCCGAGCTCGCTGCCCGGCTGCCCGTCCGCACGCGCAACGACCCGCGGATCCCCGAGGCGCTGATCGTCGAGGAGCCGTTCGACGTGCACGGCTCCGAGCTCTGGCAGGAAGGCGCCTTCACGGCCCAGTCCCGCGCCGCGATGCTCGTCGCACGGGTCCTCGGTCCGCGTCCCGGCGATCAGGTCCTCGACCTCTGTGCGGCACCCGGCAACAAGAGCACCCACCTGGCGGCCCTGATGGAGGGCCAGGGGAGGGTCCTCGCCGTCGAGTCCGGCGCTCGCCGCGCCCAGGGCCTCAAGCGGACGGCCGATCGGATGCGCGCCGGCATCGTCGAGGTCGAGCTCGGCGATGCGCGCAAGCCCAGGGCAGGGGAGAGCTATGACCGCGTGCTCGTCGATCCGCCCTGCTCAGGGCTCGGCACGCTCCAGGCGAGAGCTGACCTGCGTTGGCGCGCGAGCCCCGCCGCGATCGGGCAGATGCGCGAGGATCAATTCCGTATATTGGACTGCGGCGCGAAAGCCCTACGTCCGGGAGGTCTGCTTGTCTACTCTACTTGCACGATCTCACCGACTGAGAACGAGCAGCTGATCGCCGCCTTCATCGATTCCCACCCCGAATTCACGATCGACGACCTCGCCGCCGAGATGCCCGACTTCGCGATGAACACGCCTGTGACGGATCGCGCGCCGGGGATGCCCGAGGGCGGGGGCGCCCTGATGACCCTGCCGCACCGTCACGACACCGCGGGGTTCTTCATCGCCCGGATGCGACGGAGCTGAGCGTGGACGCCGACGAGAAGCAGCCCGCCGCGGGTGCGGCGGCACGAGCTCCGATCGACCTCGGTCCCCAGTGCCCCAACTGCGGCGAGCCCTGGCTGCGACCCACCAACCTTCCCGGCCGCTACCGCTGCGTCTACTGCCTGCACCGCTTCGAGCTGACGTCCGTCTGCCCCAACTGCGGCGAGCACTCGACGATCGTGAGGATGTCGACGACTGCGATCCTCAAGTGCAACAACTGCGGTGACTCGATGCTCCAAGCCGTATGAGCGATGCCGGGGCCACGCGGGCTCGCGAGCTGTTCTCAAGAGTTCAGGTCGCTCCCTCGATCCTCTCGGCCGACTTCGGGCGGTTGCGCGAGCAGGTCGCAGATGTTCTCGCGGCCGGGGCGAGGGTCATCCACGTCGATGTGATGGACGGGCATTTCGTGCCGCCGATCACGATGGGGCCGAACGTTGTCGGAGCGCTCGCCGATGAGGTTCACAGCGCCGGCGCGATGCTCGACGTGCACCTGATGATCGAGCGGCCCGAGCGCAGCGCGAGTGAGTTCGTCAAGGCCGGGGCGGACTCCGTGACCTTCCACGCCGAGGCCACTCCCCATCTCGCCCGGACCGCGAGCATGATCCGCGACGAGGGCGCCTGTGCTGGGGTAGCGATCAACCCGGGCACTCCCGCCGAGGCGTTGACGGATCTCGCCGGGGAGATCGACCTGGCGCTCTGCATGACCGTCAACCCCGGCTGGGGCGGCCAGCCGTTCATCGAGCATTCCCTGCAGAAGCTGCCGCGGTTGCGAGCGCTGCTCGGCGAAGACGTCGCCGTCGAGGTCGACGGAGGCATCGACGTCGCCACCGCGCCTGGCTGCCGTGAGGCCGGAGCGAACCTGTTCGTCGCCGGGTCGGCCGTCTTCGGCGAATCCGACCCCGCCGCGGCCTACGAGGCGATCGTCGCCTCGCTCAGCGGCTCCTGAGCCGCCGGATCAGGGCTGGGAGGCGGCGCCCATCTCGGCGCCTGCGCCCGCTCCGCGCCGTCGGCGCAACGTCTGCTCTGCGAGCCACACCAGCACCCCGAGACCGGCGAGCGCACCGCCGAGAGTGGCGATCGCGCTCCATCCCGCCGCGTCGTACAGCGTCGAGCTGAGCGCGGAGAAGATTGCTGCCGAGGCGAACAGGGCCGTCATGTAGGCGGTCGTGAGACGGCTGCGAGCCGCGGGGTCGAGGCCGTAGACGACGCTCTGGTTGGTGATCTGCGCACCCTGCACGCCGAGATCCAGAATCGCGATCCCTGCGATCAGGGCGCCCAGCGAGGTGCTCCCGGCGCCGATCAAGAGCCACGAGATCAGCATCACCACGAAGAAGGAGCCGGTCGAGCGGTGATGCCGGCCGCGATCGGCGAGCCGCCCGGCCGCCTGCGCGGCCAACGCACCGGCGAGCCCCACAAGCCCGAACAGCCCGATCGTCGCATCCCCGTAGCGATAGGGCGCGCCGGAGAGCAGGAAGGCGATCGTCGTCCAGAGGACGCTGAACTGGCCCATGCCGAGGGCGCCGTAGACCATCCGCACCCGCAACGTGGGCTGCTCGATCACGAGTCGTCCAACCGATCGCAGGAGCTCGCGGTAGGACATCTCAGCGGTGGGGTGGACCTCGGGCAGGCGCGCACGGAGAACCGCGCAGAGGACGAGCATCAGCGCCGCCGAGACGGCGAAGACCAGCCGCCAGCCACCTGCCTGTGCAATCAGTCCGCTGGCGGTGCGAGCGATCAGGATGCCGACGAGCAGCCCGCTCATCACATTGCCGACGACGCGCCCCCGCTCGTGCTCGGCTGCGAGCGTGCTCGCCATCGGCACGACGATCTGCGCGACGACGGAGGTCAGCCCGACGATCACGAGCGCCGCGGCGAGCAGCGCCAGGCTGGGGCTCGCGGCGGTGGCCGCGAGCGCCAGGACCGTCACGAGCATGATCCGCGTGATCAGTCGACGGCGCTCGAGCAGATCTCCGAGCGGCACCAGCAACACCAGGCCCGCGGCATAGCCGACCTGCGAGGCCGTCACGATCAGTCCGGCCGTGCCGTCGGAGACGCCGAAGTCGTGGCCGATCGTGCTCAGCAGCGGCTGGGCGTAGTAGATGTTCGCGACCGCCGCCCCGCAGGTGACGGCCATCAGCAGGACCAGTCCCTTCGAGAGGGGGCGGTTTGCCTTCGGCTCAGCGTTGGCGGGCATCTGCCCAGCGTAGAACCGGCAGGTTCGAGATCAGCTGGGCGCCGTCAGCGGCTGCCCGCCACGACGGTACAGCGCCCCGAGTGCGGCGGCCAGCAGCGCCGTCGCACCGGCGTAGCCGATCTCGACGCGCAGCACCTGGTCGGAGATCGCCGGGATCACCATCCACACGACGAATGCCACGGCGGCCACGAGCCAGCAGGCCGCGGCGGCGCGCGCCCGGTCGCGCGCCAGCGCTGCCTGGTTCAGAGCTCCGGAGATCAGGTGCAGTCCCATCCCCACGCCGATCAGCGCAAGGCCGACGCGCCCGTATGAGTACTGCTGGCCGAACAGGATGTGGCGCAGGACGAACGGTCCGATCGCCAAGAGGCCCAGCGCGACGAGCGCCGCGAAGGCGGTGATCGCCAGCACCGTCACGCGGATCGCCTTGGCGAACGCCTCATGGCCCTCGGTCGCCTCCAGGCCCGTCAGGTGCGGCAGCAGCGATGTCTGGATCGCCTGGAACAGCTGCAGCGGCGCTCTGGCGATCAGCAGGATGTTGAAGACGATCCCTGCCAGGCTGCCGTTGCTCTGAGTCGCATCGACCGTCAGGACGGCCGCGTTCAGCAGCGTCTGCTCGGAGAGCATGATCGCCGAGACCCACACGGCGAAGCCGCCGCCGCGGCGCAGCGATAGGTCCTCGTGGGCGGCCGTCTCCTGGACACCCTCGGTCCCCGGCCCCGCCAGCGCCGCATCGGCCTCGTCGACCGTGATCGGCGCCTCGAGCCGTCGGCTCTCGCGCTCGGCGGACTGCCGCGCGAAGGCTGCCGGCACCACCACCAGCGAGACGAACGGTGCCGCCGCCATCCCAAGTGCCACTGCCGTCTGACCGCTCGTAATACCGACGGCGACCGCGATCGCGAAGCAGATCCGCGACAGCGACTCCATCAGCACCAGCCCCCCGAACAGCGCGAAGCGTTCGTGGCCCGCGAGCCAGCCCCGCGCGAAGTAGCTGGCGGCATAGGCGAGCGTGCCGACGATCAGGATGTCGTAGAGCGCCTGGTCGTGATCGAAGACCCGCAGCAACGGGCCATGCAGCGACAGCGCCAGAGCCAGAAAGATCAGCGCGAACCCCCCCTGGATCATCATCGGCACGCGCAGCGAGTGCTCGGAGTGGCCCATCGCCCGGCGCCCCGCGATCGTCCGCGAGAGCAGCTGTTCGATCGGCCGGTAGATCACCGAGATGATCACGAACATCACCGACCACAAGAGGTCCACGCGCTTGGCCGCCTCGCCTCCCAGCACGTGACTGGCGATCGAGAAGTAGCCGAACGTCAGGATCCCCGTCGAGGCGATCCCGATCGAGAGGATCCGGGCGCCGCTGGCGTATGAGCGCCCGCCCTCCTCGGTCTTAGAGGCGGACAAGCAACATCGTCCAGGGGAAGGGCGAGCGCACCTCGATGACCTCCCCATGACGCGACAGCAGGCTCACGAACGATCGCCTTGACCAGTGGTTGAGATGCCCCGGGGTGTTGCCCAGTTGCGCCCAATAGGCGCCGCGGGCCATGTTCAGCATCCGCCACAGCGGCTCGCGGGGAACGGAGACGAGCAGGTGGCGGTTGGCGCAGCGCGCCATCTCGGCGACCGTGTGCGCCGGGTCGGGTACGTGCTCGAGCACCTCGATCGCGCTCGCCAGCTCGAACTCGCCGTCGTCGAAGGGAAGGTTCTCGGCCTGCATCACCCGGTAGTCGAGATTCGGCGCCGAGCGCTCCGCCCAGCCGGACTGGATCGACTCCTCCTCCAGGTCGATGCCGACGAAGCGGGCGTCCGGGCGCTCGGTGGCCCAACGGTGCACCAGCACGCCCTCGCCGCAGCCGACGTCGAGCACCGAGGCCGGCGCGGCGCTCACGAACAGCTCCTGCAACGTCCCCTCGAAGGCTCCCATCAAGCGCTTGACGACAGGGTTGGAGGAGCCGTACTTGTCGTAGGTGTTGCCCGTGACGATGCCGTCGGAGGAGACCGTTACCTCGCTCACAGCCGCATGACCTCCTGCTCGGATTCCTCGCCGCCCGCGGGGCGCCCGACCCGCGGCCCGACACCGGCGCCGGGCTGGGGCAGCTGGCCCGGTTCGTAGTGGGTCGGCTCGACGCCCAGCTGGAGCTCGATGCGCCTGACCCGCTCGAAGGTCCGCTGGGTCATCACCCGCTGGGCCGCCAGAAGATCGCCGATCACGCCCAGCGCCCACAGCACGACGGCCGCGATGAACAGGACGGCGCCGAGGATCAGCGACTGCACGTGGCCCTTGCCGTTGCCGTCGGCGTAGGCCACGACGAAGCGGGTCCAGACGGCGACCGATGCGAGGCCCATCAAGAGCGCCAGGCTCCAGAAGATCCGCAGTGGCTCGTACTGGGCGTAGATCCGGAAGATCGAGACGGCGTTGCGTCGCACGTAGGCGCTCATCGAGGGGAACAGCCGCGACTCGCGGGTCTTCGGGTTCGTCCTGATAGGAACGTGATCGATCGCCACCAGCAGCTTGCCCGCCTGGATGATCGTCTCAAGGGTGTAGGTGAACTTCGAGACCACGAGCATCCCGATCGCCGCCTCGCGGTTGTAGGCGCGAAAGCCCGAGGTCGTGTCGGGCACGGACGTCGAGGAGGCCTGCCTGACGACCCAAGAGCCCAGTCGCTGCAGCGACTTCTTCAACGGTGAGAAGTGCTCGATGCCGGTTACTTCCCTGTCGCCCACGACCATGTCGGCGTCACCCGCCAGGATCGGAGCGACCAGACGCGAGATGTCGGGTCCGTAGTACTGGTTGTCGGCGTCGGTGTTGACGATCACGTCGGCGCCGAGCTTCAGCGCCGTGTCGATCCCCGCCTGGAAGCCCGCCGCCAGGCCCTTGTTGTTCGTCAGCCGCACCAAATGGTCCACGCCGTGCGCGCGGGCGACCGCGACAGTCTCATCCGTCGAGCCGTCGTCGATCACGAGCCACTCGACACGATCGAAGCCCTCGACCTCCCGTGGGAGGTCGCCAAGGGTCTGCGGAAGCTGCTCCGCCTCGTTGAAGCAGGGGATCTGGATGATGAGCTTCATGGCCGTCGATTTGCCTAGACTTGGCTCCCGGCAGTATCCCAAAGCGCAGTCATGGCCTTGGCGTGAGGTGTCAGATCGACCCCAGACGCATGCGCCGGCGCCGGGTCTCATACGTCCAAGGCTAGATGGAAAGCGCGATATCCACCCGGCGGGCGCCGGGCTCGAGAAGGTGGGCGGCGCTCAGCGCCCGGCCGCCATGGAGCTGGGCTGTGATCGCCCTGGCGGTGCTCTGCGCCGGCGCGATCCTCGGATATTTCGCCTTCCCGACCTATCCGACCTACGACTCCTTCTACGCGCTGCTGTGGGGCCGGGACCTGCTGCACGGCCACCTTCCCGACTTCCGCGTCTATCGAGGGCCCACCGAGCATCCCCTGGCGATCGCCTTCGGGATGTTCTGCTCGATCTTCGGCGACGGCGGCGCTCGTCTGATGGTGCTCGGCTCGATCGCCTCCTTCGTCGCGGCCGTCAGTGGCCTCTACCGGCTCGGACGGCTCTGCTTCGGTCCCGTCGTCGGGGTGCTGGCGGCGCTGCTGCTGCTGAGCCGTTTCTTCGTCGAGAACCTCGCCGCCCAGGGCTATCTGGACATCTCCTACGTCGCCCTGATCGTCTGGGCGATCGTGCTGGAGGTCGAACGTCCCCGCCGTGGGACGCCGGTGTTCCTGGCGCTCGCCGCAGCCGGCCTGCTGCGTCCCGACGCCTGGGTGCTGAGCGGTGTCTATTGGCTGTGGTGCCTGCCGGGGGAGAGCAACAGAACGCGGTTCAAGTTCCTGGTGCTTGCAGCCTCGGCGCCCGTGATCTGGGTGTGCCTCGACGCGATCGTCACCGGCAACCCGTTCTACTCGCTGACCGCCACTGCCGGTCTCGCCCAGGAACTCGAACGCACCCAGGGCGTCTCGGCGGTCGTCTCCTCGCTGTGGACCTTCACGGAACGGATCGACAAGCTGCCCGTGATGCTGGGCGCCCTGATCGGGGTCCCGCTGGCCGTGTGGATGGCGCCACGGAGGGCGATCGTGCCGCTCGTCTCGATGGTGCTGCTGTATCTGGTGTTCCTCGCCGAGGGTGTCGTCGGCGCCTCGGTCATCGACCGCTATCTGCTCGGCGGCGCGACCGTCCTGCTGCTGTTCTGCGCCGTCTTCATCGGCGGCTGGGCGATGCTCGAACCCGGCAGCTGGATACGTCGCGTCTGGATCGTCGGGGCGGTCGCGCTGATCGCCTACGGGGCGACCTCAGCGGCCACCACCCTGAGCCTGTCGAGCCTTCGCAACACGCTTGCCTACCACGAGGAATTCCACACCGGTCTGGCCGCGGCGCTGCGCAACCCCGCCGTCGCCGCCCAGGTCAGGCGCTGCAAACTCGTCTCGCTGCCCAACAACAAGCTGATCCCCGACGCCCGCTGGATCCTCGACAGCGTCGGACAGCACGACATCGTCGCCCGCAGCCAGGCCCGGGCCGACGTCGGCCGCGGCTCGCACGCTCTGGAGAACCGGATCGCCGCCGGGAGCGTCGCCGTCTACCCGCTCGGAAGCGCGATCTTCTTCGAGGCGATCGTCGACATCGGCGACGACCCCCGCGATCAGATACCGCTGCGCGGCTTCAAGCGGATCTACACCAGCCGCTACTACGCGGTATATGGCAACTGCTGAGGGCCCTCCGCGCGAGGAGTCACCCACGCTCGGCGATGGGCGCCGTTGGGTCTGGCTGGGGCTGGCCGTCGTGCTTGCGGGCGGCCTCGGGCTGCGACTGTGGGGAGTCCGCCAGGGACTGCCCTACGCCTACAACGCCGACGAGGCGGATCACTTCGTGCCTCATGCGGTTGAAATGTTCCGCGAAGGGACGCTGAACCCGCACTACTTCGCGAACCCGCCGGCCTTCACCTACCTGCTGCACTACCTCTACGCGCTCTCCTACGGCGGCGCTCACGGCGTCGTTCACGCCTACGCCACCCATCCGGGAGATCTCTACACGTTGGCGCGGGTCGCGGCGGCGCTGCTCGGCACGCTGGCGATCTGGCTGCTCTATCTGACCGGCGCGCGGCTGTTCGGCCGCGCCGCCGGGTTGCTGGCGGCGGCCGTCGAGTCCGTCGCCTTCCTGCCCGTCTTCTACGCCCACTTGGCGCTCAACGACGTGCCGACGCTCGCTCCCGCGACGCTCTCGCTGCTCGGCAGCGCCGGGGTGTTGCGCAAAGGCCGTCTGCGCGACCACGTGGTTGCCGGCGTCGGGCTGGGCCTTGCCTGCGCGACCAAGTACACCGCCGGAATCGTCTTGCTGCCCTACCTGGCGGCGGTGATCGCGAGGCTGTTGGCGGCTCGGCGCGCCGAGCCCGCGGCAGGACCTTCCGAGGGCGTCCACTCGGCGCCCACGGCGGAGCTGTCCCGCACGGAGCCCGGCACACCGACGGCCGGAGGCCGCGCCAGGACGCTCGCGGGAGTCGCGATCCTGCTCGTCCTCGCCCTCGCCGCGTTCCTGGTCGCCAACCCCTACTCGCTGTTGGACTACTCGAGCTTCCATCGCGAACTGGCCCACCAGTCCTCGCTGTCGGCCGAAGCCCAGGGCAAGCTGGGGGCGCCCAAAGACGGCGGTCTCGTCTACTACCTGTGGTCGCTGACATGGGGCCTGGGCTGGGTACCGGCGCTGGCGGCGCTGGCCGGGGTGGTCGTGCTCTGCTTTCGCGACCGTCGTGCCGCCTGGGTGCTGGTGCCGACACCTCTGCTCTACCTGGCGTTCATGGGCACCGAGGGTCGGTACTTCGGGCGCTGGCTGATGCCGATCCTGCCGGTCCTCTGCCTGCTCGCGGCTTTTGCGGCCGTACAGGCGTTCGCGGTGCTCTCCCGCCCCGCCACCGGCAGGCCGACCGGTCGCTGGTGGCTGGGGCTCGAGGCCGGCCGCGGGCGACCGATCCGCATCCCGCCCGCCTCATACGCGGCCGTCCTGGTAATTGCACTGATTGTCCAGGGTCTCATCTACAGCGTCCACTCCGGCCTGACGCTCTCACGAGCGGACACCCGCACCCTGACCCGCGAGTGGATGGTCGCCAACATCCCTCGCGGCGCGAAGGTCGTCGTCGAGCCCGTCTCGCCGAACCAGTGGGCTTTCGAAGAAGCGGGTAGCCCTCCCGGCTGCCCGACCGTGACGGGCTCGCGCTACCGCTGGTGCAAGTGGCCCTCGCTGTACTCCTTCATCACGCCCGCGGGGACGATCGACCGGGCCGGACGCCACGAAGTCGGAATCGAGAACTACGTGCGAACGCTCTCACCGGCGCTGATCGACTACTACGAGCGGAGCGGCTTCTGCTGGGTCGTCACCGGGTCGACTGAGGCAGGCCGTGCCGAAGCCGACCCGAGGGCCGTGCCGCTGGCGATCGCCTACTACCGTCGGCTGGCCGAACAGGGGCATGTCGTCCATCGCTCCTCGCCCTATTCCGCAGGCTCCAGCCCCGTCTCTTTCAACTTCGACTGGAGCTTCGACTACTACCCCCTGGCCTATGAGCGTCCCGGCCCGGCGATGACCGTCTACCGCCTCGACGGGGGACGCTGCGGCGGCTGACGCTCGACGGGCGCCCCTCGGGGGCTACCCGGGGCGGTCCCTCCGCGAGCTTTATCCTGGCTCTGAGATGACGAGTTGCACCGACACAGACCTGCAGCACCTCTCTCGCACCGTCGAGCTCGCGCGCCGGGGCCTCGGCTCGGTCAAGCCCAACCCCGTCGTCGGGGCCGTCGTCGCCCGCGACGGCGAGGTGCTGGGGGAGGGGTGGCACCAGCGCTACGGCGGCGCTCACGCCGAGGTCAACGCGATCGAGGCCTGCGGGCTGGCCGACCTCGACGGCGCGACCCTCTACGTGTCGCTGGAACCCTGCTGTCACGAGGGCAAGACTCCGCCCTGCACCGACGCAATCTTGCAGGCCGGCATCCGCCGGGTCGTCGTCGCCTCCGACGATCCCACCGAGAAGGCCAACGGTCGCGGCCTCGGCATCCTGCGCGACGAGGGCGTCGAGGTGCTCGTCGCCGGCGGGGAGATCGCCGGCGACGCGCGCCTGCTCAACCAGGCCTTCCGCAAGCATGCCCGTACAGGCCGGCCATGGGTGCTGTTCAAGTCCGCGATGACGCTCGACGGGAAGGTCGCCACTCGCACCGGCGACTCGCAGTGGATCAGTGGCGAGGAGAGCCGTGATCTCGCCCACCGCTGGCGCGCCTCGGTCGACGCCGTCGTCGTCGGGATTGGCACCGCCCTGGCGGACGACCCGCAGCTGACGGCGCGCCCCGACGGGACCCCCGCCGAGCCCGCCGCCCAGCCCCGCCGGGTCGTGTTCGACTCGCTGGCGCGGTTGCCGCCGGCCTCCCAGCTGGCCGTCGCCGCGACCGAGATCCCGCTCAGCATCGTCGTCTCGCGAGCCGCCGCTCGCGCCGACATCGACGCGCTGGAAGCAGCCGGCGTACAGGTGATCCTCGCAACCGGCGAGAACGAGCCCGCCAGGGTCCGTTCGGCGCTCGACCAGCTCGGCGCGATCGGCGTCAGCTCGATTCTGCTGGAGGGGGGACCGCACCTCGCCGGAGCCTTCCTCGACGCCCAGGAGATCGACGAAATCAGGCTGTTCCTGGCGCCGATGCTGCTCGGCGGCAGCGCTGCACGGGACCCGCTCGAGGGAGAAGGGGTGGAGCGCATCGCCGAGGCCGTTCGGGCGATGACGATGAGCTGCGAGAGCATCGGCGAGGACCTGTTGATCTCCGCGCGCCTGCGAGAGTGGTGAGATGTTCACGGGCCTGATCGCCGACCTCGGCCGTGTCAGCGAGCTGAGCGACGGCGCGGATGGCGTCGCGTTGAAGATCCAGACGCGACTCGCCGGAGAGCTGCGCGAGGGCGACTCGATCGCCGTCAACGGCGTCTGTCTGACCGCCACCGCGCTCGACGTCGAGGGCTTCCAGGCCCAGGCGATGCTCCAGACGCTTCGCAGCTCCTCGCTGGGTGAGCTGCGCAGCGGATCGCCGGTGAACCTCGAGCTGCCGATGCGACCGGCCGACCGCCTCGGTGGGCACATCGTCCAGGGTCACGTCGACGGGCTCGGCACCGTCGCGGCCATCACCCCCGAGGGCTTCTCGAGAGTCGTCGAGATCGACCTCGACTCCGGCCTGGGCCGCTATCTGGTTGAGAAGGGCTCGGTCGCCGTCGACGGCGTCAGCCTCACGATCAGCGCGCTCACCGACGAGGGCTTCGCTGTATCGCTGATCCCCGAGACACTCAATCGAACGACGCTCGGCGCGCTGGCGCCCGGCGCGAAGGTCAACATTGAGGTCGACGTTCTGGCCAAGCACGTCGAGCGACTCCTAGGAGCACACACATGAGCACAGAGACGCGCTCCGCCTTCTCCACGGTCGAGCAGGCGATCGAGGACATTCGCGAGGGCAAGATGGTGGTGGTCTGCGACGACGAGGACCGCGAGAACGAGGGCGATCTGACGATGGCGGCCCAGTTCGCCACGCCGGAGGCGATCAACTTCATGGCCAAGGAGGGGCGGGGCCTGATCTGCCTGTCGCTGACCTCCGAGCGCTGCGACGAGATGGGGCTCGACCTGATGGCCGCCAAGAACGAGTCGTCCTTCGAAACTCCCTTCACGGTCTCAGTCGAGGCCCGCGAGGGCGTCACGACCGGCATCTCCGCCCACGATCGAGCCCACACGATCCAGGTCGCGATCGATCCCGAGAGCGGTCCCCGCGACCTCGTCCAACCAGGCCACGTCTTCCCGCTCAAGAGCCGCAGCGGGGGCGTGCTGGAGCGCGCCGGGCAGACCGAGGCGGCCGTCGACCTGGCACGACTGGCCGGACTGAACCCCGCCGGGGTGATCTGCGAGGTGATGAACGACGACGGCACGATGGCGCGAGTGCCGGAACTGACCGACTATTGCGCCCGCCACGGGCTCAACATGATCACCGTCGCCGACCTGATCGCCTATCGCCGCCGCCACGACAAGCTGGTCGAACGGGTCGTCGCGACGGCGCTCCCGACCACCTTCGGCGACTTCGAGGCCGTCGGCTACCGCTCGCTGGTCGACGACAAGCACCACGTCGCGCTCGTCAAGGGCGAGGTCTCCGGTGAGGAGGACATCCTCGTCCGGGTCCACTCCGAGTGCCTGACCGGCGACGTCTTCCACTCGCTGCGCTGCGACTGCGGCGAGCAGCTCGAATCGGCGCTGTCGATGATCGAGCGCGAGGGCCGCGGCGTGCTGCTGTACCTCTCCCAAGAGGGCCGTGGCATCGGGCTCTTGAACAAGCTCCGCGCGTACAAGCTCCAGGAGTCGGGGCTCGACACCGTCGAAGCCAATGAGCGCCTGGGCCTACCGGCCGATCTGCGCGATTACGGGATCGGCGCGCAGATCCTCGTCGACCTCGGCCTCTCATCGATCCGGATCCTGACCAACAACCCGAAGAAGATCAGGGGCTTGGAGGGCTACGGCCTGTCCGTCGCCGCTCAGATCCCGATCGAGCACGCCCCCAACGAGCACAACGAGGCCTACCTGCGCACGAAGGCCCAGCGGATGGGTCACACGCTCCACCACCAGGGCCTGAACCTCGACGCGGAGCTGCTGCGCGGCACCGGCCGTGCCGGCCCCGAGGACGGCGGCACCGGCCAGGAGCAGGACGAGCGCTCGTGAGCGCGAGCTACGCGATCGTCGTCGCCCGCTTCTACGAAGACCTCGCCGAGCGTCTGATCGCGGGCGCCAGGGACGCCTTCTCCGAGCAGGGTGTCGAGCAGATCGAGATCATCGACGTCCCCGGCGCCTTCGAGCTGCCGATCGCCGCCAACTACGCCGCACGCTCCGGGCGCTTCGCTGGCGTCGCCTGCCTCGGCGCGGTGATCCGCGGCGAGACCGACCACTACGACTTCGTCTGCGCCGAGGCCGCCCGAGGCGTGATGGACGTGAGCCTCCAGACGGGGGTGCCCTGCGCCTTCGGGGTGCTGACCTGCGCGACCATGGAGCAGGCCCTCGCGCGCTCCGGCGGCGGCAAGCGCGACCAGGGCCGTCACGCCGCCGAGGCCGTGATGAGGATGGCGACGCTGCGGCAGCAGCTCGCGAGCGGCTAGACTTCCCGCGATGGCAAAGGTATGTCACAGCTGCGGGAAGGGCCCTGCGTTCGGCCAGAGCCGCAGCCACTCGATGGTCGCCACCAAGCGGCGCTTCGATCCGAACCTCCAGAAGGTCAGGATCCTCGTCGGCGCCGCACCCAAGCGCGTCTACGTCTGCACGCGCTGTCTCAAAGCCGGCAAGGTCACCAAGGCCCTGTAGGCCCGATCGGCGGCGCGGGCGCCGCGCCCGAAGGGGGTGGTCGGCGTCCTCGATCACTCTCGACGCGCGTTCCGAGCGCCCGATGAACTCGCCCGCGCCCAGAGTTCGGTTGGCTGAGATCTGTCCGGTACCCGGCCGTACCTGCTGGAAGCTGATAGACGTTTGCCGGTGACCGACACGAATCTGGTCCGATTCCGGGCTGCTGTGGCCGGTGCTCTTGCGCATCTCGAATCGCGTCGCGAGGAGGTCAACGACCTCAACGTCTTCCCCGTCGCCGACGGCGACACGGGCGACAACATGGCGCTGACGCTGCGGGCTGTGCTCGAGGAGCTGGACCGCCTGCAGGGCAGCGACGACTCGCGCACGATCGACGAGATCGGCCGTGAGGAGATCGTCCAGTCGGTCGCCCGGGCCGCCCTGCTGGGCGCTCGCGGCAACTCCGGCGTGATCCTCTCCCAGCTGATCCGCGGCGCCGCCGAGGAGCTCGTCTCACGGCCTGGCCAGCTGATCGACGCGACGCTGATCGGCGCCGCGCTGGCGAAGGCCGCCGACCGCGCGTACGCATCCGTCAGGGAACCGGCCGAGGGCACGATCCTCACTGTCGCCCGCGAGATGGCCCATCAGATCGCAAGCGACGTGGCGCACACCGACGAGAACCCACGTCTCGATCCCACCACCGAGGCCAGTGCTCAGGACAACGCGATTGCCGCGGCCCTGGAGAGCGCCGTCCAGGCCGGTCAGGACTCCGTCAAGCGCGGCCCCGACCTGCTGGCTGCGCTGCGCGAGGCGGGCGTGGTCGACGCCGGCGGCTACGGCCTGACGATCATCTTCGCCGGCGTCGTCGCGGTCCTGCGAGGCGAGGAGCCGCCGCCGCTCGACCACTATGCGCCCGCTCGCATCACCCACCCTCAGCACAGCTCCGGGACGTTCCGCTTCTGCACCAACTTCGCCGTCACCGGCAGCGGTCTCAGCCCCGCCGGCTTCATCGAGCCGCTGGAGGCGCTCGGCGACTCCGTGCTGGTCGTCGGCGATCAGACGACACTCAAGGTCCATCTGCACACCGATGACCCTGAGCGCGCGACGGCGCTATTCGACGGCGTCGGCGAGGTCTCACGACTGGACGTAGCCGACATGCGCGCCCAGGTCGCCGAGCGCGACGTGCGTCTCGGCGCGCCCGTTGCAGTCCAGGCCGGCGCGGAGATCCAGGACGCCGAGGCGGGCCCGCCCACGAATCCCGCCCGCCCGCTCGACGGCTTCCGGCCCGCTCCCGGCGGCGGCGGCGAGACCCGCTGCGGCGCGGTCGCGGTCGTCAGCGGCGAGGGGCTGCAGCAGATGTTCGCCGAGCTCGGCGTGCACACGATCGACGGCGGTCCCACCCTGAACCCCTCGACCTACGATCTGCTGGCGGCGATCCACGACGTCCCCACTGAGGAGGTCGTGGTGCTCGCCAACAGCGCCAACGTAATCATGGCCGCCGAGCACGCCGCGCAACTGTCGGACAAGCAGGTGCTGGTCGCGCCCACCACCAGCCAGCAGGCCGGCCTGGCGGCAGCCGTGGCGCTCGCGCCCGACCGCTCGGTCGAGGAGAACGCCCAAGCGCTGAGCGAGGCGCTCGCCCGGGTTCGTACCGGCGCTGTCGCGCCGGCGGCCCGCGAGGACGCCCAGCACCGCTTCACGATCGGCGAGGCCGTCGGCTTCGTTGACGACGAGGTGATCGCCTGGGGCGAGCCGCTGGCGACCCTCCAGGCTGTGCTGGGCGCGCTTAGCGCCCCTGGCGAGGACGGCACCCAGCCGGAGCTGATCAGCGTCCTGGCCGGCGAGGAGACGCCGATCGGGCTCGGCGAGCTCGAGATCGACCTCGACGCCGGGATCGAGCTCGAGCTGCGCCACGGGGGCCAGCCCGCCTACTGGTGGCTGCTCGCAGCCGAGTGACACCACCCGCAGCACCGGCCCGATAGCCGTCGTTACGACCGCCGCGACGATCATCATGCCCCTCCGATGCCGGCGCGCGCGCCACAAGGGCCGGCCCTCGAGGCTCCCGTGAACGACGCGCCGCTCGCCGGCGCCGCAGCTCCCTGGGCGTTCGCCTCCCGGGAGACGATTCCCCAAGCGCAGCTGATCGGAGCACCCATCCGCTGGCCCCGGCCCTCGCGCCTGGAGCGGACCCTGACGGCGCCCGGAAAGCGCGCCGGTGCCGGCCTTGCCTCGCTCGGGCTGGAGACCGTCGGGCAGCTGCTCGAGCACCTGCCGAGCGACAGCCGTGAGGCGCGCACCGTCGCCGCGCTCGGCGCCGGCGAGCAAGCGACGGTAACTGTCCAGGTGCGGACGATCTCAGCCCGCCCCGTCCGCAAGCGCCGGATGCGCCCGCTCGTCGAGGCCGTCGTCTTCGACGCCACAGGCACGATGCGAGCGACGTTCTTCAACCAGCCCTGGCTGGTCGATCGCTACCGGCCCGGTACGCGGCTGGTTCTGCACGGCAAGGCCGATGGCAAAGGCCGTTTCGGCGTGAGCCATCACGCGCCGGCGCCCGCGGGCGCGGGAGAGGCCGTGGCGGGCGAGCCGACCGGTGACTCGGTCGCCCACTATCCCGCTGCCGACGGGATCACCTCGACTCAGATCCTCACGCTCGTCGCCGAGGCCCGCGGCGAGCTTCATGAGGTCATCGAGTTCCTCTCCGCCGCCGCCAGGGTCAGCGAGCGGCTGCCCGACCGCGCGGCCGCGCTCGCGGCGCTGCACTTCCCGCGTGGAGGGGCCGAGGCCGAGCTGGCGCGTCGCAGGCTCGCCTTCGAGGAGCTGCTTTTGACCCAGCTCGTGTTCCTGCGCCGCCGCGCCCGCCGCGGCGAGCTCGCGGGGGCGATAGCGCTGAGCGAGCCGCCGTCGCTGACCGCTCGCTGGCTCGCCGAAGGCCTTCCCTTCACCCTGACGGGCGACCAGCGCCGGACGATCGAGCGGATCGACGCCGATCTGGCGAACGAGCGGCCGATGCAGAGGCTGCTGATGGGCGAGGTGGGTAGCGGCAAGACTGTCGTCGCGCTCCACGCGATGCTGCGTGCCGTCGAGCACGGCTGCCAGGCGGCGATGATGGCTCCGACCGAGACGCTCGCCGAGCAGCACTTCGCGACGATCCAGCGGCTGCTCGGGGCCGAGTCCATCAGCGCCGCGCTGCTGACTGGATCGACGCCGGCGCGTCGGCGGGCCGACACGCTGGCGAAGCTCTCAAGCGGCGAGCTGTCGCTGCTCATCGGCACTCATGCCCTGATCGAGCCCGACGTCGTGTTCCGCTCGCTGGCCGTTGCCGTGATCGACGAGCAGCACCGCTTCGGGGTCTCCCAGCGCGAGGCGCTCGGCTCGGGCACCCCCGTTCACACCCTGCACATGACCGCCACGCCGATCCCCCGCACGCTCTCGCTGGCCCGCTACGGGGACCTGGAGACGAGCACCCTCCACGAGCTGCCGGGCGGGCGCAAGCCGATCCGCACGCGTCTGGTCACCGGCGAGGGGGAGCGCGCCGAAGCCTACGAGCGCCTGCGTGCCCAGCTCGCCGCCGGCCGTCAGGCGTTCGTCGTCTGTCCGCTGATCGAGGAGCAGCCAGGCGAGGAGGGCGCGGGGGCCCAGGCCGCCGCCGGGGCCGACGGGCGCTCGGTCCTCCGCGCCGCAACCGCCGAGCTCGCACGGCTGCGCGCCGGCGAGCTGGCGGGCTATGAGCTGGCGCTGCTGCACGGCGGCATGCGACCGCGCGAGAAGCAGGAGGCGATGGAGACATTCGTCTCCGGCGCCGCCCAGGTGCTCGTCGCCACGACCGTGATCGAGGTCGGCATCGACGTCCCCAATGCGACGGTGATGCTGATCGAGAACGCCGAGCGCTTCGGGATCTCACAGCTTCACCAGCTGCGCGGGCGCGTCGGTCGTGGCGAGCACGAGGCGAGCTGCTATCTCGTCGGCCCACCCGGTGCTGCGCGTCTGCGGGCGCTGGTCGAGCACTCCGACGGCTTCCGTCTTGCCGACATCGACTTGGCCCTGCGCAGCGAGGGCGAGTTGACAGGCACCCGCCAGTCGGGCGTCGGCCAGTTCCGCATCGCCCAGCTCCCCGCCGACGCCGAGCTGCTGGAGCTGGCTCGCGCCCGTGCGGAGACGATCGTCGCCTCCGACCCGGCCTTGCGGTCTCCCGAGCACGTCCTGCTCGGTGCCGAGCTCGAGCGTCGCTACGGGGAGACGGCGGCAGAGCCGCTGGCCGGCTGAACGCATCAGGGCGCCGCGTAATCGGGTCAACTGACGCCCGGCGGCTACGGTGAGGCGATGCGCGTGATCGCCGGCAGCCATGGGGGACGCAGGCTCAAGGCCCCTCCGGGCCGACGCACCAGGCCGACCTCCGACCGTGTCCGTGAGGCGCTGTTCTCGATGCTCGGCGAGATCGGAGGCCTGAAGGTGCTCGACCTGTTCGCCGGAACCGGGGCGCTGGGCATTGAGGCTCTCTCACGCGGCGCCGAGCGGGTCGTGTTCGTCGAGCGTGACGGCGCTGCCGGCCGGGCTCTGCAGGAGAACCTCGAGGCGCTGGCGCTCGGTCCCGAGTGCGCCGAGCCCCGTCGCGGCGACGCATTGGCAGCCCTGCGCTCCGCATCGCGCGGCGGCGAGTTCTACGATCTGATCTTCATCGATCCCCCCTACGGCGATGCCGCCAGGTTGGGCCCGGAGCTGACGGCGATGCTGCCGCCGCTGCTGGCTCCCGCCGCCCGCATCGTGGTCGAGGCCGACCGGCGTGCGCCGCTGGCCCTCGAGCTGCCGATCCTCACCGAACGCCGCTACGGCGACACTTCCATCACAATCCACTCCAGCTGATGCCCAGATCCGCGAGCGCCATAGCCGTCTGCCCGGGTAGCTACGACCCCGTGACCAACGGGCACCTGGACGTGATCCGGCGTGCCGCCGGGCTGTATGACGAAGTGATCGTCGCCGTCGTCAACCGCTCGGTCCGCAAGAGCCAGGCGATCTTCGGCATCGAGGACCGCGTCGGCTTCATCGAGCGCGCGACCGCCGACCTCCCCAACGTTCGCGTCGAGCCGTTCTCGACGCTGGTCGTGGACTTTGCTCACGAGAAGGGCGCCCGCGCGATCATCAAGGGGCTTCGGGCGATCTCCGACTTCGAGTACGAGCTGGAGATGAACCAGCTCAACCGTCGTCAGAACCCGGAAATCGAGTCCGTCTACCTGATGGCGAGCCCCCAGTACAGTTTCCTGTCATCCAGCGGCGTCAAGGAGCTGGCCACGTTCGGGGGGAAGATCGACGATCTCGTCCCCGAGGAGGTCGCCCAGCGCTTGCAGGAACAGGTGGAGCGCTGACGAACTGACATGCGATACGCCGGCAGGAAGCGCCGCGGAGGTGCCTAAACGATGGATGTCCTAGTCCTCATAGACAAGCTCGACGACTTGGTTCACAACGCCAAGACGATGCCCATGACCGACACGGTCCGCGTCGACAAGGAGGAGATCTACGACATCCTCGACCAGATGCGCGCGACGATCCCCGAGGAGATCAAGCAGGCGCGTTGGATCGTCAAGGAGCGCCAGGAGATGCTCGCGGAGGCCAAGAAGGAGGCCGAGCGGATCATCAAGGACGCCCGTGAGCGCCAAGAGCGCCTCGTCGGCGACGAGGAGGTCACCAAACAGGCCGAGCGCGCCGCCGAGGACATCGTCGAGGACGCTCGCGCCCGCGAGCGCGAGATCCGTCTCGGCGCCGAGGACTACGCCGACGAGATCCTCAACACGCTCGAGGTCAACCTTTCGAAGTTCATCGCCGCCGTCCAGCGTGGACGCGAGCGGCTGCAGGGCAAGGACGAGCCCGCCGAGGTCGGCTGAGCCGACCGCCGTGCAGGACTGCTGAAGCGTGGATCTGAACGCGGCCAGAGAACGGCTGGGCGTCGTCAAGGCCCTGCTCGACACGGGCATGGTCGAGCCCGTCCGTCCCGACAAGGCGATCCGCTCGCTGGCGGCGCTGCGGCGCTGGGGACCGACCCCTGCCGCTGCCTACACCGGCGCGGCGATCCGCTACCCCGAACGGCTGGCGCTGACCGACGAGCGCGGCGCTCTGACCTTCGCGGAGGTGCACGGACGCACCAACGCCCTGGCCCGCGAAATGGGCGCGGCAGGCATCCGCGAAGGCGACGGCGTGGCGATCATGTGCCGCAACCACCGAGGCTTCGTCGAGGCGACCGTGGCCTGCTCGAAGCTCGGTGCCACGGCGCTCTACCTGAACACCGCCTTCGCGGCACCGCAAATCACCGACGTGCTGGCGCGCGAGAAAGCCGCCGCGGTCATCTACGACGAGGACTTCGCCGACCTCGTCGCCGAGGGCGCGGCCGAGCGCAAGCGCTTTGTCGCCTGGTGCGAGTCCGACGCGACAGCAGCGGCGCCCGGGTCGGACCCGCGTCTTGAAGACCTGATCGCCCGCGGCGCGGACTCCGATCTGCGCCCGCCCGCCGAGAAGGGCAGCGTCGTGATCCTCACCTCGGGGACGACGGGCACACCGAAGGGCGCCGCACGCAAGGAGCCCGACTCGCTCGGGCCCGCCGCGGCGCTGTTCTCGAAGATTCCTCTGAAGGCCCGCCAGACGACGATGATCGCCGCGCCGATGTTCCACTCTTGGGGCTTCGCGCACTTCACACTCGCGCTGCCGCTCGCCTCGACGCTCGTGCTGCGGCGCCGCTTCGACCCCGAGGAGACATTGCGGGCGGTCGCCCAGACGCGGGCGACGGCGCTGGCCGTCGTGCCGGTGATGCTCCAGCGGATCATGGATCTGGGGCCGGAGACGATCGGCCGCTACGACCTCGGGGCGCTGCGCGTGATCGCCCTCAGCGGTTCCGCGCTCCCCGGCGAACTGGCGACGCGGGCGATGGACGCCTTCGGTGAGGTGCTCTACAACCTCTACGGCTCCACCGAGGTCGCCTGGGCGACGATCGCGACGCCCGCCGACCTACGCGCCGCTCCCGGCACCGCCGGGAGCCCGCCGATCGGCACCGTCGTGAAGCTGCTCGACGAGTCCGGGCGCGAGGTCCCCCGTGGCGAGTCGGGCCGGATCTTCGTCGGCAACGAGATGATGTTCGACGGCTACACAGGCGGCGGCAACAAGGAGATCCTCGACGGGCTGATGAGCACCGGGGACGTCGGGCACCTGGACTCCGACGGGCGGCTGTTCGTCGACGGTCGCGACGACGAAATGATCGTCTCCGGCGGCGAGAACGTGTTCCCCCGCGAGGTCGAGGACCTGCTCTCAGATCACGCCGACATCGAGGAGGCTGCGGTCGTCGGCGTGCCCGACGCCGAGTTCGGGCAGCGCCTGAAGGCGTTCGTGGTCCCCCGCAACGGCACCGAGCTCGACGAGGAGACGATCAAGGACTACGTCAAGCACAACCTCGCCCGCTACAAGGTGCCTCGCGAAGTCGTGTTCCTGTCCGAGTTGCCTCGCAACGCCACCGGCAAGATCCTCAAGCGCGACCTGGCCTAGCGCCAAGCGCGGCAGAGCTTCAGGCGGCGGCCGGCTCGCTCGCGACCGTCGGCAGCGCGTGCTCGGCGTCATAGCGGGCGAGGGCGGGGAAGGCGCGGACGAGCAACAGCGCCGAGACGATGCAGCCGACGCCGCCCGAGAGCACCGAGAAGCGCGGCGTGGAGATCGAGGCGATCGTGCCCGACTCGATGTCGCCGAGGCGCGGGCCGCTCGTCACGACCAGTGAGAAGGCCGCCGACATGCGGCCTCGCATCGCGTCGGGCGTGACGGTCTGGTTGATCGTCGAGCGGCACACGGCGCTGATCGAGTCGGCTGCGCCCGCCAAGGCCAGCAGCGCCATCGCCGCCCACAGAGTGTCCACCAGTCCGGCCAGCGCGATGGCGGCGCCCCAGCACATCACCGCCCAGATCACCACGACCCCCAGCCGCCGGGTCCGCGTCAGCCAGCCGGTGCTCAGCGCGGCTACCGTCGCTCCTGCCGAGACCGAGGCGAACAGGGCTCCCGTGCCGGCTGCCCCCGTGTGGTAGACGGTCAGCGAGAGAACCGGGAACAGCGTCCGCGGCATCCCGAAGGTCATTGCCGCGAGGTCGATCCCGAACGACCCGAGCAGCGCCTTCTCGGATCGCACGAAGCGCAGCCCGTCGCGGATCGAGGCGGCAATCGACTCGCCCGCGGCGTGCTCTCCGTGTGGCGGCTGGGCGCTCATCGCGAGCACCGCGAGGACCATTCCGAGGCAACTGACGGCATCCACCACGTAGGCGGTGCCGAGGCCGAAGATCGCGATCAGCGCACCGCCGAGCGACGGTCCGATCACCATCGTCAACTGGTAGAGGCCAAACGTCAGAGCGAGCGCGCCGCGCAGGCGCTCAGGGCTGACGACGTTGGGCACGATCGAGCTGCGGGCGACGTTCTGGATCGCGCTGAAGCCTGCCAGCGTGCCGGCCAGCACGTACAGCAGCCCGAGCGGCGGATGCCCGGCCAGCGCCCCGGCCGCCAGCCCGCCCGACACCACGACCAGAGCGATCTGGTCGGCGAGCAGCAGTCGGCGACGGTCCACCCGGTCCGCCAGCGCGCCTCCGTAGAGCGACATCGTCACGATGGGGGCCAGCTCGACCGCGCCGAGCAGCCCCGTGAGCAGAGGAGAGCGGGTCTGCACATAGACCTGGTAGGGCAATGCGACGAGCGTCGCCTGGGTGCCGAGGTTCGTGATCAGGCTGCCCAGCGTCAGCAGCCGGAAGTCGCGTGAGTCGCGCAACGACGATACGTCGACTGCGACCCGCCCGAGCAGCGTCCTCGGCGCCCACCGGCCACGACCTTGAGCGGGAGGTGGAGTGGGTGCGGACATCGGCGCCAGTCAAGCAGAGCTTTGGTCCCTCGCTAGCCTGGATGCCATGGCCACGAACACTCCCGATCTCGACCTGGCGGCGCTGCGCCTGACCCCCGGCGAGGGCCGCCGGTTGGAGTTCGAGGTGCCGATCGAGGGCCTCACGCTGGGCGGCGAGGCCTACCAGCCCAGCCCGCCCGCGGTCCCGGTGAAGCTCGAGATCTCGCGCATGACCGGCGGCGGCTACGCCCTGCACCTGAGCTTCTCCGCCGCACTCACCGGACCCTGCATGCGTTGCCTCAAGCCCGCCGCTCCGATCGTCGAGGTAGACGCCCGCGAGGTCGACCGGCCCGGGGAAGGGGAGGAGCTTCAGAGCCCGTATGTGGTCGATGAGAAGCTCGACCTGTCCGCCTGGGCCCATGATGCGCTGGCACTGGCCGTTCCCACCAAGATCCTCTGCCGTGAGGACTGTGCGGGCCTCTGCCCGATCTGCGCTGCCGACCTCAACGAGACCGGTCCCGAGCACGCGCACGAGCAGGCGCCGGATCCGCGCTGGAGCAAGCTGAGCGAGCTGAAGCTCGACTAGCGGGAGTCTCCTGTCCCGGCGAGCCGGCGGTGCAGCCCGGGGTTCTTGACCGGAGGGCTGGTACCCTTCTGGGCCGCATGGCCGTCCCCAAGAAAAAGCAGTCGCACAGTCGCACCGCCAAGCGCCGGGCGCAGCACAAGATCTCCCCGCCCGGGCTCAACACGTGCCCGCAGTGCCACAGCCCTCGCCGTCCGCACCGTGTCTGCCCCGTCTGCGGCACCTACGGCGGTCGTGAGATCGTCGCGCCCACCGGGCACGACCACGATCACGAGCACGACCACTAGTCGCTCGTGAGGCAGGAGGCGCCGTCCTCTATGCCGTCATCGCCGGTGAACGGCACACCCTCGCCGGCTGAGCCGGTGATCGCCGTCGATGCCAACGGCGCCGACATGGGTCCCGCGGAGGTTGCGGCCGGAGTGGCGATCGCTGCCCAGCGCGGTGCGAGAGTCCTGCTGTTCGGCCCCGCAGCCGATCTCGGAGACGTACCCGACGGCGTCGAGGTGATCGATGCGCCGGTCTCGATCGCCAAGGCCCCCGACCCCGTCAGTGCCGCCCGCACGACCCCCGAGGCCTCGATCGTGATGGCCGCCCGCGCCGTCGCCGACGGTCGCGCCCAGGCGCTCGTGTGCGCCGGCGGGACGGGCGCTGCGCTCGCCGCCGGCACTTTCAACATCAAGCGCGACCGCGGCATCTACCGTCCGGCCCTGGCGATCCCGCTGCCCGTGCCCGGCCGGCCCGTGACGCTGCTCGACGTCGGCGCCAGCGCCGAGGCCCGCCGCGAGCACCTCGTCCAGTTCGCATTCATGGGCGCCGCACTGGCCCGCATCGTGCTCGGCGTCGAGCGTCCCCGCGTGGGGCTGCTCTCGAACGGCGAGGAGGCAGGCCGTGGCGGCCCACTGGTGGTCGAGACGGGAGCGGAGCTGCGCGAGCGGATGAACGGAGCCCACTCGCCCCTCGACGCGTTCGAGTTCGTGGGCAACGTCGAGGGCGGCGATCTCGTCAGCGGCGTCGCCGATGTGATCGTCACCGACGGGCTGACGGGCAACATTTCCCTGAAGCTGATGGAGGGCGTCTCGCAGACGATGCTCCGCGCGATCCGCGACGCGGCGATGGGCTCGACACGGGGAAAGCTCGGCGGGGCGCTGCTGCGCGGCTCCCTGCAGGGGCTGCGGGAGGAGATCGATCCGGAGGCCAACGGCGGCGCCTACCTGCTTGGCTTGCGCCGCCTCGGGGTCGTCCCCCACGGGCGTTTCAGCCGCGGCGGCTTCGCCCAGGCGATCCTCCGCGCACGGCTCGGCGCCCAGGCTGACATCGTCGGGCAGACCCGTGCGGCGCTCGAGGCCGTCGGCGCGCTCAGGCGTTCTCCTGCGTCCGCGACGGACGCTAGCCTGCGGCGATGAGTTCACTGACCCGCGAGCAGGTCCTCGGCCTGATCTCCGAGCACCTCGCCGACGAGCTCGACCTCGACGCCGCCGCGATCACCGAGGCGACCCGCTTCAAGGAGGACCTCGAGGCCGACTCGCTCGACCTCTACACCCTCGTGCAGGAGCTCGAGGACACCTACGGGGTGCAGATGTCCGACGAGCAGGCCGCCCAGATCCTGACGGTCGGAGCGGCCGTGGACTTCGTGCTGGCGAACGACTCATCGGGCGATGCCGAGCACGCCTGACGGAGGGTTTGAGGATGCTGCTGGCCGAACTTCTGGAGGAGCTGCCGGAGGACCTGGCGCGCCAGGTCGTCACCCACGCGTCGTGGAGCGAGCGCCGCGGCGACTCCTACACGCGCTTGGCGTTCCTCGGCGACAGCGTGCTGGCACTGGCGGTGACCACCTATCTGTACCCGCGCCTGGAGGCCGAGCGCTACGGCGCGGGACGGCTGACGAAGATCCGTGCGCAGGCCGTCTCGGGGGTCTCCTGTCGCGCCGTGGCGGTGCGGCTGTCGCTGCCCGAGCGGCTGCTGGCGGCTGCCCCGGAGGGAGTGCGGGAGAGCGCTGCGGCGCTGGTCGAGACCGAGCGTGTCCTGGCTTCGGTGATCGAGGCGGTGATTGGGGCCTGCTACCTACATTCCGGCTACGAGCGCACGGCGGAAGCAGTTGTCGAGGCGTTCGCACCGGAGATCGAGGACGCGCTCTCAAACCCGGTGGACTTCAAGTCGGCGCTTCAGGAGCTGCTCGCCCAGCGCGGCGAGGAGGTCGGCTACGAGGTCCGCGGCGAGGAGGGACCGCCGCACGAGCGCATCTACTCCGTGGCGGCGATGGTCGACGGCACCGAGCTCGGCAGCGGCAAAGGCAGGAGCAAGAAGCACGCCGAGCAGGAGGCCGCGCGGATGGCGGTCGAGAAGCTGGCGGCGTCGTGAGCGGGGTGGCGCGATGCGGCTGAAGTCGCTGACCTTGAACGGCTTCAAGTCGTTCCCCGACCGCACGCACCTGGACTTCGGGCCCGGTGTGAGCGTCGTCGTCGGCCCCAACGGCTCGGGCAAGTCCAACGTCACCGACGCGGTGCTGTGGGCGATGGGCGAGCAGTCGCCGCTGGCGGTTCGCGGGCAGTCGATGCAGGACGTGATCTTCGGCGGCGGGCGTGGCGTCCAGGCCCGCAGCGCTGCGGAGGTCGAGATCGTGCTCGACAACTCCGATGGGACCGTCGACGTACCGCTAAGCGAGATCTCGATCGTGCGTCGTCTGGACCGCAACGGCGAGGGCGGTTACAAGCTCAACGGCGCCAAATGCCGTCTCACCGACGTGCTGGAGGTGCTCTCCGACACGGGTCTCGGTAAGGAGACGCATTCGGTCATCTCGCAGGGCCGTGTCGAGGCGATCGTGACCTCCAAGGCGAAGGACCGCCGGCTGCTGATCGAGGAGGCCGCGGGCCTGGGCAAGCATCGCAAGCGCCGCCGCCGCGCCCAGCTGAAGCTCGAGAAAACCCAGGAGAACTTGGACCGGGCGCTCGACATCGAGCGCGAGGCGCGGACGCGGCTGCGGCCGCTCAAGCGCCAGGCCGAAGCCGCGGAGCTTCACGAGCGTCTCGAGCGCCAGATCCTCGAAGCGCGCTGGGAGCTGCTCAGGGACATGCTGAGGGCACGGTGTATCGAGCTCAGTGGCGCCCAGGAACGCGCCGCCGCTGCACGGGCCGAGCGCGGAACGATCGAATCCTCGCTGGAGCAGATCGTGGCGCGCCGTGGCGAGGCCGAGCGAGCGCTGTCCGAGCGTGCTGAGCGCCACGATGCCCTGTCCGGTCGGCTGTACGGCGCCCGCTCCGCGCGTGAGCGCCTGGCGCTGCGAGCCGAGCAGGTCGGCTCTGACGCTGAGCGTCTGGCACGGCGAATCGAGCGGGTCGAGGCCGAGCTGGCGGAACTCACGGCCGAGGCCGAGCGTGACGCGCAGGCGCCCGACAGCGGTGAGCTGGGCCGCCTGGAGGCCCTCGAGGCCGAGCTGGCCGAGATCGAGGAGCGCCGCTCCGAGCAGCTGGAGATCGAGCTGACCGAGCTGGAGGCCGAGCTGGCCGAGCAGCGCCAAGCCGTCGAGCAGGTCGGCGAGCTGAGCGAGCGGGCGCGCTCTCGCCGCGAGCAGGCTGACGGGGAGGCCGAGCAGGCCCGCGAGGCTCTGGCGGCGGCACAGCGCGAGGCACACGGCGCACGAAGCGAGTCGGCGCGGATCGGCGCAGAGCTGGCGGCTGCCAACCAGTTCCTGCGCAGCCACCGCGGCCTCGCCGAGGAGGGCGCCGACGGACCACGGCCGCTCAGCTCCGAGTTGCGGGTAAAGGACGGCTACGAGCTCGCCCTGGCGGCGGCGCTCGGCGGGCGACTGGACGCTTCGCTGGTGGCTGACGTGCCGGGGGCGGAGGCGCTGCTCGACCGGGCGGGGCCGGAGGGCGGTAGCGCGCTGCTGGCCGCGAGGCCTGGGCGCGAGCATCTGAACCAAGCCGATGAAGGCTCGCCGGCCCCGGGGGCCGTGCGGTTGATCGAGCTGCTCGACGGACCGCCGGAGGTGCTGGAACTCGCCGGCGGGCTGCTGGCCGACGCCTGGGTCGTGGAGCGCCTGGAGGAGCTGCCTGACAGCTTCACGGGCATCGCCGCGACCAAGCGTGGACGCGTCTGGTTCGCACGCTCGGGGGAGGTGCGCCAGCTCAGCGAGGGTGGCACCGAGCTGGTGCTGGCCAGGCGCAACGACCGCGACCGGCTGATCGCGGAGGTCGAGCGGGCCGCCCAGGCCGAGCAGGAGGCGAAGGCGGCCGGCGAGCGCGCGCAGGAGCAGATGGGCCTCGCCGAAGCCGCGCGTGGCGCCGCCGAGGACGAGCTACGTGCAGCTCAGCGCGACGCTGCCGAGGCTGCCGAGGCCGTCAGGCGTAGCGAGTGGCTGCTGGAGCGCCGCCGGGCGGCGCCCGCCGAGGGACCGCTGGCGGTTCGCAAGGCAGAGATCGAAGGGGAGCTGGCCGCCGAGCGTCGCCAGGCCGACCAGTTGGCCCAGCAGCGCCGTACCCGCCAGACGAGGCTGACGCGACTCGGCGCCCAGCGCGAGGCGGACCAAGCCGCGGTGCCGGCGGCTGAGCGGCTGCGCGCCGCGATTGCCCTCGCCATAGAGGCGGTCGAGGGGCGCGTCGCCGTACTGGAGACCGAGCTGGCCGCCGACCGCGAAGCCGGCGAGGAGATGACTGGCAGGCTGCGCGAGTGCGCTGCCCAGGAGGCTCAGTTGCAGGCCGCACTGCGCACCGCCGGGGAGGCGGTGACGGAGTCAGAGGTTGCCGCCCAGCGGCTGCGCGACCAGGCCGCCGAGGCGGAGCTTGAGAGCGCGACGGTTGCCGAGCGCCTCGGCTTGGAGGAACCCTCTGAGGAGATCGAGAGCGAGCCGCTGGACGACGAGCGTCGCGGCGAGCTGGAGAGCCGTGTCGGGCGTCTGACGAGACGCCGCGAGCAGCTCGGGCCGGTCAACCCGCTGGCTCAGGACGAGTACTCGGAGGCGCTCGCCTATGTCGAGGAGCTGGAGGGCCAGCGCGCCGACCTGGAGACGGCGCTGCGGGAGTTGCGGACGCTGATCAAAGAGACCGATCGCCAGATCCAGGAGACGTTCGAGCAGACCTTCCAGGCGGCCGCACGCAACTTCGAGGAGCTCGTCGGCGACGTGTTCCCGGGCGGCTCGGGGCGGCTGCGGCTGGTCGAGGACGAGCAGACCCAGCGCCCGGTGCTCGGCGGCCAGCCACTCCCGGCATCGGAGGACGGCGAGGACCGCGACGCGGAGATCGAGGCGGCGGCGGAGGCCGAGGCTCAGGCGGATGATCCGGCCGAGGAGCAGCTGCCGGGCGTGGAGATCGAGATCACTCCGGCGGGCAAGTCGAGCAAGCGCCTGACGCTGCTCTCCGGCGGTGAGAAGTCGATGACGGCGCTGGCGTTCCTGTTCGCGGTGTTCTTGGCGCGACCTTGTCCCTTCTACATCCTCGATGAGGTCGAGGCAGCGCTCGACGACCTCAACCTCGATCGCTTCCTGGCGCTGCTGCGCCGCTACGCCGGGCGCGCCCAGTTCATCGTCATCACCCACCAGAAGCGCACTATGGAGGCTGCCGACTGGCTGTTCGGGGTCTCGATGGGGGGCGACGGTGTCTCGAAGGTGCTCTCGCGTCGGCTGCCTGCGGAGGAGTCCGGCGAGGGCTCTGAGGAGCCGGCTCCCGTAGCCGCGCTGGCCTGAGCGCCCGCCCGGGCGCTGTATCATCGCGCCGCCCGTGCCACGCGAATGGAGAGAGCTGTTCATCACCGGCGAGGCCGGTAGCGCCGTAGCCGGCGAGGAGGCCGAGCAGCCGGAGAAACCCAAAGGCCTGTTTCGTCGCCTTCGGGAGAGCATGGGCAAGACCCGCCAAGCGCTCGGCTCCGAGATCCAGGCGACTCTGTTCGGGACGCTCGACGAGCAAACGTGGGAACGGCTCGAGGAGGCCTTGATCATGGCCGACGTTGGGGCGACGACGACAGCGTCGGTCGTCTCGACGCTGGAGGCTGAAGCGGCCGACGGCAGCCTAGAGGGCGGCGAGCAGCTCTCAGAGCGGCTGATCGGCCTGCTGGCCGACACGGCACGGGTGGGCGACGCACGCATCGACCTGACGGCCAAGCCGACGGTGATCATGGCTGTCGGCGTCAACGGCACGGGCAAGACGACGACGATCGGCAAGCTCGCATGGCACCTGCAGAAGGAGCTGGGAGCGAGCGTCCTGCTGGGCGCCGCCGACACCTTCCGGGCGGCCGCCGCCGAGCAGCTGGAAGGTTGGGCCGAGCGGGCAGGCTGTGAGATCGTGACTGGGCCGGCGGGCTCCGACCCGGGCGCCGTCGCCTTCGAGGCGATTGGCCAAGCGCGTGCGTCGGGAGTCGATGTCGTGATCATCGACACGGCCGGGCGCCTGCACACACAGGACGACCTGATGGGGGAGCTTGCGAAGGTCAGGCGGGTGATCTCCCGCCAGCTCGAGGGGGCGCCCCACGAGACCTTGCTGACGCTCGATGCGACGACGGGGCAGAACGGACTCAGGCAGGCGCGGCTGTTCGCGGAGACGGCCGGCGTGACTGGTGTGGTGCTGACGAAGCTCGACGGGACGGCCCGCGGCGGCATCGCCTTGGCGATCGCCAAGGAGCTGGAGCTGCCGGTGAAGCTGATCGGGATCGGTGAGTCCGTCGAGGATCTACGCCCGTTCGATCCCGACGACTTCGCACGCGCACTGATCGCGGAGAGCTAACCTCCATACATGGTCTGGATCCTCTGGCTGGTTGCTGCATGTGCATTCGGCATCGGGGAGATGCACACCGGAGGCCTCTATCTGCTGCCCTTCGCGATCGGAGCTGGGATCGCGGCGGCGGTCAGCCTGCTCGGCGTCGGCGCCCTGCTGACGGGCACACTGTTCATCGCCAGCTCGGTCGTCGTGATGGGCGCGCTGCGCCCCGTCGCTCGCCGTCACCGTCGCCTACCGCCGTCGATCAGGACGGGCGCCGCGGCGCTGGTCGGACGCCGCGCGACGGTCCTCGAGCGGATTGCCAACGACGAGGGCGTCGGCTGCGTGCGGATCGACGGCGGCGAGGTGTGGACCGCCCGCAGCTACTCCGAGGACGAGGTGATCGAGGCGGGTGAGCACGTCGAGGTCGTCGAGATCAAGGGCGCGACGGCGCTGGTAATGCACTGACCCGGCCGGGTAGCCTGTGGTCGGAACTATTCGAGAAAGAGAAGGTGGCCGATGGCCGGTCTGATCGTGATCGCAGTGATCGTCGTGTTTCTGCTGTTCGTTGCCGCACGATCGATCCGGGTGATCCCACAGGCGCGGGCCGGGGTGGTCGAGCGTTTGGGCCGCTACAGCCGCACCCTCGAGCCGGGCCTGACGATCGTCACGCCCTTCATCGAGCGCGTTCGCCCGCTCGTGGATCTGCGGGAGCAGGTCGTGAACTTCTCGCCGCAGTCGGTCATCACCGAAGACAACGTCGTCGTCGGCATCGAGACGGTCCTGTACTTCACGATCACCGACCCGCGCTCGGCGACCTATGAAATCGCCAACCCGCTGCAGGCGATCGAGCAGCTGACCGTCACGACCCTGCGAAACGTGATCGGCGGGCTGACGCTCGAGGCGACCCTGACGGCCCGCGAGAACGTCAACACGGAGCTGCGGGTCGTGCTCGACGAGGCGACCGGCAAGTGGGGGATCAGGATCAACCGAGTCGAGATCAAGTCGGTCGACCCGCCACCGGATATCCGCAGCGCGATGGAGAAGCAGATGCGCGCCGAGCGTGACCGGCGCGCCGCGATCCTGACGGCCGAAGGAGAGAAGCAGGCGGCGATCCTGACGGCCGAAGGCGCCAAGCAGGGTGCCGTGCTGCGCGCAGAGGGCGAGAAGGAAGCGGCGATCCTGCAGGCCGAGGGCGAAGCCAAGGCGATCGACACGGTCTTCACGGCGATCCACGAGGGCCGCCCCGACCACGAGCTGCTCAGCTACGAATACCTGAAGATGCTGCCGTCACTGGCCGAAGGTGATGCCAACAAGGTGTTCGTGATCCCCTCTGAGTTCGCCCAGGCCTTCGACGGGATCGGCGCGGCGCTGAAGGGCGCGACGAAGAAGAGCGGGGATGGGCCAGCGTCGTTGCCCGGGCCGCCGGAGCCCCACTCGAGCTAGAGCCCGCGCCTTGATGCGGTGAACGGCCCCGTGGGCCGTCTCGCCGCGTCACGGCTGCGAGAATGAAGCGATGTTCGACTCGCTCGCCGAGAAACTGCAGAGCACGCTCGGCGAGGTTCGCCAGCGCGGCAGCCTGACCGAGCAGGACGTCGATGCGGCGATGCGCGAGATCCGCCTCGCGCTGCTGGAGGCTGACGTCAACTTCAAGGTCGTCAGGGAGTTCACGACGAACCTGAAGGAGCGCTGCCTGGGCGCCGATGTGATCGGCAAGCTGAACCCCGGCCAGCAGGTCGTGAAGATCGTCGGCGAGGAGCTCACAGAGCTGATGGGCGGCGCCTCGGCGGGGCTGAGCTTCTCACCGAAACCGCCGACGGTGATCTTGATGGCGGGCCTTCAGGGCTCGGGGAAGACGACCGCCACCGCGAAGCTGGCGCGCTGGCTGCGCGAGGAGCACTCCTCCTCCGTCGCGGTGGCCGCCTGCGACGTCTACCGCCCGGCGGCTGTCGATCAGCTCGTCAAGGTTGGTGCTCAGGCGGGCGCGACTGTCTATTTCAGAGAGCCCACCCACCCGGACAAGGACCCGGTGGAGATCGCCGGCTGGGCGCTGGCGAAGGCGCGGGAAGAGGGCAAGGACGTCCTGATCGTCGACACCAGTGGTCGCCTGCACGTCGACGCGGAGTTGATGGACGAGCTGGTCCGGATCAGGAATGCTGTCAAACCGACCAACGTGCTGCTGGTTGTCGACGCGATGACGGGACAGGATGCCGTCAACGTCGCGCAGAGCTTCGCCGAGGCGGTCCAGTTCGACGGCGTCGTGATGAGCAAGCTCGACGGCGACGCTCGCGGCGGTGCCGCGCTGTCCGTCAAAGCCGTGACGGGCAAGCCGATCCTGTTCGCCTCTACGGGTGAGAAGCTCGACCAGTTCGAGCGCTTCCACCCCGACCGCATGTCTCAGCGGATCCTCGGCATGGGCGATGTGATGAGCCTGATCGAGAAGGCCGAGAAGGAGTTCGACGAGGCCGATGCGCAAGCGATGGAGCGCAAGCTGCGCAAGAACGAATTCGGCCTCGACGACTTCCTCGACCAGCTGAAGATGGTCCGCAAAATGGGCCCCCTGACTTCGATCCTGGGCATGATCCCCGGCCTCGCCGGCCATCAACTGCAGAACATGAAGGTCGACGAACGCGAGCTCGATCGGATCCAGGCGATCGTCCTCTCGATGACCCCCCAGGAGCGGCGCAAGCCGGAGATCGTCAACGGCTCCCGGCGCCTACGGATCGCTCGCGGCTCGGGCACCAACGTCCAGCAGGTCAACCGCCTGATCAAGCAGTTCGGGCAGATGCGGAAGATGATGCGCCAGGTCGGGCGGGGGAAGACACCGGACTTCGGGGCGTTGATGCGAAACGCGCGGTAGCGCTCCGGTCGTAAGGCTTGGGTCGCCGGTGCTGCTGCAGGTTGTGAGCCTCGGTCCTGGTGCCGCGGCACGGGCGACCCAAGCCTTACGACCTCCGCTTTCGCGGGACCGTTCGGTGCGGTCGTCCAGCGCTCGGGGGCAGCGGCGCGTGGTCCGAACCGGCGATGGTGGAGGACGGCCTGCGGAACGGAACAGCGCGAGCGGGCACAGAGCGCGGCTGCTGAGTGGCAAAGCGGAGGGGGCGGGTTTCGTCGGTCGTGCGAACCGCGCGCAGTGTCCTGTCAGGAGCGCAAGGAATGAGCACCAACGACGAAACCCGTCCCCGGAGCGCTTACCGTCTAAGCTCTGCAGCCAGGACCCATGCGGTCCGCCGACTTTGTACGCAGCAGAGAGGAAAACGTGGCAGTCAGGCTGAGGCTCACGCGAGTGGGCGCCAAGAAGGACCCGAGGTGGCGCATTGTCGTCGCCGACCAGCGCTCGCCCCGCGACGGGCGTGTGATCGAGACGATCGGCCATTACAACGCGCAGACCGATCCTTCGACGATCGTGCTCGACGAGGAGCGCGCCCGCAGCTGGCTGGCCCGCGGCGCCCAGCCCACAGGCACCGTGCGCAAGCTGCTTCGCATCCAGGGCATCGAGACCCGGACCGGCTAGCGGCCGGTCGGACTGCCCGAGCCGAGATGAGCAGCGAGAACCCCAAGCGGCTTCTGGAGTACCTGGCCGAAGGCCTCGTCGAGGATCCCGAGGCCGTTACGGTCGAGCAGTTCGAGGAGGACGACGGGACGGTCGTGCTCGAGCTGTGCGTCGGCGATGACGACTACGGCCGTGTGATCGGCCGGGGTGGGCGTACCGCCCACGCCTTGCGTTCCGTCGTCAAAGCCGCAGCAGCCGGCGAGGACCGCCACGTGCTCGTCGACATCGTCGATTGAGCGGACACGAGGAGCCTCGACAGGCGACCGAGGCGGGCGCCGCTGGGTTGGTGGCCGGTCGTGTCGGTCGTGCCCACGGGCTCGACGGCAGCTTCTATGTGACCCGACCGAGACCTCGGCTGCTGATCGATGGGGGAGAGGTGTTGGTGGCGGGGCAACGATTGGCGGTCGTCAGGCGCGCCGGCACCGAGCAGCGTCCGATCCTGCGCCTGTCGGGAGTCGAGAGCCGCGAGCAGGCCGAGGCGCTGCGCGGTCAGGAGCTGACCGTTCCCGCCGCCCTGGCTCCAGCGCTGGGGGAGGGCGAATGGTGGGCCCACGAACTGGAGGGCTGCGCCGTCCATGACGGCGAGCGGACGGTCGGGACCGTCAAGGCGATGATCGAGTTGCCTTCGTGCGAGGCCCTCGAAGTCCAGCGCCCCGAGGGAGGCCAGCCGCTGCTCGTGCCGATGGTTCGCGCTGCCGTCAGGTCCGTCGACCCAGCTGCCAAACGGGTCGAGGTGGACCTCGCCTTCCTCGGGCTGGACGAGCCGAAGCCCGGCAAGGAGCAGGCGTGAACATCGACGTCTTCACCCTGTTCCCCCAGTGGTTCGAGTGGTTCTCCTCTCAGCGCCATGTAGAGAACGTCGTCGCGGCCGGCTCGCGGGTGGAGTACGTGGACTTCCGCCGCCACACGCCCCTCACGGGCGGCCAGGTCGACGACACGCCCTTCGGTGGAGGTGCGGGGATGGTGTTGCGAGTCGATGTCATCGAGAGCGCTCTGCGCGCCCGCTACGGCGTCGATCCGGTCGAGCTCCCGAGGCGACGGCGTGTGATCGCGCTCGCTCCCGGGGGGCGCCTGCTCGACGAGCAACTGGTCACCGAGTTGGCCGCCGAGCCCGAGCTGACGCTGCTGTGCGGTCGCTATGAGGGCTTCGACGAGCGCATCTTCGAGCACTTCGTCTCCGACGTCGTCTCCGTCGGGCGCTACGTCCTCAGCGGTGGCGAGCCAGCCGCGATGGTGCTCTGCGACGCGGTCTTGCGAAGGCTCCCCGGTGCTCTCGGCGATGAGCGCTCCGCCGAGGAGGAGTCCTTCAGCGCGGCCCTCGAAGGTAACCCGGAGTACCCGCACTACACCCGTCCCGCCGAGTACCGGGGCTGGAGCGTGCCGGAGGTGCTGCTGTCGGGCCACCACGAACGGATCGAGCAATGGCGCCTGCAGCAGAGTCGGGAGCGGGGTGCCGCGGGCGGGGCGCTGCCGGGTGCCGGAGGCTGAGCGCCCGTCGGTGGGGCGCCTCACAGGCGTCGTTCGCTACCATTGCTCCTCGCGCGGGGCAGACCCTCGGGCTCACCAGGCAGATCCACGCGCACTTCCTATTCCATGAGCACCGTCATCGCAACAATCGAGCGCGCCCAACTGCGCCGCGTCCCGAGCTTCGCGCCGGGTGATCGAGTCAAGGTCCACTTCCAAGTGATCGAGGGCACGCGCCGCCGTGTGCAGGTGTTCGAGGGCGTCGTCATCAAGCGCCAGGGTCATGGTGCCCGCGAGACCTTCACGGTCCGCAAGCAGTCCTTCGGCGTCGGTGTCGAGCGGATGTTCCCGCTGCACTCGCCGAAGATCGAGAAGATCGAGCTGGCGGCCCGCGGCGATGTACGGCGCGCCAAGCTCTACTACCTCCGCGACCGGGTTGGCAAGCGTGCCCGCGTCCGCGAGCGTCGCTACACGGGCCCCGAGGAGGCCGTCCAGCCAGGGCTGCTCCACGAGCCACCCGAGGCGACCGATGCCGAGGGCCTGACCGCTGAGGATGCGGTCGCCGTCGAGCAGGACGTGCAGGCATCCGAGCAGGTGCAGGACGCGCCGCAGGAGAGCCCTGAGCAGGGGGGAGCGGCCGACGAGGCCGTCGTGGACACCGCAGTGGAGGCCGAGCCCGAGACGGAGGATGCGTCCCAGGCCACGGCTGAGGCGGACGATCCCTCCCCCGATGCCGGTGACGCCGATCAGGGCGCTCACGCCGGCGACCCGCCAGCGTGAAATTCGGCCGTAACCGGTCGAAATCCACGGTCGGCTCCATTGTGGAGCTGGTCGTGATCGTCGCCGTTGCCCTTGGGCTTGCCCTCGGTATCCAGGCGGTCATCATCAAGCCCTACCGGATCCCGAGCGGCTCGATGGAACCGACTCTCCAGGTGGGTCAGCGGGTGCTCGTCAACCGCATCGGCATGAACTTCAGCGATCCCCACGTCGGTGAGATCCTCGTCTTCCACCCGCCCGTCGGGGCCGAGCAGGAGGAGTGCGGACCAACTCCCCACGTCGTCAAGCTCGACGGCGCCGCCTGCGATTCGCCCGTTCCGCGCGAGGAAACGGGGACGAACTTCATCAAGCGCGTCGTCGGCGGTCCCGGCGATGAAATCTACATTCACGAAGGTCACGTCTTCCGCAAGGTCGGCGGCAAAGGCGAATTCAAGCGCGAGAAGGACTCCTACATCCGCGCCTGCGGCTCGAGTCAGGAGTGCAACTTCCCCACACCCATCAAGGTTCCGCCCGGACACTGGTTCATGATGGGGGACAACCGTGGCGAATCCGACGACAGCAGGTTCTGGGGCCCTGTCCCCACCGGATGGGTCATCGGCGGTGCTGTCTTCACCTACTGGCCACCTGACCGAATCGGCTTCCTCTAGCGCGGCTGTCGTCGCGGCTCCCCGCTCGGGAGCCTCGGCACGTTCGCGCCGCCGCGCCAAGCGGCGCAGTGGCAGCGGCAGGCGGCTGTTCTCCTTCGACCGTCGACTCGAGCACCGTCTGATCGCCGGCGCCGACGAGGCCGGTCGCGGCTGTCTGGCCGGTCCGCTGGTGGCGGCCGCTGTGCTGTTCGACTACGAGGCCATCACCACCCGCGAGCTACGGCTGCTCAGCGCGCTCAACGACTCAAAGCAGCACACCCACGAGGCCCGCGAGGCGCTCTATCCGCTCGTCATGCGCGCCGCTGCTCGTGTCGTTGTGGTCTCGCGCTGCGTTCGGGGAATCGACGAGCGGGGGCTGCACAAGACCAACCTCGCCGCCCTCAGCGACGCCGCACGAGGAGTGACCGAGGGGATCCACGGCGAGGTCCTGTGCCTGATCGACGGCTTCTCAGTGCCCGACTTCGGTCGTCCCCAGCGGGCGATCGTCGACGGCGACGCGACCAGCGCGGCGATCGCCGCCGCCTCGATCATCGCCAAGGTCTCACGCGACCGCTTCATGCGTCATGCCGACGCCGAGCACCCTGGTTGGAGCTTTGCCGAGCACGTCGGCTACTCCACGCCCTCCCATCGCGAGGCAATCCAGCGCCAGGGCGTCTCCCCGCTTCACCGCATGTCCTTCCAGTCGCTGGCCTACCAGCAGCTGGCCCTCTAGCCGCGGGGCGTCCGGCTCTCACCAGGCGTTCTCGACATGCTCCAAGGCGAGCAGCTCGCCGCGTGCGTCGATCACCACGCCGATCGCGTCGAAGCGGATCGTCTCCGCACGTGGGCACCCGGCGGCACGCTCCCGCAGCCAGTCGAGCGCCAGTCCCCGCAGGCGATGGCGCTGCCGAGCGCTCAGTCGTTCGAGGGGAGCCTGCGTCATGCCGTTGGCGCCTCGCGACTTCAGCCTGGTCGTCTTCACCTCGACGAACGCGATCACCGACTCGTCGGCTGCGATCAGGTCGATCTCGCCTTGAGCACTGCGCAGGTTGCGAGCCAGGATCGTGAAGCCCAGGCGACTGAAGTGCGCGGCGGCCAGGTCCTCGCCCTGCCGGCCAGTCTCTCGACTGCGCTCCGACAGCCCTCCTCGGCGCTGCGATGAGGCTCTACAGGGTGGCGGGCTGGTGGGTGGACGCGACACCGTTCCAAACTAGGGAAGCCCGTGTGTCACGGGACAAACAAACGTGACAAGTCTCCCCGCGCAAGGTGTCAGGGCGGTGAACACCTCGCGCTCAGCTGACATCGACGTTCACGGAATATGCCCGGTCGCGCCGGACAACCGTCGCGGGTCGATCGCCGGGCGGGTTCCCTCCGGCGATCGACCCTGACTGCTCCCGGGGGCTAGGCCGTTGCCGCTGCGCGACTGGCGCGGGGGTGCGCCGCGCGGCGGGACCGGCGGGGCGCACTGCGCTCACGCAACAGCGGCTTCGCGAGTCGGTCGAGCTCAGCTCGCTCGGCGTCACGGATCGCCCAGGTGAGACGCTCGATCAGCTGTCCGGCGGCGTGATCGCTGGACAGATGGACGGTCGAGAGGTGCTCGTCCAGCAGCACGGCCGGCTCACCGGCGGGTGGGAGGTTGGTGGTGATGATTACTCGGGGCATCGGGGGTTACTCCTTGTCACTTGAAGAATTTTGGCGCGCCGGCCGAGGGGGTAGCCGACGCGCCTATGAGGACCTCCGGGGACTGATGGTTCCCCGGAAGGGAGGGGCCTGAGGAGTTCAGGCGTGCGAACATCGCCCCGCCGCGCCGGTCACCGCCCGGGTCACATCGCCCGTCCCTGGGGACGGGCCAGCAAGATGCACTCGGGAGGTGAAGGATCGACCAGGCATTGCTCATTAAACCTATCGAGATTGATGGATTTGTCAAGGGGACTTCGAAAGTCTTTACGAACTCGGCCCACCGGGCCTGTTTGAGGACACCTCCGAGCCGCTGCCGATAGCCTGCCTGCCGTGTCCGAGTCAACCACCGAGCACAGCGGCGACGACGATTCGGGACAGCCACCGCCTGATGGCCCCCGCGCGCTCGACGGGGTCACGGCCTTCATGGGGCTGCGCTGGGAGGACCCGGAGACGGTCCATCTGCAGATACGTCCCGAGCTGATCAACCGCGGCGGCCTGCTTTCGGGCGTAGCGACCTATGCGATGGTCGACTACTGCATGGGCTCGGCGTTGTGGGCTCAGACTAAATCCGAAGAGCGGATCGCGACGATCAGCATCTCGATCAACTACATCCAGACGGCGACGTCGGGTGATGTCGTCTGCCGCAGCACCGTCGACCGGCGCAACCGCCGGATCGCCGTGCTGCGCAGCGAGATCCACCACGAGGACGGACGCCTGCTGGTGACGGCGATCGGGTCCTACTCGATCTTCCCGCCGCGCCCCTTCACCGCTTGAGCCTGCCCACCCCCGTCGCTCTGACGATCGCCGGCTCTGACTCCGGCGGCGGTGCTGGGATCCAAGCCGACCTCAAGGCATTCGCCGCGCGAGGCGTCCACGGCACTGCCGCGATCACCGCGATCACCGCCCAGAACACGGTCGGCGTCAGCGCCATCCACCCAGTCCCAGCCGAGATCGTCCTCGCTCAGGTCAGGGCTGTCGCCGCCGACTTCCAGCTCGCGGCCGTCAAGGTCGGGATGCTCGGAGACGCTGTCACGGTGACGGCCGTCGCCGAGGCGCTCGCGGAGCTGCCCTCAGCGGTCCCCGTCGTGGTCGACCCGGTGATGGTCTCGGAGTCCGGCGCGCGGCTGCTCGAGTCCTCCGCTCGGGCCGCCCTGATCGCGGAGATCCTGCCGCGGGCGAGCGTCATCACTCCCAACGTGCCCGAGGCGCGGGCGCTGCTGGGCGAGGAGCCCATCGGCGGCGCCGACGACGCCGAGGCCGAGCGGCTCGCGCGGGCGCTGCTGGAGCTGGGTTCCGGTGCTGTGGTCCTGACGGGCGGGCACCGCGAGAGCGCCAGCGATCTGCTCCTCAGCGGGCCGGGAGCGACGGTCGTCTCGATCGAGGGGCCGCGCCACCCCGACGGCGCTGCCCACGGCTCCGGATGTACCCATTCCTCTGCGCTCGCTGCCGGGCTGGCGCTCGGCGAGAATCTCGAGCAGGCTGCCAGGGCCGCGCGACGGCTCGCCGGAGAAGCGGTCGGGCAGGGCCTTCGGGAGCTGGGGGAGGGTCCGGGCCCAGTCGACGTGCTCGGTCTCTCGCGACGGCGCTGAGGCAGCGCGGAGCCGGCCGGCGTTTGTCATAATCGCTGGGGATGAGGCTCTTGCGGATGAAGCCCGGTCATGGCGAGATCGTGCTCGCCGAGGGGGATGTCGAGGTCCCTGAGCAGGAGCACGAGCTGATCGAGGCGTTTCGCCGTGAGCTCGACGCGGGGATGTGGGCGGCTGTTCCGATCGAGACAGTCGGCGGCCGTCGCCAGGCGGAGCTCGTCAAGACCTTCGACGAGGTTCCCCGTGGTGCCGAGAGGGTGATCTTCTTCCCGCGCGCTGCCGGGGGCGCCCCCGGCGCGAGCAGCTGAGCAGAGATGTGGCTCGCTCTGGGGACCGGCGGGGTCGTGCTCGTCGTCCTGCTGTGGGAGCTGGCGCGGCCGACCGCGATGCGCGCCCTGGCCCGCGTGGGCGAGGCGTGGAAGGCGCGCGGACGGATTCACGAGGAGGGCTATGACCCCGGCCGCGAGCGCCGAGCCGAGCAACGCGCAAGGGAGCTGTTGCGCTCGTGCGTCTCTGAGGAGGAGTGGGAGATGTACCGCGACCTCGGCGTGCTGCGCGTCTTCGGCCCCGCCCGTGGCGAGACCGTCGCGCCTGTCTCCGACGCTGGGGCTTCCGGTGAGGCATCGCAGGCCGACGAGCCTGGCGCGTCGGCTCCGGCCCTGGCGCCCTACGCCTATCTGATCTATCCCCACAAGCCGATCGTCGCCTACGTCCCCGCGACCGGCGAGCTGTTGAGCGAGTACTGCGTGGCCTTCCCGGACGAGACCCGCCCCTACGGCAGCCCGCGGCTGCCGGACTCCGACGACGTGCTCGCCAAGTGGATGGCCTTGACAGGGGATGAGCGGCGGCTGATCGGTGAGGCGAACATGCATTTGCCGGGCCGCCAGGTGGACCCCGAACGGGTCAGCAAGGACCTGGCGAGGCTCGCCCGCTGGGAGTCCGAGCGTGGGGCCGGCCGGACCCCTGACGGTGTCGAGCGGCCCGCGAGGCGGCGGCTCGATAACGTGCGCGCCGCGTGAGCGACCAGCAGACATTCGACGTAAGGCACCGCAGCCGTTCCCTCACCGAGGGGCCCGAGCGCGCGGCCGCGCGCTCCTACCTGCACGGAATCGGCTATTCCGCCGAGGATCTGGCCAAGCCGATCGTCGGCGTCGCCCATTCGTGGATCGAGACGATGCCGTGCAACTTCAACAACAGGATCCTGGCGGCGAAGGTCAAGGAGGGCATCAGGGCGGCCGGCGGCACGCCGATGGAGCTGAACACGATCGCCATCTCCGACGGGATCACGATGGGCACCTCGGGGATGCGGGCATCGCTCGTCTCGCGCGAGATCATCGCCGACTCGATCGAGCTCGTCGCCTCAGCCCACCACTTCGACGCGTTGGTGACGATCTCCGGCTGCGACAAGACGATCCCCGGCACCGTGATGGCACTGGCTCGTCTGAACATTCCCGGCCTGATGCTCTACGGCGGCTCGATCCGCCCTGGCCACTTCAAGGGCGTGGAGGTGACGATCCAACAGGTCTTCGAGGCGGTCGGCGAGTTCGCCGCCGGCAAGATCACCGAGGAGGAGCTGCACGAACTGGAGGAGGCCGCCTCGCCCGGCGCCGGCGCCTGCGGAGGCCAGTTCACTGCCAACACGATGGCGATGGCTTTCGAGGCGCTGGGCATCTCCCCAGCGGGATCGGCGATGGTGCCCGCCGAGGACGGGCGCAAGCTCGAGGTCGCCAAGCAGTGCGGCGAACTGGTGATGGACGTGCTGCGCCGCGGGCAGCGGCCCAGCGACGTGATAACCAAGGAGGCACTGGAGAACGCGATCGCCGCTGTGGCGACGAGCGGTGGCTCGACCAACGGTGTCCTGCATCTCCTGGCGGTGGCCAGCGAAATGGGCGTGCCGCTGACGATCGACGAGTTCGAGGAGATCTCCGAGCGAACGCCGCTCTTGTGCGACCTGCAGCCCGGCGGGCAGTACGTGGCGACGGAGCTGTATGAGGCCGGTGGCGTGCCGCTGGTACTGGCGCGGCTGAAGGAGGCGGGCATCCTCAACGCTGACGCGCCGACGGTCACGGGCGCGACGATCGGCGCCCAGGCCGACGAGGCGCGCGAGACGGCAGGCCAGAAAGTGGTGCGTCCGCTGTCGGATCCGATCAAATCGACCGGCGGCTTCGCAATCCTGCGCGGCAACGTCGCCCCCGACGGCTGTGTCGTGAAGCTCTCGGGGCACGAGCGCCGCAAACACACGGGCCCGGCGCGGGTGTTCGACGGCGAGGAGGCCGCGATGGCCGCCGTCTTGGCCCACGAGATCCAGGCGGGCGACATCGTCGTGATCCGCGGCGAGGGCCCCGCGGGCGGCCCGGGGATGCGCGAGATGCTGGCGGTCACCGCCGCGATCATCGGCGAGGGCCTGGGCGAACAGGTTGCCCTGATCACAGACGGACGCTTCTCAGGCGCCACGCGCGGCTTCATGGTCGCCCACGTTGCCCCCGAGGCCGTCAGGGGCGGCCCGATCGGTGCCCTGCGCACCGGTGACGAGCTGACGATCGATGCCGACGAGGGCCTTCTGCACGTCGCCCTCAGCGACGAGGAGATCACCCAGCGGGTGGCGGCCTACGAGCAACCGCCCCGTGCCGACGAACATATCGACGTGGCGATCCAGAAGTACGCGAAGCTTGTCGGCAGTGCCGCCGAGGGCGCGATCGCGCGCTGAGCGCCTCGCCGCGGACTACTCGGCGAGGAACTCGCGCAGCAGGGGATTGAAGCGCTCGGGCTGCTCCAGCATCGCCATGTGACCGGTGTCCTCGTAGACGACCTTACGAGCGCCAGGGATCAGCTCGGCGAAACGGTCGGCGTCGCGGACTGTGATTAGACGGTCCTTCGTTCCCCACACGACCAGCGAGGGGCATTTGATCAGTGGCAGGCGATCGGCGAGGTCGAACTCGAGGATCGCCTCCAGGGCGCCCATGAAGCCGTCGGTGCCGGCGCCTCGGATCTGCTCGGCGGCGAGCGGGGCGGGCAGCCTGGAGGGATGGGCGACGACGCCCTTCAAGGCCAGCTCGCGCATTCGTGGGCGCGTGGCGATCGAGTCGGAGTTCGACGCCGTCCAGGCGGCGCCGAGGGCCAGCACCTGCTGCAGACGCCGCACGGCGGGCATTGCGCGGGTGGTCAACCGATTGGCGTAGGTGGAGAGGCCCGCGGGGGAGACGAGAACGAGGCGCTCGACCTGCTCGGGGAAGGAGGCGGCCAGCTCAGCGGCGATCAGCCCGCCCATCGAGTTGCCGACAACAGCGGCCCGCTCCAGTCCGAGCTGCTCCAGCAGCGTGCTCAGCAGTCGCGCGTAGCCGGGCATCGAGATGTCGCCGGCGTCGCCCGGGGAGTGACCGAAGCCGGGCAGATCGAGCGCCAGCACGCGGCGCTCGGGGGCGAATACCGCCATCTGCTCCAGCCAGTTGGGCCACGAGCCAGACAGCCCGTGGACGAAAACCAGCGGTGGGCCGGCGCCGAGCTGGATCGTATTGACGGCTCGGCCCTCGACCGTCACCCACTGCTGGTGGGAGCGCCAATCGACCGAGCGCCATGAGCCGACATCCGGCGGGGTATCGCCGTTTCGAGCGGTGGCGATTCCGTTGGCCTGCTGGTCTGAGTGTCCGGGCATCGCTTGAATCTAGCCCAGACGGGAATAATGAGCAGGGTGTCCACAATTGCCATGGACGGCGTCCGTCCGCCCGGCGCAGCCTCGGGCAGGCGCCAGAGGGCCGGCGGCGAATCCCCAACCCGTATGTCTGCAACCGATGTGAAGCCAGGTCTCGTACTGCCAGACGACTGGTCGCGGGCGTTGAAGCTGCTCGACGGAGACCTGGTTCGCCAAGACGCGGCCCCAAGGACCCGCAAGGCCTACGGGATCGACCTGCGGGACTTCGCCGGGTGGGCCGCCGCTCAAGGTTTCGAGCCGGGTGGGATGACGGCAAAGCAGGTTCGACGCTATGTGGCGAGCCTGACCGGGCAGGGCTACGCGCCAAGCACCTCAGCCCGCAAGCTGGCGGCGATCAGGGCGCTGTTCGCGGCGCTGCGCCGCCATGGCGTGGTCGCGCAGAACCCCGCCGAGCTGGTCTCGACGCCGAGGCGGGGGAGCCACCTTCCACGGGTGTTGAGCGCTCGCGAGGCCGGCAGGCTGCTCGACGCGATCCCCGCTGGCGGGGAGGGCGAGAGCGCGCTGCTGAACCTTCGTGACAGGGCCCTTTTCGAGCTGGCCTACTCCTCGGGGCTGCGGGCAGAGGAGCTCGTGAGCATCGAGCTGGCCGACGTGGACTACGACTCCGAGCAGCTGCGGGTCGAGGGCAAGGGGCGCAAGACCCGCTTCGTGCCCGTCGGCGAGCCGGCAATCGCGGCCGTTAGGGCCTATCTCGAGCGGGCTCGCCCGGAGCTCGCCGGACAGGCCGGGCCGGGGCGAGCCCCACAGAACCTGTTCCTGAGCCGCAGCGGCAGGCCGCTGAGCACCAGCGACATCCGACGCAGGCTGAAGGTCTGGACACGGCGCTCGGGCAGCGGCGCGGAGGCCACTCCGCACTCGCTGCGCCACAGCTTCGCGACGCACCTGCTCGACGGCGGTGCGGACTTGATGGCGATCCAGGAGATGTTGGGCCATGCCAGCGTGTCGAGCACGCAGATTTACACTCGAGTAGAGTCCGCTCGGCTTAGAAGCGCTTATGAGCGCAGTCACCCTCGGGCCTGACAGGGGAAAGGAAAGCCCTGGAGACAAACGTCAAACCGATCGAGCTGCGCGAACTCTGGCGGCGTTATAAGAACGATGGAGACACTCGCGTCCGCGAGCGGCTGGTCGTCGCCTACTCCCCGCTGGTCAAGTACGTGGCGGGCCGCACAGCGGCCGGGCTGCCGCCGCATGTCGAGGAGGCCGACCTGATCTCCTACGGCCTCGTCGGCCTGATCTCTGCGATCGAGCGTTTCGACCTCTCGCGGGAGATCAAGTTCGAGACCTACGCGATCATGCGCATCAAGGGCGCGATCATCGACGAGCTGCGCTCGCTGGACTGGGTGCCACGCAGCGTCCGCGCCAGGGCCAGAGAGGTCGAGCGGGCCAACTCAAAGCTCGAGCACCTGCTCCAGCGGGCTCCCACCGACCAGGAGATCGCCGATGAGATGGGGATCACCATCGACGAACTGAACGACTCGCTGCTGCAGATCTCGCACTCCTCGATCGTCGCTCTGGACGAGCTGTGGAGCGTGTCGGACTCCTCCGGCGATCAGGTCTCGCTGATGGACACGATCGAGGATCCCGGTGCCCCCGATCCGGCGAAGGCGCTGGACGTGGGGGACCTGAAGGATCGGATCGCCGACTCGATCGCCAAGCTGCCCGAGCGCGAGAAGCTCGTGATCGCCCTTTACTACTACGAGAACCTGACTCTCCGAGAGATCGGCGAGGTCCTCGGCGTGACCGAGTCCCGGGTCTCCCAGATGCACACCAAGGCCGTCCTGCGTCTGCGTTCGCGCATGCAGGAGGAGTCCTTCGACGACTGAGGCGTCGCGGGCGCCTCTGAGTAGATGCCCAGCCAGCGCCCCCTCAGACACGTCGATCCCACCGCCCCAAGAGGCCCGCTGCATCGCCTCAATGCGAGCCTCGCTAGTCACGGCTTCTCCACATGGCTGGCGACGACGTGGATCTGGAGTGCCGTCGTCTGGCGTCTTGACCCTCTGCTCCTGAGGCTGACCGGGGGCCGCTTGGGCACGGGCCTTTTGCTCCCGACCGCTCTGCTCCAGACCCGGGGCGCCCGCACTGGGCAGCCGCGCAGCAACGCTGTCATCTACTTCCACGACGGCCGAAAGGTGACGATCGTCGCCTCCAAGGCCGGGCGGCCCGGCAACCCCTCCTGGTTCTACAACGCTCGGGCCAACCCGGACGTGACGCTCGGCGGCGAGCACTTCCAGGCCGAGATCGTCGAGGAGGCCGCTGAGCTGTCGCGGCTGTGGGTGCTGGCCGACCGGGTCTTTCCGGCCTATGCGACCTACCGGCGCACGGCCGCGCTGACGGGACGAACGATCCCCGTTCTGCAGCTCGTGCCCGCTGCCGGCTGACTCTCCGGATCGGGCTCTGGACCTCGCCTGGTCGCATGTGCGTCGTCGTATGTGGATCCAGATGACCACTCACGACGACGATGCAAAGCCACCCCACGTGCCTGTAGAACGTTTCGTACTACGATGATGGGCGTGGCGCGATCGATTCACGTCCGTCTGGACCAGCGCTCTGAAGATGCCCTTGGCCTGCTTCGCAACGAGGGATTGAGCGACTCACAGGCGGTCCGGACAGCGCTGCGCGAGGCGGGCGCCAGGCGCCGGATACGCTCCTCGCTCCTCGCCGAGGTCGACCGACTCGCCGCCGATGAGTCCGATCGCGCCGAGATCACCGCCGTTCGCGCCGAGCTGGATGAGCTGGCGCCGGCAGAGATCGACTGAGATGACTCGTGGCGAGGTGTTCCGGCTGCCGCCGCCTTGCCGTGCACGTGGCCATGAGCAGCGCGGCCCGCGCTACGCGGTCGTCGTCCAGGCCGACGAGCTGCTCGGCCTGAGCACGGTCCTCGTCGCTCCGACCTCCACCCGCGCGCTGCCCGCGAGCTTTCGTCCCATGCTCAACCTCGACGGCGAGGCGACGCGCGTGCTCGTCGAGCAGACGACGGCCGTAGACCCCGAGCGGCTCGGGGACTCCGCCGGGCGCCTCGACGCTCGCGAGCTGCGTGACCTCGATGCGGCGCTGACACTGGTGCTCGGCCTCTAGTCGCTCTCCTCGCCCCGCGCCCCGAAGCCCGTCTTGATGCGCGTCAGCTCGTGGGATGAGATCACACGGTCGATCAGGCCATACTCGCGAGCCTGCTCGGCGGTGAAGTAGCGGTCCCGGTCCATGTCGTCGTGGACCCTCGCGGTGGTCTGGCCGGTGTGCTTGGCGTAGATCTCATCGAGATGGCGCCGCAGCTCCAGCGTCTCCTGAGCGTGGATCTCGATGTCCGAGGCCTGCCCCTGGAAGCCCCCCGAGGGCTGGTGGATGAGGATCCGGCTGTTGGGCAGCGACATCCGCTTGCCCGCCGCGCCTCCTGCCAGCAGCAGCGAGCCCATGCTCATCGCCACCCCGAAGCAGATCGTCTGCACGTCCGGCTTGATGAACTGCATGGTGTCGTAGATGGCCAAGCCGGAGTAGACGACTCCGCCAGGGGAGTTGATGTAGAGGGATATGTCCTTCTGGTCGTCCTCACTCTCCAGGTGCAGCATCTGGGCGACCACCAGGTTGGCGACCTCGTCGTCGACGGCCGTGCCGATGAAGACGATCCGCTCGTTCAGCAGGCGGCTATAGATGTCGAACGAGCGCTCGCCGCGGGCGCTCTGCTCTACGACCATCGGAATCAGGGGCATGGTGGGCTATCCTTTCGACAACTAGATGGTTGTCAAGCGACAATAGCAACCAGTTGGTTGTCAAGGAGGTGGTGATGGAAGAGACCGTTGAAGTGCCCGCCGAGAACCAGGACGTCCGCAGGGAGATCGAGATCGACGCCTCGCCCGAGGAGGTCTACGAGGCGCTCGCCACAGAGGAGGGGCGGGACCGCTGGCTCCAGGAGCCAGAACGGGAGATCCACATCGAGTCCGCCGAACCTCCGAGCAGGCTCGTGTGGTGGTGGGCCGGAGAGGAGCAGCCGGCCACTCGCGTCGCCTTCCAGATCGTCGCGCTGCCCAGAGGCACCCGTGTCGTGGTCACGGAGAGCACTCCGACCTTCCCGCTGATGGCGATGGCCGCGAGCCTGACGCTGGTGGCGGCTTGAGCGACGCGCTGGGCGACGTCTTCGCGGCGCTCGCCGATCCGACCCGGCGTGGCATGGTCCAGGTGCTGCTGCGAGACGGCTCGACGAGCGTCCCGGCGCTCAGCCCCGACCTATCGATCAGCCGGCAGGCGGTCGCCAAGCACTTGGCGACCCTCGAGGAAGCAGGACTGCTCGAGCGCCTTCCATCCGGAGGGCGAGAGGTCCGCTACGGGCTGCGCGGGGACGCATTGACTCCAGCTGCGGCCTGGCTGCGGGACGCCGAGGCGAGCTGGGATCGCCGGCTCGGCAAACTGAAGAGCGCTGTTGAGACGGAGTCGCGCCTGCAGTAGTCATGTCGTCTCCATCCGCTGCCGCCGGGCTGGAGAGTCGAGTAGACTCCGCGTGTCCAGACGGTCGGTGGTCAAGGGAAGCCGGTGAGAATCCGGCGTGGACCCGCCACTGTGACCGGGGATGCCATTCGCGATGCGCCGAGGGGGCGCGAGCCACTGGACCGCACAAGCGGCACGGGAAGGCGCGGAGGGTAGGCCCGGAAGCCAGGAGACCTACCTCCGACCGAAGCCCACAAGCCCTCGTGGAAAGGGGTCGGCTCATGAATAAATCCGCTCGACTGCACGGACTCGCTGCGTGCCTACTGCTGTTCTGTCTCCTCGGCTCGATCGCCCAGGCGGCGCCTGTCACCGTGAGCCTTCGCGTGGAGGGCGCCACGAAGACGCTCTTCGAAGGCTCGATCGCCACCGAAGGCGAGTCGTTTGAAACGCCGTCGAGCAAAGGGTCGCATCCTTGCGACTACTCTCAGAACGGCAACGCTGGTGGCTTTGAAAACGAAGGCACCGCCGCGGGAACGCCTACGTCCGCACTGCACGATGCCGCGGTCGCGACGGGGCTGCCGTTCGACGCCGAATGGTTCGGATCGGGACCGGAAGAAAACGGCGACCCCGGCGACTTCTTCGTCAGCCAGGTGGGGCCGGACGTCAATGAAACCTCGACACCGTTTGACTCGTGGGGCTATGCCGTCAACTACCTGACCGCACCCGTCGGCGGCTGTCAGATAGCGCTGGCGCCTGGTAGCGAAGTGCTTTGGGCGTACAACTACTTCAACCTCGGACACCGCCTGAAGCTCACCGGACCGGCGGTAGCCGCCGCCGGCGCGCCGTTCACCGTCAAGGTCACCGACGGTGGCACAGGTGCACCGGTCGCCGGTATGACGATCGGAGAAATGTCAGCCGGCGTGACGAGCGCTCTGCCTGCGACGGCGACGACGAACGCAGCGGGCGAAGCGACCGTGACGCTAACGCGAGCCGGAAGCCCCGTCCTGAAGGCCCAAGGGTCCGGAGCGGTGCGCTCAAACGGGCTATCCGTATGTGTCCACAACGGCAACGACGGGACTTGCTCGACAGTGATCCAGACGGGCACCTCAACGCCGGCAACGATCGCTCCCGCGGCGGACCTGGCTCGCGCGGCCGGCGTTCTTACCGGTCACGTATATGGCCGCCACTCCGGCCCCCGGGTACTGCGGGGAGTCGTCTCAGTGCCGGCCGGGGGGACCCTCCGAGACGTGCGCATCAGTCTCGAGCGGAGCGCGGGCAAGCACTGCTGGGTGTTCAGTGACAAGCGCGCACGTTTCGTGCGGGCAAGCTGCTCGACTCGGAGCTTCTTCTCCGTCGGGGATGCCCTCTCCTTCAGTTACCTGCTGCCGACGCGTCTGTCGCCAGGGCGCTACGTCTATGACATCGAGACGGTCGACGCCGGCGGCCACACAACCAGGACGGCTACTGGTCCGAGCCATGTCGTGTTCCGCGTTCGCTGAGCGCTTCACCAGGGGACTTGCGGGGGTGGTCGCCGGAATGGCGGCCACCCTGTTCCTCGTCGTCCCAGCGGCGACAGCTCGTCCAGCCAGTCAGCCGCGAGCCGTCGACGCTTTGACCCCGGCGGCGCCGGTAGAGATCATGGTCGTCGGGGCGGGTAACCAAATCCTGTCCCAACCCCGCGCGATCAGCACCGCCTCGATCGCTGTCAGCGTCGGCGGCCGTGCCTGTGGGATCTCGGCGGCCACGCCTCTGGCGGCGCTGACGGACTTGCATCGTGTCGGCGGGCCCGGCTTCGCGCTGCGCGACTACGGCCACTGCACCTCCTCGCCACGCAACTCCGGGCAGCTGTTCGTCTACTCGCTCGACGGCGAGACAAACCACGGCCAGAACGGCTGGGAGTACAAGGTCAACAGCCGTTCCGGAACGACCGGAGCCGGCGACCCGAGCGGGCCTCAAGGCAACGGGCGGCTGCTGACCGGCGGCTCGCGCGTCTTGTGGTTCTGGTGCCAATCGGTCGCCGGCGGCTGCCAGCGCACGCTTGAAATCAGCGCTCCCAAAGCTGCCTCCCGCGGCGGCTCGGTGGCGCTGCGGGTGACCGGTTACGACAACGAAGGCCGTGGCGTGCCGATGCCGGGCGCGCGGGTCACGCTCGGCTCGGCCTCCGCCGTCACCGGCGCCTCCGGGCAGGTGACGCTCAGGGCTCCCTCCGGACCCGGCGTCTACGGCGTACGGGCCACGAGGTCAGGATCGGTGCCGTCCTTTCCGCAGCTCTTGCAGGTCCGGTGAGGAGACCGCTCGCAGCGCTCTCGGCCCTCGCCTGCTTGCTCGTGTTGGCAGGATGCGGGATCGGCGCCGGCGCGGCGCCCAAGGCCGTCCAGTTGCTCGTCACACGTGACTTCGGCGCGCACATCCTGCAAATGACCCCCGATCCGCGGATCTCCGGCCAGGAGACCGTCATGAGCCTGTTGCTTCGCAACTACTCCGTCAGCACCCGCTACGGCGGTGGCTTCGTGTCGGGAATCGACGGCGTCACAGGCGGCGAACGCGAAGGTCATTCGCTCGACTGGTTCTACTACGTCAACGGCATCGAGGCGCCCAAGGGCGCCGCCGCCACCGACGTGCACCCCGGCGATCACATCTGGTGGGACCTGCACGACTGGAGTCAGACAGACGACGTGCCCGCTGTGGTCGGCTCCTATCCCGAGCCGTTCCTCAACGGGACAGGTGGAAAGCGCCTGCCCGTGCGGGTCGAGTGCTCCACCGATGCCGGCAGCGCCTGTCACACCGTCACCGCCGCGCTGCAGGCCGCGGGCGTGCCCGCCGCCACGTCCGCGCTCGGCTCGGGCGGCGGCGTCGACATCCTTCGCGTCCTCGTCGGCAGCTGGCAGGCACTGCGCTCCGACAGCGACGTCGCGCCGATCGAACGCGGGCCTCGCGCCAGCGGCGTCTACGCGACCTTCTCGCCCCGCGGACGATCGCTCACTCTGCTCGATGCCGACGGGCGGCGCACGCGGACTTTGACCGCCGGCGGTGGCTTGATCGCGGCCACCGCCACCGGCGAAGACGCGCCCGCCTGGGTCGTCACGGGGACCGATCCCGAGGGTGTACGGCTCGCCGCCGGCGACTTCGGCGAACAGGCCCTCCGCAATCAGTTCGCCGTAGCCGTCACCTCTGCCGGGGCGATCGGTCTGCCGGTCGCCCATGAACAGGTGCCGGCCGTCGGCGGTGGCGCCGGATGAGCTCGATCGGAGCAGCGACGGTCGTTGCCTACCGCCGCCGCGCGAGCCCCCTGCACGCCGCGCGGGCCACGATCGCTGCGGCGTACGGGTTGGCGTTCGCGCTCAGTGCGCTGCTGTTGGAAAACCCGATCCTGCTGGTCTCATTGCTTGCCTCCGTGCTGCTCGCCGCGGGCGCCGCCGGCAGCTCACGCCAGCTGCTGGGGGCGGCCAGGGTGAGCCTGATCCCGCTGCTCCTCACCACGGTCGTGGTCAACGTCCTCGTCAGCCGCGGCGGGATCACCGTGTTCGCGCGCCTCGGCGACTGGGGCGTTCTCGGCCAGATGAACCTCACAGTCGAGGCCGTCGTCTATGGCCTCGTGTTCGGCCTGCGGCTGCTCGTCGTGAGCCTCGCCTGCCTGCTCGTCGTCTGCGCCGCCGACCCCGACAAGCTGCTGTTCGCCGTGCGTCGCGTCTCGCCTCGCTCAGCATTGACGGCGGCGCTCACCACGCGTCTCGTGGGCGTCCTTGCCGAGGATTCCCGTCGGCTTGCAGAGGCTCAGCGCTGCCGTCCTGACGGAGGCGCCAGGGGTGCCCGTGGCAGGTTGATGATCCTACGTGCAACCGTCGCCGGTGCGCTCGACAGAGCCCTGGACGTCGCCGCCGTGCTCGAGATGCGCGGCTACGGCGCTGGGCCGCGTGCTCGTCGGCCCGCACGCGCGGCGCTCTCACGGCACGATCTCGCCTTCGCCACCTCCGCCGTGGCTCTGCCGCTCCTGACTGTCCTCGCGCATGTCCAGGGAGCGGCTCGCTTCGACGCCTATCCGCTCGTCTCGATGGCGGCCGGTCCCGCGACATTCACCTTCGCAGCCTCGTTCGTGGTGCTCGCGATGCTCCCCTTCGCCGACCGCAGGGGGATCGAGCCATGAGCGTCCTGCAGCTGGAGAACGTCCTCTACAGCTACCCCGGCGCTGTCGAGCCATCTCTGCGGGAGGTCAGCCTCAGCCTCGAGCCCGGCGAGTTCTGCGTGCTCGCCGGACGGTCCGGGTCGGGTAAGTCGACGCTGCTACGGGCCGCGGCCGGGCTCGTCCCGCATTTCCATGGCGGTAGCTTCTCCGGTCGGGTCACCGTCGCCGGGCTGGACACCCGCGACAGCACACCGGCTCAGATCGGCGCCGTGGCGGGAACGCTGCTGCAGGACCCCGAGAGCCAGGTCGTGATGAGCACCGTCCGCTCGGAGCTGGCGCTGGCCGTGGAGAACCTCGGCCGAGGTGCCGGTGCCGTCGCCCGGGCCGTCGAGGAGGTCGCTCTGGCACTGGGCATCGCCGAGCTTCTGGATCGCCCCACGGCCGAGCTGTCCGGTGGTGAGCTGCAGCGCGTCGCGCTTGCCGCCGCGCTCGTCTCGCGTCCTGCGCTGGTGCTGCTCGACGAGCCCACGTCCCAGCTCGATCCCGTCGCCGGGGACGAGCTGATCTGGCAGTTGCGACGCCTCAATCAGGAGTCCGACACGGCCGTCCTGCTGATCGAGCACCGCCTGGAGCGCTGTCTCGGGGCCGCTGACCGGGTCATTGCGATGTCCGGCGGGCGGGTCGCCTGCGACAGCGATCCCGGCGGCTTCCTCGAATGGGCCGCCCGCGAGGAGCCCTCGATGAGGACGCCCGCGGCAAGGCTGATCGACGGCGCCGGACTGGCTCCGCCACCCGCGGGTGTCAAGCAGGCCCGGGCGACGCTCCGGCGAAACGGCATGCTGCCCACACCCGGCGGGACCGGCTCGGAACATTCGGGCAAACCAGGCCGAGCAGCTCGCCGGCCGTGGCTCCGCCGTCGCGAGAAGAGTTCCCCGGCGCTGGCCGTCAAGGGCGTCTGGCACGAGCTTCGCGACGGCCCTGCGATCCTCAGGGGCGTCGATCTGAGGCTGGAGGCGGGGGAGACGGTCGCGCTGATGGGCCGCAATGGAGCCGGCAAGTCGACACTCCTGCGCCACGCCGCCGGGCTGCTGGACCCGACGCGTGGCTCGGTCGCCCGGGCCGGACGGCTGGCGCTGTTGCTGCAGAACCCCGGCGATTACCTGCTGCACGAGCGAGTAGCCGAGGAGACCTCCGCGGAGTCACTCGAGCTGCTTGGGCTGACAGCGCTCGCCGAGCGCCATCCCCGCGATCTCTCCGGAGGCGAGCGCCAGCGCTTGGCGCTTGCGATCGTGCTCGCCGGCGAGCAACCCGCCGCGACGATCGCCCTCGACGAGCCGACCCGGGGGATGGACCGCCACGCCAAGGAGGAGCTGGCGGCCTGGCTTCGCGGGCGAGCCGTGACGGGTACCGCCGTGCTCGTCGCCACCCACGACGCTGAGTTCGCCGCGACGCTGGCCGACCGGGTGGTGCTGTTGGCCGACGGGCGGGTGATTGCCGACGGGCCGATCGAGGAGATCCTCGCCGGCGGCTGGTACTTCGCGACCGAGACCGCGCGGATTCTCGGCGGCGCCGGCGGCGCGCTGCTTCCCGAGCAGGGCGTCGAGCTGCTGCTTGGAGGCCCGCGGCCGGTCGCGGCTAACGAGCGGGTGGGGGCGGGCCGATGAGTTGGCAGCTCGCCTCCTTCGCGATCGTCCTGCAGGCCCTCGGTGGCGCTTTCTGGTGGTATGAGCGCAGCCACCCGCCCGCCAAGTTGCTGGCGCTCGTCGCCACGATCGCCGCGATCGCCGCGCTTGGCCGCGATGCCTTCGCGGCGGTCCCGGATGTCAAGCCGATCACGGCGATCGTGCTGATCTCCGGTCTGGCCTTCGGGGCCCGGCCCGGTTTCGCGATCGGTGCGATCTCGGCGCTGGCGTCGAACATCCTGCTCGGCGAGGGTCCCTGGACTCCCTGGCAGATGCTGGGCTGGGGGCTCGTCGGCGTGTTCGGGGCGTTGCTCGCCCGGCCGCTGGGGGAGCGTCCGTCGCCGCTCGTGCTGGCGCTCTCTTGCGCCTTCGCCGCGGAGATCTTCAACGTCGTCGTCGATGTCTATACGTGGACCGGCAGCGGCAACCACAGCCTCGCCGGCTTGGGGGTCGTGCTCGCCTCAGCCGTAGTCTTCGACGTGACCCATGTGATCGCGAGCTTCCTGTTCGGGTTGGCGTTCGGGACTGCGCTGCTGCGGATGCTGCGAAGGGTCAGCTCGCGCCTGCAGATCGCCTGGGAGCCCGGTCCCGTCCGCCCGGCGAGGCCCCTCGCGGGGCCGGTGCGCCTGCTCGGCGGCCCCCCGGCGGCGCTCGCATTGATGCTCTGCGTGCCGGTCCTGGTGCTCGGCGCCAGCGCCTGCGCGCGGGCTACCTCCACAAGCCCCCAGGTAGTTCCACGGGACAGCGCCCACGCGGCTCACGTGGCGATCGACAGCGAGCTGAGTTACTTGACGGGCGCCCAGAACGCCGACGGCGGCTTCGGCGCCAGCCCCGGCCAGCCCAGCAGCGAGCTCTATACGGCCTGGGCGGCGATCGGGATCGCCGCGACCGGCCGCAATCCGCTGAGCGTGAGCCGCGACGGCCACACGGTGCTCGACGCGCTGAAGGCCGAAGCGGGCAGCCTGAGCGGCGCCGGCGATCTGGAGCGCACGATCCTCGCCCTCCGCGCCTGCGGCGCTCCCGTGCACACCTTCCCCGGTGGCGATCCCGTCAAGCGGCTGCTCGGCTACCGCGCGAGCGACGGCTCCTTCGGGCATCTCGCCAACCTGACCGCTTTCGCGATCCTCGCCCTGCGCGCGGCCGGTGAGGGCCCGCGCTCGGCGACCGTGTACGCCGCCGCTCGCTGGCTTTCCCGCCAGCAGGACGGCGACGGTGGCTTCGGCTTCGCCACCAAGGGCGCCGGCAGCGACGTCGACGACACGGCGGCGGCGATGCAGGCGCTCGCCGCGTCAGGGCTTCGTGGTCGTCCGGCGATGGCCCGTGGCGTGGCCTTCCTGCGCCGTGCCCAGGACCTCGACGGCGGCTACCCCCAGCAGCAGGGCGGCACCTCCAACGCCCAGTCCACAGCCTGGGCGGTTCAGGCGCTGCTCGCCGCCGGGCGCGATCCCGCGAAGGTGACCCGTGCCGGCAGCCGTAGCCCGCTGGCCTACCTGGAGAGCCTCGTGGGGCCCGACGGCAGCGTGCGCTACTCGCGCACCGGCACCCAGACGCCGGTCTGGGTCACCGCGCAGGCGCTGACGGCGCTGGCCGAGAGGCCCTTCCCGATCGCGCCTCCGTCGGCCTGAGCTCTCGCCGCCTCACGAGAGACACAGGGCGCCTTTCAGGGTCCATTAACCAACTCTCCTAACCTCTGAGGAGATGACAGGTCACGCCTACACCGCTCGCGCGGCTACCTCACCCCGCACCGAGACTCGCGGCGCCGCGCTCACGAGCCCGCGCGCCGCGTTGGCCGTGGCGGGACTCTGCGTGCTCGGGCTGGCAGCGGTCTGGTCGGTGGCGGAGCTGGTTCCGGCGGTCCATCTGAAGGATGCCGTGACGCTCTATGACTTCACCACCCTCGGTCGTCCCAAGGTCGACTCGGTGGCCGAACTCCTGCTGCGGCTGCTCGAACCGGCGCTGTTCGTCCTGTGGGGCGTCGCGCTCGTCGCGTTCGCCCTGGCCGAGGCGCGCCCGCGCGTGGCGCTCGCCGTCGCCTCCGTCCTGGCGCTTGCACCGTTCACTGCCGAGCAGCTGAAGCCGCTGCTGGCGCACACCCACGACCGCGTCGGCTACATGACGGTCGGCCCCGCCTCATGGCCGAGTGGGCACTCGACGGCCGCCACGGCGCTGGCGCTTTGCGCTGTGCTCGTCGCGCCGGCCGCGTGGCGCAAGGTTGTGGCGGCGATCGGCGCCGTGTTCGTGATCGCTGTCGGCATCTCCCTGTTGATCCTCGCGTGGCACATGCCCAGCGACGTGCTCGGCGGCGTGCTCGTCGCCTCGCTGTGGATGGCCCTAGCCGTGGCCGCCCTGCGCGGCTACGAGCGAGTCCGTCCCAGCCGCCGCGAGACCTAGCCGGCTTCGGTGCCGGTGCCGTGTGCGCCCGGAGCCCACAGGGGCTCGGCGCCCGGCGTCTCCCCTGGTGCGGCGTTGGCCGCCCGGCTGAGGATGAACAGCATGTCTGAGAGCCGGTTCAGGTAACGGATCGCCTCCGGGTTGGCTTCCTCGCCGACGGCGATCGTGCGGCGCTCGGCGCGCCGGCAGACGGTCCGGCAGACGTGCAGGCTCGCCGCCGCTGGGGTGCCGCCGGGGATCACGAACGAGTGCAGTGGCGCCAGCGTCTCGTTGACCTCGTCGCAGGCCTGCTCGAGCCAGGCGGTGTAGTCGGGGGTGACGCGCAGGCGCTCACGCGCCTCCGCGTCCGAGGCCCCCTCGGGAGCCGGCACCGACAGGTCGGCGCCGACGTCGAGCAGGTCGTTCTGGACTCGCCTGAGCCACTCCGCGAAGCGTGCGGGCATGCCCTCCGCCAGCAGCGCCAGGCCGATCTGGGCGTTCAGCTCATCGACGGTGCCGTAGGCCTCGACCCGGGGATGCAGCTTGGAAACACGACTCATGTCTCCGAGGTGGGTCTCGCCGTCGTCGCCGAGCTTGGTGTAGATGCGGGTGAGATTGACGGTCATCGCGTGCTCCTCGTAAGCCGGGATCTATGTCGATCATAAAGGCGGGCCGCCGCGCGTCCCCGTGATCGGATACGTTCTCGCACCTCAGATGCGGATCGGAGTACCGAAGGAGACCGCGGCGGGCGAGCACAGAGTTGCGCTCGTGCCCGAGGTCATAAGCAAGCTGGCCTCCAAGGGCCTCGACGTCCTCGTCCAGAGCGGCGCCGGCGAGGATGCCCTGCTGGGCGATGACGCCTTCGTCGCGGCCGGAGCGAAGATCACCGGCGACGCCGCCGAGGTTTGGGGCTGCGACGTCGTGCTGACGATCGCCCCGCCGGACCCGCAGGCGATTCGCGGTCTCGGGCAGGGCTCGATCCTGATCGGCTTCCTGGCGCCGCTGACGAGCCCACAGACGACCAAGGCGCTGGCCGAGGCCGGCGCGACGGCCTTCGCGATGGAGGCGATCCCCCGGATCTCCCGTGCCCAAGCGATGGACGCGCTGTCCTCCCAGAGCAACGTCGCCGGCTACCGCGCGGCGCTGCTTGGTGCCGATGAGATGGGCCGTTTCTATCCGATGCTGATGACGGCCGCCGGCACGATCCCGCCCGCCAAGGTGCTGGTGCTCGGCGTCGGCGTCGCAGGCCTGCAGGCGCTCGCCACCGCCAAGCGACTCGGCGCGCGGACGACCGGCTACGACGTTCGCCCCGAGGTTGCCGAGCAGGTCGAATCGCTCGGCGCTCAGTGGCTCGACCTCGGTCTGGAGGCCAGCGGCGAGGGCGGCTACGCCCGCGAGCTGACCGAGGAGGAGCGCGCCCAGCAACAGCAAGCGCTGACAGACGCGATCAAGGGCTTCGACGTCGTCATCACGACCGCTCTCGTCCCGGGGCGTCCGGCGCCGCGGCTCGTCACCGCTGAGGCCGTCGAAGGAATGAAGGCGGGATCGGTGATCGTCGATCTCGCCGGCGAGGCGGGCGGCAACTGCGAGCTGACCGAGCCGGGACAGACGGTCATCAAGCACGAGGTCAAGATCGTCTCGCCGCTGAACCTGCCGGCGACAATGGCCGAGCACTCCTCGCAGCTGTTCGCTCGCAACGTCCAGGCGCTGCTGGAGCTGTTCGTCGGCGAGGATGGAGCGCTGCAGCTGGACTGGGAGGATGAGATCGTCAAGGGGGCCTGCGTGGTGAAGTCCGGAGAGATCGTCAATGAGGGCGCCAAGCGGGCAGTGGAGGCGGCGGCATGATCCTCGCCAGCACGCTCACGACCAACCTCGCGATCCTCGTCCTGGCCGGGTTCATCGGCTTCGTCGTGATCTCGAAGGTCCCCAACACGCTGCACACGCCGCTGATGTCCGGCACCAACGCGATCCACGGGATCGTGCTGCTCGGCGGCCTTCTGATCGTCGGATTCTCCGGCAACGGCACCTTCAACAAGATCATCCTCGTGATCGCGATCGCCTTCGGGACGATCAACGTGATCGGCGGCTTCCTCGTGACAGACCGGATGCTCGAGATGTTCAAGGTCAAACCGAAGTCCGGCGAGGACGAGGGGAAGAAGCAGTGAGCACGGTGCCGCTGGCGACGTCGTTCCTGCAGAGCCAGAACTTCCTCGACGTCCTCTACATCATCGCCTTCGGCCTGTTCATCCAAGGTCTGCGCGGGCTGTCGGGTCCGACCACGGCCGTGCGGGGCAACCGCATCGCGGCAGTCGGCATGGCGATCGCCGTGATCGCGACCCTGCTGAACGTCAACGAGGGCAACTGGGCGCTGATCGTGATCGGCGTCGCGCTGGGAACCGCCGTCGGCGTGCCCGCGGCGCGCCAGGTCAAGATGACCGCGATGCCGCAGATGGTGGCCTTGTTCAACGGCGTCGGCGGCGGCGCCGTGTTCCTGATCTCCTGGTCTGAGTTCCGTCTCTCCAGCGGATTCACCGACACGCCGACCTACATCGCCGTCTTCTCGCTGTTCGCCGCAATCGTCGGGTCCGTCTCCTTCTGGGGCTCGAACATCGCCTTCGGCAAGCTCCAGGAAATCATCCCCGGCAAGCCGATCACGTTGGGCTCCTCTCAGCAGTTCGTGAACGCGCTGCTGCTGCTGATCGCGGTGGCCTGCGGCGTCGCGATCGCCGCCGGCGAACACTCCGAAATCCTGTTCATCGTGCTGCTGTTGTCCGCCGCCCTGCTCGGGAACGCGGTGGTGTTCCCGATCGGCGGCGCCGACATGCCCGTCGTCATCTCGCTGCTGAACGCTTTCACGGGCCTGTCCGCCGCGGCGACAGGAATCGCTCTGAACAACCCCGCTCTGATCGTCGCCGGCATGATCGTCGGCGCGTCGGGCACGATCCTCACGAACCTGATGGCGGTGGCGATGAACCGCTCGATCCCCGCAATCGTGGCGGGTGGCTTCGGTGGGGGAGGGGCCGTCGAGGGCGCCAGTGGCGCGGGCGAGCACGCCGGCACGGTTCGTTCGACGACTGCGGCCGATGCCGCGATCCAGCTCGCTTACGCCAACCGCGTCGTCATCGTCCCCGGTTACGGAATGGCCGTTGCTCAGGCCCAGCACGCGGTTCGTGAGCTGACCAAGGAGCTCGAGAAACGCCAGGTCGAGGTCAGCTATGCGATTCACCCTGTCGCCGGGCGGATGCCGGGGCATATGAACGTGCTGCTCGCCGAGGCGGACGTCCCTTATGACCAGCTGAAGGAGATGGAGGAGGCGAACCCGGAGTTCCAGCGCACCGACGTCTCACTCGTGATCGGTGCCAACGACGTGACCAACCCGGCTGCCAAGAGCAACCCGGCGTCACCGATCTACGGGATGCCGATCCTCGAGGTCGCCGACAGCCACTCCGTGATCGTGATCAAGCGCTCGATGAACCCCGGCTTTGCGGGCATCGAAAACGAGCTGTACTACGACCCGAAGACCGAGATGCTGTTCGGCGACGCCAAGTCGGCCGTCAGCGAGATCGCCGCCGAGCTCGCGAACATCTAGTCACCGAGCGGTCCGGTCGGATCCCTACGGCGCGGAGTGGCAGACCGCCTCGATGTTGTTCCCGTCGGGATCCAGGATGAAGGCGCCGTAGTAGTTCGGGTGGTAGTCGCGCGGTCCCGGCGCGCCGTTGTCGGTGCCGCCCGCTGCGAGCGCCGCGGCGTGGAAGGCGTCGACGCCCGCATGATCGGAGGCGCTGAAGGCGATGTGGAGGGGCGCCTCGGGGGCGGGGCGGTCGCCGTGCAGCAGGAAGCCCGGCATGCGGTCCGCACCGAACGCGGAGATGACACCCTCGCGCTTGATCAGCAACTCGATGCCGAGCGGCTTCAGGGCCTGCTCGTAGAAGTCGGAGCTAGCCGGCAGGTTGCCAACCCCGAACGCGATGTGGTCCAGCATCTTGTCTCCTTTCCGAAGGGCCTGGTTCATATCGGATCAAGTCCTCGGGTGGTGCCGGCGCGTCCGGTGACACCGCCACTGCCTCTGCGAGACTGCCTCGAGTGATCGCTCGCAGCCAGGCGCTCGCCGCCCTCACCAGCGAGGAGTTCGACGTCGTCGTCGTCGGCGGCGGGATCACCGGGGCTGGTGTCGCGCTCGACGCGGCCTCGCGTGGTTACAGCGTCGCGCTGCTGGAGCGGGCTGACTTCGCCTCGGGCACCTCCAGTCGTTCCAGCAAGCTCGTCCACGGCGGGCTGCGCTACCTGCAGAACTTCGATCTGGGCCTTGTCCGCGAGGCGCTGCTGGAGCGCCGTTTGATGGTCAAGCTGGCGCCGCACCTGGTGCGACCCCTGCCGCTGGTCGTGCCCGCCTTCGACGGCGCCAAGCCGGACCGGCTCGTGGGGGTCGGCTTGAACCTCTACGACGTGATGGCCGTCGACCGCGACCGCCTGCGCGGGCGCCGATCGAGACGCGGCGCGCGGGGCGCCGCGCGCAATGCCGCCGAGCGCACCGAGGCCGGCGCGCCCGAGCCAGAGTTCGACGAGTCCTGGAGTCCCGCTCGCCATAGGGTGATCTCCGGGGAGGAAGTCGTTGAGCTGCTGCCGGCGCTGGCCGGGCGCGAGCCCACCAGCGGCTATCTCTTCTATGACTGCCAGACTGACGACTCGCGGCTGGTGCTCACGGTCCTGGGGGAGGCTGAGCGCTTCGGTGCCGTCTGCGCGAACCGTCTCGACGTGACGGGCCTGCTCGACAGCGCCGGGCACACCAGCGGCGTGCACGTCCGCGATGTCGAGACCGGCGTGCAGTTCGACGTACGGGCCGCGAACGTCGTCAACGCCACCGGGGTGTGGGCCGATCAGCTGCGCCCCGAGGAGTTGGCCTTGGAGGCCGAGCTTCCTTCGATCCGTCCCAGTCGTGGCACCCACATCACGATCCACCACGCCGACCTGCCGCTCATCGGCGGCGCGATCGTCCCTGCCGGCGGCGGGCGCTCGATCTTCGCGCTGCCATGGTTGGGGCATGCGTTGATAGGGACGACAGACAACGACTACGAGGGCGCGCTGGAGCACATCGAGCCGTCCAGCGATGATGTCGGCTACCTGCTGGACGCCGTCAACGAGTTCTTCGGCACGGATCTCGGCCCCGGCCAGCTGACGGGGGCGTTTGCCGGGGTCAGGCCGCTGATCTCCACAGGCGACCCGAAAAAGTCCGTCGACATCTCGCGCAAGGCGGAGCTGTATGAGACCTCCTCGGGGATGATCACGATCACGGGCGGCAAGCTCACGACGTGGCGGCGAATGGCGAAGATGACGGTCGACCGGCTGGTCGAGCGAGATGCCCGCGAAGCCTCCTGCCGCACCCATGAAATCCCCCTCGGCCAGTCGATCAGTGCCGATGAGCTGCCACGCGTCGAGGGCGTCGCGCCCGACGCCTACCAAGCTCTCGCGGGCCGCTATGGGCATGGGGCGACGACCGTTCTCTCGATTGCCGCCGAGCGCGGTGAGCTGGCCCAGCCGATCGTGTCCGACTGCCCCGACCTACTGGCGGAGGTCGCGCTGGCGGCTCGCCATGAGCAGGCCCGCAGCATCGGCGACGTGATGCTGCGGCGCACACGCCTCGGGCTGCTGGCAGCACGTGAGCTGACCGGGCAGGCCGCGGCCGCGGGCGACGGTCCGATCGCAAGGGTCGGCGACGTGCTCGCCCGCGAGCTCGGTTGGGACGAGACGCGACTGGCGACCGAGCTGCGGGCATTCGAGGTCGAGGCGGCATCGGAGGGCATCGCCGTCGCGGGCGCCGAGGCCACCTCTTGAACCCACCGCCACGGCGCCTGCGGGCCGGCGGCTTGGACGTCGAGCTCGGCCCGGAGCCGTGGCTGATGGGCATCGTCAACGCCTCGCCGGACTCCTTCAGCGACGGCGGTCTGCATGACGGCCTGGAGGCGCAGATGCGCCTCGCCGAGCAGTTGCTCTCAGACGGTGCCCACCTGCTCGACATCGGCGGCGAGTCGGCCTCCACCGAACGGCCGCAGGTCGAGTCCGAACGGGAGATCGAACTGGTCGCGCCGCTGATCGAGCGGGTCGTGGAGGAGCTGGGCGCGATCGTCTCCGTCGACACCTACAAGCCGGCCGTCGCACGCGCCGCGATCGCCGCCGGAGCGAAGATCGTCAACGACGTCAGCGGCCTGCGCGACCCCGAGCTGGCCGATGTGTGCGCCGAGACAGGGGCCGGCCTCGTGTTGATGCACACCGCCGCCGCGCCTCGCGAACGCCGCCAGGACCCGGATCTCTACGAGGATGTCGCCGCCGAGGTGCACGCGTTCCTCGGCTCGCGGATCGAGCTGGCGATCGAGCGGGGCATGAGCGCCGAGCAGCTGATCGTCGACCCGGGACCCGACTTCGCCAAGACGCCCGCTCAGACGCTCCGGCTGATGTCCAGTGCCGAGGGTCTCCACGACCTCGGCAGGCCGATCCTGATGGCGATCTCGCGCAAGGACTTCATCGGTGCGCTGACTGGACGCGCACCACGCGAGCGGGGGGCTGGGACCCTCGCCGCGCTCGCCGACGGGCTGGAGCGGGGTGCGCACATCTTCCGTGTCCACGACGTGGCGGCAGCGGCCGATTTCCTGACGGTTCGCTCGGCACTGCGCGAGGGAAGTGCGCCTCAGGATGGCCTGCGGCTCGACGAGGAGATCCGCTACCAGCGCGCTTCCAGCGATCAGGACCGCACCACTCGCTAGGCTTGAGCCGTTCACGGGTGCCCGCCGCTGTCCAACGCGCCGGGACGCCAACCGCCCTATCCACGATGAAAGAGGGAACTACATGGCTGTACTAGACCGCTCCGAGCTGGAGGCGAGTCCTCTCGCCGATCTGCACGCAATCGCCGACCAGATCGGCCTCGACGGCTTCAGACGGCTGCGCAAGGCGGACCTGATCGACGCGATCCTCGGCGAGTCGCCGAAGGACGGCGCTGACGACGATTCCGAGGAGACCGGCGAGGAGCGCCCGAAAGCGGCACGCAAACGCCGCTCGCCCAGACTGCGCCGCCCGAAGAGCGATAACGATGACGGGGAGGACGCCGAGGAGTCCGACGCGCCGCCGGAGGCTGACGTTGCCAACGAGGACGAGGACACCGCCGGCACCCGCTCCTCCAGCCGCAGCCGTAGTCGCAGTCGCGGCGGTCGCGAAAGCTCAGGTGGCCGGGAAAGCGCGGGAGGCCGCGAACGCTCCGGCGGACGCGAGCGCTCAGGGGGCCGCGAAGGCTCCTCGAAACGAGGCGGCGATGACCGAGGCGCGGAGGATCGTGTCGCGGAGGGCGTCGTCGAGGTGCTTGGCAACGGCTCGGCGTTCCTGCGGGTCGATCCGCCTGAGCCCTCTGACGAGGACGTCTACATCTCGGCTGCGCAGGTGCGCCGCTGCGAGCTCGTTTCCGGCGATCGCGTCGCCGGGCCCGTACGGACGCCCAGGCGCTCCGAGCGCTACCCGTCGCTGGTCAGGATCGACACGATCAATGGCGCCCCCGCTGACGCGGTGGCCGACGGCGCCCGCTACGAGGACCTACCGGTGGCCTGGCCCTCAGAGCGCCTGGCGCTCGACTCCAAGGACCCGACGCTGGAGGCGATCGAGCTGTTGACGCCGATCGGGAAGGGCTCGCGCGCGACGATCGTCGGGGCACGCGGCGCCGGCAAGTCCGAGACGCTCAAGCGGCTCCACGACGCGCTCAAGGAGCGCGAGGGACTGGAGGTCAGCGTGGTGCTCGCCGGTGCCCGTCCCGAGGAGATCGCCGATTGGCAGCAGTCCGAGCCCGCCCCGCAGGCGGCGCTCAGCTTCGCCGCCTCGTCCGACTCCCAGACCCAGGCGATCGAGCGTGCGCTCGACGCCGGCAAGCGTGTGGCAGCCCGTGGAGGTGACGCCCTGGTGCTGATCGACAGCCTCGACGGCCTGGCCCCCCAGGCAGCCCGTCGCGCGATGGCCAGCGCTCGCAACCTGCGCGAGTCAGGATCGCTGACGGTTATCGCCACGGCGAGCCAGTCGGTCGGAGGAGAGACGACGCTGATTGCGCTCGACTCAGAGTTGGCCGCAGCCGGCAGCCAGCCGAACCTCGACCTCCTTGCCAGCTCCACGCTGCGTGTCGAGCTGCTCGTCGGCGATAAAGACGCCGCGGCGATCGCCAAGGCTCGTAAGAAAGCGCTGGAGAGCCGCTAGACACTGGTCAGGCGGAGGCTTCGACGAAAAGTCGCGCCTCCGCCATCAGTGCCAGCCACTGCCTGCCGTCGGGTAGTCAGTCGTCTCGGTCACCATCGCGCCGGCCATCGGCGCTCTGGCTAGCGGCGGTAAGCGACCCGGCCCCATGAGGGCTCGGGAGCGAGCTCGATCGGCTCGCCGGATCCGGCGACGCCGGGGTTGTTGGGCTGCACGTAGGCGAAGGTGCCGGTCTGCTCGTCGAAGGCGACGCTCAGCTCCCCCTCCTTGACTCGCTGGTCGAGCCAAGCGCCCCGGAAGACGAGGCGGCGCAGCCAGTGCACGAGCGAACGCTCGGCGGGACCGATCAGCTCGGGCCAGCAGTCGTTGACGTGTTCGCCGAGGGCCGAGGCGGGATCGATGATCTCACCGTTGACGGCGAGGTTGACGAGGTCTTCGAGCTCCTCCTGGCCGAGGCGGCCACCGACGAAGCCGAGCTTCAGAGCCGCCTGCTCGCAGCGCTGGGAGAAATCGGCCTCGTTGAACGTGAACCGAAGCTCGCCGTATTCGAGGACGAAGTCCTCTCCAGAGTCGTAGTTTTCGCGTCGCGCGGTTTCCATACAGGGTCGGTCGGTCGTTACTTTGGGGCTCGTCGGGATCATACGGCTGGTTCCTTCCAGGACGACTGCAGTGCATGGGATTTTGCACCCGCACCGGGCACGCAGAATGCGTAGGGGGATCGTGCTGGGGACGCCGTCGGTACGCTCCGCCCGTGGCTCGGCTGACACAACACGGCCTGCGTCGGGTGCTCGGCACGAGCGCCCTGTTCTCGACCGCCTACGGGAACGTCGGCTCCTCGATCTACTACGCCCTCGGCCTGGTCGCCTCCTACGCGCTCGGCCTGACCCCGATCGTGTTCGTGATCACCGGGGTGATCTTCTATTTGACCGCCGCCACCTACGCCGAGGCGACCGCAATGTACCCGGAGGCCGGCGGCTCCTCCTCCTTCGCACGCCACGCCTTCAACGAGCTGTGGTCGTTCTTCGCCGCCTGGGCGCAGATGCTCAACTACACGATCACGATCGCGATCTCCGCGTTCTTCGTTCCCCATTACCTCGGCGGTCTGTTCTGGCCCGCGCTCGAACACGGCCCCGGGGACATCATCTTCGGCATCGGCGTCGTCAGCGTGCTGTCGGTCGTCAACGTCGTCGGCGTCAAAGAGGCCGCCGGGCTGAACATCGTCCTGGCGATCACCGACCTCGCCACGCAGCTGCTGCTCGTCGGCGTCGGCATGGCCCTGGTGCTCTCGCCGCACACCCTGATCCACAACGTCCACCTCGGCGTCGCCCCGAGCTGGAAAAACTTCCTCGTCGCGATCCCCGTCGGGATGATCGCCTACACGGGCATCGAGACGATCTCGAACATGGCCGAGGAGGCGATCGACGAGACGAAGACGATCCCAAGGGCGATCAAGGCCGTGGTGGCGGCCGTGTTCGCGATCTACGCGGCGCTGCCGATGGTCGCGCTGTCCGCGCTGCCGGTCCACAAGCTCGCCAACGGCCACTACAGCACGCTGCTCGGGACCGACGAGGCTCATGGCGGCTTCGCCGGCGACCCCGTCCTGGGGATCGTCAAGCACCTTCATCTCGGCGCTCTGCAGAAGATCGGCGAGGTCTACGTCGGCATCCTCGCCGCCACGATCCTCTTCATCGCCGCCAACGCGGGGATCATCGGCGCCTCACGGCTGGTCTACTCGATGGGCCTGCATCGTCAGGTGCCCGACCGTCTCAGCCGCCTGCATCCGCGCTTCTCGACGCCCTGGATCGGGATTCTCATGTTCGGCGCGATCGCCTGCCTGACGATCATCCCCGGCCAGGCCGAATTCCTCGGCAACATGTACGCCTTCGGAGCGATGCTGTCGTTCACGATCGCCCATCTCTCGGTGATCGTGCTGCGCGTGAAGCAGCCGGACGTGGCTCGTCCCTACCGCGGCCCGGGCACGATCCGAATCGCCGGGCGCGCGCTGCCGCTGTTCGCCGTGCTGGGGATCATGGGAACGGGGCTGGCGTTCATCGTCGTGACGATCCTGCACATAGCCGTAGCCATCGCCGGGGTGCTGTGGCTCGGGCTTGGGATGAGCCTGTATGTCAGCTTCCGCCACCGTCAGGGGCTCGATCTGCGCACCACGCACAAGGCGCCTCGGCCGGAGCGCCCCGCCGACTTCGCCGAGTTCGACTACCGCACCGCCCTCGTCCCGATCTTCGGCGGTGACGTCAGCGCCACGGCGCTCGGCGCCGCCTCGAAGCTGATCGGCGAGGACGGCGTCGTCTATGCCGTGTTCGTGCTGCCCGTGCCCAGCCAGCTCTCGCTGGACGAAGGCCTGGAGGCGGAGGAAGCGGAGGGCCGCTCGGCCTTGGAGAGCGCGCGCATCATGGCGCGCCGCTCGGGGATCAAGATCCACACTGGCCTGATCCGCACCCGCAACCCCGGCTCGGCGCTGGTCGAGCAGGCTGAACGGGTGGGGGCCGATGTCGTCTACTGGTCAACCATCCATGCCCCGCTCGGCGACCGCGGGATCGGGCCGACCGCCGCGTACCTGCTGGCCAAGCGCCCCTGCCGGGTCATCATCGAGACAGAGAACGAGGCCGCGCTGGCTCGCGAGGCCGCCGCCGCACCCGCCTGAGGGCCATCATGGAGGAGCCATGCGCTCCCGTGTCCTCGATCCCAGGCTGCTCCGCGCCGAGCGTCCCTCACGGTTGCTCGGCGTGCTCGTCTCGCTCGCGGCCGTAGCGGTCTCGACGGGCCTCGTCTACCCGCTCAAGCACCTCGCGCCGGTCCAGACGCTGGGCGTTGTCTACCTGCTGGCGGTCGTGATCGTCTCCCTCGGCTGGGGGCTCACCTTCGGGCTCGCCACCGCTGTTCTCAGCGCCGCCGCCTTCAACCTCTTCCACTTGCCGCCCGTCGGCGAGCTGAGCCTGCGCCACAACCGCGATTGGGTGGGACTGGCGGCGTTCGCGGCGGTCGCTGTGGCGGTCGGCCTCGTCGGCGAGCTGGCCCGCTCACGAGCCCGTGAGCTCGAGGAGCGCCGCCGCGAGGCCGATCTGGCGAGCGAGCTCGCCCAGCTGCTGCTCGGAGCCGAGCTGCTCGGCGATGCGCTCGCGCCCGCCGCTGGACGCCTCGCCCAGGCACTCGGCGTGAGCGCCGCGGAGATCCGCCTGCAGACAGGCGGACCCGCGCCGCGGTACGAAGCGCCGCTCTCGGCCGGGTCGCTGCCGCTGCGGGCCGGGGACGAGCCGCTCGGCACGCTCGAGCTTCCGGCGGGGGCATCGCCCGACGAGTACAACCGCGCTCGCGAACGGGTCGTCCCCGCATTGGAGTCGATCCTCGCCGCCGCCCTGCACCGCGAGGAGCTGCGGGCAGAGCTCGTCGAGACCGCCGCGCTGCGCCGCAGCGACGAGATGAAGACGGCTGTCCTGCGCTCCGTCTCCCATGACCTCAGAACGCCCGTCACGGCGATCCTGACGGCCGCCGGTACGCTCGACCCGCTGGCCCCCTCGCCGGAGCACGTCGGCGAGGTCCGCGACCTCGTCCTCGACGCCGCCACCAGGCTGTGGCTCTTGATCGAGAAGCTGCTCGACCTGTCGCTGCTGCAGGCCGGGAGGCTTGAGCCGGTGCTCACGCCATGCTCGATCGAGGACGTTCTGCACGAGGCCGTCGAGCAGATCCGGGCGCCCTCGGGAGCGTTCAGCGTCTCGATCGATCGCAATCTGCCGCCGATCGAGGGCGATCCCGCCCAGCTCGAGCGAGCGTTCGTGAACGTGATCGAGAACGCCGCTCGCTACTCCGCCGGCAAGCCAGTCTCGGTGCGGGCGCGCGTCGTCGGCGAACGGCTGCGCGTGCGGATCGTCGACCAGGGCCCCGGCATCGAGGCCGCCGAGCTCGAGCGGGTGTTCCTGCCCTTCTACCGAGGTGCCGGCGCTGATCCCGCACACCACGGCTCCGGCCTGGGCCTGGCGATAGCACGAGGCTTCGTCGAGGTGAACGGCGGACGGATCGACGTCGAGTCCCACCCGGGGCAGGGGACGAGCTTCGTCGTCGAGTTCCCCCTCGCGGCGAGCGTCGCCGAGACGACGCGCTCGCGGCCGCCCGCTGCGACCGCCGGGGAGCGTTGATGGCAGGCGAGCGGATCCTCGTCTGCGACGACGACCCTCAGATCCAGCGCGCGCTGCGGCTGGTCCTGCGCGAGGCAGGCTACGAGGTGACGATCACGGGCACCGGCGAGGAGGCACTGGACCGCGCCGCCCTCGAGGGGCCCCACGCGGCGATCGTCGACCTGATGCTCCCCGACAGCGACGGGATCGCCGTCTGTACCCAACTGCGTAGCTGGAGCGAGATGCCGATCATCGTGCTCTCCGCGCTCGGCGAGGAGGCCGTCAAGATCCGGGCTCTGGAGAGCGGCGCCGACGACTACGTCACCAAGCCCTTCGGTCCCGGCGAGCTCGTCGCCCGCGTCAATGCCGCCCTGCGCCGCTCCGGCCGCGGCGCCGCCGAGCCGCGCGTCGAGCTCGACGGGCTGGTCGTCGACCTGCCCGCCCACGCCGTCTGGCTCGACGATCAAGAGATCAGGCTGACCCCTATCGAGTTCTCCTTGCTGCGCGCCCTGGTCCTCAACCGTGGCCTGTTGATGACCCACCGGCAGCTGCTCGTAGAGGTCTGGGGGCCGGAGCACGCGGACGCGACGCCGCTGCTGCGCACCCACATCGCCAACCTGCGGGCGAAGCTCGGCACGGGGGAAGGACACCGCTCGTTCATCCGCACCGACGCGGGGGTCGGATACCGGTTCAGGGTCCAGGAGGCCTGAACCTCCGATCTTTGTGAAATCGAGACGCGCCGGGGGCGCTTCTTGATGAGATCTTGATGCTCCCGGATCTAGCGTCAGTCCCATGGCGCGCCTCTCCGAGCACGGGCTGCGCAGGACCGTCGGCGTCCCCGGTCTGTTCGCGACGGCATACGGCAACGTCGGCTCCTCGATCTACTACGCGCTCGGGCTGGTGGCGGCCCATGCCCTTGGCCTGACGCCGGTCGTCTTCATGTTCGCCGGCGGGCTGTTCGTGCTGACCGCCAAGACCTACGCCGAGGGTGCGGCGATGTACCCCGAGGCCGGCGGCTCCTCGTCGTTCGCCCGGCACGCCTTCAACGACGTCGTCTCGTTCTTCGCCGGCTGGGCGCTGAGCCTCGACTACATCATCACGATCGCCATCTCGGCGTTTTTCGTGCCCCACTACCTTGGCGCGTTCTTCCCGGCCCTGACGCACAACCCCGGCGACATCATCGGCGGCCTGGTCACGATCGTGGCGCTCGCAGGGCTGAACATCAGGGGCCTCGGCGAGTCGGCCAAGCTGAACCTGATCCTGGCCTGCACCGATCTCTGCACACAGGTAGTGCTCGTGATCGTCGGCGTCGCGCTGGTGCTGAACCCCTCGCTGCTGATCCACCAGGTCCATCTCGGGCTGGCTCCCAACTGGACGCAGGTGATCTTCGCGCTGTCGGTGGCGATGGTCGCCTACACAGGCATCGAGACGGTCTCGAACATGGCCGAGGAGGCCAAGGACCCCGGTCATGACGTGCCGAAGTCGGTCAACCTCGTGCTGATCGCCGTGCTCGGCGTCTACGCCGGGATCTCCGTCGTGGCGCTCTCGGCGCTGCCCGTGATCCACCATGCCGCCGGCTACAGCGCGGCGCTCGGCGAACACTTCTCGCACCCCGGCTACGCGACCGCGCTCGGCGGCAAGTTCGAAAATGACCCCGTGCTGGGGATCATCTCCCAGCTGGGCCTGCACGGGGCCGGCCTGACGATCGCCCGCGACTACGTCGGCGTGCTCGCCGCGACGATCCTGTTCATCGCCACGAACGCCGGCCTGATCGGCATCTCAAGGCTCTCCTGGTCACTGTCCGAGCACCGCCAGCTGCCGAGCATCTTCTCCCAGCTGCACCCTCGCTACCGGACGCCCTGGTTCACGATCATCTGCTTCTCGGCGGCGGCCGCGCTGCTGATCCTGCCGGGCGAAACAACGCTGCTCGGCAACCTCTACTCGTTCGGGGCGATGCTGTCGTTTACGACCGCCCATGTCTCGGTGATCGCGCTGCGGATCAAGCAGCCCGACAAGGAGCGTCCCTACCGGATGCCCTGGAACGTCCGCATCAAAGGGCACTCGATCCCGCTGACCGCGGTGCTCGGCGGGATCGGCACGTTCGCGGCCTGGATCGCCGTCGTCGCGCTGCACAAGGAGGCGCGCACGATCGGCATCCCCTGGATGGTCTTCGGGATGGCCGGCTACTACGTCTACCGACGGCGCCAGGGCCTGGATCTCCGCGCCTCCTACAAGATCGCCCGCCCCGAGCGCCCGCCCGACTTCGAGGAGCTCGAGTACCGCACGGCGCTGGTGCCGATCTTCGGCGACGACGTCTCCGCCTCCGCGCTCGGCGCCGCCGCGAAGCTGATCGGCGAAGACGGGATCGTCTATGCGATCTACGTCCTGCAGGTACCCGCCCAGCTGTCGCTTGAGGCGGGCCTGGAGGAAGAGGAGGCCCACGGTCGCTCGGTGCTCGAGAGCGTTCGCATCAAGGCACGCCGCTCGGGCATCAAGGTGAGGACCGGCCTGATCCGCACCCGCAACCCCGGCTCGGCGCTCGTAGAGGAAGCCGAACGGGTCGGCTCCGACGTGATCTACTGGTCGGCGATCCACGCTCCCGCCGGCGAGCACGGGATCGGCCCGACGGCTGCCTACCTGCTGAGCCGCAGGCCCTGCCGGGTGATCATCGAGACCGACAACTCGATCCGGGCTGGAAACGGGGCGCAGGAGAAGCTCCCAGCGGCCGTAAGCGGCGCCTGAGAGGGGGGCAAGGCCAGCCAGGGCTCAAGGGCCATGGGGCCATATGGCCGCGAGGTCAGGCTCGGCCCCGCGCAGGCGCGCTCAGCGCCCGAGGGCCGAGGACAGCGCCTCGTCCAGCTCGCCGTGGCGATAGCTGTAGCCCAGCATCAGCGGCTTGGCCGGGACGACCCTGGCGCCACCGGTGATGATCATCGACATCTCCCCGTAGAGCGCCTTCAGCGCGAGCCCCGGAACCGGAAGCAGCACGGGACGGTGAAGCGCGCGGCCGAGTGCCAGCGAGAAGTCCCTGTTGGAGACCGGCACTGGGGCCGTGGCATTGGCCGCGCCCTCCCAGCGTTCGTCGCGCACAGCCGTGGCGATGATCCCGACGACGTCCTCGGCGTGGATCCACGGCAGGAACTGGCGCCCACCGGCGATCGGCCCGCCGACCCCCAGCTTGAAAGGCGGCAGCATCTTCTCCAGGGCACCGCCGTCGCCGTCGAGCACGACACCGGTGCGGATCCGCACGACGCGCATGCCGAGCGCGGCGGCCCGCTCGGCGGCCTGCTCCCAGGCGACGCAGACCTCGGCCAGGAAGTCGCTGCCGGGGGCGGCCTCCTCGTCGATCGGCTCGCTTCCACGGGGGCCGTAGTAGCCGGTGGCGGAGGAGCTGACAAGCACGCCAGGGCTCTGCGAGGCGGCTTCCAGGCCGGCGATCAGATTGCCCGTTCCGGTCACGCGGCTCTCGCGGATCGCCGCCTTGGCCTTCTCGCTCCAGCGCTGCGAGACGTTCTCCCCGGCGAGGTTGACGACTGCGTCCCGGCCTTCCAGGGCCGCCACGGGAGCGGGTTCTGACATCAGGTCCCAGGCGAACGCCTGGACGTCGTCGCCGAGGCGCTTGCGGGCGCGCTCGGGGTTGCGGCTGAGGACCGTCACCTCGGAGCCGCCCGCGAGCAGCTCGGAGACGAGCCGCGGGCCGATCAGCCCCGTCGCGCCGGTGATCGTGACGCGTGGGGCACTCATGAGAGGCTCAGCCTCGCCCGTCGCCGGGACCCGCGCCCGACGGGCTGGCGACGGTGTCGCCGGAGGCGAAGCCGACCTGCCCATCCGCAAGCGCGTTGCCCGCGGCGCGTGCCTGCTCGCCGACGGCCGCGGCGACCGCGGGAGCGACGTCGCGGTTGAAGACCGAGGGGATGATGTAGTCCTCCCGCAGCTCTGACTCGTCGACGATCTCGGCGATCGCGCGGGCGGCGGCCATCTTCATGTCCTCGGTGATCGCGCCCGCGCGCACGTCCATCGCGCCGCGGAAGATGCCGGGGAAGCAGAGCACGTTGTTGATCTGGTTGGGGTAGTCCGAGCGGCCCGTGGCCATGATCCGCACGTAGGGCGCGGCCTCCTCGGGGTTGACCTCGGGATTGGGGTTGGCCATCGCGAAGACCATCGCGTCCTTGTTCATACCCGCAAGCGCCTCGGCGGGCATCACGCGGGCACCGGATACGCCGATCAGGAGGTCGGTGCCCTCGATCACGTCGGCGGGCGTGCCGGCCAGGCACTCGGGGTTTGTCGACTCGGCGAACCAGCGCTTGACGGAGTTCATGCGGCCGTCCAAGTAGTCCTCGCGCTGGACGTGCAGGACGCCTTTGGAGTCCGCGCCGATGATCTGCGTGACGCCGGCGGCGAGCAGGATCTTGGTTACGGCGATCCCGGCGGCGCCGAGGCCGATCACGAGCACCTTCAGATCGGCGAGGTTGCGGCCGGTCAGCTTGACGGCGTTCAGGACCGCGGCCATCACGACGACGGCGGTGCCGTGCTGGTCGTCGTGAAAGACGGGGATGTCGAGCTCCGCCGCGAGGCGCTCCTCGATCTCGAAGCAGCGCGGCGCGGAGATGTCCTCGAGGTTGATGCCGCCGAAGCCGGGAGCCATCAGCTTGACGGCCTTGATGATCTCCTCGGTGTCGGTCGTGTCGAGGCAGATCGGGAAGGCGTCGACGCCGGCGAACTCCTTGAACAGGCAGCACTTGCCCTCCATCACGGGCATCGCGGCCTTGGGGCCGATGTCGCCCAGCCCGAGGACGGCAGTCCCATCGGAGACGACGGCGACCGTGTTGCGCTTGATCGTGTACTGGAAGGCCTTGTCCTCGTCCTCGGCGATCGCCAGGCAGACACGGGCGACGCCCGGCGTGTAGACCATCGACAGGTCGTCGCGGGTCTTCAGGGGGTGCTTGTTAGCCTGCTCGATCTTGCCGCCGACGTGCAACAGGAAAGTGCGGTCGGTCGTGTCGATCACCTCGGCGCCCGCAAAGGCGCCGATCGCCGCCAGGATCTCGTCCCAGTGCGCCTGCCCGGAGGCGTCGACGACGATGTCGCGAAGGCTGTGGGCGGCGTCGGTCTCGACGAGGTCGACGGCGCCGACGAGGCCTCCGGCCTCGCCGATGGCGGTCGTGACGTGACCGAGCAGGCCCGGGCTGTCATCGAGCTTCACGCGGATCGTCAGGCGGTACTGGGCGCTGGGGGTTGCGCTCACTGCTCGTGGCTCCTCGGTCGTTGGCGGCACGGGATGTTAGGAGGTATCCGCTCCGCGCGGATACGTAGAGTGGGAGCGGATGGCAGCGACGAGCGCAACCGAGCCGCAAGCGGGCGAGGCGGGAGCCTCGGCCAAGCTCGTCCAGGGCGACGGTCGCAGGCTGTTCCTGATCGACGGGCCGAGTCTCGTCTATCGGGCGTTCTTCGCACTGCCGGAGTCGATCGCGACCTCGACGGGCGTGCCGACCAACGCGATCTTCGGGTTTGCCTCGATGCTCGTGAAGATCGTCACCGAGTACGGCGTCTGCCCGACGGTCGTCGCCTGGGACGCCGGCACGTCAGGGCGTAACGAGCTGTTCGCCGACTACAAGGCATCTCGGCGCTCCCGCCCGGATCTGCTCAAGCAGCAGTGGCCGGCGATGGAACCGCTGGTCGAGGCCTTCGGCTACTCCAACGCGCGGATCGAGGGCTTCGAGGCCGACGACGTGATCGCCTCGCTGGCCGAGCGGGCGCTGAAGGCCGATCCGCAGGTGCCGGTGATGATCGTCACCGGCGATCGCGACGTCTTCCAGCTGATCGACGAGGACGGCCTCGTCAAGGTGATGGCGACCGCCAGGGGCATCACAGACACGAAGATCTACGACCGCCAGGCGGTGATCGACCGCTACGGCATCCCACCCGAGCTGATCCCTGATTTCTACGGGCTCAAGGGAGACACGTCAGACAACATCCCCGGCATTCCGGGGATCGGCGACAAGACCGCCAGCGAGCTGATCCAGAGCTTCGGGACGCTGGAGGAGGTGCTCGCTCACGTCGACGACGTCAAAGGCGCCAAGCGCAAAGAGAACCTCGTCGCCCACGCCGACGACGCGCGGATGTCGAAGGAGCTGGCGACCGTCAAGCGCGACCTGGAGGTCGACCTCGACATCGTTCTGGAGGCCGCCCGCGAGCCCGACCGCTCAAGGGTCCGGGAGGTGTTCCGCGAGTACGAGCTGCGCGACCCGCTCAGACGACTGGAGGAAGCGCTGGGCGACCCCGATGTGGCGGCGCCGCAGAGCACCGCCGAGGTGACGCTGACGGCCCGCCTGCGCTCCGGCAAGCCTGCGGACATCGCGGGCCTGGGCAAGCCCGACAGCGAGCTGTGCGTGGTCGTGACAGAGACGGAGGCGCCGGAGGGCGAGCTGTTCGCCGAGGGTCCGCCGTGGCGCTTCGCCGTCTGCGCCGGAGGCGAGGTGCTGGCGGGCGAGTGCGAGGGCCCCGAGCAGGTTGTCGAGGCCTGCGCCGGGCGCGCGGTGATCGCCCACGACGCGAAGGCGCTGAAGCTCGTCCCCGAGAAGCTCGTCCACGACACGCTGCTGGGTGCCTATCTGCTGGAGCCGGCCCGCCGTGGTTACCCGTTCGCGGAGCTGTGCGAGGAGCGGGGCTTCGACAGCGACCTCAAAGACGAGTCCGCCGCCCAGGCGGTGATGCTCGGCGCGCTGGCGGACTGGCAGCGCGAGCAGATCGCCGAGCGCGGCCTGCAGGCGCTGATGGATGACATCGAGCTGCCGCTGGTCCCGGTGCTGAGGGAGCTCGAGATGCTTGGTGTCCATCTGAATCTAAATCGTCTGTCTGCGATCACGGACCGCGTGCAGGAGGAGATCACGGGCCTCGAACGTGAGATCTTCGCTTTGGCGAAAGAGGAGTTCACGATCGGCTCGCCCCAACAGCTGGGAGAGATCCTGTTCGAGCGCCTCGGCCTGTCGCGCAAGCGCCGCGGCAAGACGGGGTTCTCGACCGACGCCAGGGTCCTGCAGGCGATTCGCTCCGAGCATGAGATCGTCCCGAAGATCGAGCGCTGGCGGGAGCTCTCGACGCTGATCAAGACCTACCTGGCGGTGTTGCCCGGCCAGGCCGACGAGGGATCGCGGATCCACACGACGTTCCTGCAAGCGGTGGCTCAGACGGGGCGCCTGTCGAGCACCAACCCGAACATGCAGAACGTCCCGATCCGAACGCCGCTGGGACGGGAGATCAGGGGCTGCTTCGAGGCCGAGCAGGGCGCGATCCTGATCTCTGCCGACTACTCCCAGATCGAGCTGCGGGTGCTGGCCCAGGCGGCCGAGGAGGGCGCCCTGATGGAGATCTTCAAACGCGGCGAGGACGTCCACACGGCGACGGCCTCGCGGGTGTTCGGAGTCTCCGCCGAGGAGATCGATCCAGGGATGCGCTCGAAGGCGAAGATGATCAACTACGGGATCGTCTACGGCCTATCCGACTACGGCCTGGCCGACCGACTGAACATCCCCCGCGAGGAGGCGAAGGAGTTCATCAACGCCTACCTCGCGCAGTTCCCGAAGGTGGCGGAGTTCATGGCGGCGACGATCGAGCGGGCCAAGGAGGAGGGCCATGTGACGACGCTGTGGGGACGCCGCCGCCAGATCCCCGAGTTGAAGGCCCGCAACTACCAAGTGCGCACGCTCGGCGAGCGCCTTGCGGTCAACACGGTCATCCAGGGGACGGCGGCGGACATCATCAAGCTGGCGATGGTCCGCTGCCACGCCGCGCTGGCCGCCTCGGACCTGAAGACGAAGCTGCTGCTGACGATCCACGACGAGCTGCTGTTCGAAGGCCCGCCCGAGGAGGCCGCCGCCGCGATGGAGCTGATCGTGCGCGAGATGGTCGGCGTTTGGGAGCCGCATGAGCCGCCGATGGCCGTCGACATCGGGCAGGGACCGAACTGGCTCGACGCGAAGTGAGGTGGCGGGGGATCGGGCCTTGAGTCGTGGGCTCGCCGTCCTCCTGGATGCCGCCGCGGGCTGCCTGGTGGGGATGCAGGCGCCGATCAACGCGCGGCTCGGCAAAACCGTCGGGGGCGTGCAGGCCGGTGTGGTGCTGGTCGTTCGCAAATAGCAAGAGGTCCGGCCGGCGCGCGACACATACATACGGCAATGTATGTGCGGGTCGTCACTCGAGCGACGTGCGAAACCCCTCGCGCCAGTCCGGACGCGTCGGGCTCCAGCTCAGCTCGGCCTTGGCCTTCGCATTGCTCGCGCCCTGGGCGGCGGTCATCGTCGCGATCCCGTACTCGCCGGCGATCGGTCTTGCCAGCCACGCCGGCACGCGCATCGGCTTCGGCGCGCCGACGGCAGCAGCCAAAGCCGGCAGCCACTCGGCGATCTTCGCGGGGTGGTCGTCGACGATGTTGTAGGCACCGCTCTCACCGCGCTCCAGCGCGGCCACGGTCGCCTCGGCGGCGTCGGCGATGTGGATCAGCGACCAGACGCCCGTGCCGCCACCGACAACGGGCATCCGCCGTTTGGCGAGGTCCTGGCCCATCGAGCCGTCGCGGGCGATGGCTGTGCCGGGGCCGTAGAAGTAGCCGTAGCGGAGAATCAACCCGCCGGCGCCGAGGACAGTGCTCTCGAGCATCTCGACGGCGGCTGTCGAGCGCTTCATCATCGCCGGCGCCTGCTCAGCGGAGAGCAGCGGGTCGGACTCCACATGCAGGGTCCCGGGCGGGCCGGGGGCATAGAAGAAGGAGATGCTCTGGGCGACGATCCGGCTCGCTCCGGCGGCCCGAGCGGCCGCGACGAGGATCTCGGTGCCCTCGCCGCGCAGGCGGTCGTTGAGGACGAAGTCCCGCTCGACCTTGCGGGGATCGATCCGCTGGGGCAGTGCGGTCAGCTGATGGATCACGGCATCCGGCGAGGCTGCGGCAACTGCGTCGGTGACGGCGTCTCGGTCGAGCGCGTCGAGCACGACGGCTTTCGCGCCCGACGCTTCCAGCTCGGCGGCGCGCTGAGGCGAGCGGGTCGTGCCCGTCACCTCATGCCCGGCCGCGATCAGCCGAGGCACGAGCTGGCGGCCGATCGCGCCGGTGGCTCCCGCCAGGAAGACCCTCACGAGACGAGGGCGACGGGCGTGTCCGGCGCCTGGGCTGGCGTCAGCCCGTCGTGGTCGGCGGCGCTCTCCATCCGCGCGCAGGCCATCCCTTCGCTGAAGCCGGCAGCGCTCAGCCCGAAGGCGGCGTTGAAGCGCGAGCGGAGGTTCTCGACGGCGACGAGATGCACCAGCTCGACGATCTGCGGCTCGTCGAAGACGGCTCGCAGCTGCTCGACGAGTTCGTCGTCGACGCGGACGGGAGTGAGGGTCATGGCGACTGCGAGGTCGAGGACGAGCCGCTCGGTGGCGTCGAACTCAGGGCTTTCGCCATAACAGTGGAGATCGCGCATCTGGGCGTCGCCGACGCCGTGCTCGCGGGCCTCGAAGGAGCCGATGTCCTGGCACATCTCACAGCCCTGCATGACGGCCGACTTCAGGACGGCGAGCGCGCGTAGCCGCTCGGGCACCTTCGGCCGCGCGGCGACGCTCTTCTCGAGGGCTGCGTAGCCGAGCAGCTGAGGCATCCGATGGGCGCGGATCGGGATGTCGGGGGTCAGGAGGGCCTTGCCTGTCAGCTTCTTGACCTCACGGCGGGTGGCGGCGTAGATCAGACGGGTGAGGGGGTGGCGGCGTGCGGGCACGCCTTCCAGTCGGCTCATGAGGGGCTCCTTTCCGGGAGGGGAGTGGGGGCGAGAGGGGATGGGCCTGCTGTGGCTGGTGCGATGCTCGGGTCCGCCATGCGCATCGCGGTGCGCAGCATCCAGGCCAGCAGCAGCGTCGAGGCGAGCAGCGAGCCGAAGTCGAACCAGCCGGTCCATTCGGGGTGGGCCTTGTGGGCGTCGACCAGGTGGTTGAGGCTGTGCAGGGCGAACTGGACGGTCGTGACGCCGAGCACGGGAACGCGCCAGGAGGGCAGGCGCAGCGCCACGACGAAGCCGACGCCCAGAGCTGCTGTGAAGGTGGCGGTGTCGCGGATGTAATGGCGGTTGAGGGCTTCGAAGGGGCCAATGTCCTTGTAGAAGGCATGAGGGGCGATCGCCATGAAGGCGGCCAGCCCGAGGTGGTAGACGGCGAACAGGACCAGCCCCACTCGCAGCGCCTCGGAGGAGGCGTCTCGTTGCTCGGAGAGATCTTCGGCTTGGCTCATGCCACTTCACGATATGGTCCCAATGGTGCAGGGTAAAGGACCAATTTTTATATAGATATGGGTACCAATGCCGGTGCTGAGCTGTTGGTCGAGATCGACCGCGATGCGCGCCGTCCACTAAGGGCGCAGCTCGAGGACGCGCTGCGCGATGCCGTTCGCAGCGGACGCCTGGCCGCGGACACGAGAATGCCGCCAAGCCGGGCGCTGGCCGCAGACCTGGGGATCTCGCGGCGCCTCGTCGTCGACGCCTACTCACAGCTGCTGGCCGAGGGGTATCTGCGCGCGCGGCCGGGAGCGGGGACGTTCGTCGCCGGTTCGGCCGCCCAGCCCGAGCGCCCAGCCGCCGAGACGCCGGGCCGGGCGCTGCGCTTCGACTTCTTCCCCGGCTATCCGGACCTGGCGGGCTTCCCGCGCCAGACGTGGCTGAGAGCGATCCGCGAGACGCTCCGCGAGGCGCCGGACAGCGCACTGGGCTATCCCGATCCGCGCGGGGCCCCCGAGCTGCGCCGCGCGCTGGCGGGGCACCTGCGCCGCGTGCGCGGTGTCGCGGCCGACCCTGAGTCGATCGTCGTCTGCGCCGGCGCCGCCCAGGCCTTTGCCCTGATCGCCGGAGCCCTGTCTAGCAAGACGATGGCCGTCGAGGACCCCGGGCTGCCCGTGCACCGCGCGATCCTTGCTGCCCACGGCGCTCGCCTCGTGGCGCTGGAGGTCGACGAGGACGGGGCGCGGGTCGAGGAGCTCGAGGCTCTGGCGACGGCTGCGCCCGAGGGCGCGCCGCTGGCCTCGGTGCTGATCACCCCCGCCCACCAGTCGCCGACGGGCGTCGCGCTGTCATCGCGGCGCCGGGCCGCTCTGCTGTCGTGGGCGGCTGACGCGGGGGCGGTCGTGATCGAGGACGACTACGACGCGGAGTTCCGCTACGACCGGGCGCCGCTGGGGGCGATGCAGGGACTCGCGCCCGACCGCGTGATCTACACGGGCACTGTCTCAAAGACGCTCGCACCGGCGCTGCGGTTGGGCTGGATGGTGCTGCCCTCGCAGCTGATCGATGTGGTCATGCACCACAAGCTGATGGCTGACCACGGCTCGCCGACGATCGATCAGCTGGCGCTGGCGCGGCTGCTGGACGGCGGCGCCTACGACCGCCATCTGCGGGCGGCGCGTCGCCGCTATCGCTCGCGCCGCGACGCGCTGGTGGCGGCCGTCGCGGAGCACCTTCCGGGCGCGCGGGTGACGGGGCTGGCGGCGGGCCTGCACGCGACGGTGCGCCTGGCGGCGCCCGTCGAGGGGATCGCCCTGGCGCGAGCGGCGGCGCGCGAGTCGGTCGGCGTCTACCCCCTCGGCTATGGCTACATGATCCCTCGGCCCGTCGACGACGGGCTGATCCTCGGCTACGCCAACCTCGCCGAGCCGGCCATCGAGGAGGGCATCAGGCGGCTGGCGGCCGTGCTGGCGGCGCTGCCGCCGGGACCGGCCGCGACGTAGGAGGGAGGGGCGATCGCCAGGTACTGGTTGAAGACCCAGTGCGACAGGCGACGCGACTCGAAGGCGCGGACGATGTGGGTCATGGCGCGGTTGGGGGTGATCTGCCCGACGGCTCGCTGGGTGTTCAGGAGCCAGCGGAACTTGCGCTCGTGAGAGGCTGAGAAGGCGCGGTAGCCGCGCAGGGCCTGCTCGCGGCTGCGCAGGCCGGCGAGGACCGCGCGCAGCTCGCGCCCGCAGGCGATGCCGAAGTAGAGGGCCGTGCGGATGCCCTCGGCGGTCAGCGGCAGGCAGTGCCCGGCCGAGTCGCCGGCGAAGAACACGCCGTCCTCGATCGCGTCGCGCAGCTGATGGGGGATCCAGTTGCCCTGGTAGCCCTTCGGCGGGAGATCGAGATCGCCGGCGAGGCGGACGGTCGGCTCCTTGACGTGGTCGGCGGGCCAGAAGGAGCCGACGCCTACTCGCAACTCGTCGCGGGCGGGAAAGCTCCAGGAGTAGCCGGCGCGGATGTAACGGGGGTCGACCCACAGCTCCATCTCGTTGCCGGTACCGGGCGGGTGGACCTCCAGGCCTCTCGACAGGCGCGCGTTGGGGGGCTGGATCGGAGCGCGGTTGGAGAGCACTCGCCGCCAACCGAGCGCATCGACGATCAGCGGCGCGCGCAGATCGCCGCGATCTGTTTCCACGACGTCGCCGTGGCGTCCGGTCACTGTCGCCGTCTCGAAGTCGGCCTCGCCGGTCCGCTCCCAGAGCGTCGCGCACAGCTCGCGGTAGTCGAACGTGGAGAACGACCACGGCAGCGACCAGCGGGCGGTTCGCCATGGCGTGTGGACGATCAGCTCGTCGAATGCCTGGCGCTCGGTGGGGCCGAGATCCATTGCGTGGAGCCACTGTGTGGGCATCGCGCAGGCTGAGGTCTGGCGCTCGCCGATCTCGTAGCGGTCGACCACGAGCACCCGCGCACCGGCTCCGGCGAGCTCTCCGGCGACGGCCAGCCCGGCAAAGCTGGCGCCGCATACGAGGACGTCGCAGTCGCGCTCCAAGCGGGTGCGGTCGGCTCCGCGCTTCGTCGCTCTCACAGGCATAGGCCCCGCAATGATACGGCTGCGCTAGGCTTCGGCCGGTGACAACCGTGATGGAGAACCCGCAGGCCCGAGTCGTCGACGGCTCGAACGGCCTGTTGCTGGAAATCGACGGCCAGATCGTCCCGAACTACGACGCCACTTTCCGGCCGATCGAGGAGGGCGAGGTCGTAACGGGCCACGTCGTCCGGATCGACAAGGACGAGGTCCTCGTCGACATCGGCTACAAGTCCGAGGGCGTCATCCCCGCCAACGAGCTTTCGATCCGGAAGTCGGTCGACCCGAACGAGGAGGTCCACCTCGGCGAGGAGGTCGACGCGATCGTCATGACCAAGGAGGACCAGGACGGTCGCCTGATCATGTCGAAGAAGCGCGCCCGCTTCGAGAAGGCCTGGCGCCGCATCGAAACCGCCGCCGAGTCCGGCGAGCCCGTCGAGGGCACAGTGATCGAGGTCGTCAAGGGCGGCCTGATCATCGACCTGGGCGTCCGTGGCTTCCTGCCCGCCTCGCTGGTCGACATTCGCCGCGTGCCGAACCTCGACGAATACATGGGCACGAAGATCGAGACGAAGGTCATCGAGCTGAACCGCTCGCGCAACAACGTCGTCCTCTCGCGCCGCGCGGTGCTGGAGGAGGAGCGCAAGGAGGTTCGCCAGCAGATTCTCGACCGCCTGCAGCCTGGCCTCGTCGTCGAGGGTCAGATCTCCAACATCGTCGACTTCGGCGCGTTCGTCGACCTCGACGGGATCGACGGCCTGATCCACATCTCAGAGCTTTCGTGGTCGCACGTCAACCACCCGAGCGAGATCCTCTCGATCGGCGACACCGTCAAGGTCAAGGTGCTCGACATCGACCGCGACCGCCAGCGCATCTCCTTGGGCCTCAAGCAGACCCAGGAGGACCCGTGGCAGCGGATCGTCGACACGTACAACGTTGGCGACGAGCTCGCCGGCAAGGTCACGAAGGTCGTCACGTTCGGCGCGTTCGTCGAGATCCTCGATGGCGTCGAGGGCCTCGTGCACATCTCAGAGCTTGCGCCCCACCACGTCGAGAGCCCCCGCGAGATCGTCCACCCGGGCGATGAGATTCGCGTGAAGATCCTCGAGATCGACTCCGAGCGCCGGCGCCTGTCGCTGTCGGCCAAGCGCGTCGAGGACCAGATCCTGCCCGTCAACCGCCCGCCCGGCTCCGAGGGCGATGAGCCGCTCGAGGGCGAAGGCGACGCACCGGCTGAGGCCGCTGTCGAGACCGCCGCTCCCGAGGCCGCAGTCGAGACCGCTGCTCCTGAGACCGCACCCGCCGAGGAGGCGCCTGCCGCTGAAGCTGCCCCGGTTGAGGAGGCGCCCGCTGCTGAAGCTGCCCCGGTCGAGGAGGCTCTCCCGGTTGAGGAGGCTGCTCCTGTTGCTGAGGACGCTCCGATCGAGGAGGCCCCGGTTGCCGAGGCTGCCCCGGTCGAGGAAGCACCTGCCGAGGAGGCACCCGTCGCCGAGGCCGCCGAGGAAGAGCCGGTTGGCGAGAACGTCGCCGGTGACGCCGTGCCGCTGCCGGACGCCGCCGCCGCTGAGGCGGAAGCCGGCGCCGAGCAGGCTTAGCCCCGCTCCGCCGCGGCACTGTGCCGGGACACGTTCCGTTCGTCGGCCTGACAGGAGGGCTGGGAGCGGGCAAGTCGACGGCACTGGCCGCGCTCGCACGCTTGGGCGCGGAGACGATCTCCAGCGACGAGGTCGTCCATGAGCTTTACGCCGGCGAGCAGTTGCGCGATCTGGTGGTCGTCCGCTGGGGCTCGGAGGTCGCGCCCGGCGGTGTCGTCGATCGCGGCGCGGTCGCGGCGAAGGCGTTCGCGGGGGACGAGGAGCGCAAATGGCTCGAGGCTCAGATCTGGCCGCTGGTCGGCGCTCGGGTGGCCGCCTGGTTGGAGGAGGCGCGTGCGCGCGTGCCGGCGCCGCCGGCTGCTGTGGTCGAGACGCCGCTGCTGTTCGAGGCGGGCATGGAGGGCATCTACGACGCGACGATCGCAGTGCTCGCCGGGGAGTCGCTGCGTTCGCAACGAGCAGCCGCACGCGGGCATGCGTTGGTGGCCGAGCGCGACGCCAGGCAGCTGTCCCAGGATGAGAAGGCGAGTCGGGCGACCTACGTGGTGCGAAACGACGGGACGATCGAGGAGCTGGAGGCTCAGCTGTCGGCGGTCCTTGCGAAGCTAGGAGCATGAGCCGAAGGACGCTCGGAGCGATGATCGCGATCGGCGCGACGGCGCTGGTGGTGGCGCTGGTCGTATCCGCGGTCAACCACGTGGCCCAAAACCCCAGCCTGCCGCTGAGTGACGCCTCGATCATTCGCCACCAGGCGGCCGAGAAGCACCTCGACCCCGCACTGATCGCGGCAGTCATCTACGCGGAGAGCAAATTCGAACCCCGTGAGTCCTCGGCGGGGGCGGAGGGTCTGATGCAGATCCTGCCCGAAACGGCCTACTACCTGGCCCACCTCTCGGGCGGCCGTAGCTTCACGGCGGCCGACCTGGCGACGCCTGAGATCAACGTCGCCTACGGCAGCTACTACCTGCGCTACCTACTGAACCACTATGGCGGCGACGAGATGCTGGCGGTGGCGGCCTACAACGGCGGCCTCGCCAACGTCGACCGCTGGGTCGCCCGGGCGCGGGCGGCGGGGGGCAGCCTGACAGTCGGCGCGATCCCCTTCCCGGAGACGCGTGAATACGTGCAGCGGGTGCTGGGTGCGCAGCGGGAATACCGCGACACGTACTCGCGGGAGCTGGGGCTGGAGTAGGAGCCTCAAGATTCATCCTTGAAAGACGATGATTCAAGGGAATAGCTTGAAAGCATCGGGATCAAGCTATAGTCTTGAAAATGCCAGCCGTCTTGATACTTGACCAACGGATGAGCCGTCTCGGCCCGGATCGGGTCGAGAAGTGGCTGGCGCGCGCGAATGAGCAGTACGCCGATGAGCTCACCCTTCCGTTCGTACGGACACTGGGCGATGAGATGCAGGCGCTCACGTCCAGTCCGGAGGCGCTCGTCGGAATCATTCGGGAAGCCGTGCAGGACAAAGGGTGGTGGCTTGGCGTTGGTATCGGCGAGGTCGAGGAACCGCTTGGGTACAGCTCCAGAGAGTCCAGAGGTGAGGCTTTCTGGCTTGCTCGGACAGCGCTTGAAAAGGCAAAGAGCCAACGGGCGGTCCGCCCGTTCGTGCTCCGCTCCCACTCGCCCGAGACAGTCGATGCGCTCGCGGCTTGCTTGCACGCGCTCTCCTTCCTTGTTCTGCGTCGAACCGCTCGTCAGACCGAAGTCGCCGATGCGCGCCGAGATGGCATGAGCGTTGGCGAAATCGCCGAGCGCCGGTCGGTGACGGTCCAGGGCGTCTATGAGCTCCTCCAGGCAGCCGGGGTCGAGGAGGAGGCCGAGCTGGGTCGTCTTGCGGTGCAGCTTGCCGGGGCTGCTCTGGTATGAGCAGCGACCTTCTTGTCCGGGCGGTTGCGGCCATTCCCGTAGCCATGCTGTTGCCGCTGTGCTGGAAGACCACACGGAGATGGTTGGCGCGGTTGTCGACGACTGCAGCCTTGATCATCTTGGCGATTTCGCCTCACCTCTCGACGCTGCGCGCGTGGGCGGTAGTAGCAGCGGCTCTCGGCGGCTCCATCGTCGTCGGAGGGGGCGATATCCGCTACCGGCGGGTTCTCGCCTGTGTCCTCGTGGCGACTTTGCTCGGCGTGGTGGCCACCGACCCACGGACAGCGTTCATTGCGATCGAAGAAGTGGGCGACAGTCGCGATGTGGTCCTGGTCGGCGCTGGGTTCCTCGCGGCCGTCTTCCCCGCTGGCGTGTTGATCGGCAGCCTCCTCGGACGGTTCGCCACTGCCATGCCTGGGCGAAGTGGGGTGGATAACGCTGGGACCTACATCGGATGGCTGGAGCGCGCGATCCTCTATGGGTTGTTCGTCGCTGGCGCCCCGGATGCGGCAGCGATTGTTATCGCGGGCAAGTCCATTCCATTGCACGGTTCCCGATGTTCTCGGAGGAGGAGTTCGCCGAGTACTACCTCGTGGGCAGCCTGCTGAGCCTTGGTATCGCGGCGGGTCTCGGGATCGCCGTGAGAGCGACCCTGGGGCTGCATCCGCTGGTCCCGACCAAGGTCTGACCTACAGACCTGAAGCGGAGCCTCGGGCGGATACCCTCATGCGATGCCCGACTTCAAGCTCGACTCGGTATTCACGCCGACCGCCGACCAGCCTGCGGCGATCGAGTCGATCGCCGAGGGGATCGTCTCCGGAGAGCGCTACCAGACGCTGCTCGGGGCGACCGGGACTGGCAAGACGATGACGATGGCGGGTGTGATCGAGGCCGTCCAGCGCCCGACGCTCGTGATCGCCCACAACAAGACCCTGGCGGCCCAGCTCTGCAACGAGTTCCGCACGTTCTTCCCCGAGAACGCCGTCGAGTACTTCGTCTCGTATTACGACTACTACCAGCCCGAGGCATACGTGCCGAGCAGAGACCTGTACATCGAGAAGGACTCTGCGATCAACCAGGAGGTCGACCGTCTGCGCCACGCCGCGACCGCAGCGGTGTTCGCACGGCGCGACGTGATCGTGGTCGCATCGGTGTCCTGCATCTACGGCCTCGGCTCGCCTGAAACGTATGAGATGAACATGCAGATCCTCAAGCGGGGCGAGGAGATCGACCGCGACCAACTGCTGCGCAAACTCGTCTCGATCCAGTACAACCGCAACGACAGCGTGCTCTCACGCGGCACCTTCAGGGTCAGGGGGGAGACGCTCGAGGTCTTCCCCGCCTACGCCGAGACTGCCTTCCGGGCGACGATGTTCGGCGACGAAGTCGAACGCCTGCAGCATTTCGACCCGCTCACCGGCGAGCTGCTCGCCGACGACCTCGAGCATGTCGCGATCTGGCCGGCTACCCATTACAACGTCAAAGAGGGCACGATCGAAGACGGCGTCGCCGAGATCGGCCGCGAGCTCAACGAGCGCTGCGGCGAACTGGAGAGCGAAGGCAAGCAGCTGGAGTCCCACCGGCTGCGCCAACGCACCCAGTACGACATGGAGATGCTCCGGGAGGTCGGCTTCTGCTCGGGGATCGAGAACTACTCGCGGATCCTCGACGGCCGCCCGCCGGGCTCGCGGCCGTACTGCCTGATCGACTACTTCCCCAAGGACTTCATCTGCTTCTGCGACGAGTCCCACCAGACGGTGCCACAGATCGGCGGGATGTTCGAGGGCGACCGCTCGCGCAAGCAGACGCTCGTCGACTACGGCTTCCGGCTGCCGAGCGCGATGGACAATCGCCCCCAGACCTTCGCCGAGTACCTCTCGATCACGCCGCAGCTGCTGTTCGTATCGGCGACGCCAGGCGAATACGAGCGGACCCAGTCGACGAGGGTAGTGGAGCAGATCGTCCGTCCGACGGGCATCGTCGATCCGGCCATCGAGGTGCGGGAGACGAAGAACCAGATCGATGACCTGATGAACGAGGTTCGTAAGCGGGTCGAGCGCAACGAGCGCGTGCTGGTCACGACGCTGACGAAGAAGATGAGCGAGGACCTGTCGGGATACCTGCTGGAGATGGGCTTCAAGACCCGCTATCTGCACTCGGAGATTGACACGCTCGAACGGATCCAGATCATCCGCGACCTGCGTCTGGGCGAGTACGACGTGCTGGTCGGCGTGAACCTGCTGCGCGAGGGCTTGGACCTGCCGGAGGTCTCGCTGGTGGCGATCCTCGACGCCGACAAGGAGGGCTTCCTGCGCGGGGAGACGTCGCTGATCCAGACGATCGGCCGGGCTGCTCGCAACGTCGACGGGACTGTCCTGATGTACGCCGACAAGGAGACCAAGGCGATGCGGGCGGCGATCTCCGAGACCGACCGCCGCCGCGAGATCCAGCTCGCCTACAACGAGGAGCACGGGATCACGGCGGCGACGATCGTCAAGGGGATCTCCGACATCGCCGACTTCCTGCAGTCCGAGTCGAAGGTCCCCAAAGGCCGACGCAAACGGCGCACGGCCAAGCGGGGGACGGCCGAGGAGATGCCGAAGAACGAGCTCGAGAAGATGATCGTGGAGATCGAGGAGGAGATGCTCGCGGCGGCGGAGGACCTGCGCTTCGAGTACGCCGCTCAGCTCCGCGACGAGCTGCGCGAGCTGCGCCGGGACCTGCAGGAGATTCGCGCCGAAGAAGCTCCCGTCGCAAGCGAGGCTTCGGGCGATGCTTCCGGCGGCGCCATCCCCTAGGATGCCGCCCGTGGACTTCGACCGTCAGGCAATCGAACGTCGCGACTTCCCGATCGGTCGCCGCGGCTACGACCCGGCCGCTGTCGACGCCCACCTGAAGGCGCTCGCCGCCGAGTTCGAGGAACTGCAGCGGGCGGCCGCCAGCGGCGGCTCGGATCTGTCGCTGGCCTCGACGGCCGGCAGTCAGGTCCAGAGCATCCTCGAGGCCGCCGAGACAGCCGCCGGAGAAATCGAGCGGGGCGCCCACGAGAGCGCCCGTCAGGTCCGCGATGCAGCCAACCGCGACGCCGAGCGCACCCGTGAGGAGGCGTTGGAGAAGGCTCGCCAACAGGTCGCAGCCGTCGCACAGGTCAGTGCGACGCTGCTCGAGCGCGTCGGCTCGATGGACGCCGAGGTCAACGCCCTGGTCGCCAGCCTCAGGGCGGGCGCCGGTCGCCTTGCCGCCGACCTCTCCGCCGTCGAGGCGGGGATGGGAGAACTGTACGGCGCCGCCTCCGGCCGCCATGATGAACCGGAGCCCGAGCCGCAGCCGGTCAGCCAGTTCGAGGCCGCCCTCGACAGTGCGCTGTCCGCCCCCGCGGCGGCCCCGGCGCCCGTGCAGGCCGTCGCCGAGCCACCCGCCGAGGAGGCCGCTGCCGGTGGCACGGACCTCGACGGCGCCCGGCTGATCGCGCTCAACATGGCCCTCAATGGAGAGTCGCGCAGCGACACCGAGCGCTACCTCGCCGAGAACTTCCAGCTGCCCGATCGACTGAAGCTGATCGACGAGGTCTACGCGGCGATCGAAGGTTAGTCCGCTCGGCGCTCGCGGCGCCGTGCTTGGATCTAGTATCGGTCGGGTGTGGTGGCATCTTCGTCGGGGGGGCATGTGCGCGGCGCTCCTCGGGGTGCTCGCGGCGCTGATATGCGGCCTGGCAGCGACATCGGCATCGGCTGCAGCGCTGACGATCAAGACGAAGCCCGGCGCACCGTTCAGGGGTGAACTCGCCGCTGTGCAGCTCGAAAGCACCGAAGGTGTCGAATGTGCCGCCAACGCGCATGAAGCGACCGGCCTGATCGTCTGGGGGGACGGCGCGGAAACCGAACTGACGGAAGCGAAGTTCGTGCTCGCGGGCGAACAAGCGGTCCACCTGTTCGGCGCGCACACCTATGCGCATGCCGGCGAATACCAGGGGAGAATCACCGGCTCCTACAAGTGTCGCAACAACACCATCCAGCGTTATGAAGCGAAATTCTCGGGGCTCGTCACGAGCGTGTTCGGAGAGACGACCGGCGTTGAATTCATGGAAACCGTGTCGGGGGTCACGGCAACTCAGTGTTCGCAGAACTCCTCGAACCCCGTCGGAACGATCGAATGGGGCGACGGGACGAGCTCGGCGGCCACGATCACCCCGTCGGGAGATCTAGGCACCTATCTCGTCGCCGGTAGCCACACCTACTCCAAACCAGGCGTCTACCAGGGTCGCTTCACGGGCTCCTACAAATGCCAACAGGGCACCGGGACCGGGGAATTCGAAGCTGCGAGCTTCACGGCCGAAGTCACCGGCGCAGAACGGACGGCGCCTCCGCCGCCGCCCCCCGCTGTCCACGCCTCGTTTGGGGTTCAATCCGTGGCGCCCGGAAAGGCTGTCCTGGACGCCGCAGCCTCGACACCGGCCGGTGCGAGCGCGGCGACCTACAGCTGGAACGTCACCGGCGGCGCGCAGCCGGACGCCGTCTGCCAGGGCTCCGAGCCCACCCTGACGGTCCAGACGCAGGCGGCTCTGAACACGAACGTGAGCCTGACGGCTACCGATGCCGCGACGGGCGCCAGCACGGTCGTCTCCGAGCAGCTGCATATCCCCGCTCCGACGAAGCCTGCGTTGACGGGCAAGATCGCGAGGGCGGCCTCCAGTGCCCAGCGTGTCTCGGTGAAGGGGGCGGTGACGCCGGCATTCAAGATGATCGGCACTTGTACCGGCCCGGGCCTGCCGTACTCGCCCGACGCGACCTACCGCAGCGTCGCGGGGTTCAAATCCGGATTCCAGACGACGTTCGGCGGGGTCCCCCCGCCGGAATGCCTCGAGGAAACGGAGTTCGGGGCGATCGATGTCCAAGGCTGCCTGGCGTCGGTCCCGAACCTCGAAGAAATCCCGGGCGGGATCACAGTCGGCCTGGCCAAAATGCTCTGCGGCACCAAACTCCAGGCCTTCTGCATGGAACCCCTCTCAGCGCTCGGCGGGACGCTCGTCTCTGCGGTCACCGCGCGCGAGTCCTCTAGGGCGCGGGCCCGTGCGGCCGCGAATGTCCCGCTCGCCCGAGGGCTGGTCGAGAAGGCGCTGGCAGACATGAAATTTCCCTTCTACTTCTCGACCCAGGCGATCCGGATCGACGGTCTCGACCTCGATCCCCAGAACGGCTCTCCGATCGTGGTCGTCCCCGGGGCGGACCTTGTCTTCGGGCAGAACGTCAAGGTCTACCTGCACGACATCCCGCTCGTGACGCTGCCGGTGCTGATCCTCCACCTACCCGACCTGGGTGGGCCGATGGGAGAACTGAAGCTGCCCAAGAGCGTGCCGATCATCGGCAGTCTCCCTTTCACCGGCTCGATCGGGATCAGTCTCCACAAAGCTGGCACAAAACTGTCGAACGGCGACACCTGCGCATTCGACTGCGCCGCGATGGCGGTCAACCTCGAACTGCCCGACCTGTTCACCGGCGCTGACGGTAAAGGGCTCAACGCCGGGGCGGTGATCACCGCGGACGACCAGGAGGGCCTCGAGCTGAGCTCCTTTGAAGTCGATGTTCCCCGCGCCAACCTGGGTGGCATCGGCGTGGAAAACGTCGAATTTCGCTACCTCCACTCGAATGACTCGTTGCACGGTGGGGCAACGGTTGATCTGGGCCCCGTGGGCGACATCGGCGGCTCGGTCGACTTCATCCACGGGCACTTCAATGGGGCGAGCCTCAACTACTCGGCCGGCGACGGCCCCGGGATCGATCTGGGCGGGCCGCTGAACATCTACCTGACCGAATTGGGAGGTGGGTTCACCGTCGAACCGCCCGTGATCGAAGCCCACGGCGAAATCACCGGTGGGCCCCAGACCCTCGGCTGTTCCCTGCTCGGGATCAACGCCGAACTGGTGATCCGCCTCGAACCGGAATTCGCCCTCGATGCCAGCGGCACCGGGTCGCTGCTCTGTCAGTCGGTGGCCTCGGAGTACTTCCATATCGACGGCGGCGGGCACATCGGGCTGGGAGCCCATATCCACCTCCACTTCCTTGTCTTCGCGCTCGAAGGCGGCATTGACTTCGATGCCGAACCCGAACACGGCCACTTCCAGGCTGACGCCAACATCAGCGCCTGCATCGAACTTTTCGGCGAACACTGCCTCAGCGCCGAGGCGGTCATCTCCGACCGTGGGATCGGTGTCTGCGCGGACCTTGGATTCACGCATGCCGGCGGGGGGATTCAGTTCCCGGACAACGGGATCCTGTTCTACGACAGCTGCGACATCGGCAAGTTCCGCTCGCTCGGATTTGTCACGGGGGTCCACGGCCACGGGGCGACGTCTGAGAACTTCACCGTGCCCAAGGGACAGAAGGTCGCCCTGATCGGCCTCCCGGGAAGCGGCGGCCCGCCGAAAGCCACCCTCACGGGGCCGTCTGGGCGCACGATCAAGACACCTGCCGCCGGCTATGAAAAAACGGCCGACTACGTAGTCATCTCCGACAACAAGAGCGCCACAAAGGAGACCTACTTCTTCATCAACCATCCCGAACCGGGCGCCTGGAAGGTGACCCCCGAAGCAGGATCGCCGGCGATCACGTCGATCGAGCAGGCGGGTCAGCTGCCGGCGCCGAAGGTCAAGGGCCGTGTCAGCCGCGCGGGCGGCGGGCGGGACCGCCTCAGCTACAGCCTCAATCCGATCCCCGGCCAGCACGTGACCTTCGCCGAGCGCGAGGCCAGCGGTGCCTTCCATGAGATCGGCTCCGCGAAGGGCCGGCGGGGCACGCTCGTGTTCACCCCCTCATCCAATCTGGGTCGCTCGCGGAGCATGGAGGCGATGGTCACTCAGGAAGGACATCCGCGCGAAGACGCCGTCATCACTCATTTCAAGGTCGCTCCTCCGACGCTCCTGCCGGCGCCGAAGCGCCTGCGGATCGTGCGCCGGGGAGCCACCGTGAAGATCTCGTTCGGGGCCGTGGCCGGCGCGAGCGGCTACGGGCTGACGGTGCGACTCGCGGACGGGCGCACCATCTACCTGAAACTCGCCCCACGTCGGCACGACGCCACGATCGCCGCGGTGCCCTCGAACATCGGCGCGAAGGTCACCGTCGGGGCGATCATGCCCGGCCTGCGCGTGAAGGAGGGCAGGACGGCAAGCGCCCGGCTGAAGCTCGGCGCGAAGCCGAAGCCGACGGTCGTGATCCCGCTGCGCTCCTAGACTGGGGGCCGTGCCCGACCGCCTCGTCCTGCTCGACTTTGACGGGACACTGGCATGGCGGGAGGGCCTGTGGTCGGGTTGCGCGATCGAAGTCCTCGACGAGCACGAACCGGGTCACGGCGTGGCGGTCGAGTCGATCAGGGAGGGTATGCACGGCGCCTATCCCTGGAACCGGGCGCATCAGGCCCACCCGGAGCTGAGCGAGCCAGAGCTGTGGTGGGCGGCGATCGAAGCGCGGATGGCGGCCGCCCTGGAACAGGCCGGCGCTCAGGTGGGGCAGGGAGCGGCCCTCGCGAGGGCGATGCGCGAACGCTTCATCGATCACTCCGTCGGCTGGCAGCTGTTTGAGGACACGATCCCGTCGCTCGAGGCGCTGCGCAGCGCCGGCTGGCAGATGGCCGTCCTCTCCAATCACGTTCCCGAGCTGGCTCAGATCGTTGCCGGGCTGGGAGTTGACGGGTTCTTCGACGCGGTCTTCACCTCGGCGGCGATCGGCTACGAGAAGCCCCACGCCGAAGCCTTCGCCCATGCGCTCAAGGCCTGCGGATCTCCCTCAAGGGTCTGGATGGTCGGCGACAACCCTGTCGCCGACGTCGCCGGAGCCGAGGCCGCGGGGATCTCAGCGATCCTCGTTCGGGGAGAGGGAGCAGCTAGCCGCAGCGTGCCGGGACTTGCGGAGGCCGTGGCGCTTGTGCTCGCCGGCGAGGACGAGGCGTCCGCACCCTGACCGGACTCCTCCCCGCAGACACGAACGTCTGTTCGCCGTCATAGAATGACCGTCTTATGGCAATCGGCAACAAGATCGTGGTCTCAGGCGCCCGAGAGCACAACCTCAAGGACATCTCCCTGGAGCTGCCGCGCGACGCGCTGGTCGTGATCACGGGACTGTCGGGGTCGGGCAAGTCAAGCCTCGCCTTCGACACGATCTACGCCGAGGGCCAGCGTCGCTACGTGGAGTCGCTGTCGGCCTACGCCAGGCAGTTCCTGGGCCAGATGGACAAGCCCGATGTCGACTCGATCGAGGGGCTTTCGCCGGCGATCTCGATCGATCAGAAGACGACGTCCCGCAACCCCCGCTCGACGGTCGGTACGGTCACCGAGATCTACGACTACCTGCGGCTGTTGTGGTCGCGGGTCGGCAAGCCGCACTGCCCGATCTGCGGACGCCCGATCGTCGGACAGTCCGCCGAGCAGATCATCGACCAGGTGATGGAGCTCTCGGAGGGCAGTCGCTTCATGGTGCTCGCGCCGGTCGTACGGGGACGCAAGGGTGAGTACGGGAAGCTGCTCGAGGAGCTTCGCGCGGATGGCTTCACGAGAGTCAAGATCGACGATCGCGTGCGGATGCTCGAGGAGTCGATCGTGCTCGACAAGCGCTACAAGCACGACATCTCGGTGGTCGTCGACCGGCTGGTGATGCGCCACGACGTGCGCAAGCGCCTGGCGGACTCGATCGAGACGGCCGTCGGCCTCGCCGAAGGGCTCGTGGAGGTCGAGATCGTCGGCGCCCGCGAGCAGAAGGAGGCGACCTCCGAGCACGCGACAGGGGCGAAGGGATCGCGCGCCTCCGGCGGGCAGATCGTGCCGGGCGCGACGCCTGAGACGGGGACGGTCTACACGTTCTCGGAGCGCTTCGCCTGCCCCGAGCACGGTCCGTCGCTGGTCGAGCTGGAGCCGCGGATCTTCTCGTTCAACTCGCCGCACGGCGCCTGCGACCGTTGCACGGGCCTGGGCTCCCAGATGGAGATCGACCCGGAGCTGGTCGTTCCGGACCCGTCGCTGTCGATCAACGAGGGCGCGCTGGCGCCATGGCAGGGCAGCTCATCGAACTACTACGAGCAGGTCACCGAGGCGATCGCCGAGGCCTATGACATCGATCTGGACACTCCCTGGGAAGATCTCGACAGGGAGGCGCACGCGGTCTTTCTCGATGGCACCGACGGCGAGCCGGTACAGGTCACCTACCGCAATCGCTACGGGCGTCAGCGCAGCTACGCGACCCGCTTCGAGGGAATCGTCGGCAACCTCCAGCGACGCTATCGGGAGACCGACTCGGAGTGGACACGGGAGAAGATCGAGGAGTTCATGTCGCTGCGACCCTGTCCGGCATGTGGCGGCGCAAGGCTGCGCCCGGAGTCGCGGGCGGTGCTGGTCGCCGGCACGAGGATCGAGGAGTTCACGGCGCTGTCGGCGCGCCGAGCGCTGCAGTGGCTCGAGGAGGTCGACCTGTCCGAGACCGACCGCCACGTAGCGCGACTGATTCTGCGCGAGATCTCAGAGCGGCTGCAGTTCCTTGAGAACGTGGGCATCGGCTACCTGTCGATGGACCGAGCGGCGGCGACCCTGTCGGGCGGGGAGGCGCAGCGGATCCGTCTGGCCACCCAGATCGGCTCGTCGCTGGTTGGCGTTCTCTACATCCTCGACGAGCCCTCGATCGGTCTGCACCAGCGCGACAACTCGAAGCTGATCGCGACGCTCGAGAAACTGCGCGACCTGGGCAACACGGTGATCGTCGTCGAGCACGACGAGCAGACGATGCGCGCCGCCGACCACTTGGTCGACCTTGGCCCGGGCGCCGGCGAACACGGCGGTGAGATCGTCGCGCAGGGCACGGCCCTGGAGGTGCAGCGCGTGAAGGGCTCGCTGACGGGCCAGTTCCTGGCCGGGACGCGCACGGTGGACCCGCCCGAGCGGCGCCGCACCCCGAGCGGTTACGTGGAGATCCTCGGCGCCAGCCAGCACAACCTGCGCGACATTGACGTGCACGTGCCGCTGGGCGTGCTGACGTGCGTGACAGGCGTCTCGGGCTCGGGCAAGTCGACGCTCGTCAACGACGTGCTGTTCAAGGCCGTGGCGAACCGGCTGCACCGCGCCCGCAAGCGCCCGGGGGCTCACCGGGCGATCCATGGTCTCGACCAGCTCGACAAGATCATCGCCGTCGACCAGTCGCCGATCGGCCGCACGCCGCGCTCGAACCCCGCCACCTACACGGGGTTGTTCGACGTGATCCGAGACCTGTTCTCCAAGACCCAGGAGGCTCGCGCGCGGGGCTACAAGCCCGGGCGTTTCAGCTTCAACGTCAAGGGCGGGCGCTGCGAGGTCTGCCGCGGTGACGGTCAGATCAAGATCGAGATGCATTTCCTGCCCGACGTCTATGTCCCCTGCGAGCAGTGCCACGGCAAGCGCTACAACCGCGAGACACTCGAGATTCGCTTCAAGGGCCGGAGCATCGCTGACGTCCTCGACATGCCGGTCGAGGAGGCGCTGGGCTTCTTCGAGCACATCCCCAAGGTCCGCCGACGCCTGGAGACGCTCGACGCGGTGGGGCTCGGCTACGTGCGCCTCGGTCAGCCCGCGACGACACTCTCCGGCGGGGAGGCGCAGCGGATCAAGCTCGCGACCGAGCTCTCGAAGATCGCTACGGGACGTACGCTCTACATCCTCGACGAGCCTACGACGGGCCTTCACTTCGCGGACGTCCAGCGGCTTCTGGAGGTGCTGCAGCGACTCGTCGACGCGGGCAACAGCGTGGTCGTGATCGAGCACAACCTCGACATCATCAAGAGCGCGGATCGCCTGATCGACATGGGACCCGAGGGCGGGGAGGAGGGTGGTCTGCCGATCGCTGTCGGCACTCCAGAGGAGGTGGCGGCCGAGCCGGCCTCCCACACAGGCCAGTTCCTGGCTGAGCTTCTGACGCCCGCTACCAAACGAGCCAAGAAACCTGCCCGCAAACGCCGCGCGACGCTCGCCGCGGCGGCCTGAAGGTCAATGCCTGCCGTGGCCCCGCCCGCCACGCGTGAGAAGCTGCCTCAGTGACCGATCTCGCCGGCGCGCTGCGACTGTGGGGGCAGAAGTGGCGCTGGTATGAGCGCAACGCCCTACCTTGGAACCGCGCCCGCATCCACTGGGAGCTGATGCGCCGCGGTGCGTTCGCCCGCTGGCCATTGGAGGGCAACGTGCTGGAGGCTCTGCGGGAGGGACGGCTGGAGCTGGGCGAGGGCGTCCTGTTCGAGCCCGGGGTGTGGATCACCGCGCCCGGACAGGCGCGGGTGAGGATCGGCGAGGGCACGTTCCTGAACCGCAACGTGATGGTTGCCGCGCAGGAGCTGGTGGAGATCGGGGCGCATTGCATGCTGGCCAACGGCTGCTTCGTCTCAGATGCCAACCATCGCTTCGACGATCCGAACAACCCGATCACCTGGCAGGGCTTCGACAGCAAGGGACCGACGCGGATCGGCGAGAACTGCTGGCTGGGAGCGGGGGTGATCGTGACGAGCGGCGTCACGATTGGGGAGCGCTGCGTGATCGGCGCCAACAGCGTCGTCACCAAGGACATCGAGCCGTTCTCGATCGCCGCCGGGTCACCGGCGAGGGTGCTGAGACAGGTCGAATACGAGAACGGGTAGCGTGGCGGGCATGGACCTCGACGAGGCGATGCGCTGCGCGCCGACGAGCCGGCGCTTCACAGAGGAGCCCGTATCCGAGGAGTCGCTGCGTCGCGCGCTCGACGCCGCGCGCTTCGCCCCCAGCGGCGGCAACCGCCAGGGCTGGAGGGTCGTCGTCGTACGCGACGCCGAGCGGCGCGCGAAGCTGGGCGAGCTGTACCTGGCTCCCTGGCGCGAGTACATGGTGCAGACGGGCATGGCCCACGTGCTGGCGAATCCCGACGACTTCGAGCCGGCCGTCCTGCGCCGCACGCGCCAGGCCAACGACTACGCCGAGAGCCTTGGGGAGATCCCGGTCCATCTCGTCCTCGGCGTCCGTCTCGGTGACCTCGCCGTCACCGACGCGGAGCTGCCGCGACAGAGCATCGTCGGAGGAGCGTCGATCTACCCGTTCGCCCAGAACCTGCTGCTGGCTTTGCGAGCCGAGGGGCTGGGAGCGGCGATGACGACGCTGCTCGTTCCCGCCGAGGCCGAGGTCAAGGAGCTGCTGGAGATTCCCGAGGACGTCGCGCTGGCCTCGCACATCGGCGTCGGGCACCGGGCCGACCCTTGGCCCAAGCGGCTGTCGCGCAAACCGGTCGAGGAGTTCGCGTTCGCGGAGCGCTTCGGCCAGCCTCTCTCCGGCTGACTCAGCTCATCTCAAGTCTCGCCGCGATCCAGCCGATGGGCGGATGTTGACGTTCCGTCCAATTTCGAGGGGAGCAAGATGCGTTTGAGAGCACACGACCGGGCCTGGCGCCGAGGCGCAGCCCTCGCCGCGGTCCTCGCGACCGCCGCGGTTGCGCTGGTGTTGCCCGCGACCGGCGTCGCCGCGGTCACGATCGGCGCTGAAGCAGAATCCCCGTCGGGTTGGGAATTCGGCACCGAACCCTATGACGCGACCGCCGGCCAGGTCGTCACCGCGCCTGCGGGAATCACAAGCCTTCGCAGCTTCACGCTGTGGCTCCAAGACCCGCCCGCCTTCACCTTCCAAGCCTACGTTTACGCTTGGAACGGCACCGGCGCAACGGGCCCGGCGCTCTATGAAAGCGGCGACCTGCACACCCCCGGGGAAAGCAACTTCGAAGCGGTTCCGGTCAGCACTGGTGGCGTGGACGTTACGCCCGGCCAGCAGTACGTGCTCTTCCTCAGCCGCTCCGCCGATGAAACCGCGGACGCTGAAGTCGCCGCCAACGATGGGATCGAGACGGCCGAAGCGTTCAGCTTCTTTGAAGAAATTCCGCCTCCCTACACCGAAGGCAAGTTCGTGTTCCTGAACAACGGCTACGACCCGAGTGGCTGGACGTCACAAACGTGGTTTGAAAGACGCGAAAGCGACGCCCGGTTCGAAGCGACCTTCGACACGCCTGCGCCGCCGATCAAAACGCCCGAAACGCCGGTCGAAGCTCCCAAGCAGACACCGGTGACGCCCACGACGCCCGCGAGCACGCCAGTCCCGCACTGCGTAGTGCCCGCACTCGCAGGCCTGAAGCTGGTCGCGGTCAAGGAGACGCTGAAGGCCGCGGACTGCTCGCTCGGGACGGTAGACCGCCACTTCTTCGGCCTCGCGAAGGGCGAGCTAATGGAGCAGAAGTACCACCAGGGGGCGATGCTGCCCGTCGGAACGAAGGTCGACGTTTGGCTCTCGCGCGGGGCGCACAAGCGCCACCACGAGCGCTAATCCAGATCGTGCCCGGTCGGATGGCCGGGGAAGACAAAGGGGCTCTCTGCAAGGCGAGGATGCCGAGCAGAGAGCCCTAAGACCTGCCTCAGTCCAGCAGCGAGTGCAGCTCCGCCAGCTCGGCCGGGTCGATCTTGTAGGTGTGCTCAGGCGCCGGGTAGCGGCGCGTGCGAACGTCCTCCGCGTAGGCCGCGACGCCGTCGTTCATCTCCTGCTGGATGTTGGCGTAGCGCTTGACGAAGCGCGGGCCGAGACCGTCGCGGATGCCCAGTAGGTCGTGGAAGACGAGCACCTGCCCGTCGGTCGCCGGGCCGGCGCCGATGCCGATCACGGGGATCTCGATTTTGCGCATCAGCTCGTCGGTGACGGCGCTGGGGATCGCCTCGAAGACCAGCGCGAAGCAGCCGGCCTCCTGCAGGGCGAGGGCCTCGCCGGCGATCTTCGCCGCCGCCGCGGCCGTCCGGCCCTGGGCCTTCCATCCGCCAAGCGCCGTCGAGGTCTGAGGCGTCAGTCCGACATGTCCCATCACCGGTATGCCCGCGTTCACGATCGCTCGCGCTCGGCGCACCGAGGTCTCCCCGCCACCCTCGAGCTTGACGACGTCGCAGCCGGCCTCCTTGACCATCCGCATAGCCGTCGTGACGGCCTGCTCGTCGGAGATCTCATATGAGCCGAACGGCAGATCGCCGATCAACAGCGGCGTGCGCAACCCTCGGCGCACGGCGCGCGCGAGCACCAGCATGTCGCCGAGCTCGACCGGCGTGGTGGCGCTGAAGCCGAGAACGGTCGTGGCCGCCGAATCGCCGACCAGGACGAGGTCGACGCCGGCCGACTCGGCCGCACGGGCGCTCGGGTAGTCATAGGCGGTGACCATCACGAGCGGGTCGCTGAGGCGCTTCTTCTCGAGCAGCATCGGCAGCGTCATCGGCAGCCGTTCGGCGGGCGGGACGTGGTCTGAGGGGGAGTGGACACTCGGGTGGCTGGACATCGTGGTTCCTCTCTGCGACTCGGTTGACGCGCTCAGGACAGCAGCGTCGCCACCTCGTCGTCGATCGTGATGATGCGGTTGGTCTCGGCCTGGACGTGAACCACACGCGGTTCGTAGCGCTCCAGGTCGGCCTGCTCGTAGTTGGCGTAGGAGATGACGATGATCGTGTCGCCGCGGTGGACCAGGCGGGCGGCGGCGCCGTTGACGCAGATCTCCCCCGAGCCGCGCCGGCCGGGGATCGTGTAGGTCTCAAAGCGCGCCCCGTTGTCGACGTCGACGACGTGGACCTGCTCGTGCTCGAGGATGTCGGCGGCCTCCAGGAGGTCAGGGTCGATCGTGATCGACCCGACGTAGTGCAGGTCGCAGTCAGTGACTGTGGCACGGTGGATCTTTGACTTGAGCATCACGCGCTGCACGTTGCAATCGCCTTTCCTGGAGGGTTTTGACTGTTAGCCGTCGCGGGCGCTCCCGCCGGCTGCAGGATTGTGTTGTCGATCAGCCGCACCTGGCCGATGCGGGCAGCGATCGCAAGGAGTGCTTGACGCTCCAGGCGAGCGAGTGGCTCGAGCGTCTCCGGGTCGACGAGCGCGAGGTACTCGAGCGCCACGTCCCGGCCCGCCAGCGCCGAATGCCCCGCGGCAAGCAACAGCTCCGCGGACTTCTCGCCGGTCGCCGCCAGCTGTGCCGCTGCGTCGAGCGCCGCGTGCAGCGCCGGAGCCTGTTCGCGCTCGGCCTTTGAGAGCAACGCGTTACGGCTGGACATCGCCAGGCCGTCGGCCTCGCGGACGGTGGGCAGCGCCTCGATCTTCACGGGCAGGTTCAGATCGGTTGCCAGACGGTGGATCACGACGACCTGCTGGGCGTCCTTCTGGCCGAAGTAGGCGACATCGGGAAGGGCCATGCAGAGCAGCTTCGTGACGACCGTGGCGACGCCGCGGAAGTGCTCCGCGCCGCGCGATACGCCCTCCAGGCGCTCGCTGACGCCGAGCACCTCTACGGAGGTGGCAAAACCATTCGGGTAGACCTCCTCGACGGAGGGGGCGAACAGCACGTCGGCGCCCGCCGTGGCGGCAAGCCGGCTGTCGGCATCCTCGTCGCGCGGGTAGCGGTCGAGATCGCTGCGCTCGTTGAACTGGGCGGGGTTGACGAACAGCGAGACGACGACGACGTCACAGTGCTCGCGGGCATGGCGGATCAGGGACAGATGCCCCTCATGGAGGGCTCCCATCGTCGGCACCAGGCCGATGGTCAGCCCCTCGCGGCGGGCGGGCGCGAGCTCATCGCGCAGCGCGGCTACCGAGCGCAGCGTCCTCATGCGCAGGCGGGGGTCGGGTGGGGTGTGCTCATCGGTTTCGGTCCAGTTCCTCGCGGATACCGGCGCGACGTCAGATGCTCAAACGGGGTCTCTCAAAGGTCCATCCCGGGAATCGCCGGTGACGGCCTGAGATCGATGATACACACGACTTTTCGTGACGCAAGGGGGTCGAGGCCGCATCAACCCTGGTCATCGAGCGCTTCGCGCCCGGCTTCCTCGCTCAGCCGCGCGAGCTCCTCGTCGCTGAAGGGAGGCTCTTCCACGGCCAGCAACTCCCGCGCGCGCTCCACGTCGCGTTCCTCGACGTAGATCATGCGCCCGCCTGAGGCACCGAATTCGGGGTTGCCGAGGGACAGCTGCGAGACCGCGGCGATGCCGATCTCCGCGAGCCGCCCGACGATCAAATCCGCTTGGGGCTGGTTGGCGGCTCCGGCCACGACCTTCAGCATCCGGCCATCACCACGCGTCGATGTTCGGGCGCTTCTTGCCAGGCCGTGTGCGCCAATCCTCAGATGGCGACTCGAACAGAGTCGCGATCCATCGCCTGGAGTCGGCGGGGTCGATCACGTCGTCGATCTCGCCGTAGGCGGCCATGTTGACGCCGCGGCCGCGCTCGTAGGCAGCGGCGACGGTCGCCTGGAAGACCCGCTCGCGCTCCTGCTCGTCCTCGATCGCCTCCAGCTCGCGCCGCATCCCCAGCTTCACGGCGCCCTCCAGTCCCATCGCGCCGAACTCGGACGTCGGCCAGGCGACCGTGAACAGCGGCGCCTTGAAGCCGCCCGCCGCCATCGCCTGAGCGCCGAGCCCGTAGCCCTTGCGAAGCACGATCGTCCCCGTCGGCACCGACAGGTTGGCGCCCGTCAGGAACATCCTCGAGAAGTGCCTGACCGTCGCGGTCGCCTCCGCCGCCGGCCCGACCATGAAGCCGGGTGTGTCGCAGAGCAGCAGCACGGGCAGCTCGAAGGCGTCGCAAAGCTGCATGAACCGGGCTGCCTTGTCGGCCCCGTCGGCGTCGATTGCGCCGCCCAGGTGGGTCGGGACGTTGGCCACCACCCCCAGGGCCTGGCCTTCGTGTCGTGCCAGCGCCGTGACCATCCCTGCCCCGAAGCCGTCGCGCAGCTCCAGCACCGAGCCTTCGTCGAACAGGCCCTCGACGACGCGGCGCACGTCGTAGACGCGCTTGCGCTGCTCGGGGATCGCCTCGCGCAGCAGCTCCTGGTCGGGCAGCACTCCGGAGCGAGCGGAGCCGGTGAAGTAGGAGAGATAACGCCGCGCCAGATCGACGGCTGCGGCGTCATCGGCCGCGCGCAGGTCGACGACGCCGTTGGCGTGCTGGACGTCGATCGGCCCGACATCGGCCGGATGGTGGACGCCCAGGCCGCCACCCTCGATCATCGCCGGGCCGCCCATGCCGATGCTCGCGTCCTCGGTGGCGATCACGACGTCGCAGCAGCCCAGTAGCGCCGCATTCCCGGCGAAGCAGTAGCCCGAGGCGATCCCCACGAGCGGCACCAGGCCGCTGAGCGAGGCGAACAGCTCGAAGGCCCGGCAGTCCAGCCCCGCGACGATCGGCATGTCGACGTCGCCGGGGCGCCCGCCCCCGCCCTCGGCGAACAGCACCACCGGCAGGCGTCGGCGCTCGGCGACGTCGAACAGCCGGTCCTTCTTCATGTGGTTGCGCATGCCCTGGGTGCCGGCCAGGACGGTGTAGTCGTAGGACATCGCCACGCACGGCTGCCCGTCGACGGCGCCGGCGCCGCCGACCAGGCCGTCGGCGGGCGTGCGGACGATCAGCTCCTCGCGGCTGCGGCGTTGCTCCTGTGCGGCGAACAGCAGCGGTCCGTACTCGACGAAGCTGTCCTCGTCGAGCAGGTCGTCGAGGTTCTCACGGGCGCTCCGCCGTCCTTTCTCGTGACGGCGCGCGATCGCCTCTGTGCGGGCCGCGTCGAGCCCGATCTCGTGGCGCTCGCGAACGGCCCTGAGGTCGTCCCGCTCGCCCGCGACGATCGGCGCGGCGATGATCTCGGTCTCCTCGGCGTCTTCGCCGGCTGGCGTCAGCCTCAGCAGCAGCTGGCCCTCCTCGACGGCGTCGCCGACGGCGACCGCCATCTCGCCCAGCACCCCGGAGGACTCGGCGAGAACCTCGTGCTCCATCTTCATCGCCTCGAGCGTCACGAGCGGCGCCCCGGCCCGGACACGAGCGTCGACGACCGGGTGGATCGCGACGATCACTCCCGCGAAGGGCGCCATGACGTCGATGTCGGTGGGCGTCGCCATTCGCAGATCATCGCTCACGCCGCTCGTGCGATGTCGGAGGGGCACCTCGCAAGCCTGGCTTGCCGGCTCTCGCAACGAGGAACTAGCATGCGGCGATGGGCTCACCGGCTCCCCCGACATCCGCCGCCGAGCGCCGCGAGGCGCTCAAGGAGGTGCTGATGAAGGCGCGCTCCTGCACCCGCTGCCCGGAGCTTGCCGCCACCCGCAAAACAGTGGTCTTCGGCGCGGGCAACGCCAACGCCGATCTGATGTTCGTGGGGGAGGCCCCAGGCGCGAGCGAGGACGAGCAGGGCGTGCCGTTCGTCGGGCGCGCGGGCAAGCTGCTGGGTCAGCTGCTCGAGGAGATTGGACTCTCCAGGGACGAGGTGTTCATCGCGAATACCTTGAAGTGCCTCAGATACAACGCCATGGTGCAGCTTGGAGATGGTTCGTGGGAGCGGATCGGCCGACTCGTCCGGTCGCGTTATGAAGGCACTGTCATGTCGGTGAACGACGCGGGCGAGATCGTTCCGCGAACCGTCACCGGCTGGCATGCGACTCCACTTGGGGGACGGCGCGTGTTCCAGCTCACCTATGCGTCCGCGAAGCGTGCGGGTGCGGGTGCGGGTCGAGTCGGCATTCAGCTGACCGGTGACCATCCGGTGCTGACTGAGCGTGGCTACGTACCTGTCCAGGAGCTGACGCGGGAGGACCGCGTCGCCACAGGCCAAGGCATGAGCTCGCTTGCTTATGACGTGGTCTGCGGCACCCTCCTGGGAGACGGCTGCCTCCCGGCACAGTCGTCATGCCTGACTTTCTCGCATTCCCAGAAGCAGGAGGAATACGCACACTTCAAGGCTGCCCTGCTCAGCGAGCTGGATGTGAAGGTCGAAGCTCGCGAGATCGCCGCGGCCTCTGGCGATGAGCGACGGTACCCCGTAGTGATGGCCAGGACACTGGCCACACGGTCACTGCGTCATCTCCGACACAGTTTCTACAAGCCCAACAAGGTCGTTCCGGAGTGGATGACGGATGAGCTCAATCCGCGGATGCTCGCGTTCTGGTTCATGGATGACGGGTACAACCGGATTCGTGGCGGGAATCGAAAGCCGCTCGCCGAGATCGCGACATTGGGGTTCTCGCAGGGAGATCTGCTCAGGCTCTCACGCGGTCTTCTGAGGCTCGGCTTGCGCGCCAAGATCCTGCACGGACGGCTCCACTTCGACGTCGCTGCGACGCAGCGTCTGTCCGAGCTGATTGCACCGTTCGTCCTTCCCGCGATGCGCTACAAGCTCAACCCGGAGGTGCGCGAGAGCGTCCCGTTCGACCCCGACCTTCTCACTGCCGGGCCCGCGAAGGTGTTCTTCGACACGGTCGACGCAGAGGACATCACCGAGCGCAAACGCGCCGATACGACTTTCTTCTGCCTCGACGTCGAAGACACGCACAACTTTGTGAGCGCTGGTGGAGTGGTGCATAACTGCAGGCCCCCCGGAAACCGCGATCCCCAGCCGATCGAGATCGAGAACTGCCGCGACTACCTGCTGCGCCAGGTCGAGCTGATCGAACCGTCCGTGATCTGCAGCCTCGGCAACTTCTCGACGAAGCTGCTGCGGGGGGATCCGACGGGAATCACCCGGCTGCATGGGCAGCCCGAGACGATCGTCCTCGGCAACCGTGCCGTGCGGCTCTACCCGATCTTCCATCCAGCCGCCGCGCTCTACACGCCACGGATGCTCGAGACGCTGCGGGAGGACTTCTCGCGGCTACCCGAGCTGCTCGCGCAGGGCGCGCCCGAGCAGCCGATCGCGCAGGAGCCGCAGCCCGAGCCGATGCCCGAGACCACTGCCGCGAGCGCGGCCGGTGAGAACGGGACCGGGGAGCCCACCCCCGAGGCAGACCAGCTCGGTCTGTTCTAGTCCTCCGTCCAGCCGTGTCCAGTGAGAAAATCCCTGCAAAACAAGGGTTTTAAGAATCAGGTCGAACAAATTTGCACAGGGCCTAAAGTCGGCGGTCCCTGCTGCCGATGAAGATCCTGTCTCCATCCCTCCAGGAGTAACGGCCGGCCCGCGAATCATTCTCCCGCGGGTCGGTCCTTTTAATGCCCGCCGGCCGTTGGGCGGCGAAGCCCCGAGCAGGCTCTAGGCTCTCTGGGTGGCTGCACGCAGCGTCGAAACCTCCGGTCCCGCCGAGACGGAATCCTTTGGGGCGGAACTGGCTTCGACGCTCGGCGACGGCGATCTGGTGCTCGTCAGGGGCGAGCTGGGCGCCGGAAAGACGACGCTCGTCCGCGGCGCGGCCAGAGCGCTAGGCGTGCAGGACCCCGTGACGAGCCCCACCTTCAGCATCGGGCACCGCTACCGTGCCGGCACGCTGACGGTCTCCCACCTCGACCTCTATCGCCTCGCCGGCCTGGAAGCTGAGGACCCCGATCTCCTCGCCGACTACCTGGGCCCCGGCCGGATCGCGTTCGTGGAGTGGCCCCCGGAGGGCGAGCCAGAGCTTGCCGAGGCGCGCTTGCTCGTGACCCTCTCCCACGGCGGTGGCGAGCGCCGCACGATCGAGATCCGGGAGCTCGGCGAGCGCTCATGATCCTCCTCGGTTTCGATACGGCGACGAACGCGACGTCCGTCGCGCTACGCCTCGGCGATGGGAGCGTCACCGAAGCGCGTGACGATCCAGCCGCCGGCGCCCACCCGGGTCACGCCACGCGTCTGCTGGCGATGGCCGACGGTCTGCTGAAGAACGCCGGGGCCGGAACCGGCGACGTGGACCGGATCGCCGTCGGTGTCGGGCCGGGGACCTTCACGGGCCTCAGAGTCGGCGTAGCCACTGCCCGCGGCCTGGCCCAGTCCTCCGGCGCCGAGTTGGTGGCTGTCTCGAGTCTCCGGGCGCTGGCCGGCCCGGCCCTCGAAGACAGGGGAGAGGGTGCGGTGCTGGCTGTGATCGACGCTCGTCGCAGTGAGGTCTTCGCCGCCGCTTATGCGACAGGTGGCGGCGAGCTTGCGGCCGGGCGGGCGCTGGGACCGGGGGCGATCGCGTCGCTGATCGAGGAGGCCGGGATCGCCTCGGCGCGGGCGCTCGGCGACGGCGCCGTGCGCTATCGGACAGAGCTCGAGGCCGCGGGCCTCGACGTCGCCCCTGATGACTCGCCTCTTCACCTGCTGCGAGCGGCGGCGATCTGCGCCCGGGCCGCGTCGAGCGAGATTCCCGTCTCGAGTGAGCCGGTGCTCCCCGACTATCTCCGCAGGCCCGATGCCGAACTGGCTCTGGAGGGCGCGGGCGTGAACGGGGGACGGCGATGAGCGAGCGATCGACGCTGCCGCATCCCGCCCAGTCGCCCTCGCCGTTTCAGATCCGGCCCTTGGCCTACCCCGATCTTCCGCAGGTGATCGGCGTCGAGCGGCGAGTCTTCCCGACGCCGTGGTCGCTCGCCATGTTCGTCCTTGAGCTCTCCAAGCAATCGGGCGTGTGCTTGGCGGCGCTCGAAGGGCAGAAGCTTGTGGCGTACATGATCTGCTCGCGCTACGACACTGTCTGGCACATCATGAACATCGCCGTCGACCTCGATCATCAGCGCCAGGGGCTCGCCACAGCGCTGCTGCACGAGCTCTATGCAAGGGTCGGCGACGACGACGCCCGATACACCCTGGAGGTGCGCCGCTCCAACGCCGTCGCGATCCATCTCTACGAGCGCGAAGGCTTCCGGGCGGCCGGGATGCGACGTCGCTACTACCAGGACAACGGCGAGGACGCCCTCGTCATGTGGCGGACCCCCGCGACCCTGTCCGGCTCGCTGGACGACGTGCCCAACCCCGGGGCTGGGTGGGCATAGGGTCATGATCCTGGCGCTTGAGACCAGCTGCGACGACACCTGCGCGGCCGTGCTTGACGAAGACGGGAGGGCACTCAGCAACGTCATCTCCTCCCAGCACGTCCACGACCGCTTCGGAGGCGTCGTCCCGGAGATCGCCTCGCGCCATCACCTCGAGCTCGTCAACACCGTCGTCGACGAGTCGCTGCGCGAGGCGGGAGCCACACTCGATGACATCGATCTCATCGCTGCCACCCAGGGCCCGGGGCTCGTCGGTGCTCTGCTGGTTGGCCTCTCAACGGGCAAGGCGCTGGCCGCCGGGCGCAGGCTGCCCTTCGCGCCCGTCGATCATCTGCAGGGACACGTCGCAGCAAACTTTCTCAGCCAGGCCGGCCCCAACGGGGACGCGCCGCCGTTCGAGCCGCCCTTCGTCTGTCTGATCGCCAGTGGCGGCCACACGCTGCTGGCGCTCGTCAGCGCCCACGACGGCTTCGAGGTGCTCGGGCGCACGCTCGACGATGCCGCCGGCGAGGCCTTCGACAAGGGCGCGCGCATGCTGGGCCTCGGATATCCAGGTGGCCCCGCGCTGTCGCGGCTGGCAGAGGACGGCGACCCAACCGCTCATTCTTTCCCCGGCTCTCCCGGGGAGATCCGTCGTGGCGCGCCCCGCAAGGCCTTTGCCGAAGGCCTCGACTTCTCATTCGCGGGCCTGAAGACTGCACTGCTCTACGCCACCCGCGAGCTCTCCTCCGACGAGCTGAGCGAGCGGGCCGCGGATCTGGCCGCCTCCTACCAGGCGGCGATCGTCGAGAGCCTCGTCTCCCGCTCCCTGCGCGCGCTGGAGCGGACCGGTCTCGACCGCCTGGCGGTCGGGGGCGGCGTCGCGGCCAACGACGAGCTGCGCCGCCGCCTCGGCGAGATCGGCGCAACTGTGCATGTGCCCGATCGCCTCCTCTGCACCGACAACGCCGCGATGATCGCCAGTGCCGCTCGCTTCTCCCCGCGCCTGGAGTACCCCGACTACCTCTCCCTGGACGCCTACGCGACCGGCGAAACCGCGCGATGAGCAGCCTGATCCTCTACACCACCCCCGAGTGTCACCTCTGCACCGACGCCAAGGAGCTGCTCGCGGGCCTGCAGCGCGAGCTCGGCTTCGATCTGGCGGAGGTCGACATCACGGCCGACGAGCGCCTGCACCGCGCCTATTTCGAGCGGATACCGGTGCTCTGTACAGGTGAGGGAGAGGAGCTGTGTGAATACTTTGTCGATGAGGCGCTCGTGCGCGAGCGTCTAGAGTCACGGCGATGAGTTACGGGGAACCGGCGGCCGGAGCCGTCCAGTCCGAGCGTGACGGCGGGGGAACATCCAGCGAGCGGCTCTCGCTGGGGGTCGCGGCGCGTCTGTCGCGCTACCTGCAGGTGCTCACGCAGGCCAAGAAGATGGGCAAGGAGACGATCTCCTCTCAGGAGCTCTCCGACTACACCCACGTCAACTCCACGCAGATCCGCCGCGACCTCTCCGGCTTCGGCAAGTTCGGCAAGCGCGGCGTCGGCTACAACGTCGAGGCGCTCGTCTCCCAGATCCGGAAGATCCTGCGCACGGCGGGCCAGCACAACATCGCGCTGATCGGGGCCGGGCATCTCGGCAAGGCGATCGCCTCCTCCGAAATCTTCGCCGACCATGGCTTCCGCGTGGTGGCGATCTTCGACAGCGACCAGGACAAGGTCGGCACCCAGGTGGGCAGCCAGGCGGTCCGCCACATCGGCGATCTGCGACAGGTGGTCGAGGACGAGGACATCGTCGTGGGGGTCCTGGCGGTTCCCAACCAGGCGGCTCAGGGACTGGCGGACGAGCTCGTCGAGGCCGGCGTGAAGATCATCTTCAACTACTCGGAGTCGCTGCTGGACGTGCCCCCCGAGGTCACCGTCCACACCTCGAGCCCCGCCGTCGATCTGCTCTACGCGCTGTACTTCTATCTGACCTGAACGGCCGCCGACCCGGCCTCACCACAGCAGCCTAGAGAACGACAGCGACCCGACCCGTGAACAGCGAGGACCTGGACAGAGCAGAAGAGCGCTTCGCCGCCGCGACCGACATGACGGTCGGGATCGAGGAGGAGTTCTCGATCCTCGACCCAGAGTCCCATGAACTGGTCCCGCGCTACGAGGAGCTCCGCGCCGCCGCCGACGCCGACCCCGGGCTGCGCGAGGCCGTCGCCGGCGAGCTGATCTCCTCGGAGATCGAGGTGATCTCCGGCGCCGGCGCGAACCTTCAGGAGGCGATCGCCAACCAGCGCGAGCGCCGGGGCCGACTGTTCGCCCTCGCGGCCGAGCATCGCGTCGCCCTCGGCTCGACCGGTACGCATCCGTGGGCCGATTACCGCACGCAACCGATCATCGACACCGAGCACTACCACCGCGTCGAGGACGGCCTCAAGTACGTGGCCTGGCGCAACAACACCTTCAGCCTGCACGTGCACGCAGGGGTCAAAGGAATCGACCGCGCTGTCCAGGCTTGCGATCGCCTGCGTCCCGTGCTGCCGCAGCTGCTCGCGATCTCCGGCAACTCGCCGTTCCTCGACGGTCGCGACTCGGGCCTTCACTCAGCCCGCACCCAGAGCTTCACCAAGAGCTTCCCGCGCTGCGGGATCCCGGACCACTTTGGCGGCTGGGCTGCCTACCGCGAGTACATCGAGTTCCTGCTCAGGACCCGCTCGATCGTCGAGTTCACGCAGGTCTGGTGGTCGGTCAGGCCGCACTTCAGCTTCGGGACCGTCGAGGTGCGGATCTGCGACGCCCAGGCGAGCGCCCAGGAGTCCGAGGCGCTGGCCTCGCTGATGGTCGCCTGCATCGCCCAGGCCGTCAGGGACATCGACGAAGGCGTCCCCTTCGAGCCGTTGCCGCCGCGGCTGATCGAGGAGAACATGTGGCGAGCGATCCGCTTCGGGCTCGACGGCCGGCTGATCGACCTTGCCGCCGGTGAGGAGTTCGAGGCGCGAGCCGCGATCGAGCGCCTGGCGGCGTGGAGCGAGCCCGTACGGCGGGAGCTGGGCATCGACTTCGCCTTCCCCGAGCGCAACGGCTCCCAGCGCCAGCGCGCGATGATCGAGGCGGGCGCAAGCCGCGAGGAGGTCTTCGCGGCATCCGTCGCCGAGACCGCACGGACCTATCCACAGGAGGTACCTGTATGAGTGACCCAGGAATTCCCCAGCAGCCCGGCGCGGGCCCGCAGCCCAGCGAAGAGGAGCTGCGTGCGGCGTACGAGGCAGAGCTGAGCCGCATCACGGCGACCGACATGATCGCCCAGGCGACCGTCTCGCTGTTGAACATCGGCGCGCGCCGGATGGGCCCCCCGCCGGGCACCGAGGACACCGTCGGTGATCGTGACCTCGAGCAGGTGCGTGACGCCGTCGACGGCGCTCGGGCGCTGCTGGAGATCCTCGAGCGGCGGATGCCGGGCGAGCTGGCGCCGCTGCGCGACGCGCTCTCGCGGCTGCAGATGGCCTACGCCGCCGAAGTTGGCGCGAGCGCCCCCGCGCAGGGAGGGCAACCCCAGCCTGGACAGCCGGCTCCGGCGCCCGCGGCGGAGCCGCCGCAGAGCCCGCAGGGGGAGGAGCCTGAGCCCGGCGGCCCCGGCCCGGCGGAGTCAAGCGGCCGTCTGTGGGTGCCTGGGCGCTGAGCCGCACGGCACCTCGCCGCCGCGCACGATAGACTCCCGCCGCGTTTGCCCGCCGGGCTGACGCTCGCCCTGAGCGAACCGGCCGACATACGTGCGCGCGATGAGATCCTCGCGCGGCACTCCAATCAGACCGCGGAGGATTTCTGTTGAGCAGCTTTCTGACGAACCATGGGGTCGTCGTCGCCCTAGTTTGCGCCGCATGTGCGGTGGCCTACGGCCTCGTGACAACCCGCTCCCTGCTGGCGCTATCGCCGGGCAACGAGCGGATGCAGGGAATCTCCAAAGCGGTCCAGGAAGGCGCCCAGGCGTACCTGAACCGGCAGTACGCGACGATCGCCGTTGTCGGCGTGGTGCTGTTCGTGGCGATCATCTTCATCCAGAACATCGCCGTCGCCGGTGGCTTCGCGATCGGCGGGCTGCTGTCCGGCGCGACGGGCTACATCGGCATGAACGTCTCGGTGCGCTCCAACGCCCGCGTTGCCCACGCCGCCCAGGGCGGCGTGACGCCGGCGCTGAAGGTCGCCTTCCGCGGGGGTGCGATCACCGGCATGCTCGTCGTCGGCCTCGCCCTGTTCGGCGTCGCCGGCTACTACGGGGCACTGACCTCGTTCTTCAACGACTCGCCCAAGACCGCCGTTGACGCGCTCGTCGGCCTCGGCTTCGGTGGCTCGCTGATCTCCGTCTTCGCTCGTCTGGGCGGCGGCATCTTCACGAAGGCGGCCGACGTCGGCGCTGACCTCGTCGGCAAGGTCGAGGCGGGCATCCCCGAGGATGATCCCCGCAACCCGGCGACGATCGCCGACAACGTCGGTGACAACGTCGGTGACTGCGCCGGCATGGCGGCCGACCTGTTCGAGACCTACGCGGTCACGGCGGTCGCGGTGATCCTGCTCGGCGTCCTCACCTTCCACGAGTCCACGCGTGTGGCGCTGTACCCGCTGGTCATCGGAGGTGTCGCGATCATCGCCTCGATCATCGGCACCTACGCCGTTCGCACGAAGACGGACAACGTCGAGCGGGCGCTGCTTCAGGGCCTCGCCGTGTCGGGCCTGATCGCCGCCGCGGCCTTCGCGCCGATCACCTACTGGCTGATGCGCAGCCTGACCTTCAAGGAGGTCGGCAGCCTCGTCAACACGCCCAAATGGTGGCACCTGTACCTGTGCTCGCTGATCGGAATCGCGGTCACGGCACTGCTCTTCGGGATCACCGAATATTACACCTCGACCCGTTTCGCTCCGGTCAAGAAGACGGCCAAAGCATCGATCACGGGGCACGCGACGAACATCATCCAGGGCTTCTCATCGGGCCTTCAGGCGACGGCTCTGCCGGCGCTCGTGATCGTGCTCGGCGTGCTCGGCGCCTGGAAGCTCGCAGGTGGCGGCGTGACCGGCATCTACGGGATCGGCGTCGCTGTCATGGGGCTGCTGTCGCTGACGGGCCTGATCGTCGCGCTCGACGCCTTCGGGCCGATCACCGACAACGCCGGCGGTATCGCCGAGATGGCGAACCTGCCCGAGGACGTGCGCAAAGTCACCGACCGCCTCGACGCGGTCGGCAACACGACCAAGGCCGTCACCAAGGGTTACGCAATCGGCTCGGCGGTGCTGGCAGCGGTCGTGCTGTTCGCGGGCTTCCAGAAAGAACTCGAAACCAAGGCCGGTCACGCGATCTCGTTCGGGATCAACGAACCGCCGGTCCTGATCGGGCTGCTGCTCGGTGGCCTGATGGTCTGCCTGTTCGCTTCGCTGTCGATCGAGGCAGTCGGTCGCGCCGGCGGCGCGGTCGTCGAGGAGGTGCGCCGCCAGTTCCGCGAGCACCCGGGGATCATGGACGAAACCGAAGCGCCCGACTACGCGGCCTGCGTTGACATCGTCACGAAGACAGCCCAGCGCGAGATGATCCTGCCCTCGCTGCTGCCGATCGGCCTGACGCTGATCGTCGGCCTGATCGACGAGCAGGCGCTCGGCGGCCTCTTGATCGGCGTGATCGTCGTCGGCTTCTTCTTCGCGGTGATGATGACCGCGGGTGGTGGCGCTTGGGACAACGCCAAGAAGCTCATCGAGGACGGCGCCTTCGGCGGCAAGGGCTCTGACGCTCACGCCGCGTCGGTGACGGGCGACACGGTCGGCGATCCCTTCAAGGACACGGCCGGTCCGGCGATCAACCCGATGATCAAGGTCGCCAACATCGTCGCGATCCTGATCATCCCGCTGATCACCTGAGAGGCCTGGGCGAGCTCGCCCCGAACGAGACGAGTGCAGGCGGGCGCCCGACCGGGCGTCCGCGGTCGTCGCGGTCGGGTCGAGCACCTAAGCTCCGAGCTGAGATGAACGGGCGGGGCATACACCGGGGCGGGACCTTCCTGCTGTCGATCGCGATGGTTGCGATCGGGGTCGTCGTGATCGTGCAATCGCTCAGCGACAGTGCCGGCCCGCTATCGGCACGGCTGCTGCTCGGGATCCTGTTCCTGGCCGCCGGGGCCGGGCGTCTCTATGTCGAGATCAGACGGGGTCGCGAACTGTGAGCGGTGACGATGGCTCGGTAGAGGGTGAGCCGCTCGCGGCGGATGGGCTGGCCGCCGCGGTGCCGGGCGGCTCGCATGGTCCCGCGGAGCACGAGGGGGTGGCCTCGGAGATCGCCGCCGGCGCGCGGGTGATCGCCCGACGCAGCATCGGCTCGCCGATCCTCTTCACGATCGTCTACTCGTCGCTGGCGAGCGCGATCTACTTCTCCCTCGGCGTGATCGCCGGTCACGCCCTCGGCCTGACACCACTGGTCTTCCTGCTTTCCGCCGTGCTGTTCACGGCAACGGCGATGACCTACGTGGAGGGCGCCTCGCTTCACCAGGAGCGAGGCGGCTCGACGGTGTTCGCGCGCTACGCCTTCAACGAGCTCGTCAGCTTCGCCGCCGGCTGGGCGATCCTGCTCGACTACGTGATCCTGATCGCGGTCACGGCCTACTCCGCGACCCAGTACCTGCATGTCTTCTGGGGCCGTCTGGGCGAAAGCGACGAGGCGCTGGGCCTTGCATTCGCGTTCATCGCGCTGGTCGTGCTCAGCAACATCCGCGGCTTCGGCACCCGCCGGGTGTGGCGCGTCGGGATCCTGCTTGCCGGCGACATCGCCGTGCAGGCCTTCATCGTCGTGCTGGGGCTGATCCTGTTCTTCAACCCTCACACGCTGACGGCGCCGATCCACCTCGGCTCCGCGCCGAAGGCGTCCGACCTGATCTTCGCCCTGACGGTCGCGGTGATCGCGTTCACGAGCCTGGAGTCGGCCTCAGGCCTCTCCGGAGAGGTGCGGATCAGTCGGGCCGGGCTCAAGCGGCTCGTCTGGAGCACGACTGGGACGGTCGTGTTCCTCTATGTGGGGATCGCGCTGGTCGCCGTCACCGCGTTGCCGGTCCATGGCGCGCACACCGAACTGGGCACTCGCTACGTCAACGCGCCGATGATCGGCATCGTTGCCCACGTCCATCCCCACTGGCTCGAGCAGGGCCTGCGCTACCTCGTCGCGGCGCTCGCGACGGTGACGCTACTGGCGGCTGCCAACTCGGCGATGCTGGGGCTATCCCGCCTGGCTTACTCGCTGTCCACCAACCGCCAGATCCCAAGTGGCCTGGGGCGCCTGCACCCGGAGCGATCGACGCCCTACGTGCTGATCATCCTCGCCGGGCTGCTCGCGGCGGGTCTCGTCGCCACCGAGGATCTCAGCTTCCTGATCGGCATCTACGCCTTCGGAGCGACCCTCGCCTTCACGATCGCGCACCTGTCGATCTGCAAGCTGCGCTTCTCAGAGCCCGATCGCGACCGTCCCTACCGGATCCCCGGGTCGGTGCGCTTCAAAGGCGCGAGCCTGCCGCTGCCCGCCGTGTTCGGGGCGGTCGTCTCAGGTGCCGGCTGGGTTGCGGTGATGATCGTCCACGAGCCTGCCCGCTACGTCGGTCTCGGCTGGATGGCCTTCGGGATCGCCCTCTACGTGATCTACAGACGTGCGGATGAAACTTCGCTGTTCAAGCGCGTGACGGTCTCGCCGCAGGTGCTGCGTCATGAGCCTCAGCGCGAGCGCGACTACGGCTCGGTACTGGTGCCGCTGTTCGGCACGGACCTCGACGACGACATCGTCCAGACGGCGGCGCTACTGGTGGCCGGCGAACAGACCGATGAGGCGGCGATCGACGCTGCCACGATCGAGGCGATCTGGATCTTCGTGATGCCGATGTCGCTGCCGCTGGACGCGAGCCTCCCCGAGGCTCAGGTCAAGCACGCCCGCCAGGTGCTTGCACGGGCCAAGGCGGTCGGGGAGGAGTACACGGGCGTGCAGGTCGCGACCGCGACTGTCCGTACCCGCCGCGCGGGCTACGCGATCGTCGACGAGGCGCGCCGGCGTGGGGTGGAGGCGATCGTGCTGGGCGCCGAGGAACCGTCGAGCATCCGTGGCGGCGCCCGACTGGGCGGACGCGGAGGCCCGTTGGAGGGCTACGTGGGGGACATCACCAAGTACGTGGTCCGCAAGGCGACCTGTCGGGTGATCGTCACGGCCCCTGCTGCGAAGGACTCGCCGGTCGAGATGGCCAGGCGGGCGCACCGAAGCAGCACGCCCATCGTCTAATCTCTGGCGCCATGCCCAATAACGCAAAGGCCAGATGTTCGTTCTGATCGTCGGCGCCGGCCGTGTCGGGTCGGCCGTCGCCAAGTCCGCATTGGCCGCTGGGCACGAGGTTTCGGTTCTCGACGAGGACCCGCTCTCCCATGAGCGCCTGGACGCGGGGCAGAGCCAGAGCTGGGAGGACTCAGGCGGGCAGTTCACCGTCGGCACGGCCCTCGAGACCGATGCGCTGATCCAAGCGGGGATCGAGCGGGCGGATGCCTTCATCGCTTCCACCGCCGGTGACAACACGAACCTGGTGATCGCCCAGATCGCCCAGAAGCGATTTGGTGTGGAGAAGACGATCGTCCGCGTGATGGACCCCGCGAGAGCCGACTGGTACGGCGAGCAGGGGATGGCGACGATCTCACCGACCAAGCATGCGATCGAGATGTTCAATCAGACGCTGGCCGGGGGAGTGGGGTAGCGATGTACGCGATCGTCGCCGGCGCCGGCAAGGTTGGGCGCAACCTGGCAAGCGAGCTGATCAGCAAGGACCACGAGGTCACGCTGATCGAGTCCAACCGCACGACCTACCTGGCCAACGAGGAGGAGTTCGAGCACGCCGTCGAATACGGCGACGCGACGGAGCTGTGGGTCCTGGAGCGCGCAGGCATCCAGCGCGCCGACCTGGTCATCGCAGTCACTGGAGACGACGAGGACAACATCCTTGTCTGCCAGGTCGCCAAGGAGAAGTACCTGTGCGATCGGGTCATAGCTCGCGTCAACAACCCTCGCAACCACGACCACTTCCGAATGCTGGGAATCATGCCGGCGGTCTCCGCTACGGACCTGATCCTGCGGCTGATCGAGCATGAGGTGCCCCGCTACGGCCTCGTGCACCTGCTGGCGCTGGAAGAGGAGCGCCTGGAGATCATCGAGCTGGAGGTCGCCGACGATGCGCCGACGGTCGGCAAGAGGGTGATGGACATCGAGCTGCCCGAAGGCAGCCTGATCATCTCTGTGCTGCGAGGCGGCACCGGCTTCGTGCCGAAGACCGACACGACGATCGAGGCGGGCGACGAGGTGCTGCTCGTCCTCGACCCCGGTCTGGAGGAGGCAATCACTGCCTTCTTCGCCCCGAACGGGCACGCCGCCTCCTTCTAGCAGCGGCTACGCCACCGCGCCTACTATCCTTCCCGGGGCCTTCCGGGATGGTGTAATTGGCAACACGCGACACTCTGGATGTCGAATTTGGGGTTCGAGTCCCTGTCCCGGAGCTAATCGCGACGAGGGGAGAGCAGGTGCCGCTGACGCCAACCGCCGGCCAAGTCGAAAGGCTGGCCGCCTCGGAGTCCGATCAGCCGGTCGTGATGCTCAACCTGCTGCGCTTCAAGGAGCGAGCCGACGGCATCGACGAGGGCATCAGTGGCAGGGATGCATACGCCCGCTACGGCGAGGCCGCTGCTCCTCATCTGGCCGCAGTGGGTGGTCGTGTCCTGAATGCCGTGGACGCGAGCGAAGTCGTGATCGGCCCCGAGGGCGAGTGGGACGTGGCACTGCTCGTCGAATACCCATCCAGGTCGCATTTCCTGAAGATGGCCACGGACCCCGAGTACCTGAAGGTCCATGAGCACCGCGCCGCCGCGCTGGCCGACTCGCGATTGATCGCCTGCGCGAAGATGCCCGGCGTCGCCTGAGCGTCGGCGGGTACACGCCGCGGAAGCCCCGCCTGCTCAGTCGGCTCGGCAGATCCGCAAGGCGCAGCTCAAGACGTGTCCCCGACCGCCGCCGGCTCAGCCGCCTGCGCGAAGCTCGCCCGCGACTCGCGCCCCGGTGGCAGCACCAGCAGGGCGATCGCCAGCCCGACCGCGAAGATCCCGGCCGCCCACCAGAACGCCGTCGTGTAGCCGTGAACAGCGGCTGCTGTGGCCAGGCCGTGGATTCCGACATGGCTTGACGCGTAGCTCGCCGCGGCGCTAGCGAACAGCGTGCTGAGAAGGGCCGTCCCGACGGAGCCGCCGACCTGCTGGGAGGTGTTGACCATGGCCGAGGCGACGCCCGCCTCGTTGCGCTGCACGCCGAGTGTCGCCGTGCCGAACGCGGGCGCGAAGATGCACCCCATCCCCAGCCCGATGACGATCAGGCCCGGGAGCACATGGACGGCGTACTCGCCGCCCGGCTTCAAGCGCGTGAAGATCAGCATCGCGACGATGCCGAGCGCCATTCCCGCGCAGATCAGCGGTCTCGTGCCGAGCTTGTAGAGGAGCTTCGTCTGGACGGTCGTCGAGGTGACGACGATCACGGCCGTCATCGGCAGGAACGCCACGCCGGTCTTCAGCGGTGAGAAGCCAAGGTTCTGCTGCATGTAGTAGGTGAGGAACAGGAATACCCCGAACACCCCCGAGCCGGCCAGGGCGATCGACGCGTAGGCGCCGCCTCGCGCTCTGTCCCAGACGATGTGCAGCGGCAGCAGCGGGTTCTCGTGGCGTTTCTCGATCACCACGAACACAGCGAGCAGCACGACGCTCGCGGCCAGCGCGAAGATCGTCACCGGAGCCGTCCAGGAGTCCGTCTCCGCGTTGCTGAAGCCATAGACGAGCCCGAACAGGCCCGCCGAGGCGACGAGCACCCCGGCGAGGTCGATCCGCGGCCGTTCAGGATTGCTCTGGTTGCGTAGCATCCGCAGCGCCGCCATTGCCGTGGGGATCGCGATCGCGAGGTTCACATACAGACACCACCGCCATGAGAGCGCCTGGGTCAACGCGCCTCCGAGCAGCAAGCCGACCGAGGCGCCGCCGCCGGCGATCGCGCCGAAGATCCCAAACGCCTTGGCCCGGTCTGGCGAGTCGGCGAAGGTGACCGTCAGCAGCGACAGCGCCGAGGGTGCCAGCAGCGCTCCGAAGGCGCCTTGCAGCGCCCGGGCGGTGACGAGCATCGCGAACGACTGGGCAAGCCCCCCGATCGCCGAGGCGCCAGAGAAGCCGATCAGGCCGGCGATGAACGTCCACTTGCGCCCGAACAGGTCGCCGAGCTTCCCGCCCAGCAACAACAGGCTGCCGAAGGCCAGCGCGTAGGCCGTCACGATCCACTGACGGTTGTCGGTCGAGAAGCCCAGCGCCTTCTGTGCCGAAGGGAGCGCGATGTTGACGATCGTCGCGTCCAAGACGACCATCAGCTGGGCGGTTCCCAGCAGCGCCAGCACCGCCCAGCGGTTCGGCTCCGCCCGCGCGTCCTGCGATGTCGAGGGTGTTCCCTGGAAGCTCAGACCGATTCCCTTCCCATGCCGCGATCGGGTCGGACCACGGTCCGGGGGAACAAACGACGCTAGCAGCGCTCAACGGGTAGTTCCCCCGCGAAGCCCGTTAGCCTCGGAACGGAAGAATATGCCGAGAATCAGCTCCGAAGTCACCCATCTGACACTACACAGCAACCGCATCGCCTATCGCACGGCAGGCGAGGGGCCGGTGCTGCTGCTCGTCCACGGCATCACTTCCGACTCGAGCGTCTGGGAGCGCGTGATCGGCGGCCTCTCGAGAAGCTGTACGGTGATCGCACCCGATCTCGCCGGGCACGGCGAGTCCGACAAGCCGCGCGGCGATTACTCGCTCGGTGCCCATGCCTCAACGCTGCGAGACCTGCTGCTCACTCTCGGTCATCAGCGGGCGACGATCGTCGGGCACTCCCTCGGCGGAGGGATCGCGATGCAGTTCTCCTACCAGTTCCCCGAAGCTTGCGAACGGCTCGTCCTCGTCGACAGTGGCGGCCTCGGCCGCGAGGTCAGCCTGCTGCTGCGGGCCGCCACGCTGCCCGGCTCCGATCTGGTGTTGCCGCTGCTCGCCGCCAGCCGACTGCTCGACGCGGGCGCCCGTGTCGGCGGTCTGCTCGACAAGCTGGGGCTGCGGCTCGGCACCGACCTGGAGCAGATGGCACACGGCCACAGCACGCTCTCCAACGCCGACAGCCGCGCGGCATTCCTACACACGCTCCGCGCCGTCGTCGACCCCCGCGGGCAGCGGGTCAACGCGACCAACCGCCTCTATCTGGCAGAGCACATCCCCTTCCAGTTGATCTGGGGCGAGCGCGACTCGATCATCCCCGTCGAGCACGGTCGATCCGCCCACGAGGCGCTTCCCGGCAGCCGCCTGGAGGTCTTCGAGCGCTCCGGCCACTTCCCCCAGCTCGACGAGCCCGAGCGCTTCCTGGAGGTGCTGCTCGACTTCATCGCCGAGACGGAGCCCGCGAAGTTCGACCTCGGTGCCTCCGGCGGGATCGGCGACGCCGATAGGCTGGCGTCGTGAGCGCTCCCGAGATCGGTACGGAGGAACGGCTGGGAGACGAGTTCGCCCAGGCGCTGTTCGCCAAGGACTTCGCCGGCGTCAGGGAGCTGCTCGATCCCGACATCGACTTCCGCGCTCTGACGCCCAACCGCACATGGGAGGCCGCCGACGCCGATGCGCTCGTCGAGGGCATCCTGAAGGTGTGGTTTGAGGACTCCGATGAGCTTCTGGAGCTGCAGTCGGTCGAGAGCGGGCAGGTGGCCGACCGCCGGCGGGTCACATACCGCTTTCAGGGGCGCAATCCCGACGGCCCGTTCGTGGTCGAGCAGCAGGCCTACTACGCGACCGAGGGCGGCAGGATCAGCTGGATGCGGACAGTCTGCTCGGGCTTTCGCCCGCCCGAGGACTAGCGAACCGCTCGACGCGTCCGCTCAGGCTGCCGCCTGCGTGGCCCAGTCGCGGTACAGCTCGTAGTAGCGACCTTCGGCCTCGATCAGCTCGTCGTGTGTGCCCTGCTCGGCGATCCGGCCGTGCTCCAGCACCACGATCCGCCCCGCCTGGCGGATCGTCGAGAGGCGGTGAGCGATCACGATCGCCGTCCGGCCCGCAAGCAGCCTGCGCAGACCCTGTTCGATCTTCGCCTCGGAGTGGATGTCGACGTTCGAGGTCGCCTCGTCCAGCACGAGGATCCGCGGGTCGGCGATCAGCGCCCGCGCGAAGGCGATCAACTGGCGCTGTCCCGCTGAGAGCTGCGCCCCGCGCTCGCCGACTTCGGTGTCGTAGCCGTGAGGCAGCTCGGAGATGAACTCCTCCGCGCCGACCGCCGCCGCCGCCGCGTGGATCTGCGCGGTTTCGGCGTCCGGGCGGCCGAAGGCGATGTTCTCGCCGACCGTGCCCGAGAACAGGAAGGCCTCCTGGGGGACGATCCCCATCTGCGAGCGCAGCGAACGACTGGAGACGTCGCGCAGATCGTGTCCGTCGACCAGAACGCGGCCCGTCGTCGGGTCGTAGAAGCGCGCGACCAGCTTGGCCATCGTCGACTTGCCCGCGCCCGTCGCCCCCACCAGCGCCACCGTCTGCCCTGGCGGGATCTCCAAATCGACGTGATCGAGCGCGAACACCTGCTCTTGGCCGGGTTCGCCGCGACGCGCGTAGGCGAAGGAGACGTCGTCGAAGCTCACCTCGCCGCGGATCGTGTCCAGCTCGAATGCATCGGCCCGGTCGGTGAGGTCCGGGCGGACGTCCAGCAGCTGGAAGATCTTCTCCAGCGCCGCCATTCCCGACTGGTAGGTCGCATAGAGCTGGGAGAGCTGCTGGATCGGTTCGAACAGGTTCGACAGGGCCGCCACGAAGGCCACAACCGTGCCGACTGTGACGTGGCCGTTGATCGCCTGCAGTCCTCCGTAGAAGACGATCACAGCCACCGCCACACCCGAGAGCATTTCGACCGTCGGGAAGTAGGCCGCGTTGAGCTTGACCGTCGTCATGTTCGCGTCCTGGTTGTCCGCGTTCAGATGCCCGAAGCGCTCCGCATGGGCTGCCTCCTGGGCGAAGCTCCGCACGACCCGCACGCCCGAGAGGCTCTCCTGCAGGTCCGCTGTGATCGCGCCGATCGTCTCCCTCGTGCGCCGGAAGGCGCCGGCCGAGACGATCCGGAACCACAGCGACCCGGCGAGCAGCAGCGGCAGCACACAGAAAGTGATCAGCGCCAGTTTGACGTCCAGGTAGAGCAGGATCCCGACGGTTCCAAGCAGCGTCAGGCCGGACTGGAACAGCGTCACGACCGAGTCGGTCACAAGGCTGTCCAGCGCCTCCACGTCGTTGGTCATCCGTGAGATCAGCACCCCCGCCGGGCGGCTCTCGTAGAAGCCGATCGGCAGCTTCTGCAGGTGCTCGAAGATCCTGATTCGCAGGTCGGCCAGGGCGCGCTGGCCGACCCAGCCGACGAGGTACGTCTGCACGTAGGTCATCAGCCAAACCAGGAGCGCCGAGCCGAGGAAGCCCAGCACGACCAGCAAGAGCGTTTTCGTGTCGCCACGGTCGATGCCATGGTCGATCGCCGTTTTCGCCAGCAGCGGCGGCGTCAGCGAGGCCCCCGTGCCGATCAGCAGCGCCACGAGCGTGCCGATCGCCCTCATCCGGTAGGGGCGCAGCAGTCCGAGCAGGCCGCGCAGGCTGCGCCCGCGCGTCCCACGGCTGGCTCGCGCACCGTCCCACTGCGGTCCTCCCGGCCCGCGGCCGACCATCGGGCTCACAGGCCGCTCACCTCCGGCTCGAGTGGCTTGCGCGTCAGGAAGACCTGATCGGGCAGTCCCTTCTCGACGATCTCTCGATAAAGCTCGGAGGCCTGCAGCAGCTCGTCATGGTCGCCGTGGGCGACGATCCGCCCGTGGTCGAGCACGACGATCTCATCGGCCAGCGAGATCGTCGAGAGGCGGTGGGCGATCACGAACGTCGTCCGTCCCGCCATCGCCTCATCCAGCGCCAGCTTGATGCTCTGCTCGGTCGAGGCGTCGACCGAGGAGGTCGCGTCGTCGAGGATCAGCACCCGCGGGTCGGCCACCAGCGCCCGCGCGATCGCGATCCGCTGGCGCTGCCCGCCCGACAGCGACAGGCCGCGCTCGCCGACGCGCGTGTCATAGCCCTGCGGCAGCGCCTGGACGAAGCCGTCCGCCTGTGCGCGCCGGCCCGCCTCCTCGATCTCCTCGCGGGTGGCCTCAGGCCGTCCGTAGGCGATGTTCTCCGCGACCGTCGCCGAGAACAGGAACGGGTCGTCGCTGACGATCGCCACCGTCTGGCGCAGCGGGCGCAACTGCACCTCGCGCACATCGGCGCCGTCGAGCAGGACCTGGCCCTCGCTGGTGTCGTAAAGGCGTGAGATCAGCGAGACGAGGCTCGTCTTGCCAGAGCCCGTGCCACCGACCAGCGCCACGGTCGTGCCCGCCGGGACGTCGAGATCGATCCCGCTCAGCGCCGCCCGCGCGGGCTTCACGACTCCGTTGGAGGGGCCGCTCCCGTTGCCGTTCGTGGTCACATTGGCGGGGATCGCTCCGTCGCCGCGCACGTAGGTCGCGCCGAAGTCGTCGCTTTCGTCGTAGCGGAGCGTCACGCCGCGCAGCTCCACGTGACCGTTGCCGGCGGGCAGCGGAGCTGCCTCGGGCGGCTCGACGATCCGCGGCTCGCGGTCGAGGACTTGGAAGATGCGGGCGCCCGAGGCGGTCGCGCGCTGGGCAAGGCCGAGCGTTACGCCCAGCGAGCGCATCGGCCCGATCAGCATGTTCAGGTACAGGTAGAACTGGGTGAACTGGCCGAGGTCGAGGTGGTGGTGGATCACGCTTTCGCCGCCGATCAGCAGCACCGCGGCGAGGCCCAGCTGGGGCAGGAAGCCGATCGCGGGGTTGAACTTCGCCTCCAGCCGGGTCGCCACCATCGACTGGTCGAACACTCGCGAGACGCTGTGATGGAAGCGCTCGAGCTGGTGGGGCTCGCGGGCGAATGACTTCACGACCCTGACGCCCGAGATGTTCTCCTCGGCGTCCGCCGTCAGCTCCGCGATCCGCTGCTGGACCTCCTGGATCGCCGGCCGGGCGCTGCGCCCGTATCGCTGTGAGATCCACACGACGAACGGCACAGGCGCCATCGCGATCAGACCGAGCCCGGGGTTGATCGCGATCATCGCGATTCCCGCCAGCAGCAGCGTTAGGACCGCCTGCAGGATGAAGACGAGCCCATAGCCGAGGAAGAAGCGCACGGCCTGCAGGTCGACCGTCGCCCGCGACATCAGCTGCCCGGTCTGCTGGCGGTCGAAGAAGCCGAGCTCCAAGCGCTGTAGGTGGCCGTAGATCAGCTCGCGCAGGTCGTACTCGATGCCCAGCGAGATCCGCCCGGCCACCATCCGCCGCATGTAGGTCAGGACCCAGCGGATCAGCACCGCGGCAACGATCACGAGCGCCAGCACCAGCAGCGTGTGGCGGTCGTGCGCCCGCTCGCTCAGCTCATGCAGGTGCGCGTGCGTGGCGCCGTGCTTGATCGCCTGCACGGCCAGCCCCGTCACGTAGGGGAGCAGCACCGTCATCACCATCGCCGCGCAGGCCAGGGCCGCGGATATGACGACCCCTCGCCGGTGCGGGCGTAGGAAGCCGAGAAGTCGATTGAAAGTGCTCATAGTTGTGCAGTCAACGAGTATCGCATGGGATTGGGCTCGACACCCTTAAGCTGGCTCGATGCCCGAACGGCCGGAGCCGACAGCGTCACGTCCTACCGGAACGGGCCTTTGTGACACCTGCGCCCACCAGCAGATCGTGCGCAACACACGGGGCTCGGTCTTCTCGCTATGCCGCCGCTCCCGTCAGGATCCAGCCTATCCGCGATACCCGCGCGTCCCGGTGCTCGCCTGTCCGGGTCACAGCCCTCGTGAGCCGGGGGACGTGGCTTGGCCGTAGACGAAGAACTCCGGCGTCTGGGAGATCCGCGCGTTCCAGCCGAGGCCGTCGAGCAGGGCTTGCAACGCGTCGGCCTCGAACCAGTGCTTGACGATCGTGTATTCCCGCCCGTCGGCGAGGAGCCGCCGCGCGAGCTCCCCGGGTTCGGAGGTGTCGTGGTCGTGGGCTGAGGCGCGATCGCTGGGAGCCGAGTCGATCAGGAACACGCGTCCGCCCGGCGCCAGCGCGCGGGCGACTTTGGCGAAGAACGAGGACATCATCGCGCTCGGCACGTGTGAGAGCCAGAAGGAGAAGAAGACGACGTCATAGAGACCGTCGGGCTCCCAGGCGAAGATGTCCGACGGCACGAAGCTGACGTTCGCAGCCGGCACTTTCTCGCGGGCGAGCGCGATCACCTCCTCGGAGGCATCGAGCGCTGTCAGCTCCGATGCGTGCGGAGCGAGGCGCTCGGTCCAGAGGCCTGTGCCGCAGGCAAGCTCGAGCACGCGCCCGGCGGGCGCGAACGCGTCGAGGGCGGTGCGCAGCTCGGCGACCTCCTCCCACCAGCGCGCCGCCGCCTCGGGGCCGTGGTCGAAGCGACCGCGGCGTAGCCACCAGTCCTCGTACTCGCCGGCGCGCTCGCGGTAATAGCGCTGCTGCTCGGCGAGGACCTCCTCTAGCGGGCGTTCCATCGGGCTCAGGCGGCGACCGGAGCGGTGGCGCCTTCGTCGCTCGTCCCAGGGGAGGGCTGGGCTTCAGGTGCCACGAAGTCGCTGCTGCGCACGAGCAGCAGCGCCAGGATCGCGCCGATGAAGGCGATCACGACGGCGATCGTGAGGATGCTTGAGAGGGCGCCGGTGAAGCCGACCTTATAGGCGTGCAGGAGCTGCTGCCCGGCGTGCGCGGGGAGGTGCTTGACGGCTTCGCGCACGCCGCCGGAGACGAGCACGCCCTTCAGTTCGAACACGTGGACGCTTGAGCCATGCAGGGCGTCGGCGGTCTTGGCGACGACCTGATGCTGGAACACGGCGCCCAGCCCTGCGACACCGGTCGCGATGCCGACCTGCCGGAAGGTGTTGTTGATTCCCGAGGCCATGCCGCTGCGGGAGTGGTGGACGACGCCGACCGCCGTCTGAGCCAGCGGCGGGTTGATCAGCCCAATCCCGGCTCCGGCGAGGATGAAGCCCGGGATCAGGACCGTCCAGCCCGAGCTCGCGCCGACCGCCGACATACTCAGGAGACCGCCGCTGACGAGCAGCAGCCCGGCGCCCAGCATCAGCCGGATCGGGACGCGCACCGACAGCCGTCCCGCCAGCGGCGCGACGAAGAACGACAGCAGCGTGATCGGCAGGAACCGCACGCCGGCCGCCAGCGGCCCGTAGCCAAGGACGTCCTGGATGTAGAGCGTCAGATACAGGAACATCGAGAACATCGAGGCGGAGACGGAGAAGGCGACGATGCTCGCCCCGGTGAACGCCCGGCGGCGGAACAGCGACAGGTCGAGCATCGGGCGGGACTGTCTGAGCTCGGCGAGGATGAACACCGCGAACAGAACGACCGAGGCGATCAGGAACGAGAGGATCTCGGTCGAGCTCCAGCCCTTTTCGTTGCCCTGGATGAGCGCGAAGACGAGCAGGAACAGCGAGCACGAGAAGGTGATCAGGCCGAGCCAGTCCACGCCCTTGGCCTCCGGATCGCTGGACTCGGAGACCTGTCGCAGCGTCAGGAAGACCGCGCCGATCCCGATCGGGACGTTGACGAAGAAGATCCATTCCCAGCCGATCCCCGAGGTGATCAGGCCGCCGACGACGGGACCGACCGCCACCGCCGCGCCGATCACGCCGCCGTAGACGCCGAAGGCGACGCCGCGCTCCTTGCCGTGGAAGGCCGAGGCGATCAGCGCCAGGGAGGTGGCGAACATCATCGCGCCGCCGGTCCCCTGGACGGCCCTGAACAGGTTCAACTCGAGTGGCGAGCCGGCGAGGCCGCAGGCGGCGGAGGCGGCCGTGAAGACGATCAGCCCCGTCACGAACACCCGTCTGCGCCCGACGAGGTCGGCGACGGCCCCCGCTGTCAGCAGGAACGCCGCGAGCGTCAGCGAGTAGGCGTTGACGACCCACTGCAGGTCGCTGAAGGAGGAGTGCAGCGAGCTCTGGATGTCCGGCAGCGCGACGTTCACCACCGTGATGTCCAGCAAAAGCATGAAGATCGCCACCGAGACAGCGATCAGCGTCCACCACTTGCGCTCCACCGCTACCTCCTTGCTCGATCCGGTTCCCCTCGCCGCCACTATATGAACGGCTCCGACCGACTCCCGGCGCGCTCACCCGTCCTTCAGGTGTCTTGCCAGGAACGGCACGACGTTCTCCCACAGCTTCGCCGCCGGAGCGGGCCGGTAGCTGGGGCGGTAGTCGGCGAAGAAGGCGTGCCCGGCCTCCTCGTAGACCTCCACCTCGACCGGCTGCCCGCTGGCGCTGGCTTTCTCCCGGATCTGATCGGCGAGGGCGGGGGAGGGGTTGTGGTCTTCCGAGCCAATCGCCGCCATCAAAGGACAGGACAGCTGAGCGGCCAGCTCCAGCGGCGGCGTCGGGCGCAGCGGTGTGTCGTGATCGTCGGGTGAGGCTCGGTCGATGAACCCGCCCCAGCAGTCGACGGCCGCGCTGAGCCTGTCGCTGGCGGTGGCGAACAGGAGCGTGTAGCGCCCGCCCATGCAGAAGCCGATGCAGCCGACCTTGCCGGTCACGTCATCGCGCGCTCTGAGCAGATCCGCGGCGCCCTCCAGGTCGCCGAGCACGGTCGCGTCGGACATCGAGAACAGCCGCGCGAACAGCGCCTCCATGTCGCCGGCCGGGGGCGGGCCGCCTTCGCGCGTGTAGAGGTCGACGCCGAGGGTCACGTAGCCGATGTTGGCGAAGCGATTGACGACGTCGCGGATGTGCTCGCCGAGACCGCCGGCCTCGTGAATCACGACGAGCGCCGGGTGCGGGCCGCCGCCTATGGGACGGGCGAGATAGCCGTTGACCTGCTCGCCCTCCGCTCCTGGATAAGTCAGGTCCTCGGCGGTAATGCCCGACGTGTCGGTCACGGCTCCGGGCACTCCCTCTGGGCTCGGCTTCAGCTGCACCTCGGTCATTCGCTCTCCTGTCGCTTGCTGGTTCTCAGAGGATCGCCTTCGGGTAGGCGCGCGTGGCGGCCGCCAGCATCGCGGCGAAGAAGCCGGCCACGACCAGGAAGTCCAGCCAGACCTCGCCGGAGCCGCCGACCCCCACGAGCATCTGCCGCAACCCTTGGACCTCGTAGGTCAGCGGGTTGATCCGTGCGATCACGTGCAGCCATCCGGGCATCAGGCGCAGGGGGTAGAGAGCGCTGGAGGCGAAGAACAGGGGCATCATGATCAGCTGGCCGATGCCCATGAAGCGCTCGCGCTCCTTGACGACGGAGGCGAGCAGCATCGACATACATGCGAAGGAGGCGGTCCCTAGGACGAGCAGCGCGAGCGTGCCGATCACGCCGTCGACGCTCCAGCGCACGCCGATCCCGGTCGCGGCCAGGACGATCATCAGCAGGATCGCCTGAACGAGCGCCCGGACGCATGCGCCGGCGGCCTTACCGAGCACGATCGAGGCGCGTGAGAGGGGCGTCGCGAGCAGCCGCTGCAGTTGGCCGACGTCGCGTTCCCAGATCACCGACAGCCCATAGAAGATCGCGATGAACATCGCCGCTTGGGCCATCACGCCGGGTGCCAGATATGCGCGGTAATCGCTCGCGCCGGTGGCGAGCGCCTTGTTGTTGCGAAGGGCCGTCCCGAAGATGAACAGCCACAGGAGCGGCTGGACGGAGCGGGTGACGATGTCCAGGTGGTCGTGGCGAAGCTTTCGCATCTCCGCCTGGGCCATCGCCAGGGTGCCCTCGGCGAGCCGAGAGAGGCTGCCGGGGAGGCGAAGCTCAGCCGAGGCGGCGGGCGACGCGGCGCTGGGCGCGGACATCAGCGATCTTCCCTTCCTCGTCGGGGGTGGTGCCGTCCGGGTCGAGCGCGCGGCCGGTGACGCTCGTGAAGACCTCTTCGAGGCTGTCGGCGCCGTGACGCTCGATCAACTCGGCCGGCTCGCCCTGATCGACGAGGCGGCCCTGGTCGATCACGCCGAGGCGGTCGCAGTGGCGCTCGGCCTCCTCCATCAGATGGGTCGTGACGAGGATCGTCGTTCCGGCCTGCTCGCGCAGCGCCTCCAGGCGCTCCCAGACGAGCCTGCGCGCCGACGGGTCGAGGCCGACGGTGGGCTCGTCGAGGAACAGCACCTTCGGTCGGTTCAAGAGGGCGCTCGCGATCTCCAGGCGCCGCAGCATGCCGCCCGAGAGGGTGCGAGCGAGCCGGTCGAGCATCGGCTCGAGGCCCATGGTCGCCACGACCTCCTCGATGCGGGCGTGGCGGCGGGCCTTCGCGCCCCAGCCGCCGAGGCCCGTGACGCGCCCGTAGAAGTCGAGGTTCTCCCAGGCTGTCAGCGCTCCGTCGACGGAGATCGCCTGGGGGATGTAGCCGATCGATGCGCGCACCGCGAGCGATTCGCTGCGCACGTCGTGGCCGGCGACGAGCGCGCGTCCCTCGGTGGGGGGCAGCAGTGTCGTCAGCACACGGATCGTCGTCGTCTTGCCGGCCCCGTTGGGGCCAAGCAGGCCGAACACCTCACCGGGGGCGACGGCGAAGGACACGCCGCCGACGGCCTCGAGCTCGCCGAAGCGAACGACTAGGTCGTCGACAAGCAGCGCCGGCTCGGCGGCGCTCAAGAGCCGCCCTCGATCACTGCGGGTAGGGGCGGCTCGGGCGGGAAGGCGCCTTCGCTTCGGGCGTCCAGCTCGCGGATCCTGCGACGCACCCGCTTACGGGTCTCCGAGAGCTCGTCCTGCAGCTTCGCCAGCTCGGCGGCGCGGTGGCGGACGAGCTCCAGCTGGCGGTCGATGTGCCCTCGGGCCTCCTCCAGCAGCTCGCGGCGGCGGGCGGGGGGGACGTCCTCGCGTTTGAGCTGGGCTCTGACCTCGGCGCGAGCCTCCTCGGCGGCGAGGATCGTCTTCAGCTCCTCCAGGGTCAGTCCGAGCAGCTCTTTGAGGCGCATCACCTCGCGCAGGCGTTCGACCTCGGCCCGGCTGTAGAGGCGGTGCTGGCCGGAGGGACGCTCGGCGGCCTCGGGCAGCAGGCCCACTTCCTCGTAATAGCGAATCGTCCGCGGCGTCGTCTCCGCGAGCTTGGCCAGATCGCCGATCCGCAGCATCGGTGTGTCGGCGTCGGCTGGCCGGGAGGGGGGCACGCTCGTCGGCTCCTAGTGTGCGCCGACGGCGACCGACGCGCGCTGAGCCTCGAGCGGCGCGTCGGTCCCGTCGGACCCCTCTCCCGTGGGGGGCTTTGAAATCGGCTCTTCGATCGGCTCGGCGACGTGCGCCGGGCGCAGCAGGCAGACGGCGGTCCCCAGGAGCGAGACGGCCGCCAGCACCCAGAGGGCGATGTGCATGTTGGCGATGAAGGGGTCGAGCTTGGCAGCCGTCAGGCCCGTCGAGACGCCGGAGAAGATCGCGAACAGGGTTGCTTTCGGCACGGCGGAGGTAACGACGGCCATCACGAAGGCGATCGAGAGCACGGCGCCGGTGTTCTGCAGCAGCGTCCGGGCGCCGGCTGCGACTCCGCGGCGGTGGGCCGGGACGACGCCCATCATGGCGGCCGTGTTGGGGCTGTTGAACATGCCCGAGCCGACGCCGACCATCGCCAGCCAGATGGCGCTTTGCCAGTAGGGGGAGTGGACCTGGAGCGTCGTCATCGCGGCGAGGCCCGCGGCGCTGACGAACATGCCGATCGCGGCCAGCGTGCGCGAGCCGTGACGGTCGGCGTAGATGCCGGCCAGGGGAGAGGCGATCAGCATTCCCATCGCCAGCGGGATCAGCTTGATGCCGGCGGTGATCGGCGAGTTGCCCTGGGCGCCCTGGTAGTAGAAGACGAACAGGAACATCAGCGCGAAGCGGGCCAGCCCGTTGATGAAGGCGGCGGCGCTGGCGGCGGCGAACAGGCGGTTGCGGAAGATGCCCAGGTCGAGCATCGGCGCCTTCGAGCGGCGCTCGATCATCACCCATGCTGGGAGCAGGACGACGGCGGCGGCGAGGGCGACGATCACGATCGTGTCGTTCCAGCCGGTGAGCCCTCCTCGGGAGACGCCGAGCACGAGGCCGGTGAGCCCGACGACGAAGGTGATGGTGCCGAGCACGTCGAAGCCCCTGACGGCGTCGGGTTTGGCCAGCTCTCGGAGGATCAGGGCACCCCACAGGGCGCCGGCGAGGGCGAAGGGCACGTTGAACCAGAAGACCCAGTGCCAGGAGATCGCTACGAGCGCTCCGCCGAGCACCGGCCCCAGGACCAGACCGATCGCCGCGACCATCGTGTTGGCGCCCATCGCAAGACCCAGTTCGCGCTTGGGGAAGGCGTCGGTGACGAGCGCGGCGGCGTTGGCGAACAGGAAGGCGGAGCCGATTCCCTGCAGCACCCGCCAGAGGATCAGGACGGTGGCGTCGGAGGAGAATCCCGCGCCGAGCGAGGCGAGGGCGAACACGATGAAACCGCCGACGTAGGCGCGCTTGCGTCCGAACAGGTCGCTGAGGCGGCCGGCCATCAGCACCAACACGGTGGCGGCGATCAGGTAGGCGAGGATCACCCACACGAGCGCCAGCAGGCTCGCGTGCAGCGAGCGCTCCAGGTTGGGCAAAGCGATGATCAGCGTGCCGGAGTTCGTGGCCGCGAGAAGCATTCCGAGGCTCGTGCAGGACAGGGCCCACCAGCGATAGTTCTCGTGGTCGGCGGAAACGCCGAAGCTCCGCCGCTGGCCCGATCCGCGCTTTCCTTCGACCGTCGCCTGCATTCCCGACCTTTCCAAAAGCTTACGTGAACGTAAGGATCAATATAACAGGGCCGGGACGGCGTCCTGGCGGCGCGGGCGCCTGCGGTTCGGCGGTGTGCGGCCTGCACGACCGCTGATGCGGCAGTCCGCCGCCGGAGTGCTAAAACGAAACGATGTCCTCCTCGTCATCGAGTACCCCCAAGGTCGTAAAGAGCGATCAGGAGTGGCGCGAGCAGCTCACTCCCGAGCAGTACGACGTGCTTCGCCGGGCGGGCACGGAGGCTCCGTTCACGGGCGAGTACGTCTACAACAAGGACTCGGGCGATTACCGCTGCGCCGCCTGTGGGGCGACGCTGTTCAGCGCCGACACGAAGTTCGACTCAGGCACGGGCTGGCCGAGCTTCACCGAGCCGGCGGTCGCCGAAGCGGTCGAGTTGCGTCCCGACAACAGCCTGTTCATGCGCCGCACCGAGGTCGTATGCCGCAACTGCGGCGGTCATCTGGGCCACGTCTTCGACGATGGCCCCGGCCCTGAGGGGCAGCGCTACTGCATCAACTCAGCGGCCCTGCAGTTCATGCCGGAAGGCGCCGAGGGCAAGGGCGAGACGCCCACCGCGGCGCCCGAGACGCCTGCCGCCAGCTAGAGCCCGGCTCATCTGCCCGCTGGCGCGAGCGCTCGCCGGCAGCTAGCCTTCCTGGCCGATGGTGATGCAAGAACAGTCCCGGCGGCTGTCTGAACCGCTGCAATGGGGACGGCGCCAGAAGATCGCCATGGCGGTGTTCCTCACGTGTGTGGTGGTCGCTGCCGGCGCTTTGCTGGCCTTCGGGCTCTCCAGCGGCGCTCCCGCACGGGCTGACTGCATTGACCTGGAGTTCCCCAGCACCCTCGGGGCCGCGGAGGCCAAGGGCTGTGGCTCTCGTGCTCGGCACATCTGCTTCTCGGGTGCCTACAAAGGCATCAGCCACGAAATGCAGCAGGCCTGCGAACGCGCAGGGTTTCCCTACCGCAACCCCGGGTAGAGCCGTCTGAACAGGGCCCGCGGGTCCTCCTCGCCTGTAGTGACGAGCGCACTACGGCTGTCTCGACATATGTCTAAAGCCCGCCGGTAAGTGTTGGCCAGGATGGCCCTACCGGCCCCAACCGCCTCCGGATTTCATACCGGGACTGTCATCGGTGCCCGGTCCGCGTACCTGCGGGGAGGGCATCGGCACCCAAACCTGTTGGAAACGGAGGCACATGGGAAGCTGGGCCGCATACCCAAGTTGGCTTAACGCCGGCGATAACGCGTGGCAGATGACCGCCGCGACGTTCGTCGGCCTGATGAGCCTGCCCGGCCTGGCGGTTCTGTATGGCGGCGTCATGCAGAAGCGCTGGTCTGTAAACAGCATGATGCTCACATTCGTCGCATTCTCACTCGTGCTGGTCGCATGGGTGCTGTGGGCGTTCAAGATGGGCTTCGGCAGCCCGATTGGAGGACTGGGGCACCATGGCTTCTTCCAGTCCATGTGGGGCAAGTCGGGGACCGTGCTCTCGGCAGGAGCCGAGGAGGGACAGGCGATCATTCCGTCCATTTCGGAAGGACCGCCATTCCACTTCCCCGAGGCGTCACTGGTGTACTTCCAGTTCGTCTTCGCGGGAATCACACCGATCCTGATGTTGGGCTCGGTGCTGGGCCGGATCAGCTTCAAGGCCTGGATTCCCTTCGTGCTCCTCTGGATCACGTTCGTCTACACCGTCAACGCGTTCCTGATCTGGGGCGGCGGGTACTTCGCGTTCCATGGTGCGCTGGACTACTCCGGTGGTTATGTCATCCATCTCGCGGCCGGCGTATCCGGCTTCGTAGCCGCGGCCGTGATCGGTCCACGACTACAACGAGATCGAGAGGTCGACGCACCGAACAACCTGCTGATGGTCGCCTGTGGAGCCGGTCTGCTGTGGCTCGGTTGGAACGGCTTCAACGGTGGGGACTCCTACTACGCCGGCGCGAACGCATCGGCAGCCGTCATCAACACGAACCTCTGCACCGCTGTGGCGATGCTGGTCTGGATCGGCTGGGACTACGCCTTCAAGGACAAGCCGTCCCTGATCGGCTCCGTCAACGGCATGATCACGGGGCTCGTGGCGATCACTCCAAGCGCCGGGTTCGTGACCGGCTGGGGTGCGCTGTTCATAGGGATCATCGCCTCGACACTCGTGTGGATGGCGATCCGCTTCCTGAGCCGAGCGCCGATATTCCGGAGCGTGGACGACACGCTGGGGGTGATCTATACCCACGGGATCGCAGGGTTCACGGGGGGCCTGCTCGTCGGGGTCTTCGCGAATCCGAAGATCGTCGAGTACATCGGCCAAGGTGGCGCGGCGAACCTGCCGGGGAAGGAAAGCCTCATTCACGGCGGCAGCTGGGAACTGTTGAAGTGGCAGTTCTTCGCCGGGGCGTGGGTGATCGTGTTCAGCGGAGTGATGACGTTCATCCTGCTCAAGATCGTCGGCATCTTCCTGCCGCTCCGACTCTCCGATGAGGAGCTGGAGATCGGGGATCACGCGATCCACGGCAACGAGGTCTATCCGTCGGATGTGCCGACGCTTGGCGGCCCCCACGCTCCGGCGTGGCAGCCGGGCGGTGGCACGGTGCCTGCCGGGGCGGGTGCATAAGGGCAGATAGTCCCGGTAGTCAGCGCTGGCCTGCGCGTCTCGCCCCAAACGGACGCGCAGGACAGCGAGTAACGGTGGACAGTCAGCGGCCTCGCCTTCCCGGCGGGGCCGCTCGGCTTTCCAGGCCGGTCATCGCCGCGACGGCGCCAGCGGAGCAGGCCCCGAGCGGGGCGATGGGGCCCTTAGCCTCTAGAGGCGTCGGTGAGGCGAGCGCGGCTGAGGTTCTTAGGAGGCGGCGGTGAGGCCGATGGGGCAGGAGACGCCCGTGCCGCCGAGACCGCAATAGCCGTTGGGGTTCTTCGCGAGGTACTGCTGGTGGTAGTCCTCGGCGTAGAAGAACGGGTGCTCGGCGTCGGCCGGAGCGAGCTCGGTCGTGATCGTGCCGTGACCGGCGGCTGAGAGCATCTGCTGGTAGGAGGCCAGCGAGGATTCCGCGGTGGCGCGCTGCTGCTCGCCGTCCCACAGGATCAGCGAGCGGTATTGGGTGCCGACGTCGGCACCCTGGCGCATCCCCTGGGTCGGGTCGTGGCCCTCCCAGAACAGCTTCAGCATCTGCTCATAACTGGTCTTGGTGGGGTCGAAGACGACGAGGACGACCTCGGCGTGGCCGGTGCGCGTACTGCAGACTTCCTCGTAGCTCGGGTTGGGCGTGGCGCCGCCCGCGTAGCCGACGGCAGTCGTGTAGATGCCCTCCGCTTCCCAGAAGAGCTTCTCGGCTCCCCAGAAGCAGCCCATGCCGAAGATCGCCGTCTGCATCCCCACGGGGAACGGCGGGACCAACGGCGTGCCCAGGACCTCGTGGCGCTCGGGCACCCTCACCGCCTGCTCGCGACCGGGCAGTGCGTCGGTCGGATCGACCATCGCCATCTTGTCTCTGCCGAAGATGCGCATGAGCCCAGGCTAGCGGGGCTCGAGCACGAACAGGGCGATATCGCGGCTGGTCTTGGCCTCATAGTCATCGAAGCCCGCGTACTGCACGTTCATCGCCTTCCAGAGCCGTTCGCGCTCCTCGCCCTCGGCGACCCTCGCGCGCATCTTGCGGCCGGCCGAACCGATCTCGACCTCCACGTCAGGATTGGCCTTCAAGTTGAACGACCAGCCAGGCTCCTTGGTGTTGCCGGCGTTGGAGCCGATCACGACGACGTTGGCGCCGTCGGCGAGGTAGACGACCGGAGCGGTCCGTTGCTGTCCGGAACGACGGCCCGTCGAGGTCAGCAGCAGAACCGGCGCCTGGCCGATCTTGCCGCCGAGCCGTCCTCTCGAAAGTCGATAGAGAGGGACGTTCATCTTGCCCATCCCCCGCAGGGCCCATGCGGGCATCGACATCGAGAACCTCGACAGCGTGTGATCGCTGGGCATCGCAGCGGAGTATGCCACCGATCCGGAGGCTGGTTAGAGTGGCCGATATGAGCGAGGGGCAGGCGGTTACCTACGAGGTCCGCGACCGGGTCGCTCGGATCACCCTCGACCGCCCCGAGCGAGGCAATGGCATCACCGGCCGGCTCGTCTCCGAGCTCGCCGCTTGCGTCGAGCGGGCGGATCTCGACCCTGCGGTCCATGTGATGCTGCTGTCGGGCAACGGGCTGGGTTTCTGCGGCGGCTATGACCTAGTGGAAAGCGCTGAGGGGATGGGGGAGACGGCGACGGACGACGGCGCGCGCGCCGTTCCGTCCGGATCGCCGATTGACCCGCGGGTGATGGCCGCCAACCACGACCCCTCCGGGACGTGGGACCCGATGGTCGACTACGCGATGATGAGCCGCAACGTCCGCGGCTTCATGAGTCTGTTCCATGCCGGCAAGCCGGTCGTTTGCATGGTTCACGGCTTCTGTGTGGCGGGTGGCACCGACATGGCCCTCTGCTCGGATCTGCTGGTCATCGAGGAGAACGCGAAGATCGGCTACCCGCCGGCGCGCGTCTGGGGCTCACCCACGACTGCGCTATGGGCGCACCGCGTCGGCGCCCAGCGCGCCAAGCGGCTGCTGTTCACTGGCGATTCCCTGTCAGGGGAGGAGGCGGTCGAGTGGGGGCTGGCGATAGAGGCCCCGCCGGCCGAGGCTCTGCGCGAGCGGACGGAGATCCTGCTTGAGCGGATCGCTCGCGTGCCCGTCAACCAGCTGATGATGATGAAGCTCCTTGTCAACCAGACCCTCTACGCCCAGGGCCTTCACGCAACCCAGGTGCTGGGGACGGTCTTCGACGGGATCACCCGGCACACGGCCGAGGGCTACGGGTTCCAGCAGCAGGCAGCGGCGGAGGGTTTCCGGGAGGCCGTTCGGGCGCGGGACGAGCCGTTCGGGGATCTGGGGCGCTCGACTTTCAAGGGGTAGGGCTGCGCTGGGTGGGCGGCTTCAGGGTGGTCGTCCGGTTGCCGGGTTGGACGGGCCGGGTGCCTGGGGGCTACAATCCCTGATTCGCGCGGATGTAGCTCAGCTGGCTAGAGCGTCGCCTTGCCATGGCGAAGGTCGAGGGTTCGAATCCCTTCATCCGCTTCGAGCGAAAGCCCTGCATGTCGCGGGGTTTTCTGCTTGTTAGGGGTTGGTGCGATGACGCACGCAGACGGAAGCTCTTGGTGGCGCGGAACGGGAGTGCGCGGATCCCACCCGATGTTGGCCCGGATAGCGTGCCTGGCACCCTCACGGATCGGCCCACAACCACGGTCGCGGAGATGGCCTTCGAGATCTCGGCGCTTCAAGCGGCGAGCTGATCGTCAGGCCTCAGCGTGCCCGCCACCGATCGGCGGCCCTCGCCCTCGTCGCGTATGCGCCCCTCACGCGGCTCCGGCTCACGCAATGACCGCCTCAGTGCAAGCCACTCAGGCGATAAATATAACCGATCGCATAGTTATATTGTAGGGTGGATTCATGCAGTCCCTCGCCACCCACCTAGATCACGACCACGCGTCGCATCGATGACCAAGCGACCATCACCGCCGCTGGCCAAATCCGAAGCTGACGGTGAGCCGTCGGATGGGCGCCGCGCGAGAGGGATGCGCAGCCGCAACGCAATTGTCGAACGCTCAGTGCAGCTCGCTTCGCGAGATGGCATGGAAGGTCTCAGCGTCGGCGCGCTCGCTGCGGACATGGGCGTGCACAAGAGCAACGTGTTCGCGCTCTTCGGATCCAAGGAGGAGCTCCAGCTAGCCACCCTCGCCGCTGCTCGCGAAATGCTCATCGAGCTGGTGCTCGCGCCCACCCTCGCCGCCCCAGAGGGCCTTCCGCGTCTGCTCGCCATCGGCGATGCCTGGTGTGACTACTTCCTCTCCGATGCCTTCGTCGGGGGCTGCTTTCTGTGTGCAGCCTCGACCGAGATGGACGGCCGCCCGGGACCAGTGCGTGACGCCGTAGCAGCGGTTATGCGCGAATGGCTAACGGTCCTCAGCCTCAACATCGACACCGCGATCGCGGCCGGCGAGCTCGCCGCGGACGTCGACTCGGCGGCGACGGCGTTCCGGCTGAATGCGCTTGGAATGGCCGCCAACTGGCAACGACAGCTGCTGGACGACGGTGCGGGCATCGAACACGCCCGCACCGGCTGGAGAGCAGAGCTTGAAAGACATAAGCCCGCCGAGCACTAGACAGGAGACACAGCAATGCCAGCTTCAGCCCTAACCGCTACCGACACGCTGCTTGAGCGCAACGCCGAGCTCAGCAAGGATCTCAGCGCAAAGTCCCTCACGCTGACTCCGGATCTGCATGCGCTCGTCCTGACTTGTGCCGACCACCGCGTCGATCCCGCACAGGTCCTTGGCCTGGATCTCGGCGAGGCTGTCGTGCTGCGCAACCCGGGCGGTCGAGTGACGCCGGCCTTCATCTCAGAGCTCGCCGTACTGGCGACAGTTGCCCAGATCGAGGGCCTGGAGACCGGCTTTGAGCTGATCCTCATGCACCACACCGACTGCGGCCTGGCACGTCTCGACGGAACCGAGCAACGAGGGCTGATGGCGTACTACTTCGGCGTCGACGAGGACGAGGTAGCGGCCAAGCACCTCACCGACCCCTTCGAGTCGGTGCGGACAGACCTAGAGCTCCTGCGTGCAAACCCGCTCATCCCTCGCACGCTGATCGCCTCAGCCGTCATATACGACATCTCGTCAGGGCGTGTGGAGATTGTCTCCCCGCCCGCGCCGCTCGGAGAGATCTCCTGAACGGATGCTGTCGACGTGATCCCAGCAATGGTCTATGAGGAGCACGTGCGACCGGGCTCTGTCAGAGCAGCTGGCTGAGCTGCTCGCGGGTGATACCAGCTGTGCGCAGGATGTTGCCGAGCGTGCCCTTCTTGATCGGCTGATTGCTGTGAACAGGTACGGGGATCGCATCGGGGATGCTCGGGTGGCGCAGGATGTGATGGCTGCCACGGATGCGCCTCACGTACCAGCCTTGGCTTTCGAGCACCTTCACGAGCCGCTTGCCCGTGACGGCTGGGGTCTGGCTCACGCGGCGTGGACCGCTACGCGGTCGCGGTGCACGGTGGGAATGGCAAGACCATCCTCGTGCATGACTTCGAGATAACCCTCAATTGCCTCTTGCGCGTTCGTGCGCGCTTCCTCGATCGTCTCACCCTGCGTCGCGACGCTCGGTAGCTCGGGCACGAACACGCTGTAGCCACCCTCTGGCTCGGCCACGATAACTACATCGAACTCGCGCTCTGCACTCATATCTCACCGAACGATAGCGGCGCCATAACCATCCGTAGGACGTCGTAGCCTTAACCCCGCGTCGCCGCGCGTCGCGACCCACCACACGCCTAATCTTCCCAACCGTGAAGATCAAGCAATACGTCTACTTCGGGATCTCCAGCGACGTGCTGACCGCTGAGGCGATCGTTGCGCGCATCGGCCTCGCGCCGGACAAGACACAGATCCGCGGCAGTCGCGTCGTGGATCCGCCTCAACCGCGACGCCACAAGTGGGAGCTCGGGAGCTATGAGCGGGGGCTGGATATCTCGGCGCAGACAGCGCTCGTGCTCGCGCGCTTGAAGCCGGCGCGAGACGAGATCCGAGCTCTGGTGAAAGAGGGCGAGGTGCAAGCCTGGCTCCAGATGGTCCGCGAATTCGATGCGGCCGACGGGGAGGAGGAGATCATCGATGAGACACCCGAAGGTCTCGTCAAGCTCTCCGGACAGCATCAGCTGCTCGGATGGCACCTGCACCGTGACACTCTTGCCTTCCTGCACGACGTCGGTGCAGAGATAGATGCGGACGAGTACGGATAGATGCCGGTGCGGTGACTACGGGGCGCTTGGCGTGGCCTGCCGTGACAAGCCGACATCCTCCGCCCGCCAGCTGCGCAAGAACTCGGCCGCGTCCTCGACATCCAGCGGCCGCGCGAACAGATAGCCCTGGCCGCTGTCACAGTTCTCCTCCTGCAGCAGCGCGAGCTCGCCACGGCGCTCGATGCCCTCGGCGAGAGTCTCGATCGACAGAGCCTTGCCGAGCTGCACGAGCGTCCTGATCAGCGTCTCGCCTTCGGGGTTCTCGGCCAGCTGTGAGAGGAACGACCGGTCGATCTTCAGCGCGTCGACAGGGAAGCGCTGGAGATGCGACAGCGAGGAGTAGCCCGTCCCGAAGTCGTCGATCGCGATCCGGACACCGAGCTGCTTGATCGCCCTCAGGCGGCGAGCGGTTTCGTCGGCGTTGCGCATCAGCGCCGTCTCTGTGATCTCGAGGGTCAGCGCGCGGGGGTCGAGGCCGGTCGCGGCGAGCGTCGACTCGACGACGCCGATGAACTCGTCGCTGTCGAGCTGGCGGGCGGAGACGTTGACGGCGACGCTGATCGGATGCCCGACCTCACGCCATGCGGCGCCCTGGCGGCAGGCCTGCTCGAGCACCCACTTGCCGACCGTCACGATCATCCCCGTTTCCTCGAGCACTGGGATGAAGTCATTGGGCTGGACGAGGCCACGGCTGGGAGAACGCCAGCGGATCAACGCCTCGACGCCAGTCGGGACCATCCAGCGCAGGTCGAGCGTTGGCTGATAGACGAGGAAGAACTCATCGGCGTCGATCGCGAAGCGCAGGTCCTTCTCGAGGGCGACCTGACGCTGGACTACGTCCTGCATCCCCGACTGGAAGATCACACAGCTGTCCTTGCCCTCGAGCTTCGCCCGGTGGGCTGCGATCTCCGCGTCGCCGAGCAGATCCTCGGCATGGGGCCTGAGCCCCGTCGCCACGCCGATGCTGGCGGTGATCGTGAGCTCGTTGCCGGCGACCGTGAAGGGGGTCTTGAGCGCTTCCTGCAGGCGCTCGGCGATCAACTCGGCGCCGCTCTCTGCCGAGGCCTCCTCGGCGATCACGATGAACTCATCGCCACCGAGGCGCCCGAGCGCGTCGCTGTCGCGCACCAGTCCGTCGAGCCTTGCGGCGATCGCTCGCAAAAGCTCATCGCCGGCGCCATGGCCGAGCGAGTCGTTGACGGCTGTGAAGTTGTCGAGGTTGACGTGCAGCGCCGCCACAGGGATCTGGTTGCGACGTGCCCGGCCGAGCATCTGCTCGATGCGGTCGAGGATCAGCGTCCGATTGGGAAGTCCCGTGAGCTGGTCGTGGGTTGCCATGAAGGCGAGCTGCTCACCTCGGCTCGCGAGCTCCTCGTCCATTCGGATTCGCTCGCTCTCGAACACCTCGCACATCCGCACCAGTGTCACGTCGAGCGTCGCCTGGGTCATCGTCACCGCACGCCGACGCGCGCGCTCGGAGATGCCCAGCTCGTTGGATGCCTCGCGTAGGACATCGCGGACCCCGTCGCGCCAGCGCAGGCAGCGCTTGGTCACCTCATCCAGCGGTGCCGCCCTGTGGGCCGCGAGCTGGCCGAACAGCTCGAAGGCTTCGTTGGCTGCTTCGAACCCGTCCTCCGGTTTGCCTCCCGACAGCCACTCCGCGACCGTCACCGTCGCGATCTTGCAAATCCGCTCGAGGCGCTCGTCGACTGGGCGTTCCAGCTCGCCATGCGCCTCTTGAGTACGGGCCACGACCAGCTCGAGCACTCGTCCGGCGCGCTCGTTGAGCGTCGCTCCGAGCAGCCGCACCTCATCATCCAGGCGCGCCGCCTCCTCCGGGTCCGGTCCAGGCATGGGTCTCACGCCCTCCCTGCTGCGAGCTGATCCATCATCTCAGCCTCAGAGTCGGCCAAAACCGAGACGCACTTGAGCTTTGCGGACGATTCGCGTCGGCTGTTGACCACCCTTCCCGGAGGCGCGGAAGCGCCTCCGGCGCCTCCCTGGAGAAAGCCTCAGGAAGCCGGATCGCGCCGGAGATACCGGCCCGCGGCACTCCTTTCGAGGAGTCCCAGCGATTCAAGCTCGCCCAGCATCGCCAGCACCTCGACAGGCCGGCCGTCGAGTGCCGTCGCAAGCGACAGACTCTCGATCGTGTCGCAGCCCGCGCCGACCGCGTCGAGGATTCGCGCCGTCCCCTTCGTCGGCGTTGCGTTCTCTGGTCGTGGCCTCCTCGATCCATTCGCCGGCGCACCGGATTCATGGAGCAAGTCGAGCACCCCCGCCGTGCCTGTGATCAGGCGGGCACCACGCCTGAGCAGCGCGTGCGGACCTCGCGCCAGTGGGTTCGTGAGCATCCCCGGCACCGCGCCCAGCGGCTTCCCGAGCCCACCGGCGCGGATCGCCGCGGCGAGTCCCTCGTCCTCGTCTACCGTCTCGATGACGAGCACGACATCGCCAAGGCCGGCGACGATCCGCTCGGCGGCGACCTTTGCCCAGCCGCGCCCGCGGGCTCCGGACGGGAGCTCGCTGACCACGCAGCCGTTCCTCGCGACTTGGTCTCGCATAGAACTTGTGGTGCCCTCGCAAGCGCTGAGGCCATCCCCGAGCACACCCACGGAGCCCGAGCCAAGCTGGTCGGCTCCGGCATGGGCGGCCCGTCCGATCGGCCCATGCAGGCTCGCCACGACCGTGACCCCCGCTGCCGTGAGACCTCGGGCGAGACTCGAAGCCATCGCCGCGCCGTAGCCGCTGGCCTCGCGCGAATCGAGGATCGCCACCGTGGGGCCGGCCACGAGCGCGGACAATCGTTCGACTCCACCGTCGACATTCAGCAGGCGCGGTGCGGCGACATCATTCTCATCCAGCGGGAAGCCACCGCCGTGGCGGCACCAGATCCCGCCTATCTCGGCGGCGGCGACGGGCTCCGGATGTCTTTCGTGGAGCGCTCGCAGCTCCGCCCGGCGCCGGCCACCAATTGCCTCGATCAACTTCTCGTCGCTCAGCGACAGGAGCTCCATCAGCAGCGCGCTCCTCGCGCGGCTGTAGTCGAGGATCGCGCTCAGCTCGCCCAGCAGCTCGCAACGCCGCACGCATGCCGGGCATGCCTTGGCGCTCAAGCGCTCAGCGCGCGGGGACTCGAGGTGTTGCATCGCAGCGCCAGCGCCGCATGGATGTCTGTTGCCTGGACTACCTCACGCGCGCCGAGATCGGCGATCGTCCTTGCCAGCCGCAGCGTCCGGTGCTCCCCCCGCGCACCGATCATCCCCTCCCGGCGCGCCCTCACAAGAGTCTGCTCGGCGTCGTCGCCAAGACGGATGTGCCTTGCGATCGTCGTCGCGTCCATCTCGCAGTTCAGGCGCAGCCCCTCGTCGGACAGTCTCGACGCCTGGCGTTCACGGGCCTCGAGCACCGCCGCCCGCGCCTCGGCGCTGGTGACAGTAGGAGCGCGGTCCTCGAAGGCCGGGCTCTCGTGCATCGCGACCTGAAGGTCGATGCGGTCCAGCAGAGGACCGTTCAGCCGGCGGGCGTGACGGGCGCGGTCAGCCGGCGAGCACGAGCAACGGCGCGTCCCCGCATAGCCGCAACCGCAGGGATTCGTCGCGCAGACGAGCATCACGCGAGTGGGATGCAGTGCCGCGTGACGGGCACGAGCGATGGCAATGCGACCGTCCTCGAGCGGCTGGCGCAGGGCGTCGAGAGACTGGCGGGAGAACTCTGAGAGCTCGTCGAGGAACAACCGCAATCCACGTAGTTGCGCCCTACGGCTTCGTCGTGGCGCACCCGGCGCGCGAGACGTTGACCGACCGGGATTTGCGTGGGACTATTATGGCGACGTGCCCCCCGAATGACGGGGACCGACGAACGCCACCGAAAACGGTGGCGGAGGAAACGGCACCGGCCCATCGCCTCGCGGAACAGACGCGCGGCACATCGAATCCCGCGATGAAAGGAACCGGCCGTGCCAGAGAAGGACGATCTGCCTCCCGCTCTCGAGCCGAACGTTTACACCACGGGGATCGCCTGGGCAGATGTCTATGACGATGCCTCGCGCGATGACGAGCCGCTAGACGAATGGGATGAGCGGGAGGAAGTGGAGGCGTTGGAGGACGCCGGGGTGATCGCACGCCTCGGCGAGTCCGCCGCCGAGGCGGCGGAGCGCGCGTACCGTCGAGAGGCCGGAGAAGAAACCGAAGACGGTTTCCGAACACGGGACATCCCAAACGTCCGACCGAGCAGCCGTGTCGTTGAGCGCACGCCGCCATCACGTTCGGATACCTATGCCCCTGATCTGCACCCTAGCCCTGGCGACCTAGCGCGTTTCGAGGAAGTGTTCGGGGAGGTAGGTGGAGCGCAGGTCGTCGGTGGTCACGAGGACATGTCGGCCGAGCCCGCGACACGCTGGCTGCGAGAACACGACCCCCAGCGGACGCTCGATGGCGTGACCCGGGAAATCGAAGCTGCTGCGGAGGCGGCGGGTCTTGGGCTGGATGGGTTCAGGGCAGCGATGCCTTCGTCTGGTGGGCGACCATCGAAAGCTCGACAGGAACTCCGCTCGAAGCTGCGCGACGCGTTGATGCCCATCTACGAGGACGGCCGCAGCCGGACGCTTATGGCGGAGGCGCTTGGGTGTTCTCGGCCTACGTTGGACAGGTTGATGCGACCGACGGGATAAACCGTTACACGGTTCCTAACTAGTAGGCGGGTTTATAAACGGGGTTGCAACGTCCCTAATCCGTCCGTAGTGTCGTCGTTGTCGATGGTTGCACGACGACCCGCTAGTTAGACGTTTCGTAGCGTCGTCCCCGGACCGACGGGCACTGTTTCACCGCTCAGCGCAGCGACCCCACGGCTTTCTGCACTGACGCTCATCTTCAATAGAGCTTCGACCGCGGTTCGCCCGTGGTCGATCGCCGCAGTGAGGCCGAGGGGTCGGGCTCACTCACGCGGCTACGCGCGGTGGCCCGCGTCACCCACTGAAAACGACGCGGGCCGCTGCGCAGGCTTAGTGGCGCCTCCGTGATGGCGCTCGCCAATCCAACGAGCTTCGGCGGCTTCGGCCGTCGTAGGACCGGGTTTGCCTTTCCCCGGTGGTGGGTGAGTGGACGGCGGCGGGGCTTCCAGGCTCCGCCGCCGTGTTCCTCGCTGCCCGAACGAAAGGAACTCACACCACCCATCGCGTCTTGAGTTCCCAGACGCAGCAACGAAAGGAACGCATACGAATGTCTGTTTTGACCCGATCAGCCGCACGCGGAAGCGAGCGGCCATCCAAGGTAAGGCTTGAGGAGGACGAGGAGTCCTACCTCAATGGCGTGAAGGCTGACCGAGCACGGTTCGCTACGGAATGTCGCGCTGACGAGGTGGCCCATTGCGATTCGGAGATTCGCCGTGTCCTGGGTTTGCCGCCGGACGCTGACGTTGGCACGCCCGAACTCGTTCAGCCGCGGATGGTCGATCCGGACGAGTCGGTGAACTCATCGAACATGGTCGCGCCGACCATGCCGGTCGATCTTGGTTTGGACCCGGCCGAGGCAATGGCGGTCTTCCGCCTTGCCGAAGGGGCCGTGGCCGTCCAGCGGGACCGGATCGCCGATGGCATCCGTGAAGACGGCGACGAACGCACGCTGGCCGTCTTGGAGGGGATCACCTTTCGGCTCAAGGGCGCGATCATGACGGCGCGCGTTGGCCGTATCTATCGCGCCGAGGGTTCGGAGCCCATCCCCGTGTCGGGCATGGGAACGCAGGGCCGGATTCCAAACAACGAGCCGTGGGGCTTTCGGAACGGCAACCCGTTCAAGCGGCGGAAGCCTGCGCCCTTCGCTCGCGCGAGCATCGCTGGCACCAATCTGGGGCCTGCGATCGACCCGGTAAACGACCCCGACGGGCAGGCGAGCAAGACGGTCGACTTCGAGGATGCCCAGGATGTCTAGCCCGTCCCGGCGTCCTCTACAGCTGCCCGAAGGTCGCGGGGGTGGGGCGTTCCGGCGTCTGTCGAACGCGGTTAGGGCTGGGAAGGTGCGCGGGCTGCCACAGGCCCGTGCCGCGGACATAGTTGGTGCCAAGGGCGCGCGGGAAGCTGGTCGCAACGCGCGGCAGCGGTCAATCGCTGAGGCTCAGTTGCGTGAGGCCGAGGCGCGGGCGTCGAGGATCACGCGTGACCGGGCACGGCGCGATGCTGAGCGAAAGCGCCGTGTCTGATCCGACGGAAGTCCTCACTGTCGAGTTGACTCGTGAGGAGGTCGTGGCCTTGTGCTGGTTGGGCGCGGCACGCCTTGGGTTGCGCCAAGCGAAGGTGCAGTCCGGACCTCCCGACCCATTGGTCCTCCATGTGCGTTCCAAGCTCGCTACTGCGATCGGGGAGCCGAATGGCTGACGGTGATGTCACGTTCATGTTGCCCCGGCGCGAGGCAGAAGTGATCGAGTGGGCTGCCCGCTATGCGGTCGCTCACCGTGACCGCATAGCGAAATCCGCGGTGATGTTCACGGGCCATTCCGGACCGCCGCAAAACGAGCTGGAAGCGGCACAGGCCGCTTTTGCGTCCGCGTTGGATGCCGCGTAGAAAGCTCTAGTCCCGAGGCGTCGTTGCTCGGGTCGAGGCGTCGGGAGTGGTTACCCGGCGTGTAGTGGGCGCCCGGCTCCTCCGTGCCGGGCGCTTTTTACATCCGTTTCGCGATCCCGTCTTGGAAAGGACAGCCTCCTGCTAACTCGCTCCCACCGCCGGGTTGATGATTTCGTTGTGCGTGACAACGGCGCTGAAGGTGCCTTCACGTTGACTGGCCATGCTGCTGTGTTCGACCAGCCGTGCGACTTCGGCTACTTCAAGGAGTTCATCGCGCCGGGGGCGTTCAAGACGGCGTTGGCTGTGAAGCCGTTGGAAGTCGTATCCAACTGGCAGCATGACGATCGCTACATCCTTGGCCACACCCTGAGCGGCACCTTGGCGCTGCGGGAAGACGCGATCGGGCTTTACCAGCGGACGCAAGTGGCTGGCACGACGTATGCGGACGATCTGCGCCTGTTGATCGAACGCAAGGACATCCAGCAAGCATCGTTCGCGTTTACGATCCTCGCCGAGGAGTGGGACTCCAAGGAAACGGCGACGGGGGAAGAAATCACGACGACCATCACCGAGGTCGGAGTGCTATTCGATGTGACCGTGTGTGCGCTTGGTGCGTACCCTCAAACGGACGTAGCGATCGAAGCTGCAAGTCGAGCCCGGCTGGATGCGGCGATCCGGAGCGGGAAGGTCCGCGGGTTGTCCGCGCGTGCTGGCCAGCGTGGTAGATCGGGAATGGCGGGACGCGGTACGGGCTCGCCCTCTCCGGTGGACACGGCACGACGACGACGACATGCCGCGATCCGGCGCGCGAAGCAGATTTCCCAGGCGCGGACCGATGCCGCACGTGCCAACGGTCGGGCTTCGCGGCGGTGAATGACGCGGGCTGCTAGCGGGCCGTCTAGGCCACGCGGTGCGCTGACCTTGGCTACCCTGCCGGATTGACCGCACCCGCGCCGCTAGACCCATAGGCGGCGATTGTGGGCCGCGGTGTCGCCCGTTTTACGCGACTCGCCGGGCGACCAGGGGTCGAGCTTGAGCGGGGCCGATGCGGCTGGCCAATCGACTGCGGCTGATCGACTGGCTACTACGCGTGATGTAGAGGTCGGCGATGAGCGCCACGCCCAGCCCTGCGACGTGGCGCTCGGGCGTCTACGCGGCGATTGCGTCGGCCATCACAGCAGCGCGGGTGGCCCACACGAACCCGTCGAGGCGGTGGATCAGTCCGGCGCCGTAGAGACGGTTGAGGCTGTCGGTCACGTCGCGTCGCATTTCACGGGCGATCTCCTCGATCGCCCACGGTCGGTGCGAGGTTTCCAGCATCAGCAGCCCAAGGATCGCGCTGTCGGTTTGTCCCTCGCGTTCAGCGACGGTAGGTTCACTGTGCATAGGTCACGCCCTGTGTTACGGGTCCGACGAACTCGCGTTCAAGGAGCGCCACGGGCATCAGTTCCGCCGTCGCGTTCTTGTTGAGCCGCCAGACGATCGCAAGCGCGACCCCGGAGATAGAGTGATCCATGTCATCACGGGTCCTTTTCTCGTGGTGGCCAGGTGCCCGGCCGTTCACGCGGCGCGGGCACCATCTAGTTTCGGTACGTGCCAAGGCTTACAAGTTTCGACGTGGTGGCGCAACAGCGGTGTATTCGCCGTCACCGGCACAGAATCGGCGTCACCAGTCCCAAGCGCCCCCGTGCGTTGTACCCCTGCGGGATTCCCCGCAACCTGGGTCCGATGGCCGTAGACGGGCCGTGGGGGCCTGTAGGGCGCCCCGATTTACGCCCGCACCACCTTGGGGGACGGGGTAGCCGAGCGATGCCCCAGCGGCCATTTGACGGGCCGCTGGGGTGAGGCGCGCCGGGGGCTACGGTTCGCTTACGACCTTTGCGTGGAGGGTCGCGTTTTCGCAAGCTCCCTGGTTCACCGTTTCGTTTTCTTCGAGTTCGACTTCGGCGCCGCCTTCCGTGAGGAACGCTTCGCCGCTCCCGTGTTTTATGACGATCGGGGCTGCAAGGCCCGATCCGAACAGTTCGTTCTCGTCGCCCTGAAGATGGGACAGCTTGAACCAGCTATCCGAACATCCAGCCCCTTCGGCCGAGTTTGAGAACATCACGCTAAGGCGCCGGACTTCCAACTGGTTTTTCAGTTCGCTTCGTTTCACGAACACTTGGAATGGGACGGGATGACCAGGGGTCATGCCCGCAGGGATTTTGACGCCGAGCGCTACGGTTTCAGTGGTCTTTTCACGATGGCCCAGTTGGGCTTCCGTTTCGCCTTCCGCAGTCACGTTGACGGCAAGCCAATAGGCGAACGCCGCTGCGGCCACAACCGCAAGCGTCGTCACCGTGGCTAGGATCGTTCGGTGGGTGGATCGTGCTTTGAGAAGCTTCATGCTTCCGCCTTTCTCTGCAATGTTGGGATGGGGTCAGCACGGCGCCCAAACACCCGGCGCAAGTGCTGACGACGCGGCGAACGCCGCCGCGGAGAGGAGGGGCTAGGCCCGTAGGTGGCAGGTCATCGTCCGGCGAGGCAACGGCAACGCCGGGTGGATGACCCCGATGTGGACTCGTTCGCAATCGCGCCCACGCTTCAAACGGCACGTGGGCGCTTCGGCGATGGTGATGGCGGTGTTGTAGGCGTCGATCAACAAACGATCGAAGTCGCGTTGCATCTGCTCCATCGAGGCGTCGGCGTAATCGCCGTTGAGGATCGCAGCGGACATCAAACCCGCTGCGGCGAGCCCAGGTGACGCGCTGCGTGCGAGCGCTCCCCTGATCGCATCCTCGTTGAACCCGCGACCATATGTCGGGGCAGGAGTAATCTGCTTCATGTCATCACGGCTCCTAGTGATCTTCGTGGTGGCCAGCCCCCCGGCCGTTTGCCCGGCGCGGGGGGTACTTTTTGTTGTGGGGTGTTTCGGTGTTGCTTGTGTTCCGTGTGGAGGCTTACACGATGCGTATTGCTGCCGTCAATGGGGTTGACACCGTCGGGCCGCTTAGGTGGGCATGTGACACACCCGGGGCGAGAACGACACGGCCCGGGGTGTGAGTCCCGGGCCGCAGGCAGTTTGCTCGGATAGGCAGGCGATGACTACTTCAAGTGGTAGACAACGCGGCTTCCATCGGTGACCTTCACCACGTCACCGCGCAGGACGCCGGTTTCCAAGTGCTTTTTCGTGGGGACGGGCCACACTGTCTTCCCAGCCTCGTCGGACAGCTTCCTGGCGATGGCGTTTGCGTTCATCGCTTCCTTCTTCGCCTTCGGCGTAGCCGCCAACACCCGTTCGTAGGAGGCCAACACGGAGCCGGTTAGGTCCCCTTTGCGCGGTGCGTCTTTGCGCGCCGCGGGTTCTGGCGCGCGCGGTTTGGCGGCCGTCGATTTGGCTACGACCTTGCGTCCGGGCGCCGCGGCTTTCGCGGCCTTTGTCGATGTGGGCTTTGCAGGGGTGGTCGTTGCGTTGGGCATGGGGTTCTCCTCCGGGTCGTCGTGGTTTGCCATGCCAGAGCTCTTGCAAGACCAGCGACGCGTGTCAACTCCTAAGGGCGCGGCGTTGCCAACCGGTATGGGCGTTACGTTGCCGTCGTGGGCGATCTCGAGCAAGCGAGCGATGCGGATGGCCGATCGGAACGGTTGGACGAACTTCAACGGCGGTTGAACGAGCACCCCGGCTACCGCGAGTACATGGCCTATGGGGAACTCGCGCGGACCGTAAACGCGGTGCTGGCGCCCAACCTCGATGAGCTACTTCGCACCCTTGACGCGCCCCGGCACGATCCCACGTTGGCGGTCGAGCTGTTCCAGAACATGTATCGGCCTGATGCACGCGAAGCCTACGAACGTGCCGTAACCCAGCGGCTCCACAACTACGTCGCCGGCTCCGCGACGTTGGTCGACCACACGCGGAGGTTGATGAAGGACCGTACTGGGCTAATCGCTGATGAGTTCGCACGGCGTAAGGACGAGACGTTGGCGAACCCGGAGCTACCGTTCATCAAGGACTTGCGGAACTTCGTTCTGCACCGCACCCATCCCTTCCTGGCGCACACCGTCCGAATCGAAAGCGCCGACGGGCCAGCCGTGGGGGAGGTAGAACTCAGCGTGGTCGATCTTCTGGCATGGGCGAAGTGGAGCGCATCCACACGGGGGTTCATCGAAACACAGGGCGACTCATTCCCGATTCGCCCGATCGCACTCAGGCATGGGGAGTTGATGGTCCGGCTCCACAACTGGCTGCATAACGAGCTGGCTAAAGCAAACGCCGCCGACCTCGCGGATGCGAATGCGCTCCAAGAGGAGCGCAATGCTGTCCTCGCTGGCATTGATGATCCCGTCGCGGCGAGACGGCTCACGGAGGCGATCACGAAGCAGCGCGAATCGCCCAAGCCGATCCGAGCGGACCTCTCGGACATCAAACGATCGTGAGAGTAGCGAGGCTCCCGACACGCAGCCCACCCTGCGAAGATCGAGGGGCATGGACGTCGATCCCGTCTTTCAAGAGTTTGTGGACGCGCTAAACGCGCTCGCCGGTGCCCACGCATTCGCGATGCAAGGAATCGAGAAGGCGCGGGAGTATTGGACGGGCCTCGTTGCGCAGGCGAAGCCCCCGACGACAGCCGACTCCACCGTCTACATCACTCAGGGGCCGCAGGATGCACCGTCCACTGTGGCCTACTCAAAGTGGCGCCTCGGCGATTTGCCTGAGTTGTTGGGGGGAGGCGGCAGCGTCATGACTCAGGTGAGTCAACAATGGGCGATAACCCTGTTCACTGAGTGGGAGGCTCACTACCGAGCCCGGATCTCCAAGGCAATGGGTCTCGACAAACCGTTGCAGTTGGCGGCATTTGGCGACCTCCGGCACTTCCGCAATGACATCGTTCATCATCGCGGCGTCGCTACCGCCGAGAACAGCGGGAAGGCGGAAGTCTTCAAGTCCTGGTTCCGCCAAGGAGAACCGATGTACTTCGACACCTACAAGGTCGCGGAGTTCATGACAGCGGTTGAGGTCTTCGAGACGTTCTAGACCACGGATCAGCGTGTCGGCTCCTTCGTGATCGGAGCAGGACGTCCGATGACAATCCCAAAGGGAAGAACGTACATTCGATTAGTACCCGTCAACTCCGATCGCGTCTGACGCCGCGTTCCGCGCCGGTCCGTTCGGCCTAGACAAAGGCGCACGGCTTGCTCCAAGCCGTGCAAGAAGAAGGGTCGCCATCACGGTAACGGTAAGGATGTCAACGATCATTTGAGACATCATCAAACCGCGTGCAAGCTCGGTCCGCGGATGGATGTCTCCAGTCCCAGCCGTCGTCAACGTGCCGAACGTGATGAAGAGCGCATCGAGGTGGGTGAGACGGATCGACCAGTTTTGTTCGGCTCCGCAGGTGTAGTAAAAGAACGAGTAGTCGGCGATAACGGCGAAGAGTACGTAGGTCGTCACGCGAACGAGGCTCGGGAGATCATCCTTTGGGTCAAGTAGTCGGCGGATCACAATTCCTATGGTGGCTAGCCCTACTAGTCCCGTCAGCGCGGCCCCGATCCATCCGAGGCCTTTCTGGTTAGCGACGACGAACACCCACGTCAGTCCGGCGAATAGGAACGACACGCCGATGACGCTTTCGTGGTGCTGATAGGCACGGCCGATGAAGCTGAGGACACGCACGAAGCGGACCATAGCCACGTCGTCGGATTGCCTGGACGCCTGTCGGGTCGTAGGCATTTGGCATGAGCGCGAGCCGCGTGGAACCTTGGCACACAGCGCCGAGAGCCCTAGTCAGTCGAGTTCGCCCCGATTGCCGCGACAGATCCGGCAACCCGACGAGACGCCGATCTTCTCGACTTTAGTCAGACCTCGAAGCTCGCCCAAGACGGTTTGACGATCCTGGGCCAGATGATGCTCAAGATGGGCTTTTGCGACCGCTCCTATCTCGGGCCACCCGTGCGCCTCTGCCATCAGAGCGTCCACCGGGTCCGCCACGTCGGCTTTCACACGTTCTCGGTAGGCATCCTCAGACTCGCCGTCCTCAAACGGAACGAGCGCCACTTTGTGCCCGTTAGCGGACAACTCCCCCCCGTACCCAGTCCAAGCGATGTGAACGGGACCGCTCTCGCCACCGACGTTCGCACGGTGAAGCATCACGTTCCGCACGTATTCGAGCAACTTGTCGCCGTAAAACGGGTCGCTGGTCATCCCGGCCTGCGTCATCGCCTGAAGAAGTCGGTGACCGAACGCGCCTTCGGCCTGTCCGCATTGAAACAGCGACGCGTCCCACTCATCGAGACGTTGGGCGATCGACGGAAAATGTGCTGCGAATGCCTCCCTGTGAATCGGCTCGCCTACAGGGTTCGGCTCCGCGTAGGTTGCCTGTAGTTCATGCTCGACGGCGGTGATTGTCAGAGCGAGCATCTGTCGAAGGCCATCTAGATGCCCCGGAGGGATCAACTCGCGGTCGCGTTGTTCCCGAAGCTCAGTCGACTCGACATCACTCTCATCCCACCGTCGGTAGGCAGCCTCCATCAGCACGAGTACAGCGGCGACGGAACCCAGGATCACGACTAGCGGGCGACGGCTTGCAAACTGCCAGTAGCCAAGAACGGACCCGCCGATAACGAGAGTAAGGGCACCAAAAAGCCAGAAAGTCGCCTTGCTGCCAGTCACGAGGGAAGCCCGCCAGAAGTCCCAGCGTCGAAGCATGGGCTGAGTGTACCCTTGTGAACGGATAATCACCTTAGAGTAGGGGTCGGATGAAGCCAAAGACCCTTCTCGACGTGGTGTGTAGCCGTCACTGCCACCGGGTCTGGCGTCACGACTCGAATGACGTGCGTAACAGAAAGGCAGGCTGGGGCATGGGCAGGTACTCCGATCGCAGGCCCGAAGGCCATCCACGCCGCAATCAGGAGGGCAACAAAGCCGGCGAGGGCTCCGCGTTTCGTCCAAGGGTCAGGTGTCGGCGCGGCGTGATGGTGGAAATGGTTGTGACGGTCGAACATCGGTCTCTACTGGTTATCCATCCGAACTCACCCGTTCTGATGTGGTCGCTCGATACGCAAAGTGCCGAGGCCGGGTTCGCTTCGGAAATGGTGCGCCGTCACTGATTACCGCCGACGGGGCAGCAGAGCTTTCCTGTAGGACCGTGGTGGTTTTAGGCCGACGCGACCGGCGACCGGCATCAAAAAGCTGGCCCGGTACCCGCATGGGCGGTACGGAATGGAGCGATCCTCAACACGGGATCGCGTCGCGGTTTGCCTCGTGAGGGGATTCGCCAGCTAGGCGGCGTGCTTGAACGCGGCTACGGCGGCGTTGGCCGTGACCCAATACAGGTTGCGAAGCTCCAACATCACCGAGTAGAACGCGAGCGGCGCAAACGGTGCTAGGTCGTCCAGTATCGCTGCCAGCTTGGCCTTCTCGTTGCCGCCGTGTAGGTACTTCCCGTGGAAGTAGGCATCCAACATCGTGCGGGTATCAATCTGTTTCCGCTCGCCCTTGGGGTTCTCGATGACAAACCCTACGCCGATCCCTGCGAGAGCCTGTTTCTCTCCGACGAAGTGCGCATCGAGTTCGGCAAGCGCAGCGTCGCGGTGCGGTCCATCGTGTTCGCACACGTTCTGCTTCAGTAGCTTGATCGTGTTGCGGAAGCTATGAGGTTCGTTGTGCTTGTAAAGCTGCCTCAACACTGTGATCGCTGCGCGCACAGCTTCTTCATTGGGCTCGTCCATTGACGCCGTTTCGCCCTCCTCCTCGCTGAAACCAAAGGACGCCTTCGTCGGCGTTTCCTTGAACAACTGCATGTCGCCCAACCGCCTGGCTTCATCGATGAAGTGGTTAAGACGATCAACCTCCGGTCCAGTAAACGGTCGGTAGACGTCGGGTTGTGTCAACACAGGTTGAGGCATGGCGGCCAACGTCCTCGAGCCTAGACGACGAGAGACCAACCGGCTAGGTTGGGGTGCCCGCCGTGGCGAGCTAGGCTGAAGCGATGAATCGCGCCGAACGTCGAACGGCTCAACGCGAGAAGAAGAAGGGCTCGCCGCCGCACCGGATGCCACGTACCGTAAGGACTGCCGCTGGCATCAGTGGTATCGAGATTGTTGCTCCCAACGCTATAGCGGCAATCGCCGCTGCAGGACCGCTTGACCTGACGGACGTGGGTATCACGGGGTCGGAGACCGGACTAATCGTGGCGGATACCGGCGACGTGAGAGCGGACGGGCTCCGGATAGTTGATGCCGGTACTGGTATTCGCAACGCCGGACAGTTTGATGGGCCTGACACCGTGATCGAGTAGGCGCATTACGGGATGTTCGCTTCGCTGGCATCGACGTCCCCTGCGTTCCTGATGGACGTGTCCAGCCCGTCCCCGAACTTCGCTTTGGATAGGTCCGCTGAACTCCCTGGGAGTCCTTCGTAGCCGACACGCTTCCGCCGCGCGGCCGACTCGAAACGGCCAGAGTTTCTGAAAGGCCATGTGTGGAGTAGCGGGGCGAAGACGAAGTACAGCGCCACGATCATCACGACAGTGGCCACGACGATCCCCCACAACGGGGAGTCAGTCGAGATCCTCGCAATCAGAAGCCCGGCGGAAAATGCTGCGGCCAGCAGGGCCAATGCCCCACGCTGCCTGCCAGAGTCCCTGACGTTCCACCCCGCGAGGGTATCCGAAGGTCCCAAGCCGATAGGGGGGGGCTTCTTAGGGCGATTTGAGGGCGTAACACCCGGCTAGTCAGCGTGGAAAAAATCTCGGATTTCGGACGATTTTCCTGTTGCGTAGATCGTCCATGTAGTGGTGACGGTCGATCTTGATGGTCGAACGTCAATCGGACCCGCGAAATCGGCTCCCGAACCGCTCCCGAACTGGCTACGCGTACGGCCGTTCTAGGCCAGAAACCACCCCGGGCTAACAACCCCACCAGCCAACGGGCTATCCCGGGGCGAACGCCCGTTAGGCGGCGATTGTGGGCCGCTAACGGCGGTGATTTCATGCCCCGGCTACCTGCCGGGGCTACACGGACCCAACGGAGGTGCATCTAGACATGCGCACGGTGCCCGGCGTTCGTCGGCACACCCTCGCGGAATACCAACGGCACGTCGAACTGCACGGCAGCGATTGCGTGCTAGCGACGGCCACCGAAGACCTCGACCGGGATCAACTCGGCGAGCTGGCCGGCTTCATCGCTCACCTAGAACGCGTGAGCGTCTACCGCCATGGCCAGTGGACGCACCACGGACAAGAGGTCCGTATGTGCGAGGAGTGCGGCAAAGACCTTCCCAAGACGGCAAGCCGTCGGATGCGACGGCATCCGCATTGCCGGGACCGCGCCAAGCGCCGAGGAGTCGACGCGACCACAACCACCACGGAAAGGACCACATGAGTAGCAAGAAGCTCGACGGGTCACCTGCGCCTGATGCGCCAGCGATTCCTCCCAAGCGACGAGTTTTGTGGGCGCTCGCCGTCCAAGTCCTGCGCATGGCGATGGCTTCATGAACCGAGCCCGGTTGTTCGCGGCCGTAGACGTGGCGTTCCTCGAACAAGACACGGTCGCGGAACTGCGCGACCGCTTCGGCGCGGTCGGTCCGTTGGTCCTGATCGCTTTGATTCTTGACGCTAAGAGCAAACCCAAGGGGTCGCTTCTCGGGGCAACGGACGGTCGGTATGCGGCTCTGGCCCGCAGGTGTGCGACGGATGAGGCGACCGCGGCGAAGGTCGTCGCGGCTGCCGCGGAACTCGGGCTTGTGGAGGTCTTGGATGGCGCCGAGCGTCGATACAGCGTTCGGCTGCTGAAGTTCTCGAAATGGGAGCCGAAGGACCCGACGGCGGCCGACCGGCAGGCGAGACACCGGGCGCGGAAGGGCAATCCGTGACATTCGTGACACGTCACGGATGTAACCCAGAGGAGAGCAGATGAGATCAGAGCAGAGGGCTGTCGCCATAAAGGCGACAGCCCCTTCCTCTTGTACGACCAGCAGGGAACAGGACCCCGACCCTTGGCGGCGTCGGGATGACGCTCGCGTCGATCAGATCGTCGCGTTTCTCGCTATCGCCGGACGATCCACCCGGCGCGAACTAGAAGTGGCGTTGTGGCTCCCATCAGGCGGCGGCACCTTTGACCGGCCGTTGGCATTGGCGATGGACCGTGGGCTCGTTGCCCGTGTCAAGCGCGGTTCCTATGAGATGACTCCAAAGGCACAATCTCAGCCTCTCCCGTCGTTGCCCGAGCTTCGGATCTCGCTGTGTAGTCAAAACGCGTAGCGCCAGAAGCGCCGGGGGATCAACCGCCTGGGTGCCTCAGCGCGCGCTGACTCGCACGGCCACTAAAGGCCGTGCGGAGTCGTGCCGCTCGCGTTAGTATCCGCAGGATGGCGGGAGCGCCGTACGTTGATGACGTTGTCGCGCTTGTCGAAGCGCTGGCGGTGGCTGATCTAGCGCCATCCGTCCTGCCGTTCGTGCCGGACACGGACGATCCGGGGTGGGTGGTCATTGATGCATATGTGGGTGCTGACGATGTCCGTCCGGCGCTTGCCGTTCAACAGTTGATTCAACTGTGTGTGGATAGTGCCGCGATCTTGGTTGGGAGCTGGGATCGGCTCGACCCCCATTTGAGCCGTGAGGAGGTTGAAGCAATCCTCCGGGATCGGCCGGTCGAGTTGACGATCGTTTATCTAAGCGACGGCTCCTTCTTCGCCAAATACTCGATCAACCCCAAGACTCCCGAGGGCCGTAAGCGCATCGTTGCGATGGGCGGGGTCGCCGTCGCTGCCCTGGTACTCACTGCGGTGCTACCCCCCGTCGCGATCACGGTCGCCGGTGTGCTGCCTGCCGCTGCGGCAATGTTGAAACCCGACCCTGAGAAGTCGAAGGGATCACCGACGGCGGCCGAGGCTAAGGTCGACTTGAAGACGGTCGATCGGGAGGACCTGGCTGGCGCAAACGTTCACGTCACAGTCACGGGTCCAACCCACGTGTACGACATCCACGTGGAGGGACCTCAGGAGGCGAAGGACGCGTTTCTTGCGCACGTGCTGACCATCGAGGGCGTCCAACAGTCAAGCCGGTTCGTTGAACCTGGGGGAGACGCCGGACGTCCGCTCCGGGTGTGGTCTTCACGCGCGCTGAATGGCGATCAGATACGCGTGATTGCCGCTGAAACCGGCGTAGGCATCGCCGGTGTCGTACACACGCTCACGCCCGGATAGGGGCCATAGTCGTCTCGACGTGGGGCAAGGGCGAGCGTCTTTCCGGTGATGTTCATGTCTCCTCCTACGGGCTTGGATTCCGGGGGTCGGAACATACAGCCGGGTGTGAGAAATCGTGCTGTTGGCAGGTGGATTCGCCTGTGCGACGGCTTGGAAATCAACCGCCAAAGGAGGATGTCTGGCGAACAGCCGTCATCCCGCTACATACAACACCGCGACCGCCGTCCGAAAGGCGGTCGCACGGACGTTCGCACAGATCATGGCCGAGCGCCACCCCGGCACACGATGGCTACCAATCGAACGTTCGGAGCGGGACGCTACGTCCCGGACCGGAGAGTTCGTGGTCGTTGATGCCGTGCCACACGATGTTGACCCGATCCGCGATCGGCCTTCGACCGCTACCACTACGTCGGACGTACACCACGTCGATCGCTGAAGCCATTAGCCGTTGACGCTCGGCGGCGGTCAAGGTGGGCCACGCGTTTGTGAGGTCTTCGACTGACGGCAGATCGGCACCCCCGGCGAGGCGCTTGGCTCGTTGCACGGTCTTGACGGCTTCCCGCACCGCGGACTGTCGTGCGGCTAGGCCCTGCTTGAAAGAGTCCATGCCAAGGACCGCCTGCAACTCCACATCGTCGCGGTAGTCCGCTAGCGCGACGTCGGCCGCGCGCTGAGCATCGAGTGCCTTCGTTAGCTCCACTGAGTCAACGCGAGATTCCGCTGCGATGTTGCCAACGTAGGCGAAGAACTCGCGTTCGACGTGGGGAAGGATCATCGACTCGTTGACGTTGGCCGGTGCGGCACACGTGCCGGTGGTGTGGTTCACGGCGCACTGATATTGCACAACGCGCGGCTGGCCTTTCTGTTTGTACCCTCGCCCGCTCATCAAGCGGGAACAACCGGCGCATCGCACGATGCCATTGAGAACGTTCCGCGTCTCTGCCGGGGAGTCGCCCGTCTTTGCGAACACCTCACGCACCATGAGGAAATCGGCCTTGGACACCAACGGCTCGTGTGCGTTCTCATTGCGGATTGACCCCTTGGCCACCACGCCGAGGTAGACCTCGCGTTTCGTCAGCTGCTTGACGGTGCTGCCGGTCCACTGTGCGCTCTGGCGGGGCTTGACGCCCTCAGCGTTCAACCAGCGGGCAATGGACGCCCATGTCTGCCCCTGTAGCCGACGCCGGAAAATCTCGCGGACGAATGGCGACTCGTTGGGGTCGGGGACGAACCGTTTGTGGTCGTCCTTGCGGTAGCCGAAAGGGGCGACGGTCGGTTGCACCCCACGCTCGAGGATCGCGTTACTTAGTGCTGCGTGCCAACTGTCCCGAATGCGATCCAACTCGAACTCGGCTAGGACAAGCAGTAGGTTCCGCATCATCTTCCCGGCCGATGTGGCCGGGTCGATCCCCTCCGCGACTGACACGAACACGGCGGAGCGCTCATCTAGGCGCTTGATTGCTTCCAACGCTCCCGGGAGCGACCGCGCGAAACGGTCGAGCTTGGCGACCACGACGCCATCGCTTTCACCGGCGTCTACGCGGGCCATCATCTCGCCGAAGCCCGGTCGATCCATCTTGCCACCGGACTCGTCTAGGTCGGTGTGCCATGCGGCGATTTCGTGGCCGTGCAGCTTTGCCCATCCGGCGATTTGTTGCTTCTGAATATCGGGCGACAGGAACGTCTCGCCCTCTCGTCCTTTGGTTTGGGATACGCGGCAATAGCCATCTAGTCGCATCCTGGGAATCTAAACTACTAGATAGATGGTTGTCAAGGAACAGGACGCCGCGGTGTGCCAACACGACCTCGCCGACCCAGCCGTTGCCGCCTCCGCCGATCAGGCCCGCCGGTGTCACCGAGTGGTGGGGTGCGCGAAACGGTCGCAGCCGTGGCAACGACTCGATGTGACCATCGAGCACGCTTCTGACGCGGGCCACCTCGATCGCCTCGCCCCGGTCGAGCGGAGGGAGGATTCCCGGCAGGCGATGCGCGAGCATCGTCTTACCCACCCCCGGCGGACCTGTCAGCAGGATGTTGTGGCCGCCGGCGGCCGCGATCAGCAGCGCATGGACGGCGTGGCGGTGGCCGCGGACATCATTCAGATCGGGCACGTCCGGCTCGGGAGCGCCGATCGACGGTGCCTCGGGCAGAGCGCGCGGGGACGCTCCCGCAAGCAGCCCCGCGGCATCTCGCAGGTCATCGAGCGGCGCCACGAGCAGCCCGTCCACGAGCGCTGCCTCGCCGGCGCTCCGCACGGACACGCCGAGGGCGCTCAGGCCCTCGCGGCGGGTCGCCTCGGCGGCCGCCAGAGTGCCATGGGCGGGGCGCACCGTGCCATCCAGCCCGAGCTCTCCGAACATCGCCAAGTGCTCTAGGCGCCCCGACGGGACCTGTTCGGTGGCGAGGAGGATCGCGCAGGCAATCGCCAGGTCGAGACCCGGACCGGCCTTGGGTAGATCGCCGGGGGCGAGGTTGGCCGTGATCCGCCGGGCCGGCCACTGAAAGCCCGAGTTGCGGATCGCCGTCTGGATCCGCTCGCGCGCCTCCCGCACCGCCGTGTCGGCCAGTCCGACGATCGCGAACGCCGGTAGCCCCGAGCGCACGTCGAGCTCGACCGTCACATGTCTGGCGTCGGGGCCGTCGATCGTGAATGTGTGCGCCAGCGCGAGCATTGCTCTCCTAGGTTCGGTCCCGGTGCTCCGGGTCCAAGGACGCTAGGCGGCGACTGCGACGAAACGCGACGGCCGCCGGTGTGAGCCGGCGGCCGTCGAAGCGCTGAGTGAATCTCCGGGCGAACCCGGCCTGGGGCTAGAGCCCGTCGGGGTGACGCGCGACGAAGCCCGCCGTCGAGGTCATGCTGTCGGTCCAGCGGTTGCCGGTCTCCGCCAGCGCGACGGTGTCGAAGCGTTTGCCGTCGACGACCATGAAGGCGTGTTCGGCGTTGGCGTAGATCGTGATGTCACGACCCGGGCCCGGTTCGCCGTATGACTCCAGGGCGCTCGAGTCCTCCGGCGAGCTGAGCAGGCCGGCGCCGTGTAGGGCGTAGGAGACCGATCCTGAGCAGTCATAGCCTTCGGAGATGAACGAGCCGTGGCCGCCACCCCAAACATATGGGCGAGTGGCGATTTCCTCGCCGGCGGCGATCACGCGGGCTACGAGGCTGGAGCCGCCCGAGGAGCTGCTCGAGCCTTCTTCACCCGAGTCTTTGACGCTGGCCGAGGGAGTGAGGGTGCCCTCGGTCTTGACGCCCAGTACCGACCACGTGGCGGGCCCGACGACACCGTCGGGCGTCAGGCCGTGACGGCTCTGAAGACGCTTGACGGCCGCCTCTGTCTCAGGGCCGAATTCGCCGTCGGTCGAGATCTTCAGAGCTTTCTGCAGCCGTTCTACGGCGTCGCCGCTCACTTCGCCTTCGGATTCCGAGCCGACCGAGGCGATCGACGCGGTGTGGTGATGGCTGTGGTGGGCGGGGAGCGCAGAAGCGGGCGGCGTCAGCGTTTCCTGGCCGTTGACGTCGATCACGTTCCAGGTGGCGGGACCGACGATGCCGTCCACCGTGAGGCCATGACGAGACTGCAGACGACGCACCGCGGCCTCCGTTTCGGGACCGAAGTTGCCGTCCACAGGAAGCTTCAGCGCGCTCTGCAGTCGTTCGACGGCGCCCGCGCCTTCACCGGATTCGTTGACGGCGTCGTGGGTCGTGCCTTCTTCGCCGGTGCTGGCGGTCGAGGCCGACGGGCTGCCCGAGCTGCCGCGCAGCGCCGCGAGCGTTTCAGGACCGGCGATGCCGTCGACGGACAGCCCATGGCTGGCCTGGAAGCTCTTGACGGCTTCTTCGGTTTCGGGTCCGTAGACACCGTCGACGGAGACCCCGCCGAGGGCGCTCTGGAGCATTTCCACCTGGCGGCCTTCTTCGCCTTCGCTGAGGCTGATCGTGTGTTCGGTCGTGGTCGCCGCTTCGGGACCGGTGCTGGCGCTGGTGCCGGCACCGCTTGCGATGCTGGCCGTCGGTCCGACCGTGAGCGCGACCAGGGCGCCGAGCGACATGCGCTTGGCGCGCGAGCCGGCGGGCACGAACTGGAGCTCTGCGGCACGCCTGCGAGCGCGGGAGCGGCCCAGAGAGAGCTGCCAGGTCTCCTCGTCGGCGAGATCCCGAGCGAGGGCCGCGGGCGACTTCAAAAGCGTCGCGGTGGCGGTCTCTGCGATCAAAGCTGCACGGTTGCTCCGGCGGCCCGCGCGGGCTCGGCGGGCACGGGAACGCTGGAGCGAAGAGCTCCAGTGGTCGGTCACTGCAAGATCACGCGGGCATCCCGACATGCGAGGCGTCCTTTCTCAAATTCCATTTGGCGCCTACGGGGTTAGCTGTCGGGCTCGCGTAAACATCTACGCTACGCCACACTTGTGGCGATTCGCCCCCGCAGCCTCTCGGCTGCAATGGGTCCCCCGCTCCCCCGCCCCCTTAGGGGAGAGGACTCGGCACACGAACGGGCGGCAAGCTAACAGATCTCGCTGCAATTTGCGTAACAAGTGCAGGGTTGCAGGAATTTTTGCCGACGGGAAGCGGAGCGCCGGCCCGCCCGACGCTGATAAGTTCGCCCGGATGAAACGCAAAGGCGGTCTCGATCTCAGGGTGCTCCTGGCACTGCTCGTGCTGGTGCTCATCGCCGGTGGGGTGGCGCTGGTCACGACCGGCGGATCCTCAAGCTCCAGCGCCGGAAAGGCGGCTGCGAAGAAGCAGAGCCTCGACGCCTCGGGGCTGCTCACGCCGGTTCAGCAGGCGCCGCCGTTGGCGCTCAAGAACTATCTCGGTCAGCCCGTCAACATCGACTCTTACAAGGGCAAGGCGGTGTTGGTCACCTTCCTCTACACCAACTGCCCGGACATCTGTCCACTGATCACCTCCAACCTCCGTGTCGCGCAGAACCTGATGAGCAAGAAGACCGCGGCGAACACGCAGATCATCGCCGTCTCGGTCGATCCGAAAGGTGACACGCCGAAGGCCGTTGCGGCGTTCCTCGCCCGCCATGAGATGACCGGCAAAATGCAGTATCTCGTCGGCTCCGCACATGAACTCGCGAAGGTCTGGAAGGCCTGGGGGGTCGGTTCCGAACGGGACGCCAACCAGCCTCAGTTCATCAACCACTCGGGTCTGATCTACGGGATCACCGGCTCGGGCAAGCGCCTGTCGATCTACGCTTCGAGCTTCAGGCCCGCCGAAATCGCCCACGACGTGCCGCTGCTGGCCGCGCGCTGAGACGAGGCCGATGAGTCGCCGGGTGAGAACGCTCGGGCTGATGGTCGTCGCCCTCGCCGTGATCGTCGTCCTGGCCGTCGTCGGGCTCGCGCCCAGCAAGAGCTCCGGGCGCAAGGCTCCCGCGCTGCCGCGTGAACATCTCGCCGGTGCCGACGTGACGCTCCCAAAGCTCCTGTCGAGCGCGAACGGACGCCCGTCGCTGGTGGTGTTCTGGGCGAGCTGGTGCGGGCCCTGCACCCAAGAGGCCCCCGCGATCGAGCGCTTCTCTCGTAGCGCTGAGGGAAGCGGGCGGATCGTGGGTGTCGATTGGAGTGATAGGCGAGGCAGTGCGCTGTCGTTCATCCGTCGTTTCGGCTGGAGCTTTCCCACTCTCCGCGACGGCGAAGGCACCGTCGGCAACGACTACGAAATGACGGGACTGCCGGAGATCTTCGTGCTCGACCGCTCGGGGCACATCCGGACAGAGCTGCACGGACCCCAGACTCAGGCCTCGCTTACCAGCGCCCTGCGCCATGTCGAAGCGTCCTGAGCTCCTGTTCTCAGAACGGTAACCGCAGACGGTTGACAGCAAGGAATCGGCGACCGTATTCTTGCCGGGGACGGGCACCAGGGATTCGGTGGTCCACACCGGAGGGGATCTGGGGGGATCAACGGGACGACCGGTCTTCGTTCTACAGGTGCTGGATCGACACTGGCGTCCGCCGCCGTTCGGCTCGCGGACTCCACGATGGATGAACGGAGAATGAGATGAACGGACGGATCAGACGCGGGCGCGGCGTGCTCGCAATTGCGGCAGTGCTAATCGGGGTGCTGGCGCTCAGCGCCAGCGCGAGCGCGGCTGGTGCCAAGGAAGTCGTCTACAACAACATCGTCGCTCCACTGCCGGGCAACTTCGCGTCGACCGGCTTCGCCGCGACCCAGACCTCCGAGTACGGCGGCCAGGTCGAACTGGCGGGAGCCGCTCGCAAGCATCCAATCGTGACGGTCGCGATGAGCGCGTGGGCGTGCCAGGAAGGCATCTGGTCGTCGATGGAAGACCCCTGCAAGACGCTCAAGGCCAAGAAGAAGTTCCGCTGGCCGCTGACCCTGAGCGTCTACTCGGTCGGTCCGGAAGGTTCGGTCGGTACCAAGCTGGCCAGCGTCACCCACACGTTCGCCATGCCCTACCGGCCCAGCACGAGCGCGGCCTGCACCGGAGCCGGCGACGCGGGCGCTTGGTTCGACGCGGCTGCTCCGGGCACGGAAGCGGTCGAAAAATGCTTCCACGGGTTGGCGTTCACGGTCGCCTTCCACGTGAAAGCCAAGACGCTGCCGTCCAACGTGATCATCAGCGTCGCCTATAACACGACCAACTACGGCGCCGCTCCACAGGGCATCAGGGCCTGTGACACGAGGGACGCGGGTTGCTACTACGACGCGCTGAACGTCGCCGAGATCGAACCGGCCGAAGCGGGCCTGACCGTCGGCGCCGATCCGACCGAAAGCCAATACGTCAGCTCACAGGACGCCGAAATGTATTGCGGCAGCACCGAATCGCTCGGCACCTTCGCCGAGACAGGAGCCTGCTTTGAAGGCCTTCAGCCTGCCTTCAAGGTCGAAGCCGGCTGATCGAAGGGCATCGCAAGCAGCTCTGTTGGACCGGGGCCCCGTCGATCGGTGGGGCCCCGGTCGTTGGGGGACGGGCGTGTCGTTTAGCGGAGCGTCAGCGTGGCAACTGCCCCGGCCGGGTCGGCGAACAGATCCCGCGAGGACGCGCCGAGACTGACTCGTGCGCCTCGATGCGTACGCAGGTAGTGGCGTGCCGACCCAGGAAGCGGGACCGCGATCCGGACCGTGCCGGGGCTGAGCATCGCCGCAAGCTTGTGGCCGAGCGGGCGCCCGCGGGCGTGTAGGCGCAGCTCGACGAGGCCGGCCCGTGACGCTTCGACCGCGACGAGCACTCGCCGGTGTGCCATGTCGTCGCGCAGGCTCTGCCGCGGCAGCCGGATGTTCAGTGCGGGAATGGGTGCGGGCGTGCCGAAGGCGGAGTCGAGCGACAGCGAGGGGGTCAGCTTGGCGAGGGCGAACCAGTTGCGCGAGGTTTCCGGCCTATGCCGGCCCGCGGGTGTCTGCAGCGTCACGTTCCCGGCGAGCAGGTAGGAGCCATCGGTCTGGGGGATGGGCTGTGCCGAGGAACCCGACCCCAGGAATGTGTTCTGATCGAGCACCAGTCTCGTTTCCGGATAGCTGTAGGGGGAGAGGGGGCTCGGTTCCCCCAGGCCACCGCCGAAAGCGACGGTGACCGGGCGGCCTGGTGGCTTGGCGAAGGCTTCGTCGATCGTTCCACTTGCCGTGATCCGCTGGAATTCGACGAGCCCTTCCACCGCCTGCGGATTGTCGGACGGGCGTTTGCTGAGCGGACGGCGCATCGCGAGGATCGTCCCGGCGGGCCCTGCCAGTAGCTCGCTGCCTGAGGGGTCGCGCCCTTCCTCGAAGTTCAGGAGGCCCGAGTATCCGAAGCTCTTGTCGAATTGGCCCGTGTTGTCATAGGCGAGCAGGCCGGCGCCAAGTTCCCCCTTCGGCCGTCCCGGGTTGGCCGGGATCGGGAACGTCTCGATCACGATTCGGCCGCCGGGCTCGGAGAGCGCCTCGAGCGGCTCCGGGGTCTGCCCGTAGGAATCGCCGATCGAGTAGACGGGGAGCTCAAAGGGCGTGCCGCCCGCATAGGTACGGTCGATTGCACCATCGGCCGTCAGGCGGGTCATCATGTTCTCTGGACCGGTGGACCGTTCCCCGGCCGTTTCTTCGCTGGTTACGACAGCCTGGCCTTGGGCGACGATCGTGTCGTTCGCGGAGGGCAGGATCGACAGGCCGACTCCTTCTTCGCCTGGCACGAGGGCGAGACCCCCTTGTCCGAAGCTCGGGTCGAGCGTGCCGTCGGCCGTCAACCGGGCGAGCTCCCAGCTGTAGGCCTCGACGCTGCTCCCATACTTCTCGACGCTCGCCCGGCGCTGGCCGGTGAGGACGAGCTTGCCGTCTTCCTGTTCGAGGGCGATCTGGTCGCAGTAGCAGCCACCTTCGATCGTGGTCTGGGCGGTGCCGGCGGTTCCGTAGCTCGCGTCGATCGTGCCGTTCGGGTCGAGCCTCTCGACGACGAGAGAGCCGTGCGGCTCATCCCATTTCAGTTCGGTGAGGTGGCCACGGCTGGAGTGCATGCCGATCAGGAGGATGTGCCCGTCGGGCTGGAGCAGGATCTGCTCGAACGCCAGTTCAGCGTTGACGGTGGCGATCCCGCCGGCACCGAAGGAGGGGTCGAGGGCGCCGGACTCAGAGACCTTGGCGATGTAGAGCCGGCCCGAGCCGCCCACCAAACCGACGAGCAGCGCACCGCCACCGAGGAACGGGATCGCCGAAGCCAGCCTGGCGCGGCCGTTCGCCACGGGAAAGATGATCCGTCCGGGGGCCGATTCGGGCGTCGTGTCGCCGCTCGCCGGGCTTGCGAGCGCGAGCGTGCCGGCAAGCATCGCGAGGAAAGCGCGGAGTGCTGAGCGCATACCCACTGGATATCGGCCGGTGGACGGTCAGACACGAGCCCGGCTGCGGCCCTCGACAACGTGGCATCCTCGACATGGGCACCACCGCTCCGGCCGAATGGCGCCCACGGCAAGGCACGAAAGCAAGTCGGTGAAAGGAGAAGATCGGTGGCCAGAGTCGGACTGCTTACCGGCGGCGGTGACTGCCCCGGCCTGAACGCGGTGATCCGAGCCGTGGTTCGCCGTGGTCTGATCGAGCCTGGGAGCAGCTTCCTCGGCTTCCGCTACGGCTGGGCGGGTGTTCTCGCCGGCGACGCGCTCGAGTTGACGCTCGAGAGCACCGCCGGCATCCTGCCCAGGGGCGGCACGATCCTCGGCACCTCGCGCACGAACCCCTTCGCCGACGACCGCGACGGCACCGCCGAGATCAGCAGCGTCCTCAGCGAGTACGCCGTCGATGCGCTGATCCCGATCGGCGGCGAGGACACGCTCGGCGTGGCGCTGCGCCTGCACCGCGCGGGGATCCCCGTGGTCGGCGTTCCGAAGACGATCGACAACGACCTCGCGGGCACCGACGTCACCTTCGGCTTCCAGACGGCCGTGCAGATCGTCACCGACGCGATCGACCGGCTGCACACGACGGCCGAGTCCCACAACCGGGTGATCGTCGTGGAGGTCATGGGGCGCCACGCCGGATGGATCGCGACGCACGCGGGACTGGCGGGCGGCGCCGACGCGATCCTCGTCCCGGAGCGCCCGTTCGACATCGAGGAGGTCTGCGCCCACCTGCGCAGGCGCCACGAACGCGGGCGGAGCTTCTCGATCGTTGTCGCGGCCGAGGGCGCGACGCCCAAGGAAGGCACGCTGCAGACGATCAAGGAAACCCAGACCGACGCCTTCGGGCACGAGCGCCTTGGCGGGATCGGCGTGCTGTTGGAGCACGAGATCGAGCAGCGCACGGGCTATGAGACGCGGGTCACGATCCTTGGCCACGTGCAGCGCGGCGGCACTCCGGTCGCCTACGACCGGGTGCTCGCCACCCGCTTTGGCGTGGCGGCCATGGAGGCGGTTGCCGGTGGGCGCTTCGGCACGATGGTGGCGCTGCGCGGCACCGAGATCGTCGAGGTCTCCCTCGAGGACGCCCTGCGGGAGCCGAAGCTCTTGGACCCCGATCTCTTCAGGACGACGGAGCTGTTCTTCGGGTGATCCGACGGCGGGCTCCGGTCTCGCTCGACGACGCTCCAGGACGCCGCCGGGGCAAGAACGTCAATATTAGAAATTAATATGAAGATCCACTGCCTGACCACAGGGACCGTCCGCGTCAAGCGCAGCTTCCTGGTGCCGGCCTCGGGCCCGCGTCGTCAGCTGAACCTGTTCCTGCCTGACGCCTTCTCGGAGCCGCTGCCGATCCACTGTTGGGCGATCGAGCACGAGGGCGTCGTGCGCCTGATCGACACGGGGGAGACGGCGGCGGCGCGCAACGTGCCGTTCGCGCGCTTCCAGGTCACGTCGGAGCAGGAGCTGCCGGGTGCGCTGGCGGCGGCGGGTCTGCGCCTGGAGGACGTCTCGGAGACGATCCTCACCCACGCCCACGGCGATCACATGGACGGGCTGATCCACCTGGGAGGGCGCGTGAAGATCAACGAGGCGGAGCTGCGCTACGCCAACGGGGCGTTCTCGCGAGTCATGCGCCGCGTAATGCGCCAGCCGTTGCCGACCCCATTCGTGCCGCAGCCCTTCGCGCTCGACGGCGGTCCGTTCGGCGCGTTCTCGGAAAGCCGTGCGCTGAGCGAGGACGGGCGGATCGTCGCCGTCGCCACCCCCGGGCACACGCCGGGCCACATTTCGGTGATCTGCATCGACGACGAGGACCGGCACGTGATGCTCGCCGGCGATGTGACCGACACGCTCGAGCAGCTGCGGTCGCTGCGCGCTGATGCGATCGGTCCTGACCCCAAGGTGCACGTGGCGACGCTCGAGAAGGTCACGGCCCACGGTGCGGAGCATCCGACGGTTTTCCTGCCGTCGCACGATCCGGAGTCAGCGGCGAGGCTCGCGGGGTCGATCGTCCTGGCGTAGAGGCACGGTCGTAGGGTGGAGGGACCGTGTTGACCTCCAAGGCTCTAGATGGGATCGCTCTGGATCGCCTGCGTTCGCTCACAGGTGAGAGCGACTCGCGGTTCCGGCCGGGGCAGCTCGAGGCGATCCACGATCTCGTGGTCGACCGCGCACGAGTGCTGTGCGTGCAGCGCACCGGCTGGGGCAAGTCGGCACTGTATTTCGTGGCCACAGCACTGCTGCGTGAGGAGGGGGCGGGCCCCACTTTGATCGTCAGCCCCCTGCTTGCCCTGATGCGCAACCAGATCGCCGCGGCGGAGCGGATGGGGTTGCGTGCGCACACGATCAACAGCACAAACCGGGAGGAGTGGGACGAGGTCCGGGATCGCCTGGCGGCAGGAACGATCGACCTGCTGCTGATCAGCCCGGAGCGACTGAACAATCCACGCTTCCGCGAGAAGATGCTGCCGCTGTTCGCGGCGTCGGTCGGGTTGCTGGTGATCGACGAGGCGCATTGCATCTCCGATTGGGGCCATGACTTCCGCCCGGACTACAGGCGCGTGAAGGATGTCCTCGATGCGCTTGAGCCGGGGGTGGCAGTGCTCGGCACGACGGCTACGGCCAACGACCGCGTCGTCGGCGACGTGATGGAGCAGCTGGCGGCCCCCGGCGGGGAGCCGCTGCGTGCCTACCGTGGCCCACTCGCACGCACGAGCCTTCGTCTGGAGGCGCTGGAGCTGCGCCGTCCCGCGGAACGGCTTGCGTGGCTGGTCGAGAACCTGCAGGCGCTTGAGGGCTCAGGGATCATCTACACGTTGACCAAGCGCGATGCCGAGCAGGTCGCGAGCTTTCTCTCGGCAAACGGGATCTCCGCGCTCGCGTACAGCGGCGAGCAGGGAACTGAGGAGCGAGTCCGAACCGAGGAGCGCCTGCTGCGCAACGAGGTCAAGGCGGTGGTCGCCACCAGCGCCCTGGGGATGGGCTACGACAAGTCCGATCTCGCGTTCGTCGTCCACTACCAAGCTCCCGGAAGCGTGGTCTCCTACTACCAGCAGGTCGGTCGCGCCGGACGCGGCGTCGAGCACGCCGATGTCGTGCTGCTGCGCGGGGGCGAGGACCGGCGGATCCAGGACTTCTTCATCGAACAGGCCTTTCCCGAGCAGAGCAGAGTCGACGCCGTTCTCGACGAGCTGGGCTCCGCCGGCGAGGAAGGGCGCACGACGCGAGAGCTGATGTCGATGGTGAACCTCGGCATGGGCCGCATCGAGGCGATGCTGAAGATCCTCGACGTCGAGGGAGCGGTTCGCCGCAGCGGCAGCCGATGGCAGACGGTCCCAGGCGCCGATTGGGCCTATGACGCAACCCGCTACGAACGCGTCACCGCACTCCGCCGGGCAGAGCAGAGCGCGATGGCCGCCTTCGGGACCGACGGCCGCTGTCTGATGAGGACGCTGCAGGAGCAGCTCGACGATCCGGACGCGAGGGACTGCGGGCGCTGCTCGGTCTGTACAGCGCCACGCTTCGGTGGGCAGCCGGACGCGGCGCTGATCGAGTTGGCCGTCAGGCATCTCCGCTCCAAGCCGGTCGAGATGGAGGTCAAGAAGATGGCGCCGGACTCTGCTGGAACGATGCGCAAGATCCCCGACGAGCGCCGCGCGGAGCCGGGCTTTGCGCTGGCGCGCTTCGGAGACGGCGGCTGGTGGCCGGCCGTCGAGCGTGGCCTGCGCGACGGGTCTTTCGACCAAGAGGTCGTGGTTGCCCTGGCGGACATCCTGCGCGGTTCGGGGATCACGGCCGCATGGCTCACGCATGTCCCCTCGACACGGCTCGGCCCAATCGTCGGCGAGCTTGCCGGGCGCGTCGCCGGCGAGCTTGGCGTGCCGAGCCTCGAGATCGTGCGGCGCACCGAGGCACGCCTGCCCCAGTCGCAAATGGCCAACGCGGTGCAGCAGGCGGCGAACGTTCGAGGGGCCTACGAGATCCTCGGGACGCCACCGCCGGGTACGGGCGTGCTGTTCGACGACCGTCGCAACTCAGGCTGGACGCTCGCGATGGTCGCCGGGCAGCTTCGGCTCGCCGGAGCCGAGCGAGTGGTGCCGCTGGTGCTCGGGACGGTGCTCTAAGAGCATGTGGGTGAACGATCTGACGAAGGCGGCCCGATGAGCGGTGCTGAGCTGGGCCTTGCGCTGTCTGTGCTGCTGGCGTGCGCGGTCGAGGCGGTGGAGGCACTGACGATCGTGCTTGCCGTCGGCACTACACGGAGCTGGTCCTCGGCGATGAGCGGCGTCGGCGCCGCTCTGATCGTGCTCGCCGGTCTCATCGCCGGGCTCGGTCCTGCGCTCACGTCGCTGCCGATCGACGTCCTGCGGGTCGCCGTCGGCGGCCTATTGCTGATCTTCGGGCTGCAGTGGCTGCGCAAGGCGATCCTCCGTGCGGCCGGCGTGAAGGCCAAGCACGACGAGCGTGAGACCTACGAACTGGAGTCGGCGGCTGCGATGGCCGCCGGCGAGCGGTCCACGGGGTTCGATGGGTACGCGTTTGCAATCTCCTTCAAAGGAGTGCTGCTCGAGGGACTGGAGGTCGCTTTCATCGTGCTCACGTTCGGTGCCAACCAGCACAGGGTCGGCTTGGCCGCCGCCGCGGCCGGCTTGGCGGTATTGCTCGTCGTGCTCGGCGGTATCGCCGTACGAGCGCCGCTCGCAAAGGTCCCTGAGAACACGATGAAGTTCGCGGTCGGCGTGATGCTCAGCTCGTTCGGGATGTTCTGGGGGGCGGAGGGCGCCGGCACGAGCTGGCCCGGTGGCGAGGCGGCGCTGCTGGCGATCGTCCCCGGGACGCTCGTCGTGGCCGTCGTGATTGTCTTGCGCTTGGAGCGATGGCGCCTGGCCGCAGAGGCTCGAGGAGAGCCTGCACGGTCGATCGTTCACGAGGAGACGATCGGCGCATGAGCCGGGTCGAATCCGTACTGCTCGCGATTTGGGAGTTCGTCGTCGGCGATGACTGGCGCACGGCAGCGGGCGTAGTGGTTGCGCTCTCGGTGACTGCGGCGATCGCTGCGGCCGGGGTGGCGGCCTGGTGGGTGATGCCGCTCGCCGTCGTTGTGCTGCTCGTCGTCTCGATCCGGCGGGCGATGCGACTCAGGTAGCGGGTGGGGTAGACCTGAGGAGGATGCGAGCTCAGCCGAAGATCGTTCTCGCGGCCGTTGTGAGCGTGCTGTTCTCGCCTTAGCCTGGGATCGGTGATAGATGTCAAAGGGGTGAGCAAGCGCTACGGCGAGAAGGTCGCCGTTGACGATCTGACCTTCCAGGTGCGGCCTGGCATCGTCACCGGCTTTCTCGGTCCCAACGGCGCGGGCAAGTCGACGACGATGCGCTTGATCCTCGGCCTGGATGCGCCGACGAGCGGCGAGGTATCGATCGACGGGCGGGTATATCGCGAGTTGCCCGCACCCCTACACGAGGTAGGCGCGATGCTCGAGGCGCACGCCATCCACACGGGCCGCTCGGCCTACAACCACCTGCTCGCGCTCGCGCAGACGCATGGCATTCCCCGAAGCCGTGTTGAGGAGGTGGTTGAGCTCGTCGGCCTCGGCGAGGTCGCACGCAAGCGCGTCGGCAGCTTCTCGCTCGGGATGGGTCAGCGCCTCGGCGTCGCTTCGGCGCTACTCGGCGACCCGGCAACGGTGATCCTCGACGAGCCCGCGAACGGTCTCGATCCCGAGGGCATCCATTGGATCCGCACGCTGCTCAAGCGCCTGGCCTCGGAAGGCCGCACGGTTTTCCTCTCCTCTCATTTGATGAGCGAGATGGCCCAGACGGCCGACCACCTGATCGTCGTCGGGCGCGGCAGGCTGATCGCCGACACCTCCGTCGCCGAGTTCGTGCGGCGTGCCTCCTCTGACGTTAGTGTCCACGTGCGCTCACCAGAAGCGGTCGAGCTCGACGGCGTGCTCAGACGCGAACGTGCCGAGGTGCAGGCACTGGGGGAGGGGCTGCTGGAGGTGAACGGTCTCAGCGCCCAGCGGATCGGCGAGCTCGCTCTGGCGGCACGGATCGTGGTTTCCGAGCTGACGCCGCAGCAGGCCTCGCTGGAGCAGGCGTTCATCAGTCTCACGGGCGATTCGGTCGAGTATCGCGCCGGTGCGAGCGAGCCTCGCGAGCTGGAGAGCATTGGGGCGGCAGGATGAGCGCGACGCATAGCCTGCCGGCGGCCGCGGCACCGACACGGCCATCCTTCACCGTCGGCGTGACCCAGCTCGGCGTGCTTCGCTCGGAGTGGACGAAGCTGTGGTCGTTGCGTTCGACGCGCTGGTCGCTGCTGTTCGCGTTCGTCACGATGGCCGGCCTCGGGCCGCTGGTCGCCACGGTGACGATGAGCCGTTGGGAGCACCTCACCCGCCACGAACGGGCCACGTTCGACCCGATCAACACCGCGCTCGGCGGCTACCACCTGGCGCAGCTCGCGATCGGTGTGCTCGGCGTCCTCGTGATCTCCGGGGAGTACTCGACCGGCCAGATCCGATCGACGTTCATGGCCGTGCCACGGCGCCTGCCGGTGCTGTGGGCGAAGGCCATAACGTTCGCCGGCGTCACGCTGACGCTGACGCTGGTCGCGTCGCTGATCGCCTTCTTCGTCTCGCAGTCGATTCTCACCCAGCACCACGTGAACGTCTCGATCGGGCATGCTCCGGCGCTTCGTGCCGTGATCGGCTCCGGCCTCTACATGGTCGTCCTCGGCGTCTTCGGCCTGTCGCTCGGCGCGCTCGTGCGCAACACGGCCGGCGGGATCGCGATCTTCGCCGGCGTGCTGTTCGTCCTCCCTGGCCTCGCACACGTGCTGCCGGCGAGCACGTTCAACGCGATCAACCCATACCTACCGTCGAACGCCGGAAGCGATGTGCTGAGCAACACGACAGACCCGGGGATGCTCGGCCCGTGGACCGGCTTTGCGGTGTTCTGCGGCTACGCCGTGGTGACATTTCTCGCCTCCGCCGTCCTGCTTGTTCGCCGAGACGCCTGATCTGCATGGCCGTTGAAAGGAGCCGAGGATGAGTGACCAGTACCTGAGCGGCTCGCCGGTCGGAACGGACTCCGCGCGCGCCAGGCCTACCGCGGCGGCTCCATTCGCGCGCCATGCGCTGACGAAGGTGCCCGAGATCACGGTGATCTTCTGGCTGCTGAAGCTGCTGACGACGGGCATGGGGGAGGCGATGTCGGACTTCCTCGGTCAGACCAGCGTCCCGCTCGCGGCCGTCGTCGGCATCTTCGGGATGTGGTTCGCGTTGCGGCTGCAATTGCGCTCCCGCGAATATCGCGCTCCGGTCTACTGGTTCGCGGTGATGATGGTCGCGATCTTCGGCACGATGGTCGCCGACGGCTTGCGAGACGGGGCGAGCCTCTCCTACGAGGTGACGACGCCGTTCTTCGCGATCCTTGTCGCGGCGATCTTCACCGCCTGGTATCGCAGTGAGGGCACGCTCTCGATCCACAGCATCACCACCCGACGGCGCGAGCTGTTCTACTGGGCAGCCGTGCTGGCGACCTTCGCGCTCGGCACTGCCGCCGGCGATCTCACGGCGCTCAGGCTGAACCTGGGTTTCTTCCCTTCGGCGCTGCTGTTCGCCGCGGTCATCTCGGTCCCGACAATCGGCTGGTGGCGTCTGCGACTGAACCCGATCCTCGCGTTCTGGCTCGCTTACATCGTCACGCGCCCCCTCGGTGCGTCCTTCGCCGATGGGTTCAGCAAGCCGAGCAACGGCGGGCTCGGCATCGGCGATGGCCCGGTCAGTGCCATCGCGCTGCTGATGTTCGTCGGGCTCGTCGCCTACGTGACGGTCACGAAGCTCGATGTGCAAGATGCCAGCCACTCAGAGCACCCGCACCTGTACCTGGAGCCTCATCCCGACCTCGAGCGTCATCCGGAGCTCGCGCCAGAGCTCGACTGACAGCGCCGGATGCCTGGCTTTGGCGCGGCGAGGCGTCAATATGTGCACATGAAGGACAAGGCGGACGCGCTTGCATCGAGCTGGCTGGCTCGCGTCGAGCGCGATGCTCGCCAGGTCGCCGGCCGCCGCTTCGCAGTCGAGCTGGCAGTCGCGCTGGGCGCCGCGGCGCTGAGCTGCGCTGGACTCTCATCGCAGCATCGGCTCGGTGTGACGACGCTGTTGTTCTGCGGAGCTCTCTGTCTGCCGCTGCTGCTGGTGCGGCGCGATCCGCGACTGTGCTTTGTCACCGTCACGCTGGTCGCCTTCCTGCAGTGGCTGCTCTCGGCGCCGCAGCCGGCTGACGTCGCAGTGCTGGTCTCCTTGTACTTCGTCGCGCTCGAGAGCGATCTCGCCGAGGTTGCAGTTGCGGCGGCCGCGGTCGAGGCCGGCGCGATCATGGCTGCGCTCAGATGGTCGCCTTCGGAGCCGCTGAAGATCTGGGTTGGGCTGACCGGTCTTGCGACTGCGGCCGGCGTGCTCGGCATCACGGTCCGCCAGCGCCGGGCGCTGCTGATGTCGCTGCATGAAAAGGCGGCACGCCTGGAAGTCGAGCGTGACCAGGAGGGCCGCCTCGGCGCCGCCGCCGAGCGCGCACGAATCGCGCGCGAGATGCACGACATCGTCGCGCACAACCTGAGTGTGATGATCGCGCTTGCCGACGGAGCGACATATGCGATGGAGTCGACGCCCCAGCGCGCGATCGAAGCGACGGAGCGGGTCTCGGCGACAGGACGTCAGGCGCTCCTCGAAATGCGACGACTGCTGGGCGTGCTCCGTGAGGGCGAACAGGCAGGAGCCCAGCCGTTCGCACCGCAACCCAGCCTTGATCGCCTCGATGAGCTGCTGGCGCAGGTCCACGCCGCCGGCATCCCCGTGACGATGGATCTCGATGGAGATCCCCACGGGCTGTCCGATGGCGTCCAACTGACGGTCTTCCGCGTCGCGCAGGAGGCGCTGACGAACACGCTCAAGCACGCGGCTCGCCCGACAAGTGCGCACCTCGCGCTGCGCTGCGAGCAGGACGGGATCGAGTTGGAGGTGACCGATACAGGCGAGCCGACGCCCGGTAGGGACGCTCCGCGGTCACTTGCCGGCGGGAGCGGACGTGGTCTGCGCGGTATGCGCGAGCGGGCTGCGGCGTACGGCGGTCGACTCGATGCCGGCCCGGGCCCGGACGGAGGCTGGCGTGTACGGCTGCGCCTGAGCCCGGATGCGGAGATCCTCACGCGATGACGACGCGGGTGCTCTTGGCCGACGACCAGGAGCTGATGCGGATGGCGTTTCGCATGGTGATGGACACGCAGTCGGATCTGGAGGTCGTCGGCGAGGCATCGAACGGCGTCGAGGCCGTCGAGGCTGCGAGGAGCCTACGACCGGATGTGGTCTTGATGGACGTGCGGATGCCGGAGCTCGACGGTGTGCAGGCGACACGCGCGATCGTCGATTCGCTGTCGAGCGCGCGAATCATCATCCTGACGACGTTCGACCTCGACGAGTACGTCTATGCGGCACTGCGTGCCGGCGCGAGCGGCTTCCTGCTGAAGGACACCCCACCGTCGGACCTGCTTTCGGCAATTAGGGCGGTCGCAAGCGGCGACGCGGTCGTCGCGCCGAGTGTCACGCGCCGGCTGCTCTCGCGCTATGCCGAGCGCCTGCCCAGCCCCGCAGCCGGGCAGGACCGCGATGAGGACCGACGCATGGCGCAACTCACCGCACGGGAGCGAGAGGTAATGCTGCACGTCGCCGAAAGCCTCTCGAACGCCGAGATCGCCGAGCGGCTCGTTGTCTCGGAGGCGACCGTCAAGTCGCATGTCGGGCGCATCCTCGCCAAGCTCGGGTTGCGTGACCGCGTTCAGATCGTCGTGTTTGCCTACGAGACCCGATTGATCACGCCCGCAAGCGGCTAGCGTCGGATGCCGGCGGGCTCTCCTCGGTACGTATTGCGGTATCGCAAGCCTTGGAGTCCCAGCACTTTGAAGTGACCAGCATGCGGAAGTTGGTATCACCCGGTCGACATGCCACCCACCGAGCCTGACCGCTTCCGCCTCGACGGGCACATCGCGCTGATTACGGGCGCGAGCCGCGGGATCGGGGCCGCGATCGCCTCTGAGTTCGCGCGCGCCGGAGCGGACCTCGCTCTTGTCGCCCGTGGAGCGCGGGACCTCGAGGCGCTCGCCGCCGCGGGTCGCGAGTTTGGTCGGCGAGCCCTCGTGCTCCCCGCAGACCTCACCGATCTGCCGGCAATGGCCAGAGTAATCGACGCGACGATTGGCGAGTATGGGCGCCTTGACGTGCTCGTCAACAATGCCGGCGGTGCCGCCCCGATGTCCTTCCGCGAGACAAGTGCCGAGCAACTCGAGGGCGCGTTCCGATTCAACGTGTCAGCGCCGTTTGAGCTGATCAAGCATGCGACGCCTCATCTGCTCGCTAGCCCACAGGCCTCGATCGTGAACGTCAGCTCCCGCATGGGCAGTCTCTCCGAACGCGGCTTGATCACCTACGGCACAGTCAAGGCGGCGCTCTCGCACATGACACGCCTGCTGGCCAGTGAGCTGGCGCCGAAAGTTCGCGTGAATGGTGTAGCCCCCGCCATCGTCGCCACCGACCAGCTGAACGACGCGCTCGACGAGCAGGTGCGGCGACAAGTAGAAGCCGCTACGCCGCTTCGGAGGCTCGCGAGCGTCGAGGATGTCGCTCGCACCGTCCGTTGGCTCACCTCGCCGGCGGCCGAGTACATCACCGGCAAGATAATCGACATCGACGGCGGCGCCCAGGCACCCACGCTGCCAAGCAGTGAACCGGATTTGACAGCGCCGTTGAACCTGCCCCGTTAGTCCGCTCTTGCGAATCGCTATCGAAAGGCCTCGACGTGATCGCGCGCCCACTCGCCGAAGTGACGCGGCGCCTTGCCCGTGACCTCCTTGACTGTCGAGGTGACGATCTCCGGCGTTTCGACGAAGCTCGCCCACGTGTCCAGGGCCGTGTCGGGGAGCCCCGCGATCTCGTGTTCGGCGGCCTCGCGCGAAAGCTCTTCCCACCTCACGGGTCGGCCGATCGCTTCACCGATCGTGTGAGCCTGCTCGACCTGGGTCAGAGTCTCAGGCCCGCTCAGGACATAACGAGTGCCGGCGTAACCGCCTTCTGTGAGCGGACGGATGGCGACATCGGCGATGTCGCGCTCGTGGATCAGCGAGCGGGCCGCCTCACCGTAGGGCCAGCGCACAGCCCCCGATTCGCGGATCTGGTCGGCCCACATCAGCGTGTTGGCCGCGAACCCGGTCGGTCGCAGAAACGTCCACTCGGCTGCTGACCGTTCGATCGCCGACTCGATTGCAGCCCAGAACGAATGCGGCCGCTTGCTCGCGGCCTCAGCAGAGAGATAGACGATCCGTTGCACGTGTCCAGCGAGCACGTCCAGAACCTCCTCGGCGCCATCTGAGCTGAAGAACGGCCACACAAGGAACACGGCCTCAACGCCGTCGAGATGCTCGACGAGACTCCGCGGGTTCATGAGGTCGCCGAGTACCACATCGACGCCTCCCTGAAGGCCCGCTGAGTCTGGGTCGCGGGCTAGGGCTCGCACCTCGACGTCTCGTTCGAGCAATCCTGAGACAACGTGGCGCCCAACCTTGCCAGTCGCTCCGATCACCAAGATCACACCCACATTCTCCCAGATAACGGGAGGGGGCGGCAGCGCTTCGGGCGGGCCGTGAGGGCGCGGGCGCTGGTGTTTCCTCAGTCTTGCGTGGCCATGTGGCACTGAGGCGAGAACGCCTCGCGGCGGGTGCGATTGCGGGCGCAGTCATCCGGGCAGGGATGACTTTGTGCCAGACGACGCTGACGCCGATTGCTCCTGGATGAGTGCCGGCGAATCGTGACGGCCCGGATCGCCGGATCGACTCAGCGTGCGGCTCGCCGTGATGCAGATGGCTCGAGCAACCGCCGTTGGGCGCTGCTCGCCACGAGCCTGGGCTTCGCGGTGGTGCAACTGGACGTGAGCGTCGTGAACGTAGCGATCAGGCCGATCGGCGCTGAGCTCGGCGGCGGTGTCAGCGACCTGCAATGGGTCGTCAGCGCCTACACGCTTGCGTTCGCGGCGCTCATTCTGAGCGCGGGGGCTCTTGGCGACCGAGTCGGCGCCAAGCGGGTCGTGGCTGCCGGGGGCTTCGTGATACGCGAGGCGCACGGCGACAAGCCGATGCTGCCGCTGTCGTTGTTCGGCTCGCGTACGTTCAGTGCGGCAACCACCACGGGCCTGTTGGTCAACATCGCCTTCTACGGCTTGATCTTCGTGCTCAGTCTGTACTTCCAGCGTGCCCAGGGTCACTCGCCGCTTGTCACGGGTCTGTTCTTCGCGCCCATGACCGCGGTGGTGATGGCAGCCAACGTGTTTTCCGGGCGCCTCGCTCGAGCGATCGGCGCCGGGCGCGTGATCGCGCTCGGGAGCCTGCTCATGGCCGTAGGTGCAGCTGCGCTGCTAGGCGTCGCGCGCACGAGCGCTTATCCATCACTGCTGGCGCAGCTCGTCCTCCTCGGGTTCGGAATCGGCCTGATCGTGCCTGCCATGACCTCCGTTCAGCTAGGCAGCGTCGAGCGCTCACGGTCGGGGATCGCCTCCGGAACACTCAACACCGCGCGCCAGACCGGCAGCGTGGTAGGCGTGGGCCTGTTCGGCTCCCTCATCGCCGGTGATCTGATCGGCGGCTTGCACGTCGCGCTCACGATCTGTGTCGGCCTCGCGGCCGTTGGCGTCGGGCTCGGCAGCGTAATCCGCAGGGATGCCTGAGTCACTGGAAGTTGCTGGTGGAGAGACTTTGGGAGACCTCAATCTTGCCTGCCCAAGCGGCTGAGCCGCGCGATGAGTGCCGAGTGGTCTGAGAGACCGTCCTCGCGCCATCGGTGCTGGTAGTGGCACGTCGCGACCTCGACGCCAGGGGAGACGATCAGGTGATCGAGGCGGTATCCGCCGCCCCATCGTGCCCATTCCCAGCTGAGCTCATTTAGGTCGTGGGGATGGAGCAGCCGGAAGGCGTCGCGGTACCCGAAGGGCTCTAGGTCGCGGATGAGTGCCCGCTCGGCTTGGTCCCAGCGCTCTCCACGCTCTGGGCGCAGCCGGCCGTAGCGGTCTCGCGCGAAAGTCCAGAGGGTGCCGTCGGAGTGCTCCTTGCGGGGCGTGTTCAGATCCCCGCACAGCAGTCGCGCATGGTCGGCCGGGTGATTGGCCATGTGGCGGTGGACCGCCTCGTGAGTACGAACCTTGGCGAGGCCCGGCTTGGGGCTGATCGGGGAGTGCATGTTGACGACTTCGGTGCCGTCGCTCATGTGGACCGCGAGCACCCGCTCAGCCCACGGGACATCGTCAACCAGAACGGCATGCAGAGAGGAGCGTGTCGCGGTCAGGACCGCGAGGGGTCTGGTGCGCGTCGTGGTCGAGAGGTCCCCGTGTGCGATCCCGGCGTACCCGGCGGTCTCCAGCAGGTCTCGCCAGATCGGGATAGTGGTCCGCGTCAGCTCCTGCAGGCAGAGCACGTCTGCGTCCAGCTCGAGCAGTCGTTCGGCCTGCTCCGGCAGGCGCTTGACGCGCCCGGCGAGATTCCAGCTCACCAGCAGCATCGACGAAGGCTAGATGGCCCGACGTCCTGCCTTGCCCGAGCCAGGCGCTCTCACTCTGGAGAACGCCATGCGCCTCGGACTCCGCACGAGGAGCAGGAACATCCAAGCCCGGCACGAACCCGGACGGAATGGCCAATGAGCTTCCCGACGGCCTGAGCTTCGAGCGCAACCGCGACTACCAGGGCCGGATTCGCCGGCACTCGCCTTGGATTCGCAGGTTTCTGCTCTGTTGCGTGACGGCGATCCCCGTGCTCGCGCTGCTCGGGGTCTTCGGCCAGAAGCCGTCGACGACATTCGCGAGCTCTCCGGCCGCGAGCCTGAGCGTGACCGCGCCGACCCGGCTGCGGGGAGGGCTGATGTTCCAGGCGCTCGTCAAGGTCGTGCCCCGCCGCGAAATCCACCATCTCCAGCTCGTCTTCGACGAAGGCTGGTGGGAATCGATGGGGGTCAACTCAATCAAGCCAGAACCGGAAAGCGAAACCTCTAGCAACGGCAAGATCGTCCTCGAATACGGCACCTGGCCGGCCGGTAAAGAGTTCGTCTGCTGGCTGAACTTCCAGGTCAACGCGACCAACGTCGGCAATCGCAGCGAGAACGTCGCGCTGGAGGACTCGGGTGAAACCCTCACGACGGTGCACCGGTCGCTGACGATCTTCCCATGACGACCGTCCGAGCCATAGAGCGGAGGAGCTGAGCCGTGGATCTCGTCATCCGCGCAGCCGTCGTCTTCGGCTTCGTCTTCCTGCTGACAAGGATCACCGGTAAGCGCGAGCTCAGCCAGCTCGAGCCCTTCGACGTGATCCTGCTCGTCGTCGTCGGCGATCTCGTCCAGCAGGGCGTGACCCAGAGTGACTACTCCGTCACCGGCGCGCTGACCGTTATCTCGACGATCGGTGTGCTCTCCGTCTTCGTCAGCTGGCTCTCCTACCGCTTCAAAGTCGTCCGCCGGGTCACCGAGGGAGAGCCCGTCGTGCTCGTCCACGACGGGCGGCCGATCGAGCGCAACATGCGCCGAGAGCGGATCACGATCGAAGACATCGAGGAGGAGGCCCGCCAGAGCCAGATCACCTCACTCGGAGACCTGCGGTTCGCGATCCTCGAGAACGACGGGCACATCAGCTTCATCTCGCAGTAGGCGTCCCGTCGGGAAACTCAGGCGGCGATTCGCTTGTCCGCCAGACGCTCCGCCAGGCGCGAGGCCAGCGCCATGATCGTCAGCGCCGGGTTGGCCGAGCCTTGCGTCGGCATGACGCTGCCGTCGGCGATGAACAGGTTCGGCACCTCCCACGCGCGGTGGTCGCGGTCGACGACACCATCCTCTGGTGAGGAGGACATGGCGCAGCCCCCCACCAAGTGCGCGTAGCGGTCGATCGTCAGCTCGTCCTGGGCCTCTGCCGCACGCAGGATCCGCTGCAAGGTCTGCTTGGCGTAGGCGATGTTCGCGCGGTCGTTCTCGCACTGGCTGTAGTCGAGACGTGCGACCGGGGTTCCCTGCGAGTCGGACTCGTCGGCCAGCGTGACGCGGTTCTCAGGACGCGGCAGCAACTCGCAGAGCACCCCGATCGTGTACCAGTGGTTGTAGTCGCGAGCGTACTCCCGCAAAGCCTGTCCCCAGTGCCCGTCCGCGACGACATGCTCGGCCCAGCCGATCGGCAGCGGGCCGACCGTCTGGATCGAGAAGCCGCGAGTGAAGCCACGCCGCTCGTCGGTCTCGTAGAACTGCTCCGAGTTGATCTCAGGCGGCGGCGCCTTGTACATGCGCATCTCCTGCTCGAAGCGCCCCGCCATCTGCGCTGCGCCCTGCACCATCACGCCACGCCCGACCATGTCGTTGTTGTTGGCGAGACCGTTCGGGAAACGCTTGCTCTTCGAGTTCAGCAGCAGCCGTGGGGTCTCGATCGAGTAGCCCGCTACTGCGATTGCCTCCGCGGCCTGGAAGTGCTCCTGTCCGTCATGGACATAGGTGACGCCTCGGCAGCGCCCGCGCTCGTCGAGTTCGATCTGCGTGACCATGCAGTCGGCACGGATCTCGACGCCGTGCTCAAGCGCGTCGGGCACGTGAGTGACGAGCGGCGATGCCTTCGCATTGACCTTGCAGCCCTGCAGGCAAAAGCCTCGGTAGATGCAGTGGGGGCGGTTGCCGAACGCGCCGTTTGCGATCCCCACCGGTCCGACGCGCATCTGGATTCCGGCTCTTCGCGCGCCCTCCCACACGCGTAGCGCCCCCCCGGCAACGGGGTGGGGACCATGGGGGTAGCCGTGTGGATCGCCCCACGGCCACCACTGCCCGGCGACCGGCAACTCGCGCTCCAGGCGCTCGTAGTGAGGCTTCAGCTCCTCGTATGAGATCGGCCAGTCCATTGCGACGCCGTCGCGGGTACGGACCTCGAAGTCGGAGGGGTGAAAGCGCGGGGTGAAGCCCGCGTAGTGAACCATCGAGCCGCCGACGCCACGACCGCAGTTGTTCTTGCCCAGCTCGACGGGATCGGTGCCGCCGATCACCCGCGGCTCGGTCCAGTAGAGCTGATGAGAGCCCGCCTCGTCGGACACCCAGTCCTCGTCGGGGTCCCAGAACGGTCCCGCCTCGAGCACCAGCACACGCCAGCCGCGCCGCGCGAGGCGCTGGGCCAGCGTCGCGCCGCCGGCGCCCGCGCCGACCACGATCATGTCGACCCTCTCGTCCTCGGCGAAGCGGCGCATCCGCTCCCGGCCGGGCACCCCGCGCCGCTTCGGGTCGAGCAGGAACGCCGAGTCGTTCTCCTGCGGTCGCAGCGATCCTTTCAGCGCGAGGGTCAGCCGACGCTTCATCGTCCTACTCCAGGCCGCGAGTCGGTACGTCCTCGACGGGATCCACCGCGAACGCCGGCGGGGACTCCCACTCCTCGCGCTGGCCCGCGCCCAGGCGCGCGAACCCGCGCGGGTAGGCCGGGCCGCCGAAGCCGATCTCACTCCACGCCCACGGGTGGGAGTAGAACGCCGCCAGCACCATCCGCGTCACCACTGCCCACGCCTTCTTCACCGGGAGATCCCAATCGAGCTCGCCCTTGGAGAAGCGCTCGACGATCTCGTGCCGGCAGTCGCTGGACGCCGCGGCGAAATCCTCATAGCCCTCGGTGCGGGCACACCCGTCGAGGCCTGCCGCGACCGCCCGCCAGGTCTCGGGATCGGCTGGCATCTCCGCGTAGCGAAACCCGTCGAGACGTCCGGCGCTGAGCTTCTCGTCGACCATCTCGAGCACCGGGATGCGCGGCTCGCAGTCCTGTCCCGTGAGGGTGTCGCAGAACGCCCGCAGGGTGCTCGCCTCGCACGCGTCGAACAGTTGGATCTCCGGCACCTTGCGTACGCGGTCGAGCACGACCTCCCGGGTGCGCTCGTCCCAGTGCTCGACCTGAGCGAGCGAGTCGTAGCCGGGGTAGCGCCCGCGCATCTGCGGTGTGATCCCACGCTGCTGGCGCGGCAGTTCCGGCGGCGGTCCCGGGTCGCTCGCGCCACCGTGGTGCGGTAGGTGGCCGACGTCCTCGGAGGCACCCTCCTGGAGCTCCTCGCTCATCGCTCTCTGCGGGCCGCCGCCGCTGTCAGACCCATCGCTCCGACCAGTGCGAGCGACCCGGGGGCGAGCAGCGGGGGGCCCATCACGATGTTGTAGAGCGGCTCGCGAAACCCGCCGGGCCGCTTTCGCACACCCTGGATGTGGGTGTAGACGCCGATCAGGCCGTCCAGACAGTAGAGCGCCGAGACCGCCGGGAGGACGGTGGTCGCGGCCCGCTCGGAGCGAACGCCGGCCAGTCCCGCCGCACTCAACAGGGGCGTCAGGGCGATCGGCGTCCACATCCACTTGTCCGTGAAGGAGCCGCGGTAGTGCTCGAAGTAGATCTCCAGACCGAGCGGCAGCGCGCTCAGTGCCGTCGCGGCTGCGAGCGTGCGCTGCACTCGGCCGCGGCGCAGGTTGGCGATCAGCCTACGGATCATGCGCCGGAGAAGATCTCGGGCAGCATCTGGCGAATCGACTGGGAGATGATGCGCCGTCGAGCGGGATCGCCGTGCATGATTGCCTTCGTCAACGACTGCGCCTGCTCGATCGTGATGTGGGGCGGCAGCGGCGGCACCTCCGGATCGCAGACCACCTCGAACACCGTCGGACGGTCTGCCGCCAGTGCCTGCTCCCAGCACTCGCCGACCTGTGCTGGGTCGTCGGTCCGAATGCCGTTGAGCCCGAGCATCTCCGCCCAGCGTGCGTAGGGCACATCCGGCAGCTGCTGTGACTCGACGAACTTCGGGTCGCCGGACATCGCGCGCTGCTCCCACGTCACCTGGTTCAGGTCGCGATTGTTGAGGACCAGCACGATCAGTCGCTGGTCGGGCCAACGGTTGCGGTACTTGGCGATCGTGATCAGCTCGGCCAGCCCGTTCATCTGCATCGCCCCGTCTCCGACGAGCGCGATCACCGGCCGCTCGGGGTGCGCGAACTTTGCCGCGATCGCGTAGGGCACGCCCGGTCCCATCGTCGCCAGCGTTCCCGAGAGGGACGCGAGCATTCCCGTGCGCAGCTTCACGTCGCGGGCGTACCAGTTGGCGGCGGACCCCGAGTCGGAGGTGATGATCGCGCCGTCGGGCAAACGCTTTGAGAGCTCGTTGAAGATCAGCTGCGGGTTGATCGGCTCGGCGGGCTCGTGCGCTCGGCGCTCGATCACCTGCCACCACTCCTCGACGCCCTTCTCGATCTTCTCGAGCCAGGACCGATCGGTCTTCCGCTCCAGCAACGGCAGAAGTCTGCGAAGCGTCAGCTTGCTGTCGCCGATCAGGTTGGCCTCCATCGGGTAGCGGATCCCGACCATCCGCCCGTCCAGGTCGATCTGCACGCCACGGGCCTTGCCCTCCTCCGGCAGGAACTCGGAGTAAGGGAAGCTCGAGCCGACCATCAGAAGCGTGTCGCAGCCCTGCATCAGATCCCAGCTCGGGCGGGTCCCCAGCAGGCCGATCGAACCCGTCACGAACGGCAGGTCGTCCGGGACCGCGGCCTTGCCGAGCAGCGCCTTGGCGACGCCCGCACCGAGCGCGTCGGCGACCTCGATCACCTCCTGCGTGGCATGGAGCGCCCCCGCGCCGACGAGCATCGCGACCTTCTCGCCTTCGTTGAGCACCTGTGCTGCCGCGCGCAGCTGCTCATCGCTCGGCGTCACCTGCGGCGGCTCCCAGCCCGCGCCGGAGTGCACTGTCCCGTGTGCATGCGGTGGCGTCGGCACAGCCGCTTCCATCTGCAGGTCGTTGGGGACAATCACGCAGGTAACGGTGCGCTCGGAGAGCGCGATCCGCATCGCACGGTCGATCAGGTGACGGACCTGCCCTGCCTCGGTCGCCATCTGCACGTACTCGTGAGCGACGTCCTTGAACAGCGTCGTCAGGTCGACCTCCTGCTGGTAGTTGCCGCCGAGACCGAGCCGCGCCTGCTGGCCGACGATCGCAACAACGGGCTGGTGGTCGAGCTTTGCGTCATACAACCCGTTGAGCAGGTGGATCGCCCCCGGCCCGGAGGTCGCCAGGCAGACGCCCGCCTCACCGGTGAACTTGGCGTGGGCGCAGGCCATGAAGGCAGCCATCTCCTCGTGGCGGACCTGGATGAACTCGGGACGGTTCTCGCCGCGGCCGAAGGCGCCGATGATCCCGTTGATCCCGTCACCGGGATAGCCATAGACGCGCTTGACGCCCCAGTCGGTTGCAAGTCGGTCGAGCAGGTGGTCGGCGACGGTCTCGCTCATCTGGTCGCTCCTATCGAGGTGTGGGGACTCACCAGTCGCTCATACCCCCGCGTGAGGGGGCGAAAACTGACGCGACGCCTGTCCAACCTCGGCCCGGTTCAAGTGCCGATCAAACGTTTGCCCTGGATGGCGTCTCAGCCGCCACAAGGCTGCTCGCAACTTGTAGATCGAAGACGATCGCCGCCAACGCCTCATGACGTGACTCGCGGTCGCGCTCACGCAGCACGCTCGACGGATGGGCGGTCACGAGCACCGGTGAGAACAGCGCGCCCTCGAGCGGCCGGCCGCGGCTCTTTCCGATCGGCGTGACGCGGCCGATCAGCGCGTGCGCAGCGGTCGCTCCGAGCGCGACGACCACCACCGGCGCCACCAGCTCCAGCTCGCGTTCGAGCCATGGCCGGCAGGCAGCCTGCTCGGCCGCAGAGGGTCGCTGATGGATTCGTCGCTTCCCCCGCGATCGGTGCTTGAAGTGCTTGACGGCATTGGTCGTGTACACCGTGGAGCGCTCTATGCCCGCCTGCTCGAGCGCATCTTCGAGCACGGTCCCGGCGGGACCAACGAAGGGGTGATCGGAGCGATCCTCGCGGTCGCCGGGCTGCTCGCCCACCAGCATCAGTTCCGCGTGCGCAGCTCCCTCGCCGAACACTGTCTGCGTGGCGTCCCGCCACAGCGGGGAGGCGCGACAATCCTCGGCTTCGCGCCGCACGCTCGCGATCGACCTGTCGCGGCTCATCTCAGAACGCAGGTCAGCCGGCTGTCGCAGCAGCGCCGGCGGTCTCCGCATCCCCGGCGCCCAGCTCGTGCTCGATTTGCTCCAGTGAGCGGCCCTTGGTCTCGGGCACCCGCACCACGAAGAAGATCAGCGAAAGGACCCCCAGCCCGCCGTACAGCCAGAAGGTCCCCTCGCGGCTGATAGCGCCGACCAGCGTCAGGAAGAACGAGGAGACCAGGAAGTTCGAGCTCCAGTTGCCGACGGTCGAGAGACTCATCGCCGGGCTCCTCACCGACAGCGGGAAGATCTCGGAGATCATCAGCCAGAAGACAGGTCCGAGGCCGACCGCGAAGGAGGCGATGTAGACGATCAGGCACACGAGCGCGACCCAGGAGGCGCTGCTCTGCAGGCCGCTGGAGGCGAAGAACACTCCCAGCATCGCCAGCGAGAGGATGCAACCCGTCGTCCCGACGATCAAAAGTACACGTCGCCCGACACGGTCCAGCAGCACGATCGCGACGATCGTGAAGACGACGTTCGTGATCCCGACCGACAGTGCCTGCGTGATCGCGGAGCTCGTCGAGAGCCCCGTGAATTTGAGGATCGTCGGGGCGTAGTAGATGACGGTGTTCACGCCGATGAACTGCTGGGCGATCGCGAGCACCAACCCGATCGCCACCAGAGGCCGGACATCGGGGCGCCAAACGTGCCGGAAGCCGCGCTCCTCCGCCGCCGCCTCCTTGATCTCCTGGAGCTCCTCTTCTGCTTCCTCGTCGTCGCTGCGCACCCGACGAAGCGTCTGCAGGGCCTCGTCCTCGCGGCCCTGCTCGACCAGCCAGCGCGGAGAGAACGGCTGGAAGTACATGCCGATCGCGAGCGCCAGCCCTGGCAGCGCGCCGAGGCCGAGCATCCAGCGCCAGTTGTCGGGCGCGCCCTTCAGCGCCCAGTTGACGATGTAGGCGGCCATGATCCCGCTGACGACCATCAGCTGGTTGAACGAGGTGACGCCGCCACGGATCCGCTTCGGCGCAAGCTCGGAGATGTACATGGGGGAGACGAACGAAGCGGTGCCGACCGACAGGCCGAGCACGAAGCGCGCGGCGATCAGCTCCGGCGCGCTCTGCGCGAACGCCGAGCAGAGCGCTCCGATCACGTAGATGCACCCCGAGATGATCTTCGTGCGCCGGCGCGAGATCGCGTCGGCGGAGAAGCCCGACAGGATCGCACCGACGACCGCGCCGACCAGCAGCGAGCCTACATAGGCCTGTTCGTTGAATTCGCCGCCGCCGATGTCCTTGCCGATGAACGGCAGCGCACCGGAGATGACACCGGTGTCATAGCCGAACAGAAAGCCGCCGAGCGCAGCGACGATCGCCAGGCGCAGCACGAACCGGTTGCGGCCACGGAACGCCTCCTTCAGGAAGTCCATCGCTGCTCTCCACGCTCGCTCACCGCCCTCCACTACCCGCCTCGGCGTCTCGCAAGCCACGCCAGGCTCGGGATTGCGCCAGTTGAGGCGAGGGTAGGTGGCGGCCATGAGCTCGCGCGTCGTGGCGATCACCGGAGCGAGCTCGGGGGTCGGGCGCGCGACCGCACGGGAGTTCGCTCGCACCGGTGCGACGGTGGGGTTGCTCGCGCGGGGGCAGGACGGTCTCGAGGCATGCGCCGATGAGGTCCGCTCGCTCGGCGGACGGCCGATCGTGCTCAGCTGCGATGTCGCCGAGCCCGATCAGGTCAGCACCGCCGCCGAGCGCTTGGAGAGCGAGCACGGCCCGATCGACGTCTGGGTCAACAACGCGATGGCGACGGTGTTCGGCGAGGCGCAGACGATCACCGCCGAGGAGTACCTGCGCGTGACCGAAGTCACCTACCTGGGTGTTGTCTACGGCACACTGACCGCGCTGTGCACGATGCTCCCTCGCGACCGGGGCGTGATCGTCCAGGTCGGCTCAGCGCTCGCATATCGCGGCATCCCACTGCAGAGCGCCTACTGCGCAGCCAAGCACGCGATCCAGGGGTTCACCGAGTCGCTTCGCTGCGAGCTACTTCACCAGTCCAGCGGCGTGCGGGTGACGATGGTGCAGTTGCCGGCGCTGAACACTCCGCAGTTCGAGGTGGTGCGGGCGCGGGTCAGCCACCACCCGCGGCCTGTCGCGCCGATCTATCAGCCGGAGGTGGCGGCCCGCGCGATTCTGGCCGCTGCCGAGCATCCAGACCGGCGCGAGTGGTGGGTCGGAGGCTCGACGGCGCTCAGCGTGATCGGCAACGCGATTGCCCCCGGCGTCGGGGATCGTTACCTCGCTCGCACCGGCTATGAGGCACAGCTCGCCGAGGACAAGATCCCGCCGGACCGTCCCGACAACCTGTTCGGACCTGTCCCGGGGGACCGCGGCTCGCGAGGTCGGTTCTCGGAGGAGTCCACAGGCCGCAGTGCTCAATGGAGCCTGACGCGGCACCGGCGCCTCGCCGGTGCCGGCCTGGCAGGAGCCCTGGCCGCGACCGCCGCGCGGATCAAGTTGTCCGGGCGATGAAGTCTCGGGATCAACCGGGGCTGGATGACTACAGCCTGATCGGAGACTGCCACGGCGCCGCGTTGATCAGTGCCGAGGGCTCGATCGACTGGTGCTGCCTCCCGCGTTTTGACAGCGGCAGCTGCTTCGCGCGGCTGCTTGATTTCGAGCGGGGAGGGCACTGCTCGGTGAGCATGAACGGCGGCATCACCGATTCCGCAAGCGCCTACCTGGAGGACACGATGGTGTTGGAAAGCGCGCTCGAAGGACCAGAGACAGCCGTCCGCGTGATCGACTGCATGACGATCGACGACCATTCAGAGCAAAGCTCGAGGCACGAGATCCTGCGCGTGATCGAGTGCTCGAAGGGCACCGCCGAGGTGCAGTTCCAGATCGCACCGCGCTTCGACTACGGCGAGGTGACGCCATGGGTTCGTCGCGCAGCAGAGCACACCTTCACAGCGACCGGGGGCGACGACGGCCTGGTGATCTGGAGCGACGGAGAACTCGAAAGCAACGACGGCCGGCTCACTGCCTCAGCCAAGCTGAACGACGGCGAGCGCCTGCGTCTTCTGATCCGCCACGTCCGCCCACATCTACTCCAGCAGGAGCAGCTGGAAGAGGACGTAGAGACGATCGACGCGCTGCTGCGCGAGACGGTGCGCTGGTGGCGAGGGTGGCGCAAGCGTCTCAGCGGCACAGGCTCAGAACACCCGGCGGCGGTTCGCTCCGCGCTGCTGCTGAAGGCCCTCACCTACGCGCCGACGGGCGCCATCGTCGCCGCGCCCACCACCTCGCTTCCCGAGACCCCCGGCGGAGAGCGCAACTGGGACTACCGCTTCAGCTGGATCAGAGACTCGTCGCTCGCCGCACGCTCACTGGCCGAGCTCGGATGCGAACGTGAGGCCGAACGCTTCGGACGGTTCATCGTCGGTGCCGCGGCCGGGCATGCGGAGGACCTGCAGATCCTGTTCGGCATCGGCGGTGAGCGGCGCATCACAGAGCAGCAACTCAAGCTCGACGGCTACCGAGGCGCACGACCGGTACGTGTCGGCAACGAGGCCGCCGGACAGCTGCAACTCGACGCGCTGGGGGAGCTGCTCAACCAAGCCTGGCGCTGGCACCGCCGCGGACGCTCCCCCGATGACGATGAATGGCGTTTCTTCGCAGAACTCGTCGAGACTGCCGTGGAACGCTGGACCGAGCCCGACTCCGGCATCTGGGAGTGGCGCGACGAGCCCAGGCACTTCGTGCATTCCAAGGCTGCCTGCTGGACGGCGATCGAGCGCGGGCTGACACTCGCGGAGGAGTGCATGCGCCGCGCTCCGGTGCGTCGCTGGAAGCGAGCCCGCGAGGAGATCCGCGATGCGATCGACACGCGCGGCTATGACGAGGATCGCGGCATCTTCGTGCAGTGCTTCGACGAGCCAGAGCTCGACGCGGCGCTGCTGCTGCTTCCCGTCCTCGGCTTCGTCGCGTTCGACGACGAGCGGATGATCCGCACCACCGACGCGGTGCGCGAGAGCCTCAGCGCCGAGGGCTTCCTGCGCCGCTACGAGCGAGACGACGGGCTGCCCGGGACCGAGGGCGCCTTCCTCGCCTGCTCGTTCTGGCTCGTCGAGTGCTACGCACGCCAGGGACGCCTCAACGACGCCCGCGAGACCTTCGATCATGCGCTCGGCGCCGCCAGCCCGAGGGGAGTCTTCTCAGAGCAGATCGATCCCGACAGCCGCGAGCTGCTGGGCAACTATCCGCAGACCCTCACGCACCTCTCTCACATCGCGGCGGCGATCGCGCTCGAACAGTGTGCGGAGCACGTGGGAGGCGCCGCATGAGTGTCGAGGTCAGCGAGCCGGTCGCCGAACGCACGCCTGTGAGCGCACTGCGGGCACGCACGTTCACCGTCCCCACCGATCATCCCGAGGCCGATGGGACGCTCAGCTGGGACTCCACGACGCTGGTCGTCGTGGAAGCAGACGCCGAGGGGCAGACCGGCCTCGGCTACAGCTACACCGCGAGCCCCGCTGCTGCTGTCGTGCGCGAGCTGTTGTGCGAGGTCGTCGTCGGCAGCGACGCCCACTCTCCGCAGAGCGCCTGGGAGCAGATGCGCAGAGCCGTACGCAATGCCGGCTACCCCGGCCTCATTGCGAGCGCGATCTCAGCGACCGACGTCGCGCTCTGGGACCTCAAGGCGCGGCTGCTGGGCGTGGCGCTCTCAGGTTTGCTCGGCCGCGTGCGCGAGCAGGTCCCCGTCTACGGCTCCGGCGGCTTCACCACCTACTCCGACGAGCAACTCGAGCGCCAGCTGCGCGGCTGGACCGAGCTGGGTATCGGCGCGGTGAAGATGAAGGTCGGCTCAGAGCCCGAGCGCGATCCCTACCGCGTGCGCCGCGCGCGCGCGGCGATCGGCGAGGAGGCACGTCTTTTCGTGGACGCCAACGGCGCCTACTCGCGAAAGCAGGCGCTGGCACTGGCCGATGTGTTCCACGAGGACGCGGGGGCAAGCTGGTTCGAGGAGCCTGTCTCCTCCGACGACCTGGAGGGTCTCAGGATGCTCCGCGACCGCGCGCCCGTCGGCATGGAGATCGCCGCCGGCGAGTACGGCTACGACCTCCCGTACTTCCGACGGATGCTGGAGGCCGGCTCCGTCGACGTTCTGCAGGCCGACGTGACGCGCTGCGGTGGCATCACCCAGCTGCTGCAGGTGGGCGCACTGTGCGCCGCAAGGGGTGTTCAGCTCTCCGCCCACACCAGCCCCACGCTCCACGCGCACGTCGGCGTTGCGATCGCACCACTCGTGCATGTCGAGTATTTCCACGACCACGCGCGAATCGAGCAGACCCTCTTCGACGGGACACCGCCACTCCGCGCGGGCACCCTGGAACCCGATCCTCAAGCCCCCGGGCACGGGCTTCGTCTGCGAGCCGAGGAGGCCGAGCGCTTCGCGCACTGAAGCGCGCCGCGAGCCTATTTGCGCATCACACCCTCGGGTAGCCGAAGCTGAACGTCGGAATCGTGTCTGAGCGTCGCGAGCCGGCATCGAGCTACGCGATCGAAAGCGAGGACACCGTGAAAGCACTGGTCTACCGCGGCCCCTATGAGATGCAGGTCGAGAACGTCGATGACGCCGTCATCATCGAGCACCCGAACGACGTGATCCTGCGCCTCACGACGAGCTGCATCTGCGGCTCTGACCTGCACATGTACGAGGGCCGCGCGGGGGCTGACGAAGGCATGGTCTTCGGCCACGAGAACATGGGGATCGTCGAGGAGGTCGGCTGCGCCGCATCTCAATACGCTCAGCGCAGCGCGGTCCGATCCAAGCGCTCGCGCAGCTCGGCGACCGACTCGAAGACCTGCTCGGCGCCGGCCTCGCGCAACTCGGACTCCGAGAAGCCGCCGGTGAGCACCGCGATCGTCGGCACTCCGGCTCGTTTTGCCGCCTCGACGTCGAAGGGCGTGTCCCCGATCATCACTGCCTCCGATGCGTCCGCACCCGCCTTGGCGAGCGCCGCGTCGACGAGGTCCGGCTCCGGCTTGGTGGACTCCACATCGGCCGAGCTCGTCCAGCCGGAGGCCAGATCGCGTGCCTGAAGCAGATCCAGATAGCAATCGATCTCCTGCTGCTTGGCGGAGCTCGCCAGAAGCACGGTGTGACGCCGCCGAACGAGCTCTTCGATCAGCTCTCGCGCCTGCTCCATCGGCCGGACTTCGCCGATCAGCTCTCCGTAGAGATCCTTCTCGTCATCGCGCACCGCATCTCCGCGCTCTGACTCGAAGTACTCACCCGCGAGCGCGGGGATGAGCTGGTCGCCGCCCATGCCGATGTGACGGTGGATGCGCCAGATCGGCAGGATCACCTCGTGCCGGCGGAACGCCCGGTACCAGGCGATCGCGTGCTGGTAGTTGGTGTCGACGAGCGTGCCGTCGATGTCGAGGATCGCGACGGCCATTCAGGAGCCGTTGTAGCGGGGCAGGATCTCCTGTGAGTAGAGCTCGAACATGCGCTCGTGCCCGTCGCCGATCTGTCCGACATACAGCTCGTCGAAGCCCGCCTCCTCGTATTCGCGGATCTTCTCCAGGTGCGTGTCGAGGTCCGGACCGCACGGTACTTCCTTGGCGATCTGATCCTCGCTGACGAGTTCCGAGGCCTGTTCGAAGTGGGCCGGGGTCGGCAGTATCTGCGCGAGCTCTCCCGGCAGCCCCTCGTTGGGCCACAGTCGGTATGCGGTCTCCCTTGCGCGCTGCTCGTCCTCATCCCAGCAGACCTTCATGCCCCCGGCGATCAGCTTGTCCTGCCCGCCCTTCTCGCGCACCGTCTCGACGGCTTCTTTGACCGGCGCGACCGTGCAGAAGCCGTCGCCGATGCGGGCGGCGAGCTCGGTCGCCTTCGGACCGAAGCCCGAGATCAGAATTGGAGACGGCTCGCCGGGCAGGTCGTAGATGCGCGCGTTCTCGACGCGGTAGTGGCGGCCGCGATGGCTCTGGGACCCTCCTTGCCAGAGCGTACGGATCACCTCGACGGCCTCCTCAAGCATCTCCAGACGCTCGTCAGCCTGCGGCCAGCGGTCGCCGAGTATGTGCTCGTTGAGGGCCTCGCCGCTGCCCAGCCCGAGCGCGAAGCGTCCTTCGAGCAGGACCGCGGAGGTGGCCGCGGCCTGGGCCAGGATCACAGGGTGCAGGCGGATCGTCGGGCAGGTGACCGCCGTCGTCACCTTCATCCGCGTCGTCGCCTGCGCGATCGCGCCGATCATCGACCAGACGAAGCCGCTGTGGCCCTGCTCGTTGTTCCAGGGGTGGAAGTGGTCTGAGATCCACAGACCCTCGAAGCCCGCCTCCTCGGCCATGCTCGCCTGACGCACCAGCTCCCGCGGAGCGGTCTCCTCACTCGACAGGAAGTAGCCGATCTTCATGCTGGTCTCCTCTGCTCGCCCTGTTTCAGTCGTCATCCCATACCCCGGCGCGCCATGCTCGACACCAGCGCGAAGGAAAGGATCTCCGCTGCGCAGGCCCCCTGAACGCGAGGTTTTCATATCTCGAGCGTGCCTCGCCCGACACGGCCGCAGATTCGTCCCGCGGCTGGAGGTGGCCCTGCCGCTAATCCTCGATGGGCGACACTCCGGCCAGATCACGGAGTTCGGCAAGGCAGCGCTGCAGCAGCCGCGACACCTGCATCTGGGAGACGCCGATCCGCTGTGCGATCTGCGATTGCGTCATTTCCTCGATGTAGCGCATCCGCAGGAGCTCGCGCTGATCCGGCTCGAGCATTGCGAGCGCCGGGCTGAGGCTTGCACCGAGCTCGACGAGATCGAACCGCCCGTCCTCTTCGCCGATCGTCTCGGCATAGGAGCCGTCTTCGTCATGAGAGTCGTTAGCACGCGGCGCATCGAGTGAGACCGACCCGTAGGAGCGCAGCGCATGCATCGCCTCGAGCACCTGCTCGACGCTCAGCTCCATGAACTGGGCGAGCTCGGGGACAGTCGGTGAGCGTCCGTGCTCTTCGTTCAAGGCCCGCTCGGTGTCACGCACCTCCAGCGCGCGCTCCTGGACGCCGCGTGGGACGTGCACGGACCAGCTCGAGTTGCGGAAATAGCGACGCAGCTCGCCGAGGATCGTGGGGATCGCGTAGGCCTGGAAGGGGAAGCCGCGATCGGGGTCGAACTGCTGGATCGCTTTGATCAGCCCGAGTTGAGCGACCTGGCAGAGATCCTCGTAGGGCTCTGAGGTGTTGTTGTAGCGTCGGGCGAGACTGCGTGCAAGCGGACCGAAGCACTCGACGAGCTGATCGAATGCCGCTCTCTCACCGGTGTCGTACAGCTGTGCGAACAGCCGGCTCTGCCTCGCGCGCTCCCGCTTCTCGCGGTGGCCGTCACTGCGCCTGGTGCCCGATCTGTTCTGCTCGTGATGAGTCATTGTGGGCATAGGTCGTCCTTTCTCCTGTCGTGGTTGTTCGACCAGTCGCTGTCAAAGAGCCCGGCTTCGAGTGGGGCCTGCAGTAGATCTCTCGCTCCGCAGCGCGCGATCACACGTCGAACCTGACGCGGTCCCGGGATCAGGCGGAAGTCGAAGCCGTCGCTGTCGCAGATCGCGTAGGTGAACACGAGCGCCCGTACGCCGATGGCGTCGATCCGAGTGAGACCGCGCAGATCGAGGGCCACCGCGTCGGCGCCATCGGCCGAGAGACGCAGGGCGAGCGACTCCAGCCTGGGCGCGGTCTCGCTGTCCAGCTCCCCGCTCAAATGGATTCGCCTGCCCCAGCGCTCATGAGTGCTCCAAAGCGCGAGATTGTGTCCGACGCCGTTTTGGCGGTCGAGCCAGTGATGAATTGGAGGGCTCGCGGCGCGGCCGACCCCCAGCGCCGCGAGCCGGTCGGGGTCTGCTCCGTCTCCGGAGCTGTCCTCCGACATCCCAGGCCGAGGGAGACTCTCCTCGGCCTGAAACTGAAGCTGATCGAGCACCCCGGCGAGCTCGAAGACGCGCTGGACCGCGACTGAGCCGGGGATCAGCCGCAATGCGCATCCACACACTGCGCAAAGGTCGCGGGCAGCCAGTACCACGTGGACTCCGCTGGTGTCCATGAACGTCAGAGCGCGCAGATCGATCACGACCTCGCAGCGACCCCTCGCGATCCGCGCGATCACGTCTTCCAAGGGCGTTCGCCAGGCGAGATCAAGCTCGCCGGACAGGCGCAGGGTGCGTCGACCGCCGCGCACAAGGACCTGAAAGCTCAGACCGACAACGTCTTGCCGACGCGCTGGTTGACCGAGTTCGCCTGCGGGCATCGAGAGCCTCCGTACACAAAGGTTTCCGTGTACAGCGGTCCTGCGACGTTGCCGCCGCGCGTCCCACCGCTACTGACGATCCCTCCTCGCTCGCAAGAACGATTCGGTGCCACGATCCTAGCGGGTCGCGATCGTCGAGCGGGTGGGCGCGGCGAAGTCTGCGAAACCGGACCGGGGCGCAGTGGCCACCACACGGTAAGCTCCTCTCTCAGGCACTGACGTTTCGCGACCATCGGAACGGGCGGGGCCAGCAGCACCTCCTTCGAGGTGCCCTGATCGGGATCGACCTGGTGGGGACACATCGGCCGAGCCGACCGGTTACGTATGCATACCGTGCGTGGCGCCCCCCCCCATCAGGAGTATCCGATGAGTTCCGACGGGATCAACGCGGCCGTGCAGGATGGCGTGAGCAGCGAGCAGGGCGGTAGGGGGCTCGCGACGCTCTCCAACGAAATGGTCAGGATCTACAAGGAGCAGTTTGGTCGCGGTCCGACGAAGGTGCGCTCGCACTATGCGGGGCCCGACACGCTGATCTGTCTGCTCGAGCACACCTTCACGCCGTCGGAGAAGAACCTCCAGGCGATGGGCGAGCACACACGGCTGCGGGACATGCGGATGTTCTTCCAGTACGCGGTCGCAAGCGACTTCATCAGCGCCGTCCAGAGCGTAACGGGCCGGCAGGTGCGCAGTTTCATCAGCGGCCTCGACACCAACAGCGATGTCGCCGCTGAGATCTTCGTACTCGAGTCGCAGGAGAAGCGCCAACCGGAGGGCCCGCAGACAGAGCGTGTGTAAGTCCTGGGCTAGTGGGTATCCCAATAGCTGGCAGCCCACGCTTGGGTATTAAGTTCGCTCAGCGCTGAGCTGTTGGGCGCGAGGACGGGGTCGCCTGAATTGGGCGAGCTCGGACTCGCGCCCCCTTGATCTCGTCGTGGAGCCTCGCGCCGGATGAAGCGGGCAGTCGCTTGAAGACGTACGGGCCATCTCTGCACAGAGTGCGACGCACGCGGTCTTTCGCTCAAGCTTCGGGCATCGTCCCGGATGACGGTTGGACACTCGACGGCGACGATGTGGGCTTCTTGCCGCGCGGCTCGGCCGAGACGAACAGGCCGATCGCTCGTCTCGCCCTCGCCAGGCACCGCGGGCAGTGCTCGATCTCCGCGATGTTCCTTCGCATCGCCAGGGTCAGTCCGCAGCTCGGGCAGTTCAGGTAGGGCATCTTCGACCTCTCTCCGCACATAGATGACATATGTACGGCAGTCCGCCAGGTCCCATGCGATGACCGGTTGTCGCGCCGCGGTTCAAGCTCCGGGGACTTCGCGCACCCGCGAAGCCCCGGCTTGTTAACTTCTTAGCCCATCTCCCGATCGATCAAACCACCGGCGGGCTTCGGTGTGCATTCCTTGGCTCTGACTGCGTGCTCTCGGCATCCGTGCTCGGCGGATCGGATCGCTCGAGCCACAGCCTCCTCCTCCCATACGGATCGGCTCCTCGAATCGGGTAGGGAGCGGACTTGCGATAGCACCTAGCCACTCGGCGGGACTCGGAGCCAGTACTTGACGAGAGCCGGTTCAGCTGGGATCAGCGCGCTCGCGCGATGGCGTTACGCAGCTCGTCCTTGCCCATCTTCGAGCGGCCTGAGATGTTCAACCGTCGCGCCTCGGATTCAAGGTCCTTACGCGTCCTCACTTCTCCTTTGCGTACCTTGTTCGCCTCTTCTCCGAGGGCCGTTCGCGTGGCGCTCGGTAGATGCTTGAGCGTCTGCTTGCTTTGGGCCGCTGATTGCGCCTTCTTGACGTTTTTCCTCGCGGCCGCTTTCTGTCGCTCGCTGGCCATCGTGTCAGGAGGAGATCGTCTCGAGGAACTCCCCGACGCAGATCGCAAGCGCCCCGACATCGAGCCGAGCCATTTTCTCAGCGGCCTCTGTCACCGACTCGGTCTCTCCTACGTACTCGGCGTCGGGACTCATGATCTCTCGTGCTGTCTCGCTCATTTTTATCCCTTCGAATCGTGGCCGGTCCGGTTACATCTACCCCCACTGCATCAGCCAAACAGCCCGCCCTCCGACTTGTTTTGCGCCACATCGGCCGGGGTATCGAGATCGCAGGTTGTCTCGCTGAGTGGCGCGACGATCAGGTATTGCGTCGGGGACGACTCTTCTCAGCAGAAGCAGGCCGGACTCTCGCCCATTCACATCGGTCGCTAACGGCGAAGGAGGCATCCATGACGCGGATGAGCTGTCCATCCTGTGATCTCACGGTTCCGTTCAAACGTGGTGAGAGTACGAGCGGCGAGATCTGCCCTCGCTGCCTTGCTCGCAGCAGCGGCACGGTGTCGGTTCGCCTACGTCCTGGGGCGGCGCCCAGGCCCGTCGGCGTCGAGGGCCGCGTTCGCGAGTTCCTGCGAAAGCGCGGGTCGGGTCGCGCGAGCACAGCTTGAGCGCCACTCGTGGCCCGGTCTAGCCGCTGTCCTCTAGCTTCTTGTAGAGCGCCTGCAACACGTCGGCGCCGAATACGACCGTCAGCACCGACGCAGCCCAACGCGTCGGTCGGGGTGCGACGACCAAACCCGCCGCAAACGCGGTCGCGATCCACATGCTCAGGCAGTAGGGGCAGAGCAACAGCTCTCCGAGCGCGCGGCGTAGTCCGTGCCCCCGGGCCTGCTCCTCTACCTCACCGGGGCCGCCGTCTTCTTCGAAGCGTGTGAACGGGGCGCGTATGGGACTCGTCACGCGGTCCTTGGCGAGCAGCCTTGCTGCCTTGTGCGTCGCTACTGTCGCGAGCGCCAAGTCTCCCGGGGAGACGTGCTCGGGAAGCTCGCGTCCCGATCGGCGCACCCACTCGCTGAAAACGGCGGCCGCACCGGCAAACGTAGCTGTTAGCGCGGCATAGCCGGCGAGAGGAGGTTCCTCGCCGGGCGCATAGCCCGACAGAAGCCCTTGGGATGGCGCGGTCCGCGTTGCCATGGTGTCCATATACCCGCTCGCGCGCGATCAATCAGTGGCCTTGACCGAGCACGCGTAACGTCGCGGGCCAAGTAGCCCGTCCCAGGACGCCGTCGCGCTCGACGATCCTGGTCCTCCGGCGCAGCGCATTCGCACGACGGGCCGACCACGGAAGCTGACCCCTGCATCTAGATCTGCAACGGCAGGGTGTTTAGCGAGAGTTCTGGGCGGCTAGTTGCTTGCTCGACGGGTTCCTGGGCTCCGATGTGGGACCGGGGATCGCCACAGCGGCGCGACGAACAGTCATCGGTCGGGATGCTCGCTCGGAATGCCGGACATGTCCCTCTATTACGGAGCGTGCGATGTCCGAGGCATCCGATGACTTGGCTGCATTGGCGAAGGTGAGAGGCGGACTGGGTCGAGGGCTCCATGGGCTCGCCAAACGTCTCCGGTCGGGCTCGAGTCGATGCGACCGTGCCTCTCGGGTAGGTAATTGATGGCAACTTCAAAGGAGGAGAAGAGATGGTTGCGTTGATAGTTCTGCTGCTGCTGCTTGCGATCTTCGGCGGGCTCGGGTTCGCCGCGCACGCGCTCTGGTACGTGTTGATCATCGCCGTCCTGTTGTGGCTGATCGGATTTTTCGTCGGCGGCGCACCGACCGGAGGCGGTCGGCGCTGGTACGGACGATGGTGAAATACGCCGACGGCACGTCGGTCAGTTTCACCTTTGACGACGGCCCGGATGAGACATGGACGCCTTGCGTGCTTGGCGAGTTCGAGCGTCTCGGTGTAAACGCCACGTTCTTTCTCGTCGGATCTCGCGTTCGCCTTCACCCCGAGCTCGTAAGCAGGACACTGGCGGCAGGACACGAGGTCCAGCTGCACTGCCATCGTCACATTCGTCACACAGAACTGACTGAGCGCGAGCTGGAGTGCGACACCGAGCAGGCCCTGGAAGCGCTCTCGCGGGCGGGGGCACAGCCAACGCTTTGGCGGACGCCATGGGGCGTTCTCAGCCAAGCAAGCGAGCGTGTCGCTCGTTCGTTCGGGCTACGCCTCGTTGGCTGGTCGATCGACACCCACGACTGGCGAGGCGACGATCCGGCGGCGATGCTGGCCGCCGCGATGCCCGATCTTCCCGGGGGTGGCTCGGTGTTGATGCACGACGCGCTCGGTCCCGGCGCCAGGCGCACGGGATGCGAGAACACGGTCGCGCTGCTCGAGGGCCTGACCGACGCCGCGCGCGCGTTTGGCCTGCGCCCGGCACCTCTGAGCGGCGCCGGAACACTGGTGGCGGCGAGATGAGCGCCCATCCGGTCGAACCAGTCATGACGCCTGCGCTCAGCTTTGAGAGTGCGCTCGAGCGCATCGCCGGGCGCGCTCAGGATCTCGACAGGGAGCCGCAGTTCCCGAAGGAGAACTTCTTGGATCTGGCTGAGGCGGGCGTTCTTCGCTCGGCCGCTGAGCAGTCGGGCGACCTGATTGGACAGGTCGCGCTCGTGCGTGCTGTGGCCGCAGTCGACGCCTCCACCGCGCGCATCCTCGACGGGCATCTCAACGGTCTCGAGCGCCTTGCACACGGAGTCCAGTGGCTGCAGCACGAGCTCGATGCGATCCGTGACGGACGCCTGCTGCTCGGCGTTTGGGGGGCCGACCCGGCGCCCGGAGAGGGCCCGCCCGCGCAGCTGATGCGCGACGGAGACCAGCTGCGTCTACGCGGCGTCAAGACGTTCTGCTCAGGGGCCGGGGGCGTGCAGCGCGCGCTCGTTGTCGCAGCCGATGAGCACGGCCGTCGCCGCCTCGCCTATCTCGACACGACCGAGGCGATCGTGATCGACCGCGACTGGTATCGAGCCTCGGGTCTTCGCTCCTCGGAGAGCCATCGCGTCGAGTTCCACGACACACCCGTGATCACGCTGGTGGGCGATGTCGGGGAGCTGTCAAGGGAGCCCTGGCTCTCACGTGACGCGATAAGGACGACGGCGACGTGGGTGGGACTTGCCGACTGCATCCTGAGCGCGACGCTGCAAGCGACCGATCCGGCGCGTGCGAGCGAGGTGCAGGTACACGGCATCGGCCGGATGCTTGTCGCGCAGGCGACGATCGAGCGCTGGCTGGCGCATGCCGTCTCGCGGCTCAGCGAGCACGCAAGGCCAGCCGGCGCCACGGAGGATGGGGAGGACCCCGCCAAGCTCGCCGCGCTGTGCCGTGTCGCCATCGCCGACGCATGTCGCGAGATCGCCGCGCTCGCCGCGACGATCTGCGGATCGCGGGCGCTTGCCGGCGGCGGCGCGCTCGAGCGCGCTCGTCGAGACCTCGACCTGTTCCTGTTGCAGCATCGCCTCGACCCGAAGGTCGTCGCGATCGGCGCGAGCGCGCTCGAGGGTCACGCGCAATGAGCGGCGGCCTGGCAGCGCGCTTCGAAGATCTCTACGCACGCAGCGTCGACCCGTGGCGCTATGAGACCAGTGGCTACGAGCGCGAGAAGTACGCGAGCACGCTAGCCGCACTTCCGGCTGGCCGCTTCGCCGCCGCGCTCGAGATCGGCTGTTCGATCGGGGTCTTCACGGAGCAGCTCGCCGAGCGCTGCGAGCACGTGGTGGCGATGGATTTCTCTGCGCGCGCACTGCAGCTCGCGGCCGACCGGGCCGGTGTGCTGGCGAACGTCGAGCTGTGCCACGCGAGTTTCCCCGAACAGGCGCCTGAAGGCCCCTGGCAGCTGATCCTCTGCTCGGAGGTTCTCTACTACCTGCCGGGACCCGCACTCGATCGAGCGGTCGGCTGGCTGACCGAGCAGCTGCAAGATGGAGCCTGTGTGCTCGCCGTCAGCTGGCGCGGGCAGGGTACCGACGAGCCGTTCCTCGGCGACGAGGTACACGACCGTCTCGCGCGCGAGCTCGCCGACTGGCACTCGCTGGATGACCGGCGCGAGGATTACCGTCTCGACCGCTTCGACGGACGATGAGCAGCGAGCGCATCGTGATCGTCGGTGCCGGGCCGGCGGGCCTTCAGACCGCACGCTGCTACCGGGAGTGCGGAGGTGAGGCTCCCGTCACGATCGTCGGTCGCGAGCCTCGTCCTCCCTATGAACGGCCACCGCTGACCAAGGAGTTCCTGCGCGGCGAGATGGGGGCGGAGGAGCTGCCGCTCGAGCAGGAGGGCTGGTACGCAGAGCACGAGGTGGAGCTGCGCCTCGGTGCCGAGGCCACGGCGATCGATCCGCGCGCCGGCACGGTGCAGGTCGCCGATGAGACGCTTGCAGCTGCGACGATCGTTCTCGCCACGGGCTCCGAGCCTGTCCGGCCAAAGCTTCCGGGGGTCCATCACGCACGCGTGTTGAGCATGCGGGAGATGCCCGACAGCGAACAGATCGCCGAGCGGGTGCAGGCCGGCACGCACGCGCTCGTGATCGGAAGCGGCTTCATCGGTTGTGAGATCGCGGCCTCGCTCGCGCGGATCGGCGCGCACATCACGCTGATCGGCCAGGAAGACGCGCCGCAACGAGAGCGCCTCGGCCTCGCGGCCGCACTTCGCATCGGCGACTGGTTGCGCGAGCTCGGCGTGGAGGTCGTGACCGGCGCGGAGGTTCGTGCGATCGAGGACGGCCGCGCGGCGTTGCTGGAGGACGGACGGCGCTTTGAGGGCGAGTGGGTGCTGCTCGGAACAGGAGCGAGACCACGCGGTGGGCTGGCCGAAAAGGCACAGGTCCCTGTCGAGGACGGAGCGGTGCTTGTCGATGCGCAGATGCGCGCCTGCGAGCGGCTGTTCGCCGTCGGCGACGTCGCGTGCGCCGAGAACGTGCGCGCCGGACGTCGGCTGCGCGTCGAACACTGGGGCGATGCGCTCGCGCACGGAGAGATCGCCGGCAGGACACTCGCGGGAGCAACTGCCGCCTGGGAGGAAGTGCCGGGGTTCTGGTCGACGATCGGCGAGCACACGCTGAAGCACGCAGCCTGGGGGGACGGCTATGACTCCAGTGAACTCGTCGGTCACCCCGACGGGGCGTTCACCGTCTGGTACACCCGTGCGGGCTCCCTCGTCGGCGTGCTCACCAGCGGACGGGACCGCGACTATGAACGGGGTCGAGATCTGATTCGCCGCGGAGCGCAGTCGCCGTGATCGAGACCGCGGTGCACACGGGTGGGCTCCCCGCGCCCGAGTCTGCGCTGCGCGCGGTGGTGGTCGTGCCCGCCCGCGATGAGCAGGAGCGGATCGCGGCATGCGTCGCCGCGCTGTGCGACCAGCAGGCCGTGTCATGGGAGCAATACGAGGTGATCGTGATCCTCGACGGTTGCACTGACGCGACCGCCGAGGTCACTCGACGCATCGCCGGCGAGACGCCCGGTTTGCGGTTGCACCAGATCGAGCTTGTGGTCCCGCAGGGTGTCGGGCGCGCACGGCACCTGGGCATGGACCTTGCATGCGAGCGCCTGCTGAGTGTCGGCCGCGAGGATGGATTGATCGCCAGCACCGATGCCGACAGCGTCGTGGCAGCCGACTGGCTCTGCGCCCAGCTCGAGCTGCTCGACGCGGGCGCCGAGGCGATCGGTGGACGAATCGAGCTTGACGTCCAAGAGGCCGAGACGCTCGTGCCTGAGACGTTGGCGGCGAGAGAGCATGCCGTCGCTGCGAGAACGCGGCGCGCGATGAGGCTGAGCGCCACCTCAGCGGTTATCGAGCACCATCAGTTCAGCGGTGCATCGCTGGCGCTGACCGCAGCCGCCTACGTTCGCTGCGGCGGTCTGCCGGTGCGCGCGGCGCTGGAGGACGAGGCGCTGGAGCACGCGCTTGTCCACCAGGGCGTCGCAATCCACCGCAGCGATCGCGTCCGGGTGCGTACTTCGGCGCGAACCAGCGGGCGCGCTCCGCGCGGCCTTGCGCACGACCTGGCCAGCGCGGACTGGCGTGCACGGCGCTCCTACGGGGCCGGCGAGTTCACGCTCGAGCGGCTGCTGGAGGCCAAGCGTGCCTCGATCGCCGTGGTACTTCCGGCCCGTGAAGTTGCGGCGACGATTGGGCCCGTGACAGAGACGGCGATGAGGCTCAAAGGTGCTGGGTTGCTCGACGAGGCGATCGTGATCGACGCCGGGTCAGCAGACGGTACCGCTGCGATTGCGGCACAGAGCGGGGTGCGCGTCGAGCAGGAGAGCGAGTTGCTCAGCGAGATGGGCGCGGCCCTGGGCAAGGGCGATGCGATGTGGCGAGGTCTTGCGGCCAGCGACAGCGAGATCGTCCTGTTCGCAGACACAGATACGGACGGCTTCGACGAGCGGTTCCTGCTCGGCATGCTCGGTCCGCTGCTGTGCGACCCCGAAGTGCAGTTCGTCAAGGGCACCTTCCGACGGCCGTTCCGCAGCGGCGGACAGGTCCTCGCAGACGGTGGCGGTCGAGTCACCGAGCTGATGGCGAGGCCGTTGCTGAACCTTCATGCGCCGGAGCTGGCCGTATTCGACCAGCCTCTCGCCGGCGAGACGGCGGCTCGGAGGACATTGCTCGAAAGCCTTAGCTTCGCCGCCGGTTACGGCGTCGAGATCGCGATGCTGATCGACGTTTGGGCCGCCATCGGACTCGGCGGGATGGCACAGGTCGATCTCGGCGTCCGCCAGAACCGCCATCAGCCGCTTCGTGACCTCTCGGCAATGGCCTACGCCGTACTCGTCGCCGCGCAGACCAGGTTTCTAGGACGTGACTTCGCCGATGCGAATGCCGGTGGCTCGATCGCGCTGCCGCCTCTGGCGGGCGATCACGCCATGGAGTCATGCCGGGTGGTGCTCGAGGAACGTCCGCCGCTTTCGAGCATCCACGGACCCACCAATCCGCTCATGAGGAACACCGTCGGTCTCGCATGAAGGAGGCGCGGGGGCAGCCACGCCGTCGGCTCCTCATTCATCCTCGATCAACTTCCCGATGTGATCTCAAGGCCCCGGCACGGATACCGTATTCACACTCTGGTTCATTTCGATCGCGGCGAGGCTGACTTCCCCGCTGCCTTCAGCGCTTGACCGACTGACTTGATGGCATCACCGCTTGCGCCAGCGGCCTGCTTGGCGGCCCGCTGAGCGTTGCCGCCGGCCTCATTGGCTTTGTTGCGCTGCCTCGTCCTCGCGGCCTTCTTGGCTGCTTCGGAGCGTTCAGCTTTCGTCTGGGGAGCCATTGCGATCCTCCTGTCTCTCTGTGGTTGATGTTCGCGATACCCGCTGGGACAGGGGTCAACCAGGGAGTGCCCGACGGATGGGAGAAGGCACGGAAAACGCTCCGCTCAAGGCCCTGAGAACGCTTGCATCGGATGCCCAGAAATGTAGAATCGGTCAGGTCGCGGACCTCGGGCAGCGCCCGGGGCTCGCGTCGCTCGCAGGGCAGCGATGAGACTCAACGCCACAGGAGTGCCGTTTTGGGGACATCGCGACCATCTTTCACAGCAGGAGGATGCTCATGGCTGCCGAGAGTAGATCGCCGACATTCCAAATAGGGACCCACGCGGACGGTCTCCGACAGACACTCGTCCTGAGCGGGGATTTGGATCTGCTTGTCGCCTCCGATGTGGAAGCCGCCGTCAGGGGTCTGTGCGCTCAAGGAGCAGCAGAGATCGTCCTCGACTTGCGCAGGCTCAGGTTCATGGATTCATCGGGTCTTCGCAGCACTCTCGTTGCGCACGAGCTCTGCCAAGAGGCCAGCTGCGACTTCACCGTGATCCCCGGCCCCCCGCAGGTTCAGGCCCTCTTCGAGATGACCGGACTCGCAGAGCGCCTGCCGTTTCAGACAGACGGAGAGCCCCCAAAGCGCCTGCAAGACGGACTGCTGTCGCGGCTCTTCGTCAAGCCCGGCGACTTGAAGGACCCTTCGGGCTAGCGATCTCGGCGCGAGCAGAATCTTAGCTCCGCTGTCCAAACGCGTGAGGGATTGGGAGCCGAGCCTGGTCGCATCTCCCGGAGACCTGAGTGCCGAGTGGTCTGAGAGGCCGTCTTTACGAGATCCTCGGCCGCCTAAGCATCTCGCCGCTCAGTCTGACCGCTGGACGTCTAGAGCGGACGCGATTGCGTCCAGCGCCGCCTCGTGCGCGGCCTGGGGCACCGAGACAGTGAGTCTCCGCCGATTCGGCTCCCAGCCCAAACGGAAGAACGGGCAGCACTTCCGCTCCACCGCGATTGCCTCCGTGACCAGCTCGGCGTCCACGCTCTCATCGAGGTCGACGACGAGGCCGCGGGCTGTGCGCTCGATCAGGCGAGCGTTCCGGCCGATCTGCCGGTAGCGCTCGAGCTGTGAACGGAGCCCGGACTCGTCAAGCGCGCAGCCCGGAGCCATCGGTAGATCCGCAACGGGACCGGCTTGCCGGCTGATGGGCTTTTGCGCGCGCACGATCGCGGAGGCTGCTTGTGGGTGAACGCGATGTGTCTCACGTATGTCCACGTTCGTCAAGCCGGCGTCCGCGAGGACCTGTGTGAACTCATGGTGGGTCAGCGCGCCGGCGATGCAGCCGGTGTATGCCTGCATATCGGCGCGGGTCGCGTCGTCCATGCCTTCGTCGGCGATCACGTCGGAGACGGCGAAGCGCCCGCCGGGCCGGAGGACTCGCGCGACTTCGCGCAGCACCCGGGGCTTGTCGTGAGAGAGGTTGATGACGCAGTTGGAGATAACCACGTCAACGCTCGCGTCGGGGAGTGGGATCTCCTCGATGTAGCCCTTGTGGAACTCGACGTTCTTGACGCCGGCCTTCCGCGCGTTCTCGCGGGCGAGGGCAAGCATCTCGTCGGTCATGTCGAGCCCGTGCGCTTTGCCGGTTGGCCCGACTCGCCGGGCGGAGAGGAGCACGTCGATTCCGCCGCCGGAGCCGAGGTCGAGGACCGTCTCGCCTTCGTGCAGTTCGGCGACGGCGGTCGGATTGCCGCAGCCGAGGGAGGCCAGCTTGGCGGTGTCCGGTAGCTGCTCGCGATCGTCGAGCGCGTAGAGGGCGGCGCCGAATATCTCGCTGCCGCCGTCGAACGTCTCGCTCGGCGCGCAGCACCCGGCGCCGGGGTCGGTCGTGGTGACTTGGACTGCGGCGGCGGCGTAGCGCTCACGCACCTGCTCGCGCACGTCAGTCGCGTGGGTCGGGTCGCTGCCGGCGGCGCAACCGCAGCCCTCCTCGTGCCCGCAGCAGTCGGCCTTGGCGCTCGGCTCACAGCAACTTGCTTGCTGCTCGGGCGCACAGCACGGGTCGGCGGCGGTCGTCTCGGCAGCGGTCAGCTCAGCCATGTGGACAGCTCCTCCAGAGCGTCGGGGATCACGTAGTAGTAGGCCCACAGACCACGGCGCTCGGAGTCCACGATGCCGGCTGCGCGCAGCTTGCCAAGGTGGTGGGAGAGCGTGGACTGCGAGATGTCGAACAGCGGCACGAGCTCGCAGACGCAGACCTTGCCGGCGTGCTTGCGCAGCACGTCGACGAGCTGCAAGCGGATCGGGTCGCCTAGCGCCTTTGCGACGTCGGCCATGCGCAGCGCTTGCTCGCGCTGCACGTCGGGGTAGACGACGGGCTCGCAACATGGCGAGCCGTTGGCTCGCTTCTGCTTGGGCGCCAGCTCCAGATCGACGGACATCAATCTATATATATCAATAAAAGTTATATTTGTCGATGTAATAGGATCCGGGCATGGTCGAACCGCCGCTCGCGCGTCGTCTGCTCGCCGAGCTTTTGGGCTCGGCATTCCTCGCAGCGCTCGTGATCGGCTCGGGCATCGCGGCGCAGACGCTCTCGCCGGGCGACGTGGGGCTACAGCTGTTCGAGAACGCAGCAGCGACCGCGATGGGACTGGCGAGCATCATCCTCATGTTCGGTCCCGTCTCGGGCGGGCACTTCAACCCGGTCGTCTCGCTTGCCGACGCGACGTTCGGCGGCATCTCCTGGCGCGACGCGCTCGCCTACATACCGGCCCAGGTAGCCGGCTGCGTGCTCGGCGCGATCACCGCAAACGGCATGTTCGCGCTGGCGGCCGTCAGCATTTCGACGCACCATCGCGCGAGCGGCGCGCACCTGTTCTCCGAGGCGATCGCCACCGCCGGCCTGTTGCTCGTGATCTTCTCGTTGGCCCGCACAAAGCGCCTGAGCGCGGCGCCGGCAGCGGTCGGCGCCTACATCGGCGCGGCCTACTTCTTCACAAGCTCGGCGAGCTTCGCCAACCCCGCGATCAGCGCCGGGCGCATGTTCTCCAACACCTTCGCCGGGATCGCGCCGGCCTCCGTCCCGAGCTTCGTGCTGGCGCAGCTCATCGGCGGCGCCTGCGCGATCCTCGCAATACGAGCGCTCTACCCGGACGTGATGCCCGGCGAGGCTGCCGAGCTGGTGGTACCCCACCACGAGCGAGCCGTCGGGCAACCGGCAATCGGCGGCTAGATGGCGACCGTCCTGTTCGTCTGCTTGCACAACGCGGGCCGCTCGCAGATGAGCCAAGCTCTGTTCGAGCGCGCCGCCGAAGGCCGCCACTTCGCGCTCTCGGCGGGCACGACTCCCGACGAGCACGTCCATCCCGAGGTTGTCGAGGTCATGCGCGAGCTGGGCATCGACCTCGCCGATCGCGTTCCCCAAGCGCTTCAAGAACACCTAGCCCAACCCCCAAGTCCCGCCGACCAGCTGCGACAGCATTCAAGAGTCGATGAGCGTAGCGCGGCCGGGTCATGCGTCGCCGGACCTACATGGGCGAACAGCAATCACCGGCCTACGCCGCGGACGGGTCGAAGCTCGCATACGTCAACGCCGATCATCTCTACATCGCCGCCCCCGACGGCACCGACCCCCAGCACTTGGCTACATCTGGCATCGGCGACATCGACAACCCAGTGTTCACTCCAGACGCAAACCAGATCGTCTTCACCGGAACCGAACACGAGGACGCTGAGGCCGACCCGCTAGGGCAGGCCAGCAAAGTACGCCACCTCTACCGCATCAACACGGACGGCACCGGCCTCACAGCGCTCGATACGACCCGCTCCGGCGACGTGCTCGACCACGGGGCACCCGCACTCGGTCCCACCGGCACCGTCGTCGTCCCCGCCCGGCCCACGATGTACTTGAGAGCGGGATTCGGCGGCAGCTTCTCGGTCTCTCCCTACGCTACCGACACCGTCAATACGGACGGCAGCGGCGTTACATCACTCCCCGAAGTCTCTACCCCGGTGGTCGCATTTGGACTGCTCGGAAGAAATGCACGAGTCGTCCCGATCCCGGGTGGTGCGCCTGACGGGTGGTGCAACGGGCACCTCCACGGAATCGCCGAACAAGCCAACTCACCGGTGTACCGCTCCTACGTGTATGAAACCTCTGGCGAAGTTCATGCCGGATACCGCTCATACGGGGCGGGCGTCGACATCGAGCGTGACTACGACTGCGAAGGCGGTACATCCCACATCTACTGGGTGCCGTGGTACGACACGAGCCATCTCGAAAGCACTCCCATCCTGATGTCGCCGACGGGAGAGCGGTATGACGGAACCAAGGGCGACGGAGCGATACGGGAGTTCAAACCGAAGCAGGTAGGCCCCTACCATGGTGTGCCGCAGAGTTCGGAATCGACCCTGCTGCGCTACAGCTACAAGTTTCGGGTGAGGGCAGCGAAGACGACTGCTTCCGATCCGAGGATGTGCGATTTATCCTTGGTGTCGCTCCCGACGACAGCGGCAACGCCTACGCCCTGCTAGGTCGAGTCATCACGACACTAATCAAGGAAGCCAAACGCGACGAACTTTTCTCAGGCCTGCAGCGGTATCGACGGTGGCTACCGCCAGGCTGCTACGCGCCGGCCGGCACAACGGCTCGTGCGTCGGCAGTTTGCCACTAGATTGGGCGACGAAACGAGCGAAGGACATGCACGGTCTCTCCCGAACAAAAAGACGTCTCGTGGCCTTCACGGCTATGGCGGCTGTGTGTGCCGCGGTGGTGGGAGCGATGGTGGCTCTGGCAGACAATGGTCCTGCAGGCGATGGCTTGTCGCATCAGAAAGTCACTGAACTTGCCGAACGCGAAATGACCCCTGCGGAATATCTGCGGATCAAGCACGACGGTGAAGCGGTTGAAGCGAGGAACGCCAAAGCGGCTCAGACAGAACCGTCGCCGAACCCTGCCGTTGTCGCGCCCCGTCTGCTGCGTGAAGAACATTATTGGGAATTCGATGCATGGAGACAGCTGTACGAATCGCGATTGCACGAACGGGTCGTAGAATCCTGGACGGTCCATTCGCTGAACGAGAAACAGACCGTCGCAGCGCTACAGCTCGTGGCGGGAACCGAGCGCAAGACGGTTCTTAGCTCGCCCGCGGAATGGGTCTTCAACTTCTCGCTCTCCGCAGCTCCGACGCCCGCCGAACAGCGGATCGCGAACAGTCCCCGCGGGATCGAAGCGACGACGGCCGGCGCCCATCTCCTGGAACGGCTTCCTGCACCCCGTACGGGTCGCCAGCTACCAGTCGAGCTCTACGCCGTCGAGGATCTCAGTCCAGGGACGAACGTGATCCTCGCCGACACCCCTGCGCCGTTTGCATACAAGCCATGGCTCATCATGCGATCCGGCTCAAGAGACGAAGCTCTCCAGCGCGGTCAGCTACTCGCCCAGCACACCATTCGCGGCGTCAGGGAGTTCAAACTAGCCAGACATGTCGAGGTGTTTAGGGAACCCGTTGAAAGCGCGAACGGCGGCAAAGCGAAACCGCGGCGCCGCTCCTCAATCTACGAGCTCTCTCACTTGTTCAACCAAGGTCCGGTGCCCCTGATTCTGCGATGGCGAACGGGCGTCTCAGGCGCCAAACTACTTCGTCGTCCGGTAGAAGAGTTGGTCCTTCTCCGCTAGGCGGATCCATCGGCACGGCCCCTAGTCGTAGAAAGCTGGGACTCGTGCCGATCAGCACGAGTCCAAACCCCGGACAGCCGATCTACGGCACAGGCGTCTACCGCCGGTTCATCAGCGCCAGCAAACGAGCGGGGCTCCCGCGCCTGCGGCTGCACGAGTTGCGCCATACGTCGGCACCCAGGCGATCCGCGTGGTTAAGGTCCACGAGGTTCAGCTGCCCCGGGGCCACTGCCAGCTCACCACGACCGAACGCTACCTCCACTACGCACCCGACGCCGATGGCGCGGCGAAGCTCACGGCGCTCTGGGGCGAGCGCGTCGGCACGCCCTAAGACCCGCCGTGTGGGGACTCGGCCAATGTGATCCCGCTCAGACGAGCTGCTTAGACCCTGGGTTCAGGCCGGCTGGGGGAGGGGCGCACCGCTCGGTGCGCCCCTTTCATACCCGCAAGCGGCGCCGTTTTGGGGAGACTTGGCGCATTTCGGGCCCCGTGACCGACACGCGATATCACTGGGTAGCCCTGTTTTGCGGCGCTTTGCACAGAGGCGACGACCGGAATCGAACCGGTGTAGACGGCTTTGCAGGCCGCTGCGTAGCCACTCCGCCACGTCGCCAAGTCTGGCTCAAGCCTACCGACCGGCTCTGCACCGCAACCCGAGAGCGGCTCGGGTGTCTTAGCTGCGAACCCGACCTCAGCGCCGCATCCCCGAGCGGCGACTGGGCGCGTCCGGCTGGTCGCGCCGAGCTGAAGGGAGAAACAATGTCGCGTCTGCGCAAGCTCAGTTGTGCCTTGCTCGCCACGCTGCTGGCGGCCGCCATGCTCGCTTCGGGCGCCTCAGCCTCACACAGCCAGCCGACGTTCTTCGAGTCACCGGCGCTGCTGCTGAATCCGGCGACGAGACCGGCGACGATGGCGACCCTGCAAAAGCTGGGCGTGCGGGCGGTGCGGGTCGAGCTCGCCTGGCACACGGTGGCACCCGACGCCGACAGCGTGCACCGGCCGTCCTTCGACGCGACGGACCCGGCGAGCTACAACTGGAGCGAGTACGACCCGCTGATCGAAGAAGCTCACGCACGCGGCTGGAAGATCCTGCTTACGGTCACCTCGCCTGTGCCGCGCTGGGCAACGGGCAACCCTAGCGGTCGTTCGCTGTTGTTCAAGCCCGATGCCAACCAGTTCCGCTCGTTCATGACGGCAGTGGGACGCCATTACGGCTCTGAGGCATCGCTGTTCTCGATCTGGAACGAGCCGAACCACCACGAATTCCTCGAACCGCAGTTCAACACCAACGGCACACCGGCCTCACCGGCGATCTACCGCGGTCTCTATACGTCGGGCTACGCCGGTCTGCAAGCGGCCGGGCTGGCCCATCCGACGGTGTTGATCGGCGAAACGGCTCCGGAAGGCGAAGCTCATCCCCGCCGGCCCGTCAGGGGCAGGAACCACAACGTCTCCCCGATCACATTCATGAGGGGCGTGCTGTGCCTGAGCGTCCGGTACAAGCGCGCTCGCTCCTGTCCGAAGCTTCAGGTCAGCGGCTGGGGGCTCCACCCCTACGCCAGCATCGCCGGCCCCTTCCACGTTCCCAAGAACCCCGAATCGGTCACGATCGGTGTCCTCTCGCGCATGACGAGCGCCCTCGACAAAGCCGCGCGAGCAGGAGCCATCCCGTCCCACCTCCCGATCTACATCACGGAGTTCGGGGTCATCGGCACGCCCAATCGTTTCCTCGGGGTTCCAGTCGCCCGACAGGTGGAGTACCAGGCGATCGCCGAACGGATCGCCTACTCGAACCCCCGGGTGGCGTCGTTCTCGCAGTACTTGCTGCGCGACGACACTCCAAAGAGCCGCAACCACGTCGGCTTCCAGACGGGGCTGGAGTACGACAACGGCAAGCCGAAGCCATTGTTCGCGGGCTTCCCCGTGCCGTTGACGGTCAACAGGCGAGGCAGCGGCTACTCGCTTTGGGGCTATGTGCGGCCCGCGGGGGATGCCACCCAGGTCACTGTGGAAGCCGAGCGCCGCGGGTCGCGGCGCTTTACGGTGCTCGCGAGGGTCCAGACAAACTCCCTTGGCTACTGGACGCACTCCTCCCAAGTCGCCGCCTCCGTGTGGCGAGTGCGATGGAAGAGCCCCGAAGGAGTGAGCTACACGGGTCCTCCGATCCGGGCCTACTGAGCTCGACGTGGGGACCGTCTAGCGTGAGGTGATGGCCGCGCTGGGCGCATCGACGGCGAGAAGGGTGGCGAAGTCAGTTCCGCTCGCGCGGCTGCTCCTAGTGGGCGAGGTGGCCCTGATGACGGGACGGCACCTGAAGAAGCTCGACGCGGAGGAGCGCAGACGTCTGGGATCGCTGGTCCTGGGCTCGGCTAGGAAACGCGGGACGCTCAGCGCAGGGGAGAGGGTCGAACTGGTGCGCTTGGTGGCCAAGCTCGAGCCGCGGCTGCTGTTCGGCACTGCGGTCCGGCGGGTCAGCCCAGTGCCGATCCCGGGTCGCATCCTCTACGGGCGCAAGTCCGGCGTCGGGCGTCATCGGTAGCGCACAGCTCGGCCCGATTCGGCGGGATGGCTGATCGCTCGCGGGCGGCTTTGCAGAGGACGGAAAGCTGGCCGGCTACGCGTTGATACCCTTCTGGCCGATCCCAGGGCGATTAGCTCAGCTGGGAGAGCGCCGCCTCGACAAGGCGGAGGTCACTGGTTCGAGCCCAGTATCGCCCATCGCAGAAAACCGTATCGCAATGCGGGATTCCGGCATCATCTGGAGGCGTCGAGGTACCAATGGGGTACCAATCTCCGATGCAATCAAACCGATGCATCGCATCGAGCACGAGCTGATGCGGCCCTTGGAGTGGGAACTACCGGCGTTGCTCGCCACGGCTCCGGCGGCATCAACCGACCGCTAGGTTCTGCGGGTGCTTGCCGGCCAGACGATCGTTCTCCACACTGGCGACACTGCGACGACGGTCATCGCGGTGCTGGGGCTCGCGTTGGCGGCGTTCTCGTTCGGCTGGCAGGCGTGGAGCGTCGCCATCTCGGGCAGCCGGGTCAAGGTGACGGTCCACGCCGGGATGGTGTTCGGCGACAACGTCGCATCGTTCGCGAAAGCGCCCACCGCGGATGAGCTTCAAGGTCTCGTCCGACAGGGCTTCAAGGAACCGGTCTACCTCGTCAAGGTCTACAACCGAGGACGGGGAGCGACGTCGGTGACGGACGTGGATCTCTGCTTCAGCGATAGGACACACGGGGCTGCAGCGGGCTCTCCCGCGACGCCTAGAGGGCGAGAGCGATGCGAGCTGGCCGATCGAGGCGTACCTGGCGACCGCTTACGCTGACGCCATCGGGAGCGTGACCGGTTGGACGCGCCCGCCGACGGTCCATGCGCGCGTCACCATCGGTGGTCGAGAGAAGCCGGTCGTCTCAAAGAACAAGCTGCCCGTCGGCTGGGAGAAGGCGCTCGATCAGACCTAGGCCGACATCGCCGTGGTTAAGCACTCGGTCAGCGGGATATAGTGATCCAGCCGGGAAGTGCTGACCCGGTTCGCACAACACAGTCGGCGTATGCCCAGCACAGCGCGCCGAGAAGGGAGAGGCCAAAGATGCCCTCCATTAGTGTCAAACCGAAGCCATCGAACGCGACCTACATCGCGCAGGTAGACCTCGATCCGGAGGGTCAATTCGTGTTGACCCCCACGGAGTCGGCTGGTCAACATCATGCCTTCGGTCAGGTGAACATCGCGTGGTACGGCGAGGACCGGATCAAGATCACTCTCAAGGGCGGGGGCCCGGCGGCGATCAGGCAGGCGTTCCTGCCCGGCGCGGGCAAAGACGTAATCCTCGACCTGATCGCGCTGCCTGGAGGTGAGGCGTAATGGCGACGCGACGCTCATATGGGACCGGCGCGCTGTTCGAGCGGACCGACAGCGCGGGCCGCGCAACGTGGTACGGGAAGTGGCGCCACAACGGCGTCCAAGTGAAGCGGAAGATCGGCCCCAAGCGAGATGACGGCTCGCGTGACGGTCTAACCCGTCGCGCTGCCGAGGCCGAGCTGCGCAGGCTGATCGCCGAGGTCAAGCCGGTAGTTCCCGCTTCAGAGGCGTTGACCGTCGCAGAGGTTGGGGGCAGGTACCTCACGCATCTGGAGCGGATGGGCCGCAAGCTCTCGACAAGGACTGCGGTCAGGTCCGCGCTTAGGGTCCACCTGGAGCCCTACTTCGCAGAGAAATCGATCGGCTCGATCACGTACGAGGACGTGGTGGACTTGCTCACCACGCTTGAGGGCAAGGGGATCGGGCCGAAGTCGATCCGCAACTACATCGGGACGCTTTCCGCGCTGTTCAACTTTGCCCGCCACCCGCGGCGACGGTGGGCGACACACAACCCCTGCGACGGGCTCGAACTGCCCGCCGTGCCGCAGCACGAGGGGTTCCGGTACCTGGGGCTGGACCAGGTCGATGCACTCGTAGAGGCCGCCCGGCCGGGTCCCTACGAGACGCTTGACTGTGCCCTTTACCGCACCGCCGCCATGACCGGCCTGCGACTCGGAGAGCTGATCGCGCTGCGTTGGCGCGACGTGGACTGGAGCGCTAGCTGTGTCCGTGTGCGTTCCAACTATGTGCTCGGCGAGTTCGGCACCCCCAAGTCGAAGCGGTCGAGTCGCAGTGTGCCGATGGCCGATGAGGTAGGCGGAGAGCTGGAGCGGTTCTATAAGGCCAGCGGCGAACCGGCCGACGACATGCTCGTGTTCGCGGACCCGGCGAGGGCGGGGGAGACCGACCCGGTGCTCGACAAGGCCGGTGTGTTGCGCCGGATGCGCAAGGCACTCAAGGTCGCAAAGCTGGACGAGTCGCATCGCTTCCACGACCTACGGCATACCTTCGGGACCGCGATGGCCGCCGCTGGCGTCCCGATGCGCACCTTGCAGGAGTGGATGGGGCACCGCGACATCGAGACAACCCAGCGCTATGCCGACTATGCGCCGCGCGCACGCGACGCAGAGCTAGTCGCTGCGGCGTTTCAGCGATCGGCGTCCGAGGTCGCGCCAGCGGTCGCCTAGGAGCCGGACGTGAAGGGAAATTGGCGTTTGGCAGAACCGGCGCTTCAGGATGAGTTCCTGCGGGCGATGCGCAAAGCGGATCGCCCAATGGACGAAGAGGAGAGGCAAGAAAGCCGACCCCCGCCTCACGAGGCAGTCGAATGGCACCTGAGCTTCGTCACGGAGGCCTACCTGCCGTCTCAAATCGCCGCGCTCAAAGCACGATTGAAAGACCTTGGCTGGGACGAGCGGCGATCCTGGGACAGAGAGCGCGATCCTGTTTCGCCGCTTCGCGCGAGCGGGATGAGCGGCGGCTGGAGGGATCTCGTCACCCTGCTGGAGTCAGGGACGGTGCTAGATCCACTCGGCGACAGGCGCGTCGAGCCCCTGCCGGAAGGCGTCAAGAGTCTGCGTCTGTGGCTCGGCACCGTCACTCAGTCGCTAACTGTGCTCATCGCCGTTGCCGAATGGAGCGAGGAAGCCGGCGACGCGCTGGACCGGATCGCCAACACTGACTACGAGACGACCTACATCCCGTCGGGCCGGGGAGGTCACACCGTCTACGGACCCGCCGGGCGGAAGGGTTTGGAGGCCGAACGGTGCCGCAATGCAATGCACCGGCGACTCTCGTCCTGGCTAAGCCAGCGGCTGTCGGGAGCATTCACCGACCTCGAGGCGCCTCTGCCTTTTCTCGATGTCGTCACGACGGCGCGCGCTCGACTGTTCGCCGACGACGAGGTCATTTGGTCTCACCATGACTACCGCGAACTGCTCGGACTCCTCCCGCGGGACGGCGTCGCCACGAGCCCTTCCCTGCCGGGCTGGACGCTGGCCCTCCCCGAACGCGAGGAACCGCAGACGCTGATCCTCGGGGCGCGGACCGTTGACGTGTTCACGTCCAAGCTGCTCAGTATGCAGGGCGACGAGGAAGCCCGGTGGGCGATGCTGCACTACCTGGATGACCGCGTGAAGCCGACGCTCCTCGGGTGGACGACACTCCGCTTGGTCCAAGCTTTCGAGACGTACTTCGCGGCGACTCGCGATCGTGAGCTTGCTAGCCACGAGCGGCTGTCCCGCTTCACGAAGCGAATCGCACGCGACGAACTCGAAGTGCTGCGGCGAGGGCGTGACGCGGCTGCCCTGTGCGCCGACATTGACGCCCGGCCAAGCGGAGAGGACCTCTTCCTGATGCGAGGCCTCGACTTCACGATTAGCTACCCCTACGACCGTCCCAACGTCGCCCTCCGCGAGTTCTGGGACTGGCAGATACGCGAGCGGATCGGACTTGTCGCGCGCTTGGAGCGCGACCAGCGAGGTCAGCTGGTAGCCGTCTCGGAGCTGTCGGGACTCGCTCAGAATCTGGGCGTTCAGGCTCGGATCCTTGTCCTGACGATCGTGCTCGCCCTGCTCGCCCTCGCGACGATCGCTCTCGGTGTCGTGCAGCTCACGTCCGGGGGCGACACAAAGGTCGTCACCGTCACGACGCCGGCGCCCTCGAAATAGCCGGGGTACCACTTGGGGTACCAATCTGAGCGGATCTCAGGTGATCTACGCGAACGTAGAGGCCTGTATTTGCTGGGGCTGCGCTCGTTTTAGGGGTCTCCGGCGGTTTCGAGCCCAGTATCGCCCATACGAGAAGTCCTGCAAAGTGAGTACTTTTTGGGCCATCAGGAGCTTCGTGGTTCCAATATGGTTCCGTTTGTTCCACGAGCCGTGTCACGCGGGCTGCGATGGTCGGCAGATACCGCAAGCGAATGTCGGCAGGCCGAGCACGTCTATGACTGATCTCAACACCGACCCGCTTAGGCGGCTGCTCGACGAGCAGAAGCGGATGTCTGATCTCGTGAGTGGCGGGCCGGTCAGGGAGATGCTGGATGCGCAGAAGCGGATGTCTGAGTTTCTGGGTGGTACCCAATTCGCTGCTTTCCAGGCAGCGCTCGGCGACGCCGTAGACCGAGCCGCCGTTGGCAACGGGAGCATTGCCGACGGCGAGGTTGCTACGGAGCAGACGCTGGACGACGCTTGGGCTTGGATACCCACCCGGGATCAGGCACAGGGACTTACGGAGATTGCGACGTTTGTCGTAGCGCTGGTGTGGTTCTCGTTGGCGCTCGCTCGTACTGAGATTCCAGAGACAACACAGCGTGCAGTTGACGTCCTCCTTACGTTCGCGGTCGTGATGGCTCGCTACGCGCGGCAGTAAGCCCGCCCGGGCTAGCGAAGACCGTGGTCCACTCGTCGGGTGGTGCACCAGGCGTCCACGTGCTCGTTACGCTGCCGCCGTCTTGGCGAAGCTCCCGGCTGTATTCGCCGAGTTGCACATGGAACGCCAGCTCGTGGCGTGGGTCATCTGCGGCTTGGTCGATCCAGTCTCGCCAGGCCACGAGTGCGCAAAGGGTCTCGACGTGGGCCGTGTCCTCCCACCAGCCCTCTCTTAGGTGGGCCAGCTCGCGCGGATAACGGCCGTAAAGCGCGACGATCGAGCCCCACATCCGAGAGCGCCATTCGGGATCACCGACGTAAGGCCCAAGCCAGGGTGCGCGCCGGTCAGGGTCTATGTCGTCTGCGGTCGGCGATGTCGATATGCGTTCGCGCCTCCGTAGTCCGTCCTTTTGCTCGGAGATCTGGGTGCAGAGGATCTGGGCCGCGATGCGGGATGGTGCTTCTCCGCGTTGCTCAGCGAGGGTTTCCAGCTGGGTCATTGTTGGGTCCGGCAGGGTGATCTTCATGCGGTAGCTCATCGATGTCTCCAGTTGTCGGTATAGGGCGCTCGGTTTCGCGCCCTTGGACCAATGACCGGGGGCCACCGAAACGGCCAACGGAATAAAGGGGCATATATGGGCCAAGTCGCACCCTGTGCATCTGGTCTGTCCAGTCGCGGGGTCGGTGGTATCGGTGATGGGTCGAGGCGAGCCGGGGACAGCTGTGGGTCCAGCGCTACACGGACTATGCGCCGAATGAGCGAGAGGTAGAGATAGTCGATCGGGCGTTCGGGAATCCGAAGGCGTAGATAGCCTCGCCCTTCATGTCTGTAGAGGCATATCGCGAAAAGCGGAGAGACTGTGAAGTGGCGAGGGGCCGATGAGCAAGCGGCTGATCCTAGCCGAGACGAAGACGCCCGAGGGAATGCGGGTTGTGCTCTTCGAGGACACTTGGCTGATGCACATCCTGAACCCGCACAGCGGCCATGCCGAGCTTGAGCCGCATCTGAAGACCGTCCTCGACACGCTTGAGTCGCCCGATTATCGGGAAGCAGAGCGATGGCCCGCACGAGAGCGGTTCTTCAAGCGCGGCGCGGGGCCTGCCCACTGGCTGATGGTCGTCGTAGACTTTGCGCAGGAGCCAGCGCGGGTCGTGATGGCATTCGGCTACGGGCACGGACGCTCCCCGGACGGATGGGCACCATGAACGTCAAGATTGATGACATCACATTCGACCGCGGCCACTACGACGCCGAGGGCGATGTGCTCTACCTCGGCCGCGGCGACAACAACCACGCCTCCGAGGCCGCACTTACGCCGGAGGGCCACGGAGTGCGCTACGACGACGCGGGCGAAGTGATAGGCGTGACAATCATCAACGCACGGCGGATCATCGAGAACGACGGATTCTTGACGATCACGCTTCCGCACTCAGTCCGGGTCGAGGCCGGCGCGCTCGCGGCGGCACTCGCTTAAATCGAGACTTGACTAGCTGCATGCTCAGGCGTGGCTTGAGCTATCGGCAGATCTCGGCCGCTGGGGCACGGCCGCTCGGTCAGCGCGGAGGCGCTATCGCTCGCGTAGGGCTCACTAAGTTCGCAGGATTGGAATGGGGGCCGTCGAACACACAGCCGGTGTCTGTGATCTCGTTGCATCTCTCGGGCCGCTCGCAGAGACCGGCTACAGTCTTCTGGTGCCCTCTGGTGGATCGGGCGGGAGAGGGGCGCTGGGTCACCGGTACTAAGTATCAAATAGACCCAAGCGCGTGATCGAACTCGAGTGGTTCACGGTACGTGGTCTCAAGTCGCTCGCGGAAGTCAACGCGATCCCGGTTCGTCGCCCAACGATTATTACTGGCGCCAACGATGGGGGAAAGAGCACGACGCTACGCGCCGTGTCTTTCTTGCTTGGCGAATGGATGCCAAGCGCAGACGACTACACGAAGCTCGGCCCGCCATCTGAGGGTACCGAGTCGCTCGTAGTCGATGAGATCGTGGTTGAAGGACGATTCTCCCTCAGCGCAGCCGACGCCAAGCAGTTTGGGCTGTCTCGTCAGATCAGTCTGCGCCGCGTCCTCACTCGGCAGGGCGCAGCACGCTACGAGATCCTGGCTGAGCAGCCGATCGACATCCGTCTGAGACAGCTTGAAGGGAGAAAGCTCGCGGATTTGAGGCGGTTGGCGGACGAGCTCGATCTCGAACCTAACGGTAAGCGCAGCGCTCGCGGCTCCTGGCTGGGTCCGCTAAACGCGCACGCGGCGGCGCAAGAGTGGGAAGAGGCTTGGGTTCCGGCGCCGCGCGAGGTGCTGGATTGCCTGCCGACGATGATGATGTTCTCCTCCACGGAGGAGCCAGATCCAGAGAGTCAGATCCGAAGCGCGCTGCACACGGCCTATCGCGAGCTACTGAACGACAACGAGCTAATCGGGCCTGTGCGTCAGGTGGAGGGTGAGGTACAGGGGCGGTTGGAGGCTCGCGCCGACGAGCTTTGCAAGCACGTTCGCGAGCGCTGCCCCGAGCTGAGTGATATCCAGGTAAAGCCAGAAGTCACCTTCAGTGAGGGCTTTCGCCGCGTCGATGTGTTGGCCGCGCGTCCCGGCGGGGCCGGTATCCCTCTCAATCAGTCCGGTGCTGGTCGCCGGAGACGGATCAACCTGGCGATCTGGGAGTGGACAGGTGACCTCTTGGCCGCTCGCTCCTCTAAAGATCGAGCTGTCGTGATTGCTTACGATGAGCCCGACACACATCTAGATTACGGTCATCAGCGCGAACTCATCGGTCTGATTCGCGACCAATGCCAGAAGCAAGGTGTCCGTATGCTTGTGGCAACGCATTCCCTTAATCTCATCGATCGAGTCGCAATCGAGGATGTGGTGCACCTGCGCCTCGACGACGAGTACACGACTGCCGAGCGGCTGATGGGCAGCGAGCACGAGGACATCCAACGTTACCTCGTACGTGTGTCTGAGGCCATGGGACTTCGCAACAGTGTGCTCCTACACGAGCGCTGCTTTGTTGGTGTCGAGGGGCCGACAGAGGTTCAGGCGCTTCCCATCCTATTCCGGCTCGTTACGGGCATGAGTATGCAGTCGGCGGGAATCGCACTTATTTCTGGCAACGGAAACGACGGGGCCTTGAAGGTAGTCAGATTCTTGAAGGAAAATGGTCGTCGCCTCGCATTCGTTCTTGTCGATAGCGACTCAATAGACGGTAAGCTCTTTAAGCCCGAGAAGCTTAAGGCTGCTGGCATCGGCGCCGATGATATTTACTTCGCAGGCAGCCGCGAGTTGGAGGATTTGTTTAGTAATGAGCAGTGGGCTGCAGTAGCCAATCGTGAGTGGCTTCGGGCGGACGGGGTGGAATGGATGCCTGCAGGGTTCGGCGCGATGCGCGGCGAGACCAAGTTCAGCAGCGCGATTGAGCGAGCGGTGCGCACCGCCTCGGCTTCAGCGCCACAGAGGAAGCCTGGTTATCTTCTTGCGCTTGTGCAAGGGCTGCAATCCGGAGTAGAGGTTCCAACAGACCTTGCTGCCATACTTGAGAAATTGGCCGCCTTCGCGGGCGGTGGCTAGCTCCGGGAGCGACCGTTGCTAGAGTTGGCAGTAGATCTCACCAATGTGCTTGTCGCCACGAGCATACGCTGGCGGGTCGGACGTGAAGGTCTCATCCAACACGACGCAGTTCGTCATCTTCTCAACGAGAAACAAGTCCCACAGTGGTACGGGCCGTGAACTACTCGTACCTGCGATTTGGTAGGCGCGCAATACGGTATTGCCTGTGGTCGCGTGTCTGCCGTAGGCTGCCGGGATAGCTGTTCGCGAGTGCCCATCGTAGACGAAGCTAATAAGGCGTCTATCGGTGATTGCTGCGGAGATATCCATGGACTTCCCCCCTCAATTGGTAATTGCTGCCAAATCGAAGTAGGCGATCCATTCGAGCAGGCGCTAATTACACTATCAGGCTACACGGGGGTTTGATATGCAGGGCAAGTCGGACTGCCGGATCGTTGTCGGCGTGGCGGCGAGCTTTGTATGAGGTTCCATTCGTGGTTCCGTTTGAGCGAATCTCAGATGATCTGAGCACATTCAAGCTCAGCAGGCTCGCGCCACGACACCAAATATGAGGCCCAGGCGCGTTTTCGAAGCCCAGTATCGGCCATGCCTCGCGAGCCTTGCCATGGTTGGTCAAGTCGAGGCCAGCGCTATAGGTGTGACGTTCAGTCCGGGGATGCGCTCGAAGTGTCGGGTGTTGGCGCTCGCTATGCGCCACCCGATCGAGATTGCTGTTGCGGCAACGATCCGGTCGTGGGCCCCGACGTCGGTGCCTTTGGATGCGAGGCCAGCCCAGAGGCGGAAGTGCGCTCGTGCTGCCAAGAGATCGAAGGGGAGGGCGGGGAAGGCGGCCAGGACGGCCTCTACGAAGGCCTCACGCTGGGCTCGATGCTGCTCGTTTGCCCTGTGCACGCCGTGTAGCAACTCCGATGCGGTGATCGATGCGATTGCCACCTCGTCCTCGGGGCCGAGATGTTCCTCCAAACGCCTACTCACCGTTTGCATCGCGTGTTCGGCTGGCGCTCCTCGGGTTGCGCGCTCGAACTCGATGAAGACGGTGGTATCTAGGAGCGTTCCCACGGGTCCGTCGGTGCTGAACCCACGTCGCGGAGCACCGCCTGCATGTCGCTTCCGAAGTCGGAGTCGGGTGGGGGGGCCTGGGCAAGACTGGCCAGCGCATCGCGCAGTCGGCGTCCACGAGGTCGGTTGGGCCCTTGCTCGTGATCGTCGGGGTGCGTGATGACGAACGCTGCTCGCTCTCGGTTCATCACGATCACCTTCTCGTGGTGGGCAACTGCATCGCGAGCTCGCCGGGGGATGCGTACCTCGTCGGCTTTCACAGTAGTCATGCGCCCATCCTGGCAAATCCGTACGAAAGTGTCAAGATTAGTACGGCAAGGCGCCGATGCCGCATAGGCGCGTCCGATATCGAGTATGGGATCGCCTCGAAATCGGCTCCCAGATCAGCTCAGAGCAGTCTTTGATCAACAGCTTTGCCGCCGTCTTCCGTGCGGTGCTGGGCCGGGGCAGAGTCGTGAGGATCCTTTGGGGGAGCGTGGCAGGGAGGTCCATGGTTGGCATCTCGGTGGTGAGCGCGCGAACGAGGCGGATGCGATGGCGGTGGGCTGGTTGATGCGACCGCGTGAGGCCTATGTGATGGACCGGAACATGTTCGGGCCGATCCGCGGCGAGTGGGATGAGGACTGGGATGGATGGTGGGGTTCCGAGCCGCCTTACCACGCGCCGGTGTTCGTGCTCACCCATCACGCTCGTGAGCCGATCGAGATGGAGGGTGGTACGAGCTTTACTGACGGGCAGGGTGAGGAGCCGACCTTCATCCGTTTGTCCGATCGAGCGCTTGACAGCTCGGCGTGCGCCAACAACAATGCGCGCCATGCGAGACAGAGGTCGGCGCGCGTTCTTCACGCTCGCGATCATCGTCGCGGCACTGGCGACAGTCGCGAGTGTTGCGCTGGCGGGTCTGCCAAAACGTGATTACGGGGCGGCCACCGCGAAGCTCGCCGGCGTCCCCGGCGCCTCGGTCGGCTTCTACGCTCTGACCAAGAAGCTCCTCAGTGCGCACGGGCGGCCGACGAGCGTCGCCTGGGCTGGCCTCACCAACGTGCCGATCACGTGCATGGAGGGAACGCTGAAGATGAGCAACCACGGCAGTTTCTACGAAGGTACCGCCAATCCTGTGCGGGTCAACCCCAGCGGCGCGTTCACTTTCGACGTGCAGCTCTCTGCCTACGGCTACACCGGCATCACGATGACGGTGGTCGGCCGGTTTGCCGACCACTACAAGAAGGTCAGCGGCACGGTCTCGCTTGTCGAGGACCCGAGTCCGGCGACGTACTACGGCGGCTCGACGGGCGACACTCCCTACACGAACTGCACGGTGGCGAGCACCCCGTACACGCAGCGCAAAGCCCGCGTGGCGCTCCGAGGTGTTCTGACGCGCTGCTGACGCCGAGGGCGCCGTCGTAATCGACCGGCCTGTGGCGGAGCGTCGCGAGCGACTCGACCACGGCCGTTAAGCTCCTCCGGCCGATGCGCTTTGCGATCTCGATCCCGCAGTACGCTCGTGGCAGCCGCTTCGACGGCGAGACCTTTCGCGGCCACCTGCGTCGTGTCGAGGAGCTCGATGTCTTCGAGAGCGGCTGGGTTCAGGAGCAGGTGATCGGTGCCTCCGGCAGTCTCGCGCCGCTCGAGACGCTGACCTACGCTGCGGGATGCACCCAGCGGTTGCGGCTGGGCTGTGCCGTGTTCGTGCTGCCGTTGCACAACCCGCTTCACCTCGCGAAGGCGATCAGCTCGCTGGACTGCCTCAGCCAGGGGCGTGTCGAGGTGGGGATCGCCACCGGTGGACGCGAGCGTCCGTTCGCGGCGTTCGGCGTGGACTCTGACAAACCCGTCGCGCGATTCAACGAGGCGCTGGCGCTGATGAAGAGCTGCTGGATGGATGAGCGGATCGATTTCGACGGACGTTGGTGGAGGCTGCGGGGCGCGACGATGGAGCCAAAGCCCGTGCAGAATCCGTACCCGCCGATCTGGTTTGGTGGCAGGGTGCCGGCAGGCATGCGCCGAGCCGTTCGGCACGGCGACGGCTTCATGGGCGCCGGCTCGCAGACAACGGCCGGGTTCGCTGAGCAGGTCGAGATCGTGAGGGAGGAGCTGGTCGCGCAGGGTCGCGATCCGGCGACGTTCCGGATCGGAAAGCGCGTGTACGTACACGTTGAGGACGACGCCAAGCTCGCGAGGCGGCGGCTCGACGATTCGCTGAAAGCCCACTACGGCGGGGGAGACTGGTCCGAGCACTTGCTGGCTGGATCAGCACAAGAATGCATCGAGGGGGTCCGTGCTGTGGTGGCCGCGGGCGCTGAGCTGATCTTGCTCAACCCGCTCACGGACGACGCTCAGCAGCTGGAGCGCCTCGCGGGTGAAGTGATCCCCGCGCTCCTGTAAGCGCTCCTGTCGAGCCGCGCCGGACGTGACGCCGTAGGATCCCTGACCACACCGGATTCGAGCTGCATGGGGAGGCATTGTGATCAGGCGGGCTGGGAGATATTGCATGAACAACGCGCCGGGATTGCTGGCGCTGTTCATCGCGCTGGGTGGCGTGTCCTATGCGGCGAGCGGCGGCTTCACGAGCGGCGGAAAGCTGCAGGGTTGCGTCAGCGCCAAAGGAACGCTCAGGCTCTTGAAGAGCGGGAAGAAGTGCCACCGCGGCCAGCAGAAGATCGTCTGGAACCAGACCGGTCAGCAGGGGCCGCGGGGCCCGGCCGGCGCGTCGGGTGCTGCGGGGCTGAGCTCGGGCACGAGCGGCACCATCCCGGTAAAAGTGGCGAGCGCTGAAAGCGCCCTCACCGCAGCCACAGCGACCAACGCGCTGTCACTTGGTGGAGTGCCGGCCTCGGAATTCACGCGACGCGACTGCGGGTCGATGACAGGTCAGATCAAGGGGTTCGTGACGATACCTGCCAGTCCCACGTTTCCTGCGACGTTCACGACTGTTCCGGCGTACAGCTGCAGCGGCGAAGCCGTTGAAGCGAAGCGAGAAGGACAAGGGAGCTATCAAGTCAGGTTCCGCGGCAACCCAGCGACGATAGCTGTCGCCACCGTCAACGAGAGCCCGAGCGACCTCGAGGCCGCCTTTGCGGCAGTTGGCCTGCTTTCAGGCGGCACGTGGCTCGTACGGGTCCACAATGTGGAAGGCAACGTCGACAAGGATCTGCCGTTCTCGATGATCCTGCCCTGACGTCGCGCTCTGCTTGGCAGCAGGTCGTCGTCTGTGCCTGTCGCGATCGTCGCCAGGCGCCCTTTACGATGCCTCCTCAGGCGCGTCTAGCCAGGCGCCGGCGGGTCGAGCGATCCGCCTCGAGCGCTTTGGGCTCGGTCGTGGAGATGAACTCGCCGAGCACCTCGACGAAGCGCTTGGGCTCGTCCAGATGCGGGAAGTGACCTGAGTCCTCAAAGACCTCCAGACGACTGGATGGCACCTGGGCGTGCGCGCTGTGGGCGTGGGAGACGGGGATCAACGTGTCGTTCTGGCCCCACACGAAGAGCATCGGCGCGCGTTCGGCCAGGTACAGGCGATCGGTGGCGTCGACCCGCTGTCCCCTCGGCTCGATGACCGAGCGCGCCGTGCGTAGGAACGCTTCGCGGGTGACCCTGTCGGCGAGCGTCGCGTGGCCGCGGGCGCTTTCGCGCAGATCCGTACCGGGCCGTCGGCCGACGGCTCCCATCACTCTTCCCGCGATCCGCCCGGCATCGAGCAGCCGCCTGTTCGTGAGGATCGGCAGGACGTACTCGGCACCGGGCAGCGTCGCCGCGCGGAGCAGCAGGCTGACCTCGCGGCCCAGGCCGCCGCTGTCCACGAGGATCAGACGTTCGCAGCGCTCGGGGAACTGGTAGGCCATCTGCATCGCCACGCCGCCCCCGAGCGAGTGCCCGACGAAACTGGCCCGGTCATGTCCGAGCTCCTGCATGATGTCGCGCACGAGGCTCGCGTGGGCGCCCAGCGAATAGTCGCCCGTCGGCTTGGCCGACCCGCCATGGCCGAGCAGATCGGGCGCGATGACCGTGAAGTGCTTGGCCAGTCCGGGCATGACCTGCGCCCAAGTCGTCGAGTCCGACGTGATGCCGTGAATCAGCACCACCACCGGACCGGCCCCGGCCTGGCGATAGGCGTAGCGGTTGCCATGCAGGGTGACACTGCGAAGCCGGTACGCCTTCATTGCAGTCAACGCTCCTGTGCTGTTCTGGGCCAGCCGAACGGTACCGCTCGTGGCTGACCGACGGCCCGCCCGGCACGCGCCCGGCCGCCCGGAAGACGCGGTCGAGAGGAATGCGCTCGTCGTGACCGGTGCTGGCGCTCGCGATGCACTATCCGATCGAGCTGCTCGGTGCACTACCCAACGGGGGCTTGAGTGTACGTAGCCACTACGTATATACACCTCAACGCCTTGCGTATGCTCCTGCGCGATGCCAAGAACGGTTCGTCTCCACTTGTCGGCCCTCGCCGTAGTCGCAGGCCTGTTGCTCGTATCGACGGCGGGTGCCGGGGCAGCGACCCCCGAATACTTTCTTATGCCAAGCGGCATCGGGACGGAAGTCGGTATCGCGGTGCAGCCCGACGGAACCGTCTGGTTTCCCGCCAACCATGACGCATCGCATACCCCCGGGATCGGCCGGCTCGTTCCAGGCGAAGCCAGTCCCGGCACCTCCGACGGCGTCAGCGTGTTCCCAACGCCCGAACCCGCGGCGGAACCGTATCCGTGCTGCGCCAATCGCGTGCGCAGCGTCGCCGTTGATGCTGCTCACAACCGCGTCTGGTACGTCCAGAGCGAAGGCGTCGTGGGGTATGCGGAAACAGAAAAAGTGGTCTCCGGGACCTCGCAGGGGATGAACGCGACCCGCGTAGGAGACGAAGAAATCTGGGACGTGGCCTTCTCGTCCTCGACCGATCTCGCCTGGTTCACCGAGCACGGATTCACCAACGTGGCGCCCTATCCAGGTGAGCGCATCGCCTCGATCGACGAGAGCCTCAACGTCCACGAGCTTCCCAACCTCGCGATCCAGAACGGCGGCACCCCAGCAGAACCGGAATTCGCCTTGCGGTATGACCCTGAGCCGTCCGGCATCACGATCGACCCGAACGGCAACCCCTGGTTCGCCGAGGAAAGCGGAGTCTCCGGCTGGCGGCTCGGCACCGCTCCTGCGACCGGCCTGACGGGCCCTTACACCGAGTACGAGCTCGAGTCCTGCCCGAGCCTCGACGGCTGCCTCGCGCCGACCGATACGGCGATCGCGCCCGACGGTTCGGTCTGGTACACGACCGCGAGCAACGAGATCGGCCGCCTCAACGCGACCCACACCGAATTTCAGAACTTCTCCATGACGGCGATCGACCCGGCTCTCTCCGGAGGCACGCCGAAGCGCATCACGGAGGCTCCGGATGGCACGATCTGGGTGAGCGAGTTCGGGTTCATCAGCCACCCCGGCGCGAATGCGCTCGTGCGTATCGTGCCGGGAGCGGTCCCGACAGCGACCGTCTATCACCTGGGATCCGGCGACGCGCCCTACGCGATCTCCGCAGACAACAAGGGGAACATCTGGTTCACGGGGGACAGCGAAACCAGTAGCCCCGACGCGATCGGGCGTCTAGCGGGAGTCGTCGGCGCCTCCCTCGTAACCGAAACGACGACTACGGGCACGAGCACCACGACGACCACGACGGGTCCGAGCGAAAAACCGCTGATCCCCGTCAGCCGCGGGACCGCCAAAATCAGCCCGCCGATCCCGAAGGGCAGCTCTGTGACGGCCGAACAGATCTGCATCGGGCCGCCAAGCCAGCCGTGTGCGGTCGTCTACCTGCTCTCCGCCGGTGAATACACGACGGGCTTCCCAGGCACTAAGGCGTCGGTCGCCAAGAAGCGCCGGGGAGTCGTGATCGGACGGACCGCAGTGACACTCCACGGCGGCCAGCGGCGAAAGATCACGGTCAAGCTGGACGCGGCGGGCATGCGCATGCTCAAGCGAAAGCACCACATGGTCGTCTACTTCACCGCGACACAGGCCGGCCTTGGTAGTTCACCCCCGAAGCTCCTCAAGCGCGCGAAGATCATGCTGCGCTACCACCACCACTAGGACCGCACTCGTCGAAGAGCCACGGCGTCTGCGCTCTGGCGGCCTCTAACTCACGGTCGGCTGGCTCGCCGCACCATCGCGATCTCCGGCTCACGCTTGCCCTTGAGATCCAACGAGCGCCGCTGCAGGCCGACCGTCGGGGCGCCGGAGCGCATGTGCACACGGCTTGAGCAGACGATCTCGCCACCCTCCGCAGCGCCTTGAAGGCGCGCGGCCGTGTTGACGACATCCCCGATCGCCGTGAAGTCCTTGACGTCACCAGAGCCGACGTTGCCGACGTAAGCCGTCCCGAAGTCCAGTCCGACGCCAAGCTCGATCCATGGGGCCTCATCGCCATAGCCCGCGGCGACCAGCAGCGCTTCGGCGTCGGCGATCATGTGAGTCGATGGCTCGCCCGGGAAGACTCTGGGCAGGTAGAGGGCCATCACCTGATCGCCGACGAGCTTGTCGATGATCGCGTGCTCGCAAAGGACCTCGACCGCCGTGGCGTAGAAGCGGTTCAGCAGTGCCGCGACCGCTTCGGGCGCCTGGCGCTCGGCGAGCGAAGTGAAGCCACGGACATCGGCGAAAAGGACCCCGACCTCCATCTCCACACCACCCACAGGCGCCTTCTCGAAGCACGCGTTGCACAGCCGAGGATTCTTCCGGCTGGGCGCGAAACCGATCCGTCCCATCAGGTGACCGCCGATGCCTCCGTAGGGCGCGCGGCAGATCGCGCATCGCGGGTCGGAAGGGAGATGGCGCATCAGTCTCGTGAAGGCACGCACTCGGTGCGTCTCGAGCGCATGGAAGAACGCTTGGTCTTCCGCCCCGGCGGCACGATGCTCCGGTCCTTGGCTCATGAGATGGGGCCGCGCGTTGCCTCGTCGGCCGGCGTGTCGAGCCGCTCGGCAATCGCCTTGCGCGCGACATGCAGGACCGTCGGATCGCCGAACAGGGGGTAGGCGAGGTTGGCGGCCGACAGCAGGGCGTTGATTTCGAACGCCAGCTGCCCCGGCTCTACTTGCGGTTCGATCTCACCCAGCTCTCGTGCCTGCTCGACGGCCGTCGCGATCGCCCCGAGCCACTCCGCCACGAACTGGGCGATGTGGTCACGGATCTCCCCGGGCCGGGCATTCATCTCGGCGGCCGCCGCGACGAAGAAGCACCCACCGGGGTAAACGCCGTCCTCGACATGTGCCAGAAAGGCATCGCAGAGAGCAAGGACACGCGTCGCTCCAGGCGCTGCGCTCTGCCCCGGATCGGTCACCTCCCGGTCGAAGATCTCGCGCGCCATGGCGATCGTCGCCAGCTGGAGATCCTCCTTGGACTTGAAGTGCGCGTAGAGGCCGCTCTTGCTCATTCCTACAGCCTCGGCGAGCTTCCCGATCGTCAAGCCGTCGAGACCTTCGACGGTGGCGAGCCGCGCAGCCGTCTCGAGGATCGTCTGCCGGCTGCGCTCGCCGGCGCTCTGGTGCGTCGTCAAGCTCTCGGCCATCACCCTTGACAAATTAGCACGATCGGTCGTACTATCCTTAAATTAAGAGAAACGAACGTTCGTGCTAAAAACCAGAAGGGGGTAGCGATGCAGGAGGTCCAGGTCAACAGCGGCGTAACGGCGAAGCCCGTGAACGCGAACAGGGCACTGTGGGAGAAGGGCGACTTCACACGGATAGCGCAGAGCATGCGCGAGAGCGGCGAGGCACTCGTTGAGCAGCTCGAGATCACAGAGGGATTGAACGTCCTCGATCTCGGTTGCGGCGACGGCACGACAGCCCTGCCCGCCGCGCGCCTGGGCGCTGAGGTCTTGGGGGTCGATATCGCAAGCAACCTGGTCGATGCCGGCAACAGGCGTGCCACGGAGCTCGGCCTCGCCAACTGCAGCTTCCAGCAAGGCGACGCATGCGATCTGCATGAGCTTGGGGACGACACGTTCGACTTGGCGATCAGCGTCTTCGGAGCGATGTTCGCGCCGAGACCGTTCGACGTCGCGAGTGAGCTCGTCCGCGTGACGCGCCGGGGCGGTCGCATCGTGATGGGGAACTGGATTCCGAACGACCCGACCCTGGTGGCCCAGATCCTCCGTATCTGCTCCGCCTACTCTCCGCCGCCCCCTGAGGGGTTCGTCAGCCCGATGACCTGGGGTGTCGAGGACCACGTCATCGAACGCTTCGTCGCCGCCGGCGTCGCCGCCGAGAACGTCTCCTTCGAGCGGGACATGTACGAGTTCATATTCCCGTGCGCACCCGCCGAACTCCTCGCCGAGTTCAGGGCCTACTACGGACCGACGATGAACGCTTTCGAGGCGGCGCGGATCAGCGGCCGTGAGGCGGAACTACAGGCCGAGCTGGAGACCCTCTTCAACGACCAGAACACAAGTCCGGCCGAGGGTAGGACCGTCATCCCAGCGACGTTCCTGCGCGTCACAGTTGAGGCGTAAGGACAGCTCTTCACGGGGGTGGCTCCCGAAAGGGTCTCGCCAACGCTTGATCTCGGAAGGCTCTGACGGGGCTGTACATTCCCGAAAGCGCCGGGTAGAGTCCGATTTCTGACAAGCTATCTGGGGGGATGCACCATGCTGGACCGTCGTGAGTTCCTGACGAAGTCGGCCGCTACCGGAGTGGCACTCGCGGGCGGCAGCCTGCTGCACGTGCCTGCCGCACTGGGCTCAACGGCCAAAGGCTATGCGGTCGGGAACAAGGCCTTGAAGATCGCCGGTCTCGAACAGTACGAAGGCAAGACCACACTCAGCAAGCTTCACCACCGATGGGTGCTGCTCGATGTGTGCGCCGTCTGGTGCGGACCCTGCAACGGAGCCGCCGAGCAATACGCGCCGCTGGTCGCCGAAGCGAACGAAAAGGGTGTCCCCCTGTCCGTTCTCACCGTGCTGAGGGAAGGGTCGGTCGTAGGCAAAGCCTCGACTCGCACTCAGGCTGATTCCTGGGCGATCAAGTACGGCTATGAGCGCGAATCGGTCCTGCATTGCGGCGGATCGGTCGAATCGCCCCTATTCAAGCTCGTCGAAGAAATATCGGCGGCCAATGGCGTAGAAGTGGCATTTCCCTGTCATCTTCTGATCGATCCCAAGGGGGTCGTGCGCTACTTCCAGCAGGGCGCCGACACGGAAAAACTGAAGACGGAACTGGCCAAACTCTCGGGCGTGCCGCTCTCCGGCGTCTACGAAGAACTCCCCTTCGTGAATCCTCCCAAAGTCGAGTCGGCAACCTTCAGCTTCGGGGTGCAGGGCAAAGGGACCGTCGCGGAAACCCTGGCTGTCGGCCAGAAAAGCGCCAACTGCACGCTGTCGGTGCAGGAAGGAAACGGACGGGCGGTCGCCTTCCTGACGCTCGCCGCAGGGACCGAAGTCGACTTGTCCACGCCAATCTCGATCACTCTCCAGACGAATCCTCTGCGCACGTACCTCGAGGCCGTGCAGCCCGGCGAAAGCTATTTCCCGCTGGGCCTCTGGGACGGAACGCCCGAAGAAGGTTTCGCCAACAACGTCGCCGTCGGCGGGCGGAACAGCGTGATCGACCTGGCCGACGGAAGCGGCTCTGGGATCTCGCCTGTCAGCCAGGCGCAGCTGGTACATGGCGAAGGTTTGGGCGAAGCCTGGGGCCAACCGGCGAACGTGATCGAACTCGAACTCAGCTTCCAGACCACCCCCGCGCCCTACGCTCGCTCGCTGCAACTCAGCGAACAACTCGCCGGCGAAGGCGGCAGCAAGACCGCGCAGAAGCTCCTCGTCAAGGCGCGCAAGGACATGGCGCACCACAACTTCGCGGCCGCCACGACCGAATTGACAGACGCCACCGGCATCCTCGGGTTTGCAGGCGACATCGCGCGGCACGTCGCCTGGCTGGCAAAAACCTAGAGACCCGCGCGGCGATCTTCGAGAGCCGCCTTCGGTAGTCGATGCAGGCGAATGTCCCGGCGTGCTTCGACCACGCCGGGACGCCGAGCCTCGCTCAGCCTTTCGCTTTCTTGATCGGCGTAAGCGCGTTGCCAGGGGCGATTCCCGAGCAGTCCTGCGGCGCGGTCAGGCCCGCAAACCGTTCAGCGAGCCACGGTGCGGTTTCGGCCAGCCACGGTGCCGCGCCCTCGATGTGGCCCAGGTGCTGGTATTCGGTGAAGTGGACCGGGACGCCGGCGCCGCAGTACTGACGAGCCAGGCTGCGGACGTCGCCGGCGATCATCACACCGTCGCCCGGGCCGATGCCCGGCTTGTTGCCCGCCGTGCCTTCGAATTCTTCGCCACCGTTGCCCTGGCCGATCAGCAGCGGGACGGTCGGCGTTCCTTCATGGCCCATGATCAGCTTGTTGGCCGTCTTGACGAAGACCTTGATCGTTTCGGGCGTCGGGAATTCGGGCTTGGCGAGATCCGACCACGTCAGGCCGGATGCTTCGACGCGGTTCGTGATCGAGACGTGTTCGTCCTGAATCAGCAGTTCCTTGCCACGTTCGTTCAGGTAGGGCATCAGGTCGAGATGGAAGGCCCTGGCCAGCCCGTCGAGGGACATCGGGACGATCGAGTCCCAGCTCGAGCTTCCTTCGACATATTTGAGGTTGTGCGCGGGATCAACGAGCACCCCGCCGAACGATGCACCCACCAGGTTGGCATTGATGTCAGGCGCATAGGTGGGGGCCTCCTGTGCCGCCCACTCGGTCGCGATCGCCCCACCCGAGTAGCCCGCGAGCGCGATCTTCGTAGAGCTCGACAGTCCGGTCGCCGGCGAGCTCAGCGCCGCACGCAGCGAGTCGAGCGTGTTGTAGCCGTACACGGGCCCCGCTGCGAAGTCCGCTTCCTCGCCCTCGGTGTCCGGTACTACAACCGTCTCGCCGGCCAGCAGCGCCGGGGCGATCAGGACCGACTCTGCCTGAGGGATTTCCCCTCCGGCTCCGACGCCGCCCGAGATCGCATAGGAGGGATCGTCTTCGGTGTTGAGGCTGTCGTAGAAGGACTGATAGGAGAGGACCGTCGGCGTGCCCAATTTCAACGGTGGCAGCAGCACGGAGGTCACGTTGACCGTCGGCTTGCGCAGCTCAGACGTCGACCGGTAGAGGAGCTGGACGGCGGTGATCGGAAGTTCGATCCCCTCGATGTGGAAGGAGACCGTACGGGTCTTGATGACCGCTCCCGGCGCCATGTTCTTCAACGCGGACTTCTTGCCTTCGAACTTGTAGAAGGGGTCTTCTTCGGGCGTCTGTGCCGCTCTGGCCGCCGGGGTTGCCACCGTCGCCCATGTAGCGAGCAGCGCCAGTGCTCCGAGTAGCCCGATGAAGACTCGCCGACTCGCTGTGACGCCGCCGACCGACACTTCTGATGCCCTCATATTCCCCATCCTTCGCTATAGCCGACGCATGCGGTTCTAGGCCCCGACCCAGCGCGGCGATTGAGTACCGACGAAGGACGCATACCCAGCCTCGTGTCAACCCAAACCGGTTCGCCGCGTCAGCGTCGGGCGGGCTGAGACCGGGACTGACGCTCCGGGGTTGATTCCGGGAGAATGCACGCAATGCGCAGGCACCTGACATACGCGAACGTGACGGCGACTCTCGCGCTCGTCCTGGCCATGAGCGGAGGAGCCTTCGCCGCCAAGCACTACCTGATCGGCTCGACCAGCCAGATCAACCCCAAGGTGCTGAGGTCACTCGCCGCCACCGACGCCACGATCTTCCGCCGAATGGCCAAGACCGTGACCGTCGCGAAAGCTCAGACCGCCGCCAACGCGACGACGGCCGCCAACGCGACGACCGCTGACAGCGCCAAGACGGCTTCGACAGCGACATCGGCGCTGACAGCCGCCAGCGCCGCATCAGCTGAAACGGCCCAGAACGCGCTCGCACTCGACGGGCTCGATGCGTCGAGCTTCACCCACAGCGACTGTGACTCGCGGACGGGCCAGATCAAGGGCTTCGTGACCGTGCCGGCAAGCTCGACCTTCTCGGGGAGCTTCGTGGCGCTGGAAGGCTACAGCTGCAGCGGTCAACCGATCGAAGCCAGACGGATCAGCAACGGCTTCTATGTCGTTCGGTTCGTCGGGAACCCGGCGGGGATCGCCGTGACCACGATCAACTCCTCCGGCCCCGGCGGGGCCGAAGACCCGCCGCCCGTGATCGCATCCCTTCACAGCCTCGCTCCCGGGGAATGGATCGTGCATCTGTACCAGCCGGATCCCGGCACGCAGCCCGACGACACCTTCGAGATGCTTCTGCCGTAGAGACCTCGGCCCCCAGGCCAGCCTCAGCCGGTCGGGCTCGCGAGACTTTCCAGAGCGTTCGTTTCATGCGCGTCGAGCGCACCCTTCGCAAGCGCCTCAAGCTTCGCGGCGGGGATCCTCGCCCGGCTCAACTTCGCCTCGACGGCGCCGATCGCGCTTGCGGACTGCGCGCTGGACAGGACACCGCTCACGCCCACGCCGCGGAGGATCGCCGCAACCCGGGCGCCGCTCGAGCCCCTCATCTTGAGCACGCGATGCAGCTGACCGTGAAGGCTCTCGAAGTGGACGTACTGGCGTTGTGCGGCTGTGTAGTCGCGCGCCCGGATCGCGGTGCTGTCCCGGTTCATCGTGACGAGCATCGCTTCGGTGATCGCGTCGGCTTGTGCGCTCGCGCCGAGCATCGCCGTCTCGGCGTCGCGAAGGCTCGTGCACAGAGTTCGTTCAGCACTCGGGATGGTCGCGCAGGAGTGGAGGGCCGACCGCTTTGGTGTGTGGGGCTTGGCGAGCTGGTGGAAGCGGTGGTCGGGAGGGTCGTTGATGATCCGGTAGTCGTTGATGACTCTGGTCGTCGTCTCGTCGCCGTCTTCGAGTAGGCCCGTTTGCCCGAGTTCGGTCAACACCGTGGAAAACGCAAGGCCGGAGTTGAGTCCGAGCGCAAGCGACAGGCCGTGTGCCGCCCAGGCTCGTTCGAGCGCCGGACCGAGTTCTTCTTCCGCCTGTTCCTTGAGTGCTTTGCGGAGCGCTTCGCTCTTTTTCCGCCGTGTTGGCGTGCCTTTCGGGCCCGACCCTCCGCCGCCTGGCGCGGATCTGGTTTTGATGTTGTTCCCCGACGCTGGGCTCGTCGCGCTGACAGTCAAGGTCATGCTCTCCTTGACGTGCGTTTCCGTGGGCAGGCACGTGCAGTGGCTGATGCCGTCGAATGAGAAAGTCCGGGTCCTCGTCGCGGGCCTGCCTGGCGTGAATTCGAACGGTTCGAGGATCGCTTCGTATTCCTTCAGCTGGGCCGGCGAGAAGGTTTCCTGTTTGAGCAGCATCTCATTGATCTGCGGAAGCTCTTCGTCCTGAAGCGAGCTGCATCGCCCTGTTTCGTCTTCGAGCACGGGGACGAACTCGGGGACGCCGAGGGCTATGTACTTCCAGCCAGGGCTCGGGAAGTCACTGGTCTCGTTCAAGAACCAGTCGCCCGCGACAGGGTTCTTAGCGGTGGCGAGCGACAGAGTCGTCGTGGAGTCGTAGCAGTTGCCGGTCCCTTCGATCGACGCCGAGCCGCTGACAGACGAGAAGTCGAGCGCCAAGCTCCCGTCGGAGCCCGCCGAGCTGGCGGTGGCTGTCCACGCGACGGTTCGCAGCTGGTGGCTTGGCTTACCCACCGTCGGGAACACCTCGATGGACATGCTCCCGGAGTACGTGATCTGAACCGGAGGCAGGCTCGCCGCGGAGGCCGTGGCAGCTCCGGCCAGGGCGACTCCCAGGAGGGCGAGACCGGTCACCGCGAGCGCGGCGCCGTTTCTCGCCACACCGCGAATCTGTCCCCCCCAGGCCATCAGGTCAAACTATCAGCCACGAAGCCCGCGAGGGCCTGAGGAGTGCGCACATCGCCAAGCGAGCCCGTAGCCTTCGCCGGGGACGAGCCGGACGGATATCGCTCGTCCGCGTGGGTTCATATGCAAGCGAGCGGATGGGGGACGGCATGGCGCAAGACGGGGAAGACACGGTGGGCACGTTCGTCGAGCCGCGCGGGATGGTGCGCTCGATCGTCGCCGCCACGGTGGGCAGAGAGGTCCTGGGCGCCGTGGGGTCGGTCTCGGCTCAATACTCAGTTGAGTCCAAGAACGCCGGCAGCTCACCGATCCGTGCGGGCCAGATCGCCTATCTCGCCTTGAGTGGCGATGAGCTGACCTTGTTCCGCGCCAAGCGCGGCGCCTTCCGTCCCAAGACGACCGACGAGGTGATCGCCGTGGCGCCTCGCGCGAGCGTGAGCGCAGCGGGCGTGGAGCGCGGGCGCCTCGCCGGCGTTCTGGAGGTGACCTTCGCCGACGGATCGACGTGGGCATTCGACGTGCCCAAGGTCCACCTCTCCGGCGCTGAGGCGATCACGGCCGCCCTCGGCTGATTGCCGGGGCGGCCCCTCACTTACCCTTGACGCACCAGCGGTTTCAGGGCGATCGGCTTGATGACTGCCACGGGGACCTTCACTGGGTGGACGATCGCCGTCTGAGGCCATCTGCAGCCTTCCTGCGTGGCTGCGTCACGTGCGGCAGTCTCCTCTTCGGCGTAGTAGGCAGCGAGGTCCCACTGCCCGTTTGCGGCTGCCCTTTCCTGAAGTTCGTCATAGAGTTCGAAGGTGAGCCGGCGGACTTCGCAAGTCGCGGCGTGAGCGCCCGATTCGATTTTCTGGGCGGAGGAAACCGCCGGGGTGATGGCAGCTGTCGCGAAGCCGGCTGATGCGATGAGGGCGATGATGGTTGCGCGGGTCTTGGTGAGCATTTTCGTCTGCCTCCTGGGGCGGGTTGGTTTGTAAGACCATCCTCGCCCCGGCCGGGAGCCCGCGGTAGGCACCCTAGGGGTGGTGATTCCTTACCTGGCTGGGGCACCGGTTGCGCCTGTGCGCCGCGGCGGACTCCGCCTCGTCGTACTCGCTGGTGCTGTCAGGGCACTGCGATCTGACACGTGACGCCCGGCGCTTTGGCCAGGCGTTTGTCGAGAGTGACGAGAGTCATACCAGTGGTCTCTGCAAGTGCCACGTACGCAGCGTCATAGATCGAGAGGTTCTGGCGTAGCCCCCAAGCGCGCGCGGCCAAGAGCTCATATGGCCAGAGCTCGATGGCCAGATCCAGCAGGTCTGCATGGGCTTGGGCGGCGAGGTCAGTGCTGATCTGGCCACTGATCTCGTGTCGGCGTATGACATTGGCTACCTCGTAGGCGAGAAGGGTAGGAGCTGCGATCTGCCTTGAGCCGATTGTGTGCGTGATCCACTGACCGTCGGTTCCGTTGTCGAGTAGCAGCGCCGCGACCGCCGATGCGTCGCAGACGACGCTCGAGCTCACGGCCGATCGGCGTCGCGAGCGGCGAGAATCGATTCTGCGCTCACGGTCGTCCCCGTCACCTGAACGCGAGCGCGGGCACGTGCGATCACGTCAGTCACCGGCGGGCGCGCCGTGGAGTCCACGAGCATGCTGCGGAGGTACTCCTGGAGCGACTGGTGGGCTCGTGCCGCGCGTGCCGCAAGCTCGTCCCGTACCTCATCGGGGACATCCCGAACTGTTATCGCGACCGCCATGCAGTCAATCTAGCAGCACTGCAGCTACTACAGATGCACGGACGGACGGTGCATTTTTCGGCTCGGCCTGGGCAAGTCGCTTCGGCCGGAGAGGCCACGCCTGCTCACCTAACCGCGATCGTCCGCGTCAGCCGCGCATACCCAGGACCGGAGAAGATCAGCTTGACCTTCCCGCGTCGCGTCGGAGCGAGCTTCAGGCTCAGCACGCCGTTCGGCCCGGCCGTCGTGACGTGCTTGCCGGCGACGCCCGTCGCCGTGACGGTGACGCCGGCCGCCGCATGCCCGAGCTGTTCGCGCACGCGCAGGTCGAGGCTCGAGCGCTTGTGCCGCACGAGCTTCCTCGGCAGCCCGCCGACCTTCAACGTGAGCCCGCTGCTGGCGTGCACGACATGTCCGCCAAAGCGCATGCTCGAGGAAATCCGGCCGGTGGAGATCGCGATCGTCCCGCTCTTACCGCGCGCTGAGCGGAAGTGGAACACCCGGGAGCCGGCGGTCGATCCAGCGGCGACGTCGATCACGAGCGTCGCCGGCCCGTTCCCAGTGCCCGTCACCTTCAGCTTGTAGCTGCCTTCAGGCAGCGTGATCCCACGCAGGACCTTCCCGCTGCTGCTGACGATCGAGCCGGGGACTTCGGCAGTCCCGACGCCGGCCGCGGTGAGTCCGCTGGCCTTGCCGCTCGCATCGGTGACCGTCACCGTGACCGGAGAGTGGGGGGTGATGCTGGTGGAGAACTGCCGCGTGACGCAACGGTTGAACAGCTCCTGCTGAGCCAGTTCGGTTGTCAGCGGGGGGTAGGGGCCATAGCCGTAGATCAGGTTCTCCGCTCCTGACGGGTGGGCGAAGCCGAACTCCGGTCGGCCGCGTGCGGCGATCGGGATTTTCGCTTCTTTGTTGAAGAACCCCTGATCGGCGGTGGAGATCTGGATCGTCGTGCCGTTGGCCCAGTCGCCGATCGAGGGGAGCCGGTATGGGACTTGATCGGTGGGGTGCCCCGACAGCAGCGAGCCGATCCGCAGCTGCCTGACGCTGGCGATGTCGATCACGACCGCCTGTTCTTCGCCGGGAGGGTTCGTCGAGCGCCCGCTCAGGTAGTCCATCACGTCTTCGCGCACCGTGGCGGTGTTCGCGTAGATGACCACTCCGGCCTGTGCGGATCCGGCCGCGTCGACGGAGTGGATCGGCAGGAATCCGACGCCGCCGATTTCACCCTGCACACGCCCGAGCCATTCGAGCACGTTGCGCTGCGGTTCGGCGCTGAGGTTGGCGGTGTTGTGTTCGGCGGCGGCGATCAGCAGCGAGGCGAGCGCATCGGGCAGGCGCGGGGCGCCCCCGGCGGCGGTCAGCTCGACTGCGCCGTGCCCATATTGAGAGAGCGGCGCGGCGGGCTCGCCGGCTTCGACCAGCCAGCTGCCCGGCACAGCTCCGAACAGCCCCGTCAGGTGAATCTGGCCCGAGCCGTCGGTGACCCTTTGAAACGAGCTTCCGAGCACGGAGCCGTCGTTCAGCGTCGAGGGGTAGGCGAGACGGCCGGTCGAGTCGCAGACGAGCGCCGGGACCTCGTAGCCGAGCGGCGGAGAGATCTTCACCGTCTGGCCTTCGACCGGTTCGCCTTCCGCGTTCTGGTCGCTGATCGTGATGCCCGTCTCGCCGAAGCCCGTGGCGGGGAGGCTCCCCGAGTCGACCGACACGCTGACCTTGTCGACGTTCGACTGCTCGCTGAAGTCCGCCGTCCGATCGGAGGTGAGCGAGACGCTGGAGCTGCGCGGTGAGAACCGCTGCTTGGCGAGCGTTGGCGTGACCGTATAGGCGCCGCGTTTGAGGATCATGCTGTAGGAGCCGCCGGCTCCTGTCGTGGCGCTCGAGCTCGCCGGGCCCCTGGCGAGAACCGTCACGCCCGGCACACCGGCTCCGGCAACGTCTGTGACCTTGCCGGAGAGTTCGAATTCGTCCTTGCCGAGGATCGCGAAGTATTCGCGCGAGATGCCAGTGCCCTGATTGTTCGTGATGCCGACCTGGATGAACTGCCAGGAGGTCGACGACGCGGCGCTCGCCGAGACCTTCCACTCGCAGGTCGTTTCGGTTGACGTGCAAGGGGTGATGCTGGTTAGCCCCGGGTTGAAGCTGCCCGACGGGCTGGCGGTGACATCGGGCCAGGAAATCGGGTATTTCCCCGTCAGCGCGACCGTTCCCGTCAGCGTCCCGCCGGCGTGGACGACGTGTGGGGAGAGCGACAGCGTCCCCAGCCTCGTCTGCACGACGCAGGCGCCGAATTCGAAGTTGGCGCCCGTGCAGGCTTCGGGCGCGGGACCGAGCGAAGCCGCCATGGCTCGAATCGGTCGTGCCTGCGCCGGTATAGCGGCCAACCAGCAAAGAAGCATCGCGATCGATGAGATCGCCGATCCGCCGATCCGAATGCGCCCCCACATCCGGCGGAAGCTATCAATCGCTCGCCCGCGGGGACCATCGGCGAGTTACCCAAATCTACGTACTCTCAGCGCAGGAAGTAGTTGGGGAAGCGCTCGTAGATCAGCTCGAAGCGATCGAGGAACTCCTGCAAACCCTCCGTCGAGCCCTCCACCTGAAGACCCGGGGTCTGTAGGGCCGCCTCGGCGCTGGAGGTGCCCGCCACGACCACGCCCAGCGCCTCGCGGGGGCCACTCACCGTCGCCACGACCTCCGCCGACCGTGTCTCGGTCGCGATTGCCACGCCGCGCCGTATCTCCACCGTCCAATGCTCGTCGATGTCGCTGAAGTGAAGTCCGATGGCGGCCTGCACCTCATGGGTTTCCTCGGCCTTCAGCCGCAGCGGCATCAGCTCGACCAGCGCCCGCGGTGGCATCCTCCGCAGCGCTTCGGGGTTCGCGGCGATCATCCCCATCATGCGGTAGAGGGGGTCGAGGTCCAGTGTCCCGTCGAGCACGCGCGCACCCGTCAGGTAGAAGCCTCGCCAGGAGATGTTCAGCGACGCGTAGCCCAGCTCGCGGAAGGCGTCGGCCTTCACGGTGCGGGCATCCGTGTCGTCGTTGTCGATGCGGATCAGGTAGGAGGTGAGCTCGGCCGCGAACTGTGGATCGCCGGCTGCCAAAGCGCCGCGGGCCTCCTCCAGCACCGCCTCGCGGCCGCCCATCATCGCCACCAGCCGCCCGGCGTATTGCTCACGAGGCGTCGGTGCCAGCGCCGTCGGATCGCCGTCGAACCAGCCGATTGCGCCGGAGTAGATCTGCGGGACGGCGTGCTCGACCGAGCCGTAGAAGGGTCGCAGCCATGGCGCGAAGCTCTCCAGGTGCGGAGGCAGGCGGATCAGCCGCGCGATCTCGTCCTTGGCATAGCCCCTGTTGGCGTAGCGCATCGTCTGATCGTGGGTGTACTGGATCGCATCGCGGTAGTTGCGCAGCACCGTGTGGATCTCCTCGTTGCCCGACAGCGGCGTGCCGTGCTGGAGAACCATGTGATCGACCTCGGCGCCGAACTCGCGCATCGAGTCGATCGAGCGACACCAGCGCTGAGGGTCGCGGAACAGCGCTCCGCGCAGCGTGTAGAGGTTGGGGAAGCAGTGGTCCTGGATCACCTCCGCCGAGAGCAGCGTGCGGTCGTCGGGTAGGAGGATGCACAGCTCCGAGTGCGCCTCGCTGGGCACCCAGTACATCTCCATGCGCACACCCGCGAGCGTCACCTTGTGCTCGTTGCCGAAGACCTCGGTGGGGGGGACGAAGCCGTTGAGCCCCGCCCGCAGGAAGGGGCCGATGCCGAGGTTCATGCCCTCCATGTCAGCGCCGTCGAGGGCGACGTTGTACATCGAGATCGCCCGCGCGCTCATGATCGGGCCGATCGCGCCGTTCTCCTGGATGTAGTGGTCGAGCAGCGACTCGTGGGCGATGATCGGCACCGCGCCCGAGTCGATCTCCGCCTCGCTCGCGAACGCCCGCGTGCCCTGGACGTGGTCGACGTGGTGGTGGGTGTAGACGATCGCCGCGACCGGCTTGGCGGTGATCCGGCGCAGGTCCGCGAGCACCTCTTCGCCCTGCTTCATCTCAAGGCCCGTGTCGACGATCACGAGTCCCTCGGGCCCGTCGACGGCGATGATGTTGGCGAGGTTGTAGCCGACGGCGCAGTAGACCCGCTCGCCGATCTTGTGAATGCGCCGCTCGAACAGCCCCGAGTGGGCGGCGAGCTCCGGGTCGATCCACGGCCCCACCCGCTCGGCGCGTTCCGCCTTGCCCATCTCGCCCTCAGCCCCCGTGTCCCGTGACGATCACGTGGACCAACTCGACCGACGAGCCACTGAAGATCAGTACCGAGCCGGCCACCACGATCGCCCAGTTGCGGGCTCTGACCAGGTGCGAACGGATCTCCGTCACGCGCTCGTCGGCCCCGCCGCCGGCCGCCCTGAACTCTCGCCGGGCGATCCTGTGGCGGCCGTACCAGCCGCCCGCCAGGGTCCCGAGGAACCGCAGCGCGGCCAGTGGCGAGTGCAGGGTGCTGGACGGCCCGATCGCAAGCAGGCTCAGATACCGGCGTGTCGTCTCCGGGATCTCGTTCGAGTCCATCAGGCCTTCCAGCAGGTCGTGGTACTCGCGCATCTCAAGACGCGCCTGCAGCCCGGGCCCGAGCACCAGCAGCAGCGACCCCGCGACCAGGATCGCCTTGGCGATGACGTCGCCCGTCATCTTGTGAGCGGACGCCTGCCGATCGTCATGGCGCCGCGGCGAAGTACCTGTGATGCGCTCTGACCCGGCGATGACGGCCGGTTACGAGGTTCGTCACCTCGACTCTGTCCGTCGCGACGTAGATCAGCGTGCCGTCGCACTTGTCCTCGGTGAGCCATCGCGTCCCTTGTACCGCGCCTGCCGCGTAGGCACCCTGCGTGGCGTAGCTGCCGTGGCCGCTGGCCCAGAGTTTGCGCACGACGTGCGAGCGCCGGGCCGCCTTTGCCAGATGCGCCCTGTGGGAGCGCTCGCGGGCGGTTGGGCAGCCCGCGAAGCTCCCGCCGGCGAGCATCGCGACGACACGGCCATGACCCCGAGAGACGAGCTTGAAGACGCCACCGTAGAAAGCGATGCGCTGCAGGTGGCCGCCGGGCCCGATCGTGGTCACGGTCACCCTGCCCCGCGTGGCGTCGATGGTTGTCCCGAACGGCACCAGGCTGAGGCCGGTGAGCGCGACGAAGCCACTCGACCCAGGAAGTTTCACGAGCACCCGGCCGGCGACCGGTTCGATGTCGCCGCTTCGGTCGAGCACGGGCGCTGGGAGGACTTCCGTGCGGCTCGCCAGCACGTCGAGGCGACGGGACGCAGGCGCGGGAACCATGTTTGTCCCGCCCGGTTCTTCGGCCCGAGGCTCGCCGGCTGTCTCGGGGAGGCTCCAGGCGCCGCCCACCTGCAGATCGTGAAAGGGCCCGCCGACGAGGCCGTCCTCGCCGCCGGCAGACAGTGCGACGCTCGCGCCGAAGTGCGCCTGGTCTTCGCTGCCGGGCGCGTCGACGGTCGTCTCGCCGGCTTCCGTCCAGCTGGAACCCGAGCGGGTGAACTCCCACGCGGCGCCGGCGCCGTGGTCGTCGTCGGGGCCGCCGGCCAGCGCCAGGTCCCCGCCGGCGGAGATCGCGACGCTCGTGCCGAGCCTGCTCGCGCCTGTTACCGTGGCGCTCGTCAGCGCCCCCTCGCGGCTCCAGGCGGTCCCATCGTCGGTGAACGCCCAGACCGCGCCCTCGTTGGCTTCGCGGCCGGGCGCGCCGATCAGGGCGGTGGTGCCGTCCCCCGCGAGGGCGACGCTGTGGCCGAATGCTTCTCCTTCATTCGGTTCGCCGGGCGATAGGGGAAGTTCCTGCCGTTCCCATGCTCCGGCGCGCAGTGAGAAGACCCAGGCCGCGCCACGGCCTTCGTCACGTCCGGGGGCTCCGATCAGCGCCGTCGCGCCGTCGCCCGAGAGCGCCGCGCCACGGCCGAACTGTTCGCGGCTCGCCGCTTCGCCGCTGAGGAGCTTCGGGCCCTGCTGGCTCCAAGTGCCTCCCGAGCGGGTGAAGACCCAGGCCGCGCCCTCCTCGTGGTCGTCCCAGGGGCCGGTGATCAGCGCTGTGTCGCCGTCGCTCGACAGCGATACCGAGCGGCCGAAGTGGGCGGCACCGATCGCTTCGGTGGCGTGCAACTCGGGTCCGCGGCTCCAACTCGAACCCGAGCGGGTGAAGACCCAGACGCCACCCTTGTCGTGGCTTGCGCCGGGCACTCCCACGAGAGCCACGTCCCCGTCGCCCGACAACGCCACCGCGAAGCCGAAACGGCAGGCTTCGGGTTCGCCGACTGGCTCGCCTTCGCAGTCCGCGGGCTCTTCGCCCCCGGCGAACGCCGGCCCGGACTCGACCCAGACGGCCCCGGCGCGCTCGTAGAAGCGGGCCGTGCCGGCGCCTGCCTCCAGCGGTGCGCCGACCAGCGCCGTGGCGCCGTCGCCCGACAGCGCGACGCTTTCGCCGAAGCGGGCGCCCGCTTCGGCCTGCGCGGGGAGCGATGCCGTCGAGGGAAGCAGGGCGCCGGAGGCACCAGCGGTTGGGTCGAGCGACACGGTGAGGCACGCTGCACCGCCGAAGGTGGCGAGCATGAGGCCGGCGCGCTGCGCGAGGGTTCTCATCGCAAATGCCCCCTACGGTTGGCTCGAGCGACCCCGACGGCGCCCGCAAGCCTCTCGAATGGTCTCACCTGGCGGCTGTTCGCGTCGCGTGCCTGTTTGAGGGGTCCGTGTAATTGTCACCTGGCTTACCTCCGGTTCTTCGTCTGACCAGGTAGATTTTCCGGTCAGGCGATCCGCAAGGGGTGTGAGGAGGGGTTCCTGCACGCCGGCCGGTACGCCTGACGTGCAAAGCAAAGATCGCCCATGAGGGGACATCGCGAGCGCTCCGAGGGAAGGGCTGCTCGCGTTCATTAGGAAACGGAGATGGAGATGACTGGAAGGATTCCAGCGAGGGTCGCGACGTTTGCCGCGGCCGCTCTCGCGATGGTTGCTCTGGCAGCCACGATGGCCGGGTCGGCTAGCGCCGCGACGACCGTCTATTCGAACCTGCCGAGCCCGCTGCCGGGCAACGTTGTGTCGGTTGGCTTCGAGGCGCGTTCGACAGCTGAGTTCGGTGGTCTCGTCGAATTCTCGGCGGCCGCCAAAAACCCGACGATCACCGTCGGTATGAGCAGTTGGTCATGTCAGAGCGGTGGCGCGGAAGACGGCACGTGCGTCAGCGCGCCGGGTGCGACCTACAGCTGGCCGATCACCCTGAACATCTACGAAGCCGGACCGGGCAACTCGGTAGGCGCGAAGCTCGTGACCCTCACGCAGACGTTCGCGATCCCCTACAGGCCGTCAGCGGACAACGTCAAGTGCGTCGGCAACGGCGGCTGGTCGAAAGGCAAATCCTGCTTCCACGGCAAGCTGTTCAAGATCAAGTTCTCGAAGCTGGGGACCAACAAAGCACCGGTGACGTTGCCTTCAAAGGCGATCGTCAGCGTGGCCTACAACACGACTGACCACGGTTACGCCCCGACGGGCGTTCCCGGCCCCGAGGACTCGCTGAACGTCGGCATCGCCGGCAACGCCACGGTCGGCGGTCAGCCGGCTGGAGAAAGCGTCTTCCAGAACAGCACGTTCGCCGGCTTCTACTGCGATGGCGGCGAAGCGGGTACCGGCACGTTCCGGCTCGACGCGGGCTGCTGGACCGAAGAACAGCCGATCATCCAGGTGCAGTCGCACTGAGCGACCGCAGGATCTGAGGCACGTCGGGCGAGGGCTCCGCTGATGCGGGGCCCTCGCTCTTTCAGCCGCGCCGCGCGACCATCCAAAGCGGCGAGTGGGCGCCGCCGGGCGCCCTGGCAGGCAGGCCGCCGCGGCTGCTTAGGCGGCGGGCGTTTCGGCGGGGGCCGGTTCCAGGCCGCCGCGGTCTGAGAGCTGCATCGGCTCGTCCGGCTCGGCAGCCTCGGGCGCCGTCTCCTCGAGGGACTCCTCGGGCTCACCGAGGGATGCCCTCAGCTTGCGGGCCTCCTTACGGGCCAGTTTCTCCATGCGCCGCTCGCGGAGCTTTCCCTCGCGGTTGAGCTTCGCCATTGTCGTCTTGCGCTTGCCGCTCGATGCCATACCTGTCACGTCCTCTTGTCCGGTGAAATGCGAACGGCGCGCGAGCCGAGGTCTGAATCGACCGCTGGCCCGAGCGCCGCCGTACTGCCTTGAAGCTGGATCTGGACCGGCTCAGCGCCGGTTCGGTGAGCCGCTAGAGCGGCTGGACGTTGGCGGCCTTGGGACCCTTGTCGCCGGCCTCGGCGTCATAGGAGACCTTGGCGCCTTCGGTCAACGAGCGGTAGCCCTCGCCGATGATCGCGCTGTGGTGGACGAACAGGTCCTTCGATTCGTCATCGGGCGTGATGAAGCCGAAGCCCTTGTCGTCGCTGAACCACTTAACGGTTCCAGTTGCCATCTGCTTGTTCCTCCTGCGTTGTTAGTGCTGCGAACGCGGAGATTGCTGAGCAATGGCTACGAGCGCTGGCACTGCGATGTTGAGCTTGCGCCCAACCTGATGGCACGACAGTAGCACCGCCGAGGCTCGCCGGACTCCTCGCGGCCGCGCACGCCTGCCATACGATTGCCCGATGAGCGGCACCGCAGCCAACGATCCTGTGGGTATCTCGCTGCTGCCCTCGCAGGAGGAGACGCTCCTCAGGGAGGCCGTGTCAGGCATCTGCGGCGAGTTTGGACGCTCCTACATGGAGGCCAAGCGCGACGCGGCGGAGCCTCCGAGGGAGCTGTGGGACGCGCTCGCGGCACGTGGCTACATGGGCGTCAACATCCCCGAGGAGTACGGCGGTGGCGGCCTTGGCATGAGCGCCCTGTCCTGGGTGGGGGAGGAGATCGCGGCGGCCGGCTGCTCGCTGCTCTTGATCGTCGTCTCGCCGGCGATCGTCGGCAGCATCCTCACCAAGCACGGCACGGCCGACCAGAAGGAGCGTTGGCTGCGGGGTATCGGGCAGGGGAGCACGAAGATCGCCTTCGCGATCACGGAGTCCGACGCCGGCAGCAACTCGCACAAGCTCTCCACGTCGCTGGCCAAAGGCAAGCGCGGTGGCTACGTCCTCAATGGCCAGAAGACCTACATATCGGGCGTCGAGGACGCCGATGCTGTCCTGGTCGTGGCGCGGACGCGCAACGCCGACGGTCAACTCGGGTTGCCTTCGCTTGCGATCGTCGATGTCGACACGCCCGGCTTCACACGGCAGCCGATCCCGATGGCGGTCCGCGGCGCCGATCGTCAGTGGACGCTGTTCTTCGACGACGTCGAGGTCGAGGAGGAGCGGCTGATCGGCGGCGAGAACGGCGGCTTGGGCGTCGTCTTCGACGGCCTGAACCCCGAGCGGATCATGGGCGCCTCGATCTCCAACGGCGTCGGGCGCTTGGCGCTCGAGCGCGGCGCCGCCTATGCCCGCGAGCGCAGCGTCTGGGGCAAACCGATCGGCACTCATCAGGGCGTCGCCCATCCGCTGGCGGAGGCCAAGATCGAGCTGGAGCTGGCGCGGCTGATGACCCGCAAGGCGGCGGCGCTCTGCGACGCCGGCGCGCCAGGCGCGGGCGAGGCGGCCAACATGGCCAAGTACGCGGCCGCCGAGGCGGGGATCCACTGCGTGGACAGCGCCATCCAGGCCCATGGCGGCAACGGCTTCGCCCTCGAGTACGGCCTCAGCGACTTGTGGTGGGCCGTGCGGGTCGCCCGCACCGCGCCGGTGTCGCGCGAGATGGTCCTCAACTACGTCGCCGAGCACTCGCTGGGCTTGCCGAAGTCCTACTAGTAGACCTTGTCGAGAGGACAGGGCGCTGCGGCGGCGCCCGCCGATAGCCTCGATGCGTGCTCCTCACGATCACGACCACACATCGCCCCGCCACCGATCTCGGGTTCCTGCTCCACAAGCACCCCGATCGCGTGCAGACCTTCGCCGTGCCGTCCGGCCAGGTGCACGTCTTCTACCCGGAGGCGACAGAGCAGCGCTGCACCGCGGCGCTAATGCTCGACATCGATCCGGTCGGACTGGTGAGACGGGGACGCGGCGCCCGCAACTTCGCCCTCGCCGAGTACGTCAACGACCGGCCCTACGTCGCTTCCTCGTTCCTCTCGGTGGCTCTCCTCAGCGTCTTCAAGAGCGCCATGGCCGGGACCTGCAAGGGCCATGAGGAGCTCGCGGCATCGCCGATCCCACTCGAGGCCGTGCTCCCAGTCGTGCCCGCCCGCGGCGGCGAGCCGCTGGTAAGACGACTGTTCGAGCCGCTGGGCTACGCGGTCGAGGCCACCGCGATCCCGCTGGACCCGATGTTCCCCGAGTGGGGCAGTCGCCACGTCGCGCTTCGACTCACCGGGGAGCTCCCGCTCGCCGACCTGCTGAACCACCTCTATGTGCTGCTGCCGGTGCTCGACGACGACAAGCACTACTGGGTCGAGGAGGCCGAGATCGAGAAGCTGCTGCGCCGCGGCGAGGGCTGGCTCGCCGCGCACCCCGATCGTGAGCTGATCGTCCGCCGCTATCTGAGAAAGCAGGCACGGCTCTACTTGCCGGCGCTCGCGCAGCTCGACGAGTCCGCCCCGGCCCAGGAGGATCCGGAGGCTGCGGATCCGGAGGGGGACCTCGAGCAGCGAGTGTCGCTTCGCGACCAGCGCCTCGGGTCGGTGCAGTCGGTGCTCCGCGCCTCCGGGGCACGGCGCGTCTTGGACCTCGGCTGCGGGGCGGGTGCGCTGCTCACGAGGCTCCTCGAGGAGGACTACGAGCTCGTTGTCGGCGTCGACGTGAGCGTGAGATCGCTCGAACAGGCAGCACGGCGACTGAAGCTCGACTCCATGCACGACGCCCAGCGCCGGAGGATCCAACTGCTGCACAGTCCGCTGACATACAGGGACAAGCGCTTGGCCGGGTTCGACGCCGCGGCGCTGGTCGAGGTGATCGAGCACCTGGATTCACCACGCCTAGTGGCCTTCGAGCAGAACATCTTCGGCTTCGCGGCACCTTCGACCGTCGTCGTGACGACACCGAACGCCGAGTACAACGTGCGCTGGGAGACGCTGCCGGCGGGCCAGTACCGCCACCCGGATCATCGCTTCGAATGGACCCGCGAGCAGTTCGCCGAGTGGGGGAACGCGGTCGCTGCCCGCCACGGCTACGAGGTGCGCCGGCTGCCCGTCGGGCCGATCGACGACGAGGTCGGCGCGCCCACCCAGATGGCGGTGTTCAGTCGATGAAGATCTCGCTTCCGGACCCGAGCCTCGTCGTGCTGATCGGAGCCTCAGGCTCGGGCAAGAGCTCGTTCGCACGCGAGCACTTCGCGCCGACGGAGGTGATCTCCTCGGACTTCTGCCGCGGCCTCGTCGCAGACGACGAGAACGATCAGTCCGCGACCGCTGACGCCTTCGCGGTTCTGCGCTTCATCGCGAGCCGGCGTCTCGCGCAACCGCGGTTCACGGTGATCGACGCTACGAACGTTCAGCGTGAAGCGCGCAAGCCACTCGTCGAGCTCGCCAAACAGCACGATCTGTTCCCGGTCGCGATCGTGCTCGACCCGCCCGAATCGCTCTGCCAGGAGCGCAACAGGCTTCGCGCCGACCGGCAGTTCGGGTCCCACGTCGTCCGTCGCCAGCGAAGCGACCTGCGCCGTTCGCTGAAGGGGCTGCAGCGGGAGGGCTTTCGAAACGTATGGATACTGCACACACCCGAGGAGGCCGCACAGGTGGAAGTCGCGCGATCTCCGCTGTGGACCGACCGCAGCGCCGAGCACGGACCGTTCGACATCATCGGCGACATCCACGGCTGTCATACCGAGCTGACGGAGCTGCTGCTCAAGCTCGGCTATGCGGTCGCGGCGGATGGCTTCGACGCATCCTCTCCCGAGGGCAGGCGTGCGGTGTTCGTCGGTGACTACGGCGATCGCGGTCCCGCCACGCCGGCGGTGCTGAAGCTCGTCATGTCGATGGCAGCGTCGGGGGCGGCGATCTGTCTGCCGGGCAACCACGACGTCAAGCTCGCGCGCAAGCTCAAAGGCCGAGATGTCCAGATCAGGCACGGGCTGGCGGAGACGCTCGAGCAGCTTGCCTCCGAGCCCCCTGAGCTGCGCGACCGGGCGCGGGATTTCCTGGATGGGCTCGTGAGTCATGCGGTCCTCGACGCAGGCAGCCTGGTCGTCGCGCACGCCGGGATGAAGCAGGCCTATCAGGGGCGCTCTTCGGGACGGGTCCGGGATTTCGCCCTCTACGGCGAAACGACGGGGGAGACCGACGAGTTCGGTCTGCCGGTCCGCGGTCAATGGGCCTCGGACTACCGCGGTGAGGCGGCGGTCGTCTACGGGCACACCCCTGTCGCCGAGGCCGAGTGGCTCAACAACACGATCAACATCGATACGGGCTGCGTGTTCGGCGGCAAGCTCACAGCCCTGCGCTGGCCCGAGCGGGCGCTCGTCTCGATCCCTGCCCGTCGCACCTACTACGAGCCGGCGAAGCCGTTCCTGCCTTCCGAGGACTCCGCGAACGCTGCCGAGGAGGACCGTCCGGCGATGCTGCTCGACGTCGAGGACGTGGCGGGCAAGCGCATCATCCAGACACGGCTGACACGCACGGTCACGATTCGCGAGGAGAACGCAGCGGCGGCGCTGGAGGTGATGAGCCGCTACGCGATCGACCCGAGATGGCTCGTGTACCTGCCGCCGACGATGGCGCCGACTGCCACCTCCCAGCGCCCCGGTCTCCTGGAGCACCCCGAGAGCGCGTTCGCCGAATATCGCTCGGCCGGGGTGCCACTGGTGATCTGCGAGGAGAAGCACATGGGCTCGAGGGCGATCGTCGTCGTCTGTCGGGATGCCGTGGCCGCGAGAGGGCGCTTCGGCGTTGAGGGAGACCAGACGGGCGCGATCTACACGCGAACGGGCCGGCCGTTCCTCGACGGCGACGATGACACCGAGGCCGCTCTCGCCCGCGTTCGTGAGGCCGCCAACGCCTCCGGCCTGTGGGACGAGCTGAGCACCGATTGGCTGGTGCTCGATTGCGAGCTGATGCCATGGTCGGCGAAGGCGATCGAGCTGGTCAAGCGCCAGTATGCGGCCGTCGGCGCGGCAGCACACGCCGGACTGGCCGCGACGGTGGCAACGCTCGAGACCGCCGGCGAGCGAGGTCTCGACGTCGGGGAGCTGGTCGAGCGTGAGAGCAGCAGGGTGGAGCACATCGAGCGCTATGTGGAGGCGTACCGGCGCTATGTCTGGCCGGTCGAGAGCATCTCCGATCTACGGCTCGCTCCCTTCCACGTCCTCGCCGCCGAGACAGGCGTCTTCGTCGACCGCGATCATGCCTGGCATCTGGAGCGATGCGACCGGCTCGTGGCCGCCGACCCGCAGTGGCTCAAGCGCACGGAGCGGATCGCCGTCGACGTGACCGGCCCCGAGGGGGAGGCGCGTGGGGTCGCATGGTGGGAGCAGCTCACGGCGGCGGGTGGCGAGGGCATGGTGGTGAAGCCGATGAGCTTCGTCGCCACTGGTCGAAAGGGAATCGTCCAGCCGGGGATCAAGTGCCGTGGCCCCGAGTATCTGCGGATCATCTACGGACCGGAGTATCTCGACCCGACTCAGATCGAGAGGCTCCGGCCGCGAAGCCTCGGGCGCAAGCGGTCGCTCGCCGTCCGCGAGTTCGGTCTCGGCATCGAGGCGCTCGACCGGTTCGTGCGCCGCGAGCCGCTGCATCGCGTCCACGAGTGCGTGTTCGGCGTCTTGGCGATGGAGAGCGAGCCTGTCGACCCGAGGCTGTGAGGCCGCCTCGCCCACCACTGCTTTGACCGCCCGGGTGCGGAGGTGGTAAGAATCATCTGAACCGTGGGGAGAGGGAGCTCCGTGAGGGATAGGGACATGCTGGGAGCGGTGGCTTGGCGACGGGCCGCCAGATGCCTTGCCGACGGGCGCCGTCTCGGCCGGACGCCGGCGCTCGCGCTTGTGCTGCTGGGCCTGGTCGCGCTCGTGCCCGCCGGCGCCTCGGCGGTGATCCTCAGGCTTCCGGGCCGCTCACTGAGCTATCAGCCACCGGTGTCAAGCGAGCGCGCTACCGGCAGGGGCAGTCATTCGGGCGCGAAGCCCAACCCGAAATCGAGCTCGCTGCTGCTCTACCACGGTGGGCCTGTGATGACGACCAACACCGACTACGCCCTGTATTGGGATCCGCCGGGAGCGCCGGAATTCCCGGCGGGCTACGAAGCGGGGATCGACCGCTTCTTCGAAGACCTCGCTCACGACAGCGGTGGCCTCACGAACACAGACTCGGTGCTCGCGCAGTACGGCCAGGAAGGGGGAGCCCTGGCCGAATACGACGTCCACTTCGGCGGCGCCTTGGTGGACACCGACCCCTACCCGGCCAACGGCTGCTCGGCCGCCCCGACGTGTCTCACCGACGCCCAGCTGCGGGCGGAGATCCAGGGCTTCGTCGAAGCTCACGAGCTACCGGTGGACTTGCAGCACGAGTACTTCCTGCTGACGCCCGAAGGGGTCGAAAGCTGCGCCGAAGCGGCGGGCCACTCCTGCTCGGATGGCACCTCGCACGCGAAGTACTGCGCCTACCACAGCTTCATCCAGACGAGCTCGGAGGTCCTCGTCTATGCCGTCGACCCGTGGGTCGAGGGGCTCAACTGCGACTTCGGCGAAGAACGCCCGAACGGCAATGCCTCCGATGCGACAATCGGCGGTGGCCTGGCCCATGAGCACAGCGAGTCGGTCACGGACCCCGAGTTGAACGCTTGGTATGACGCCAAGGCGAACGAGGTGGCGGACAAGTGCCGGACCTTTAAGGTCGCCACCGAATACGGCGAACCGCTCGGCAAGGCGCCGGATGGTGCCAATTACAACCAGGTGATCGACGGCGATCTCTACTACTACCAGCAGATGTGGAGCAACGAAGCGGGTGCCTGCGTCCAGCGTCAGCTGCAACTGCCGTCGGTCACGAAGCTCAAACCCAAGAGCGGCCATGCGGTGGGGGGGACGACGGTGACGATCGCCGGCACCGGGTTCACCGCCGGGGCGATCGTCCGATTCGGCGCGATACCTGCCGGCGAAGTGACGGTCAACTCAGCCACGTCGATCACGGCGCTCTCCCCGCCGGGCACGATCGGCAGCGTCGACGTGACGGTGACGACGGCCGCGGGGACGAGCCCGACGGGCAAGAAGGACATCTTCAAATATAAGAAATAGGGGCGGGACTCGCGTGGGGGGCAGATCGCCGCTCGTGGCCGCGGTTCAGGGGCTGGGCGTTTCCTGGAGGGCAGCTTCTTCTTCGCGCTGCTTGCGCTTTTCGGCGCGGTGCCGTTCGGTCTTTTCCTTTTTCAGCTTCAGCTGTTCTTCGGTCGGGGGCGGCTTCGAGTGGCCTTCGGGTTTGCGTTCTTCTCGCCGGCGCCGGCTTTCTTCGTGTTTCAGCGCGAGCTCTTCTTCGCTGGGGGGTGCCTTCGAGCCGCCTTCGTGAACCCGTTCTTCCTTGGCCTTCTGCCGTTCGGCGATCAACTGCCGGCGGGCTTCGTGTTCGCGTCCCCGTTGCTGGGCTGCGGCCCGATGTTGGACTTCGCCGCGAGCGCCGCTACCGTCGCCGAGTGGATCGCCGCCTCCGCCTGAAGCCGCCGGCTGGGGCGCCCCGAGGACGGGTGTGCTCCCGCCATCGCTGCCGCTCGTCTCCGGTTCTGAGGCGAGCCCGTTCTGGACCTCGGGCAGCGAGCCGCTCGTCGGTGCCTGCCCGCCACCGTTCGCGGAGTGCTGCTCGGAGGAGCCGTGCAGGTCGCGCAGGAGGGGGGTGCCGGCGGCGTTCAGGCTCTGAGCGCTTTCGCCGGTCGAGGCGCTGAGCAGCGCGGGGCTCGAGCCGGAGGCGAGCGCTGCCGCCTGCCCTTCGGCGGAGGTGGTGGTGGGACTGTTCAGGACCGAGACGCCGACACCGGCGGTCGCGCCCACGCAGACCATCCCGACGGCGAGCTTGCAGACCAGCGCGTTCATGCCGCCCCCGGCGAACTCGGCTGCAGTGCCGGCCACGGTCGCGCCGACCGTGGCGCCTCCGACGACCGTCGCGGGATCCGAGCTGCCGATGCCGAGGGCTTCCTCCAGGGCGCGGTACTTGAGAGCCAGGGAGGGCGCGATCGGCAGCAGTGCTCCGAGCTGGATGCGTTGGCGGGCGACGCCGTCGGCATAGCTGCGGCAGTCCGCGCAGGAGCGCACATGGCGACGCAGCCGTCCTCGCAGCAAGGCGGCGCCACGCGCTCCCGCCAGCTGCTCGCGGATCTCCTGGCAGTCGCTGTCGCGTGCCCGGCGCTCTGAGATCAGCGTCGAGCGGGCCTGGTAGACGAAGGCCTTGACCTGATCGGTGCGTACCCCGAGCACCTCGCCGATCTCTGCCTGGCTGAGCCCGTGGACCTCCGCCAGTACCAGTGCGGCACGCTGGCGCTCGGGGAGCTCGCGCAGGCCCTCGAAGACGCGCCGGACCTCCTCGCGCAGCTCGGCAGTGGCGGCCGGGTCGGGGCCGGGCGCGACCTCGCCGCCCAGCTCGACGACGGGCCGGCGCCGGCGCAGGATGCTCAGGCAGTCGTTGCGGGCGATCGTGAACAGCCACGGGCGCAGGGCGACAGGCCGGCTGTCGGCGCGCAGCGCACGGTAGGCCGAGGCGAACGTCGCCTGGACGGCGTCCTCGGCGTCCTGGCGGGAGCCGAGCATGTACACACAGAAGCCGAGCAGCTCGCGGACGTGGCGGTCGTAGAGGGCTTCGAAGGCGGCGGTGTCGCCGCGACGCACGCAGCCGACGAGCCACTCGTCCGATGCCAGGCCCAGGCGCATCCGCGACCCCATCGGGAACACACGATTGCGATGCGCCAATTTCCTCTCCCGCGCCCTCGATGCTGCGAAACGTGACCTACCTAAACCTACTCATCCCGGCCTGTTGGCGCAACGATCTGGCATCTGTCCAAACAGGTGACGGGGATGCTGGCCAGCGGGCCCTGCCGGCGGCGCGCTCAGGCCGCCACCATCAGGGGCATGATGACGAGCACGGTCGTGACATTGGCTCCGCAGATCATCGGTGGGCCCACGCTGATACCGGCCCCCCGCGAGGGCGAGACCTATCGCTTCAAGGTCCAGGACGGAAGGGCCGAAAAGCACGTCTATGTGCAGATCGCGGCGATATTGAGGTCCGAGACATTCGAGGAGCCGTTGCGCTCGGCGATCGAGACGAAGGGCGAGTCGGTCCTGCTCAAGCTGCTGCAGCGCAGCAACGTCCCGACGCGGATCAAGATCACCTCGGCGGGGATCACCGAAGTTGGCATCGACCGTCGCGCCCGGCCCTGCCTGCTCTGAGGCGCTGTCTGCTCTGAGGCAGGCGCTGTCTGCTCTGAAGCCCCGCCCGCTGAGAGCGCCGTCTCTCTCCCAGATGGCGGCCCGGACGCGAGAGCACCGAGAGAGAAATACTCCCGCGTCCGGTCAGCCGCGCACGGAGGACGGAGGCTGCCCTCCAGTCGCCCTGAACGCCTCGGGGGCAGGTTGCGCACCCGGCCCGCGAACCGTCCAAGCTCTTGCCTTCGCGGTGCCTTGATCCGCGCCGAGCACGACGTCACCCGCCGCGGCCACCCGGCACATCGCCATCACGCCGATCATCGTCGTCAACCAACCTGATCCGATCAGGCTCAATGCCAGCACTTTCACCCCCTGGAGGTCACTCCAGTCTTTTCCTCCTGGGCCCCGGAGTCCAATAGTTCTTGCGCGGTCCGGCATAGGCGCCGCTTATCGCAGTGAATCCAATGGTCGGTATGGTTCGTCGAGATGCCAAAGCGCGGGGCGCTCGAGTACTTCGTGGCGGTCGTCCAGGAGGGGCAGATGACCAGTGCCGCGCGCCGTCTCGGGATCGCCCAGTCGGCACTCTCGCAGGCGATCGCCCAACTGGAGACGGAAGTCGGCGTGAAGCTGCTCGAGCGTCATCCGCGCGGCGTGACTCCGACCCGGGCCGGAGAGAAGCTCTACGCGAAGGCGCGGCTGGCCGTCTCGGCGAGCGCTGATGCGCTCAGCGCTGCCCGCTCGCTGGCCAGAGCTCAGCGTGGGACGATCGAGTTCGGGTTCTTGGGGGCGCCGCCGGCGCTGGACAGCCCGGCGGAGATGAAAGCCTTCGCGCGAGCCTTCCCGGAGATCGACATTCGCTACCGCGAGCTGCCGTTCCCCTCGCACGACACGGCATCTTGGCTGTCTGGGGTGGACGTCGCGGTGTGCAATTCGCCGCCGCCAAACGCGGCGGTCTGGACGAAGGTGCTTCGCACCGAGCGGCGTGTGCTGCTGATACCCGAAGGCAATCCGCTGGCGGCTTGCTCGGAGCTGCGCGCCGAGCAGGCACTCGGCGAGACGTTCGTCGACTTCCATCCCTCCGTCGATCCCGCGTGGGCGGGCTTCTGGAGCCTCGATGACGAGCGGGGAGGCCCGCCCGAGAGGGTCACCGGCGACCGCGTCGCCAACCCCCAGGAGGTGCTCGCGGCGCTCGCGATCCGCTCAGCGGTGACGGTCGTCCCAGCGGCCGTCGCGGCCGTCGTCTCGGGCCTGATCGAGGACGTGCGAGCGGTGCCGATCGTCGATTCCCCGCCGGCACGGATCTGCCTGGTCGGTCACCTCGAGCGGCTCAACCCGCTGGTCGGCGCGCTGCTCGCCTTCGCCGGAGGCGGTCAGCCGCCGAGCACGAGCGGCAGGCAGCTACGTCCCGGTCCTTTGTAGAGAGCGCCGCCCAGAGCGATCGCGCCCGCGTCCAGTTGGCGTGCCCCGAGGACGAGCGTGTCGCCGGAGGGGATCGCCCCGGGTGTGACCTTGACCGAAGCGTTGCCCGCAGGGCCGACCGGGGAGAGAATCGTGTGCTCTCGCTCGGGTGATACGCGGTCCGGGGCCGAGCCCGTGCTCACGGCCGGGCAGTCAGGTTCGACAGGGACGACTCGCACCGGCACGCCGAGTGCCGCCAGCTTGGCGTTGGCGCCTTCGATGCCGACGATTTCGCGGATCGTCACTATGACCGTTCCGTCGCCATTGGCGGTGATGGCGTAGGCAGGCGTGCCGGCGCCTCCGCCGCCAAGAGCAATCAGGAGCGCCGCGAGTACGCCCGCGAGCGCCGTGGCGAAGGCCGCGATCGGCAGGCGCCGACGCGCAGCCCAGCGCAGCCGGCCGGCCGCGGCAGGTGTGCGTGGCATGACCGTCGCCGGCGGCTCGAGCAGCAGCGAGCCGTGCTGCTCGACGAGCTCGTCCCAAAGCCGGTCTTCGAACCTAGACATCAGCACTTCCTTCCCGCCGCAATCGGGCTCTGCTGCGCACCAGCCGGACGCGCAGCGCGCCGGCGGAGATGCCGAGCTCGCGAGCGGCCTCCGCACCGCTCAGACCGCACAGGTCGACGAGCTCGATCGCTTCGCGATCGAGCTTTGACATGGCCTGCAGTCGTTCGATCAGCTCGCGGCTGGAGCGCTCGACGTCGAGTCGCCACATCAGCTCCTTTCGCTCGGCACGGTCGAGCAGCCCCTGAAGCGCCCGCCGGCGCTCCGGGTCCTCGGCCCGAGGGTCCGACTCGAGGTAGCGGGCGTTGACGCCGCGCGCGATGCCGATCGTCCAGGCGCGCGGGCTGATCGACGCTGGATCGAGCGTCCGGTAGGCCTGGACGGCGGCAATGAAGGTGTCGGCGGCGAGGTCCGCGACGAGCTGAGGATCGACGTAGCGGCGCGCGAAATATCCGACGACGCTGCCGAACTCGGCACGGTAGATGTGTTCGAACTCGCCGAGTCGTCCCGTAGCTGGTGGGCGATTTTGCCTTCCTTGGTTTTCCGCCGCAGAATCATTCAGAGTATCCGACTGTAGGTCATCATCGTCGCCGTCGGGGAGGGGGTCGCGTTGCATGCCTCAGGCCGCCGGGATGATGAATTCTACATTCTGAAGACTGGAACTCATCTGATGATCCGATGTCAGATGGTTCCACGAACGGAATGATCGTGAAAGCTCACGTCGAGTCGAGCCTATAGAAAGGATCGATGACTGATGTCAGAACGACCACGTTTCGGGTGGTATTCCGTACGGCGGCTGCTAGTCGGGATAGCAGTGCCACTGATGGCCCTTGCGGGCACCCTGGTAGTGCTGGGCGGCGGCGGAGCGCCGGCAACCGCGAGTTCAGCGGCCAGCGGCGTTTCCTACACCGCGCTTTCGAGCAGTGAACCGACGGGCCTCCCGCTCGTCGAATCCCACCAGCCGGCGTCCTCCTCCAACCAGTCCGGGCCCACTTGGCCGGCGCAGCCACCGCAGGAAGCGGCAGGCCGCTGGCCGGTGACGAGCACGATCCGCCGGCTGAGCCTGAGCGTTCCGGGGCTCTCCGCATGGATTGCGCGTTCCGGCGCAGGCGGGATCTGCGTGCTGCTCTACGACGGTGTGCCGGCCGGAGGGGTGAGCGCGGTCGACATGGGCTGCTCGAGTCCGGAAGGCTTGGCCAGGGGTGCATCGGTGGAAGTCTCCGAAATCCCGGGGTTGCCGGGCAAGACGATCGCCGCTGGGGTCGTTCCCGACGGCGTCACTGCTGTCACGACGACGATGGCCGACGGCTCGACGGAGACGGCGCCCGTGAAGGGCAACGCCTGGGCCCGCGTCGGCGATCAGCCGGCTGCTGCCGGCCAGCAGTCCACCGAGACGATTGGAGGATGAAGATGAGAAAGTCACATCTGGCCGTTCTGCTTGCCTCGCTGGCGTGCTTCGGCGGCGTCGGCGTCGCCCAAGCAGAGGCGACCGAATACGTGCATCACGTCGGGGTCGAATCTGGGGCCAACTACTTCGGCCCGTTCGTCGCCTTGTTCGCCTCCGAAGTCATCGGCGCCGGATCGGGGATCGGCTGTGCCGGCATCCGCGGGGTCTCAGGCGTCGTCTGCGAGCCCGAACCAGGAGCGTCGGCGGCTGTGATCCTAACCAGCGACATCGCCTCCGAACCGTACATCCACAACCACGCGACGTTCAAAAGCTTCTTCAGCGGCTGGTACTACACCTGAGCCGTAGAGAGGCGCTCGAGGCGGCCGGGTGGGATCCCCGGCCGCCGCGAGGCTGCGCAGGTCCTCTCAGACGGCGGGAGGGGCGGGCAGCCGGTACTTCCTGGTCCGGGGGCTGCGCTCGAGCAGGCCGAGCTCGGTGAGGGTCATCGCGTAACGATGGGTTGTGCTGGCGCTCATTTCCAGCTCGCGCGCCAGTTCGAGGATCCCGCGCTCGCCGTCGGTGCCGTTGAAGCAGGTAAGGATCGACAGGCCCCGCAACAGGGACTGCGACAGTCGGCGGTTGGAGCCGTCGGGCATGAAGCCCGCGGGGGAGTCGGATGGGTCTTCCGCCAGCGTCCTTCCCTTCGTCGCCCCCGCCACCAGGACCGAGACGCTCGGAACGGTGCTGCGAGCGGCCGCTCGCAGGATCTGGTCGACCTGGGCAGGCGAGAGGGTGATCGAGATCGGCTCGGTGTCCGGCATGCCGGTGAGGTTCGCATATGCAGACGATTGTCTGCATCCGGTGTTTATGACCATCGCTGCTCGGACCGCGGTCCGGGAGATCTGCTTGCGGGTGCAATCATGGGGTCATGAGCGAGATCGCGGTTACCCACTACACAGATCCTGGTTGTCCCTTCGCCTACTCGGCGAGCCCCGCGCTGGCGGTGCTGCGATGGCGCTACGGCACTCAGCTGGACTGGCGACTTGTCACGATCGGCCTGGCCGAGGACCCGCAACGCTACGTTGACGCGGGCTACACGCCGACCCGCATGACGCTCGGAGCCCAACAGGGCTTTCGCCGCCACGGCATGCCGCTGTTGATGGAGCCCAGGGCTCGCGTCGCCGCCACCTCGCGCGCCTGCCGCGCGATCGTGGCCACCCGGAGCCTGCACCCGGGCCGCGAGGACGAGGTCCTGCGGGCGCTGCAACTCGGCTGGTTCACGACGACGCTGCTGCTCGACGAGGACGCCGACATCGCCCAGGCGCTCGAGCGGGTCGAGGGCATCGACGCCGCGGCGGTGATCGCCGCGATCGACGCACCCGAGACGATCGAGGCATACGAGGAGGACAAGCGCCAGACGCGCAGCGCCGAGGGCGGTCCCACCCATTTTCAAGGCAAGGCGCGCCAGACCGATGGTCCCGTCCGCTACTCGGCCCCTTCGCTCGTCTTCGAGGCCGGCGACGGCAAGCGCCTGGAGGCCGGCGGCTTTCAGACGATCGAGGCCTACGACGTGCTGATCGCGAACCTGAACCCCAAGCTGGAGCGCCGAGCGCCGGCCGAGACAGCCGCGGAGGCGCTCGCCGAGTTCCCCGACGGGCTCGTCACCCAGGAGGTCGCCGCGATCATGGCCCAGAACAACATGCTGCCCGATCGCGGTTCCGCCGAGCGCGCCCTGATCGAGCTGCTCGGCGAGGGCGCTGTGCGTCGCGAGGCGCTCGCCGACGACGCCCTCTGGGTCGCCGCCTGACGGGCGCAGCGCCGCGACGGGTAGCCTCCAGCGCTGCGATGGCGCTGACCGTGACACTCCCCGACGGGACTCCCTTGGAGCTGGCCGACGGCGCTACCGGGGCCGATGCTGCGATGGCGATCGGAGCAGGGCTCGCAAGGGCCGCTCTGGCGATCGAGCTGACTCACCCCGAGACGGGCGAGCAGCCCGAGGTACGGGACCTCGCTCGCCCATTGCCCGACGGTGCTCGCATCTCGATCCTCACCGCCAAGAGCGGGGAGCAGGCGCTCGAGCTGATCCGCCACGACGCCGCCCACGTGCTGGCCGCCGCCGTGATGGATCTCTATGAGGGCGTGAAGATCTCGATCGGCCCGCCGATCGAGAACGGCTTCTACTACGACTTCGAGTTCCCTGAGGGCGTCTCCATCTCCGAGGCCGACTTCCCGCGGATCGAAGAGGCGATGCGGGCTCATGTGAAGGCCGCCGAGGAGTTCGCCCGCGAGGACGTGCCGCCGGCGCTCGCCCGCGAGCGCTTCGTCGGCGAGGAACAGGACTACAAGGTCGAGCTGATCGACGACCTCGTCAAGGCCGCCGAGGCGAGCCGGCACCTGCCGTCGCTGGAGACCGTCTCGCTCTACACCAACGGTCCCTTCACGGATCTCTGCCGTGGACCCCACGCGCCGAGCACCGCGACGGTCAAGGCCTTCAAGCTGAGCTCCGTCGCCGGCGCCTACTGGCGCGGCGACTCCGACCGCACGATGCTGACGCGCATCTACGGCACCGCCTTCTTCTCGAAGGCCGACCTCGAGGAGCACCTGGAGCGGATCGAGCAGGCCAAGGCCCGCGACCATCGCAAGCTGGGCCGCGAGTTGGGCCTGTTCGCCTTCTCGGAGGTCTCGCCGGGCGCCGCCTTCTGGCTGCCCGCCGGGACGAGTGTCTTCAACGCCCTCGTCGCCGTCTCGCGGCGGATGGGCGCCGAAAGGGGATACGAAGAGGTCAAGACGCCTCAGGTGTTCGACTCGGAGCTGTGGAAGACCTCGGGCCACTGGGGCAAGTACCGCGAGAACATGTTCACGCTGACCGTCGAGGATCGCGAGATGGCCGTCAAGCCGATGAACTGCCCCGGCCACTGTCAGCTCTACGCGACGGGCCGGCACTCATATCGCGACCTGCCGCTGCGCTACTCCGAGCCTGGGCTTTTGCATCGCAACGAGGCCTCGGGCGTGCTGCACGGGCTGCTGCGCGTCAGGCACTTCGCTCAGGACGACGGTCACATCTTCTGTACAGAGGAGCAGGTCGAGGACGAGGTCCGCGGCGCGATCGAGATGGCCCACGCGACCTACGCGCTGTTCGATTTCGACGTGAAGCTGGAGCTCTCGACCCGCCCCGAGAACCGTCTCGGCGATGACGAGCTGTGGGACCGTGCCGAGGGGAAGCTGACCAGAGCGCTGGAGGACCTGGGACTCGAGTACACGCTGAACCCCGGCGACGGCGCTTTCTACGGGCCGAAGATCGACATGCACATGACCGACTCCCTGGGCCGCTCGTGGCAGCTGGGGACGGTGCAGCTCGACTATTCGATGCCGGCCCGCTTCGGGCTCACATACACGGGCGCGGACAACGTCGAGCACACCCCGGTGATGATCCACCGGGCGATGTTCGGCTCCTATGAGCGCTTCATCGGGATCATGATCGAGCACTACGCGGGCGAGCTGCCGCTGTGGCTGGCGCCGGTGCAGGCGAGCGTCCTGCCTGTCTCCGACCGCTTCAACGAGCACGCCGCATCCGTCAGGGACGCTCTGCGGGCCCAGGATCTGAGGGTTGTCCTGGACGATCGCAGCGAGTCGATCGGGCGCAAGATCCGCGAGGCAGAGCTGAAAAAAGTGCCCTACATGCTGATCGTCGGCGAGCGCGAGCAGGAGGCCGGCACGGTCTCCGTGCGAGCCCACGGCGACGGTGATACGGGGTCCAGCACCGTCCAGGAGTTCGCAGAGCGCCTGCAGGGCCAGCTATACTGAGCCGCATCGCAGCCTCGAAAAACTCACAGTGCCTCTCATAGCGTTCGCTTGACGCGCAGCCAGGACAGCTAGTGCCGGTTCCACGCAGGTTCGACCGGCGCCCGCCAGAGCGGGATACGACGAGGATCAACGAGCGTATCCGTGTGCCCGAGGTTCGGGTGATCGACGAGGAGGGCCAGCAGGTCGGCGTCATGAAGACGCCTGACGCGCTCGCGCTCGCGCAGGAAAAGGATCTCGACCTCGTCGAGGTCGCTCCCGAGGCGCGCCCGCCCGTCTGCCGGATCCTCGACTACTCCAAGTACAAGTACGAGCAGGCCCAGAAGGTCAAGCAGGCTCGTAAGCACCAGCAGCAGATCGTCGTGCGCGAGATCAAGTTCCGCCCGAAGATCGCCGAGCACGACTACGACACGAAGAAGAACCACGTCGAGCGCTTCCTCAAGCACAAGGACAAGGTCAAGGTCACGATCATGTTCCGTGGCCGCGAGGTCACGCACCCCGAGCGCGGCACGATGATCCTCGACCGTCTCGCCGAGGAACTCGCCGAGATCGGCGTCGTCGAGCAGCGCCCGATGCAGGAAGGGCGCAACATGACGATGATGATGGCCCCCTCCAAAGCCGTTCTGTCCGGCCACGCCGGTGACGGCGCCGCCGCCGAGGGCGAGCAACCCGCCGCCGCGGGCACCGAGACTTCGGTCGCCGATGCTCCGGCCGCCACCGAGACCCCAGCCGCCGACGCTCCGGCTGCTACCGAGACTGCTGCGCCCGAGGCTCCCGCTGCGACCGATGCCCCGACAGCTGAGGCCCCCGCTGAGGAGCCGACCGAGGCCCCCGCTGCCGAGGAGCAGCTCGCCTCTGCAGCCGAGTCTTCGGAGACCGAGACATCCGAGGTCGCCGTACCCGCCGCTGAGCCCAGCGGCGAGCCTGCCTCAGCCGCTTGAGAGCGGCGCGCGAATCGCACTTCCCGAGCCGTATCTGGCTTCTCGCGCCTTCCATGCCATAATCATCCGCTCGCCATGCCCAAGATGAAGACCCACTCCGGCGCGAAGAAGCGCTTCAAAGTCACCGCCAACGGCAAGGTTCGCGGCCGGCACCCCTTCACGAGCCACATCCTCGAGAAGAAGTCGCCGAAAAAGAAGCGTGCCCTGGGCCGCCCGGCGATCGTCCATGAGGACGACGTGCCGCGCATCAAGCGGATGCTGGGGGTAGGCAAGTGACACGCGTCAAGCGGTCAGTCAACGCGCGCAAGAAGCGCCGTTCGGTCCTCGAGCAGACAAAGGGCTTCCGTGGCGAGGCCCACTCGAACTACCGTCGCGCCAAGGAGGCTCTGCTCAAGGCGGACGCCTACGCCTACCGCGACCGTCGCAACCGCAAGCGCGACTTCCGCCGCCTGTGGATCACACGCATCAACGCCGCAGCCCGCCAGAACGGGATGAGCTACTCGCAGCTGATGCACGGCCTGAAACTGGCCGGCATCGAGCTCGACCGCAAGGTGCTCGCGGACATCGCCGTCCGCGACGCCGATGCCTTCCGACGTTTCACCGAGGTCGCCCGCGAGGCGTCGGCTGCCTGACCGATCAGGCAACCGGCAATCGAGCCTCCCGGGCGTCGCTCCTGAAAAGGACGGCGCCCTTTTTGTTGCCCTGAGCCACCGAGACTCCACAGACCCAATAGATGACCCAAATTAAATCCCTACACAACCCCCGGCTGAAGGCCCTGCGCAAGCTGCACACCAAGCGCGGACGTGCCCAGTCGCAGAGTTTCCTGGCTGAGGGCGAGGACCTGCTGGCGGCCGCCCGGCGTGTAGGGCGCGAGCCGCTCGAGGGCTATCGGCTGACCGGCTCGGAGATCGGTGGGCCCGAGTTCCTCGACGTCGACGCCGCCGCTTTCGGCGAGGTCTCCGCGCTCGGCTCCGGCACGCGGGTGATCGGCGTGTTCGCTCAGCGCTGGGGCGAGGCACGTGGGCCGCTTTGTGTCTATTTGCACGGCGTCGGCGATCCCGGCAATGTCGGCACGGTGCTCCGCTCCGCCCACGCCTTCGGGGTATCGAGCGTCGTCCTCGGCCCCGGCTGCGCCGACCCGCACGGACCGAAGGCCGTTCGCGCCAGCATGGGCGCTGTCTTCGCCGTCGAGCTGGCCCGCGCCGCCTCGCCCGCAGCGCTGCCGGGCGTCCGCATCGCTCTCTCAGCCGACGCTCCCGACACGCTCGAGGACGTCGCCGCCGGTCTCGACGGAGACGTGACGCTCTTGATCGGCGCTGAGCGGGAGGGTCTGCCGGTCGAGCTGATCGAGGCATGCGAGCATCACGCCCGCATCCCCATCGCCACCGAGTCGCTGAACGCTGCGATGGCTGCGACGGTGGCGCTCTACGAGATGACACGCAATGCCGGTGCGCTCGACCGTAGGATTCGCGAGTCGTGAGCGACGATCCCTTCAAGATGTTCCCTCCTGCTGGTCTATCGGTGCCTCAGCGCATCGAGCAGCTGCGCACCGAGGCCGAGGCGGCGATCACCGGCGCTTCCGACACGGCCGCCGTGGAGGAGTTGCGGGTTCGTTACCTCGGTCGCAAGGCGGAGCTGCCACAGATGCTCCGCGAGGTCGCAACGCTCCCGCCGGAGGAACGCGGCGTTGTCGGCAAGGCCGCCAACCAGGCCCGTCAGGCGCTCGAGGCGATGATCGCCACACGCGGCGAGCAGCTCGCCGGGGCCGAGCTACAGGCGCAATTGGGCGAGGATCGGATCGACGTGACGCTGCCCGGCGCGCCGCCCCAGCCAGTCGGCGGCCTGCACGTGCTGAGCGCCACCAGGCGGGAGCTCGAAGACATCTTCCTCGGCCTCGGCTTCACCGTCATGGAGGGCCCCGAGATCGAGACCGTCCACTACAACTTCGACGCCCTGAACCACAGTCCCACGCACCCGGCGCGCGCTCGGACCGACACCTTCTACGTCGCTGAGGACACGGTGTTGCGTACCCACACATCGCCGATGCAGGTGCGGGCGATGGAGGCCCACCCGCCGCCGCTCTACGTCGTCATCCCCGGCCGCGTCTACCGCCGCGACCTCGACGCCACCCACACGCCTCAGTTCCACCAGATCGAGGGCCTTGCCGTCGATGAGGACATCACCCTCGGCGATCTCAAGGGAACCCTCCTGCACTTCGCCAAGGCCGTCTTCGGCGACGACCGCGAGGTTCGCCTGCGGCCGCACTTCTTCCCCTTCACCGAGCCCTCAGTCGAGGTCGACGTCTCCTGCTTTCATTGCTCCGGCAAGGGCTATCTCGGCGACGGCTCGCGCTGCTACCTCTGCAAGGGCGAGGGCTGGCTGGAGATCCTCGGTGCGGGCGAGATGGACCCCAACGTCTACTCCTACGTCGCCACCACCGACGCCAACGCTCCCGGATATGACCCCGAGAAGGTCCAGGGGTTCGCCTGGGGGTTGGGCGTCGAGCGGATCGCCATGCTCAAGCACGGGATTCCCGATCTGCGGCTGCTGTTGGACAACGACCTCAGGTTCTTGGGTCAATTCTCATGAGAGTCCCGCTGCCCTGGCTTCGCGAATATTGCGATCCCTCGCTCGACGTTGCTCAGATCGAGGAGCGGCTGACGATGACCGGGACGAAGGTCGAGGCGATCCATCGCGTTGGGGTGCTTTCGGCTGAGAACTTCGTGGTGGGGCGGGTGCTCACGGCGGAGAAGCATCCGGACGCCGATCGGTTGAAGGTCTGCACGGTCGATGTCGGTGAGGAGCAGGCCGCGACGATCGTCTGCGGGGCTCCCAATGTCGACGCGGGGCAGACCGTCGCTGTCGCCCGGCCGGGGGCTGTCATGCCCGACGGGACGAAGCTGAAGCAGGCCAAGCTCCGGGGCGTCGTCTCCGAAGGGATGATCCTCGCGGCCTCCGAGCTGGATCTGGAGCCTTCCGGTGAGCGGAGCGCCGGGATCATGGTGCTGGACGAGATGACCCTCGACGCCGAGCTCGCGCCCGGGACGCCTCTCGGTGAAGTGCTTCCGATCTCCACTGAGGTCGTCGAGCTTGAGATCACGCCCAACCGGCCCGACTGCCTCGGCGTCTACGGGGTCGCCCGCGAGCTGCACGCTGCGACCGGCGCTGCGCTCGCGCCCCCGCCCTGGGATGAGGACCTGAGCTCAGGCAGCGGTGAGCCTTCCGGCGCCAAGATCCGCGTCGACTGCCCAGACCTCTGCCCCCGCTTCACTGCCAGGGTCTTCGAGAACGTCACGATCGCCCCGTCGCCGCTGTGGCTGAAGGCGCGCCTGACGGCTGCAGGGCAGCGGCCGATCAACAACGTCGTCGACATCACCAACTACGCGATGCTGCTGACAGGGCAGCCGCTGCATGCCTTCGACCTCGATCGTGTCGCCGGCGGCGAGCTTGTCGTGCGGCGCGCGCATGATGGCGAGCAGGTGCAGACGCTCGACGGGCAGACGCGGACGCTCGACGGTGAGATGGTCGTGATCGAGGACGGCGAGGGGCCGACGTCGATCGCCGGGGTGATGGGCGGCGCGCGCTCGGAGGTAGTGCCCGACACGACGCGTGTGCTGATGGAGGTCGCCACCTGGAACGGCCCCAACATCCACCGCACCTCCTGGACGCTGGGTCTCAGAAGCGAGGCATCGGGACGCTTCGAGAAGGGGCTGCAGCCAGAGCAGTGTCTGCACGCCCAAGCCGTCGCCACAGCGCTGATGACCGAGCTGTGCGGCGCGACGCTCGTGCCCGGAACGATCGACATCGGCGGCGAGGGGCCGCCAGCACTGAAGCTGGGGTTGCGAGCGGCCCGTGTCGAGGCGATCCTCGGCCTGCCCGTCACCGTCGCACGCCAGCAAGAGATTCTCGGCGCCCTTGACTTCGACACCGCGCCCGCCGCCGAGGGCCTTGAGGTCACCGTCCCGGCGCTGCGCCGCGACGACGTGACGAGAGAGATCGACCTGATCGAGGAGGTCGCCAGGATCGACGGTTTGGAGCGGCTGCCCGCGACGCTTCCCGCCCGGCGCGGCGCAGCCGGTCGCCTGAGCCACGCCCAGCGTGTCCGCAGGGCCGCCGAGGACGCGATGATCGGTCGCGGGCTGCGCGAGATCGTCGGCTGGAGCTTCGCCGAGCCGGGTCTGGTCGACCGCCTGAGGCTCCCCGCCGAGCACCACCTGAGGCACATAATCACCGTCGAGAACCCGCTCTCGGAGGACCAGGCGATGATGCGTCCGACGCTGCTCGGCTCGCTGCTCGACGCCGCCCGCCACAACGTCTCCCGAGGCGCCCCCGACGTGTCGATCTTCGAGTCAGGCAGCGTCTACAGGGCCTTGGACGGCGATGCCACGGCGACCACGACGCCCGCCGACGAACACCATGCGCTCGGCGCGCTGCTGTGCGGCGGCCTGACGCCACGTTCCTGGCGCGGCGAGCGGACCGAAGCGGACTTCTTCGCCGCCAAGGCGCTGCTGGCGGGGATGCTCGACAGCTTCAAGCTGCACTGGGCCGTCAAGGCCGCCGAGCCCGAGCGCTGGCCGTTCCTGCACCCGGGCCGCTGCGCGGAGGTGCTCGCCAGGAGCGGCGAGGGTCAGCCGGTGACGCTCGGCTTCCTCGGCGAGGTTCACCCGCTCGTCGCCGGGGAGTGGGACCTGTCAAGAACCGCCGCCTTCGCAGTCGATCTCGGCAAGCTCGCCACAGTCGCCCCCGAGGTCAGCGCCTTCAAGCCGTTCGGCGCCTTCCCCGATCTGCGCCAGGACATCGCCGTCGTCCTGCCCGAGAGCATTTCCGCGCAAGAGGTCGGCCATCTGGTCCGCAAAGCCGGCGGCAAGGTCCTGGGCTCGGCGGAGATCTTCGATGTCTACACCGGCGAGCAGGTCGGCGATGGCCGTCGCTCACTCGCCTTGGCGCTCAGCTTCCGCTCGCTCGAGGGCACCCTGACCGACGAGGACGTGGCGCCCGTGCGCGAGCAGATTGTCTCCGCTCTAAAGGAGATTGGCGGTGAGCTGCGTGGCTGATCCTCATGCCCAGCCAGGCGCAGGCTCCTCGCCGAGGGTGATTGTCGCCGGGGCGACGGGCTTTGCGGGGGCGCTGGCCGCACAGCTTCTTTGGCGTCACCCAGGCTTCGAGCTCGTCGCCGTCACGGGCCGCTCGGAGCTGGGCAGACCGCTGTCGGAGCTGTACCCCCGCTACCGCGTGCCGTTGACGATCCAGGAGCTCGACCTCGACGCCCTGGGCAAGATCGACGCGGCGATCGTCGCCTACCCACACGCCGCCGCGGCGCCGACCGTCGGCGCGCTGCTCGACGCGGGCGCCCGCGTGATCGATCTCAGCGCCGACTTCCGGCTCGCCTCGCTTGAGATCTACGAGCAGTGGTACGGCCCGCACCCGCGCCCGGAGCTGATCGAGCAAGCCGCCTACGGCCTCACGGAGCTTCACCGCGAGGCGATCGCCAAAGCGTCGATCGTCGCCAACCCCGGCTGCTATCCGACAGCGACGGTCCTGGCGCTCGCTCCGCTCGCCCGGGCGGGCCTGATCGCTGACGTGGTGGTCGATGCCAAGCAGGGCATCTCCGGTGCGGGGCGCTCGTTCGACGAGCAGACGCACTTGTCGATGGCGGGAGAGAACATCCTTCCCTACAAGGTCGCCTCCCACCGTCACACGCCCGAGATCGAGGAGCAGTTGGCGTTGCTCGGTTGCGAAGTGAAGGTCCAGTTCCAGGCTTCGCTGGTGCCGCTCGACCAGGGGGAGATGGCGAGTTGCTACGTCACGCCGACCAGGTCCGTAAAGCCCGAGGAGCTGCACGAGCTGTTCGCCGACGCATACAGCGATGAGCCGTTCGTGGAGGTCGCGGGCGCGCCGCCGGGCACCCGTGAGGTGCTGGCGACGAACTTCTGTCGGATTTTCGCGGCGGCGGACGGCCACACGGGCAAGGTGCTCGTGTTCTCCTCGATCGACAACCTCTGGAAGGGCACGAGCTCGCAGGCGATCCAGAACCTCAACGTGATGTTCGGAAAGCCCGAGGCCGAGGGGATCTCATGAGCGACAGCGAGCCGTTCTTCCGCTCCCGTTGGGTGCCCGCGCCGAGCCACGTGAAAGAGTTCCAGTCCGACTCGGGCCTGCCGGCGGGCTTCCGGGCATCCGGCGTTACGGCGGGCATCAAGCCGAGCGGGCGCCCCGACGTGGGCCTGCTGATCTGCGACGGCCCCCAGTTCGTCAGCGCCGCGCGCTTCACGGCTTCCGGCGCCGCCGCCGCGCCGGTACTGGTCAGCCGCGAGCGCTGCCGCCTCGACGCGCTGAAGGCCGTTCTCGTCAACTCGGGCTGCGCGAACGCGGCAACGGGGGGGAGAGGCCTTGACGACGCGGCCAAGACGCAGGGCGCGGCGGCGATGGCGGCAGGGGTCGACCCGGCGGAGGTGGCGCTCGCCTCGACGGGTGGCATCAGCCAGTTCCTGCCCGTCGACCTGGTTCTCAAAGGGATCTTGCTAGCGCGCGAAGGTCTCGACCAGGCCGGCGACACGAGCTTCCAGTCGGCCATTCAGACGACTGATGCCTTCGAGAAGCGCGCCAACCTGGAGGTCGAGCTGCCTTCGGGGAAGGTCAGGCTGAACGCTCAATGCAAGGGGGCAGGGATGATCTCGCCGAACTTCGCGACGATGCTTTGCTTCATCGAGACAGACGCGGCGCTGACGCCCGAGACGGCCGACCTGCTGCTGGGGGTGTGCGTGAAGCGCTCATTCGACCGCGCCTCGGTGGACGGGCAGCTCTCGACGAACGACACGGCGATCTTGATGTGCTCGGGCGCCTCGGGTGTAGCGATCGAGCCTGAGAGCGAGGACGAGTTGCGCTTCGGCGAGGCGCTTGACGCGCTGCTGCGCCAGTTGGCGGTGATGATGGTCGTCGACGGCGAGGGCGCCGGCCGGGCCGCGCGCGTGATCGTCCGGGGCGGCCATCAGGACAGCGTCGAGGCGGCGGCCCGCGCCGTGGCGAACTCACCGCTCGTCAAGGCCGCCCTGCACGGCGGGGACCCGAATTGGGGCCGGATCGTCCAGGCCGTCGGCGGGGCGCTGCCCGGCACGGCGCCGCTCCACGTCGACGTGTCGATCGAGGGCATCCAGGTCTGCTCGGCCGGCTCGGCGATCCCTTACGACGAGACTGCCCTTGATGAGGTCGTCCAGCGGCCGGAGGTCGAGTACGAGGTCGGCTTGCCGGGCGAGGGAGCGGAGACTGAGGTCTTCTTCTCAGACCTGTCGCACGAGTACGTAACCGTCAACGCGGACTACACAACTTAATAGGGGAGGGGGCGAGTAATGAGAGATGTCGGAACACTGCTTGAGGCGCTCCCCTACATAAGGGAGTTTCACGGCAAGACGGTCGTCATCAAGTACGGCGGCGCGGCAATGGAGGACCCGGCGCTGCGGGAGGAGTTCGCGCGTGACGTGGTGCTGCTCAAGTACGTCGGCCTGAACCCGATCGTCGTCCACGGCGGCGGCCCGGAGATCACCGGCTACATGGAGCGCCTGGGCCTTCCCGTCGAGTTCATCGGCGGCCTGCGGGTCTCCGATGAGAGCACCGTCGAGGTCGCGAAGATGGTCCTCGTCGGCAAGGTCAACAAGGAGATCGTGCTGCGCCTGCAGCGCCACGGCCAGCCCGCTGTCGGCCTCTGCGGCGATGACGGCTCGCTGTTCCGCGTCGCCCGCCGGACGGCGCCCGGCGGCGAGGACATCGGCTTCGTAGGACGCATCGAGCGAGTCAACATCGGCGTGATCGAGCACGTCGCACGCGACTACATCCCCGTGATCGCTTCGGTCGGCGCCGACCGGGAGGGCCACTCCTACAACGTCAACGCCGACGAGGCCGCGGGCGCTGTGGCCGGTGCGCTGGGTGCCTACAAGATCGTCTTCCTGACCGACGTGGCAGGTTGGCTGAAGGACCCCGCCGATCCCGACAGCCTGATCTCACGTGCCGACGCCGAGGAGGTGCGCGACGCGCTTCCGAGTCTCGACGGGGGCATGCGCCCCAAGCTGGAGGCATGTGTCGATGCGATCGACGCGGGCGTGAGCGCGGCGCACATCCTCGACGGCCGGGCGCCGCACTCGCTGCTGCTGGAGTTGTTCACCGACGCTGGGATCGGAACCAAGATCGAGGCTGGCGCTCCGGGGTTGCCCTCGGAGGCGCGGCTTCGCGAGACTTCCAATGGCGACCCCTCCGCTGCACAGCTTCACGGCGCCTCCGAGGGCAACCCCTCCGCGCTTGCGGACTCAGAGGGGGCGTCTTGAGCCTTGCCGAGCTGCAGGCGATCGAGGCCGAGCGCGTGGTCGGGTCCTACGCGCGGCTTCCTGTCGAGTTCGTGAGGGGGAGCGGGTCCTGGCTCTGGGACTCCGACGGCAACGAGTTTCTCGACTTCCTCTGCGGGATCTCGGTCACGAGCCTTGGGCACTGCCATCCGGAGGTCGTCGAGGCCGTTCGTGAGCAGGCGGGGCGGTTGATGCACACGAGCAATCTGTTCTACACCGAGCCCGCGATGCGCCTTGCAGAGCGGCTTTCGACTTCGAGCCTGGGCGGGAAGGTGTTCTTCTGCAACTCGGGCACGGAGGCCAACGAGGCCGCGATCAAGCTCGCTCGCCGAGCGCGTACGGGTGGCGACATCGTCGTCGTCCACGGCGCTTTTCACGGGCGCACCTACGGTTCGCTGTCGGCGACGCCGCAGGAGGCCAAGCAGGCGCCGTTCGCGCCGCTGGTGCCGGGGTTCCGGGCGGTCGAGCCGGAGGCAGAGGCGATTCGCGCGGCTGTTGACGGGCAGACGGCAGCCGTGCTGCTCGAGCCGATCCAGGGCGAGTCGGGCGTGCACGTCCTCTCACCGGAGGTGCTTAAGGCCGCGAGGGAGGCATGCGACGAGCACGGTGCCGCACTGATCTTCGACGAGATTCAGACGGGGATGGGCCGGACGGGAACGTTGTGGGCCTATGAGCAGATGGGCGTCGAGCCCGACGCGATGACGGTCGCCAAGGCACTCGGCGGGGGCGTCCCGATCGGCGCGCTGATCACCGGGCCGCGCTTGGCCGACACGTTCCAGCCCGGCGATCACGGCTCGACGTTCGCCGGCGGGCCGCTTGTGGCCACCGCCGCGCTCAAGGCCTTGGAGCTAACCGACGACCCTGGGCTTCTGAGTCGCGTGGGCGAGCTGGGCGCGCGCCTGACCGCTGGGCTACGGGAGCTGCCTCACGTCAGCGAGGTACGCGGGCGGGGGCTGATGCTGGCCTGCCGCCTGGACGTCTCCGCGCCCGAGGTCGTCGTGCGGGCATTGACGGAGCAGCGCCTGGTCCTCAACGCGACGGGCCCCGACACGCTGCGACTGCTGCCGCCGCTGACGATCTCTGAGGAGGACATCGACGAGGGCATCACGCGCCTGGGACGCGCCCTGGAGGGCTGATGGCCAGGAGCTTGGACGGTGGCTTCGAGCTGGACGACGATCCCGTTCGGCTGGACGTCGACGCGATCCATCGCTTCATCAGCGAGGAGTCCTACTGGGGGCAGGGACGCACCCGCGAGCGGGTCGTGGCGACGATCGAGGGCTCGCGCCGGGTGATGGGGCTGTATCTGGGCTCCGAGCAGGTTGGCTTCGCTCGGGCGATCACCGACGGGGTGACGATGGCCTACCTCGCAGACGTCTACGTGCTCGCGCCCTACCGGGGCCGCGGCCTGGGCGTGGAGATGGTCCGCGAGATGATCGAGGGGGCCGGCGCTCCGGAGGTCCACTGGCTGCTTCACACCGCCGACGCCGAGGGTGTCTATGAGCGTCTGGGCTTCCAGCGAGGGCCGCTGCGCTACCCGCTGATGGAACGCGGCCGGCGGACCCTGGACGCCGCCACCGACGGCGGACGCTAGATTCAGCGCCGTGAGCGAGACCAGCCCGATCGACCAGCCCCGCACGGCCTCCTATGAGGCGGACCCCGCCCAGGTCCACCGCGTGCTGCTGCTCTACTCCGGCGGCCTCGACACGAGCGTGATGCTGAAGTGGATCCAGGACTCATACGAAGCGGAGGTCGTCTGCCTGACGGTCAACCTCGGCCAGCCCGGCGAGGACTACGAGGTGATCGAGGGCAAGGCGAAGATGCTCGGCGCCCTGGAGACTCACATCGTCGACGCCCGCGAGGAGTTCGCCCGCGAGTACCTCGTTCCGGCGATCAAGGCGAATGCCGTCTACGGCGACGGCTACCCGCTGTTCACCTCCCTGGGCCGGCCGCTGATCGCCAAGCTCGCCGTCGAGCAGGCGCGGGCCTCAGGTTGCGACACGATCGCCCACGGCTGCACGGGCAAGGGCAACGACCAGGTCCGGATCGAGGCGACGATCGCGACGCTCGCCCCTGAGCTGAAGGTGATCGCGCCGGTGCGCTCCTGGCAGATGGGCCGCGAGGAGGAGATCGCCTACGCCCGCGAGCACGGGATACCCGTCAAGGGCGGGACCGAGGCAGCCCCGTACTCGATCGACGACAACCTCTGGGGACGCTCCTCGGAGGGCAAGTGGATCGAGGACCTCTCCCACGCCCCCGACGACGATGTCTTCCAGCTCGTCACGCGCCCCGAGGAGGCTCCCGACGAGGCTGAGACGGTCGAGCTGAGCTTCGAGCGGGGCGTGCCCGTCGCGCTGAACGGCGCCTCGATGGGCCTCGTGGACCTGATCGAAGCTACGGCCGATATCGCGGCGCGTCACGGCGTCGGCATCCTCGACCACATCGAGGACCGGATCGTCGGGCTGAAGGTCAGGGACATCTACGAGGCCCCCGCGGCGACAGTGATCCTCGCCGCGCACCGCGAGCTGGAGCGGCTCGTCTCAACAATCCACCAGAACCAGTTCAAGGCGGACCTCGACCGTCAGTGGGCTTATCTGGTCTACGCGGGCCTGTGGTGGGAGCCGCTGCGCGGCGATCTCGACGCCTACATGGACAGGGTCAACGAGCAGGTCACGGGCACGATCGGCCTGAAGCTCTACAAGGGTCACGTGCGGGTCGTGACGCGATCCTCGCCCAACGCTGTCTACGACGCGGCCCTGGCCTCCTTCTCGGAGTCCGGAGGTCTGTTCTCACAAGCCGCCTCACCCGGTTTCATCGAGCTGTTCTCGCTGCAGTCACGGATGGCATGGCGTTTGCGTAACGAGTCCGGCCCACGGGTAGATTGAGCGCATGAACGGCACCGGCTACAAGCTTCTTGGGTTCGCGGTCTGGAACGGCGGCAAGTGGTACGTGCGTCGCCGTCTCGCGATCCGGCGCATCGCACTGAAGGGCGCGCTCGCGGCAGGCGGTCTGGCCGGCGTCGCTCTGCTCGCCAAGCGCGCGGCCGGCTAGCTCTACAGCGGGCTGAGCATCACGGCGCGCTCGGTCCGGATCGTCTGGCGCTCCTCAGCGTCAAGGCCGTCGGCGAACTCGTCGAGCTTGCGTGGCGGCCCAGTGACGGTGAAGGCGACCTGGGAGCTGAGCAGGTGCGGATGCTCGACGATCTCGCAGCGCAATCCGAGCTGGTCGGCCCAGTTGCGCATCGACTGCTCGAATTCCTCGCGGATCATCTTGCCGACGGTCGCGACGAGCGTACGGCTCTCCGGCCCGGCGGACGGGGAGCTGGATTCGGCCGGAGGCGCATCTGGGTCGACCCATTCGTCGCAGTCGCTCGAGAAGTGCGTCAGCGACAGCTTCGAGCTCAGGCCGTCTTTGGCCAGGGCATACTCGATCCGTGCTCGCGCCTGCTCGATCGCCTGCCGCCCGTAGGCATAGGCAAACAGGCGGTTGCCGTCATGGGTGATGACGACATCGTCCCCGGCCGCCGCCTGCGCGTCGCGGACCTCGTCCGGCTCGTGCAGGTGCTCGACGAGCGCGTGTACGGCGTGGTCGGTCCCTTGGCCTTCGATCTCGCCCGAAAGGCGCCAGTCCCGGTCGTCGTCCTGAGTCTCCATCGCGGGGCACCATAGAGAACGAGCGTTGCCGCCGTAAGCGCCCTGGTCGTCCGAGCTGAGTTCTAATTTCCACGGCTGAATGGTTGAGGAGAGCGAGACACCGGGGCAGGGCGGCAGAGTCGGGGAATCCGACTTCCTGGCCGAGCGCCGCGCCCGGCGTGCGACGGAGACGGGCGAGGCCGCGCTGCAGCGCCGCGCCGAGGCGGCCGAAGCGACCGTTCGGACGCTCGAAACACACGTATCGAGCCTCCAGCAGCGCCTGCAGGAGGCAGAGCAGGAGCGCCGGCGTGTCAACGAGCTTCTGGAGGGCGAACGCGCCCAGGGCAACGAGCGTGAGAACGAGCTGCGCAGAGTCAAGCAGCGCGAGTACGCCGAGCAGCAGTTGCGCGTCGAGGCCGAGGATCGTCTCTCGGGCCTGCAGCGCGGAGGGCAGGAGCGCGCCAGCCAGCTCTCCCAGCGCGTCAGCGCCGGCGAGCGCGACACCACTGAGCTCTCCCAGCGGATCGAGGGCCTCGAGCGCCAGCTCTCGGAGGCCGAGCAGGCAGCGGCTGCGGAGCGCTCATCGCTGCGAAAAGCCGAGACGGAGCTGCAAGGCAGAGTAGGCGAGCTGGAGCGCAGGGCCGAGGAGATCGAGCGTGGTTTGCACGCCGAGCGAGCCGCCCGCGAGAGCTCCGAACGCGAGCTTGCGGCGATTCGCGAAGGCCATCGCCGTATGGAGGGCGTCCTGGGGGAGATCCGCGGCCTGATCGCCAGGCTGGCGGCGCTCCTGGGCAACAAGCCGCGCCAGGCCGAGCAGCCCCTTCCGGCCCCGCAGCCTCCTCTGGCCCCGCAGCCCCCTCCGGTCCGTCCGGTCGATCCGGTCGTGGCGGCCGAACGGGGCGCGGAGATGGCCGATGCGCTCGCTGCCGCCGTCGAGCGGCTGCGGGCCCGAGCGCTGAGCGCCCCGCCGCTGCCGGAGGATCGCGTTGCGTCCGAGCCGGCCGCCGAGCCCGCTCACGGTCTGCCGGCGGCGTCCGCCCAGCCCCCTGCGGCGCTGAGGCCGGGCGCTGAGCAGGCCCGCAGCCCGCTCGCATCGCCTCCTCAGCCCGTCGCGGCTGGCCCAGTGTCGACTCCACCCGCGCCGGCGGAGCCCGTGTCGGCTCCTGTCGCCGCAGTTCCGTCAGACCTCGGCGAGGAATCCGCGTCCGCCCCCGAGACGGCAGGCGCGGAGGTTCATCCCAAGCCCTCCGCGAAGCCGGTCAACAAGCACAGCCAATCGCTGATCGGGCGCCTTCGCAATAGGCGCAAACAGCGAAAGACGCGCTGAAGCTCCGCCGCCGCGCCACCTAGCATTGGCTTACCGGTGAGCAACTCTTCCTGCGCCCATCTCCACGTCCACTCCGAGTACTCGCTGCTCGACGGCGCATGCAAGATCGAGGCCCTCGCTGAACGCGCCGCCGGGTTCGGCCAGCCCGCGCTCGGCCTGACCGACCACGGCGTGATGAACGGTGCGGTCGAGCTCTACAAGGCCTGCCGCAAGCACGGAATCAAGCCGATCGTCGGCTGCGAGATCTACCTCGTTGACGATCACAACACGGGCGGGATCGGCTCCAACGGCAAGGCCGATCGCAACCACCTGACGTTGCTGGCGGCTGACGACGCTGGTTATCGCAACCTCGTCAAGCTCTGCTCGGCCGGCTTTCTGGAAGGGCTCCACCGCGGCAAGCCGACGGTCGACCTCGGCCAGGTCCAAAGCCACGCCGAGGGCGTGATCGCGCTGACGGGCTGCCTGGCCTCGCGCTTTTGTCAGCGTCTGTTGGATGACCGCCCCGACGACGCCCGTGCGCACGCGGATGACCTGCAGCGGATCTTCGGTCAGGAGAACGTCTACTTCGAGGTCCAGAAGAATCGCCTGACACCGCAGGACAAGTGCAACGAGGGGATCGTCAGGATCGCCCGCGAAGCGGGCGGCGGACTGGTCGGTACGGGCGATGTCCACTACCTGCGCCGTGAGGACTACGACCACCACACGGCGCTCCTGTGCGTGCAGACCAAGAGCACGATCGCCGCGCCGAAGATGACGTTCGAAACGAACGAGTTCTACCTCCGCGACAGCCAGGAAATGCACAGTGCGTTCGCCGAGTGGCCGGAGGCGATCGCCAACACCCTTGAGATCGCCGAGCGCTGCTCGGTGGAGATTGAGCTGGGCAAGCAGTTGATCCCGAGCTACCCGACCCCCGGCGGGGCCGACGAGCGCGAGTACCTGCGCGAACGGGTCTCGGAGGGACTGCGCCTGCGCTACGGCGACCCGGCGTCCGCGGAGGCGATCGAGCGGATGGAGATGGAGCTCGGGGTGATCGACAGGATGGGCTTCAACGCCTACTTCCTGATCGTCTGGGACTTCGTGCGCTTCGCCAAGGAGAACGGCATCGCGGTCGGTCCCGGCCGTGGCTCGGCGGCGGGCTCGATCGTCGCCTACTGCCTGGCGATCACCGACGTCGACCCGCTCGAGTACGACCTGCTGTTCGAGCGCTTCCTGAACCCCGAGCGCGTGTCGATGCCAGACATCGACATCGACTTTTCCGTCCGCGGCCGCGAGCGGGTGATGCGCTACGTGACCGAGAAGTACGGTCGCGAGTCGGTCGCCCAGATCGTGACGTTCGGCAAGATGTTCCCGCGCGCGGCGACCCGCGACGCGGCCCGCGTGCTGGGCTTCGACTACGGCACCGGTGACCGCCTGGCGAAGCTGATCCCCGATCCGATCATGGGCCGCTCGCCTTCCTTCGAGGATTGCCTGAAGCCCGGCCAGCCGCTGCGCAAGGCCTACGACGAGGAGCCGCCCGCCCGCCAGATCGTGGACGTCGCCAAGGGCCTTGAGGGAATCGTCCGCAACTCATCGATCCACGCCGCCGCGGTCGTGATCGCCGACCGTCCGCTGACTGACATCGTGCCGCTGCAGCTCGCCGACGCCGGCACCGGCGAGAACGGCGAGAAAGTCTTCCGCACCGTCACGCAGTTCTCGATGAAACCGATCGAGGAAATCGGCCTGCTGAAGATGGACTTCCTGGGCCTGCGCAACCTCGACGTGATCGAGGATGCCCTCGACATCATCGAGCGCTCCAGCGGCAGCCGCCCGGACATGACGACGTTGCCGTTGGATGACCCGCTGACCTACGAAATGCTCGCCAGGGGCGACTCGACAGGTGTCTTCCAGTTCGAGTCCGAGGGCATGCGGGAGGCCCTGAAGAAGGTCCGGCCTGACGAATTCAACGACCTCGTGGCCCTCAATGCCCTGTATCGCCCGGGGGCGATGGAACAGATCCCCGTCTACGCCAAGGGCAAGCACAACCCGAGCGCTATCTCCTATCCCGACGAGCGGCTGCGGCCGATCCTCGAGTCCTCAAACGGCGTGATCCTCTATCAGGAGCAGGCCATGCAGATCTCCAAGGAGCTCGGGGGATTCTCGGGCGCCAAGGCCGATGATCTGCGCAAGGCGATCGGCAAGAAGAACCGCGAGGCGATGGCCGCGCTGAAGCCCGAGTTCGTGGAGGGCTGCAAGGCCTCGGGTACGAGCCAGCAGGTGATCGACTTCCTCTGGCAGACGAACGAAAAGTCCGCTGACTACTCGTTCAACAAGAGCCATGCGGCCTGCTACGCGATGATCGCCTACCGGACGGCGTGGCTGAAGGCCAACCACACGGCGGAGTACATGGCGGCGCTGATCTCCTCGGTGATGTCGACGAAGGACAAGGTCCCGTTCTTCGTCGCTCGCTGTGAGGACATGGGGATCGAGATCCTGCCGCCCGACGTGAACCTCTCAGATCACGAGTTCACAGTCGTCGAGGGCAACATCCGTTTCGGGCTGGACGCCGTCAAGGGTGTTGGCTTCCAGGCGGTCGAGGCGATCAAAAGAGCGCGCGAGGAGGCCGGCGAGTTCGCCTCGCTGTGGGACTTCTGCGAGCGGGTCGACAACCGCGCGGTCAATAAGAAGGCGATCGAGGCGCTGATCAAGTGCGGTGCCTTCGGTTCGACGGGAGCGACCCGCAAAGGCATGATGGATGTGCTGGAGCAAGCCCAGGCCGCCGGTCAGCAGATCCAGCAGGACGCCCAGATAGGCCAGGGCTCGATTTTCGACCTGGCCGACGAGGCTGCGCCCACGAACGGTCCGACCTCACCGGGTCTGGGACGTCCCGTCCACCCGCCGATCCTCGGCGGCGAGTGGGACCAGCCGGATCTGCTCAAGTATGAGAAGGAGTCGATCGGCCTGTTCGTCTCCGAGCACCCCCTGAAGCCAATGCGAGAGGTCCTGCGTGCACGAACGGACTGCTCGCTGGCGGCGCTGGCGGACCGTCGCGACAAGGACATGGTGACGGTCGGCGGGATCATCACGGAGACGAAGAAGATCCGGACCCGCAACGGTGATCACATGATGTTCGCGACGCTTGACGATCTCGCCGGGTCGGTCGAGCTGATCGTCTTCGGCAAGTCGCTGGGTGAGCACGAGGAGGTGCTCGTGGCCGACCAGATAGTGCTCGTCAAGGGCCGAGTCGACCACAAGGAAGCTGGCGCCACGTGCGTGGTCGTGCAGGGCGTGCAGCGCTTCGCCCCGAGCCAGGAGGAGATCGAGAAGGCCAGCGCAAAGGCCAAGGCGGCAGCGAGGGCAGCAGCTGCGCAGGCCGAGCCCGTGCAGCTGCGGCCGTTTCGGGCCTGCGACCTCTCCCAGCGGGTGATTGACAACCTCAAGCAGGTCTGCGAAGAGTCACCGGGTCCGGCCGAGATCCACGCCGAGGTCGAAATGACCGACGGAGAGCGACGCGTGATGCGCTTCGGGGAGGCCTACCGGGTCGCCAATTCCCCGTCGCTGCGAGCCGAGCTCGAGAGCATCATCCCCGCCGGGGTTGATGCCGCGGCTGCACTGGCGAGCTAGCGCGAACCTGCGCTGCGACGCCGACGGGCGGCCAGCCCTCGCTTGCGCAGCTTCCCGGCAAGCTCGACTTCGCTGCGAGGCGGCCCTTCGCGGTTCTCCCCCGGGGTCTCGAGCACACAGGCAAGGCGCTGGATGCCTGGCGCGGAGAGGAACGCCCCGCAGCCCTTCTCGCCCAGCTCGCCGGCGCCAAGGTTGGCGTGGCGGTCGCGGTTTGAGCCGAGCGGTGTCTGGGAGTCGTTGAGGTGAAGGGAGCGAATCCGGCCCGCTCCCAGCAGCCGCCGGGCCTCCCGTAGCGCCTTGTCCATCCCGGTGGGGGTGCGGATGTCATAGCCGGAGGCGAGCATGTGGCAGGAGTCCAGGCAGACCCCCAGTCGCTTGCCGGCGCCCGCTGCCTCGATCAGGCCGGCCAGCTCGGTGAAGGAGCGGCCGAGAGTGCCGCCGGCTCCAGCCGTGTTCTCCAGGTGAAGCTCCGAGCGATCGCTCTCGGCGAGAGCCTCGGCGATCGTCGCGCCGGCCCGCTCGATGGCCTCCCCGACGTGGCCCGTCTTGGCCGAGCCGGCATGCAGGACGACGGCGGCGCCGATACCGTCGGCGACACGCAGGGAGTGGGTCAGCGAAGCCAGCGACTTGGAGCGGATCTCCGCGTCGTCACTGGCGCAGTTGACGAGATAGACGGCGTGGATCAGGACGGCCTTGATGGGACTGGGCGCCATCGCCTCGCGGAACGCCGCGAAGTCATCCTCGGTGTAGGCCGTCGGTTTCCACATCCGCGGCGACTGGTTGAAGATCTGGATCGCCGTGCAACCGCGCTCGACGCCACGCTCGATCGCCTTCGGGAGCCCGCCGGCGGGGGAGACGTGGGCGCCGATCAACATGCGGGGATTATCGCGTGCCGGCCCGCTAGGGTCCGAGACCGATGAGAGTTCGCTTCGCCCCATCGCCGACCGGCGCGCTGCACATCGGCGGCGCCCGTACGGCCCTGTTCAATTGGTTGCTCTCCCGCCACGAGGGCGGCGAGCTGGTGCTGAGGATCGAGGACACCGACCGCGAGCGCTCGACGCCGGAGAACATCGAGCAGATCCTCGACGCCCTGCGCTGGCTGGAACTGGACTGGGACGAGGGCCCGATCCTCCAAACAGACCGCACGGGACGTCACCAGGAGGCGCTGGCGGCGCTCTTGGAGGGCGGACTCGCCTATCGCTCGCAGGCGACCGCTGAGGACGTCAAGGCGTTTAAGGAGCTTCACGGCTCCGAGCGCGGCTATCGCGGCGAGGCGGAGTCTGAGGGGGCGGTGAGGCTGCGGGTACCCGACGACGGCGCGACTGTCGTCAACGACGTCGTGCGCGGACCGAATCGCTTCGAGCACGTTCACATGGACGATCCGGTGATCGCCCGCGCCGACGGCTCGGTGCTCTACAACTTCGCCGTCGCGATCGACGACCTCGACGCGGGCATCACGCATGTCGTGCGTGGCGAGGATCACGTCTCCAACACTCCCAAGCAGCTGTTGGTGCTCGAGGCGGCCCGCGCCGTCGGGCTGACCAGCGATCCCGACCCGGTCTATGCGCACCTGCCGCTGCTGCATGGTCCCGACGGCAAGAAGCTCTCCAAGCGCCACGGCGCCGCCTCGGTGCAGGAGCTACGCGAGGCCGGCTACCTGCCGGAGGCCGTGCGCAACTACCTGGCGCTGCTCGGCTGGGGCGCGGGAGACGACAGCACGGTGCTCTCCACCGAGGAGCTGGTCGAGCGCTTCACGCTTGATCGTGTCAGCCGCAACCCGGCGCGCTTCGACGAGACCAAGCTCAAGTGGCTCAACGGTGTCTACATCCGCGAGCTGAATCCAGCCGAGCTTGCATCCCGCCTTGAGACGTATACGGGCCGCGAGGGTCTTGAGCAGGCGGCGCTGATCAGCCAGGAGAAGATCCATACGCTGGCGGACTTCATGGAGCTGACGGGACCGCTGCTGGATGGCGTCGTCAACGACCCCAAGGCTCGGGAGAAGTGGCTGGGCGAGGATGGCCGCGCGGCACTGGCAGCAGCGCGGGAGGCACTGGCGGCGGTCGAGCCCTACGAGCAGGCGGGCATCGAGGCGGCGCTCGGTGGTGTGATCGAGTCTCGGGGCGCCAAGCCCCGCGAGGTCTACCAGCCGTTGCGCGTCGCCCTGACGGGCACGACGATCTCGCCGGGGATCTTCGAGAGCCTTGTGTTGCTCGGTCGTGAGGAGTCGCTGCGGCGCATCGACGCCGCGCTTTCGGCCTGAACGGCCTGAGGTCCGCTCGCACCCGCAGACGCCGGGAGAAACAATCGGAGACGGGGCTAAGTTCTCCTCGCTGGAATGCCGATAGGTCCTCGGAAGCGGACTCGCCGGCTCGGATGGCCGGCGCACCCAAGGAAGGGGTATCAACCGATGCAGGCAACGGCAGCGGCCAAGAAGGCCAACGAACCCAAGCAGGCGAGCAGCACCAAGCAGACACGCACGGCTCCGGCCGGGGGACGTGCGAGCGTCGCCGCCTCAAGCTCGGGTGAGCGCCACCAGAACGAGGGGCACGGCCGTCGCCTGACGATGGCCTTCGAGGCCCTCGAGGCATTCCCCGCCCTAGCGGAGTCTCGCAACCGGCTACTGGCCGTGATCGCCAAGGAGAACGTGGCGACGGCTGACGTGGTCTCGGCAGTCGAGTCCGACGTCGCCCTGATCATCTCGGTGTTGCGTCTTGCCAACCGCGCTCAGAGTGCGGCCGGCAAGGTAGACACGGCAGTGAGCGCCGTCGAGGTGCTCAGCCCGCAAACGGTCCAGGCAGTCGCCAATCGCGTCCGCACATTCGACTTCTTCGAGCGCGCAAGCGTCTGGGACGCTGCTCCTGAGCGCTTCCGGCTGCACGCCCTGGCAACGCAGCACGCCGCTGACCGCTTGGCGACGGAGGTCGGCTATGAGAATCGCGACCGCCTGACGGTCACGAGCCTCCTGCACGATGTCGGCAAGCTCGTGTTGCTCCACGCCTACCCGGGCTACCCCTCCCAGGTCCACCGCGGCGCTCGGACGCCAGAGGAACGGATCCATGCCGAGCGCCGTGAGCTCGGTGTCGACCACGCTCTCGTCGGCGGCGTCCTGATCCGCCGCTGGGGCCTTCCGGCTTCGCTGGCGACGCCGATCGAGCGCCACCACAGCCCCGACGCGGAGGGTGAGGCCGCCTTCATCCGCCTCGCCGACATGCTCGCCCATTACGAACAGGGCGGACGGGTCAACCCGACTGAACTGCTCCAGACCGCCCGTGCAGTCGGCCTCGGCCCCCAGGATCTGCGACGGGTGATGTACGAACTGCCCAACACGACTGTCCAGCGCCAGCGCCACGTCGACCCCTGCCCGCTCTCGACGCGCGAGCTGGGTGTCCTACAGCGGCTGGCAGAGGGCAAGGTCTACAAGCAGATCGCCCACGAGCTGACGCTCTCCACCAGCACCGTACGGACCCACTTGCACAACATCTACGGCAAGCTCGGGGCTGTCGACCGGGCGCAGGCAGTGCTGATCGCCACGGAGCGCGGCTGGCTCTGAGGCGGGCCGATGGACAGCGCGGGGCGGCGTCCTGCCCGCCGGGTTGCGTAGCATCGCGCATAGCGCGCGATGATCTCGATCACCACCAAGTCTCCCTACGCCGTTCTCGCCCTAGCCGAGCTGGGGCGTAGCGGCGGCAGTGAGCCGGTGCCGATCGGAGAGCTCGCCAGGCGCCGGAACGTTCCCGTCCAGTTCCTCGAGCAGCTCTTCGCGGTCCTGCGGCGTGGGGGCGTGATCAGCTCGCAACGAGGGGTAAAGGGCGGATATCGCTTTGCCAAGCCCCCCGAGACGGTCACGATTCTGGAGATCGTCGAGCTGCTCGACGGCCCGCTCGGCCGGGATTCTCAGGGCATATTCGCCGACGCCGCCGCTGCCGCTCGCCGTGTCTTCGAGCAGACCACCATCGCCGATGTGATCGAGCGCGAGATGCGCGAGGCCGGGGCGAGCATGTACCACATCTAGGCGGGCCCGTATTCCAGGTCTTTGGGGTGCTTCAGAGTGATACGCGGCCTATCTCGTGACCGTGAGGCCGTGGGTCGCGTCGGTAGGCTCGAGACATGGGTGCGGCATCTAACGAGCTGAGCAACAAGCAGATAAATAGGTCGGCGCGGTTCCTTGCCGACCTCAGAATTCGGCTACTGGCGGGTGAGACGACTTTCGCCAAGATGTCGGCCGAGGAGCGCCGACAGATCATCGAGTGCGTCGGCATACTCGAGAACTGGCGCGGCAGACATGCCGGACCCCTGCGGAACGCCAACGCGAACCTAAGGCACTACGTAAGGCCGTTCGCCGCCATCGACCAGGACGTCGTGTCGGTCACCCAGCGCCTCAAGAAGTTCTCGACGATCCTCGACAAGCTGGGCCGCTACCCGCGGATGCAGCTCACCCGCATGGAGGACATAGGAGGGGTTCGCGCGATTCTCCCTACTCAGCATGCCGCGGACGATGTCTCTAGGAGGCTCCGCAAGAACTGGAAAGTCTCTCGGTATCGCGACTATGTGCGGGAGCCGAAGGTGTCCGGCTACCGAGCCCTCCATCTGATCGTCATCAAGCAGGGCGTCAAAGTCGAGGTTCAGCTGCGTACTTTCCTGCAAGACTTCTGGGCCAACCAGGTCGAGCGCGATTCTCGTTACCTACGAATCGACTACAAGTCTGGGAAGGGGGCTGAGCCCGTGCATGCGTACTATGTGTCGATGAGCGAGCTGTTCGCGATGCGAGAAGCGTCGATCGAGCCTTCTCAAGACTTCAATAGCGAGCTGCTCAGCCGATATAGACTTGCTCAGCCGTATCTTGGTTCTGTGGTTGACGGAGGGGTCCCATGAACGTTGACGAGATCCTCCATTTCCTAGTTATCTACGATGTCCGTGCCGGGAAGGCCACGGTGCGCGAGTTTGAGGACTACGCCGAGGCTCTCGGCGCCTACGAGAGCATCGAGAAGGAGAACCTCGGACGCGACGACCTCGACATCGTACTCCTTGGCGCGGACTCTCTCGCGACCATCAAGCGGACACATTCCAGCTACTTCGACACCACCGAAGGTGGGTTCGAGCAGTTCTTGGGCGACGTTTTCGCAGGCGCGTAAACCTGCTCTCGCCGACTCTCGGCGCGCTGGTCGTGTAGTCAATTTGAAGGGTCGCGGCAGCCTCGCGCACATCTCGACGTGGAGGCGACGTGATCGAGCGCGAGACGCATGAGGCCGGGGCGAGCATCTACCACATCTAACCCGCTGCTCCGACATCCCGCATCTCACCTGGCTCGGCGACGCAGATCTTGTGGTACGGTCGCGTACATCTGACTCAATGCTCAGGGAGGAGCCACTCGCCGGGGCCGGGTCTGATGAGGGGTATCGGGAATGGCCCGATACGGAAATCAGGAGAAAGAGGGAGAACGATGGGAGCGAAACGCTTCTGGCTCGCTGTGTCGAGCCTGATAGTCGCGGCGCTGTGCTTCGCTGTGCCTGCGGTCGCGGGAGCGGCGCAGTCTTATGTGGCGATCGGCGATTCCTACACGGCAGGACCCGGAATCAACCCGGTCGAACCAGGATCGCCGGCAGGATGCGCGCGGTCGGAACTGAACTACCCGCACCTCGTCGCGTCGGCTCTGAAGCTGTCGCTGACGGATGTCAGCTGCTCGGGCGCCGCAACCGGTGATGAGACCGAATCGCAGTTCGAAGGCGTGGCACCGCAGGACGACGCGCTGAGTGAATCGACCGAAGTCGTGACGATCGGCATGGGCGGCAACGACCATGGCCTGTTCTCGACACTGCTGAACGGATGTACGCAGATCGACGCGATCGAAGGCTCGCCGGCGAAGGCGCCCTGCCAGGAACACTTCGAAGCGCTGGTGCAGGAAATCTTCGCGCTCGACAAGCCCGCCGAGGAAGCGTCGCTGGTTCACATCAAAGAACTCGCGCCGCACGCCAAGGTGTTCATCGTCGGCTACCCGGAAATCACGCCGCTCCACGGCCACTGCGCGGCCTTCCCCTGGCATGAAGCGGACCTCAAGTGGTTCCGCAACAAGGTCCAGAAGGTCGGCAACAAGTCCGTCAAGGCAGGCGCGAAGGCGAACGGGGCGATTTTCGTCGACACGTTCAAGCCGAGCGAAGGTCACAACGCCTGCCAGGAAGTCGGCACGCGCTGGATCGAACCGCTCCTCGGCTCGCTGACCGGAGTGCCCGTGCACCCGAACGCGCTGGGCGAGGAAAACGACGCCTTCGACGTCGAGTTGGCGATGCTCAAGAACGGCGTGCGTTGATCGCAGGCCGACCGAAGAGATGACGGGAGGGCGGCCGCGCTCAGCGCGGCCGCCCAGCTCGCCTACTGCTAGACGGGCGAGAGCTCGTAGTCGTCGAGCGCATCCTGGCTGGCGATCAAGGCCTGACGGTAGGTCAGCGACCAGCCCGCGCGTGGGCGCCGCGCCAGCTCGGACTCGCTCGCCCACGTCTCCCAGCGCCACAGGAACAGCCACCACCGTTCGATCGCCCGGCCGGGGCCGTCGATGTCGGCGAGCTTCTCGATTAGCCGCGCGCGCGGGCGCAGGCGAGTCTGCAGGGCGGATGGATGGGCGGACATGTTGGACATGTTCATCTGGCTGGATGCATAGCTATGAGTAGGTTTCCCCGAGAACGCCAACACCACACCCCTCGTGTCCGCGCCGGCGCTCCCCGAGCCCAACTCCGATACTGCCGCGCCGACCGGCGGCACGCGCCGCACAGCATGCATCAACGAGCGTTTCTCTGTCGCAACCCCACCGCTGAGCGACCCGCTGGGCCGCCGCCGGAATCGCATTCGTCGGTGTCCGGGGCCTGACCGGCCGTTTCAGGAGGGGCGTCGCAGGTTAATATCCCCCAACTCGCCACACAGTCCATGAGACAGACCACCCGTTATCCCCACAGATCCGCCATGTCGCTGGCGCTGGCGGCGGTCGCCTCGGGGGCTGTCGTACCGGCGAGCACGGCCGCCGATCAGACCGTCTCGGGGTGTCGCAGCCCCGATGTCGTAGGCGTCAGCTTGGCGATGGCGCGGCACGTGATCGGGGCCTCCGGGTGCCACGTCGTGATCCACCAGCTTCCCGCCCACGGGCGCTTCGTGACACCCGAAGGCGCCGACGACCGCCAGCTCGTCGCCCGGCAGAGCCCCGGGCCGGGTGGCCGGGCGAGTGCCGTGACAGTGACGCTGCGACCGCTCTGCTCCCAGCCCACGATGCCGGGCCCCGACATCACCGGCCCCGTCAGCCGGCGCGGTCCGACAGAGCTCGTCGCGGGCATCTTCCAGCAGGGAGGACCGCCGCGTCTCGCTCCCAGCTGCAGATCCGGTACCCCGTCAGGAGGGGTCCTGACGATCTCCTCGTCCTCCGGGCAGGTGATCGCTCGCCGCGCCGTGAAGCCTGGGAAGTTCGGCGTCTTCCCGCTGAAGCCCGGCAACTACATGGTCAGCGGCACCGTCGGCGGAACGGTCCAACTTGGTCCCGAGCCGGTGAAGATCGCCGCGCATCGCACGACCAGCATCAACGTCGTCGAGTCGGTGCGCTGAGAAGCGGATTGGGCTTGAGTCCCGGCGTCCGCGCCCTGTGAGCCTTGCGGCCGTGCGCAGGAGCGCCGAGACAGCCCCCTCCTTGCGGTGCTTCTCCGTGGGGACCTCCATCCCCGCTTATCGAGTCTAATCCCGCGCCGGACGGATCGCGGCAGTTCAAGCTCGCGGGGGCCGTGTCATGCTGGGGCCATGGCAACTTGCTCGCACCTCGACACGATCGCCGTGACCGAGCTGCCCGCCGAGGTCGAGGGCTGCGAGGACTGCCTGCGCGAAGGCGGCGTGTGGCTGCACCTGCGGATCTGCCTGGAGTGCGGGCACGTCGGTTGCTGCGATGACTCGCCCCGTAAGCACGCGACGGCCCATGCCGGGGAGACCGGGCATCCGCTGATCCGCTCGCTGGAGCCCGGCGAGGATTGGTGCTGGTGCTTCTCCGACGAGATCGGCATGCGTATTCCTCAGATCACCGGCAGCACGCGTATCCCGCCATCGCCGATGCTGGGGTAGGAGCGGTGGCCGAGCGTCGTCCCGCGATCCTCGCCGTCGATGACGAGCCGGCCGTGCTGGCGGCCGTCTCGCGCGATCTGCGCCGGCGCTTCGGCGAGGCCTATCGAATCCTCCGGGCAGGCTCCGGAGCGGAGGCGCTCGAGCTGCTCGCGGAAATGCGGACCAGGGGCGATGCCGTGGCGATGCTCGTCGCCGATCAGCGCATGCCGGGGATGGACGGGACCGACTATCTCGTCAAGGCCCGGCTTGTCTATCCCGAGGCCAAGCGTGTCCTGCTGACCGCCTACGCCGACACCGACGCCGCGATCTCCGCCATCAACGAGGTCGCGCTCGACTACTACCTGCTGAAGCCCTGGGACCCTCCTGAGGAGCAGCTCTACCCGGTCGTCGAGGATCTCCTGACGACATGGGAGTCGGGGGCCGCCCTGGAGGCCGGGGGCGTGCGAGTGATCGGGCACCGCTTCTCACGCGAGACCCACGAGCTGCGCGACTTCCTCGCTCGCAACCGCGTTCCAGCGCGATGGCTGGACGTCGAGCGCGATGCTGAGGCCAGGGAACTGCTCGTCGTCGCAGGCATCACCGAGGACCGTCTGCCGGTGACGCTGCTGGAGGACGGCGCGATCCTCGAGCGTCCGAGCGTGTTGGAGCTGGCCGAGCGGATCGGCGTGTCGAGCCAGCCGGCAGCCGAGCACTACGACTTGGTGATCGTCGGCGGCGGCCCAGCGGGTCTCGCCGCGGCCGTCTACGGGGCCTCCGAGGGACTGCGCACGGTGCTCGTCGAGCGCGAGGCGCCCGGCGGGCAGGCCGGGCAGTCGAGTCGCATCGAGAACTACCTCGGCTTCCCCGCGGGCCTCTCCGGATCGGACCTCGCCAGGCGCGCTACCGACCAGGCCCGCCGTCTCGGCGCGGAGCTGCTCAGCATCAACGACGCGGTTGCCCTGCGTGTCGAGGGGGCAGGCCGGTTCATCGAGCTGACCGGCGGCGCTCAGCTCAGCGCCAACTGCGTGCTCGTCGCCTCCGGTGTCTCATACCGCAAGATGTTCGCGCCGGGCTTCGAGGACCTGACGGGCGCCGGGGTCTACTACGGGGCGGCCCTGACCGAGGCGCGCTCCTGCGCCGATCAGCATGTCGTCGTGATCGGCGGCGCCAACTCGGCCGGCCAGGCGGCGGTGTACTTCTCGGGCTATGCCAAGCGCGTCTCGATGCTCGTTCGCGGGGAGTCGCTCGCCAAGTCGATGTCTCACTATTTGATTGAGCAAATAGGGGCGCTCGAGAACGTCGTGGTGCGGACCGGCACACAGGCGGTGGAGGCGCAGGGCCATGACGGACGCCTGAAGAGCCTGACGTTGCGCGACAGCGAAGGCAACGAGACCATCGAGGACGTCGATGCTTGCTTCATCTTCATCGGTGCCGCGCCTCGCACCGACTGGTTGGACGGCGTGCTCGCGCGCGACAAGGCGGGCTTCATCCTCGCTGGGCCCGACGTCCGCGAGAACGGCTGGGCGCTGCCCCGCGAGCCTTATCCACTCGAGACGAGCGTGCCGGGTGTGTTCGTGGCCGGCGACGTCCGGTCCCGCTCGATCAAGCGCGTCGCGAGCGCCGTCGGGGAGGGGTCGATGGCGGTCTCCTTGATCCACGAGTACCTCGGCAGCGCATGAGCCAGCCGACCGTCGCCGAGCTGCGCCCGATCGACCTGTTCGAGAGCCTCGACGAGGACGGCCTCGCTCAGGTCGCCCGGCGGGCGGTCCTCAAGGAGTACGCGCCCGGCGAGGTGATCGCGGCCCAAGGGGAGGGGGAGAGCGGCGTCTACCTGCTGCTCGACGGCACCGCCGAGGCCTTCACCGAAACGAACGGCCGCCTCGAACCCTCAGGCGATCACGTCTCACCGACATGGCTCGGAGCGATCGCGGCCCTGACGGGCGCGCCGCTCGGCGTTCGCGTGCAGGCGGGAACGGCCGTGCGCCTGGCGAGGATCGGCTCCGAGGACTTCGTCGAGCTGGCCGTCGCGCACCGCTCGATCATGCAGTTGGTACTCGCGCGGGTGCGCCCCGTCGTCGGGCGGATCACGGCGATGGAGCAGAACCGCGAGCGCTTGGAGTCGTTGGGCACGATGGCCGCCGGCCTGGCTCACGAGCTCAACAACCCCGCTTCCGCCGCCAAGCGCAGCTCCTCCGCGCTGGCCGAGGCGCTCGAGGTGCTGGGCTCGACGATCGGCGTGTTCGTCGAATCGGGTGTCGAGCGCTCCGAGGCGCAGGAGCTCGTCGAGATCCAGCGCGAGATGCTCGCCAGGTGCTCGACCCGCTCTCCACTGTCGGCGCTCGAGGCGGCCGATGCTGAGGACACACTCGGAGACGCCCTCGAGGAGCTGGGCGTCGCGGACGGCTATCGGCTGGTCGAGCCGCTTGCGAAGGCCGGCGTCGATGAGGAGACCCTCACGCGGGTCGCCGGGTTCGCCGGCTCTGCGACAGACGCCGCCGTGCGCTGGATTGCCGCCTCGCTGTTGGCCCGCGAGCTGGCGGCTGAGCTGGCCGAGTCGACTGAGCGGATGAGCGCCCTCGTGGGGGCCGTCAAGAGCTACGCCTACATGGACCGCGGCGGCCTGATCGAGATCGACCTCAAAGAGGGGATCGACACGACGCTGACGATCCTCACCCATAAGCTCAAGCACACGACGATCGAGGTGCACCGCGAGTTCGACCCGGCGCTGCCGCGCTTCCAGGCCTACGGCGCGGAGCTCAACCAGGTCTGGACGAACCTGCTCGATAACGCCATCGACGCGCTCGGGGAGTCTGGGAACATCACGATCTCCGGCCGTCTCGACGGGGACTGCGTCGAGGTCGACATCATCGACGACGGACCGGGGATCCCTAACGAGGTAAGAGAACGGATCTTCGATCCTTTCTTCACGACCAAGGACGTCGGCAAGGGCACGGGCCTCGGCCTCGACACTGCCCGGCGGATCATCACCGACCGCCACAGCGGCAGCCTGACGGTCGAGTCCGAACCGGGCCGGACGATGTTTCGCGTGCGGATGCCGCTCGACGCTGAGCGCCGTTGAGCGAGGGGCCGGGCGAGGTCGAGGTCGTGCCCGTCGCGGTGGGCGTGGGCCGGGCGCTGCGGATGTCGGTGCTGCGGCCCCACGAATCCGACGACGGGCCGATGTATCCGCTCGAGGACGACCCGGCCACAGCGCACTTCGCGGCGCTCGCAGGCGAGCAGGTGTTGGCGGTCGGCAGCGTCATGGCCGACGGCCATCCTCACAATCCGGCCCCCGGCGACTGGCGGGTCCGCGGCATGGCCACCGTCGCGGAGTGGCGCGGGCAAGGCCTCGGAGCGCGCGTGCTCGCGGCCCTCGAGACCCATGCCGGGGAGGAGGGTGGCAGGCGCCTCTGGTGCAACGCCCGTATCGGCGCCCGGGTTTTCTATGAGCGGGCGGGGTGGCTCGTGGAGGGCGGGGAATACGAGATACCTGGGATCGGGATGCACCTGCTGATGACCAAGGCACTGTGCTGAAAAGCGCTTTGCGCAGCCGAACCTCTGGCGCCGTCTCGACTATTGTCAGCTGATGGCGCGAATCCCGATCAACATTTCAGAGCTTGTCGGTCGGACGCCGCTGGTGGAGCTGGGAATGATGCTGGGGGAGGACGTGGGCGAGACGCGTCTGTTCGCCAAGCTCGAGTCGTTCAATCCCGGCGGCAGCGTCAAGGACCGCATCGGCGTCGCGATGATCGAGGCCGCCGAGGCGGAGGGCCGGATCGAGCCCGGGCGCACGACGATTGTCGAGGCGACGAGCGGCAACACAGGCATCGCCCTCGCGTTCGTCTGTGCCGCCAAGGGCTATGAGCTCGTTTTGACTTTGCCGCAGGGGATGAGCCGCGAGCGCGAGAGCCTGCTGCGGCTTTATGGGGCACGCGTCGACATCACGGAGTCGATGGGAGGCATGGGCGAGGCCGTCCAAGCTGCCCGGGAGATGGCTCGTCGCGACGATGTCTTCCTGCCAGACCAGTTCTCCAATCCCGCAAACCCCGAGGCGCACCGCCGCACCACTGGACCGGAGATCGCCGAGGCGCTTGAGGGCAAGGTCGACGTGCTCGTCGCCGGTGTCGGCACGGGCGGGACGATCACGGGCGTCGGCGAGTATCTGCGCGAGCACTGCAACTCCGCGCTGAAGGTTGTCGCGGTCGAGCCGAGGGGTTCAGCGGTCCTCTCTGGCGGCACCGTCGGTCCTCATCGCATCCAAGGGATCGGCGCGGGGTTCATCCCGCCCGTCCTCAACAGGGAGCTGATCGACGAGGTCATCGCTGTCTCCGACGACGATGCGATCCAGACCGCTTGGCGATGTGCCAAACATGCTGGGCTGCTGGCGGGGATCTCCTGCGGGGCGGCGCTGTGGGCGGCGCTGCAGGTCGCCGCCAGGCCGGAATCGGCTGGGGCAAGGATCGTCGTCGTGATGCCTGACTCGGGCGAGCGCTACGTCTCGCAGGCGTTCTTCGCTCCCTGATCCGCTGCTGGGCGTTCGCGCCCGGTTTCCGAAATAGGTTGCAGGCGCAAGGATCATCGCTACGCTCTTTTCATGCCCGCTTTCAGCGCCTTTACCGGCGTGGTCAAGGAGATCAGGCGAGATGTCCTGGCGGCGCGTGACCGCGATCCGGCCGCGCAGGGCGTGGGGCGCTTCGAGATCCTCGCGACGTGGCCCGGGATCCACGCGTTGCTCGGCTATCGGGTGGCGCACGCGATGTTCTCTTCAGGGGTACCGGTGCTGCCCCGCCTGATCTCGATGTTGATGCGGATGGGAACGGGGATCGAGATCCATCCGGCGGCGAAGATTGGCGAGGGGCTGTTCATCGACCACGGCGCCGGAGTCGTGATCGGCGAGACAGCAGACATCGGCGACAACGTGACGCTCTACCAGGGCGTGACGCTCGGCGGCACGGGCTTCGCCAGCGGCAAGCGTCACCCGACCGTCCAGGACAACGTCACGATCGGCTCCGGCGCGAAGCTGCTCGGCCCGATCACGATCGGACACGGCGCGAAGATCGGCGCCAACAGCGTCGTCATCACCGACGTCCCGCCGAACTCGACCGTCGTCGGCAACCCTGGCCATCCCGTCCGCGTCGACGGCCGCCGTCCCGAGGGCCCGGACGTCGACTGGATCCACCTACCAGACCCGATCGCCGAGGCGATCCAGGCGCTCTCGGGCCGCATCGCCACACTCGAACGGATGGTCGCCGAGCTCTCCGACGAGCCGCAGCCGATCGCCGAGGTGCGGCCGCTGCGGACGGTGCGGGGGCCGAACCCGGCTGGCGGATGAGAAGGATGACCGCAACGGACGCCAAGGCGATGATCCTTCGGCTTCTCGACAAAGTGGCGCCGGGCCGCCCGGTCGCTCGTCTCGTGCCTGCCCGTGGAGCCAGCACGCTTGAGGGGTCCTTCGAGGGACGGGCAAGGGCAGTGGTCGAGGGTGACGATCTGCTCTCCATGGGTGTGCCGTGGAACGCCGTGTGAGCGAGGAATGAGCGGATCGTCCTGGGCATCCCGGTCAGCACTTGGCTCGAATGGCCTCGCCGACCAGGGGAGTGTCGGGCGCGCACACTGTCTGGTAGTCGCTCCGTTCCGTCCGCTGATCACGTTGTGCGCTTCGCCAAGCTCGTTTGATGCCACGCTGGAGGTATCGCGCAGACCGTGATCAGCGGACGAACTCCGCTCTGCCGCATTGGCGTCGCTTTGGGCCGGTAGGCGCTGCCGCACTCGCATCTATTCTGAGGCAATGAGCGCCAATCCTCATGCCGCGCATCTCCAGGAGCTGCTGGAAGGTCTGAACGAGCCTCAAAGGGAGGCTGTGACGCATGGCGAGGGGCCGATGCTGATCCTCGCCGGGGCGGGCAGCGGCAAGACCAGGGTGCTGGCGCACCGGATCGCCTTCCTGATCTACACCGACCAGGCGCAGGCGGGGGAGATCCTTGCGATCACCTTCACCAACAAGGCCGCCAGCGAGATGCGCGAGCGCGTCGAACAGCTGCTCGGGCATGCCACGCGCGGGATGTGGCTCCTGACATTTCACTCCGCCTGCGCGCGAATCCTGCGCGCCGAGGCGGCACGCCTGGGCTACACGCGCCAGTTCACGATCTACGACCAGGCCGACTCGCGGCGGCTGGCCAAGCGCTGTGCGGACACAGTCGGCGTGGACTCCAAGCGCTATACGCCCTCCGCGATCCTCAACCAGATCTCCTCGGCCAAGAACAAGCTGATCGACGCCGCCTCATACCGTCAGGCGGTCGGCTCGCCGTTCGAGGAGATGATCGCCGAGGTCTACGACATCTACGAGCGCGATCTCCTGAAGATGAACGCGATGGACTTCGACGACCTGCTGTTCAGGACCGTCAATCTGCTGGAGCTGTTCGCCGAAGTTCGCGGGCGCTACTCCGAGACCTTCCGCCATGTGCTCGTCGACGAGTACCAGGACACCAACTACGCCCAGTACCGTCTGCTGCAGCTGTTTGTCGGTGGCGGCCCGCCGCCTAAGCGAGGGGGCGAAGAACCGGGCGATCGCCCGTCCTATGCGGGGCCTGTCGGGCACCGGAATCTGGCCGTAGTGGGCGACGATTCTCAGAGCATCTACGGCTTTAGAGGAGCGGACATAAGGAACATCCTCGACTTCCAAGATGACTTCCCCGACGCCCGTGTCATCAAGCTCGAGCAGAACTACCGCTCGACCGAGACGATCCTCGACGCCGCCAACGCGGTGATCGCCAACAACCGCGGCGGCATCGCCAAGCGGCTATGGAGCGACCTGGGTCAGGGCGATCAGATCCAGCTGCGGGCGATGAGCGACGAGCACGCCGAGGCCCGCTACGTAGTTGGTGAGATCCAGCGGCTGCTCGACGAGGAGCAGGCCTTGCGTGCGGAGATAGCGGTTCTCTATCGCACCAACGCGATGTCGCGGGTGATCGAGGACGCGCTCGTGCGTGCCGAGATCGGCTACCAGGTGATCGGCGGCACCAAGTTCTACGAGCGGGCCGAGATCAAGGACGCGGTCGCCTACCTCTCTCTGCTGGCGAACCCCTTCGACGTCGTCAGCTTCACCCGCGTTGCGAACTCACCCAGGCGCGGCATCGGACAGACCTCGCTGGCCCGGGTCACCAATCACGCGACGGCGATGGACATCTCGATCTGGGATGCCGCAGCCCAACCCGATCAGGTCCCCGGCCTGGGATCCGCAGCGATCAAGGCGCTCGGACGCTTCATGGGCACGATGGCCGACCTGCGCGCGATGAGCGGCGTGAGCGCCGACCCAGACGAGGCCGGCGCTGAGAACGCGGCGGGCGAGCCTGTCGAGCGAGTCTCGATCGCCGAGCTGATGGAGGCCGTGCTCGCCCAGACCGGCTACATCGAGGCCCTCGAAGCGGAGCGCTCGATCGAAGCTCAGGGGCGGATCGAGAACCTCGAGCAGCTCGTCGAGGTCGGCCGTGAGTTCGACACCGACCCGGTCGGCGGCGAGCCCACGCTCGAGCGCTTCCTGCAGGAGATCGCGCTGGTCGCCGACGCCGACACCCGCAGTGACGACGAGGGTCTCGTCACGCTGATGACCCTCCACAACGCTAAGGGCCTTGAGTATCCGACCGTCTTCATCGCCGGATGCGAGGACGGCGTCTTCCCGCACTCACGCGCGATCGACGAGGGCGGCCTCGAGGAGGAGCGTCGGCTGTTCTACGTCGGCGTCACCCGCGCGATGCGCAAGCTGTATCTCACCTACGCGCGCCGCCGAGCGGTGTTCGGAGCGCAGAGCTACGGGATGCCCAGTCGCTTCCTCACCGAGATTCCCGGCGATCTGCTGGAGGAGGGAGGAGACACGGGGTTCAGGCCTGGAGCGGTGCTGACTCCGTCGCTGGCCAGCGGCTTCTCCGGCGGCGGCCACGCCGCGGTCTGGGGCAACGGCCCAGCCCCGACTGTTCGCGCTGCGCGCGCCCAGCCGGTGGGCGAATCGTTTCGGCTCGGGGAGGATGTCGTGCATGCCGCTTTTGGCGACGGCGTCGTGACTGGGATCGAGCCCGACGGCGTGATCGTCGTCCGCTTCGCCGGCGACGGCTCGGAGCGCAAGCTGATGGCGGAGTACGCGCCTGTGACCAAGCGCTGAAGATCCGTTGTCTCGCGCCCGGAGGGCATAGCATCCCTGTCATGGCCGCAGAGCTCATCGACGGCAAGGCGATCGCGGCGCGAGTGCGCGCGGAGGTCGCCGAGGAGGTCGCCCGGTTCACGGACGAGTACGGCCGTGCGCCTGGGCTGGCGACGGTCCTCGTCGGCAACGATCCTGCCTCCGCCGTCTACGTCGGCGGCAAGCAGCGTGCCTGCCGTGAGGTCGGAATCGTCCCCTTCGACCGACGGCTACCCGCCGACGCCGGCGCCGAGCAGGTCGCGGCGGAGCTCGACGCCCTCAACAACGATCCGGCCGTCAGCGGGATCCTGCTGCAGCTGCCCGTCCCCGATCAGCTCGACGGCCCCTCGCTGACGGGGATGATCGCCCCCGAGAAGGACGTCGATGGGCTGACCCCCGTCAACGCCGGTCTTTTGGCGCTCGGCAGTCCCGGGCTGCGGCCCTGCACCCCTGCGGGCGTCATGGTCCTGCTCGAGGACGCGGGTGCTGAGATCGAAGGCGCCGAGGCCGTCGTCGTCGGGCGCTCCAACCTCTTCGGCAAGCCGATGGCCCAACTGCTGCTCGCGGCCAACGCGACCGTCACCGTCTGTCACTCCCGCACCAGGGATCTCGCCGCCGTCTGCGCGCGTGCCGACATCCTGATCGCCGCCATCGGACGCGCGCGGATGATTGGCGCTGAGCACGTCAAGCCCGGCGCTGTCGTGATCGACGTCGGCATGAACCGCCTGACGCCCGAGGAGGCCGGCAACAAGAGCGGCCTCGTCGGTGACGTCGATCAGGGGGCCGTCGGCGAGCTTGCCTCGGCGATCACTCCGGTGCCCGGTGGCGTCGGGCCGATGACGATCGCGATGCTCCTGCGCAACACCCTCCAGGCCGCCCGCTATCAGGCGGAGCTAGCGGGGATGTGGGACGCCGTATGAAGCTGCGCGGGGGAGAGCTGGTCGTGCTCGCCGGGGTCGGCTGTCTGGTCGCCTCGCTGTTCGTGCCCTGGTATCAGACGCCCGTCGGCAACCTCGATCTCTGGGACACCTTCGGCCCCGCTGCCGTGCTGCTGCTGGCGGCTCTCAGCGCGGCGCTGGCAGCCGTCGTCTCCGCGCTCGGCGAGCGTCAGAGCCCGGCCCTGCCGGTCTCGACGGCGGTCTGGGCCGTCCTGCTTGGACTGATCGGCTCGATCGCGGGGCTGGTGCGCGTGCTCGAGCGCCCCCAGCACGCGAGCGGCCTGTGCGCCGGTGCCTGGCTGGGTCTCGCCGGGGCGCTGCTGACACTGCTGGGCGCCTGGCTGATCCTGCGCGACGAACGACCCTCCCGGTATTCCCCCGCCACACCCGAGCCGCGGCCACGGCCCTAGAATCAGCGACCGTGATCGAGCGCGAGGAGGTCCTCCACGTCGCCCGCCTGGCGCGACTGGCGCTGAGCGAGGATGAGATCGAGCCGATGGCTCGCGAGCTGTCGGCCGTCCTCGACCACGTCGCCACCATCGGCCAGCTCGACCTCGATGACGTCGCACCCACCGCCCATGTAGTCGAGGTCACCGGCAGGTTGCGACCGGATGTGCCCCGCCCTTCGCTGCCTCGGGAGGTGGCGCTCGATCAGGCGCCGGACGCGGGCGATGAGGGTTTCCTCGTTCCGAGCCCCCAGGCATAGGCGCTGATGAGCGGGCTGATCGACCTGACCGCCTCGGAGGCGGCGGAGCGGATTGCGGGGGGCGATGTCTCCGCCGGCGAGTTGTTCGCCGCCTACCGCGAGCGCGCGGCGGCCGACCGCAACGCCGGGGATGAGGGGCTCAACTGCTTCACGTGGGTCGCCGAGGGCGACGCTCCCCCGACTGGCACGGATGCCCCGCTTGCCGGCGTTCCACTCGCTGTCAAGGACCTTTTCTGCACGAACGGAGTGCCCAGTCAGTCCGGCTCGAAGATCCTCGAGGGGTATCTACCTCCCTATACGGCCACCGCCGTCGAGCGGCTCGCCGAGGCCGGGGCGCCGCTGCTGGCCAAGACGAACCAGGACGAGTTCGCCATGGGGTCCTCCAACGAGAACTCCGCCTACGGCCCTGTTCGCAATCCGTGGGATCGGAGTCGCGTTCCCGGCGGCTCCTCCGGGGGGAGTGCCGCGGCTGTCGCCGCCGGACTGGCTCCCTGGGCGCTCGGCACCGACACCGGTGGGTCGATCCGCCAGCCCGCTGCGCTTTGCGGGATCGTCGGGCTGAAACCGACCTATGGCTCCGTCTCCCGCTACGGGATGATCGCTTTCGCTTCATCGCTCGATCAGGCTGGCCCGCTGACGCGCGACGTTCGCGACGCGGCGCTGATGCTCGGCAAGATGATCGGACAGGACCCCTGTGACGCGACCTCGCTGCAGTTCCCCGGCGAGATCGCCATCCCGGGCGCCGAGCGGCTCGATGGCCTCAGGCTCGGTGTGCCGTCGGAGCTGACTGGCGATGGAATCGAAGACGGCGTCAAGGCCGCGTTCCAGGCTTCGATCGAGCTGGCCTCCTCGCTCGGGGCCGAGCTCGTCGAGGTGGCGCTGCCGCATGCTCCGCACGCCCTCGCGGCCTACTACGTGCTGGCTCCCGCCGAGGCCTCCTCGAACCTCGCCCGCTTCGACGGTGTCCGCTACGGGCAGCGCACACCCGACGCGCCGGACCTACTGGAGATGTACACCCGCACCCGCCACGACGGCTTCGGGCCGGAGGTCAAGCGACGCATCATGCTCGGCACCTACGCGCTCTCCTCGGGCTACTACGACGCCTACTACGGGCGCGCCCAGCGGGTTCGCACGAAGATCGCCGAGGACTTCTCCAGCGCCTTCGGTGAGGTCGACTTCATTGTCACCCCAACGGCCCCGACGGTCGCCTTCGAGCTCGGGGAGAAGACGGGCGATCCCCTGGCGATGTACCTCAATGACTTCTGCACCGTCCCGATGTCGCTGGCGGGGATCCCCGCGATCTCGATCCCCTGCGGCCTCAGCGGCGGCCTGCCTGTCGGGTTGCAGCTGGCCGGGCCGGCGTTCAGCGAGAACCGCCTGCTCGACGCCGCCCACGCTCTGGAGCGGGCGCTCGGCTTCGACGGGAGTGTTGCTCGTGCCTGATCCCTTCGACAAGGTGATGGGTACGGCCAGGGGGACGAACGAGCCTCCCGAGCTCGAGGCGGTGATAGGCCTCGAGATCCACATTCAGCTGGCGACTGCCACGAAGATGTTCTGCGGATGTGAGCTGTCGTTCGGCGACCCGCCCAACGTCCACACCTGCCCCGTCTGCCTGGGACTGCCCGGCAGCCTGCCGGTCGCCAACGCCAAGGCGGTTCACTTCGGGCTGATGATCGGCCTCGCGGTGGGCTCGGAGCTGGCCCCCCGATCGATCTTCCACCGCAAGAACTACTTCTATCCCGATCTACCGAAGGGCTACCAGATCTCCCAGTTCGACGAGCCCCTATGCCTTGGCGGACAGTTGGGCGACGTGCGGATTCACCGCGTGCATTTGGAGGAGGACGCCGCGAAGCTCACCCACGTCGGCGCCAGCGGACGGATCCACGGCTCGGACGCCAGCATCGTCGACTTCAACCGGGGTGGCACGCCGCTGGCTGAGATCGTCACCGAGCCTGACCTGCGCTCGGCCGAGCAGGCGGGGGAGTGGCTGAAGCTGCTGCGTACGACGATGCGCGCTCTGGGCGTCAGCAACGTGAACATGGAGGAGGGCTCGCTGCGCTGCGACGCCAATATCTCCCTGCGGCCCACCGGCAGCGCCACGCTGGGCGTCAAGACGGAGCTCAAGAACATGAACTCCTTCCGCTTCATCGAACGAGGCATCCGCGCGGAGATCGTCAGGCAGGGCAAGATCATCACCGGCGGCGGCACCGTCACCCAGGAGACGCTGCACTTCGATCCCGCCTCCGGTGCGATCACCTCGTTGCGCTCCAAGGAGGAGGCCCACGACTACCGCTACTTCCCCGAGCCCGACCTCGTGCCCGTCGCAATCGACGAGGTGATGCTCGCCGAGGCTCGCGCGGAGATGTCCGAGCTGCCGGCCGACCGTGCGGCGCGCTTCGAGCGCGAGGCCGGCCTGAGCGCCGAGAGCGCTCAGCTGCTGGCCTTCCGTGGCGAGCTGGGCGACTACTTCGAGGCCGCCCTGGCCGCCGCGGCCGACCCCGCTCCTCCCGCCCGGGCGCTGGCCAACTGGATCTCCGGCGAGCTACTCGGCCGTCTCGATGAGATCGAGGACCCCGCCGAGTCGCTCGTCACCCCAGCCGCGCTGGCGGCGCTCGTGGGGATGCTCGACGCCAAGCAGATCAACTCCGGGGCCGCACGCACCGTTCTCGAGCGCCTGATCGCCGAAGGAGGGGATCCGGCCGCGATCGTCGAGACAGAGGGCCTGGCGGCGATGGACGGGGGCGATGAGCTCGCGGCGATCGTCGCCGCCGCCCTCGAGGCCAACCCCGACGCCGCCCAGCGCGTGCGCGATGGCAACGCCAAGGCGATCGGCCCAATAGTCGGCCACGTGATGCGCGAGACCAAGGGCCGCGCTGACGGCACCGAGGTATCACGTCTGGTCAACGAGCAGTTGGCCATCTGAACAACGCCAACACCGCGATCCACCACATTTTGGACTCCCGGCCAAGGAAAGGGAGGCACCGGATCGCCAAGATGCTGTCCATGAACCGGTCAGCAGGAACAACCAGCGTTTCATCTCCTCGGCGGTTCATCCTCCTGCCCGAGGAGAGGGCGGATGCGGGACGGCACGGTCCTCGCATTCGCCGGTATCGCCTCACAAGCGTCGGGATGGGCGCAGGTCGTAGGCGTTCCGGTCCAGGCGGCGCGGACATCGTGATGGCACGGACAGCCCGCGATCTGGGTCCGCTGGGTCGCATGAGCTGACCTCACCCCACGACGACGGCGCGCGCTTCCCTCGGCGAGCGTCCTGGTGTGCGGCCGGACAGGGGATTCCCTCTCTGTCCGGCCGCATTGCCGTTAAGCTGTAGACACATGAAGGAATCCTCCTCACGCTCGTTTGGGCGCACAGTGATCGCGGCTCTGGTGCTGCTCGTCGCGGCATGGCTGCTGCTCGGAGTGATCATCCATGTGCTGTCGTTCCTGTTCAGCACGCTGATCTTCGTGGTTGCCGTCATCGCGGTGATCTGGGCGCTGAAGATCCTCCTGTAGCCGGCCTCGGCGCGCTGACATGGCCTACATCGTCATCGCCGTCTGCTTCGGGCTCGCGGGGGGACTGATCGGCAAGCTCAAGGGCAGCTCGTTCCTGCTCTGGTTCCTGATCTCCGGCCTCGTCCCCTTTTTCGGCCTGCTGGCCGCGATTGCCTACCGCTTCGAGCGCGACGAGCTGCGCCGTGAGTGCCCCCGCTGCGGGAAGGTCACGAAGATCTACGACGCCCTCTGCACACGCTGCGGCCAGGAGTTCGACTTCCCCGACGTCGCGATCGCACCCGAATCCTGGGAGCGAACGACCTCCGCGCCGCACTGATCGCCCCGCCACATAGCGGTGGGCTCGGACGCCTCTCCGGCAAGTCTTGGCTTCGGCTGCCCTAACCCGAATTCGGCTTCCCTAAGCCGATTACTCGCATATGTTGTGCTGTAGATGAGCACTCAGGTAAAGGCAGCGACGCCTCAGGGCGAATCAGTCATCGCACGGTGGATCCACCGTGCGGGATTCGTCGACGAGCGTGACTTCGTCCTGCGGGTCGTGCAGCCCGGGCTCGTCGGAATGATCGACGGCACGATCTCCTCACTGGCACCGATCTTCGGCGCCGCCATCGTCTCCAGCTCGCACACAGCGCTGATCGTCGGCCTGTGCGTCGCACTCGGAGCCGGTGTGAGCATGGGCTACTCCGAGGCGCTCTCCGATACCGGCGAGGAAACTGGCCGCGGCTCGGCAGTTGTGCGCGGCGCGATCACTGGAGGGATGACGACGCTGGGAGGCCTCTTCCACACGCTTCCGTTCCTGATCGCCGACGTCAACAAGGCACTCGTCGTTGCCGGAATCGTCGTCGCCATCGAGCTGGTCGCGATCGCCTGGGTTCGGAAACGGTTTCTCAAGGTGTCGATGCGGTCCTCGGTCGCATACATCGGGGTTGCCGCCGCGATTGTGCTTGCGATCGGCGTGGCGCTCGGCGTTTCCTAGGGCGGGGCGGCGCGTGGCCGCCGCTCGCGGTCGCTTGGCGGGAGCGTTGTGATCGCCGCTCGCGGTTGGCTGATGCGACGGGCGAGCGTCGTCCACACACCGCCCCCGCTCGTCTGATTTCTTTTTCCCGCTGCTTGCTTGGGAGGATGGTCTCGTGAGCCAGCCGCTCGATCCGGAAGCTTCGTCGGATGTGCCCGGCGCTCCCGTGCCGCTTTCCAGCGAGCGGCGTTCCAGTCCTGTCGAGCTGTTTTGGGACCTCGTTTTCGTGTTCGCCGTCACGCAAGTGACGACGCTGCTGCGCCATGACCTGAGCTGGGCGGGATTTGGGCGGGCGATGCTGATCCTTGCGCTCGTGTGGTGGGCGTGGTCGGGTTACGTGTGGGTGATGAACGCCCAGGATCCGGAAAGCCCGCCCGTTCGCGGTGCGCTGCTGATCGCCGCCGGACTGATCTTCCTCTCCGGGCTCGCCGTCCCCGAGGCCTTCCATGGCGAGGGGATGCTGTTCGCCGTCACCTACATCTGCGTGCGACTGGCCCACCTCGGCCTATACGCCGATGCCTCCCGTCGCGGCAACGCTTCATGGTCCGCGATCGCCGGCTTCGGCGTGACCGTGTTGATCGGCATGGGGCTGTTGCTGGCCGGGTCGTTCGCCGACGGCGGCCTGCGCGTCGGGCTGTGGGCCCTGGCCGCGGCGATCGACTACGCCGGTCCGGCGTGGCTGACACGGGAGCGCCTGCGCGGGCTGCAGGAGGTCGCCGTCGAGCACTTCGCCGAGCGCTACGGCCTGTTCGTGATCATCTGCCTCGGCGAGTCCGTCGTCGCGATCGGCGTCGGCGCGCAGGGTCACCGTCTCGACGCGGAGACGGTCGCCGCCGTGTCGCTGACGCTCGCGATCACGGCGGAGCTGTGGTGGACGTACTTCAGTCGCTTCGCCTCGATCGCCCAGGAGAGCCTCTCCTCCTCGCGCGATCCGGTGCTGGCCGCTGCCGACGGCTACAGCTACCTGCACCTGCTGCTCGTGGCCGGCGTGATCGTATTCGCCGTCGGTGCCCGAGAGGAGGTCGCCCAGGGCTCCGCGCCGCTGGCCGATCCCGCGAGGCTGGCGCTGTGCGGGGGCGTCGCGCTCTATCTACTTGGCGGCGTCGCCTTCAAGCTGCGGATGGTGGGGAATGTCGCCGAGGTGAAGATCGCCACCGCCTGCGCCTGCCTCGTCGTCTTCGCCCTCACCTCCAGTGCGGAGACCTGGGTCCCGGCCGCGCTGCTCGCCGCTCTGTTGGCGGCACTGCTCACATGGGAGTACCTCGGCGAAGCTGCGGGGAAGGCCGACGCACCGGTCGCGGTCGACCTCGCCCAGAGCTAGGAATCCGCTCTCTCGCGCCGAAAACCCGCTGGTAGACTGGATTGCCCGGAGCGGGGGAGCGAGCCCCGCCATTCGTCGTTACAACACGGAAGGAGGTCGGTGAGATGCGCGCAGTAGATGCGTTGATGGAATGTCTGAAGGCGGAGGGCGTCGACGTCGTCTTCGGCCTCCCTGGTGGAGCCAACCTCCCGACCTATGACGCCTTCGTCAACGGCGGCATCCGCCACATCCTCGTGCGCCACGAGGCTGGCGGCGGGCACGCCGCCGAGGGCTACGCGAAGGCGACCGGCAAAGTCGGTGTCGCCTTCGCCACGAGTGGCCCCGGCGCCACCAACCTGATCACGCCGATGTGCGACGCGATGATGGACTCCGTCCCCGTCGTCTTCATCACCGGCCAGGTGCGCACCGACCTGCTCGGCACCGACGGCTTCCAGGAGGCAGACACGATCGGCATCACGATGCCCGTCGTCAAGCACTCCTTCATGATTCAGCACCCCCAGGAGCTGCCGCGGGCGATCCACGAGGCGTTCCACATCGCCCGCACAGGACGGCCCGGCCCGGTCCTGGTCGACATCCCGCTCGACCTGTCACGTGCTGAGATTGACTACGAGCCCGTCTCCGACGTGCGCCTTCCGGGCTACCAGCCGCGCGTGGAGGGCAACCAGAAGCAGATCCGCCAGGCCGCCAAGGCACTGGCCGCGGCGCATCGGCCCGTGATCTATGCCGGCGGCGGTGTCGTCAACGCCGAAGCCTCCGAGGAGTTGCGGGAGTTCGCCACCTCCGATCGCTTCCCCGTCACCTGCACGCTGATGGGTCTTGGCGCGTTTCCCGCGCCGCATCCGCAGTGGCTGGGGATGCTCGGCATGCACGGCACCCGTACGGCCAACTACGCGATGGATGAGGCTGATCTGATCTGTGCCGTCGGGGCGCGCTTCGACGATCGCATCACCGGCAAGCTCTCGGAGTTCGCTCCGCGGGCCAAGTTCATCCACATCGACGTCGACCCTGCGGAGATCTCCAAGAACGTTCCCGCGCACATCCCGATCGTCGGCGACGCCAAGCACGTGCTGGCCAAGCTCGTCGTTGAGTACCGCGCGATCGGCGCCGACCCCGGACGCCTGGAGGCATGGTGGGGCCGCCTCGAAAGCTGGAAAACCAAGTACCCGCTGGACTTCGAGGAATCGACCGACACGGAGATCAAGCCGCAGTTCATGATCAAAGCTCTCTATGAGGCGACCGGTGGGCAGGCGATCCTGACCAGCGACGTCGGCCAGCATCAGATGTGGGCGGCACAGCACTACGACTTCCCCGAACCGCGCCGCTGGATCAACTCCGGCGGCCTGGGCACGATGGGCTTCGGCCTGCCCTCGGCGATGGGCGCGGCTGTCGGCTGTCCCGATCAGCTCGTCTGCTGCATCGCCGGCGACGGGTCGGTTCAGATGAACGCCCAGGAGCTAGCGACGTGCGCCCAGAACGAGATCCCTATCAAGGTCTTCATCATGAACAACGGCTACTTGGGGATGGTCCGCCAGTGGCAGGAGCTGTTCTGGGACGGGAAATACAGTCAGGTCGACATGGGCGAGTACCCCGACTTCGTCAAGCTCGCCGAGGCCTACGGTGCAACCGGCATCCGCCTCCGCGACAAGAGCACGCTCGTCGATGACATGAAGCGCGCAATCGCCACGCCCGGTCCGGTCGTGGTCGACGTTCGCGTCACCCGCGAGGAGAACACCTACCCGATGATCCCCGCAGGGGCAGCGGCACGCGAGATGGTGGGGTGAGCGCGACCATGGGTGAACCAGGAACAAAGGAACCGCTCAGCCTCGAGGAGCTGGAGGCCGCCACGAGTCTGAGGACCGGCCGCAAGCACGTCCTCTCGATCCTCGTCGAAAACAAGTCGGGTGTCCTGACCCGAATCGCAGGGTTGTTCGCCCGGCGCGGGTTCAACATCTCCACGCTCACGGTCGGACCAACCGAGGACACGCAGATCTCCCGAGTGACGCTGACGGTCGACGGGGCACTGCATCCGATCGACCAGGTGACGAAGCAGCTGCACAAGCTCATCAACGTCCTGAAGATCCGAGATCTCGAGCCGGCCGACACGGTCGCCCGCGAGCTCGCGCTGTTCAAGGTCACCGCCGACGGCACTCAGCGAGGGGAGCTGCTGCAGATCGCCGAGATCTTCCGCGGCAAGGTCGTCGACGTCACCAAGCGGGCGATCATCATCGAGGTCACCGGCACGACCGACAAGATCGAGGCGTTCGAGACGATGGTCCGTCCCTTCGGCCTGATCGAGATGATGCGCACCGGCGAGATCGCGATCTCGCGCGGGCGCACCGAGACCTGATCGCTTGAGAACGGCTGCCGCTTCGGGCTCCCCGTTCGCGCTCGACGAGCGCGAACGGGCGATGCTCGAACGGTCGCTGAACGGGGCGCACGCGCGGGCTCGTGGCAGCGGCCGCGCGACGCTCGCCACGGTCACGGTCGAGCTGCCCTCGGGTTCTGATCCCTCGGCGATCGCCTGCGCCTCCCGCCGTCCCGGCGAGCCCTGGTTCCTGTTCGAGCAGCCCGACCGTGGCCGCCGCGCGCTCGCTTGTCTCGGTGAGGCGACCGCCCTTCACGCTTCAGGGCCCGACCGTTTCAAGGAGCTAGCCGGGCGCTGGCGCAAGCTCGCCGGGCGGGCGGTAGGGGACCTGCCGGACGGTCCCGCGGGCGCCGGTCCCGTGGCGGTGGGCGGATTCGCCTTCGCCCCCGAGGGAGGAGCGGCCCCGCACTGGCGCGAGTTCGCCCCGGCCGGCCTGAGCGTCCCCGAGGTCGCGATCTCCCGCACCGAGCGTGGCGGTGAGGAGCTGGTCAGGATGACCCTGTCGGCGCTCGTGGAGGCCGACGACAGCGTCGAGGAGCGCCTGGAGGGTCTGCTGGCGCGTGTGGCGGAGCTGCGGTCGGCGCCTTTGCCGATGCTCGATCCGGCGCCGACTGGGCGCTTCCAGGTCGTGAGCGCGATGCCTCCGGAGCACTACGAGCAGGCCGTCGGCCGGGCCGTCGAGATGATCCGGGCGGGGCGCATCGAGAAGATCGTCCTGTCGCGCGAAGTTCAGGTCCACGCCCCCACGCCTTATGACGCGCCGGCGATCTTCGGCGTGCTGCGCGAGGAGTTCCCGTCCTGCTTCGTGTTCTGCGCGGGGCGCGGGGACTCGGTGCTGATCGCGGCCAGCCCTGAGCTTTTGATTCGCCGTGAGGGGCATCGGGCCTCGACGCTGGCTCTCGCCGCGTCCTCGCGTCGCAGCGCCGATCCGGCGGTCGATGCTCACCTCGGCGAGCAACTGCTGCAGGACGAGAGCTACCGCGAAGAGCACGCGATCGTCGCCCGACGAATCGAGCGGACGCTGCGCCCGCACTCGGTCTGGGTCGCCTCCGCGCCGGAGCCCGAGTTGGCGCGGATCGCCAATATCCAGCACCTCGCGACGCCGATCCGCGCGCAGCTCGCCTCGCCGATCGAGGCGATCGAGCTGGCCGGCCTGATGCACCCGACGCCCGCCGTCGGCGGCGAGCCGCTGGCGGTCGCCGGGCCGTTGATTCCTGCGTTGGAGGGCCTCGACAGGGGCTGGTATCTGGGGCCCGTCGGCTGGACCGACGCGGCCGGCGACGGCGAGTTCTGCGTGGCGCTGCGCTGCGCGCTCTTGAACGGGTCCGTCGCCCGTTGCTACGCCGGGGGCGGGATCGTCCGTGACTCTGTGCCAGAGCGCGAGCTGGCTGAGACCGAGGTCAAGCTCGCGGCGCTGCTGCCGCTGCTGGTGGGCTGAGAGCGCTCAAGGCGAGGGAGAGAGCGCGGCTCCCACGGCCTCCCAGACGCGCGCGTGCAGCTTCACGTTCTCGCCACGATCGGTTTGCACCTCGACGATCGTCGATTCGGGCGCGGCCATAGCGCGCTCCAGAGCCGCACGGAACCCGGCGGTGTCCTCCGCCCGCTCGTAGGCGAGGCCGTAGAGCGCGGCGGCTCCGGCGAAGTGCAGGCCTGTCGGCGTCGCTACGTGGCGTGTGTAGAGATCGGTTGCCTCCGTCGCCTCCCCGGCGACCGTCTCGGCGGAGGGATCGGTCTCACGACCGGCTGCGACTCGGGAGACAGGAAGGAAGTCGAAGATGCCGCCACCGCCGTTGTCGATCGCGACGATCGTCAGCTTCAGCCCCAGCCGCCGGGCGGCGAGCAGCCCGCCGATGTCGTGAGCGAGCGCGACATCGCCGATCAGCAGCACGACCGGACCATCGTCGGCCGCCGCCGCACCGAAGGCGCTCGAGACGATCCCGTCGATCCCGTTGGCGCCGCGGTTGCAGAGCACCCTTGGCGGGTCGGGCCGTGAGGGCCAGAACGTCTCGATGTCGCGGACGGGCATCGAGGAGGCCACGAACAAAGTCGCCTCCGCGGGCAGCAGCGCCCCCAGCTCGGCCGCCACGCGCGGCTCGGAGAGCCCGCTCTCGCCGACCACGCCGCCGACCGCCTCGGCGGCGAGCTCGTCGGCCGCGCGCCAGCGCGCGAGCCAATCGGCGTCGGCTGTGACCGCCTGCTCGGCGAGCCTTGCCAGCGTGGCAGCGGGCCGCAGCGCGAAGCTGTGGGTGAGAACCCCATCCGGGTCCTGCCATGCGCCCTCGGGGTCGAGCACGATCTGCGTCGTGGCGCTTTGCTCCGCCAGCCATGAGCGCAGGGGCTTTGAGACCGGCAGGTCGCCAACACGGAGGATCAGATCTGCCTGCAGTGTCTTCGCCGTGGGCGGGTCTCTGAGGATCGCGTCGTAGTGGGCGACAGCGCACTCGCCCCGGCGTGCCCCCGAGAGCGGGTCGGCGAGCAGCGGCCACCCGGCTGCCTGGGCGAACTCCTCCGCCGCTTCGCCGAGAGCGCTATCGCGCTCCTCGCGGCCCGCGATCACGACACCGCGGCGGGCTGCATCAAGCAGACTGCGCAAGCCTGCAAGATCCTCCTTGGCAGGCTCGCGAGACAAGGTTGCTCGGCTGACGAACGGGGCGCCTCCCGGGCGTCCGCTGGAGTCCTGCGGTGGCTCGTCCTCGCTGAGAAGTGGCTCGCGCAGGGGAAAGTTCAGATGAACTGCCCCGGGTCGGCCTTCGAGGGCGGTCGCGTAGGCACGGCAGGCCAGCGTGCGAATCCACGGCAGCCGCTCGGCGCCGGCACCGCCCAGCTCGACCTCGACGAACCACTTGGCGGCGCTGCCGAGCATCTTCAGCTGGTCGATCGCCTGACCGGCGCCGTTGTCGCGTAGCTCCGCGGGACGGTCGGCGGTCAGGAGGATCAGCGGCACCCGTGCCTCCCGCGCCTCCACGGCAGGGGCGAGCAATTGTGCGGCGGCGGTTCCAGATGTGCAGGTGACGGCGACCGGCAGACCCGAGGCCTTGGCGAGGCCCAATGCGAAGAACCCGGAGCAGCGCTCGTCGATGTGGGAGTAGCAGCGCAGGCGCGGCTCGCGCGCCAGCGACAGCGCCAGCGGCGCGCTCCTGGACCCGGGCGAAGTGCAGGCGGCGCGCATCCCGCAGCGGGCCAGCTCGTCGACGAAGGCGCGCAGCAGCAGGTGGGTGTCGGTGGTGGGAGTCATAGGATCGGGCCGTGAACGAGACCATCGTCCTGCTGCATGGCTTCAGCGGCACCCGCCGCGCCTGGGACGGCGTCGCGGCGCTGCTCGACCCCGAACGCTATCGACCGCTCGCTCTCGACCTCCCTGGGCACGGCGAGCGAGCCGATGACCGGTGGCCGATCACCTTCAAGGCCTGCGTCGAGGCGGTGCTCGAGGCGGCACCCAAGCGCTTCGCGCTGTGCGGCTACTCGCTGGGCGGGCGCGTCGCGCTGCACGTCGCGCTGGCCGCTCCCGAGCGCGTATCGCGCCTGACGGTGATCGCCGCCAATCCCGGCATCGAGGACCTGAAGGTGCGTGCCGAGCGGCTCGCGGCCGACGAGCGGCTTGCGCAGCGCCTGGAATCGGAGCCGTTCGAGGACTTCATCGAGAGTTGGCGTACCCAGCCGCTGTTCGCCGAGGATCCGCCGGCGGTGGGGGAGATGGCCCGCGCCGACCAGCGCCGCAACGACCAGCTCGCGATGGCAGCCGTGATGCGCGGTCTCAGCGTCGGCGCGATGGCTCCGCTGTGGGACCGGCTGGGAGAGTTCGAGATGCCGGTGGCGTTCGTCGCGGGGACGCGTGATGAGAAGTTCCGGGCGATCGGCGAGCGGTTCGCAGCGGAGTGTCCCCCCAGCACACTGAAGGTCGTAGAGGGTGGGCATGGACTCCCGCTCGAGAACCCCGAGGCAGTCGCGGCGTCCCTCAGCTAGACTCAGTCACATGACTAAGTCAGTAGGGGTTCACGAGGCGAAGACGCACCTTTCGCGACTGCTCAAGGACGTCGAGGCAGGAGAGGAGGTCATGATCACCAGCCGGGGCAAGACGGTCGCGGTACTCGGTCCTCCACCCGACGATCGGCGTCCCAGATTTGGGATCGACGAAGGCCGATTCGTGGTGCCGGACGACTTCAACGACCCCATGCCCGATGAGTGGCTGGACGAATTCGAGAATTGAGGGTTCTGCTCGATACGCACGTCTTCCTGTGGTTGCAGTCTGAACCGGAGCGTGTGGGCGGCCATCTCGACAGCCTGCGAGATCCCGACACGGAGCGGCTGGTGTCCGCCGTTGTGCCTTGGGAGATAGCGATCAAGTATCAGTCGCATCGGCTCGCACTGCCCGAGCCACCGTTGTCCTACATGCCGCGGCGCATGAGGGAAATCCGTGGAACGGCGCTACCAATCGAGCATGCACACACGCTTGAGCTTGCGACGCTACCGCTGATCCACCGCGACCCGTTCGACCGAATGCTCGTCGCCCAAGCGCGGCTGCTCGGCGTGCCGATCATGACGGCCGACGCGGCGATCGCGGCCTACCCGGTCGAGACGATCCTGGTCTAGAGCGGATCGACCCCAAGGCCGGGGGCCGACGGCACCTCGATCGCTCCCTCGCGGGGCGCGAGCGGGTCGTCTAGGCCCTCGAACATGCCGAGCGTCGCCAGGCCGCAGTGCGGCAGCGGGCCGCGCGAGGCCAGCGCGGCGGCGGCATGCAGGGCCGCAGCCACGCCGAGCGGGCCGTCGAGGGTCGAGGCGAGGTAGATCTCAGCACCCGTCGCCCGCACGAGCGACGCGGCGACGAGCAGCGGGCCGATGCCGCCGCAGCGCGAGACCTTCAAGCAGACTGCGTCGGCGATGCCTGCGCCGAGCGCACCCGCAACGCCGGCCGTCTCGTCGATCGAGACCCTTACAGCGACGCGCTCGCGGATCGCACGGACGGCCTCCAGCCCATGGGCGGGCTCCTCGACCAGCTCCAGGCCCGCCGGTTCAAGCGCCTCGATGCTGCGGACGGCCTGCTCGACGTCCCAGGCTCCGTTGGCGTCCAGCCGCAGCCGCATCTCGGGGCCCGCCGCCGCCCGAACGGCCGCGACTCGCCCGGCGTCATCGCCCGTCCCGACCTTGACCTTCAGGCACCCGAAGCCCTCGCGGCCGGCCTGCTCGGCCTGCGCGGCGGCGCCAGAGCGGTCGACCGCGGAGAGGGTGGCGTTGACGGGAACGCTCGTGGCGTGTTCCTCGCTCAGCAACGCCGCCACAGACTTTCCGGAGCGCCGCCCGGCACGATCCCAGAGGGCCATGTCGAGCGCAGCGATGGCCTCCGGAAGGTCCACCTGCTCGCGGCAGGCTTCGATCAGCCGCACACCGCCGCCCGGGTCCTCGGCCGCCCCCTCCACCACCGGCCTGTACTTCTCCAGTGCCTCCCACACCTGCTCCATGTCGGGGCCGCCGTAGGCCGGGAGCGGCGCCGCCTCGCCGAATCCGCTGACGCCGTCGGAGCCTTCGAGCGAGACGATCGCAAGCTCGCGCTCGGTCACGTCTCCATAGGAGGTGTGCAGGGGTTCTCTTAGCCGCAGCGTCTGTCGCCGCAGCCCGAGCTTCACGAGCCGATACCGCCCGCGGCGAGGATCCCGGCGCTGTAGAGCAGACAGAAGACGAGCTGCAGCGCCCCGGTCTTCGCCAGAGCCCCATTCAGGGTCGGCCCGTCGATACGGGAGCGGACCACGCGGATCACGCCCAGCGCCAGCGGCAGCGCCAGCCAAGGCAGCAGAAGCCATGCGTTCATAGCCCCCAGCGGCCATGGCAAGGGCGCCGTCACGAAGGCGGCGGCGACCATCGCCGCATAGAGAAACCGGGTGCGCTCGCGCCCGAGACGGACGGCCAGGGTCCGCTTGCCTGCCCGGCGGTCGGTGTCGATGTCGCGGACGTTGTTGACGACGAGGATGGCGCTGGCCAGCAGCCCGACTGGGACGGCGCAGACGAAGGCCTCCCAGGGCAGCGACTGGACCTGGACGAAGTAGGAGCCGGTGACGGCGACGATGCCGAAGAACAGGAAAACGAACAGCTCGCCCAGGCCCTCGTATCCGTAGGGGCGTGGACCGCCTGTGTAGAGCACACCGGCGAGGATCGATGCGGCCCCCACGGCGATCAGCTCCGGTCCGGCGACGGCGACCAGGTAGGCGCCGCAGGCGACCGCCAGACCGAAGGTCACGTAGGTCGCGATCAGCACCTGCCCGGGCGGCACGAGGCCGCCGGCGGTGACGCGGACGGGCCCGAGGCGGTCCTCGGTGTCGGCGCCACGGCGGGCGTCGGAGTAGTCGTTCGACAGGTTCGTCCCGACTTGGATCAGGATCGCTCCGAGCAGCGCCGCGACGAACGCCAGCGGGTGGAAGGTGCCGTCGCCGAGGGCCAATGAGGTGCCGACGAGGACGGGGGCGATGGCGGCGGGCAGCGTGCGCAGACGCGCCGCCATCAGCCAGATGCGCACGGCGCTCACTAGGCCCGCTTGGGAAAGCGCGAGAAGTCGGGCTTGCGCTTCTCGCGGTAAGCGTCGCGGCCCTCCTGCGCCTCCTCGCTCCCGTAGAACAGGAGGTTCGCGTCATGGGCCAGCTGCTGGATGCCCGACAGGCCGTCCTCGGCCGCGTTGAAGCTCGCCTTCAACAGGCGCAACGAGAAGGGGGAGAGGGCGAGCATCTCACGGCACCACTGAACCGTCTCCTCCTCCAGGCGCTCGAGCGGCACGACTGTGTTGACGAGCCCCATCTGCAGCGCTTCCTGAGCGTCGTACTGGCGGCAGAGAAACCAGATCTCCTTGGCCTTCTTCGGGCCCACGAGATTTGCCAGCAATCCGGCGCCAAAGCCGCCGTCGAACGAGCCGACCTTCGGACCGACCTGGCCGAAGCGGGCGTTGTCGGCGGCGATCGTCAGGTCGCAAACGAGATGCAGGACATGGCCGCCGCCGATCGCGTAGCCGGCGACCATCGCCACGACGGGCTTGGGTAGACGGCGCATCTGGATGTGCAGGTCGGTGACGTGGAAGCGCCCGACCTTCGCTAGGCCGTCGCCTTCATCCTGCAGGTAGCCAGTGTCTCCGCGCACCCGCTGATCGCCGCCGGAGCAAAACGCGTCGGGGCCCTCGCCGGTCAGCACGATCACCCCGACGGTCTCATCCTCGCGGGCTCGCTCCAGCGCCTCGGAGATCTCGATGATGGTCCGAGGACGGAAGGCGTTGCGCACCTCCGGGCGGGCGATGGTGATCTTGGCGATGCTCTCGTCGGGAGCCGCCGAGGTCTCGTAGCGGATGTCGGTGTAGTCGCCTGGGCCGGCGATCCATTCGGTGCTCATCGCGCGAAGGCTAGCCTGTGCGCCATGGAGATCGAGGCATGGCTGGCCAGAGCCGCCGCGCTGGCGCCGGAGCGGAGCGCGGTGGAGACGCCCGAAGGCGCCTGGAGCTATGCCGAGCTGCTGTCCGGTGCCGAAGCGGGGACGCAGCAACTTGTGGCTCTTGGCGCGGCGCCTGGCGGGGAGGTGGCGATCGCCCTGCCGCCGGGCCTTGCGTTCGCCCAGGCGCTCCATTCCTGCCTGCTGCTGGGCGCGGTGGCCGTGCCGGTCGATCTGAGGCTCGCTGCGGAGGAGCGCGCGAGGATCGAGTCGGGCGCTCGGGTTGTCGTCCGCGAGCCGCTCGAACGCATCCCATCGGGTGAGATGGCGACAACCATCCACGACCTCGACGCGACCGCCCTGATCGTCCACACCTCCGGCACGACGGCAGCGCCACGACCTGTCCGACTGACCTACGGCAACCTGCTGTGGAGCGCGCTCGGCTCGGGCGTGGCACTCGGCGTCGATCCCAAAGAGCGCTGGCTGTGTGCGCTGCCGCTCTCCCACGTCGGCGGGCTGTCGATCCTGATGCGCTCGGCGATCTACGCGACCACGGCGATCGTCCACGAGCGCTTCGAGACCGACCAGGTGCTCGCGGCCCTCCGCGACGAAGAGGTCACGCTCGTCTCGCTAGTCGCCACGACACTCGCCAGGCTGCTCGACGCCGGGCTCGAGAACCCACCGGCGTTGCGCTGCGCCCTGACCGGCGGCGGACCAGTCCCGGGCGCGCTGGTCACCCGTGCCAACGAGGCGGGAGTGCCGGTCAGCCTCACCTACGGGCTGACCGAGACCTGCTCGCAGGTCACAACTACCCCCATATATGAGATCCGGGAGGCCGCCGGTGGAGAGGCTCCAAGCGCGGGGCCGGCACTGTTCTGCACACGGGTACGGATCGCCGGTGACGGGGAGATCCTCGTCTCCGGCCCAACTGTCGCCCCTTCGGCCGAGCTGAGCGACGGATGGCTCGCAACGGGCGATCTCGGCGCGCTCGACGACCGCGGGCGCCTGCGAGTGCTCGGCCGCAAGGCCGACACGATCGTCAGCGGCGGCGAGAACGTCGCGCCCGCAGAGGTCGAGGCGGTGCTGGAGGCGCATCCCGACGTGCTGGAGGCCGCCGTGCTGGGACGCGAGGACGAGCAGTGGGGCGAGGCCGTCGCGGCGATCGTCGTCGCCAGGACGGGAAGGCAAATCGAGGAAGGCACGCTGCGTGAGCACTGCGCCGGGGCATTGGCCGGCTACAAGATCCCCAAGAGCTTCAGGATCACCGGCGAACGTCTTCCCCGCACCGCCTCAGGAAAGCTGCTGCGCAGGGATCTCGTATGAGCTTCGACGCGAACGCATACCGGGAGAGCAGCCTCGACGGCTGGGAGGAGGCCTCAGCGGGCTGGATCCGCCAGCAGGCGCCGATGCGCGAGTGGAGCGCCGAGGTCTCCCAGGCGATGATCGCTGCCGTCGCGCCGCAGCCGGGCGAGCGTGTGCTGGAGCTGGCGGCCGGCCTCGGCGAGACCGGCCTGCTGGCGGCCGAGATGGTTGCGCCGGTCGGAAGCGCCACGATCTCCGATCAGGCCGAGGGGATGCTGGCCGGCGCGCGGGAGCGGGCGAAGGAACTGAACATCTCAAACGTCGAGTTCAAGGCGATCAACGCCGAATGGATCGACCTGCCGCTGGCCACCGTCGATGTCGTCCTGTGCCGCTACGGCTACATGCTGATGGCCGACCCGGCCGCCGCCCTGTCGGAGACGCGCCGGGTTCTTCGTCCCGGCGGGCATCTCGGACTGGCGGTCTGGGACTCCATCGAGGTAAATCCCTGGTCGGCCGTTCCGGCGGCCTTGCTGCGCGAGCGCGGGTTGGGCGGAGCGGGCGCCCCAGGCCCTGGTCCGTTCGCGCTGGGCAGCCAGGAGCAGCTGATGGCGCTGCTGGAGGACACTGGCTTCACCGAAATCGCCATCACACCGGTTGAGATGCTGCGGCGGCACGCGAGCTTCGAGCAGTTCTGGGATCTCTCTCTGGACCTGTCGAGGAGCTTCCACGATGCGGTGATGTCGCGCCCGGAGCCGGAGATCGCCGAGATCCGAGCGGCGCTGGCGACTCGCCTTGAGCCCTTCACACAGCCCGACGGGACGCTCGAGCTGCCAGGACGCACGCTGGTCGCGGGCGCCGAGGCCTGATCGCGGCCGATTCTCGGATAGCCTGCCGCGCATGATCTACGACGACGACGCTGACCTCACACTCCTCGACGGCAAGACCGTCGCCATCATCGGCTACGGCTCCCAGGGCCACGCCCACGCGCTCAACCTCAAGGACTCCGGCGTGAAGGTCGTCGTCGGGCTGCGCGAGGACTCGGCCTCCGTTGCTCAGGCCCGCGAGCAGGGCCTGGAGGTGCTGTCGGTCGTCGAGGCCGCTAGCCGCGGCGATCTTGTGATGATCCTGCTGCCCGACGAGCGCCACCACGACGTCTGGGAGCAGGAGATCCGCGACGGAATCGCCGAGGGCAACATGATCCTGTTCGGCCACGGCTTCTCGATCCACTACAAAGAGGTCGCCCCGCCTCCTGGTGTCGACGTCGGGATGGTCGCCCCGAAGGGGCCCGGTCACCTCGTCCGCCGTCAGTTCACCGAAGGTAGCGGCGTACCCGGTCTGATCGCCGTCGAGCAGGACGCTACGGGCAACGCGCGGGCGCTGGCCCTGGCCTACGCCAAGGGCATCGGCTGCACTCGCGGCGGCGTCATCGAGACGAGCTTCAAGGACGAGACCGAGACCGACCTGTTCGGCGAGCAGGCGGTCCTCTGCGGCGGCGCCTCCGAGCTCGTCCAGGCCGGCTTCGAAACGCTCGTCGATGCGGGCTATGACCCCGAGATGGCCTACTTCGAGTGCCTGCACGAGCTGAAGCTGATCGCTGATTTGATGTACGAAAAGGGCCTGGCGGGGATGCGCTTCTCGATCTCCAACACGGCCGAGTACGGCGACTACACTCGCGGCAAGCGCGTCATCACCGACGAGACCCGAGCGGCGATGCGCCAGATCCTCAAGGAGATCCAGGACGGCGACTTCGCACGTGAGTGGATCGCGGAGAACCGGGCCGGCCAGGAGAACTTCAAGCGCATGCGCGCCGAACAGGCCGACGGGCAGATCGAGCACGTCGGCGGCGAGCTACGCTCGCACATGGACTGGATCAAGCCCTCCTTCTAGGAGCGAAGCGGCGCGCGGTCGGATGCTGGCCTATGTGTTCTGGCACCGGCCCGCTGCTGGCGTCGCGGCCGCGGACTACGAGCGGGATCTGATCGCCTTCCACCGCTCGCTCGCACACCAGCCGCCGAGTGGGCTGCTCGGATCGGCGGCGCTGAGGGCCTCAGAACTACCCTGGCTGGACGGGGGAGAGGGGCCGGGCGGCTACGAGGACTGGTATCTGCTCGAGAGCTGGAGCGCCGTTGGCGTGCTCGAAGCCGCGGCTGTCTCGCGGGGCCACGTGAGCGCTCACGATCGTGCCGCTCGCCACGCCGGCAGCGGCACAGGAGCGATCTACAAGCGGGTCGAGGGGGAGGCCGACCCAACGTCCGCCCGTAGCGCTGTTTGGGTGAGCAGACCCAGCGGGCAGACCGATCCCACGATGGCCGATCTGCTTGAGGACGGGATGGAAGCCGACGAAGGCGCCCTGTGGCGCCGCTGTCTGGTGCTCGGCCCGGCTCCCGAGTTCTGCCTGCTCGGCGGCGAGTCCGAGTCGGGCACGATCACGGGCACCGCCGCGTCGCGGCTCCCAGCGGGCTGGACCGCGGCTGTCGCTAAGCGCGAACCGATCGCGGATGCCTGACAGCCCGGGCGTCTCGGTCTCCGGCCACGGCGAGTTTGAGCGCCAGGACACGGCATTCAGAGACTGGATAGGTCCCGACCCGCGCGGCGGCGATCCCGGACCCGCGCCCGAGCCCGGTCGCTTTCACCTCTACGTGTCCCTCGCCTGCCCATGGTGCCGCCGCACCGTGATCCTCCGCGAGCTGGCGGGTTTGCAGGAGGCCGTTCCGATTCACTACCTGGCGCCCTACCGCGACGAGCGCGGCTGGGCCTTCAGCGGCGAGCGCTTCGAGGACGGTCCCGGCGGCGAGTACGTCGACGAGCTGAACGGCTGGGACTTCATCAGCCGCGCCTACGCAGCCAGCCAACCGGATTTCGACGGGCATGTCAGCGTGCCCGTGCTGTGGGACGCAAAGGAGGAAAGGATCGTCAACAACGAGTCCAGCGAGATCATCCGAATGATGGGCGATTCCGCCTCGCTCGGCGCCCTCGGAAGCACCGGCGGCCTCGACCTCTACCCGGAGTCGCTGCGCGAGAAGATCGACGCGATCAACGAGCGGGTCTATGCGACCGTGAACAACGGCGTCTACCGGGCCGGCTTTGCGCGCGGCCAGCACGCCTACGAGCGGGCCTTCGGAGAGCTGTTCGACAGCCTCACCTGGCTGGAGGCGATCCTCTCCAACAGGCGTTATCTGCTGGGCGAGCAAATCACCGAGGCCGACTGGCGGCTGTTTCCGACGCTGGTGCGCTTCGACGAGGTCTACAACCTGCACTTCCGCTGCAATCGTCGGCGCCTGGTCGACCACCCGAACCTGTGGGCCTTCGCGCGCGAGCTGCACCAGTTTCCAGGGGTTTCTGAGACGGTGGCGATGGGCCAGATCAAGCGCCACTACTACACGACCCACGACGAGCTGAACCCGAAGAAAATCATTCCCGTGGGGCCAGGCTATGACTGGTCGGAGCCACACGGCCGCGACACCCTTTAGAGGTGCGGCGGTTCGCTACACTCGCGGACGTCGTCGCGACTGGCGCTCGGGTGGAGTCAACCACCGGGAAGCGACGATCTACCGCCGCCGCGCGCCTGGGCACCTTCACAGCACCGACCAACCCCGAGGTCCGAAGGAGCGAGGAGCCCAAATGACGACGAGCCACCTCACCGAGAAGCCCCCGCTGACGATCCCCGATCAGCTCAAGCCCGCCGACGGACGCTTCGGCTGCGGCCCCTCGAAGGTTCGCCCCGAGGCGCTCGCGCGACTCGCCTCAGACGGCGCCGCGTTGCTGGGCACCTCCCACCGCCAGAAGCCCGTCAAGTCCCTCGTGGGGAGATTGCGGTCCGGCCTCACGGAGCTGTTCTCGCTGCCGGAGGGCTATGAGGTCGCGCTCGGCAACGGCGGTGCCACAGCCTTCTGGGATGCCGCCGCCTTCGGCTTGGTCCGCGAGCGTTCGCTGCACCTGACCTTCGGCGAGTTCTCCCAGAAGTTCGCGACCGTCACGAAGAGCGCACCGTTCCTGGGCGAGCCCGTCGTGGTCGGCGCCGACCCCGGCTCAGCGCCTGACCCGGCGACGGTCGGCGGCCAGGCCGCCGAGGCTGGGGCGGACCTGCTGGCCTGGGCTCACAACGAGACCTCGACTGGGGTGATGGTCCCGGTGCTGCGCCCAGATGGTGCGAGCGACGCGCTGATCGCGATCGATGCGACCTCGGGTGCCGGTGGGCTGCCGGTGCAGGTCGGCGACGCGGACGCCTACTACTTCGCGCCCCAGAAGGGCTTCGCTTCAGACGGCGGGCTGTGGGTCGCGCTGCTGAGCCCCGCCGCACAGGAGCGGATCGGCGAGCTCCACGCCTCCGACCGCTGGATCCCCGAGTTCCTCTCGCTGCAGACGGCGCTCGAGAACTCGGTCAAGGACCAGACTTACAACACTCCGGCGGTCGCGACGCTGTTCCTGATGGCAGAGCAGGTCGAGTGGATGCTGGCGCTGGGCGGGCTGGACGGCTGCGTCGCACGGACCAAGGCATCCTCCGGCCACCTCTATGGCTGGGCGGAGCAGAGCTCGTTCGCGACGCCCTATGTGGGCGATCCTGCCAGCCGCTCGCTGGTCGTCGGCACGATCGACTTCGACGAGGGGATCGATGCGGCTGCGGTCGCATCGACGTTGCGAGCCAACGGGATCGTCGACGTCGAGCCCTACCGCAAGCTCGGGCGCAACCAGTTGCGGGTCGGCATGTTCCCGGCGATCGAGACGGCCGACGTGCAGGCGCTGACGGCGTGCATCGACTGGGTTGTGGAGGCGATCTCATGAGCTCCCGCCCGAAGGTCCTCGTCAAGGAGAAGATCGGCGACTCCGGCGTCAAACTGCTTGAAGAGCACTTCGACGTCGAGCTCGGAGTCGACTGGGATGACGCTGAGCTGGCGGAGCGGATCGGCGAGTACGACGGGATCCTGATCCGCTCGGCGACGAAGCTGACAGCGGATTTGATCGGCCGCGCCGACCGCCTCCGAGTGATCGGCCGGGCCGGCGTAGGCGTCGACAACGTCGACGTACCAGCTGCCACCCAGCGCGGGATCGTCGTCGCCAACGCGCCGGAGTCCAACGTCGTGACGGCCGCGGAGCACACGATGGCGCTGCTGTTGGCGATGGCGCGGAACATCCCCAGGGCGCACCGGACGCTGACGGAAGGAAAGTGGGAACGCTCGAAGCTGTCCGGCGTGGAGCTCTACGAGAAGACCCTAGGTGTGCTCGGCTTCGGGCGGATCGGGCAGCTGGTCGCCCAGCGCGCGCGGGGCTTCGGCATGAGGGTCGTCGCGTTCGACCCGTTCGTCAGCGCCGAGCGCTACCGCGAGCTGGGAGCAGAGAAGGCCGAGCGACCCGAGGACATCTACGCGCAGGCCGACTTCATCACTATCCACCTGCCGAAGACCCCTGAGACCGAAGGCTTTCTCAACGATGAGGCGTTCGCGCAGATGCGCGACGGCGTGCGGGTCCTGAACGTCGCTCGCGGTGGGCTGATCGACGAAGCGGCTCTCGAGCGGGCACTGGACTCCGGCAAGGTCGCCGGCGCTGCCCTGGACGTGTTCCCGTCGGAGCCGATGACCGAGAACCCGCTGTTCGGGCGTGACGACGTGGTCGTGACGCCCCACCTGGGTGCGTCCACGGCTGAGGCGACCGATCGTGCCGGCTACCAGTCCGCCGAGCAGGTCGTAGCGGCGCTCGACGGTGGGGTCGTCTCGACCGCCGTCAACATCCCGGCGATCGCCGCTGAGGACATGGAGGTGCTGGGTCCGCTGCTGCCGCTGGCGACGCAGCTGGGCCGTCTGGCGATGAGCCTCGCCGAGGGCAGCTCGGTCGAGCGGATCGAGGCCGCGTTCTTCGGGCGCATCGCCGACTTCGACACGAGGCTGCTCGGATTGGCGGTGATCGTCGGGGCGCTGCAGGGACGGACCGAGGAGCAGGTGAACCTCGTCAACGCCCCGACGATGGCCCAGCAGCGCGGGATCGTCTTCGAGGAGAAGGCCGTCTCCGAGGCCGAGGACTTCAACGAGCTGATCCGCGTCACGGTCGTCGCGGGCTCCGAGCGCGTCGCGGTGGCGGGCACGGGCATCGGCCCGCACCAGGTCCCGCATCTCGTCGAGGTGCAGGGGCGGCGGCTGACGATCGAGCTGGAGCCCCACGTGACGGTCTTCCGCTACGACGACTTGCCGGGGATGATCGGCAGGGTCGGCACGATTTTCGGCTCGCACGGCATCAACATCTCCTCCGCTGCGGTCGGGCACACACCCGACGGCGCTGACGGCGCCGAGCGCCGCCAGGCAGCGATGGTCGTAACAACCGACGCCCAGGTCGGTTCGGATGTTGTCGAGGAGATCGTCGCCTCAGAAGGCTTTCTCGACGGCTGGTCGGTCGAGCTGGGCTGACAGCGCGCAAGGACTGTGCGGAGTCGCACACCTATACCCCTGCGCCAAGGACGGCGGAATCAGAGGCGAGCTTGGATATGGGCGATCCGGTCGATCGTTGATTCGATCGCCGGTACGAACTGGCTCCTGAGTAGGTCGGCCTGCGGGTAGAACAGACTGGCAGCGGTCGAGATGTGGCCATCGTTGAAATAGTCCACCCACTCGGAGGCGCTGGTGTGCAGCTTCCGGTCAACCTCATCGCGTAGCTGCCAGAAGTATTGGTGGATTGGCTCCGCTCTCTCGTTATCGAACGGCTCGGCGTCGAGCACGCCTTCGAGGGTGGTCAAAAGTCCGCGCAGTTCGTCGATTTGCCGTCCCAGCCAAACCTTGAGGCTGGTGTCCTCGTCAGCGAGGGCGGCACGTGCGGCATCTCGCTCCTTACCCACGCGGATCAATCGAACGAACGACGCGATTGCAAAGCCCGTCATGACCCAGGTGGTCCAGAACCAAAACGACTTGTGAGGGATGCCCTCGACCAGCTGGATCGTCCCGATCGCCGCACCAACCCCTCCGGGGATGAGGAGCCACCAGATCCCGAGAATCTCCCATAGCTCACGACCGGCTCGGCGCATCGGGCCATCATCGCGCGGCGTCCGGCCATGCCGCCCGTAGCCGAGGCTTGAGGATTAGGCGCCATTCGGTCTGCTGTTCCCATCTTGAGTGGCGAGACGCTGCCTACCCATATCTAAGAGAGGGGTTCCCTCACAGCCCCGCCGAGGGAAGGTGACAGCTTCATGCGCTACCTGGGCGTGGCAGCCCTAGCTTGTGCGTTTCCGCACAAAAGTCCGTCCGATACGGCTGATTGAACTTCAATTACACGAAGTCTTTAGACCTTGTAGTTGCCGCGGATAGGGTCTTGAGGTTGCCGAAGAACCCCTCGATGGTGTTCGTGTGGGTCGAGTCCCGGTCCCCGAGCGCAAGGACGTGATGGCCGCGTTGCGGAAGGTCAGCGAGCCCGAGCCGGATGAGGAAAACTCAGACGAGCGGCCCTAGCGGTCCCTTGGCGCACGGGTATAGCTGTGCGAAGTCGCACAGCTATACGTTCCGGCGTTCGAATAGGGTGGCGCCCAGATGCGAGCGGTGGTCATCACCAAGCACGGAGGGCCGGGGTGCTCGAAGTACAGGAGCAGCCCAGCCCGACTGTTGGGCCTGGCGAGGTCCGCATTCAGGTCGCCGCGGCGGGCATCAACTTCGCCGATGTGATGGCCCGCATGGGACTCTACGCCGACGCACCGAAGACGCCGTGCGTTGTCGGCTATGAGGTCGCCGGAACGATCCTCGAAGTGGGGGAGGGAGTCGACGGTCTCACGCCGGGCGAACGCGTCCTCGCTGGCACGCAGTTCGGCGGCTATGCCTCCCAGGTCGCCGTACCGGCTGGCGACGTGGTGGCGCTACCCGACCGCCTGAGCTTCGAGCAGGGCGCCGCAATCCCGGTTAACTACGCGACGGCCTGGGCAGGACTCGTCGGCTGCGGCGTCCTGCAACGCGGCGAACGTGTGCTGGTCCACTCCGCGGGCGGCGGCGTTGGGATCGCGGCAACTCAGATCGCCAAGCGTGTTGGCGCGGAGGTCTTCGGCACAGCCTCGCCGGGTAAGCACCCGCGGATCCTCGAGTTGGGCGTCGACCGTGCACTCGACTACACCAAAGACGGATGGGAGCAAGGCATCGGCAAATTCGATGTGATCCTCGACGCCGTCGGTGGCAAGAGTTTCAGGAAGAGCTATGACCTGCTCGCCCCCGGTGGGCGCCTCGTCGCATTCGGCGCTTCAGCCGTCGTCTCCGGCGAGCGAAAAAACATCGCTACGGCACTGCGGACGGTCCTGCGCATGCCGCGCTTCAACATGATCAAGCAGATGTCGGAATCGAAGGCGGTGATCGGGCTGAACATGCTGACGCTGTGGAAGGACCGCGGGACTCTCGCGCCGTGGATCGAGCCACTGGATGGGATGCTGGCCGACGGGACCATCGAGCCGGTCGTGGCAGGAGCGTTTGCCTTCGAGCACGCGGGTGCCGCGCAGACGATGATCGTCGAGCGCCGCAACATCGGCAAGGTCGTGCTCACGCCTTAAAGAGCGGTGCCCGGGCCTTCTTCGACCCGGGCACCGCTTTACGACCTACAGGGAGGTGTGCTGTAGCCCCCTTGCTAACTGCTTATTCGTGGGCTTTGACCGCTGCTGGGCTGGTCTCTTTCAGAGTGCCCGACAGGATCGCCGTGTTGTGTCCGGCTGCGGACGGCAGTCCGAGTTTGGCGTCGACGATCGGGTCGATCAGGAAGGAGAAGATCCCACCGCAACCTTCTGCGCCGGGCGCCGGGAACGAGTTGTTCACCAGCGAGTTTTCCTGTACTTCGATGATCTGGAATTCTTCCTTGAATTCAAGTTTCCCGGGGTTGCCCGTAATCGGTTTGTTCGGGGCGGGCGGGCTGGTCGTGCCAGTCGTCAGCTGCAGCGTGACCGGGTGAGCGTTTGACCCGATGTAGCATTCGCTGCCCAGGAACGGGTTTTCCAGGTGCACCTTGACCGGCAGTGACAGTGCGGTGCCGGTGGAGTCAACTAGGTTCGCGAGGTTAACCCCGATTGAGCTTGCCGGCCCGGCAAGTTCGGTCGTGGCGTTGACTCCCGTGACTCCGTTTTCGAACGTGACTTCACAAGCGATACGCTCAATGAAGTTGCTGATTTCGTTGCACTTGACGAGCCCGAGCAGACCTCCGGGAACGGGCTGCGGGGTTTTCGAAAGCGTGTTCCCGTCTTCGGCGGCGACGAAGTGAACGGTTTCGCCCGTTTCGAACAGGCCACCCTGCAGGGTGATCGTGTTTTTGATCGGAACGGTTTCGTTGCCGACGATGAATTTGCCGGTTTCGGTCTTGGCGTTCAGACATGTAGTAATTTCTTTGTTGCTCAGCGGGCAGTCGGCAAAGGGCGCGAAGGCTCCTTTGGGGTGATGCGTTACTGCCAGAGCGGATGAAACGGAAGTGAGGCTCGCAATGGCGAAAACTGCCAGCATCAGCAGCTTGCGTCCCATTGCGCCCCCACCTAAGTGGTGCTTAGTCATGCGACCCACCTTCCCTGTTTGAATCGTCTTTGGTCTCTGCCGTCGACGCGTACGGCACCCCGTGAGCGACGAATCGAACAGCAGCTAACGGGAAGCCGGGGCATCGGGCAGTCTGTTTAGGACGCGCATTCGACGCGCCACACCGGTCAAGGTAGTCGCGCACGAGCGTCGCCGACAAGTAATGTTTCCGACCGATACCGTTATTCGAATGACGGGAATTATGGATAGAGCGGGGATTTCACGTCGATGGGCGGGGCTCGGCTTGCGGTGGTTGCCGCTAGGCCGAAGGACGTCGACTGGGCCCGCAGGGGCTGCTAGAGTCTTCCGCTGATGTCTAGAGCTCTTCTGTCTGCAGCGCGACTTCTTTCTCTCCCCCCTCGGGGGGAATAGTGCGTGGCGGCCGCTAGCCGCAAACCACAGAGAGGAACGACCTATAAGACGAAGAAGAGAGCGAGGACGGCATCATGACTGAGGCAAATCAGCAGCGCGACCCGGCCGACCGGGTCCTGATCTTTGACACGACGCTCCGCGACGGGGAGCAGTCCCCGGGCATATCCCTGAACAAGCAGGAAAAGCTCGAGATCGCCCACCAGTTGGCCAGGCTCGGCGTCGACATCATCGAGGCCGGCTTTCCGATCACCTCACCCGGAGACTTCGAGTCGGTCCAAGCGATCGCACGGGAGGTCGAAGGCCCGATCATCTGCGGACTGGCGCGGACCAGCAAGCAAGACATCGAGGCCGCCTGGAACGCCGTCCGAGACGCATCGCGCCCGAGGATCCACACGTTCCTCGCTACCAGCGACATCCACATCGAGCGAAAGCTCCAGACCACCCGCGAGGACGTGATCGGCCAGGTCCGCGCGGCTGTCTCCCAGGCGCGCGAGTACACCGAGGACGTCGAGTTCTCCCCGGAGGACGGATCGCGATCGGACGTCGAGTACATGGCCGAAGTGATCCAGGTGGCCTTGGACGAGGGCGCAACGACGATCAACGTCCCCGACACCGTCGGCTACACGATGCCGACGGAGTACCGAAAGATGTTCGAAGATCTCTACCGTCTCGTCCCCGACCTGCGAAACGTGACGGTCTCGGTCCACTGCCACGACGACCTGGGGCTCGCCGTAGCGAACTCGCTGGCGGGTCTTGAAGCCGGCTGCCGCCAGATCGAGGGCGCGATCAACGGGATCGGAGAGCGGGCCGGCAACGCTTCGATCGAGGAGGTCGTGATGCTGTTGCACACGCGCGAGCCGTCACTCGGGCTATGGACAGGCATCGAGACAACCGAGATCGCCAGGACGAGCCGGCTGGTCTCCCGCCTTACCGGTTATCCGGTGCAACCCAATAAGGCGATTGTCGGGCGCAACGCCTTCGCGCACGAGGCAGGCATCCACCAGGACGGGGTGCTGAAGGAGCGCACGACCTACGAGATCATGGACGCGACAACAGTCGGACTGCGCAGCAACTCGATCGTGCTCGGCAAGCACTCCGGTCGCCACGCCCTCAGTAAAGCCTTGGAGGAGATGGGCTTCGAAGTCGAGGGTCAGGCGCTGAACGTCGCCTTCAAGCGCTTCAAGGAGATCGCCGACCGTAAGAAGCAGGTCACGGCGATGGACCTGGAGGCGCTGGTCACCGATGAGTTGCGCGAGGACATCGCGGGCTACTCGCTTGAGTGGTTCGAGGTTGAGTCATCCTCAAGGCGCTCGCCTCACGCGAAGGTCGCCGTCACCCTGCCGGATGGGTCCGAGGTGACGGGCTCGTTCATCGGCGACGGACCGATCGACGCGATTTTCCAGGCGATCAATGCCGCCACGGCGACCGCGCCTGTCCTCAGCGAGTTCACGATCGGGGCTGTCACCGAGGGCCAGGACGCCCTTGGGGAGGCGTCTGTGGTGCTCGAGCTGGACGGCGCGACAGGCGCCGGTCAGGGCGTCTCGACGGACATCATCGACGCGGCAGCCCGCGCCTACGTTCGGGCATTGTCGGTGGCCGTCGCCCGCGCCCAGGCCGGCGACGCGATCGGGCTCCCGGAGGCGGCTGGAAGCTGAGACCGCGGGCCCGCGGCGACGCGGGCCCCGATCGCCTCTAGTGCGAAGTGGCTGGGCCAGGGCATGACCTTGAGAAACGGGTATGTTATTCCATGTCCTAACGGGCAAGCGGGTTGAGGGACTCAGTCTCGAAGACTCGCGACTCAGCAATCACTCGATCAAATAGGGGGCTACGTCATGTTTCGACGTCCCGCCAACCGTCCGGCCAGAAAGGTCGGAGGTCGGCTCATTCCAGCAGCCATCGGGCTGGCGGCGCTGCTATTCGCGCTCGTCGGCACCTCGGCGGCGATGGCGGCGCCGAAAGGCCCGTTCGCTGTGTTCTCCGACTGCCCTGTCACAGCGGCGTCGGCTTGCATCTACGCAAAGACGGGAAGCGGCAAAATCGTTATCGGCAAAGAAAACGTGCCGATCGAAAAAGCGATCATCCTCCAGGGCGGTCTCGGCGAAGGTGAAAAATTCGTCGCCACGAAAGACGGCAACACGCTCTCGAAGTCACCCCAGAAAGTGCCGGGCGGACTCTCGGGTCTCGTCAAGTGCACCGAGATCTCGAACTTCATCGAGCGTGCGGCATGTCAGCTCGTCTTTGAAAACGGGACGACCGGTGTGACCGCGACGACTGAACTGGCCGGTCCGGCCAGCTCGATTGGCGTCAGCCTCGAAAGCCTGTTCTCGGCAACTGGCACCGCGCTGTCGCTGCCGGTCAAGGTGAAGCTCGAAAACCCGCTGCTCGGCAGCTCCTGCTACATCGGCTCCAACTCGAGCCCGATCATCATCAACCTGACGACCGGCACGAGCGGTGTGCTGACTGGCAGCATCGGCGAATTCGAAGTGATCGAAGGCGAAATCCTGGCGTTCCAGAAAAACTCGCTCGTCAACGGCACCTTCTCGGCGCCGGCGGCCAACGGGTGTGGCGGGATCTTCTCCTTCCTGATCGACCCGATCGTCGACTCTCGCCTCGGCCTGCCCTCGGCCTCCGGCAAAAACGAGGCTGTCCTGAACGGGAAAATCGAGGAGACGGCCGCGGAATCGGTCATCGCTCACTCGTAGACAGGGCTTACTCGCGCGCAGAGCGCGGGTCGGCGATGGCTCGGCTGCTGTGAGTCGAGCGCAGTAAACAAGGTGGGTCCGGTCCTGGGGGCGGCGTTGGGTCGGACCCACCATCGTCGTGCTTGTCTGTGATAACGTACATCCGTATGGTGATGGTCAAGGACCGAAAGGCCCCTGGGGCTGACCTCGAAGCCCCAGCCGGAGGCGATCCGCTCGACCCGGCGGTCATCGGCGCGCGCGTCAAAGCTTTGCGGGAGTCATCAGGGCTCTCTCTGCGCGACCTTGCCGAGCGCTCAAGTGTCAGCGCGCCGATGCTCTCGCAGGTTGAGCGGGGGGAGACGAGCCCGACGCTGACGGTCGCCTCGAGGATTGCCTCGGGCCTCGATCTGCGCCTCTCACAACTGTTGCGCCTCGATGAGCAGGGAGCCGTGACGATCGTGCGCTCCGATCAGCGTCAGCGTGGGGGCAACCCCAAGCGCGGCCACCGTCTCGAGATCCTGACTTCCGCTCAGCCGGGGCAACGCGCCGAGCTCTCACGTCACACGCTCGCGCCGGGCGGATCCACTGGTGCTGCCGATGACCCGCCGATGCACGAGCCGGGAAGCCGCGAGACGGCGCTCGTGCAGGAGGGCCGGATCGTGCTCGTCTGCGACGGCGCACGCCACGAGCTGGGCGAGGGCGACACGGTGACCTTCGACGCCGACCTTCCCCATCACTTCGAGAACCCCACAACGACCGACGCGGCCTTTCTGGCCGTCGTCTCCGCCGGATTGAGGAGGAGCTAGATGGCTAAGACGATGTTCGAGAAGATCTGGGAGGCACACGAGGTTGGTGGACCGGAGTCGGGTCTCATCTACATCGACTTGCATCTCGTCCACGAGGTCACGAGCCCGCAGGCCTTCGACGGTTTGCGCTTGGCGGGCCGTAAGGTCCGGCGTCCCGACCGCACCCTGGCGACGGCCGATCACAACACGCCCACCGACGGGACGCCTATTGCCGCGCGGATCAAGGACGAGCTGTCGCGCGTGCAGGTCGAAACGCTCGAGCGCAACTGCGCGGAGTTCGGCATTCCCGCGTACTCGCTGGGTTCCGAGCGCCAGGGCATCGTTCACGTGATCGGGCCGGAGCTTGGCGTGACGCAGCCGGGCATGACGATCGTCTGCGGCGACTCGCATACCTCTACGCACGGTGCCTTCGGTGGGCTGGCCTTCGGAATAGGCACGAGCGAGGTCGAGCATGTTCTGGCGACACAGTGCATGGTCCAGTCGAAGCCCCGCTCGATGCGTATCAACTATGAGGGCTCGCTGGGCTTCGGCGTAACCGCTAAGGACTTGATTCTCGCCACGCTCGGGAAGCTTGGCGTCGGCGGCATGACGGGCCACGCAGTCGAGTACGCGGGTGAGGCGATCCGGGCGCTGTCGATGGAGGGCCGGATGACCGTCTGCAACATGACGATCGAGGGCGGTGGGCGGGCGGGCATGATTGCGCCCGACGAGACGACCTTTGCGTGGTTCCGCGACGTCGAGCGGCCCGGTGCGCCGAAGGGGGAGGAGCTGGAGCGGGCGATCGAGCAGTGGTCGAAGCTGCCGACAGAGGAGGGCGCCTATTTCGACACCGAGGTGACGATCGACGCCAGTGCGATCTCACCGCAGGTCAGCTGGGGGACGAACCCGGGGATGGTGCGGTCGGTGACTGAGAAGGTGCCGGCACCGGAGGACTTCGAGTCCCATGCCGACCGCGAGGAGACAGAACGGGCGCTTCACTACATGGACCTGAAGCCCGGGACGCCGATCGAGGAGATCTCACTCGACCGCGTCTTCATCGGCTCCTGCACGAACTCCCGGATCGGGGATCTCCGTGCAGCCGCAGAGGTGGTCGCCGGCAAGAAGGTCGCGGCGTCGGTCAGCGCGATGGTGGTTCCCGGCTCCCAGCAGGTCCGCAAACAAGCCGAAGCGGAGGGCTTGGACAAGATCTTCAGCGATGCAGGCTTCGACTGGCGCGTGGCGGGCTGCTCGATGTGCCTCGGAATGAACCCGGACATCCTGCAGCCAGGCGAGCGCTGCGCCTCCACATCGAACCGCAACTTCGAGGGGCGACAGGGACGCGGGGGCCGCACGCACCTCGTCTCTCCGCAGATGGCCGCCGCCGCCGCGATCGAGGGGCGCTTCGTGGACATCAGGAACTGGTCGTGAGTCCCGAGCAGGCCGCCTGGCAACGCGCGGAGATCGCCGAGGAGTTCCTGCAGACGCGCCAGGCGGTGCTGCCGTTGATCGATATGCAGGAAGAGCTCGTGAGACTGCTGTTCGAACGGCGGCAGCGAGGAATTGCGACGTTCCTGGACCTGGGCTCGGGAGATGGTGCGATGTCGCAGCTGATGCGCACGGTCGCGCCGGAGGCAAGTGCGGTGCTCGTCGACTTCTCAGAGCCGATGCTCGCACGCGCCGAGTCACGACTGGGAACAGGTGGTTGGCAGGCTGTGCAGGGTGATCTCTCGATCGCAGGCTGGCAGCGCGATCTTCCCTCGCAGTCGTTCGACGCGGTCGTGTCCGCATACGCGATCCATCACCTGACGAGTGAGCGCAAGCGCGAGCTGTTCGTCGAGATCCACTCACTGCTGGCGCCCGGCGGGATGTGCGTAAACATGGACGTCGTTCGGATCACCGGACCGCTCGATGGATTGTTCGACGAGCGGATCGCCGAAGCGCACGGCGAGATCGCCCACGATCACGCGTCTGCTAGCCCCGGCGAGGACACCTTTGGGGACTCCGCCGAAGACCGACCCGACCCGCTGGAGGATCAGCTCACGTGGCTGCGTGAGGCTGGCTTCGAACAGGTTGAGGTGCACTTCAAGTGGGCCGAGGGCACGATCTTCGGCGCCGTAAAGCCGAGCTGAAAGGAGAGGACCATGGAGAAGATTGAGACGATTACCGGCGACGTCAGCTATCTAGATCGTGCCAACGTCGATACAGACCAGATCATGCCCAAGCAGTTCCTGAAGCGTGTCGAGCGTTCGGGCTTCGGCGAGTTCCTGTTCTACGACTGGGCCAAGGAGGAGGGCTGGGACCTGCCGCCCAACCCGATCCTCGTCGCCGGGGAGAACTTCGGCTGTGGCTCATCTCGCGAGCACGCGCCGTGGGGCCTTCAGGACTACGGCTTCCAAGCGATCGTTGCGCCCAGCTTCGCAGACATCTTCTACTCCAACTGCACGAAGATCGGGCTGCTGCCGATCGTCCTCTCCGACGAGGACTGCCGAGCACTGGCACACGCCGGAAACGGTCAGGTCGACCTACGCGCCCAGGAGGTCCGTTTCGAGGGGCGCCAGGTTCCCTTCGAGATCGACCACGAGATCCGCCGCAGGCTGCTGGACGGCCTTGACGACATCGGTGTCACGCTCACCTCGGCCGAGCGGATCGCGGACTTCGAGGGGCGTGAGCAGGGCGCGAGCTGGCAGCCAGTCGCGACGACGGCGCTCTGAGTATGTCGAGCGTGGAGCGACTGAGCGAACAGAGGGCTACCGAGCTGGCCGCGGAGTGGGTCGAGGCCTGGAACGCCCACGACCTCGACGCGATCCTCGACCTCTACGCACCGGGAATTGTCTTCCAGACCCCAACGATCATCGACTCCCTCGGTATCCCCGACGGGCGGGTCGAGGGCCTCGTGGATCTGCGCGAGCACTTCTCGCGAGGCCTCGCTCGGCTTCCCGATCTTCACTTCGAGCTCGAGCAGGTCTACTGCGGCGTGCGCTCACTGGCAGTGACCTATCGCTGGGCCGACGGCACGCCGGTCTGTGAGCTACACGAGTACGACGCTCAGGAGCGGATCGAGCGCGTCCAGGCGCTCTACCACGGGCTCTCCTGGTAGCGTCGCCGCCCGTGGCACACCACATCGTCACCCTTCCCGGCGACGGCATCGGGCCGGAGATCATGGCCCCGGCTCTGGAGCTACTCGATCGTCTGGGGGACTTCGAGTTCGAGGAGCACCTATTTGGCGGCGCTTCGATCGACGCCCACGGCGTCGCGCTGACCAACGAGGTGCTGGAGGCCTGTCGTGGCGCCGATGCAGTGCTGCTCGCGGCTGTCGGCGGTCCAAAGTGGGACACGACCGACCCAAATGCCCCTCGCCCTGAGCAGGGGCTTCTCGGGCTGCGCAAGGGCCTCGGCCTGTACGCGAACCTGCGCCCCGTCAAGCCGGTCCCGGCGCTGTACGACGCGTCACCGCTGCGCCGCGAGCGGATCGAGGGAACGGACCTGCTGGTCGTGCGCGAGCTGACGGGCGGCATCTACTTCGGCGAGAAGCGGCGGACGGCTGAGATGGCGAGCGACCTGTGCGAGTACACGGTCGCCGAGATCGAGCGGATCGCCCGCACCGGCTTCCGGGCCGCACGCTCGCGCGTGTCGAGCGTCGACAAGGCCAACGTCCTTGAGACGAGCCGCTTGTGGCGCGAGACGGTCGTGCGAGTCCACTCTGAGGAGTTCCCGCACATCGAGCTCGAGCACGTGCTCGTCGACAACGCCGCGATGCAGCTCGTCTCCGCACCCCGGCACTTCGACGTGATCCTCACCGAGAACCTGTTCGGGGACATCCTCTCCGACGAGGCGGCGATGCTGACGGGGTCGATCGGGATGCTGCCGAGCGCGTCGCTGGGGGAGGAGGGCTCCCCGGGACTGTTCGAGCCAGTGCACGGCTCGGCTCCAGACATCGCCGGGCAGGGAATCGCCAACCCACTGGCGATGTTCCTGTCGGTGGCGATGCTGCTGCGCAACGGCCTTGGGATGGAGCAGGAGGCGTCCTCGATCGAGGATGCCGTGGCGGATGCGCTGGCGGCCGGGCTGCGGACCGCCGACTTGGGAGGCTCGGAGGGCACCGAGCGCGCGACGGCCATGGTCCTAGAGCGAATCTGACCGTGTATAGAAACATCGATCGACCCGCTGGGCGAGGGATCGTGATAGTCCCCCCGATGTTTCGGTGCACGAGAGCTGTAGCCACATGCATGACGCTCTCAGCCCTTGTAATCAGCGGCTGCGGAGGTGGTTCGACCCCGAGTCGTGGATCGACAGAGAGCGCCAAGCAGACCAGTCACCCTCAACAGAGCGGCCCATCCACACGTACGAGCACACCTGCGCCGGCTCCTGCCGCTAAGAAGACAAAGTCGACCGTCAAGCTGCCAAAGCACTCGCGGAATATCGAGGCGAGGTTTCTTTGCGCCGGCCTCAGGCTGAAAACCTCGGAAACCTCAGCGTTTGAGAAACTGAACCTGAAACTGCTTGCACAGCAGGCCACGAGGAACGACCTCCTCGACACGGCGACGCTCAGCGCGCTCGAACGGATCGACCCGCCTCCTGTGGCAAGCGATGAGTGGCTCGGTCTCTTGAACGCTGCGCGGCAGCTCGAGAAGGAACAGAAACAGCTGATCAAGCAAGCGAACGCCAGTAACTTCATCGCGGTGCGCAAGCTGGGCCAGAAGAAAGCCGCGCAGCGCGTGAAGCTCGGCAAGATCGCGGAGGCGGCGCATCTGAAGCTGTGCCGCGGCTTCATCTGAGCCCAGCTCACCTACTCGCGACCCGGCGGTGGCGGCCGGTAGAATCGCCCTTACCTGATCAGCAGCGATGGCGTCAGAGCACCAGCGTGCTGCGATCTCCGAAACCTTCGAGCAGGAGCGTACGCCCGTGGAGCCCACCGACCTCATATGGATGAATGGCGAGTTCGTCGCATGGGGGGACGCCAAGGTCCACGTCTTGACCCACGGCCTGCACTACGGCACGGGCGTCTTCGAGGGGGTCCGCTGCTACGACACCGAGCTCGGTCCGGCCGTGTTCCGCAACTCCGAGCACGTCGATCGGCTGTTCCGTTCGGCGGAGCTCTTCCACATGGAGATCCCGTTCTCGCACGAGCAGCTAGGCGCGGCGACGCTCGAGCTAGTCGCCCGCAACGGCCTGCGCTCCTGCTACATCCGTCCGATCGCCTACCGCGGCTACGGGACGATGGGTTTGAACCCGCTCGACGCCAGCGTCGACGTGTCGATCGCCTGCTGGGAGTGGGGGGTATACCTCGGTGAGGAGGGCGCGGCCAACGGCGTCCGCGCGAAGGTCTCCTCCTGGCGACGGATCAGCCCCGACTCGCTGATCCCGCACGCCAAGGCCTCCGGGCAGTACCTCAACAACGTGCTGGCGAAGGTCGAGGCCGTCAAGTCCGAATACGACGAGGCGATCCTGCTCGATGACAACGGCTACGTCTGCGAGGGCACGGGCGAGAACATCTACGTCGTGCGCGACGGGGTGATCGCAACGCCTGGCCAGAGCAACGCGATCCTCGACGGGATCACGCGCCGCTCGGTGCTCCAGATCGCACGCGACCTGGGGTATCAGGTGGTCGAGCGCGACATCGCCCGTGCCGAGCTCTACCTGGCCGAGGAGGTCTTCATGTCGGGCACCGCGGCCGAGCTCGTGCCGGTGCGCGAGGTCGACGACCGTCAGGTCGGCACCGGTCGTCCGGGCGAGATTACGCGCGTGCTCCAGAAGGAGTTCGACGACGCGATCCACGGGCGCAGCGAGCGCTATCGCGAGTGGCTCGACCCGGTCGACGCCGTCCCGCTCGAGACCCCAAGCGGGGATGCGGGCGGCGCGCAGACGGCCGCTACGGGGTAGCGGTCATGCCTGACATAGAGCTATACGACGCCACCCTGCGCGACGGTATGGGCGGCGGCGGGATGTCGTTGACTGCGCAGGAGAAGCTGCGGGTCGTGCACGCCCTGGATGAGCTCGGCGTGCACATGATCGAGGCCGGGTTTCCGGCGTCCAACCCGAAGGAGCATGAGCTGTTCGGGCTACTGGCCAATGAGCGGCTAAAGCATGCGGAGATCGTGGCCTTCGGGATGACCCGCCGCCGCGACTCGACTGCCGATCACGATGAGGGCCTGCGCGTGCTCGCCGACTCGTTCGCTCCGATCTGCACGATCGTCGGTAAGGCCTCGGTGCTGCATGTGGAGAAGGTTGTGAGGGTGAGTCGCGAGGAGAACCTCGCGATGATCGCCGACTCGGTCGCGTTCCTGAAGGCCGCCGGCAAGCGAGTGCTGCTCGACGCCGAGCACTTCTTCGACGGCTTCGCACTCGACCCTGGCTATGCGCTGGACTGCCTGCGCGCGGCGGCCGATGCGGGCGTGGAGCGGCTCGTGCTATGCGACACCAACGGTGGGTCGCTGCCACCGCAGATACGCACGGCCTTGGCTGTCGTACGCGAAGCCCTGCCCAGCGCCCAGCTCGGTATCCACACCCACGACGACTCCGGCTGTGCGGTGGCCAACACGCTGACCGCCGTCGAATGCGGGGCAACTCAGGTGCAGGGGACGATCAACGGGATCGGTGAGCGGACCGGCAACGCCAACCTCCTGACGATCGCCGCCGACCTGCAGCTGAAGATGGGTTGCGAGATCCTCGAGCCAGAACAGATCGTCCGGCTCACCGAGACGGCGCATCTGCTCGACGAGCTGCTCAACCGCGTCCCGAACCTGGCCCAGCCCTACGTAGGCAAGCATGCCTTCGCGCACAAGGCCGGACTGCATGCCGCCGGTGTCCAGGCCAGCTCACAGACGTTCGAGCACGTCGACCCTGCCATCGTCGGTAACTCCAGCGACGTGCTGGTCTCCGAGCTCTCCGGAAGAGCGTCGATCGCCGAGAAGCTCACCACGTCGCAGATCAAAGCTCCCGCGGAGATGAGCGACGCCGAGCTCTCACAGCGTGTGCTCGACAGGATCAAGACGCTCGAGCACGAGGGCTTCCAATTCGAGGCGGCGGACGGCTCGCTGGAGCTCTTGATGCACAGGGAGGCGGGCGACCATGAGTCGCTGTTCCGCCTGGAGTCCTGGCGGGTTACGGTCGAGAAGCGTGCCGACGGCAAGGTCGAGACCGAGGCGACGATCAAGATCTGGGTCGGCGGGGAGCGCTACATCCGCACCGCCGAGGGCAACGGACCCGTCAACGCGCTCGACCGGGCGCTGCGCGAGGCGATCGGGGAGATCCATCCGCATCTGCGTGACATCGAGCTGGTCAACTACAAGGTGCGGATCCTCGACGAGGCAACTGGCACCGGAGCCGTCACGAGAGTGTTGATCGACGCCTCGGACGGTCATGAGACGTGGGGGTCGATTGGGGTTTCGGAGAATCTCATCTCGGCGTCCTGGGACGCGCTGGTCGACTCGCTCGAGTACGGGATGCAGCCGGGGTTTCGCCGAGGTCCCAGCGGGGAGCCATTCCCTGCCGCTGCCGGCGAGGGCTAGTGGCCGGGGAGGAGCCGATCCCGCTCGCCCGGCCGGTGCTGGGCGAGGCCGAGGAGCGAGCGGTCATCGAGGTGCTGCGCTCGGGGCAGCTCTCGCTCGGGCCGAAGCTCGTGGAGTTCGAGCGGCGCTTCGCGGAGATGCTCGGCGTGCCCCATGCTCGTGCGGTCAGCAGCGGAACCGCTGGATTGCATCTGGCTCTGCGTGCGGCCGGCGTTGAAGAGGGCGATGAGGTCATAACGAGCTCGTTCTCGTTCGTCGCCTCTGCGAACACGATTCTCTACGAGCGGGCCCGGCCGGTGTTCGCCGAGATCGATCCGATCACGCTGAACCTCGACCCCGCCGTTGCGGAGGCGGCGATCACACCGCGCACGAAGGCGATCCTGCCGGTACACATCTTCGGCTACCCGGCTGATATGCCGGCCTTCGAGCGGTTGGCGGAGAAGCATGGCCTGGCACTGGTCGAGGACGCATGCGAGGCGCTCGGCGCCGTGCATGCCGACGGGCTGCCCGTGGGCGGACGGGGGCATCCGTCGGTGTTCGCCTTCTATGCGAACAAGCAGCTCACCACGGGAGAGGGGGGGATGGTCGCGCTCGGCGACGCTGCGATGAGCGAGAGAATCGACTCCGAGCGCAACCAAGGAAGGGCTGGCGGGATGGGGTGGCTCGATCACGACAAGCTCGGGTTCAACTACCGGCTGTCGGAGCTGGCGTGTGCGATGGGGATCGTGCAACTAGAGAGACTTGCTGAGCTCTTGGCTAAACGACGACAGGTGGCCGAGGCATACCGTCAGGCTCTAGTCGATATAGAGGGTTTGGTTCTGCCGTGCGAGGATCTGGGCGGAGATGTGAGGGGATGGTTCGTGTTCGTTGTGCAGCTGCCCGCACATCTCAAGCGCGACGAGATCATTCATCGGCTCGCCGAGGATGGGATCCAAAGCAAGCCGTATCTGCCGGCAATTCATTTGATGAGCTTCTACCGTGAAGGCTTGGGAGGCGCGCCCGGCGATCTGCCTGTGACCGAGCGGATCGCGGAATCGTCGATAGCACTTCCCTTTTTCCCGGAGATGACGGAGGTGCAGGTGGCCCGAGTCGCGGGACGGCTCGCTCGGCTTCTTGACACCTGACGCGACGCCTAAAGGAAACACTGTCAAAGTCTGTTTCTGACTCGCGCAATTCGCTTTGGAATGCCGTTTTCAGGCGGTTCGAGTAAGCCGGATGACAGGCCCAGCAAGTGCCGGTCGTATCATTCGGGAGAGTCGATTCGCGGGCGGGGAGGCCACGGATTTGGCAGTTGCGCTCTCCCTGTTCGCCTTGATCGGCCGATCTGGAGGAGACTTCGAGAGGTAGGGTCACTTGAGCGCACGTGGGGTTGGTCGTTGGGTCGGATCGTCTATTCGTTCTCTTTTGGTTGTTCTCAGAGGATGCGCTGCCGGACTGCTCCTCACGGTGACTTGGTTCTGCGGCTCTCTCGCTCTTCTATCGGGCCCCGCAGCCACGGCGAGCGCCTCGGAAGCCTGCCCGAATCAGGCATTTCGTACCGGGTTCTCTGCGGGGCTGCCCGACTGCAGGGCTTATGAGCTGGTCTCTCCGCCCGGACTGCAGCCTTACTTCACGACGTTCGGTGGATTCCTAAACGCCACAGCAGGAGCTGCCATAGTCGGGTCGGAGCTCGACACCACCGCCTCGTCAAGCTCGGCGTCCCCGGGGATCAGCTACTTCTCGACCGTGATCCCAGGCAGCAGCCTGACCGACGGCCCGGACTTTCTGTCGAGCCGCGGTCCGGACGGGTGGACGACGAAGAACCTGATCCCCCCCCAGTCGACATCTGTGTCGCTCGCCTGCCTGCCTTACATGATCGCGTGGTCGGCCAACCTGGAACGGGGCGTGCTTTCGGACGGGTACAACGCTTTCCACCCTAGGGGAACGAACTGTGGTACCGACGAACCCGAACTCGTATCGGGCGAGCCGCGCGACGGAGCTCAGAACCTGTTCGTACGCGAAAGCTCCAGCGATACCTACCAGCTCGTGGATCAGAAAGGGCTTAAAGGTCAACCTGGAAACGCGATCTATCAGGCGGGCTCAAGTGACCTCGGGCTGATCGTCTTCGCCGAGGAAGAAATCGGGTCAGCCGAAGTCGCCCCGGAAGTCACGTACTACGCATGGAGCGGGGGAGTCGATCGTCTTCTCACCGTGCTTCCCAACGGCCAGCCGACCAAAGGCGAAATCGTGGACCCGGTCACGCGGGAAGGCAAAAATTCGGTCCCGGTCAGCCCGACCTTCAGCCACGCAGTCGCGCCTAACGGCAGTCGGGTCGAGTTCACGGGAGGAGGGAAGCTCTATTCCCGAATCAATCCTGGGGCTGCGCAGAGCATCCTCAACGAAGCCGGCGAATGCGACGAACCAAGCAAGGCGTGTACCGTCGAGTTGGACAGCTCGCAAACCTCTGAACCGAGCGGCCAAGGGGCGTTCGCGGGTGGCAGCGGCCTCGATGGAAGCGTCGTCTACTTCACTGACGTGAATCGTCTCACGAGCGATGCGACGGCAACCACCGAAGCCCCCGATCTGTATGAATACGACTTCAGCAAGCCCGTGGGAGAGAGGCTCACAGACCTCACGGTCGACCACAACGCGGGCGAACATGCCGACGTCCTCGGCTACGTGGGAACCAACGAAACGGGACCCGCCGGGAACTATGTGTACTTCGTAGCGAGTGGCGTACTAGCCTCCAACCAGAACAGCTCGGGCGCGCTTGCCGCGCCGGGAGCACCGAATCTCTACGCGGAGCACGGCGGCTCCACGAGCTTCGTCGCGACGCTGAGCGCCACCGGTGACAGTTGCGACTGGGAAAACGTATGCATGGCAGCTCGTGTGTCCTCAAACGGGCGCTATCTGGGGTTCGACTCGCTTGAAGAGCTGACAGGGTTCGCGAACACCGACGCACAAAGCGGCCAGCCCGATCAGGAGATTTTCCTCTACGACGGAGAAGCCGAAGGACTGAGTTGCGCCTCATGCGGAGAAGCAGGTGTGGCTCCGATCGCACCAGCCATCATCAGGCTACCGGAGGGCGTGACGACGCAGGCACCGATCCCGTTATATCTGCAACGTAACGTCAGCGACAGCGGACAGGTCTTCTTCGATACGCCGAACCCGTTGGTCGCGAATGCGCGCAACAGCCAGTCGAGCATCTTCTTCCAGTCGAACGTCTACGAATACCGAGCAGGAGAACTGAACCTGCTCTCCACCGGCACTGCGGAATCGTCCTCGTTCTTCTACGAAGCGAGCTCCGACGGCAACGACGTATACCTGATCACGGTCCAAGGGCTCGTTCCTGGTGCCAGCCCAACGGAACTCTCGCTCTACGACGCGAGGGTCGATGGAGGATTCCCTGCTCCGCCGAAGGCGGCCGAACCCTGCGTGGGCGAAGCGTGCAGCGGTGCACAGACACCCCTCGTCCAGCCGCCGTCGAACGGTAGCGAAGGCTTTTCCGGACCGGGAAACCTGTCGACAACGGTGAGCGCCGCGGTCGCCAGCGTCAAGCTCACGGCAGCCACTCTGGCCAAGGGGCGGGGCAAGATCAAGCTCAAGCTCAAGGTCACAGGGAGCGGGCAGATTGTGGCGAAGGTGAAAGGCGGGCGCACCTTGAAGCGCAAGGTCACTAAGGCGGGTACCTACGTCCTACAGATACCCACGACGGCCGGCGAGCGGAAAGCTCTGACGCATCACCGCCACCTGACGTTGAACGTGACCTACACGGCACCAAACGGGACCGCGGTCCACTCGACGAGGACGATCAGTGCATAGCGATAGCAAGACCACCACCGAGGAGAGGGGCGGCATGACGGTTTACGAGGAGCAGGGACGGCTTGAGGTCTGGAAACCGTCACTTCGTAGTCTGGCGCTGGTCGTCTCAAGTGCACTCTGCTTGGCGCTGGCTGTCTGCTCCTCGTCATTCGCGGCCACGACCCATCGCGTGGAAGCGACGTTCAACGGCTTCGAAGCGCCCGAAGGTGGGTTCGTGCCGGCACTCGCAGATGGGGTTGACAACTCGACTGGTCCCAGCGCGGGCGACATCTACGCGGGCAGCCCGGCGACGATCGTGAAGTCGAACCCAGACGGCACTTATGCCGGGGTGCAGTTCAACGGGTCTGAAACACCTCAGGGATCGTTCCTCCTAATCAACGGAGCGAACGTGACCGGTGCCATCGCCGTTGACAGCTCCAGTAGCCCGAACTCCGGCGACGTATACGTGACCGATCTCGAACATGGCTTCGTCGACAAGTTCAGCGAAACTGGAAAATTCATCTGCCAGATTACCGGTACGAGCGAACCGTCCACAGCGGAGTGCGACGGCGCGAAAGGAAGTGTCACTACCGACGGCTCGATGGAACCGGACGGCCTTGCGATCGATTCGGCGACCGGCGACCTCTGGGTCTCAGATCACGCTCATGCGGCAGTCGACGAGTTCAATCCCGCCGGTGAATTCATCCGACAGCTCAAGGACCCGCATATCGTGACACCGGGTCCGATCGCGCTGGACTCCGCAGGCGATCTGTATGTCGCCAATACGAGCGGCTTCAACGAAAGCACCGCTGCCAACAACGTGGTCGCGTTCCACGAAGGGGCCTTCGTGCGGGTTCTCGACGAACATCAGCCAGTGAGCGTCGCTGTCGACGAGAGCAACGGCCATGTGTATGTATTCGAGGTCGAAGAACGAATAGTGGCGGAGTACGAACCGACCGGGAGCCTATTGGATACCTTCATAGGGGTCACGGGCCAGCCGGAAATCAGGAGCATTGCGGTGTCAGGCGACGGACATGTATATGCGACAGAGCTATTCACCGGGGTGATCAAGTACAGCCCTGACATCATCACCCCCACGGTGACGACCGAACCTGTCACTGCCCTCACAGAAACCTCTGCGACTCTCCATGGACACGTGGACCCTGACGCGACGCACGGCGGGGGCCCGGTGACGGCCTGCGATTTCGAATACGTCACCCTGGCTTCCTTCGAAGCCACAGGGTTCGAAGGAGCTGCGCAGGCGGCGTGCGAACCGGCCGTGCCTTACTCGGCCCCGCAGGACGTCACCGCGACGGTGACCCTGCTGCCGAGCACGACCTACAAGATTCGCCTCAGCGCTTCGAACGCCAACGGAGTCGCCGGCGAGGGCGCAGTCGAGCAGGTCTCGACAGTCGGCCCGCCGGTCATCACCGGCGAGAAAGCCTCGACGCTCACTGCTACCGGCACCAAGCTGAGCGCGATAGTCGACGCGTCGGGCTTTGAAGCTGACTGCCACGTCGAATACGTTGCCGAAGCAGAGTTCAATGAATCCGAATTCGCCCATGCGGCGACCGCGACCTGCGCCCCTGCCTCAATCGCCGCCTCGAGCACCGAACAGGAAGTGCAGGTACCACTGACGGGTCTCGCGCTGAACACGATCTACCACTACCGGTTCACCTCCACGAACTCCAGAGGTACCGGGCACGGAGCCGACCAGACGTTCGCGACCTTCGGAATCAGAGCTTTCTCGTTCGAAGTGCTCGATAAAGAAGGGCAGCCCTACACCCAAGCAGGCGGCCATCCCTATGAATGGCGAACGAGTTTCCAGCTCAATACGAGCCCCAGTACCATCGGCACCATCGAAGTTGAAGCCGCGGACGCGAACGTCCGAGATGTAGAAACGGAACTGCCGCCGGGTTTGATCGCCAGCGCCACCGCGACGCCGTTGTGCTCCCGGTACCTAATGGCGATCGACCAGTGTCCCGCTGCGACCCAGGTCGGAGAAATCGAAGTCGAAGACAGCAAAGGCGAACGCTTCATCGAGGGCCTCTACAACGTCCAGTCATCGGAAAACACTCCGGTTCAGCTTGGTGCGGTGGTCCACAACATAGGGCTCGTCTACGTCGACGGAAACGTGCGTACGGGTGGCGACTACGGTGCCACCGCCAAGGTGCTAAGTGCCTCCTCGGAGGACAGCGTCAAGGCGGCACGAGTCGTGGCGTGGGGAGTCCCAGCGGATCCAAGCCACGATAGCCGTAGGGTCTGTCCGATTCCAGGCTTAGAAGTTCCGATCGGGGGAAGCATCGAATCATGCCCGCCGCAAGGTGCGCTGGTTCCCCTTCTGACGAACCCGACCACATGCCCAGGCACACCTCTGACAGCAACGATGCGTGCAGACTCCTGGCAGGCGCCGGGTCAGTTCGCGACGGCGACGACGCAGATCCCACCGACCACCGGATGCGAACGACTCGACTTCGCGCCGTCGATCACAGTGACGCCCGATACATCGGTAGCGGACTCCCCGTCAGGGCTCAGCGTGAACCTCGAGGTGCCGCAGAACGAAACACCGTTTGGGCTCGCCTCGTCGACGTTGAAGGACACCACGGTGCAGTTGCCGCTTGGAACCGCCGTCTCGGCCTCTGCCGCCAACGGCCTCGAAGCATGTACGGAAGCAGAGATAGGCCTCCACGACAGCCAGCCGGGGCACTGCCCCGACGGATCGAAGATCGGAACCGTAGAAGTCACCAGCCCGCTGCTGGCGGACCATCTCACGGGCGGCGTCTACGTGGCGGCGCAGAACGAAAATCCTTTCCATTCGCTGTTGGCCATGTACATATCCGCAGAAGCCGACGGCGCTCGCGTCAAGCTTGCAGGGCACGTCGTTCCCGACCCGGTGACCGGGCAGTTGACCACGACCTTCAGCGAAACCCCACAGCTTCCGTTCAGCGACTTCAAGTTCACGCTGTTCGGCGGCAAGCGCGGGGCTCTGGCCACGCCGGAGACATGCGGCACCTTCGCGAGCGCGGTTTCACTCACGCCGTGGGACGGTCTGGCTGCAACGAGCCTCACGCCCACCTTCGGCATCACCTCCGGCTGTGTCAACGGCTTCAAGCCGACCTTCGCCGCCGGTACGGTCAGCACTCAGGCGGGCGCCTACAGTCCATTCACGCTCTCGCTGGCGCGGTCCGATACCGACGAAGAGTTCTCCGAACTGACCGTCCAGCTTCCCCCAGGTCTGCTGGCCAACATCGCAAGCATCACTCCCTGCACAGACACGCAAGCGAAAGCAGACACTTGCCCCGCGACGTCTCAGATCGGCACCGTCGAGGCCAGTGCTGGCCCCGGGCTGGCACCGCTGTCGCTACCGGGACGCATTTACTTGACTGGTCCCTATAAGGGCGCACCGTACGGCGAGGAGGTCGTCGTACCAGCGGTTGCTGGGCCGTTCAACCTCGGGGATGTAGTGGTCCGAGGTACGATCAACATCGATCCGACCACCGCACAGGCCTCGGTGACATCGGATCCCTTCCCGACAATCGTCCAAGGAATCCCCACGCGAGTCAGGCGCGTAGACGTTTCCGTCAGCAGGCCCGGCTTCGTCTTCAATCCGACGTCGTGCAACCCGTTCGCGGTGAACGCGACAGCGACATCGGTAGGAAAAGCGAATGCCGGGCTGCAGGCGCGCTTCCAGGTTGGCAGCTGCGGAGAACTTCCCTTCAAACCCTCGTTCAAGGTCGGTGTCGGCGGGCCAGGCTCCCGGCTGAACGGTGTCTCGCTCGATGTCAAGCTGGACGCGCCGCACCAAGGGCCGCAGACGGGCGGCGCCCGCTCAGAAGCGAACATTCGCAAGGTCGAAGTCCAGCTTCCCAAGGCGATTCCCTCGAGGCTTCCGACCCTGCAGAAAGCGTGCACCGCGGCACAGTTCGCGAGGAGTCCGGCAGGATGCCCAGCCGCGTCGATCGTCGGCCATGCGGTGGCGCATACGCCGATCCTGTCGGCTCCGCTTGAAGGCCCTGCCTACCTGGTGAGCCATGGAGGGGCGCAGTTCCCGGATCTCGTGCTGGATCTCTCCGGTAACAACATCACTATCCAGGTCACCGGACACACGCAAATCAAGCACGGGATCACGTTCTCCCGCTTCGAAACAGTGCCGGACGCGCCGATCTCGACCTTTGAGCTTCAGCTGCCATCCGGGCCCAAATCGCTGCTGGGCAACTTCGGCAACATCTGCGCAACCAAGGTCGCTAAGACTCTCCTGATGCCGACGACGATCACCGCGCAAAGCGGGGCCGTGCTGAAGCAGTCGACAAAGCTGAGCGTCTCGGGCTGCAAGAAGAAGGCGGCGCACAAAGCCGCCAAGAAGGCAAGACGTGCTCGGCATCGCTCAAGAGCCTCGCGACGCTGAGTCGTAGGCTGGCCGCAGATCAAAAATAGATCCCTAGAGGTGCCCGGGTTCAGCTCCCAGCACGTGGCTGGAGGAAATGCTGAACCCCGGATGAGCCTGTCCTTAGAACGTCGCGCGTGGTATGTGTCGCGCGTGGTATGTAAGGGACGCTAGTCAGAGACGTCATCGGACGACCGCTTGACCGGCTGGTGGTGACCTCCGTATAAAGGACTAAGCCGAGGGTATTAGTCCTTGGCAGTAAAAAGTCAACAAGGAGGCATCTCCCATGAAATATCTGAAGGCTCTACTCCTGGCCGCTGTGGCGGTATGCGCATTCGGCGCGGCGTCAGCGCAGGCGGCTCTGCCGGAATTCTCCGGCGAATTCCCGGACGGTTTCAAAGCGGCGTCGACTGGCCCGAAGTTCGAAGCGGCCGGTGGCGCAATCGTTGTGGAATGCGAAAAATCCGAGGGTACAGGCACGATCACAGGCGCAAAAGGCGGCAGCTTCGATGAATTATTCTTAGGCTGCACCGGGAAAGTGCTTGGGATTTCGGTTGGTAAATGCACTGGCTTAACCGACACGACGACTGGGTCGATTTTAGCTAAAGGCACGTCGACGCTGGGCTTCGAGTTAGGAACCTTAATTCCTGTCGCGGTTCTGTCAATTGAATCGCTGCACTTCGAGTGCGGTTCGACCTTAGCTGTGGTCACGGGCTGTCTCGTCGGGACCACCACGTTAACTAAAAGCACGACCGGCGAACTGTTATTCAAAGGTTCCGCTGGTAAACAGGAATTCACGGACTACACGAACGACAAAGGCGAAATGGTCTCGTGCAAACTGTCCACGTCGGTCAACGGTGGGGAAGCAAAGGAATCGAACCAGATTCAGCACGCAGTACTGACATTCACAAAAGCCGTCGAAGTCAAAGACTAGAGGCCATCGGCGTTTAGTACGGGTAACGAGGGTGAGCGCTTAGAGCTAGATCCTGTTGCCTATCTAGTCGGGCCGGCGAGGGTCGGGCGTAATGCCCGGCCCCCGCTGTTTTACGAACATGCCTGGGCCGGTCGTCCGTAGCATGTTGCAGTCCTCGAAACAAGACAGTCACGAGCCCTCTTTGGATGGTTGACGACAGCTAGTGGTCTCAAGTCAGAGAGTACGAGCGGGAGGATGCGGGCTGATATGCGGGGGTGCGCTACGGTGCGCGGCCCTGCTAACCGTCAGCAGCGCGTGGTTCATGGAGTAGAGCTGCTTGCCAGCCCACGGCCACGGCGCGCGATTCGGACAGCGGCACTCGTTGCTCGGCTTAGGCTCTGACGTCGTGATTCGACGCGGCGAGGCGGTGTGAGCCGTCCTGGGTTTGACGGAGACGGGTTTAGTTGGTTTCCAACATTGATGTGATGGGTGTGGTTGGCCTGGTCTTTGCAGCGTAGAGTTCCTCGAGTTCTCGGGGTGGCCGGTCGTCCAGGGTTTCGTGCAGCCGGTCGTTGTTGAACCAGGCGACGTACTCAACAACGGCGAGCTCGAGCTGTGAGCGAGTTGCCCAGACGCGGTCAGCGATGGGCTCGGTCTTGAAGCTGTCGACGAAGCTCTCAGCGACCGCGTTGTCATAGGCATCCCCGACCGTGCCGATCGACCCGAGGACACCGGCGTCGTTCAGAGTCTGCGTGTAGTCGATCGAGGTGTATTGACTGCCCGCATCGCTGTGATGGACCAGCTCGACATCCGCGCCCGGCTGGCGTTGATGGAGTGCCATTCTGAGTGCGTCGAGGACGAGGGTGGTGCGCATGTGGGGCGCGAACTGCCAGCCGACGATCCGGCGGCTGTGGGCATCGATCACGAAGCTGAAGAACACCAGCCCCTCCCAGCAACGCAGATAGGTGAAGTCCGCGAACCACAACTGATCAGGCCCGGCGGCCTCGAACTCCCGCTCCACGAGATCCGGAGAGCGCCGAGCGAGCGGATCGGCTTTGGTCGTGCGCCAGGGCTTGCCGCGGCGCTTCGCGCCCTGAATCCCGTGCTGGTGCATCAGACGAGCCACCCGGTCACGGCCAACTGTCTCTCCGGCCCGGAGCAGCGCCTTCCACATCCTGTGAGATCCGTAGGCCAGGTAGTTGGCGTCGTGGACCTCACAGATCCGGGCGAGCAGCCGCTCGTCCTCGAGCGCTCTCGCTGAGCGCCGGCCCGTGGCTCGCTCGTAATAGGCGGACGCCGACACGCCCAGAGTCCGGCAGACCGGCTCGACCCCGAAGCGCTCGCGGTACTCCGCGATGAACGCGCTCACTTCGGACGGTGTGGATCGAGCTCGCCCGCGAAAAACACGCTCGCGGCCTTCAGGATTTCGTTCGCTCTGCGCAACTCGTTGTTCTCGCGACGCAGCTTCTTGATCTCATCACGCTCCTCGCTGCTCAACAGATCCTTGCGCCGGCCCTCATCCGCCTCGACCTGACGCACATATTTCCGCAGCGTCTCCGGGGCGATCCCCAGATCCCGGCCAACATGAGCAATCGGCCTGCCCGACTCGAACACCAGCCGCGTCGCACGCTCCAGCAACTCCTCCGGGTACTTCCTCGCTCTCGCCATCCTCAGAGACTCCTCCTCCCGCCGACAACCGGCGATAGAAGTCTCCGTCAAACCCAGGATGGCTCAGTAAGGGAGATGCATTGGAGCAGGTCTGGACTAATACCGCGTCGGGACAAATAAAACTAGGGGCCAATGGCGTACTTGGCGTTGTTTGAAGGGGCGCGAAAAAGGGGGGACGCTCGGGCAGCGGGCTTGCCTATCAAACCCAATGGGAGGTAGCGATATGCGGGCATTCGTGGGTGTAACGCTGGGTGTCTTAGCGACGGGCATGTCGGTGTGATGTCAGCCCAAGCCGAACTCCCGGAATATTCATCTGACTTCCCGGAGAGCTTCGCGGCTGCCTCGACGACGCCAAAGTTCGAAGCAGCTGGTGGCGTTACGGCCTCGAATGTAAAGAACCCTGAGGGCGCCGAGGTCATCGCGAATTCTAAGGATTTCGGCGGAACGCTTACTTCTTAGAATGCACCGGTAAGTGCTCGGTATTTCCGTCGGTACGTGGGTAGGCTTCACCGCCACCACCACTGCGAAGTCGCGGTCAAAGCGACGTCGACGCTCGGGTTCGAGTTGGGAACCTTAGTTCCTGTCGTAGCTCTGTCGATTGAATCGATCACCTCGTCGAGTGCTGTTCGACCTTCGCGTTAGTCACGGTCGGCCTAGCCGGACCGATTTCGCTAATTGTTAGTATCACCGAGGAACGGTTATTCAAGAGGTCCGAAGGTAAACAGGAATTCACAGACTACACAAAACGATAAAGGCGAAATAGTCCCGACAAATGGTCCACGTCGGTAAATGGTCGGGAAGTGAAGGAATCGAACCAGATCCAGCACGCGGGTTGACGTTTACAAAAGCGAAGGCAAAGACTAAGAAGACGGCGGCAGTCCGCTAGGGCAGCAGTGTTGAGTGCTACAGCGATATCCTGTGCCCTATCTAATCGGGCCTACGGTGATCGGGCGCGACGCCTGGGCGACTGTCGTTCAGAAATGATCCTGAGAAAGCAGAGCCGGTTTAGGCGGTCTGTATCCCGGGGAGTTAGGCTGCCCTCTAACCAGTCAACCAAATACTAGAAGCGCGAAGTTTTTCCCCGGAAGGTGCGAGGCGCGGCGGTAGCTTGGCTGTGTGCGGCAACTGGGATGTAGTTCCGTTTAGGACGGACCGCGCGGTATTAATACTCTAAATAGTCGGAGACGGGAAAGGGCTAAGCATTGACTCTCGGTCCAAATGGGGCGTATAAAGAGAGCTGGGCGCGGGTGCGCCCGCTTTATCACCTATCCAAGGAGTAAAAAGATGAAGGTATTGAGAGTCCTGCTTCTCACTGCTGTGGCCGTGTGCGCGTTTGGCGCGGCGTCAGCGCAGGCGGCTCTGCCGGAATTCGCCGGCGAATTCCCGGACGGTTTCAAAGCGGCGTCGACTGGCCCGAAGTTCGAAGCGGCCGGTGGTGCGATTGTTGTTGAATGCGAAAAATCCGAGGGTGAAGGCACGATCACCGGCGCGAAAACCGGCAGCTTCGATGAATTATTCTTAGGCTGCACCGGCAAGGTGCTTGGGATTTCGGTTGGTAAATGCACAGGCTTAACCGACACGATAACCGGGTCGATCTTAGCTAAAGGCACGTCCACGCTGGGCTTCGAGTTAGGAACCTTAATTCCTGTCGCGGCTCTGTCGATTGAATCGCTGCACTTCGAGTGCGGTTCGACCTTAGCTGTGGTCACGGGCTGTCTCGTGGGCACCACTACTTTAGGCAAAGAAAACGCGAAAAAAGAAATTGAACCGAGCACGACCGGCGAACTGTTATTCAAAGGTTCCGGTGGTAAACAGGAATTCACGGACTACACGAACGACAAAGGCGAAATGGTCTCGTGCAAACTGTCCACGTCGGTCAACGGTGGGGAAGCAAAGGAATCTAACCAGATCCAGCACGCAGTACTGACGTTCGTAAAAGCAGTCCAAGTAAAGGACTAGTGGTCGTGCCCAGTAGGTATTGGTAACGTTTGTAACCGCTGGGGCGTATTCTGCCGCCTATCTAGCCGAGTCGGCGGGGGCCGGGCGTAATGCTCGGCCCCCGCTGTCGTTTCGGACCGAATGCTTGTAGAAGACGAGCCGTAGTCTGCGGCCCGGCAGGTTTGGCCGCCCCGCTATGCCCGCACCGCAGTGTTAGAAGTAATGGCGTTTCCATGCAAACGGGATATACGCGTCGACATCTCGGCCTCGTCCAGCGCGCCGAGGCCCGACACGCTGCAGCAACCGCTCAAAACTCACTCGCAGACACCCTAGTCGACTGGAGTCAAAGCGACTCGGCGAGCTCGTGTACTCGGCACCAAGAAGCTCGGGCGATCTTTGCGCGCGCCGGCTGGAAGTTTCGTCCCCATCGCCGTCGGCGGTCCCGCTCGCCAGCCCGAGGCTGGCCTGGACTAATACATGTGTTGGAACGGTTGGAAACACAGACGAGCGGGTGCTCGACGGTGTTAGGAGGGACGCGTTATAAGAGAGAAGGGCGGCCCGGCGGGGTTAACTGTGACTTTAATAGGAGGTAGCCGGAATGCGGGTTTCCATGAGAATAGCTCTGAGTACCGTAGCGATGTCCGTGTTTTGCGTGACGTCTGCGCTGGCAGCTCTGCCGGAATTCTCCGGCGAATTCCCTGACGGTTTCACGGCGGCTTCGACCGGCGGCTCTGGCGCTCTGAAGTTCGAAGCGGCCGGTGGCGCGATTGTTGTGGAATGCGAAAAAGCCGAGGGTACAGGCTCGATCACTGGCGCAAAAACCGTTACCTTCGATGAATTATTCTTAGGCTGCACCGGGAAGGTGCTTGGGATTTCGGTTGGTAAATGCACTGGCTTAAACGATACGACGACCGGGTCAATCTTAGCTAGGGGCACGTTGACGCTGGGCTTCGAGTTAGGGGCCTTATTTCCTGTCGCGGCTCTGTCGATTGAATCGCTGCACTTCGAGTGCGGTTCGACCTTAGCTGTTGTTACTGGTTGTCTCGTCGGGACCGTCACGTTAGCTAAACGGTCGACTCAGGAATGGTTATTCGAAGGTTTCGGTGGTAAACAGGAATTCACGGACTACACGAACGACAAAGGCGAAATGGGCGCATGCAAACTGTCCACCGCGGTCAACGGTGGAGAAGCAAAGGAATCGAACCAGATCCAGCACGCAGTACTGACGTTCACAAAAGCCATCGAAGTCAAAGACTAGTGGTCGTGGGCGAGCTCTACTACGCGCGAAGAGATACCGGCCAGCGAGCATGCCGCGTCATCGCGGTGGGTCCTGAAGAAATGCCGAGGAGCCGCTGCAGACACGAGGGACCAGACAACACGTAAGTCGGAGACAGACCGTGTGAATGCTTGACGGCGGACGGACGGGTCTGTCAGTCTTGCACCGGCCGCTGAGGCTCGTTCGAGATAGCGAGCCCGGCCTGCTCACGTAGCCTGTTGTAAGTCGATCTTGAGAGAGGACCTGAGGGCGTGAAAATACGAAGCGTTGTTGTGTTGCTCGGGCTGATTGGTGTGTGTGCTGGCACTGGCTGTGGCAGCGGGATAAAAGATCGAAAGGTGAGTAGCGGCCCAGGAGCATCGCAGACCTCCGGCGGTCCGGGTGTTACGTCTGGTCAGGCTCCTAGCACGAGCGACGCGCTTCCAGCGGGCGTGGTGGCTTCTGTAGACGGGAGCCTGATCACGGAGGCAACCTTGGATCACTGGGTGGCGGTGCAAGCGGCGACCGATTATGAACCAGTGCCCAAGGGGCCCATTCCTGCGGGGGCCGTGCCCGATCCGCCTGGATTTCGTGCCTGCGTAGCTTACTTACGTCGTGGAGGGGCCACTCACGAAGCGCCGGCGGTGCCACGAACTAACGAAGAGCTAGTCACGGAATGCGAAACCAACTACAAGACGCTGCGTAATCACGTACTGGGAATCTTGATCTCGTTCAAATGGTGGGAAGCCGAAGCGAAGGCCCTCGGAATTCGAGCAGATGAACAGAAGGTAGCGACTGAATTCACGAGGTTTCGCAAGGAACAGTACGGCTCGGTCGTGAAGTATCAAAACTATCTTCGCAGGACCAAACAGACTTTAGCGGACTCGTACTTGCGTATGCGCATCGACTTGTTGACACTGGGACTGAGTAAACATTTCCTCTCTCAAGGTAAGGCGGCCTTTGTGCGTTACATGCAGCAGTTTCCCAAGGAATGGGCGGCAAAGACGGTTTGCCAGCCTCAGGACCTTGTGCCTAATTGCAAGAAGTACAAAGGAAGCACTGCGCCTGAAGCTAGGATTTGATTTCTCACATCGGAAGCGGAAGGCGAAGGGTGGGTGCTCTGTTCGGGGCGACGGCTTTGCAGCCCAGCAAGGCAAGGACTAGAGCACCTGTGCAGCGTTTGGGGGGTAGGAGCCAGGACGGCTGGGTTGGGTTTCTTTTGGCGGAGGTGGATGTGCGGGCGCGCCTCGAGCGAGGGCGCTGAGTGATGCTCCCCTTGTGGTGGGCGAGTCGCAGCTGGTTGATGGCGGGTTGTTTGCAGCTGTGTGTGACCACGGAGAAGGATAGGAAACAGTCCAGCCAGGATGCTTGACGTCCTAAGGCGACAAGATATTAATAAGTGGAATTGCGCCAGCGCGAGGCGGCTAATCCACAATATACGGAGGGTGCGAAGATGAAGATGCTTCGATCGTTGCTGATCGTCAGCGTAGTATTGGTGGGCGGGACGTCGGCTCAAGCGGCCCTGCCAGAATTCTCCGGCGAATTTCCCGACAACATGACCGCAGCCGCGACCAGTCCAAAGTCCGAAGCGGCTGGTGGCGCTCTTGTAACAGAATGCGGAAAACTCGAGGGAACGGCGACCTTTATGGGCGCTAAAACTGGATCTGTCGATCTCTTATTTTTAGAATGCACCGGAAAAGTGCTAGGAATATCGGTCGGCAAATGTACGGGATTAAATGATACGACGACTGGGTCGTTGTTGTTAAAAGGAACGTTTACATTGGGTTTCGAGTTAGAGACCTTAATTCCGGTTATTGGGTTGAGCTTTGAATCCGCGCACTTCGAGTGCGGATCGACGTTAACCGTAGTCACCGGCTGTTTGGTTGGGACTACAACCTTAGTAAAAAGCAACACCCAAGAGTGGTTATTCAAAGCCTCTGGTGGTAAACAGGAACTCACGGATTATACGAACGACAAAGGTGAAATGGTTTCGTGTAAACTATTAAGTTCGATAAATGGTGGGGAAGCCAAGGAATTTAGTCTGATAATGCATGTGGTCCAGACGGTCGCGAAAGCGATAGAAGTCAAGGACTAGACAAGCGGTTTGGTTTGGGCTGTCCTGCCTTGCGGATGCTGACGATGGCGAGCGAGACGGAGCTTCTGTTCCCGGCTTCCGCTCGCTCGCTGCCGTAGCCCAATGTGTTCAGATATGCGAGGTGGAATCGCTCGCTCTAACCGGTCCTCGTCGAGGCGGGGCTGGGACCGACCTCTAGGATCGCAGCCAGGCCCTCAATTACCGGGTTGGAGCGAAGTCAATCCGACAGGTGCCGCATTCTCGGACCGAGCAGCGTGAAGCCGTTTTGGCGGTAGAATGTTTCGGTCACCTGAAGTGCATCGAATCTTGCCGATGGGAGCCCGACCTCGACGCGCTTTATATTCAACTCACTCAGTCGCGAGAGAAGCGCTGCTACCAGGCCGGCACCGACCCCCCGGCTACGCCAAGAGGGGTCTGTCCACAGGTCCTGCAGGATGCAGTAACAGCCAGGCACGTGGATCGCGTGCTGGAAGCTCGCGGCGAGAACTCCCACCATCCCGTCGGCGCTGTCAGCGATCATCAGGCATCCTTTTTTAGGGTCGGCGAGCAGTTCTGCGGCGGCGGCTTCGATCTCATGTGGGGCCGGGGCTGATCCGGCCAGCTCGGTCAGTAGATTGCAGATCGCGCGAGTGACTTCGGGCAGATCCGCTGGCTTGGCGCTTCGCAGCGACCAGCTACCCGGCGGGCCACTGCTGTCTTCCTCCGACCGGGCTGTGGAATTGCTCATCCCGTCGTCCCTGCCGACGTTACGCCTTGCTCCAACACAATGTTCCAGCTATCCAAGTCATTGCTGCCGGTCACCGTCTCAGCTGTTGCTGCCATCGGCGCTCGTGCCTTGAGAAGGATCTCCTCGAACTCCTCTTGAGGGTTTGATTGCATGACGATCGCTCCGCCGGCGCCAATCGTTGTGGTACCGGGGCGCATCACGATCGTACGGATCACGATACTCAGATCGACACTACCGTCGAGACTGAAATAGCCGATCGATCCAGCGTAGACCCCTCGGGCCTCCCGCTCGATGCCGTCAATAATGCCCATCGTGCGCAGCTTCGGGGCCCCCGTCATTGAGCCGTTTGGGAAACAGGCTCGCACCAGCTGCACTGGCGTGTGTTGAGAGTCGAGCGAGCCGGTGATCGTCGAGATCAACTGATGCGCTGTCGCGTACTCCTCGACGATCATGAACTACGGTACACGGACGCTGTCGAGATCACAGACACAACCTAGGTCATTGCGTAGCAGGTCGACGATCATCAGGTGCTCGGCGAACGTCTTCTCGTCGTTCACAAGGGAGTCTCGATTGGCTATTTCCTCCACCGGATCGTAGGCGCGTGGGGCGGTCCCATTAATCGGCCGGGCCTGCACCCTGCGCTCGCGGCCGACGCCGATGAAGCGTTCCGGCGAAGAGCTCACAATCGCTCTCTCGCCGAGCTTTAGATAGGCCGAGAATGGCGTCGGGTTGCGACAGCGTAGATGTTGGTAGAGCTTGAACGGGTCCGTTGCCGCATCGGTGTGGATCCGATCGGTCAGACAGATCTCGTAGGACTCGCCCGCAGCCATCTCCGCCTGGCAGCGGGCGATGTCGGCTAGGTAGCGTTCGCGTCCTCGTCCGCAGCGGAATACGACCTCGTTGGGCTCGTCGCCATCGCCCATCCCAGCTGGAAGCGGGTTCGCACGAACCTGAGCTTCGGTTGGTCCGTTGTCGAGCAGATCGCGGACGGTCGCTGCCGCGTGCTTGAGCCAGCTCCGCTGCTCGAATTCCATGTCCTCCAAGCAGAGCGCGATGAGGGTCGTCCGCTGCTCTACATGGTCGATCGCCACGATCCGATTAGCGAGCATCATCACCGCATCAGGAAGATCGGAGCAGTGCGAGTTAGGCGAGCCGCAGTCGGCCTTGCACTCGTAGCCGAGGTACCGAGGTAGCCGCCTAGGAGACCGGGAGGAAGCTCCGTGCCCGTCGGCAGCGTTCGCTCGGCCAGCTCCGCCTCCAAAGTCTCAAAGATCGAGCCTTGCCTCTGCTGGCTGCCCTCCGCTGACTGAAGGGTCACAACTTTGTCCTCAACGCCATATTCGATCAGCAGGCGGCCGGGCCCACCGCTGGTGCCCAGGAACGATCGCTGCGCCAGCCGAGTGGGCGCGTCGGTGCTGTCGAGCCCAGAAGGCATTATCGTGATCGGCGAACAGGCGCTCGAAGAGCAGCTCGGCAGAGGGGACACCCTCCAGTGGTTGCGTCAGCAGGCGAGTTGGTCCTGCCTCGGCCTTTGTCTCCCGCGTGTGCCTCCTCGGTGCCGGCGGTGCCGGCTTGCTGTTCGCCGGGCGTGCACCACGATGTTCTGCCGCCATCTCATAGAAGTTCTCGAACAGCTTGCGTCCATGCTCGGTAGCGATCGACTCCGGGTGGAACTGCACGCCCCAGATCGGGCGACGGCGGTGCTCCACGCCCATCACGATCCCCTCGTCCGTCCAGGCCGTGACGCGGCCCTCGGAGCCGCGAGGTCGCTTCCGACCACCAGCGAGTGATAGCGGACGACGGAGAACTCCTGCGGGATGCCTGTGAAGAGGCCTGTGCCGTCGTGGCGTACGCGGCTTAGCCGGCCGTGCATTACCACCGGTGCGTTCGCCACGTTACCTTCGAGCACCTGGCCGATGCCCTGGTGGCCCAGGCAGACTCCCAGCACGGGTATCTCGCTCTGCCTGAGGATGTCCGCGCAGACTCCGAAGTCGTGCCAGCGTTCTGGTCTACTGGGACCGGGGGGAGAGGATGATCGCGTCGTGATCCCAGCGTGAGAGCGCGCCCGGAGACTGCGTCGTTGTGCACGGTGATCGGCTCCTCGCCCGAGACGGCGGCTAGCAGATGGAACGCGTTGTATGTAGGGGTCGTAGTTGTCGATCAGTAGCGTGCTCATCGTGCTGGGTCCAGGCCCAGACCGCGGGCGCCGCGGTCTAGCAACGTGTGTACGACCCGATCGACCGCCTCGCCGCCCTGGTGCTCGAGCTGCCATTTCGCAAGATGCTTGAGGTAGTGAGCGAGCGGACGGACGTCTAGGCGCTCGACCGCCAGGCGCAGGTGGCGGCGGTAGAGCTCTGACTGGACTACCGCGAATCGGTAGCAGCGGTCATCGACCGGACGACCCGGCACGGATGGGCCGCTGCGCCTCGCGCGAGCTCGAACGAGATTGAGCCCGAGGCTGTCTCGGTCCGACATCAGCAGCTTGGGCTCGAAGTTCATGTCGGGAGTCATTGGGTGTGGAAGAAAGAAGCCAAGCGCGATCTGTGAGGCGATCCGTTCGGGATGCGGGTGCGTTGCTCGTACCTCGCTGAGCTTCCGATCGTCGTCGATCTGCGCATCGATCCAATCGGTGAGATCGTCGACGAGCAGCGCTCCGGCGCTTGAGGTCATTGCTCGCTCGTTCTGCGAGACCATCCCGTGGAAGATGCTGCGCCCAGGATGAAAGCTGCCGTTTAGGCCTGGCCGAAGCTCCTCGGCGAGTTTCTTGATGCTCGTCACATGCGCAACCCACTCCGAGCCTGTCACTTGCAGCGAGGTGACCCCCTCCAGTTCGGGCGCCGAGAGCGCGTAGGTGAGCGAACGCAGGTGCTGGGTCGAGAGCCCGTCGGCACGCACGAGCGGCAGCTCCTCGAGCTCCTCGATCCCCGTGCGGTAGACGATCACACCGTCCTCGCGGCGCTGAAGGGTTCCCTTGTCTAGGCCGATCTCCGTGAGTTCCGCGACCTCTGGGAGGAAGTCGGACTCGAACAACACCCGATCGAAGGCAATGCCAAGGCGCCCCAGCGTTCGGCGCTGTCCCGCGATCACCCATGCTCTTGTCCGGTACCAGAGCGTTAGAGCCTCCTCATCGCCACGCAACACGCGCTTGATCAATTCGTCGGCCGTGTCGTTTTGAACTTGCACTTCGCGCGACAGGGAGTCCTCGGCCTGCTCTAGCTGTCCTGCTGTGAGCATGCCGCCGCTGGTTGCGACGTACGCTGCATAGCAGGCCCCCACGAAGTGGTCGCTCTTCTCATCTCCGTCCTGCAGCCTCTGTGCGTCTCTCCCGCTCTGCAGGACCCCCGCCATCGCCTCGCCCATCGCACGACCAGTGTCTGAGATTCGGCTGCGCCGCTCGACGTGGGCTCCGGCCTGCGAGAGGGCTGCGGCCAGTGCGTTTCCCAACGCCAAATTGCGCAGATGGCCGGCGTGGAGAGCCTTCGTCGCGTTCGGGTCCCAGAACTGCACCGAGTAGCGCTGCCCGGCAGCAAGGTCGGCCAGCGGTGACTCCGCGCGTCCGCCGGCCTCGAGTGCCGCCCCTGTGGTCTCCATCCAGCTGTCTGCCAGCCGCAGACGCAAGCCGTCGCCGGCACGCTCGACATCCTTCACCCAGGGCTCCCGCCGAATCTGCTCGAGCGCGAGAAGCGAGTCGCCGTCCTCTTCCCATCGAGGAGAGCGCGGCATCAGCTTCAAGTCGTGATCGGTGGGGCGTCGTGGCGCTCGTGCGGCCCACGGAGACGCATCGCCGTCGCGGGCCGCAAGCTCCTCGAAATAGTCGAAAATGTTCAACGTCATCGTGCCCGCAAGGGAGTGGCTGTTATGCACCAGCCGGGGCTCGAACCCGGATCACCGGTGTTTAAGACCGGTCCTTTCACCGATTAAGGTACTGGTGCGCGTCGTTCTCCAACGCTCTCCTCGGCTCCTACGCTGAGCCTCGCAAGGTGCCGCCACTCTAGGTGATCCGCAGAGTGATTTCAAGCACTAGAACCAGCTAGGTGCGCTGTTCAGCGGCAGGTTTTAGGGCTTGCAGCACTGTCGTCCAAGGGCGATCTGCGAGCTAGAAAGCACCAGCTAGTCAGAGACACCGTGCGAGGAGCTGAAAAGGACCGGAATGCGGAGGCAGCGGCATCAAGCAGAGGGAAACATCGACACACTCGCACAAGTGTGACTGGCAGTCTTGCCTACCGAGATGCGCACGCTAGTCAAGGCTTCCTCCGTTACCCTGCTCGCAGGTCTAGTCATAGCGCTGTCCGCGTGTGGGCAGAGCCACAAAGACGACCCCATTACCGTCCGGGATCAGAGTATCTCGCGCGCGGCTGTCACCGGATTTGCTCACGCCATCAAAGGAGGCTCGACCTTCCCCTGGCTATCACCGGAACTCCCCAACGACACCGAGCAGGCAAGCGCGCTGCTGATCAGGTATCACTGGCTGGTCGGTGAGGCAACGGATGAGGGCCTCACCGTCACCGCTCAAGATACAAATAGAGCTCTGCGCGAGCGAGCGAGTGCGTCTTTGGGGGGCGAAGCCGTGTATCGGGCAACACTGGGCGAAACGGGCGAGACACAAGCTCAGGCGCAGCTGGCACTCGTGGCCGAAATATCGGCACAGCGACTACAGCAGAAGATCATCAGGTCGACGCCCCAGCCAACTCCAGCGGAGATCCAGGCTTACTATCAAAGTCACACCTCACGCTTTCGGGTGCCCGAAGAACGCATTTTCAACCTGGCCGAGCGAATTGATGGGCCAACGGAGCTCGCCAGCGCAAAGGACGCGATGAACTTGGGCCACTCGCTCTCCGGGCAGTCCTATGAGGCCGAGTTCAACGAGTCGCTCTCGAGTAGTCTTGTCGCCAAGCCTATCGAGAGTTCGCCAGATGTCGACAGACAGGTCGTAGTAAACGCAATTTTCTCAAAGCCCATCGGTGTGGTCGCCGGACCATTCCCGTACTACGGCAAAAGGGCGATCTTCAAGGTCATTCGAATTGTTCCTGCCTACGAGCGGCCTCTGGCGAAGGTCACCGCACAGATCGCGAAGCAACTGCGAAGCGAAGCGCTCAGCAAGGCGCGCACGAAGTTCGTCGAAGGCTGGCGCGCGAAGTGGACGGCACGAACCGAATGCGCTTCCGGATACGTGGTCGAAGGATGCGAGGAGTATCACGGAAGGTATCTGCCGGAAGACGATCCCCTATCGCCCGAATAGAGGCCCGAGCGCCCGGTTCTACTGCGTGACGGACGCGTTCTTCGCGTCGCCATAGACTCTCGTGCGTGTCGCGCTTCGCGGAACCTCAACACCCGGACTTCCAGCGCCTGAACGCCTCGATTGAGTTCGACCGAAGGCTATGGCCGCAAGACATCGCCCAGTCCCGTGCCCACGCACGCATGCTTGCGGCCCAGGGGATCATCGCTGAGCAAGACCGGGACGCTCTCTTGGCAGGTTTGGACTCGGTCGCCACCGCGCTGGCCGACGGCCGCTTCCCATTCGTCCCCGACGATGAGGACATCCACATGGCGATCGAGCGGCGCCTGACGGAGATCGCCGGGCCCGTCGGCGGGCGTCTGCACACGGCGCGCTCCCGCAACGATCAGGTCGTCACCGATCTGGCTATGTACACGCGAGAGGCGGCTCAGGCCGCCCAGGCATCGATCGTCGCGGTGATGAGTGTGCTGCTCGAGCGGGCTCGCGAGCATGCCGACTGGGCCATGCCTGGCTACACCCACCTGCAGCGGGCCCAGCCTGTCTATCTGGGGCACCATCTGCTGGCGTACTTCTGGATGCTCAGCAGGGATCGTGCGCGGTTCGCCTTTGCCGAGCACGAGGCCGGACGCCTGCCGCTCGGCTCGGGCGCCCTAGCGGGTGTCAACTTCGACACAGATCGCGGCGCGCTTGCTGCCGAGCTGGGGTTCCGTGAGGTTTCGCCCAACTCGATTGACGCTGTCTCCGGTCGCGACTTCATCCTTGACTTCCTCTCGGCCGCCTCGACGTGTGCCACGCACCTCTCGCGTCTTGGCGCCGAGCTGGTGCTGTGGTCCAGCAGCGAGTTCGGTTTCTGCGTGCTCTCAGATGCCTGGAGCTCGGGCTCCTCGATCATGCCTCAGAAGAAGAATCCCGATGCTGCGGAGCTGCTGCGCGGCAAGGCGCCCCGCGTCGTTGGGCACCTGACGGCGATGCACGGCGTAATTCACGCTCTGCCTCTCACGTACAACAAGGATCTCCAGGAGGACAAGGAGCATCTGTTCGACGCAGTCGACACGCTCGAACTGAGTCTTGCCGCAGCCGGCGGAATGATTGCCGGCGCGAGCTTTGATCGTGAGCGGATGCGCGAAGCGGCCTCAGATGAGCTGATCGCGGCTACCGACATCGCTGATCTGCTCGTCAAGCTCGGGATGCCCTTCCGCGAGGCTCATGGCGTCGTCGCAGGGCTTGTCAGGACTGTCGTCGACAGCGGTCGCGGACTGTCGGATCTGACCGTCCAAGAGCTCTGTGAGCAAAGCGAATTGTTGAGTGCCCACGAGATTGAGTTCCGCGAGGTCCTCCAGTCGAGTTCGTGGCTTGAGTCGAAGGTCTCCGAGGGCGGGACGGCGTCAGCACGGCTCGCCGAGCAGTTCGAGCTGGCCGAGCGGATGCTCGATGACGGTCCTGGGGCCTGACTTCTACGAGCGGCCTGTCCTCGAGGTCGCAGCGGATCTGATCGGTTGCACGGTCCGTCACGGAGGTACCGCGGGCGTGATCGTTGAGACGGAGGCTTATCACGAGGAAGAGCCTGCGTGCCACGCCTTCATCGGGCTGACGGCTAGGACTCGGGTCCTGTTCGGGAGGCCCGGCACCGCCTATGTTTACCGCTCATATGGGATCCATGCGCTGTTGAACGCGGTTTGCGAGCGGGAGGGGATCGGAGCAGCTGTGCTGATCCGAGCGCTAGCTCCGTCAGAGGGGCTGGAGGCGATGATGCGTCGACGGGCTGGAAAAAAGCAACCGCTCTCAGACCGCGAGCTTTGCTCGGGTCCCGGGCGCCTGACCCAGGCGCTGGGGATCGAGCTGGAAACCAATGGGAGCGCGCTGACCGGTGCCGGCCCCATAAGGATCGAGGCTCGCAAGGGGCCTGCCTCTGAAGTGATTGTCGGACCGCGGATAGGGATAACGAAGGCCGTTGAGCTGCCGTGGCGGTTCTGCGCGGCCAGCGATCCAAATGTCTCCCGGTCGTGGTCCCGGCGAGGTAGCTAGGACTCACTGCAGCAGAGGTTTGACAGCGCGGATCCCGAGCCCGGCAGAAGCTCGCCCCTCGATTGTGGTGTAGAGCACATCTGAGCACCGGATTGACCGGCACCTTGTGAAGTAGCTGCTGGTCTTAATGCCTATATGGAAAAAGCACTAGTCAAGTTGACTAGCATCGGCACTAACCCCCAGGTTATTTTACGGAAACAGAGTCGTTAAATGCTTGACGTATATCAAAGATGCGATCTATAAGGGGATCAGGTCTAGCCATTGCTCGACCCAAGGTCTATCAAGGAGTCAAGATGAAATACTTGAAAACGACGCTACTTGTCGCAATGACGATGTGTACCATCGGGGTGGCATCGGCATGGGCCGCGTTGCCAGAATTCTCTGGTGAATTTCCTGATGGGTTTAAAGGAGCCTCGACGTCCCCAAAGTTCGAAGCATCCGGCGGCGCAATTGTCTTAGAATGTGAAAAAACGGAGGACGTAGGCACGATCAATAGTGCCAAATCCTTGACGTTTGATATCTTATATTTAGGGTGTTCAGCTAAAGTTCTGGGCATCTCGGTCGGGAAATGCACTGGCTTAAATGACACGACTACCGGCTCGATTTTACTGAAAGGGACGACGACGCTTGGCTTCGAGTTAGGTACTTTAATACCAGTGATGGTGCAATCGATCGGAACCTTGCACTACGAGTGCGGGTCAACTTTAGTGGTCGTAAGCGGATGCATGGTAGGCACTATCACGTTAGCCAAAAGCTCGACCGGCGAATGGTTATTTAAAGGGTCCGGGGGGAAACAGGAATTCACCGACTACACAAACGATAAAGGCGAAATGATCTCGTGCTTGCTTGAGACCTCCGTTAACGGAGGGTCGGCTAAAGAAGCAAATTTGATCTGGCACGAGGTGCTCACGTTTGTTAAACCAGTGGAAGTCAAAGATTGAGTAGTAGGATGCTTTTTCGGTAGTCGCTTGCGTAACGCTCAGCATCTGACTGACGTAATGCTCGACATCTGATCTGCGCGGGGTCGAGTCGTGATGCTCGGCCCCGTCTGCAAGTACGTCGCCTGGTCCGCATGAATTTGGCTAGAATCAGCCGGGCTCTGGCTGGGTTCGGCAGACCCTGGTGTGAGGCCCGTCGACAGCCTAATCTCCCGGGCTGACCCCACCCGTCGGCGACGGCGACGGCAATTCCGGGCTCGCAGGTTCGGAGGCGCCAGGGGCTTCTTTGACAGGCGCGGTGACGTGTTCCGATTCGCCCGCGGCGCCTTCTTCGTGCGTCGACGGAGCCGGCGTCTTGGTCGGGGGCGTGTTGTGGGAGGAGCTCACTGTCCCGCTTCCCGTGGTCGCGGCTTCGGCTTCTTCTGATCCACCCGATTCCTCGCCGACCCCTTTTTCTGAAGGTTTTCTGTGCGCCGCTGCTTCTTCCGCCCGGTTCTTGTCGATCTGCAGGGCGGATGTCATGAAGTCGTGCCAGATCAGCGCCGGGAACGTTCCGCCCAGCACCGGGCTGTCGTTGAAGTCGGTGAGCATCGGCACGAGCTTGTCGGGATAGCCGACCCACACGGCAACCGTGTACTTCGAGTCCCAACCCACGAACCAGGCGTCTCCGTAGTTAGACGTCGTGCCGGTCTTGCCCGCCGCGAACTGCCCGATCGAGGCGGCGCGTCCCGTCCCGTACTGGAGGACCGTCTCGAGCATCGAGGTCTCCGTCTGGGCGATGTCGGGAGGGAGGACGCGCTTGAGCTCCACGTGGTTGACGTCGTGATGGTGGCCATCCGGGAGGGCGTGGCTGCCCGCATCGACTTCCTGGATCCCCACCGGCGCACCGCCGAGCGCCATCGTGCCCGTCACCCTCTCGCCGCCGTGGGCGAGCGTCTCGTAGGAGTGGGCCATGTCCAGCGGCGTCACCCCCACCGTCAGACCGCCGATCGTCATCGCCGGGTTCGTCGAGAGGGGGGTCGTTATGCCCATCCGATGAGCCAGCAGGGCGATCTTGTGGGTGCCGACTTTCAGGCCCACTTCGGCATAGATCGAGTTGTCTGAGAATGCCGTCGCGCCCGTCAGCGTGTTCGAGCCCGAATAGGCGCCTTCGTCGTTGTGGACGACAAACTTTTCGCTGCCGTGAGTGTTGGGGACGATGAACGTCTTCTGCTTAGACGTCCACACCGAGTCCGGCGAGATGCCCTCCTCCAGCGCCGCCGCCAGGTCGAAGGCCTTGAACGATGACCCTGGCTGTCGCTCACCCTCCGTCGCCAGGTTGAAGGGGCTTTCGTTGTAATCGCGTCCCCCGACCATCGCCCGCACCTCACCCGTCGAGTTTTCGATCGCCACCAGCGAAGCCGTTGGGCCACCGGGGTAGGCGAGGTAGTTGTTGACCGCTTGTTCGGCTGACCGCTGCAGTTCAAGGTCGAGCGTTGTCTTGATCTTCAAGCCCCCGTCGAACGCGCGGGGAGCGCCGTAGCGTTCGATCACCTGCTGACCGACCCAGCTCGTGAAGTAGCCCGCGTCGATCCCTTCGACCGATTGAACTTGCGGCGCCTGGACCGCATGGGGAGCCGGCAGCGCTTGCTTGATGCTTTCCGTATAGACAGGGCGCGACAGGTAGCCCTGCTCGAGCATCTGGCGGAGCACCGTGTTGCGGCGCTCCAGTGCGTTGGCCGGGTGCGTCGCAGGGTTGTAGGCCGTCGGGTTCTGGATGATCCCCGCCAGCAGAGCCGCCTCCCAGGGCTGCAGCTGCTGGACGCAGAGCTCGTGGTTGGGGGTGCCGCATTCGAGGTGGTTGACGTCGTGGCCGAAGTACGTCTGCGCCGCCGCCTCGATCCCATAGGCGCCGTTGCCGAAGTAGATCGTGTTCAGGTAGGCCGTGATGATCTTGTCCTTCGACCACTTGTGGGCGAGCTGGAAGGCCAGCGCCGCCTCCCTGAGCTTCTCGAAGATGGTTCTGTGCGATTGGGCCTGCAGGAAGTTCTTGATCAGCTGCTGCTCGATCGTCGAGGCGCCCTGCAGGTTGCCTTTGTGAGCGACGTCCTGGACGAACGCGCGGGCAATGCCGCGGATGTCGACACCGCTGTTTGAGTAGAAGCGCTTGTCCTCGATCGAGATCACCGCCTCCTTGACCATCTGCGGGATCTGAGCAGGGCTGAGGATCACCCGGTTCTGCTGGCTGAGGACGCCGAGCGGATGGCCGAGGTCGTCGAGTAGCTGCGAGCTCTGGGCGTTCTTGATCTGCGAGAAACGTTCAAGCGACGGCAGGTCGGAGGCGACGGAGACGAACAGGCCGAAGACGAAGGAGATCAGGCCCAAGAGCAGCGCCGCGAAGACGATCGCGGCGAACCGCAGACGCTTCAGGCGTGGCTTTGGCGCCGGGGACGGCGCGGGGGGGATGTCGGGAGTTACCGTTGCGCTCATCGGCGGCGTGGAGATCGCCCTCCGCAGCAGGTCACGGGCAAAGCGGGCCACGACCTGATCGCGGCGTAGAGGGCCCCCGCGCGGAGCGAGTCTAGCATCGGCCTAGCTGCTCTGAGACGCCTCAATGACCGTCCGCTGCGACGTGGGATTCATGTCTGATGAGCTGGAAACACCTGCCCGCTCGAAGGTCCTCACAGGCTAGTCTCGCCGCGTGTTTGAGAGGCTTTTGCTTCGCCGATCCTTAGCGCGCAGATTGCGGACAGGGGCCCGGATCGCGACCGTTTACGTAGCGGTTGCAATCGTGCTCGTGGCGCTTGTTGGCTGCGGCTCCAGCCACCGCCCGATCGCGGTGCAGGTAGGCGATGTTGCTGTAGCTCAGAGCCAGATCCAGCACTGGGCGACTGTGATCACCAATGGTGGGTCTGTACCGAGCATGAGGAATGGCGCGCAGCTCACGCCGCGAGAACATGCACTGGAGTTCCTGATCGTCTCGCAGTGGCTGACCGGCGAGGCCGCGGCATTAGGGATGGAGATCAGCGGGCAGCAGATCAAGGGCTCTGTCGCCGAACAGGAAAGAGCGCTGCCCGGCGGCGCCAAGGAATTCCAAGAAAACCTCCAGATAACCGGGGAAACCCAAGCCGACGTCCGGCTGAGAACCGCATCGAAGCTGGCGACGATCGCGCTTCAGAAGGCGCTCGTTAGCCATCCACAGCCTGTCTCCTCAAGCGAAGCAGAACGCTATTTCAAGAGCCATCGGGTGCGGTTCGCGATCCCGGAGCGACGCGAGGTCAATATTGCGGAGCGCATCCAGAGCCGCGCGGCGGCGGTCAGATTGAAGAGATTGATGGAGAGGACGGGGAGCCGAACGCAGCTGACCTACCACGAGTCGCTGACCTTCCACGACGAGGCGACGGAGAGCGTTTCGGTGGCGCGAGCGGTCGCAACGGCTCCGAAGGATGTTCTGATGGGACCTGTGCATCTTCCTTCGGGCTATGTCCTGTTCGAAGTGAAGCGCATCTTGCCCAAAGAACTACGGCCATTCCCTGACTTTCGAAAGACGATCATCGCGCACTTGGAACGGCAGCGAACGCAAGCCGCCCGCTCGCAGCTCGATCACACGTTGGAAGAATCGTGGCGGTCGAAGACGACCTGCCAGCCCGGGTACGCGGTCCCGCAGTGCAAGGAGTACACGGGGGACCGGTCGCAGCTGGAGAGCCCCTTCGCGGCTGACGGGAGCTAGCATGGCGCCCGATGCCCGAGGACACCTCCGAGGCCGCTAGGGAAGCCTCCCGGCTGGCCGGCAATGCGGTCGACTCGCTCCCCGAGGGTGCGCTCGCGAAGAAGCTTGAGGAAGCCGCCTCAGAAGGACGCCAGCTGCGGGTCAAGCTGGGGATCGACCCGACCGCTCCCGACATCCACTTGGGTCACGCCGTCGTCCTCGGCAAGCTCCGGGAGTTCCAGGACGCTGGGCATCTCGTCGTGTTGATCATCGGTGACTACACCGCTCGCGTCGGTGACCCCTCGGGCCGTTCGAGCCTACGCCCGATGCTCAGTGGCGAGCAGATCGACGCCAACGCTGCGACCTTCCAGGAGCAGGCCGTGAAGATCCTCGACCAGGATCCCCGCAAGCTGGAGGTCCGCCACAACGGCGAGTGGCTGGACATGCCGATGGTCGACCTGTTGGGCCTCGTGCGGACGACGACCGCCGCACAGATCCTCGAGCGCGAAGACTTCGCCAAACGTTGGGCCGCCAGCGAGCCGATCTCGATCCTCGAGCTGCTCTACCCGTTGCTTCAGGGCTATGACTCGGTTGCGATCGACGCTGATGTCGAGCTGGGGGGCACCGACCAGAAGTTCAATTTGCTTCTGGGCCGCGACATCCAGCGCCATTACGACAAGCCCCAGCAGGCCGTGATGACGATGCCGATCCTCGTCGGCACGGACGGCACGCGCAAGATGTCCAAGTCACTGGGCAATCAGATCGGCATCACCGATCCGCCATCTGAGATGTACGGGAAGACGATGGCGATCCCCGACGAGGCAATGGTGGAGTACTACCGGCTGCTGATCGACCCCCGCTCAGGGGGCGCGGAGGGCGATCGTGGCGATCTGGCAGGCAGTTCGGCTCGCGATGCCAAGCGGCGCCTGGCCCGGGAGCTGGTGGCCTGGCTGCACGGCGAGGAGGAGGCCGAGACGGCCGCCAAGGAGTTCGAGCGGGTGTTCTCTGCTCATGAGCTGCCAAGCGACATCGAGGATGCTCCTTTGCCGGCCGATGCCGAGACGGTTCATCTCCCGGCGCTGATCGCCGAGCAGTTCGGTGGCTCGCGCTCGGAGGCCCGGCGGTTGCTGGAGCAGGGCGGAGTTTGGCTCGGCGAGGAGCAGTTGGGCGCCGACGACCAGGAGCTCTCCGTGGCCCGCGCTGACGGGCAGGTGCTGCGAGTGGGTAGACGTCGCTATCGCAGGCTGCGAGCGGGTTAGTGGGGTCACGCAACGGGAGCCGTGTGGCCGCCGGGGCGTGGTCTGCAACGGAGCCGCCGGCCGCCGACGCGACATGTCGTCGGGAGGATCCGCTAGCCTGCGGGACGAGGCGTGGCGAAGCGCCGGGTGCGGGACGGGCCAGTGAGGTCCCACCGCGCTATACTCCGTCGTCGGTCCGCAGGCGCCTCTGGGCGCAGGGCCAGAATCCGGTCTCCTCTGAAGGAAGCCCTTTCGAGCAGGCTCGACGGTCTTTGAAAACTCAACAGCATGCGCATCTGCGGTCCGAATGGATCGCGGTGTGCGTCCAGGTTCGACCCGTCACGGGAGCGCTTCGGCGTTCGCGGTGACGGCAAAGAGTCAAGTAGTAGAGAAGTACCCCGTCATGGTGCTGGGACCACGGTGTATAGGTTCCGGCCCAGTCGTCTGCCTTCGGACAGCGACAAATCCATGACAGCTTTTCGTGAAGTTCTTCACGGAGAGTTTGATCCTGGCTCAGGACGAACGCTGGCGGCGTGCTTAACACATGCAAGTGGAGCGACGAACCAGGGCTTGCCCTGGGGCAGAGCCGCGAACGGGTGAGT
>DATBBF010000017.1:0-43886 GCA_036271135.1 Solirubrobacteraceae bacterium
GTCGGCGGAACAGCCTCAGTCCGGTTCTATCTAGGCGGAGACCAAGTCAAGACCGTCGAAATCCAGCAAGACGAAACCGGGGAAGGCGGCAACGGGTTCGCCAGCCCCGACGAAATCCAAGTAACCGCCCCCGACCTCTCAGCCCTCCAAAAACAGATTCCCGAGGGGCAGACGAAGCTCGTCGTCGACGTGGGGGTCGTGTTCTTGGACAAAGAAGGCAACGAAGTCGGAAGCCCGATCACCAGCGCCGACCGGTTCACGCTCGACACGCTCGGCATCACCTCCGCTGACGCCGCGACGTTCACGGTCGGCGACACCAAGTCGTTCGCCGTCACGGCGCAGGGCGCGAAGCCGACCACGCTGAAGGAGACCGGCCCTCTGCCGGAAGGTGTCGAATTCGCGGAAACCGAAGAAGGCGCCGCTGAGCTGACGGGGACCCCCGCCGAAGGTTCGGCCGGCGTCTACCCCCTCACGATCACGGCCTCCAACGGCACGGACCCCGACGCAACGCAGAACTTCACGCTGAAGGTGCAGGACGTTCCGGGGGCGCCCGAGAACGTGACCGCCTCGGCCGGTGTTGAATCGGGCGGCGTGACCTGGACCGCTCCGAGTTCTGACGGGGAATCCGACATCGAGAGCTACGTCGTGACGGCGAACCCCGGCGGCGAGTCGGCCACGGTCGCCGCCACCGCCACCTCCGCTGTGATCGAAGGCCTGACCGCGGGCACGGGATACACCTTCAACGTCTCCGCCGTCAACGCCGTGGGCGAAAGCCAGCCGGGCACCTCCAACAGCGTCGTCGTGACCTCGACGGAACTCGAAGAAGAGCACGAAGCGACGAGCACCGAACCCGACGGGGCGGCGACCACCGAACCGGTCTCCTCGCCCGACGGCTCGACGCTGACTGCGACGGGCGAAGGCGAAGGGACGGTCCACGTCGGCGTCTACGCCAGCGACCCCGTGGCGCAGCTCAGCGACGGGACGAGCTACTTCGACGTCGCCACGAGCACCGGCAGCAAATTCACGAGCGTCGACTTCAAGCTCTGCGGTATCGAAGCCGGCGCAAGCGTCCAATGGTGGAACCCCGCAACCCGCACTTGGCAGACCGCCTCAAACCAGACGGAACCGACAGGAGAACCGCCGTGCGTGACCGTCACCGTCGACGCGACAACCAGCCCATCACTCTCCGACCTGGATGGGACCATCTTCGCCGTCACAACTCCTCGGAAGTCGGGCGAAGAAACGCCAGTCACCCACGAAACCCCGAAGACCCCCGAAGGCGGGACGAGCACCGGCTCGACCACGACCAGCTCATCTGGGGTCGCGGGCTTCACGACAAAGAGCAGCCCGAAGATCAGCCTTGCCAAGCCAGTGAAAATCACAGCAGGCTCAGTACATGTGTCGCTGCAGTGCTCCTCGGGCAGCGGACACTGCCCGACGGTGACGCTCCAACTGACCGTCACGGAGCACCTCCACGATCACCGTGTCGGCGCAATCACGGCCGGCGCCACTACGCGCAAAGTCGTCATCGGCCAGCTCAACGTCACGCTCGCCGCCGGCCAGAGCAAGGTCGTCACGCTGTCGCTGAACTCCGCCGGCAAGCGACTCCTGAAGACCCACCGGAGCTTCAAGGCACATCTGACGGTGCGAGCGGAAAATGCGATCGTGAGGGCCCAGGCCGTGACGATCGCCCGCAAGACCAAGGGCTAGGCGCAGCCCTGTCCGGGCAGCCCGGCCGATGTCCTAAGCGGTCAGGTCAGGCAGGACGCGCTCGAGCGCTGCTCTCTCGCCGTCGTACTCCAAGCCCATCGCTCCGGCACCGTCGAGATCGACGTGACCGGTGAGCAGCCCCAGGACGGTGTGAGCTGGGCCACTCAGTACCGCATCGGGGTCCTCCGCCCGTCCCAAGGCGAAGCGCACGCTTCCCTCAGAGGTCTCGAGCAGCGCAGGCTCCCCGTCTGCCAACACCTGAATCCGTACCGGCGGCGCACCGGGGTCGCGATCGGCAAGCGCCATCTCGGCGGGCCACTTCAACCACTGGCTCATGAAGACGTCGTCCGGAGCGGGCCCCTCGACCATCAGCGGCGTCCCCCAGTCGAGCAGCCCGCGCAGCACGGGAGCCAGTTCCTCACCGCGGGAGGTCAGCTTGAACAGCGTCGTGGCGACGGGCGGGGGAGCCTCTTCGCGACTCACGACCCCCGCCTCCTCGAGATCTCGCAACCGCTCGGCCAGAAGGTTCGTCGCGACACCCGGAAGCCCATTGCGCAGGTCTGTGTAGCGGCACGGGCCTCGGAGCATCAGCTCGCGGACGACAAGCAAAGTCCAGCGGTCGCCGACTAGGTCCAATGCCTTGGCGATGGCGCAGTACTGCCCATAGGTGCGCATGGCCCCATTCTAGCTCGCCGGTTGACAGATTTGTCTTTTTACTTGATTTTTTAATATTGAGGCTTTATATAGTTGTCGCATGAACAACAGATCGCTGATCCTCATCTCCCTGCTTCTTGCCGCGTTCGCCATCAATCTCGACACGACGATCGTCAACGTCGCGCTGCCTACGCTCGTGCGCGAGCTCCACGCCTCCAACAGCCAGCTGCAATGGATCGTCGACGCCTACAACCTCGTCTTCGCCGCCCTGCTGCTGGCCGCCGGGAGCCTGTCCGATCGGCTCGGACGCAAGGGGATACTGCTCGCGGGCCTCAGCCTGTTCGGTCTCTCCAGCGCCCTCGGTGGCTTCGCCGCGAACTCGGGGCAGCTGATCGCGGCAAGATGCTTCATGGGCCTCGGCGCCGCGATGGTCTTCCCCTCGACGCTCTCGCTGATCTCCAACGTCTTCACCGATCGCGCCGAGCGTGCCCGCGCGATCGGGCTGTGGGGAGCGACCGCGGGCATCGCCATCGCACTCGGGCCGATCGTCGGCGGGTGGCTGCTCGGCAGCTTCTCCTGGGCGAGCATCTTCTTCGCCCTGGCACCTGTCGCGGCGGTTGCCGCGGCTCTCGTCGGGCGCTTCGTGCCGACGTCCCGCGACACGGGCGTCGGTCCCGTCGACCGGCCCGGCTTCGTGCTGTCGAGCGCCTCGATGGCGCTGCTCGTCTACACCGTCATCGAGGCTCCCAGCTACGGCTGGGGCAGCGCCCGGAGCGTCGCCGGCTTCGTGCTCGGCCTCGCCTTGCTCGCCGGCTTCGTCGCCTGGGAGCGCCGCACGAGCGACCCGATGCTCGACGTGGGACTGTTCCGCAACCCTCGCTTCGCCGCCGCCTGCGCGGCGGTGACCGTCTCGTTCTTCACCCTCCTCGGGTTCATCTTCGTGATGACCCAGTACTTCCAGTTCATCAAGCGCTATGACGCGCTCTCGGCAGGCGTTCACCTGCTCCCCGTCGCCGCCTCCGTCGGCGTGTCGTCGGTGCTCGGCACAAAGCTCGCCGTCAGGTTCGGTACGAAGCTCGTCGTTGCATCCGGTCTCCTGATGGTCACCGCTTTCTACGTCTGGGTCGCCGCGGTCGTCGCCCCCGGCAACGCCTATGGACTGATCGCCATCCAGATGGTCCTCTATGGCACTGGCATGGGTCTGACGAGCGCTCCCGCCACCGAGGCGATCATGGGCGTCGTGCCACGCGAGAAGGCCGGTGTCGGATCGGCCGTCAACGACACGACGAGGCTGCTCGGCGGGACACTGGGCGTTGCCGTGATCGGCAGCGTCTACGCCTCCATCTACGGCGCTCACCTCACGACGAGACTGCCACAGCGACTCCCCCACACGCTCGCGTCGGTCGCACACTCCTCGGTCGGCGCCGCCCTCGGAGTCGCCGAACACCTGACGGGGACCGGGCATGCAGCCCTCGGCGGCTCCGTCGAGCAAGCCGCCTCCGGCGCCTTCATCAAGGGCCTCAGCGCGGGTTGCCTGGTGGCGGCGATCGTCGCGGCCGTTGGCGCCGTGGCCGCGGCGGTGCTGCTTCCGGCCCAGCCGATCGCGCTCCCCGACAATGTTGACGAGGGCGCCTTGGCGAGTCTGGCAACGGCGAACTCCGCCTGACATGACGAGCGATCAAGGAGAAGACATGAGCGTGCCCGTAGCCGTGGAGGAGCACTACTCGACGGGGCTCACCAGAGCGAACATCGAACGGGCGCTGGCCGACGCGGGGAAGGACCCCGCGAAGCTCGAGCTCGCCGACCTCGCGATGCTCGAGGACTTCCACACGATGGGCCGCCTGGCGACCGCTGCCCTCGGCGATCTCGCGGAGGTGAAGGCCGAGGATCGCGTCCTCGACGCGGGGACCGGAATCGGCGGAGCAGCGAGGTTCCTCGCCGGACGGTTCGGCTGCCAAGTGACGGCCGTCGATCTGACCGCTGAGTACTGCGAGACCGCGCGTTGGCTCGACGAGTGCGTCGGCCTCGACGAGCTGATCGACGTGCGTCAGGCCGACGTGCTCGACCTGCCCTTCGCGGACGCCGGCTTCGACGTCCTCTTCAGCCAACACGTGCAGATGAACATCGCCGACAAGACAGGCCTTTACGGGGAGGCCAGACGGGTCCTTGCCAGCGGCGGGCGGCTGGCGCTGTGGGACGTCGTCGCCGGGCCCGAGCAGCCGATCCGCTTCCCCGTGCCTTGGGCCGTTGAGCCGGAGCTGAGCCATCTCGTGACGGCCGATGAACTGCGCTCGATCACAGCCGAGGCCGGATTCCAGGCGCGGGCTTGGAACGACCTGACCGATGTCGCCGTCCAAGCGATGGACACGCTGCTCGCCGCGCCGCCCGGCCCGCTCGGGCTGCAGGTGTTCGTCCCCGACCTGCCGGCGAAGGCCGCGAACCTCGCCCGGAACCTCAGGGAGAACCGGGCGAGGGTCGTGCAGGCCGTGCTCGTGGCGGTCTAGTCGAGGCCCGACTCAGTGCGCCATCGCCGGCGCGCCGGCGGCCTCATACGACTGGGCCTGAGCACCCGAGCGCAGCAGCAGTCCACTGAAGATCGCCCCGAACAGGAAGATCCCGGCAGACCACCAGAAGGCGGTCGTGTAGCCGTGCACGGCAGCCGCGGCGACCGTGCCGGCCGTCGCGCCGCCGTGTGAAGTCACGTAGCTCGTGGCGGCCGTCGCCGAGAAGGTGCTCAGCAGAGCCACTCCGATCGAGCCTCCGACCTGCTGCATCGTGTTGACGAGGGCCGAGGCAACGCCCGCGTCCTCCGGGTCGACGGCGCCCGTGGCCGTCGCCATCGAGGGGGCGAAGATCATCCCCATGCCGGTCCCCATCACGATCAGGAACGGGAGCACGTGCGAGGCATAGCGGGTGTCGACCCCGACCCGCGTCAGCGCCAGCATCGACACAGCCGCCAGGACCATCCCAGTCGGCACCAGCGGACGGGGACCGGTGCGCGGCAGGATCCGCGTGCTGATCAGCGTCGCTGAGGTGATGACGGCTCCCATCAACGGCAGGAACGCCAGGCCCGTCTTGATCGGGCTGAACCCGAGCGTGCGCTGCAGGTAGTAGGTGAGGAACAGGAACACGCCGAACGAGCCTGAGCCGGCTATCGCCATCGCACCGAAGGAAGCGCCGCGATCGCGGTCGAGCAGCACCCGCAACGGCAGCAACGGCTCCTTGCCCCGAGCCTGCAGGACGACGAACGACACCAGCAGCACCGCGCTCACCGCCAGCGAGCCGACCGTCAACACGGCGCCCCAGCCATGAGTCTCGGCGTTGGAGAAGCCGTAGACCAGTGCGAACAGACCTCCTGTGGCCGTGGCCACGCCTGGGATGTCGAGCTTCGGGCGGCTGACCGGTAGCTCGCTTACCAGCAGCACGAAGGCGGCAACGGCGGCGGGAACGGCGAAGATCAGGTTCACGAACAGCGTCGAGCGCCAGTCGATGTACTGGGTCAACACACCACCGAGCAGCAATCCGATCGCCCCTCCCCCACCGGCGATCGCGCCGTAGATGCCGAAGGCCGTGCCGCGCTCCCGCGGATCGGTGAAGGTCGTCGTCAGGATCGACAGGGCCGACGGAGCCAGCAGCGCTCCGAACGCCCCCTGTAGGGCCCGCGCCGCGACGAGCATGCCGAGGCTCTGTGCGACGCCGGCCATCGCCGAGGCGAGCGCGAACCCGAGCAGTCCTGCCACCAAGGCCCGCTTGCGCCCGAAGTAGTCGCCGATCCGTCCTCCGATCAGCAGCAAGCTCCCGAAAGCCAGCGCATAGGCCGTTACCACCCACTGCCTGCTGTCGTTGGAGAAGCCAAGGTCGCGCTGCGCGGAGGGCAGGGCGATGTTCACGATCGTCGCGTCGAGCACGACCATCAGCTGCGCGACGGCGACCATCGCCAGGATCAGCCAGCGGCGCTCGTGCTGGGAGGAGGAGGTCTCAGGGGTCATCTCGTTCTCGCTTTTCCTATGTGGAGGCTGGTTCTCAAAGTGGAGAGGGGATCTCAACTTCAACCAGCCTAGCACAGAAATGGAAGCCTATTCTCCACTTGGAGCGGCGTCCTCCACTTCGTTACAATGGGTGCATGACCACGAGCGTCGAACGACCGCTGCGCCGCGATGCCGAGCGCAATCGCCAGCGCATCCTCGACACCGCCGGCGAGCTGTTCGCCGAGCGCGGGCTCGGCGTGTCCCTCGACGAGATCGCACGGCACGCCGGCGTGGGGGTCGGCACGGTCTACCGTCGCTTCCCCGACAAGGAGCAGCTGATCGACGCCCTGTTCGAGGATCGTCTTGCAGAGATCCTCGCGACCGCCAACGCCAGCCTCGAGATCGAGGACCCCTGGGAAGCGCTGGCGCAGTTCGTCGAGCGCTCATTGGAGCTTCAGGTCGCCGATCGCGCCCTCAAGGAGCTACTGCTCAGCACCTCGACCGCCCATGCGCGGATCGAGCAGGGCCGCAGTCAGATCCAGCCCGTCGTCGAGGCGATCCTCGCCCGCGCGCAAGCGGCCGGTGCGGTTCGCGACGACCTCGACATCTCCGACGTCCTGCTGCTCCAGCACGCGATCGGCGAAGCCGCCGACTATACCCACGAGGTTGCGCCGGAGGCGTGGCGACGGATCCTCTGCATAGCTCTCGACGGGCTGCGTCCCGACCGGCGCAGGCCAACGCCGATGCCCGCCCCCCCGCTCGATGACGAGCAGGTCGACTGCACGATGCGCGAGTGGGGCCAGCGCCGCCGACGCTGATCCGCTCGACGCGATCTCAGCTCAGCGCTCGACGCAGAGTGCCGGCAGACGCTCTGCGCTGATGCCCTGCTCGACACATGCCAGGTAGGCGATCGCGCGGTGGATGCCGTCGATCACCAGGGTCGTGCCGGCAAAGACGCCGATGCGCATGATGACCTCGTCGCGCCAGCGTTCGTTGGCCATGTCGTCCATGAAGCGCTCGACGCGAAGATCGTCGTCCCGGTCTTCGGCTGCCCGCAGCGACTTACTGCGCTCCCGGTAGATCTCGAGCAGCTCCCGCACGGTCTTTTTACGCGCGTCGCCCTCGCCCATGAAGCGGGCGAAGACCGTCGGCGTGTCCGCCAAGGCGTCTGGAGTCATCGGTCGGAGGGCCATCGCAGCAATCCTCGCTCCGAGGCTCACGCGATCACATGGACTCCTGTCCAAAGCTCGGTTCGAGCGGCCCTACAAAGGTCCGTCGGACCCCACGGGAGCGCTTCTAGCCCTCGCCGGTGAGAGCAGCCGAACCGGCCTCCTGACGGGTCCATCCCTCGTTCAGGAGGTCCAGCAGCACCTCCGGAGGCTGAGCGCCCGAGACACCGATCGAGCGGTTGATGACGAATGTCGGCACGGCGCTGATCCCGATCTCGCCCGCTGTCCGCTCGTCGCCCCTCACCTCATCGGCGAAGCGCTCGCTTGCGAGCACCGCGGCGACCTCCTCGCCGTCGAGGCCGACCTCCTCGGCCAGTCTCACGAGCGTCGGCTCGTCGCCGATCAGCTCACCCTCGGTGAAGTAGGCGCGCAGCAGTCGCTCCTTCATCGCGTCCTGCAGTCCGTGCTCGGCTGCGAGGTGGACCACCCGATGCCCGTCGAAGGTGGATCCGCTGCGGGCGATGTCGAAGCGGAAGTCCAGCCCGTCCTCAGCGGCGACAGTCACGAGGTTCTGCTCGAGCTCCCGCGCGCGCTCGACCGACATGCCGTACTTCTCGGCGAGCCGCACGGCACGATCCCCGGTGCGCTCATGAGGCGCGTCGGGATCGAGCTCGAAGCTCCGCCAGTTGAGCTGCACCTCCCCGGCGTGCTCGAAGCGCGACAGGGCCTCTTCGAAGCGGCGCTTGCCCACGTAGCACCAGGGACAGGCGATGTCAGACCAGATCTCGAGTTCCACGGTCGACCTTTCTCCGGGGGATGACAATGGCCAGTGTAGGACGGCGCATCTCGCCGAGGGGTCCGTCTTGTCGACCCGGCTCGGCACTCAGGAAGCGTCGTTTGCATATCTCCAGAGTCCCTTGCGTGCTAGTGTCGCGCTTGAAACGGACCGTAGTCCGCACCTAAGGCCAATCCCTCGGGCGGCGCACGCCCGACGACGACTGGAGACCCTTCAACATGTCCCTGTTCCGCCTCGACGCAAGCATTCGCACAGAGGGATCGCACAGCCGCAGGATCGCCGACATCGTTCAGCAGGAGTGGCGAGGGGCCTATCCGGACGCGCCCGTGACCAACCGCGAGATCGGGATCCAACCGCTGCCCTCCGACGCCTGGGCCGCTGCCGTGTCGGCCAGCGCAACCGCCGAGGAGAGTCGTTCGGACGAGCAGAAATCCGCTGTGGCGCTGGCGGCGACGCTGACTGACGAGCTCGTCGCGGCCGACGCGCTGCTGCTCGCCGTGCCGCTCTACAACTTCGGGGTCTCCCAGCACTTCAAGACCTGGGTCGACCTCGTCATCACCGATCCGCGCATGGCCGCGGGAACCGAGCCGGCGATCGCCGGCAAGCCCGCCGTCCTGGCAGCGGTCCATGGCGGCTACTACGCAGCCGGCACTCCACGGGAGGGCTGGGATCACGCTACCGGCTGGATGCGCCGCATCCTCGCCGACGTCTGGCAACTCGACCTGCTCGTGGTCGAGAGCGAGTTCACGCTCGTCGGTGAGAACCCAGCCCTGGATCAGTTCAAAGAGCTCGCCGCGGAGCTGCGTGTCGCGGCGGAGGATCTCGCGCGAGAGCATGGCAAGAGCTTGTCGGCGAAGCTGGCGGCGTAGCCCGCCGGCCTGCCAGGCGGAGAGGCCCGCAACCGGGGCGCCCGTGGCCAGCCCGAGCCGGTGGGCAAGCGCCGCCTCGTAAGGTCCACCTTGCTCATCGAACGCTCGCGTCGCCTCCGCGGCGTTCCCGCTCAGCTCGGCGTGCGCGGCAAGCGCACCGAACAACGAACTCTCCGATCTCCCTTGTGGAAGGGAACGGATCAGGCAGCGTCGGGCCCGAGTCGCTTCGAGTCGGCCCCGAGTAGAGGAACCCGTAGATGCGCCTGCCGTTGTAGGAGATCGGCCAGGTAGCCGCGAACCAGAACCGTCCTTCGATGCCCTCGCGCGTCGCCGTGCCGACGTTGCACTGGAAGTAGTGAATCGCCGGCCCGTTGCAGTTCGCTCGCGAGAGCAAGGCCACCCTCATCCGCTTTCCGGCTGGGTGACCATCTTGGGATTATTCGAACAAGTTGTCTTTACCAACGAGGTTCGCACTGGTATAAGTACGCCCTCGCAGGGTGGAGAATGGCGGGAAGGAAGACACGGATGGGCTTGGAGACGCTGGGGGCAGATGATCCGTGCGGACGGACCCGCGATGTCCGCACGCTTCTTGCAAAGGCTGACTTGTGAGCACAGCCACAACTACCGCTTGCCCCAAATGCAAAGCTGAGGTCGAAGCGGCTGACCGCTTCTGCGCCGCTTGCGGAACCAGTGTCGCGTCGCCATCTCCGCCCGTCGTCCCTGAACAGCGGCGGCGCGTTGCCGGCTCACAATCACTCCAATCGGGACTGCACATAAAAGTTGCGCTCTGCCCCGCCTGCGGCGCCGATCAGCCATTTGGCGCCGGCGGCTGCGGGGACTGCGGCACAGCGATCTTCGAGCTGCCACGGCAGCTGGAGGGTGAGCTTGGCCTGACCTACGCGGTCAGGCGCGGCCTCCGGAGGCGACATGTCGTGAGGATCGGCGAAGAGCAGGGCCAGGCGAAGCTGCTCCACGAGTCTGGCGAGACGGAGCTGCTCGATCCTGCCGAGCTGCCAAGCCCCTCCGACTGGGAGGAAGGTTCGGCAACCTACGACGCGCGTACGCCTGCAGGAAGGCTGATCGCGGTCGCATCCGCGATCGGCGAAGGCTCCACAAAGCGCAAGTGGGACCCGGATACGCTCCAACATGCGGCGCTCGAGTCGGCATGCGACCTTCTGACGCGTCGTCTCCTGGCCGTCGACGTGCTGGCGCTGGGCCGACCGGAGCTGCTGCCGAGCATCGAGCTGGCCGCCAGCGAGCGCGATTGGCTGCTTGCGATCGCCGCAGCACGAGCGGGCGACGCCCTCGCCGCGCTCAGCGCCCTATCGAGACTTCCGGCGGACCGCTATCGACCCAAGCTGCTGCTTGCCGCCGGCCAGCTTCAGGCGTGGCGCAGTGCCTCGTTGGATCTCACACCACTGCCGGTGCAAGTCGCGCCGTTCCTACAGTCGGAGCCACTGGCGCGCCTGATCGTCCGTCTCTCCGCGCCTGGAGGCGATGACAGTGCCGCGCTCACCGGAGACGAGATCGAAGTGGTCACCGAAGCGATCGACTGTTCGCCGCTGGCCGCGCCGCTGGCGGCCGAAATGCGCGCTGCGATCGCCGCGGTCACGGGCCGCACGCCCGAGAGGCCCGGACAGGAGGATCGCCTCGGGGCGAACCTTCGAGTTCTCACGGCGCTCGTGACGGGGCGCAAGGGACTCATCGACTCGAGCGAGGTCGACCTGATCCCGTTGCCGATCCTCGACGATCTGATCGAGTCGGGAGCGGTGACCGACGACGCGGTGCTGGAAGGCTCGGCGAAGAACCCGCATCGAACCCGCTACCTGAAGGCAAGACTGACGCCGGAGAATCTGCGGGACACGGAGGTGGATCAGCTCGATCACCACGAGGAGCGCGTCAGACGCGCCTTTCTATACGGCGACACAAAGACACTCGAGTCGCTCGGTGACAGCGACGCCACGCGCCACTACCGCACGCTGCTGGCGATCCGCGCTGGAAAGCTCAGCTCGGTCTCCCCGGCAGACGTGCTGCCCGAGGCCCGTGGGCTAGTGGAGGACTTGATCCAGCTGGCCGGCGTCCACAGCGACGGTCGCCCGATCTCCGAGGCGCTCACCGACAGGCTCGTTCTTGACCCAACGATCTGGCCGGTGCTCACCGAGATCGCTGGACCGACCGGACTGGCGCCCACACCCCAGCTGAAGGATCGCTATCCGGCGTTCTGTGAGTGGCTGGCGCTGCACCAAGCTCGCGAGCATCTGTTTCTCGGCAACTGGGAGCGCGCCATCGCCGCGGCGGACTTCTGCCTCTCGCTCGCGGAGGCCGAGACGGTGCGTGACGAGGCGCTCAACCTGAAGGCCTGCGGTTTGCACTACCTGGGCCAGGACGGCCGAGCGATCGGTGCGCTCGAAGAGGCGATTCAAGGGGTTCACTCCGAGGCGCTGCTGGCGAACATCGGGATCGTCGCGGTGGGCCTCGACCCCGAAGTAGCCGGACGTCACCTGGGAATGCTGATGGACGAGGCACCAACGCTTGCTCTGCGCATGGCAGCCGCCGACAGGGCGCTGACGATCTGGCGCAACACGGATGAGGGATCGTGGCGCAACTCCGACAACAGCCCGCTGCCGGACGCCTTCCAGGGTCCTCTACGCAGGCTGGTCGTGGCGCAACTCCCCCTCGAGGACTTTCGTCACCTGGCCTACGTGCTGGCGATGTACGACGGCGCGTGGCTGGCCTCTGCCCACAGTCTCACCGACTCACCTCACCGCGACACCCTCGAGGCACGCTTCTACCGGGCGCGTGCAGCGGACCTTCCACAGATGATCAAGGTGATGGGTGAGGCCATGGCGGCGGGCTCGGCACCCAGGTGGCTCTTGGACGAGCGCGACTCGTTGCGCTCGTCCGCGATCGACATCCTGTTCGACAGCCTCGACGAGCCTGACTCGACGTTTGGCACCGTTGCGCTGGCGATGGTCCAGCATCAAGTGCTGGAGAGCCAAGAGGACACGCTCCTGTTCACCGGATTGGGGGTCGCCGGCGTCACCTACCACCTCTCGGCTCACGGTGAGGAAGTGGCCGACAGCCTCGTCCAGCAGACCCACAGGATGCGCGAGGGTTGGCAACGGCTGGACGGCGAGGCTCGCACTCGTCTGGAGCCCGTGGTCGAGCTGGCCACCCGCCGCGTTGCGATCAACCGGGTGCAGGCAGGTGAGCGCGAGCTCGACCGCGCGATCGACATCTTCAACACGTCGCTCGACCTCGGCGGACGGGCCGAACCGGGCTCGCCCGCTTACTCCGAGGCGCTTGGGCGATTCCGCTCCGTGGCGAGCATCTGTCGGTCGATCCGCGACGAGATGCTGCCGTGGGTGACGATCGTCGACCGCGAGGACGTACGCGGCGGGCTGGACAAACTCATCGAGGCGACCCGCGATCTCGAGCACCGCTGCCTGGAAATCCTCGGTTAGGAGACAAGGTGCCAGAGCGCAATCCCTATCTGATTCTCGGCGTCGACTTCGCCGTGTCCGGCGACGTCGCACGACGCGCGTTTGCCTATGCTGCTCGTCGTCTGCGGCGCGAGGGCGGGGCGTGGGAGGTCGAGGATCTCAACTGGGCGCTCCATGAGATCGAGGAGCTGCACGCGAACCCGGCAGACCTGGTGTCGGTGTATCGCGTGCCGGCCAATCCATCGGCTTTCGAGCCGTCGGGCGAGGGGCTATTCCGTGCACCCCCCGTGGCGCTTGCGCGCCGTACTCCCCAACTGGACCCGGAGAGCCTTGTGGCGGTTAGAGGACAGGCCGGTCGCGAGCTGGACGAGTTGCTGGTCGACGCCTTCCGCGAGTCGCTGGCACTACCGGAGAATGGCTACGAACTGGGGGGAGCGAAGGATGCGGGGACGTGATCTCGACGAGCGACTGAAGGCAATCGAAACCCAACTGGAGAAGCTCGACCACTCAATCGATCGGATCGAACTGGTCACAGTCGTACGTGAGCCGAACACGGGCATGTCGGCTGACGCCTACAACGGCCTCCGCAAACAGGTGATCGCGGCCGTCAACGAGCGCGTTGCGCACCTCGGCCAGCTCGCTCAGTTCGATGCGGCGATGCGGACAGGCGCGAGCGGCGAGGAACTCACCGCTCTGAGTCGCGAGTGGCTCGAACAGAGCGGGCTCGAGCGGGTCGATGACATGGCAGTCGCCGAGGCGTTCGAAATGGTTGGCCCAGAAGACGCGACAGGACAGCGGCTGCTGCGTCCGGCCTACATCGACACGGCGAGCGGTCGCGTGATCCGGGGCGGGGTGATCGAGCGGGTGTACGAGCCTCCGCCGCCCACGGCCGAGCCGGAGCTGGAGCTCTCGGAGATAGCCGGCGAAGCGCAGGGGCCAACAGAGCTCGCCGCTGACGAGCTAACAACACCAGGAGGACAGGCGTGAGCGCGATCGGCATCGACTTCGGAACGACCAACTCGGTCGTCGCTGTGCACGGCAGTGACGGTGTCGACCTCCTCCCGATCGATACCCCCCCTCCGAACTGGCTTGGACTGGGCTTCGAGAAGATCATGCCGTCGGTGCTGGGGGTGGGCGTCGATCGCGAGGCCACGTTCGGCTGGAACGCTAAGAGCCAGCCGGTGGACAAGCTGGAGGCCGTGAAGCGGCTCTTCGCGACCGAAGACACCGTCCGGATAGGGGGCGCGGAGTACTCGGTAGAGCTGGCCGCCTCGCTGTTGTTCGCACGGCTCAAAAAGGGAGCCGAGGAAGCCGGCGCGCCGCTCGACCGCGCCGTCGTGACGATCCCCGCGAACAGTCGCGGGGTGGCTCGGTTCCGTACCAAGCTCTGTGCAGGGCTCGCGGGAATCGATGTGACGGCCCTCATCAACGAGCCGACGGCTGCAGCCATGGCGCACTCGCTGTCGGCCGGCGAGGATCACACGATCCTCGTATTCGACTGGGGCGGCGGAACGCTCGATGTGACCGTCCTCGAAACGGTGGCCGGCGTGTTCATGGAGCGTGCCTCGAAGGGGATCCAGAGATCGGGAGGACTCGACCTCGACAATCTGTTCGAAGCGGCGTTGCTGGTCGACCTCCCGGAAAGCGCGACCTGGGACGAGAAAGACCGGGGGCTGTTTCGCCTCGAAGTCGAGCGCGCCAAGATCCTGCTCTCCGAGCAGCCTACGACGAACATCACCTTGCCCGACGAGACGAAGCGCGAGGTGCACCGCGACGTGCTCGAACGCGCGATCCGCGGCAAGGTCGAGGAGACGCGTGGACCAATCGACCAGTGCCTTCAGGATCTCTCCATCTCAGCCTCGGCGATCGACCACCTCGTGCTGGTCGGTGGCAGCTCGAAGATCCCGTATGTCCGGCAGTTCGTATCGGAGGTGCTGGGCAAAGAGCCCGCAACGGGCGCAGATCCGATGACAGCCGTCGCCGAGGGCGCAGCGATCGCGGGAGCGATACTCGCGAACGAGCTCGACGCCGATTTCTTCGTCTCGACCGAGCATGCGCTCGGGACGATCTCCGTCGACGAGCGAGACGTGGAGGAATTCAGCGTCCTGATCGGCCGAAACCACAAGCTACCGGCGAAGGCTCAGAACGGCTACCGGCCCGCCCACTCCGGCCAGAGCAGCGTGACGATCCGTGTCATCGAGGGTGATCCGGAGGTGCCTCTGGATCACCCCGACAACGTGATCCTCAAGGAATGGGATGTCGATCTCGACCCCTCGCGCACACAGGATGAGAACGCGTTCACGATCGTCTACGAGTACGACGTCGACGGGATCCTTCACGTGAACGTCACCAGCGACACGACGGGTGACATGCTGCTGCATGAGGACCTCTCCTTCGGGGCCAGTAAAGACAAGGCCGGCCTGGTCTCGTTGGCGCAATCGGTCAACGAGACGATGGCCGGCGCGGCCCTCGGCGGAGGAGAAGCAGGCACCAAGCCCTCCGCCGAGGTGGACGCAGACTCTCAAGGACTGCTCGAGCAGGTGCGGACGAAGATCCTCCCGTTCGTCGATGAGCAGGAGACAGAGCTCCTCGAGGGTTTGTGCCGTGCACTGGAGGGGGCCATCGCGGACGAAGTCGGGAACTGCAGGGAAGCTCTGGAAACCACGGCGCGCAAGTACGCATACCTGCTGCTCTGATCGTGCGCATCGACAAGGGGGCAGGCCAGTGACTTGTGTGACGTGTGGGGAGGCCGTGTCGGGATCGGATGTGTTCTGCCGGCATTGCGGCTCGCCGCTGTCCGCGCGGGAGGAGCCCGCCGAGGTACCGGCTGGGCAGCCGGGATCTCGCGAGGACCACGCGCGCGGCAGTGCCCGGATTGGAGGCGGCCGTCCGCCGGTTTCCCTGGTCGTGCAGAGCCCGTCGTCGCGGGAGAGCAAAGACGCGGACGCTCGTGCTTGTCGTGCCTGCGGTGAGCCGCTTGCCGAGGGTGTCCAGTTCTGTGCCTCCTGTGGCGAGCGCCAGGCGACCGGCACAAAGGTCGGCCGGATGTCCGTCGAGATGCCTCCGCGGACACCCGCACCCGAACGCCCAACTGGTCCCCCCGCATCGAGCCGCGAGCGGCAGGCACCGAGCGTTCCCTCGGCTTCGGTGCAGGCTTCGGAGTTCGCGCAGAAAATGCTGTTGCCGAGATTCCCCTGCCGTCTGGTGTGGAGCCCCCGCAAGCCGTGGGAGGTCAAGACCAGCCTCTCCGAAGAACAGGTCGCTCGACTGTTCACCGAACGGATGACCGGCAACGCCAACCTGCTGCGCAAAGCCAACGACTACTTCCGCAAAGCCAGATGGGAAGTCCAGCGCAACGCGATCAGCGGCGAGCTGATCGCCAAATGCAACCCAACCGGCCAAGTGTCAGTCGGCTTCGGGAAAAACAAGTTCTACGTAGACGTGTCCAACGACACCATGTGCTGCCAAATCAACCAGCCAAACCCCAAGGGTCCAACAGACGTCGCGATCGCACCCGGCACTTACACAACCCTCTTCTACCTCTACGCATACCCAGCCCCCGTCTACTCCTTCGACATCGTCAAAGCGATCAAGCACGCCGACCGCGACGCAACAGTCAAATACCCCTGGTCACCCGCCCGGATGATCATGCTCGCCGCCACCATCATCCTCCTCATAATCGCCGCCAGCAGCAGCAGCAACTCAAACAACAACACCAACTTCACCCCAACCCCAACACAAACACAAGAACAAACCGATCCAACCGCCGAAACGCCAACCACCACAGAAACCACGCCAACAACCGGCCAGGCGGCAGAAACTGAACCCGTGTCGCTCTCGCCACCGGCGCGCACGATCAAAGAACACCTCGAAAAGCTGGGCAACGGGGACGATGCAGGTGCCTTCGCACTGATGTCCGAGCGCTACAGGTCAACGAACCCGAACTGGACGGCCAACCGCGAAACGGCCGATCCGGAAGTCCACATCGTCGGGGTCGGGAAAGCTCGCTTCAACCGAGGCTCCGCACGTGTGTATGTGAAGTTCTACGCACGAGACCGCGTCGCGACACCCGGTAGCGACACTCGGTGCCGTCTCTTCCAAGGCACGGTGCTCCTGGTGGCACACGACGGTATCTGGCGCTACGAACCCTCGGGCAACAGCCTTTCAGGAGCAGTGCGCCACGGTGCCTGCGGGACCTAGGCGCCTCAAAACGAGAGCACGCCTCGCGGGCGCCCTCATTGCGGTTCTTGCCGTTGCCGTTGCATTGATCGTGGCGAATACAGGAGGCCGTCATCGCGAGGGCAGGCCTCGCCGTCCGACCACGGGGCGGGCCCGCGGCAACCCCACGACCACCTCGACGAGTGCCCCCGTGACGCGAGCAGCCCAGCCTTCGCGAGCCGCCGCAGAGCGATCGCTTGGCGAGCTGGTGATCGCGCGATACCCGGGAACAGAGCCACCGCGTCGTCTGCTCCAACGGATCCGGGCGGGGCAGGTCGGAGGCGTGATCCTCTTTGCGGCCAACACGAGCGGCGGCGGCGCTTCGACCCATGAGGCGATCGCTGCCCTGCAGCGAGAAGCCAGGGCTGCGGCCGATTATCCGCTGCTCGTGATGACAGATCAGGAGGGCGGCGAAGTCAAGCGCATCGCCTCGATCCCGCCCGCGCTGGCCCCCTCGGAAACGAGCTCTGCTCGGCAGGCCCGGCGCGAGGGTTTGGCTACAGGTGCCGCACTGCGCTCGATCGGCATAAACGTCGACTTGGCTCCGGTCGCCGACGTCGAGCACGATCCTGAATCGTTCTTGGGGACTCGCGCGTACGGGTCGGACCCTGCCTTGGTCGCCGGCCGTGCATGCGCTTTCGCCGATGGCCTCGCCCAAGCGGGTGTCGCCTACACGCTGAAGCACTTCCCTGGGCTCGGCGATGCCACTCAGAGCACCGACGACGCGTCTGTCTCGATCGCCGTGCCAGGCGCTTCGCTTCGGCGCGACTACGCCGCTTACCGTCGCTGCGGACGCGGCCCGCGCGCGCTGGTGATGATCAGCAGCGCCGGCTATCCCAGCCTAACCGGCTCATCGACGCCTGCCGTCGCCAGCCCCGAGATCTACAAGCGCGAGCTGCCGGCTGCCGGGGTGAACGCGGTGACGATCAGCGACGATCTCGATTCGCCCGCGATCGCCACGCTACGGGGTCCTGCCCGCCGGGCGGTGCACGCTGGTCTCGATCTTCTCCTCTACGCACAATCGGAAGCATCGTCGGCACGCGCCTACGAGACGCTGCGCAGCGAGGTGAGAGCCGGGACGCTCGACGCCCGCAGCGTGATACGCGCGGCCAGAGCAGTGAACAGGCTGAAAGCGACCCTCAGCAAATAACCGACAGGAGGATGTAATGGGCAAGTGCTCAAACTGCTGGAAGTTCGATACGGAAAAGTGCCCCGAGTGCAGCGGTTTTGGGGGGAAGGACTACGGCGGATTCGGCCTGACGCAGACCTGCCCCAAGTGCGAAGGAAGCGGCAAAATCTGCAGCAACTGCGGCAAGGCAGCAGCCAAGTGATGGCATAGCTAGCCTCCCCGCCATGAGCGATCTTGGCGTGGCGCTGGTGACGGGGGCTGCTTCGGGCATCGGGCGGGCGACCGCCGAGTGCCTCAGTGCCGCGGGCTACACCGTGGCCGCGGCGGATCTCCGACCGGAGGCGACTCCAGCGGGAGATCGCCTCCATGCCTTCGAGGTGGACGTCGCCGACCACGACTCTGTGGCGCGCATGGCCGCGGACGTCACCCGCGACTGCGCCACCCCCGAGGTGATCGTCAACTGCGCAGGCTGGGATGAGACGCGCCGCTTCACCGACACCGACCGGCCGTTCTGGGAGCGCGTCGTGGCGATCAACCTGCTGGGCGTCGTCGCCGTCACCCATGTCTTCCTGCAGGCGATGCTCGACCGTGGCAAGGGAGGACGGATCGTCAACGTCGCAAGCGACGCCGGACGGGTCGGCTCCAGCGGCGAGGCCGTCTACGCGGGGGCCAAGGGCGGCGTGATCGCCTTCACTAAGTCGCTCGCTCGGGAAACGGCTCGTGAGGGCATCACCGCCAACGCCGTCTGCCCTGGCCCGACCGACACGCCCCTGTTCCGCGCCCAGCCCGAGCGCCTGCAGCAGGCGCTCGAGAAGGCCGTGCCGATGGGACGGCTCGCCACGCCCGAGGACGTCGCCAACGCAATCGCCTTCTTCGCCTCCGCCGAGGCGGGGTTCGTCACGGGCCAGGTCCTGAGCGTCAGCGGCGGGCTGACGATGGCCGGATGAGAGCGCTCGACCCCGACGACTACGAGCACCTGCGCTTCGAGCGCCGTGAGCATGGCGTGCTGCTGATCACGATCGACCGCCCCGAGCGGATGAACGCGACCAACGAGCGGCTACACACCGAACTGGCGGGCGTGTGGCGTGACGTGGCCGACGACGAGCAGGTCCGCGTGGCGGTCGTCACGGGTGCCGGCCGCGCCTTCTCAGCGGGCGGGGACCTGGAGATGATCCAGAAGATGGCCGGCGACTACCGGCGCGTCGCGGCGATGGCCAGCGAGGCCGCAGGACTGGTCACCAACATGCTCGACTGCGAGAAGCCGATCGTCTCGGCGATCAACGGCACCGCCGTCGGCGCCGGCTTGGCCGTCGCCCTGATGGCCGACATCAGCATCATCGCCGAGGACGCCCGTCTGACCGACGGGCACCTGCGCCTCGGCGTGGTCGCCGGCGATCACGCCGCGATCCTGTGGCCACTCTTGTGCGGCATGGCGAAGGCCAAGTACTACCTGCTGACGGCCGACTTCCTGGATGGCCGTGAGGCCGAGCGGATCGGACTGGTCAGCCGCTGCGTACCCGCCGAGCAGGTCCTCGAGACCGCCCTGGAGGTCGCCGAGCGGATTGCCACCGGCCCCCAGGACGCGGCGCGCTGGACCAAGCGAACGCTCAACCACTGGCTGCGTCAGGCGATCCCCGCATTCGACGCCAGCGTCGCCTACGAGATGCTCAGCTTCCTCGGCGACGACGTCCAGGAGGGCTCCCAGGCGATCCGCGAGCGCCGTCCTCCACGCTTCGGCGACTGACCGCGGACCGCGGCCCGCTTAGGCGCATAGACTGGACTCGTCCCAGCCCCGCACGCGACCGGAGGACCCAAGTGTCGACTTCCCCAGCTGACTTCAACGCCAAGATCATCGACGAGTTCCATGCCAACGAAGGCCGCGTCGGCGGCATGTTCGAGAGCATGCCGCTCCTGCTTCTCCACCACACCGGCGCGAAGTCCGGCACGGCCCGGATCAACCCACTCGTCTACCAGGCCGACGATGGCCGTTACGTGATCTTCGCCTCCAAGGCCGGCGCGCCCTCCCACCCCGACTGGTACCACAACCTCAAGGCCCACCCGAACATCTCAATCGAGGTCGGAACGGAGACGATCCCCGTCCTCGTCGAGGAGGCCGAGGGCTCCGAGCGAGACCGCCTGTTCGAGACCCAGAAGCAGAACGCGCCCCAGTTCGCCGAATACGAGCAGAGCGCCCAAGGTCGCGTGATCCCGGTGATGGTTCTCACGCCCAGCGGCGACTGAGCCACAGCCTCACCCAACGAGACTGATCCACCCGCCAACCAAGGAGCCAAAATGTCCAGTTTCTCAACCGTGAACCTGCTCGACGTCGAGAACGTGGTGGGCGATCGCGCCCCCGGAATCGACGGCCGCTTCGGCCGCAAGCACCTCGACTCGCGCGACCTCGGGATCAGCCTGTTCCGCTACGCGCCCAACCTACGCAGCCCGATGGCGCACAGCCACCGCGAGCAGGAGGAGGCCTACGTGGTCGTCCGTGGCTCGGGGCGGATCCTGCTCGACAAAGAGACGAAGGACCTGCGCGAGTGGGATGTCGTGCGCGTCGCCCCCGAGGTCGTCAGATCCTTCGAGGCCGGCCCTGACGGTCTGGACGTGATCGCCGTCGGCGGCCCCAAGCCCGAGGATGGCGACGGCGTGATGGGCGAGGCCGAGTGGCCCGAGGACTAGTCGCGTCGTGAACAGCGGTCGCCGGGCTTTCCGGCGGCCGCAGGAGCGGGCCTACTTCTTCTTCGGTGTGGCGAACGCCGGGTACATCGTGCACTCGCCGAAGGAGACAGTCATGCCGAGCACCTCGCTGGTGACGCGCTCGAAGTCCCAGACCATCCGGAAGCCGCCAGTGACAGTCGTTCCTCCGGCGGAGACCTTGACGGGCATCGGTTCGGCTTCGCCGCCGACGTTGCGCCCGACCCCCCAGACGCTGTAGCCGCCGCGGGTGAATACCTTCAGGGGGAACTTGCCGAGCACCGTCGCCGTCACTGGCGTTTCGGGACAGCCGCCTTCTTCAGCGGGCGTCTTGATGTGGAAGTTCTCGACGAGATCCTTCCCCCGGCTCCTGCCGGTTCCCTTGACGACCGTGAAGCCGCCGCCGTCGAACGTCCAGGCGCCGAGCTTGGGAGGACGGATCGAGGCGGCCGATGCCGATGCCGCGAGGCACGCGAGCGACAGGACGACGGCGAGGATCGGCAGGAAGCGCTTCAAGATCGCTGCAATCTACCCAGCCTGGCGGGCAGTCGCTCGTTCAGAGCGCGGGCGCAACCTCTTTGATCGTCGCCCCAAGCCCACCGCTGGCGGCGCCAAGCGAGGTCACCGCCACCGCCGCGGACTCGATCGCGGCCGGATGCAACGAGCCGCCTTTCAACGAGCCGCCGAGGCTCGAGAGCTTGCCGAGCAGGCCTTCGACTTTTTCCGCAAGGGGCCGCAGGCGGGAATCCGACAGTGCGTCGTCGCGCGCGGTTTTCAACTCGTGGACGGCGAACACGGCGCCGCTGGCTGCCTTCAGCAGGGCTTTCACCCGACCCTGCGCGCCCGAGCTGAAAGCACCGGCCTTGTAGGGCTTGTAGACGTAGCGGTGAAAGGCTCCGAAGGCGAGGCCCATGTGAAGCACGAACTTGGTCTTGGCGAAGTGCACGTCGGGGACGGTCCTCGTCGTCACCGAGCCATTGGCCGAGGTGACGGCAACGGTCTTGCTGCCACACCCCGCCGTGCCTACCGTGAGAGCGATCAAGGCGAGGACCAGCACGAGCGAGCGGATGCCGAGAGCGGGGCGCATGCAGGCGGCAGGCTATCCGCGGCCGAGGACGAGGCGTATGGTTCCCGCCCGTGTCAAGCCAGCTGCCCCCGCTCGCCAGGCTCTCGCCGCGCGTCGTAGCCGACACGCTGGCGCGCCGCACCCTGCCGCGAGCGATCGTGCGCTCCTCGCAGGTGACGCTTCCGGCGCGGCTCACGGCAACAGCGCGTCGTCGCCGAGGCCGGCACGAGCGCCTCGAGTTGTTCATCGCCTTCGACGATCCCTGTAGTGCCATCGCCGCGATCGATCTGTCGGCTCGGCTGGCCGGACGCGCCGTCGATATCGTGCCGATGCCCGTCATCGAAAGAGGGATCGAGGGCGATCCAGCCGTGGGGCAGAAGCGGGAATACGCCGTCACCGATGCTCGGCGGCTGGCGAGGAGAGCCGGATTGACGCTCGCTCGCGAGACCCCACTCCGAGCCGCCGACACCGCTTTCCTGGCGGAGTGGGTGGCAGCCGCCGGACCGAATCCGGCCCTGCTCGTGTTCACCATCGCGGCGCTTCGCCGGTTGTGGTTCGAGGGCGACGGGCCGATCGAACGGCACGCGTTCCTTGACCTGTGGCGCGAGCACGTCGGCTCCGAGCCTCGCCGCGACCCCGCCGCGGTGCGGGAGGCGGAGAAGCGGATGTCCCGTCGCGGGCCCTACGAAACGCCCGCCGCCTGGGTCGCCGGCCGGTGGTACTTCGCGCACGACCGGCCTGGCCAGATCTGCGAATGGCTCGACGAGCTCGGCTGGACACCGCGATGACCGAATCGCTGGACTACTTCTACTCGTTCCGCAGCCCCTACTCCTACCTGTCGGCGCCGCGGGTCTTCGCGCTGCCCGAGCGCTTCGATATCGAGGTGAAGTTCCGCGGTGTGATCCCGATGGCGATGCGCGGGCAGTCGGTGCCGCGCGCCAAGCGCCTGCACACCCTTCGCGACGTCGCCCGTGAGGCAAAGCGCCTGGGCATGCCCTTCGGCCGCATCCACGACCCGATCGGCGAGGGCGCGCTGCGCTGCCTGGCGGTCTCACAACTGGCCACCGCACAGGGTCGCGCGGGCGAGTTCGCCCTCGCCGCGGGCAGAGGGATATGGGGCGAAGCGATCGACGTGTCCTCAGAGAATGGGCTGAGAGAGATCTGTAGGAGAGCAGGTCTCTCTTGGCCTGAGTGCCAAGCGGCCGTCGCGGACCCGACCTCGCGCGAGCGGGTCGAGCACGACACCGCCGCTCTCGCCGAGCTCGGCCACTGGGGCGTGCCAGTGATCGCTCTGCGCGGCGAGCTGTTCTGGGGACAGGACCGGATCGTCGATCTCGAAACGGCGCTGTCGGACCTTGGGCTCCTGCGGCAAACGCCAGCGGCCGTCGCCGATGACTCCTAGATGACGACCATGAACTTCCCGGAGAGCGGAGAGGAGCCTCTCCCCGACGGGACGCCACCGGCGCGGCGGCCGAACCTCGTCCTGCTCGTCACAGACCAGCAGCGCGCACCGATGCATTGGCCGACCGAGCCCGGGTGGCTCGAGGAGCTGATGCCGAACGAGGCGGAGCTGCGTCGCACGGGCGTCTCCTTCGCCAACGCCTGCACCGCCACGGCGATGTGCTCCCCGAGCCGCGCCTCTTTCCTGACCGGCACCTACCCCTCCCGCCATGGAGTGACCCTGACGCTGACCAATGCCGACCTGAAGCCCAACCCGCGGTTCCTCCCCGACGTGCTGCGACAGGTCTCGGCGATCGCCCGTGGCAAAGCCGTCCCCCCGGCAAGGCTGGCACGGTCGTTCATCGCCGGAGCGCTGGGGCTGGACGCCAGCGCCGGCAACGAGCCGGAGCTCCCGGCCGGCCAACCGACGCTCGGTACCCGCCTGCGCGACGCCGGCTACACGGTCGTCTACAAGGGCAAGTGGCACCTGACAGCGCCACTCGGAGGCGGCCACGACTGGGCCCCAGCCGACGCCGAGCGCCTCGAGCGCGACTACGGATTCGGCGGCTGGGAGATCCCCGACGCCGGAGAGAACACCGACCCCAAGCGCTTCGGCGGCGGCACCGCGGGCGACTCGGGACTCGGCTGGGATGAGGACTACACGCGCCAGGTCGAGCGCTTCCTGTCGAGCGCGCCCCTGCCGGAGCCCTTCTGTCTGATCGTCTCGCTGGTCAACCCCCACGACGTGCTCGGCTACCCCCATTCCTACATGGCGGGCGGCTACGGGCGCGAGCAGTTCGCCCACCTTCGCGTGCCGCTGCCGCCGACGATCAACGAACGCCTCGTCGACAAGCCGATCGTCCACTCGCTGATGCAGCTCGGGCAGACCTCCTATGTGGGCGCGCTGCGCAGCCGCTCAGAACAGCAGGACTACGTCAACTTCTACGCCTACCTGCACAGCGTCATCGACGAGAAGGTCGGCCGCCTGCTGAGCGCATTGGGCGATCCAGCCGACCCCCGCTCGCTGCGCTCCAAGACGATCGTGGCGCGCATCTCCGACCACGGCGAGATGGGCCTCTCCCATGGCGGCCTGCGCCAGAAGATGTTCAACGCCTACGAGGAGACGATCAGGGTTCCGATGGTCTTCTCCAACCCGCTGCTGTTCCCGCGCGCCACCGTCAGCGACGCGCCGGTCTCACTCGTCGACATGGTGCCGACGCTGCTGGATCTCGCCGGCGCACCGGCGACGGGAACGCTCGACGGCACCAGCCTCAGCGGTGTGCTCGCAGGCGCCGCCGACCCGGACGGCGAAGCGCTGCGAGCGGCGGGCCTCGACGTGACCGGCAAATCGACGGCGAGTGCGCCTCGCGAGCGGGCCCTGTTCACCTACGACGACCATCAGGCGGGGACGGCCCGCCGCGATGCTCCCGGGCAGCCCAACCGCCTGCGCAGCGTGCGCGAGCGCCGCTGGAAGTACGCCGTCTACCTGGATCCCGACGGTCAGGCGCCTACCGAATACGAGCTCTACGACCTCGAGGCCGATCCCAACGAGTCGCACAACCTCGTCGAACGCGACACCGGCCGCCCCCGGCGGCGGGCAGCCGCCGCCGAGCTGGGACGCCTGCGCGGAGCGCTCCTCGAGGAATGCGAGCGGACCGGCACGCCCGTCTTCGGGCTCGAAGGCTGAGGAGCGCTCAGCGCTCGAAGACGGCAAGGCGGCTGCCGTCCATCAGCGGCGCGCTCATGCCCGCCTCGAACAGCGCGCCGAAATCCGCGAGCGCCTGATCGACGCTCAGGACACCAGTGCTGACGAGATCGCTGAGGCCGTGCAGGGCGAGGACGAGCGCCCAGATCCGCGCCCTTGCGCCGACGTCGCCGGGAGCACCGACGATCATGCTCCAGCGATCGATGCTGCGCTCGCGCATCTCGATCGCCAGCGCCGAAAGCTCATGCTGCGGCACGTCGGTGTAGATCATCAGGTTGCGCAGGATGTGGCGGTCCTCGCGGCTGAGCTCCAGGAAGCGCCGCGCGGCTTCAATCGGCGTGTTCAGCGCGTCCGGATGGCTCTCCGGGAGGATCGACTGTGCGACGGCCTCGTCGACGGCGGCGAAGTGGTGCATCAGCATCGCCGCAACGAGGCTCGAAAGATCGGAGAAGTGGTCGTAGACGAGCTGCCTGCTGACGCCTGCCGCGTTCGCCAGCCCGACGATCGTGAGCTGCTCGAGGCCCTCCTGCCCAGCAATGCGCGCCGCCACCTCCAGCAGCTGTCGACGGCGATCCTCCGCGCGGAGGTAGGGCCGCGTGCCCGCCCGCGGCGATGAGCTCTCTCCCACACCCCTCCTATTCGCCACGAGGCGATCTTATCCGCTCGGCGGGGAAAAGTTGACGATGTGTCTATAAGCGTGGTAGGGTCCCGCCCCCATTCTGTGAGGGCGGAGGAGGGATCATGAGGGCAAGCATCATCGCGGGAACGTGCGCTGCAGCGATCTGCGCATTCGGCTCGATCACCGCGGTCGGAGCACTTGCGGCGCAGCCCGAATACGTCGGCTGCGTAAAGGCTGCCAAGAGCGGCAAGACCTACACGGGCAAATTCAGCGACAAGGCCTGCTCGGAACCGAACGCCAAATCCGAAGGCAAGTACGAGCTCGGGCCGGCCAAGCTCCCCGGGAAGCTCAAGGGAACCACAGGGAAAATGGACATCTACCTCTACGCCCCGCTGACGGAAAAAATCGAAGGCCACTTCGAATGCACAGGCGGCAAGGAGAGCGGCACCCTGACCAGCTCGACGGCAGGAACGATGTCCGTCAGCTACTCGGGCTGCAAGGCGACCGGCGGGCTCGCGGGCCCGTGCAACTCGCCGGGGCAGAAGAGCGGCACGGTCACGAGCGAACCGCTCGCCACGAAGCTGGCCTGGCTGAACGAAGCAGAAACCGAAGCCGGGCTGGAGATCAAGCCCGCGACTCCCGGCGGAGCGCTCACCAAGGTGGTCTGTGCGGGCGGCGCCGAGACGGCTGAAATGGTCGGCACGATGCTCGCCAGCTTCGTGCCCGCGGCGGGAGCATCGAAGTTCGAGACGATCGATCTGACGGCGAGCCCCACGACCGGGGAACCGGCGTTCGATGGCGTCTGGGAAGAAGGCGGCTTCGTATCCGAGCCGCTGGCGTCGAACCTCAAAGGTCTGAAGGAATTCGAAGGCGTCCCGACGGGACAGAACGACACGCTCACCCAGAAGGGCCCGACGATCCTGATCGACTGACCAGGGCACGGACGACCGCGAAACGATCGAGGAGCGAAGAAGATGAGCATGGGACGGAGCCGGTTCACCCGGATCAGAGGGACGCTGCTGGCGGCAGCGATCTCCCTCGCGGCTGCCCTCGGGGTACCGGCCGCGGCCGGCGCCGTCACCATCTCGCCGCTGCCGGGAACGCCAGATGCGATGCCCGAAACGCAGATCAGCATCCTCGGCACCGCGCCCTCGAACATCGAATCCGTCAGCGTCACCGGCACCACCAGCGGCAGCCACGAAGGCCGCTTGGAGGACTACAGCGAAGGCCAGGGCGCGAGCTTCATCCTCGACGCGCCGCTGGTCGAAGGCGAGACGGTGAACGTCGTCGTCGACCTCAAAGCAGGCGGCCCGCTCGAAGACTCCTTCAGCGTCGCCAATCTGGCGACGCCGGAGAAACTGCTCGAAGCGCCCGGCGAAAAGCCCGAAGACCTCGAACACTTCAAGTCCGAGCCGAGCCTGCGCCCGCCGACGATCAAAGTCAACACGGCCGACCCGAGCCTCGAAGGCGACTTCTTCCTCGACCCGCTGCCCTCGCCCACCATCCACGTCGGCGCGAAACTGCTCGAATTCGAAACCGTCGGGCCCAACGGGCTGATGATCCTCGACCCGCAGGGACGGCTGCGCTGGTGGGATCAGTTGCCTCCCGAAGAAATCGGCGCCGACCTGCAGCTGACCAGCTATGAAGGCAAAACGGATATCGCCTGGTGGCAGGGCCGCGTGACCGAAGCGGCCTACGGGCTCGGCGAAGGCATCATCGCCAACTCCTCATATGAACCGGTCGCCCACATCAAAACGGGCAACGGCCTCGCCGCCGACATCCACGAGCTCGACGTCACCCCCCAGGGAACGGCCTTCCTCGACGCCTACGAGCTCGAGTGCCTGCCGACCTGCAGCGAATCGAGCCCGCCGACGATCGACGGGGTCGTGCAGGAGATCGACATCCACACCGGCTTGGTCATGTGGGAGTGGCACGCGCTCGGCCATGTCGCCCTGACCGAAACAGAAGTCCCGCCGAACGGCGGCGTCTGGGACCCCTACCACCTGAACTCGATCCAGCAGCTGCCCGAACACCGCCTGCTTGTCTCGATGCGCGACACCTCGGGTGTCTATGACATCGACCAGGACAGCGGCGCGATCAACTGGCAGATCGCCGGCAAGTCGAGCTCCTACACGATGAAGAAGCACACGGTCTTCCACTTCCAGCACGACGCGCGCCTGGAAGGCAAGAACCTCAACTTCCTGACGATGTTCGCCGACGAAGCCGGCCCGCCCGTCTATGGCACCTCCCGGGGACTGAAGCTGAAGATCGCCCACGGCAAGGTCAGCCTCGTGCATCAGTACCCCCGGCCAACCTTCACGGTCGCGGTCTCGGAGGGGAGCATGCAGGTCATGCGCCATGGAGACGCCGTCGTCGGCTTCGGCTCGTCGCAGGCCTTCTCCGAGTTCGCCAAGGGCGGCGAAAGCGACAAACGGGGACAGCTGCTGTTCGACGCCGAACTGCCCAAAGGCGACGGCTCATACCGCGTCCTTCGATTCCCCTGGGAAAGCGAACCGTCGACATCGCCCGCCATCGACGCCGAACGGCAGTCGCCAAGCGAAGTCGCCGTCTACGCGAGCTGGAACGGGGCTACCAAGGTGACGAGCTGGGAAGTGCTGGCGGGCACCGATGCCGAAGCGCTCACACCCGTCGCGAGCGCGCCGTGGGCCGGCTTCGAGACCCAGATCGAGGTTCCCGGCACTGCCACCGCCTTCGAGGTCCGAGCACTGGACAAGAACGGCAAAGTGCTCGCGGTCTCGGCGCCGGCCAGCGCCCCCTGAGCAGGCCGGACGCTCGACTGGCGAGGTACGAAGCCGACTCTGCCAACTTGTCTGACGTGCCCGCCGCGAGCCGTCCTGAGTTGAAGAGAAGATGAGCGCCGTTGGCGATGCCGCCCCGCCCCGCGCGGGCAAGCGCCGCGAAGCGGAGACCACGGAGCGGGTGAGGGTACTCACGGGCGTGATCTTCATCTTCGCCGGGCTCGTCAAGTTCGTATTCCACTCCTGGGAGCTGCATGCCTTCAGGACGTTCGGGCTGCCGTGGCCGGGGACGCTCGAGATCCTCGCCGGGATCCTCGAGACCGGCGGCGGCGTGCTGCTCGTCCTACGATTGCTCGTCACTCCCGTGGCACTGGTTCTGGCCGTGACGATGGCCGTCGCGATCGCATCTTCAGGGATCGGCCACGGCGATGTGATCCCCAGCCTGACGCTCGCCCCCGCGCTCCTCGTGGCGCTGCTCTTCCTGCTCTGGCGCACCGCTCCTCGAGCCGCTGCCCGTTAGGCACGACAAGCACCTCCCGTTCAGGACGACAGGCGTGTATGGCCGCCGTGACAAACGCTAGGTCCTTCGTCGAGGAACCGGACGACCGGCCCGCCGAAGGCGCATGCTTGCCCGGCAGCAAGCAATGTCGCCTCGCCATCGGCCACGGCCGGGGCAGAGCCGCGGCGGGGGCTTCGATCAGCGGGGAGCAGCAATGGGACTGATAAGGGCGGACAGGCCACTTCTCACCGACAGCTACGCCGGAGATGGCGCCGACCGGCAGGACGCAGAGGGCGGGTATGAGTTCCGCCGGGAACCGTCGGGGCCGAGCCCGCGTGCGGCCGACCCATACAAGGTCTGGCTCGCACAGCGCGAGGCCGAGCGCGAGCGCACCGAGCCGACGAGGGTCCGCTGGGTCTATCGCCACCCCAGGGTCACGCGTCCCGCCGTCGAGACCCCCGTCGCCAGGATCGACATCACGCTGGATGAGCGAGAGGTCATCGACGGCGACGAGGGCTTCGCCGTGCTCGCCTGAGCTTCCGCTCTGGAGGTGGGAGCGGGCCCCGCCCGAGGGACGGGGCCCGCTTCTCAAGCCTCGGTCAGATCGCGGGAACGAAGCTGAGGTTCCCGCCGGTGAGCGTCACTTCTTCGAGTTCGCCTTCCATCTTGCCGCCGCTGAATTTAGCTTCTCCGGCGGAGTTCAGGTGCGAGCCCTTATAGGTGCACGTCGGCGTCAGCGTGACCGTCGTCGTGATCCCCTTGATTTCCCATTCGAGGTCGAGTCTTTCGCGGAATTCCCCGAATTTCTTCTCCTGGGCACCTTCCAGTTTTTCCTTTTCGGTCGAGTAGCCGGCGTCTTCGAAGGTCTTTTCTTCGCCCTTCGTTTCAGCGATCGCGGGAACCCACTGGGCCGGGATGTTGACCACGCACGAGCTGTTGCCCGCCGAGAACGTCGCCGTGTTGGGGCCGAGTTTCAGCGACCCGTTGGAGTGGAATTCCATCCCCAGGATGAAGTTCGCGTAGACAGGTTCCTGTAGGCCGCCGCCAGCCGACCTCAGGGTTTCGCAGTGGTTGAACTTGACTTCCTGGAAGAAGGTTTCAGATTCGCCCATCACGACGTTGCCGGTCGAGTGAAGTTCTTTTTCGCATTCTTCGAACTTGTAGGGCCCGAGGGTCATTTCACCGGCTTCGCCGATGCCCTTGGCGGAGCCGGCCGCGGTCGCGTGGAATTTCCCGAACACCGGCTTTTCTTTGACGGCCAGCGCCGGTGCGGCAAGCACTCCCAGCGCGCAGACGCCCATCACGAGGGCGATCACCATCCTTGTCCGTCTCATCCCCTGGACCTCCTTGCGTTTGCAGTTCTCGTTCGGGGGTCGCCGGTCCTTCGCTGGGTGCTCGACCTCGACGCTCGAGGGTCGTGCGGCGGCTCAGTGGCCGTTCCCCCTTGTCAACATCCGGAACATAGCACCGCCCCGATGTAGCGGGAAACCAAACGGTTACGCGTCACCGAGACTGCTGCGCGCTCCTAACTCGCGGCGCCCCCCAAAGCTTTGGTCCGGTTCGCCCGAAGGCCGGTGAGAGACACGGGTCCCGCGATGAAGAGGCCGCCGCGCGCTCTGCGATCCGGAGAGGATGGCGCAAGGAAGAAACCGCCTATAGGTACCGTCCGAGCAGGTCGTCGAACGACAGTCGGCACCTTGCGTGGCGGTCGAGTCCTTCCTGACGCGCCTAGGGGCCTTGCGACCGCCGCGCCCCGCAACGCCACCCCGGTTAGGCTGGCAGGCGTGGCTGCGATCGAGCTCGACAGGATGACCTGGCCGGAAGTGGAGGCCCTGATCGAGGGCGGCCACGACACGGTCGTGATGGCGCTCGGCGCCACCGAGCAGCACGGGCTGCACATGCCGCTGGCGACTGACGCGCTGATCGGCGATCACCTCGCACGAAGGCTCGCCGACCGCCTCGACGCCTTCCTGGCCCCAACGCTGCGTGTCGGCTGCTCCGAGCATCACGTCGGCTTCCCGGGCACGATCTCGCTGGCAGAGCCGACCTACCATGCGATCGTCGCCGACCTCGTGCGCTCGCTGCTGCGAGGGGGGTTCGCGCGGATCGTGCTGATGCCAACCCACGGCGGCAACTTCGTCCCGCTCGGCGCAGCCATCGAGCTGCTCGAGGAGGCGGAGCGCGAACGTGTCATCGCACTGACGGATCTGTCGGTGCTGTTCGAGATCGCTCAGCTCGGCGAGGCCGAGCACGGTGTCCCCTTGGCCGATGGCGGCCTGCACGCGGGCGAGTGGGAGACCTCGATGATGCTCTCGATCCACCCCGAGTTGGTGCGAATGGAGCGGGCCGAGGCCGGCTACACCGGCGACCTCCAGGAGGCCGTCGCGTCGATGTTCTCCGGAGGCGTCGCATCGATCTCTCCCAACGGCGCGATCGGCGACCCGGCGGCGGCCAGCTCCGGTCACGGCGAGCGCTACTGGCAAGCCGTCGAGGCGCTCGTCATGGAGCAGATCGAGCAGCGTCTCACCTAAGGGCGTGCCCGGCGATGGCGCTCGGCGCCGCCTGCGTTTATAGTCTCCTGTTCTGGGAAAGCACGAGCAACGAGGAAAGATGCTCGGGACAGCTTCAAGCCCTTCGACACGGATCGTCTCCACACGCCTGATTTGCCTGGGAACGGTTCTCTTGGCCATGCTGAGCCTGCTCGCTCTCTCTCCGGCGGCTCGCGCCGACTCGACGCTCGAAGGACCGTCCGAAGGCCTCGCCTCCGAACAGGCCCCGGAAGACACGAGCGGTAACGGGGCGAGCGAACCGCAGCCGGCCGGCCCCGGCGAAAGCTCCACGTCGGAAACGACGAGCACCGAAGGCACGACCGTAGAAGCCCTGGGCGTGGAATCCTCGGGCGAGGAAGCCGTCGGCTCCGCCCCCGCTGGACCAGCCCCTGAACCGCCGGTCGTGGAAATCACGCCGGAACCCACGCCCGCTCCGGAACCAGCACCTGCTCCCGTCGTCGAAGTGACGCCCGAACCGCTCCCGCTGACGCCGACCCCCGAAGCGCCGAAGGAATCGGCGCAGGAAACGCCATCGCACGGGAGCTCCGAAGAAACCGAAAAGCCGAAGGAAAAGTCTGCGGAAACGACCGCGGCGGCGCCGAGCGCACCCACCGGCACGTCCACCGGCCTGATCGCCGATGTGTCCGAAGGCGCACCGCCGAGCGGCCCGGTCCCACCGACAGGCTCGGAGATCGTGCAGCTCGGCGAAGGCCAGGAAGCCTCGGACGAGACCTCCGAAGAGGCGCTGACACGCACGCGCGCCGCCTCTGAACGCCAGGCCGTCGCCAGGCGCTGTGAGCTCTCAGCCCTCGGCGGTCCCGAAGCGGGCGGCTGCGCCGGCGGTTGGCTGGGCGCAGCGGTCACGCTGACCCAGGCTCCCGTCGCGCTTGTCTCCGACGCCACCGCGCTCGCCCCCGCGGCGGCCGGCTCCTCCGGCGATGACGGCCCCGGCGGCGTCGCCGGCGGGGGGCGTCCTCTAACCCCCACCCCGGGGCCGGCCCCCGGTGGAGCCTCGGGCGGAGTCGCCGCCGGTGGCGCCGGCAGCGTCGGACTCTCAGGCTTTTTGACCCTTGCGGGTCTGCTTCTCTTGGCGGCGCCGAGGGCGTTGCGTCGTCTGCGCCTCTCCTGCCGTCCCTGGCTGACAGCTTTCTTCGTTCTGATTCCAGAGCGACCGGGCTAACCCCCTCCCGGTCACTCACCCGGCGCGCCCTCGAGCTAGGTCCGCGCCTTCTGGAAATCAAACTCGAGGCTTCTTTGGAAGGAGCTGTGATGAAACGCCATCTGACTACGTCAGCGGTGGACATAGGGGGGTCGAACGTGGGGACGGTGCCCGAGGCACTGATCGAGCCACGCCCGTCGATCCTCGAACCGGCGCCGGAACCGGTGCCGGAGAAGGCCGAGCGAGAGCTTGTGCTGACGAGCGTCAATACCTGGAACCACACCTTGATTCTGACTGGAGAGCTGACCCATCGATCGGCGCACGCCCTCGAGGTCGAGATCGAGCGACTCTGCGAAGAAGGCGTGACAGACATCACGCTGGATCTCCGCGACCTCGTGAGGATCGACCCGGTCGGCGTTGCGGTGATCGCCTTCCGCTGCGGGTTGTGCGAAAAGCGCGGCTATGGCTTTCGCCTGATCCGCGGCTCGCACTCGGTGCAACGGGCCTTCGACCACGCTGGCGTCAGCTCGCTGCTGCCGTTCGAGGATCACGACGCGACGGCCGCGCAGTTGGGCGCGATCGCTCACCGCTCGCTGGACGCCTGCGAGCGGTGAGCGGGAACCGGCCGGCGCGGGCCCGAGATGAGCTTCAGGACAGATCAGCTCCACTACTTCGTAACGGTTGCCGAAGAGGGGCAGATCACGCGCGCGGCCAGGAAGCTCTACATCGCCCAGCCCGCGTTGTCGCAAGCGATCTCACAGCTGGAGTCCGATCTCGGCCTGCAGCTGCTCGAGCGCCATCCGCGCGGGGTCCGGCTGACACCCTCCGGCGAGGCCTTCCTGGACAAGGCACGGGCGGTCGTAGCGAGAGAGCGCGACGTCGAACTGACAGCGCAGTCGCTGGCTCGCGCCGCCCGCGGCGTGCTCGAGGTCGGTTTCATCGGGCCGCCTCCGCCGATGACCGCGCAGGCGTTGTTCGGCGCCTTCGCGCAGGAACAGCCGGACGCTGAGATCTCCTTCCGGGAGCTGCCGTTCCCGCGCGGCACGACGCGTTCCTGGCTCGAGACCGTCGACGTCGCCTTCTGCCAGTCACCCGAGCACGGAGAGCAGATCGGCGTCCAGCCCGTTCGCGTCGAACAACGCTGGCTGGTGGCCCCCGCGAGCCATCCGCTCTCCCGCGAGCGGGAGGTGCGGATCGAGCAGGTGATCGACGAGACCTTCGTCGGCTACCACCCCGCCGTCCAGCCCGGCTGGGCGGGCTTCCACAGCCTCGACGATCATCGTCCGGGGCCGCCGCGAGCGCTGACCGAGGATCACGTCGCGACATCCCTCGAAATGCTCGGGCTGCTCACGGGTACGACCGCCGTCACGACGCTGCCGGCCGCGGACGCCCAGCTCATCTCCCAGGTCCTGCCGAGCGTCGCCGCGATGCCGATCTGCGACGCCGACCCGGCCTCGGTCTCACTTGTCTGGGACCAGGTGGGCCCGCATCCGCTGGTGGCCGCGCTCCTGGCTACGGCGCGCGACCTGCACGGCGCCTAGCCGCGCGCGCTGACCTGAGCGAAGCTCCGCCCGGAGCCCTAGCCGCGCTCGGCGGCGATCCAGCCGAAGATCGCCCGCGAGTGGGTCAGGATCGTCCCGTCGGGCAACTTCATCGCCGGCAGTTTCGTCTCTCCCGTCGCCCCCTTCAGCTCCTCACGAGAGCCTTTGCGCAGGAACGGGATCGGGTTGCCGTGAGCCGCGACGATCTTCTCGTAGTCGATCCCCGCCTCCCGCAGCCCCTCCTGAACACGTCGGCAAGGATGGATCCGGGGCCCGCCGTCGTCGCCGTGGCAGACGTACAAAGTCGGTCTATCGGTCATCGCCTCCGAGCCTACTGGACCTTGGACTTCCCTTCGACGACGTTCGGTGTGTCGATGACCGGAGCGGCGTTGCCCTTGACCGTCAGCGAACTGGCGATTTCGTTGCCAGAGACGGTCGTGCCGCCGGTGTTGGAGAGGACCTTCAACGAGCCGTGGAACACGTTGGGGTCCGCGAGCCCTTCGCCCTGCACTGTGACGGCGGCCGTGTTCGCTTTCGGGGTGACGACGCTGAAGAAGCTATTCGGGGCGCAGCTGCCTTCCTGACCGAGTGTGACGGGGCCGCCGGCGCTGGCGAAGTCGGGGGCACGGTCGGCGCTCGCCAGCGGAGGGTTCGGAGCGGTCTCTTCGACGACCACCGGGGCCGGAGGAACGCGCGACACAGAGCGGTGCAAGGCCGGCGCGCGGTTTCGCGCCGGCCCAGGGGCGCGGCTAGGGCGCGGCGGGAACGATGACCGTCGGGCCCTCGCCGGCCGGAAGCTCGCCAGTCTCGAAGACGGAGCTGTCGAGCATCTGGACGTCGCTGTAGCCGGCTAGGAACTCGTCGGCCGTCTCCAGGAACCCGACCTTGGGAGTCCGGTAGTGAATCGGCACGACCCAGCGGGGAGCCAGACGGGAGACGATCTCGCTGGCGTCCGCGGCGCCGATCGTCGGCCCGCCGCCGACGGGTATGAAGAGCAGGTCGACCGCGCCGATCGCCGTGGCCTGCTCGTCGCGCAGGGCGGACTGGCCGAAGTCGCCCATGTGGCAGACCCGCAGGCCGTCGAGCTCGAAGACGAAGATCGTGTTGGGCCCGCGAGCCGTGCCGGCCTCCTCGTCGTGCTCTGAGGCGATCGCCGTGACCTCGCCGACGGGCGAGGTCAGCGTACCGGCAGTCGAGCGCAAGGTCTCAGGGTCCCCGCCGACGACCTCGACGCCGTTGTGATCCATGTGCTCGTGGGTCACCAGCAGCAGCGTTGCCTCCAGCCCCTCGATCGCCGGGTAGTCCCACTGAAGCCCCCGTTCCTTCATCGGCGTCGTGTCCCCGAAAGGATCGATCGCCACCGTCGTCTCGCCCGACGTGAGACGAAAGGCCGACTGGCCGTACCACTCAACCTGCATGTTGCTCCTCTCTGACGTTGACCGGTTGCTCACGACCGCTTCCGGCCGTCTCGCCCTCATGTTGATAGCGCCCGCCGCGCAATGCGGAGGCAGCGGCCGCGATCAGGCAGGCCGCGATCGCGAAGACGAGCGCCTCGTGCAGCCCCGAGCTGAATGGCGAGGAGATCAGGTGCGGAAAGAACGAGCGCCCCGTAACGGCCGCGTGATTGGCCGCCGAGAGCGAGCCGAGCGCGTGCGCGCCGATCAGATGTTCGACCGGGTTGTAGCCGAGGAACGCCGAGAACAGGATCGACACCGGCGGGATCCGCGACGCGCCGTGCGCCGTCGCCGCCGCGACGCCGTGCGCCTGCAGGCCCGAGGTGAGCGCGTGCGGCAGCTTTGCCGAGAGGCCGATAATCATCAGCGTGAAGAAGATCCCGACCGACAGCACCTGTGCGGAGTTCTGGAACGTCTGGTTCATGCCGCCGCCGGCGCCGCGGTCCTCCGGAGGCAGGCTGTTCATCACCGCCGCGCGGTTCGGCGAGGCGAACAGTCCCATCGACGCGCCGATCAGGAACAGCACGACGGCGAACGGCCAATAGGCGAAGTCGATCGGCAGCAACAGCAGCAGGCCGAAGCCGAGCGCCGTGCCGAGCATCCCACCGGTCGCGAACCAGCGCGCGCCGAAGCGGTCGGAGAGAAAGCCCGACGTCGGCCCGGCGATCAGCATGCCGAGCGTCAACGGCAGCATGTAGATGCCCGCGCGCAGCGGCGTGTCGACGTAGTCGACGCCGTGCAGCGGCAGCCAGATGCCCTGCAGCCAGATGATCAGCATGAACATCAGCCCGCCCCTCGCGACGGCCGACAGGAATGTCGAGAGCGTGCCGAACGTGAACGCGCGGATCCGAAACAGCGGCAGGCGGAACATCGGATTCTCGATGCGCGCCTCGATCACCGCGAACGCGATCAGCGTGGCGATCCCGGCCGCAAGCAGCGCGAGCACGCGCGGACTGCCCCAGCCTGTGCTCGACGAGCCGTAAGGGCGGATCCCGTACGTCACCGAGACCATGATCAGGACCAGCCCGAGCGCGAACGTGACGTTGCCCCACCAATCGACCGGCGCGCGGCGCGGCGTCGAGCGCTCCTCGAGCTTCAGGTATGCCCAGACGGTGCCGAACAGCCCGACCGGCACTGAGATCAGGAAGACCAGCCGCCAGTCGATCGGCGCGAGCAGGCCGCCGAGCACGAGCCCGACGAACACCCCGCTGACGCCGACGATGTTGTTGATCCCTAGCGCCATTCCGCGCTGGTTCGCCGGAAACGCGTCGGTCAGGATCGCCGCCGAGTTCGCCAGCAGGAACGCCGCGCCGACGCCCTGCACGATGCGAAAGACGACCAGGTACATCGCGCCGGCCTGCCCGGTCAGCCAGTCGACCGTCAGGATCAGCGACGCGATCGTGTAGATGACGAAGCCCAGGTTGTACATCTTCACGCGCCCGTACATGTCGCCGAGGCGCCCGAGGCTGACGATCAAGACGCTCGTGACGACGAGGAAGCCGAGGATCATCCACAGCAGGTAGAAGCTGTTCGCAGGCTTCAGCGGGTCGAGGTGGATGCCGCGGAAGATCGCCGGCATCGCGATCAGCGTGATCGAGCCGTCGAGCGTCGCCAGCAGCACCCCCAGCGTGGTGTTCGAGAGGGCGATCCACTTGTAGCGATCGTCGGCGGCGGCCCCGGCCTCGCCAAGATTCCTGCGGGCGGTTGCGACGGTGCTCGCCATGGAAGTAATTATACAGGCTAACTGTACAGTTCCCCTGTCATCTATAGTCCGCGCGGTGACCGCCGAGCCTGTCGATCTCGGAGTCCTCGCCAGCGAGCTGCGCGTCGTGCTCGGCCAGCTGCTCAGGCGCCTGCGCGCCGAGCATCGCTTCCCGCTCGGGCAGGGCTCGGTGCTCGGACGCTTGGATCGCGAGGGGACGGCCTCGATCGGCCAGCTGGCTGTCGCAGAGCGCGTTCGCCCACAGTCGATGGCCCAGACGGTTGCCGATCTTGAGACGGCGGGGCTGATCAGCCGCCGGCCCGATCCAGGCGACGGGCGACGGACGCTGGTGGACTTGACCGATCAGGGACGCCGCACGCTGGAAGAGGACCGCCGCGACCGGGCCGGCTGGCTGGCCTCGGCGATTGAGCGCGAGCTCTCAGCCCCCGAGAGACGGCGCTTGGCGGCTGACCTCGAGCTGCTCAGGCGCCTGGCCGAGAGCTGACAGGCGGCGCGGATCAGTCCTGGTCGTCGGTCTGCTTGGCGCGCTTCGTGCCTGGCCAGCGTCCGGTCAGGCGAGTGAAGGCAACACGGGAGCCGTGGTCGACGAGGCCGCGGACACCCTGGAAGACGGCGCCTTGGAGCGCTAGGCCGGCCGCCAGCTTGCCCAGGGATGCTTCGCGCTGCTCAGGCGCGGGCGCCTGCTCGGAGTCGATCAGCGCCCACAGACGACGGAACAGCCTGGTTGCGATCTTCCCCGCCAGGAAGCCACCGATGACGCGAAAGGGGATGAACATCAGTTTCAGCACGCGCCGAACCCTACGGACACCGAGCCGCCCGCGCGCCGCGGGACACCTCCAGCCCTCTTACCCTCGACCCCCGCCCATACCGAGGACTAATACATACGTCGAGTTTTCGTTCGGAGTACGAAACCGTGCGTACCATCGGCTCCCGTACCGCAAATAGGACTGAAAAGGGCAAACCCGTCGCGAGACGGGGGCGCAAAGTCAGAGATCTCCTCCGGGAGACAGCTCGACCGCCAGGTGACCACCAGGGAGGATCGAGTTGTCCACAGGAAAGCTTGCTGTCGCCGGAGGACCGCAGGGACGGACGGAGCCCAGGGGCGCACGCCGCCGCGGCGAGGACGGCTTCTCGCTGATCGAGCTGCTGGTCGTCTGCTTGGTGATCACGATCCTCGCGGCGATCGCGATCCCGTCGTTCCTCAGCCAGTCGACGAAGGCCAAGGTCGTCTCGGCGAAGGAGCTGGCCCGGACGGCGGAGACGACGGCCGAGTCGATCGCGGCCGAAAACAACGGCAAGTACGAAAACGTGACGGTCACGGAACTGGCTCGCGTCGAACCGACGATTCACACCGAAGCGGGCAAGGGCGAGGCTTACCTGAAGGCGACCACTCACAGCACGACTGAATACTCGGTCACGACTGTAGCCACGGATGGAACCGAACTGACGATCTCGCGCAATGCACAAGGCGTGATCGAACGGACTTGCAGGAGTGCCGGCAAAACCGGATGCTCTGGGGGGAGCACCGGCAGCTGGTAGATGGGGGCACTCGGCCGGCCGGGGTACCGCGCCGGGGACTGGGGTGAGCAGGCCGGTTGCGCGGCCGGCCGGGGGACTGGCCGCGCGAAGGAGAATGGCCGGCCTGCCACTCCGGTGAAAGCTTCGCGGCGCGAACAGGGCCCGCGAACCGACGGCCGACAGCTGGACGGCCGAAGGACAGCCGGGCGGGCGGGGCAAGGATGCCCCGCCCGCGTCGGCCGGCATGTGACCTACTGGACCTTCGACTTCCCTTCGACCGTGTTCGGCGTGTCGATCACGGTGCCCGTGTTGCCCGTCACCTTCAACGAGCCGTTGACGGTGTTGTCGCGCACCGTCGTCCCGCTGGCGTTGGCGGTGACCGCCAGGTTGCCGTGGAACATGTTTTCTTCGACCATCGAGCTGCCTTCGATCTGAACGCCGCCGGCTCCGCTCTTGACCGTCACGTTGGCGAAGAAGGTGGAGGCATCGCAGCTGCCACCGGCTTCACCGAGTGTGACCGGACCGGAGGTCCCGACCAGTTTGACCGGGCCCGAGACGCTCGCGCCGCAGACACGTACGACGGTCGCTTTGCTCGTCGCCAGACCACCGGCGAGGGTCGCGCCCTCGACGGCGATCGCACCGCCGGCCTTGACCTTCACGGCGCCGCTGACTTTGGCCCCGGGAGCGATCTCGATCCCTTGGCCTTTGCTGACAGTCAGCTTGCCTTTGACCGAGCCAGTGATGACCTGGCTGTATTTGACGGTCGTTTCACATGACGCTTCGGCACTGTGGCCGACGTTGTCGACCGCCGTCGCCGAGGTCGTCTTCGCGCCGACCGTGCTGGTGTCGATCGCCACCGTCCCGCTCGGGTCGACCGCCAACCCCGACTGTCCGTCAGAGGCCGAGATGGTCGCCGTCGCCGTGCTTCCGTAGACGGCGCTCGCCGGGCATTTGACTTCGACGCTCGGTGCGCTGACGTCCACCTGGACGCTCAGGCCGCCGGGTGCCGAGACGTTGCCCGCGTTGTCGGAGACCGTCCCTGACGCTGCGTGCGAGCCATCGGTGTTGAACACCTCTGGGCCGGGAACCGACGCGGGGTTCACGCCGCTGCCCGGACTGCCGTCCGAGAGCGCCGGGTCGCCGCTGCCGGTGAAGGACACGGTGACGCTGTCCTTGTACCAGCCACCGGCTCCGGAGTAGTCCGGCAGACGGTCGGCGGATGCGCTCGGAGCGTTGGGGGCCGTCTCGTCGACGACAACCGTGCTCGAGGCTTCCGACGGTGCCGTCGTCGGACCTTCGTTGCCGGCGGTGACGCGGTATTCCCAGCTGCCTTCGCCCTCGGGGCTACCCGCGGTGAAGGCATATTCGGTGCTGGTCAGACCGCTGGCCACGACGCTCCAGCCACCGGCGGCGTTCTTGTGTTCGAGCGTGTAGCTCAACGCCGTGGCGGCCTCCGATGCGCTCCAGCCGAGGGTGAAGACACCGTTGTTGTTCGGCGTCGAACCGCTCGTCTCCTGCGGCTGCCCCGGTACTGAGGTCAGCTCGTTGCGGGCCAGCGTGTAGGCCGGGGGCAGGTAGGGCGCCTGCGGCGCCTTGACCATGCCTTCGGCGCTACCGGGAGCGTCGGTGGTGGGCACACGGATTTCGAGGTTCTTGACCCCGATCGAGTGCTCGCCGGTCGCCGGTCGCACGTAGCAGGCGGGAATCAGTCCGGTGCAGGACGTCGAGTCCGCCACCATCAGCTCCAGCTTCAGAGCGTGTCCCGGTTCCACCTTCCAGGCCTGCGGGTGCAGCTGGAAGACCTGCTTGGTGAACCCTTCACCCGGGTTTAGCGGCCGGTAGGCCTGACGGCCGATCAGCTGCTCGGTGCCGGCGGCGACGTTTTCGTCGTACAGGCGCGCGATCAGCTGATCGTTGGCACCCGGCGTCGAGATTTCGCCGATGACGGTCGTTGAGCCCGCCAGGGTGAATCCGCCCGCGGGCGCTTCGCTGAGTTTGTACTCAGCCGCCGACGGGTTGTTGGCGTCAGCCTGCGTCGTGCAGACGGTGCCGCTCGTGAACGCGTTGGCCGAGGCCGTTCCAGGAGCCTGGACGGTCTGTTCGGGCGCGCTGTTGAAGCGGATTTCACCGGGTGCGAGGCTGGCCCAGTTCGCCGCTTTGTATTCCGTCCCCGAGCCACCGGCGGTCTGCGGGCAGAAGCTCGTGATCGCCGTCACGCCGCCCTTGGCGTTCGACGGTTCTGCGCCTTCGCCCTTGACGTAGTGGGCGAACCATTCGTTCTGGGCGTTCTGGAACTTGGTGGCGTCGCCCGTCGAGAGCGTCGTCGCCGAACGCGGGTTGTGGCCGAGGTCGAAGTAGAACAGCGACATCGGCTGGTTCGGGTACTTGGCCCGGACCTTGTTGTAGTACTTGACCGTTTCGTCGACCGGGAACAGGTCGTCGTTCCAGCCGTTCTCCATCAACGCCGGCGACGGAGCCTCTTCGAGGTTCGTGTAATAGGCGCTGTGGTTGGGCAGCTGTTCTTCCTGCTGAACGGCCAGCGGCTGCCCGTCGTAGGGACCGCCGGTGTTGTTGAAGGTATGCCAGTTCTGGATGTTCGCTTCAGGGTCGTTCGCCGAAGTCGGCGCGTAGTAGCCGGAGGCGAGACCCGAGAGGAACAGCGAGGTGTTCCAGTTGTCCTTTTCGATCCCGTAGCGGTGGTTGCCCAGGACGCCGCTGTAGGGAGCGTTTTCGACGTAGTCGAGAGTGCTGCCGTTGGGGTTCAGGGCCTGGGCGATGTCGGTCCACGGGAATTCAGCGGCCGTCGCGGCGATTTTCATCGGCTTGCCTTCGGGGCTGGTCCAGGGGATCAGTTCGCCGTTGGTCAGTTCGACGCGGTCCTTCAGCGAGCCGAGCTCCAGCGACATGCCGCCGCCGTAGCTGCCGCCGTTGGCGCCGATCTCCTGGGGGTTGATGACGCTTTCATCGGCCAGTTTCCCGAGCAGGGTCTGCACGTCGCGGACCTCGTAGCGCCTGCTGAGCAGGTGGATGTAGCCGTGTTCGCACGGCGCGGCCTTCAGCGTGTTGGCCGGTTTGGGCGCACCTCCGCACGATGCACCCCAACCACGATCAGAGATCGAGAAGACCGCGTACCCGAGTTTTAGCCAGCGCTGAGCTGACGTGCTCGACGGCGTGATCTTGCTTCCGCCCCAACCGTGGTAGATGCCCACGACCGGATAGTTGTTATCGCCGGCCGTGGCCGGCGGGAAAGCCACGGACACGTCGATCGGTGTCCCATCCCAGACGGGGACGGTCGTGCCGGCAGAGTTGCCGCACCACCTCTGTCCCGCGTTGGCACCTGTCTGTTCGGTGCAGGCGACCGTGCCCCCAAACACTGATGTGATCGTGGCGCTCGCGACCGAGGGCAGCAACAGCAGCCCAAGGATCGCGCAGGCCATCAAGAACGACTTGCGCAGCATCATCCCCTCCTCCAATTTTTAAGATCCCTCTGCGCCCCGGTCTGTGTACCGGGGCGTACTGCTCCGAGTACGAGAGCGTATCCTATACTCAACCAGGATGGATTCCGTCAAGATCGCCGACGAGCTGCTGATCCCGGCTGGGCGGCACACGCTGGGCCCCGAGGAGGTCAGTGCGCGCCAGCGCGAGCGCCTGCTTCGGGCGATGGGCCAGTCGGTCAACGAGCGGGGCTATGTGGAGACGACGATCGCCGACCTCGTGCGGGTGGCGCGGACCTCACGAACGGTCTTCTACAGGCACTTCGCCGACAAGGAAGCCTGCTTTCTTGCGACGTATGCGGAGATGACCCGGACACGAATCGGCTCTTCGCTACAGGCGGCCGCGCTGGTCGACTCCTGGCAGGAGAAGCTCCACGAGGGCATCGGCGCCTACTTCGTGTGGATGGCCGAGCACCCGGAGGTAGCGGTGACGACGGTCGTGGAGGTGCACCGCGCGGGACGGCAGGCGTTGAAGGCGCGCGCCAAGGCACTGGAGGACTGGACGCGGACGCTCGAGGGAGTTGCCGTGCTCGCGGGCCAGTCTGGTGAGACGATCGATCTCGACGAGACGGCCTACATGGCGATCCTGCTGACGGCGGAGGCGTATGTGCACGACTACGCCTGCGGCGGGCGCCTGGACAGGGTCACCGAGCGGGCGGGAGCGGTGCAGGAGCTGGCACGACTGCTGTTCGAGCGCGGCGCGCGTAGCGCCTGAGCGCTCGGCTCACTCGAAGCTCAGACGCTCCTGGCCAGGCAGGGGCTGCGGCGGTTGCTCGTCATCGGGGCGAGGCGGCATCTCCCATTCGAGCAGCTCGTCGTCGGCGGTGGCCTGGGGGTGTTCCCCGGGCACTGCGCCGGGGGCTCCAGGGGATGGGCCGCCGGCGGCAGCTTCTGCGAGACGTGCGTCCTGGTCAAGGACGGCCTGCATGTCCAGCTCGGCCGTCTCCTGTCCGAGCGGCGACGGCGGCTCGGCGTATGCGCCCTCCTCATGGACGGGCTGCGCGGGCGCACCGACGACGTCCGCGAGGGGGTCGCCGTGGGGAGGCTCCCCGTCAGTCAGGGCCGCCTGAGGGTCGCCGTCGAATGCATCTGGGCGCGGCTCGTCCGGGAACACGGGCTCAAGAGCCTCGCGCTCCTCACGAGCGATCTCCGATGGATCGGCGCCGCTGCGGCGCTTCAGCTCCAGGTGGTCGCGTATGGCCTCATCGAGCAATCCCATGACGCCGACACACCATACTGCCCTCGCCCGAGGCTGCTTCTCCTACTAAACTCCATTGCACCGCATCGCGTCGCTCCCAGGAGCGGCGGACACGGGCCTATAGCTCAGTTGGGAGAGTGCCTGGATCGCACCCAGGAGGTCGCCGGTTCGAGCCCGGCTAGCTCCACTCGGATGAAGCCCCTGCCATCGCGGGGGTTTCGTCGTTCAGGGGATGGCCCTGAATCGCCCCGAGTCCCGCTCCGTTTCAGGCACCAGTGCCTTTATTCCGAGATATGTGACTGGTTCGCCGGGGATTGCCGGCGATTCGGGCGCTGTGCGCACAACACCACAGGGCCGCCTGCAGCGGCCATCCTGGTGTCGCTCACGGCCGCCGAGCGGTCGGCTCATCCCCAGGGCGACTGCGGGGTAGCTTCAGGCCCCGCGGCGAGCGCGGCGACCTCGCGAGGGCGCGCGCGGCGATTGGTAGCGCCGGCCCGAACGAGGACACG
>DATBBF010000018.1:0-33870 GCA_036271135.1 Solirubrobacteraceae bacterium
CGCCGCCGCGCGGGCGTACGTGCGCGCGCTGTCGGTCGCCGTCGCGCGCTCCCGCCAAGCGATCGAGTTGCCCGGGGGTTCGGCGGCACGAACCCCGATCGAGCCCTCAACTTCAGGGAGCTAGTGCCAGTGCGCGCCGCAAAGCCTCGACCCGCGCTCGATGGTTCGGTCTTCGTCCCGTAGTCTCCATTGATGCCCTGTCTTGGCTTGGGAAAGCCGAACTCGGCATGACCCTTCGGCTCCGGCCGATGGGGCCAGCTACGACGAGCATTTGGCTAGCCTCAGGCACTCGTGATCCCGGAACGCGGCATTCGGTTCTTTCCCTGGGCTGACCGACGGGTCGCCTATGCCGTCAATGGCGATGGGCCGCCGCTGGTTGTCGCCGCGTGGTGGGTGAGCCACATTGAGCGCGACTGGCAGGATCCGCGCTTTCGTCGCTTCTTCGAGGCGTTGGGAGCCGGCTACGGGCTCGTGCGCTACGACCGGCCAGGCGTGGGGCTCTCTGACCGGGACGCTTCGCCCGGACCGGTGACGATCGACGCCGAGGTGGAACTGCTCGCTGCGATGCTCGACGAGCTCGGCTGCGAGCGTGCGACGCTGTTCGGCGGCTCTTCTGGAGGTTGTGCCGCGATCGCGTTCGCGGCGCGCTTCCCGGAGCGCGTCGAGCGGCTGATGCTGTACGGGACATACGCCGATGGGTCGGCGATCGCACCGCCCGACGTACGGGCGGCGGTCGTTGGGGCCGTCCGCTCGCACTGGGGCCTCGGCTCCCGCCTCCTGGCGGACGTGTTCCTCGGTGAAGAGAGCGGTGGCGAGCGGCGTCGGTTCGTCCAGGCTCAGCAGGAGGCGTGCGATGCGGCGACGGCGGCGGTGCTTCTCGAGCACGTCTACGACACCGATGTGCGGGGCGAGCTCGAGCGCGTGCGGGCGCCTACGGTCATCGTGCATCGCCGCGCAGACCGGGCGATCCCGTACGAGCTCGGCCGTCAGCTGGCCGCGGGGATCGTCGGAGCGAGCCTCGTGTCGCTCGATGGCACTGCCCATTTTCCATGGTTGGGAGACGGGCCCGGCGTGGCCCGTGCGCTGCGGACAGGGCGGAGCGCCGACGTGCCGGCGGCGGCCGTTGATGAGGTAGCACTGCCCGGCCTGCTCTCGGCACGCGAGAAAGAGGTGCTGTCGCTCGTTGCAGAAGGGATGACCGAGGGCGATATCGCCGCGAGGCTCGTCGTGAGCCCGCACACCGTGCACCGTCACATGGCGAACATCCGGGCGAAGCTCGCGCGCGGCTCGGCCGCCGCAGCGGTCGCTGAGGCCACGCGGCTCGGGCTGATCTGAGCTGCGAGGCCGCTCCGGTCTCGACCCGTGGTCCCGACAGGCCATCGCCGGAAGATGGCCGCACAAGGCGATGTGCCGTGCGAGCCTGGCCCGTACCGTCATCAACCATGCAAACCACAACTCAAATCCCAACTGACTTCTCCCATCCGACCCCGTGGGCTCGCATCTCGGCACGGATCTACGACCCGTTTCTCTGGCTCTCCGAGCGCCGCGGCTTGCGCGGACGCCGCGGCGAGCTGCTCGCAGACGCGCGCGGGCTGACGGTCGAGATCGGCAGTGGGACAGGATTGAACCTGCCCCACTATCCACGACAGCTCGAGGGGCTCGTGCTCGCGGAGCCAGAGGCGGCGATGCGGGCCCGCCTCGAACGTGACGCAACGCGCATCAGGCCGGATGTATCGGTCATCGACGCTTCAGCAGAAAGCCTCCCGTTTGCCGACGGCACGGTCGACACCGTCGTCTCGACGCTCGTGTTGTGCACCGTTGATGCTCCCGAGCTCGCGCTGGGCGAGATCGCCCGTGTGCTCGCCCCGGATGGCCAGCTTCTGTTCGTCGAGCACGTCCGGGCCACGTCGCGGTCTCGCTCGTTCCTGCAAGGTCTGCTGGCGGCACCGTGGCGCAAGTTCGCCAACGGTTGTCGCTGCGATCAGGACACGGTCACGATGATGGCTGCCTGCGGCTTCCAGCTCGATGTCAGTGAAACGGCCTGGCGGGGCATGCCTTCGATCGTGAGGCCGCTCGTCTACGGCCGCGCACATTACTTCGACACCAAGCCTGCACACGCCGGTGAAACAGGGTGGGGCGCGGAGGCAGTGCAGTGATCGGCGTGAGCGTCACGTTCCAATACGACGAGGACTCCGATCGCGCCCGCTTGGTCTCCGTTGCCGAGAATGCGCGCGGAGTGTTCGAGGGCATGCCCGGACTGAGGTCCAAGGCCTTCACCATCGACGACGCGCGACAGCGCGCGAGGAACCTCTACGTGTGGGAATCTGCGGATGCCGCCGAGGCCTTCTTCTCAGAGGCGATGCGCGAGCGCGTGACGGGCCTATACGGCGTCGAACCCACGATCGACTTCGTGGAGGTCGCTCAGCTCGTCGACAACGCGGGCCCGGCGCAACGAGAATGAATTCCTGGTTCTCGGCTGACGAAGGCGAGCATCGCTTTCGTCAGCCTGGAGCGAGGCCGGTCGATGCCCGCTAGGCGCGGTCGAAGCGCCCGCGCGATGTGAGTGGCGTCTGGCGCTCCACCTCGGGCAGGTACTCGTCGAGGAATACGCGGGCCACCAGCTCTTGGCGCGAGGCGACTTCGAGCTTCTCGTAGAGGCTCTTGACGTGGTCCTCGACCGTGTAGGGGGAGAGGACGAGTGACTCGGCCATCTCCGCACGCGACAGGCCACGTGCCAGGAGCGTCGCGACCTCCCGCTCGCGCGGGGTCGCGCCGAACGCCTCGAGGCGGACCGTTGCCGATCGCGCGCCCGTGGCCGGCTCGAGGACGATCGCGACCCGGCCGTCCCCCGGCGGGCCGGGCAGAGAGGCATGCAGCGTCACCCAGCCCTCGCCGCCGGGAACGGTGACGACTTTGCCTGCGCCCTGGCCTCCGTCCGGTGCGGAGCGGATGAAGGACGCCAGCGCAAGCAGCGGCGTCGCGATCGTCTCGTTCGTGTAGCCCGAGTCCCTTGGGTGCAGCGAGGAGAGCAGCTCGCGTGCCGGAGGGGTGATCAGCTCGACCTCGTCATTTGGCCCGAGGACGACCATCCCGGGAGCCTCCGCGCCGGTCATCCGACGGGCCGCGTCGAAACGCAGCGAAGCCTGTATACCGCGGGCGATCGATGCGGTCAGGGCGGCGAGCGCGTCGGCGTCGCGCTGCTGGAACGCCCCGCTGCTGCCACGGCGCGCGATGTGGACGGCGCCCCAGACGCGTCCGCGGACGACGAACGCGCCTCGCAGCTCGTGCGGGATGCCGGCGGGCAGCAGCAGGTCGCGGTAGCGCGCGCTACGTTGCGGATCGCCGCTTGTCGCCTGGTCCAGAATGCCGACGGGGACCCGCTTCTTCGCCAGGCCGGCGAAGGTGTTGACGTCGTCGATCATGTACTCGCTGCGTACGATCAGCTCCCCGGCGGCCGGGACCTCCTCCGGCGTGAACACGCCTCGCTCGACGAGCTCCCTGGGCGCATCGCCGGTCAAGAGCCGCGTGCTGGGGTCCAGTGTGTGCCAGCAGCTCGCGTCGTTGTCGATGACATTGCCCAGCCGCGGCGAGAGCTCTGCGAAGAACTCCTCACGTGGCAGGGCCCGTGAGCCGAGCACGTCGATCTCCTCGATCAGGCGGGCGACCGTCCATCCCATGCTGGTCAGTCTCCCACGGCCCGCAAGAAAGATCCCCGCGCGCGGGGGGTGGTTTGCCGCTGTCGTGAGGAGCAGGCTGAGCCCATGACAACAATCAACGCAGCAGACACCCCGACGACCGCGCCGAACGGCGCCCTTTCACCCATTGCTCTCGGGCCCGATGCGGGAGAGCACTTCTGGTTCTTCGGCGGCCTCACGACGATCAAGGCAGACGGCGCCGGCACCGGCGGGCGCATGATGCTCAGCGAGCAGCGCGCGCCGCGCGGAAGCGGCTCCCCGCTGCACGTCCATCACAAAGAGGACGAGTGGTTCTACGTGCTCGAGGGAGAGCTCACGATCTGGGTTGCGGGCCAGACGATTCTGGCTCCGGCGGGCTCATTCGTGTTCGGCCCACGTGACATGCCACACACCTTCGTCGTGAGCTCCGAGGAGGCTCGCTTCCTGCTCGTCACCCTCGCGGCCGGGTTCGAGGGCTTCATCCGCGCGCTCGGGGACTCCGCTCCGGTCGCCGAGATCCCGCCCGCGCCCACGGCGCCGCCTGACATGGCGCCGATTTTGCAGGCTGCCGCCGATCACGGCATCGAGATCCTCGGCCCTCCCGGCATCCCGGCATGAGCCGTCGCTGGGCGCACCGCGACTAGAGCAGTGCCGAACCATGCGAGCGCGACAGGACGGTCGCGCTCGCGCGGCGCTCGCCCTTAGCTGGAGGAGCGCGCCGCGACGAGCACGTGGGCGGGGACCCGTCCTTCGCCTACACGACGATGGTCGGCAAGGACGAGGCCGGCCCGGGATAGCGCCTCCTCTACTTCGGAGATTGGGCGCAGAAGGAAGCCCTGAGCGGTGAAGCTCATCTTCTCCATCGCCTGCGGGTCACCGATCCCGATCGCCGCGCGACCGGTGCCCCTGAGCGTGCGCGCAACCTCGCGAAGGGCCAGATCGAGATCCTCGATGAAGTAGACGGTGTTCACCGTGATGAGCCCGTCCAACGCGGCGCTCTCGAGCGGCAGATCTGTGATCGGTCCGAGGTGCGTGTGAAGTCGGCCTGACGAGCACGCCTCGGCGAACCGCGATTGCGCCTGGGAGATCATCGTCGCGGAAACCTCGACGCCGTGGACGGTCGGTGCGCCCGGCGCATCGAGCAGCAGCCGCAGACCAATTCCGCCACCGAAGCCCACGTCTGCGGCGACGGCATCGGAGGGCAGGGCGAGCGCCGCCACCGCCGCCTCGACCAGCTCCCGGTTACCGCGGTTCAAGCCTTTGGAGACCATCCGTCCCACGGTTCCCGAGGGATGCCCGAGCTGCTGCGCGATGTAAGCATCGATCCGGCTGCGTAGGGGCACTGCGCGCGATGCTAACGGGCGCACAGGCTATCCCTCGAACCTCGCATGCGAGGTGCCAACGGTGCTGGCGAATCGATCGCGTCGTGCGGTGTTTCCTAACGCACCCATAGCTGATCCAGCAACACCGTCCAAAACGGATGGAACTGATAATCCCCGGTGCGCCGGCTTGTGCCGATCGGAATGCGCAGGTCGTACAGCGTTTCGCAGTCGCAAAACTCGGTCGCCTTGCGTAGCCGTCCCTGGCGATCTCTGTAGCCTGGCGTGATGGCGACTGTCGGAGAGTCGATCGAGAACCCGCTCAGCGGAGAGCGCGTCACATGGATCGAGACTGCGGCGAGCTCAAGGGGCGACGTCCTGGCCTTTGATCTGGAAATGCAACCGGGTGCCGCCGTCGCGGCGGAGCATCGGCATCTCCGCCAAGAGGAGCGCTTCGCCGTCACTTCGGGGACGATCAACGTGTCCATCGACGGCGCTGAGCGCACGCTGGCTACCGGCGAAAACGCCGTTGTTCCTTCCGGCGTCGCGCATCGCTGGTCGAACGGGGCTACCGAACGGGCGGTCGTTCGCGTGGAGCTTCGGCCGGCCCTCGAATCGGAGGTGTTCTTCGAGACGCTCTTCGGCCTCGCGCGCGACGGCAGGACGAGCGCCAAGGGTATTCCTGGCCTCCTGCAGATCGCGGTCGCCTACGCCGAGCTCGGCGATTCGTGCTCGCGCGTTGTGAAGCCGCCGGTCGCGATCCAGAAGCTCGTGCTGGCACCGCTCGCTCCGTTGGGCCGATGGCTCGGGCGGCGCGCGTCCTACCCCGCTTACAGCCCCGATCGCGTCGACGGCTCCTGACCTCGGACGCGAGGGCGATGGAGCAGGGGACGGTGCAGAGGTGGTGAGAGGTGCTGCGAGGACCACGTTGGCCCGCGGCATCCGCTGGCGCCCGATGGGCTCGCTGCTCGTCGTGATCACGGCCGCGATCGCGGTCGGGACCGCGGTCGTCGGCCCTCTCTTCCTTCGAGCCGGCGGTGACTCATTGGTCCGGCGCACCGTCGCTGGCGCCAGCGTGTCGAAGACCCGCTTGGCGCTGACTTCCGCGAGTCACTCCTCGAGCTTGGACGGGCTCACGAACGAGCAACGGTCGTTGCTCGCGAGCGAGCATCTCACCGGCCTCTACGGACCCTCCGTGGTGAAGACGATGCAGAGCACGATTCTCCTCACCAGCGCGAGCCGCGAAGTCTATTTGGGCCGACTGACCTACCGCAGCGGCATCTGCTCGGTCCTCCACTTCAGCGCCGGCGGGTGTCGGGCGGGTCCCGATGACGCAGTCCTCAGCGACCGATCGGCACGAGAGCTCGGAGTCTCCGTCGGGTCGACGATCACCGTCAACAACCGCAAGAGCGAAGATCCGGTCGGGATTCGGATCACCGGCGTGTACCGCCTCCCGAACCTGCAGAGCGCCTACTGGTTCGGCGAACCGGGTAGAGACTTTCCTTTCGGGAAGAACAGCCTCAAGCCCCTCGAACTCGACGAAGTCGACGACGTCTTCGTGGCAAGCCCCGCGGCATTTGCGCTCCCGCCTTCCTATTCGCGCTCATTCGCCATCCAGACCGCGTTGCGGTCAGGGGCGCTGGGCATCGGGAATGCCTCGGCGGTCATGGGCGACATGCTCACACTGAAGCGGCGCGCCGCGCTCGCCGGATTCGAGCTCGAAAGCGGTCTCTCGGGGCTGCTCGTCGGACCGCTTCACCAGCAGAGTCTCATGAACACGGTCGTCGTGGTCGCTGCCGTTCAGCTCGTCCTGCTGGCGATCTGGGTGCTGACTTCGGCGCTCATGCGCAGCGCCGATCTCCGGCGCTCGGAGCTGCGAATCGCTCGCCTGCGTGGCTTCCCGCTTTCCACCCTGCTCGCGGTCTCGATCACCGAGCCGGCAGCTCTGTGCGCGATCGGGGTCGTTCTGGGCATCCTTGGCGCATGGGGCGGCGTGATCGTCGCCGCGTCGATCCTGTTCGCGCCGGGAACGACCGTCGGACTCGACGGCTGGACGTTTGTCGGCTTCGGGGCGGTCGTGCTGACGATCTGCGCCGTTCTGGCTCTCAGCTCGGCGCGGTTGCTGCGCAGGGTCGGCCTGGCGTCGTCGCCCTCGCGGTCCGTCGGCAGCCGCTCCCGAGTCGTGGTCGATGTCTCGATCCTCGCCCTGTCCGTCGTCGCGGTCCTCGGCGCGGCCACCAGCGGCGCGCTCAGCTCTCACTCCAATCCGGTCGCGGCCGCCGCCCCTGCGGTCGTTGCCCTCGGCACCTCGGTGATCGCGATCCGGATCGTTGAACTCCTGTGTCGCCGGCTCAGCGCCGCGACGCTCGATTCGTCCGCCGTGGCGGTCTTCTTGGCCGTGCGCCAAGTCGGCCGAAGGCCGACGGCGTTGCGAGAAGGCCGGACTCTCGTGATCGCGGTCGCTCTCGCCTGCTTCGCAGTTTCGGCTTGGTCGGTCGCTCGCACGAACCGCCTTACCGCCGCGACGTTCGCGATCGGTGCTCGCTCCGTGGTCACCGTCACCGCGCATGACCGGAGGCTCGAGCAGGCGGTCGACGCCGTGGACCCTCATGGGAGCTTCGCGATGGCGGCGATCCAGGTCGCCGGTCCTGGTAATCCCGTCATCGGCCTCGATGCCAATCGTCTGGCTGCCGTCGCCGCGTGGCCGACGGGGACGACGCGCGAGAGCGTCGCCGCCGTCGGTCGCGCGCTGACTTCGAGGAAGAGCTCCGCGGTCGATCTCCCCGACGGGACATTGGCGGTTGCGGCCAGCGTCTCGGCCTCCGGGGTGGCGAGTCAGGTGTCGGCGCGCCTGCACGTTGCGGCCTGGCTGTTCAATCCGGTGGCCGGCACGTTCACCGTCGATCTCGGCAGGTTGCGCACCGGCAGGTTCACCTATGAGGGCGGCGCGCAGAAGCCCTGCCCCTGCCGCCTGGTCGGCCTGGGGGTGCTGAGCAGCGCCAATACGGTGCCGAGCTCCGGTGAGATCCACCTCGGTGTGGACGCGCTCACCTACCGCTCCGGCGCGGGCGCGCCGCACGCCGCTCATGCTGAGCTCACCCCGGCGGTATGGCGCTCGAGCCTGACCGGCGTCCGCGTCGCCGCAACGGGCTCGCAGGTCGCTATCGACGTGCCGATGACGTCCGTGGCCGGCGATGTCGGGTTCGGCGGCAACCCTCCTGTGATGGCCTCCGTCGCCGGCGCACCGTCGGTTCTCCCGGCCGTCGCCGGCGGGTTCGCCGATTCCCTTGCCGCTGGCAGCGGGCAGTACGGCACTCTGTCGGTACAGGGGCCCGACGGCTACAACATCAGCGTTCGTCCGGCTGTTGTCGCGGCCTCGCTGCCGCGGATCGGACCTAGCGGCGTGATCGTCGACCTGGGCACGCTCGAACGCGCCCAGACGGCCCCGACCTTTTCGGAGACCACTGAAGAGGTGTGGCTGGGGCCGCGAGCGCCGGCGAACGCCATCAGTCGCCTGCGGGCGGCCGGACTGCGCATCGATCAGGTGCAGCGCTCGTCGGCGCTCGTAAGCCAGGCCCAGCACACGGGTCCGGCTCTGGCCTACGACTTCATGCTGTTGGCCATGATCGTTGCTCTGCTCGTCGCGGCCGTCGGCACCTTCAGCGTGCTTGCAGCCGGTGGCCGCGGGCGAGCCACCGAGATGGTCGCGCTCGAGGTCACCGGGGTGCCGCGGGGAATCCTCGCGCGCTCGCTGGCGATCGAGGCCGGAATCCTCGCGCTGACCGCGCTGTTCGGGGTCGCGGCCGGTGCCGGCAGCGCCGCGATCGCCTTGCCGTCCTTGCCTCAACTCGCCACTGCCACCGATGCGCCGCTGTCCTATGCGCTGCCTGTTTCGCTCCTCCTGGCAGCGGCGGCAGGTGCGGTGCTCGTGGTGATGGCCGCCACCGCACTGGCGGCGCGCGGCATCCTGGCGAACATGTCCCCGACACTCCTGCGGACGGCAGCCGATGACGTCGACTGAGGCGCAGATCCCGGCCGGCGCAGACGTGGTGTGCGCCGGGCTGGTGCACGTCTATCCGAGCGAGCGCGGGTCGGTTGCCGCCCTGCGCAACGCCGACCTCGTCGTCAAGGCCGGAGAGATGCTTGCAATCGTCGGCCCCTCCGGATCGGGCAAGACGACTCTGATGTTGCTGCTCAGCGGCCTGCTCCAGCCGACCGCAGGCGCGGTGTTGATCGCCGGCCAGGACATCACCAAGCTCGACGCGAGCAGCCTCAGCCGGCTGCGTGCCACCGAGCTCTCGCTCCTGCTCCAAGACCCGCTGCGCAACCTGCTGCCATACGCCACGGTCATCCAGAACGTCGGCTTCGCCTCGCGCGGCGCCCGTCGTCGTGGTTGGACCCTGCGCTGGTCGAGCGAGGAGTTGGTGGAGCGTATGGGTCTGTCCGCGCTCGCCGACCGGCCCGTCTACCGGCTCTCGGCCGGACAGCAGAACCGGGCGGCGATCGCGGCCGCGCTTGCGACGTCCCCGCGCGTGCTGCTGGCCGACGAGCCGACGGGTCAGCTCGATCCTGACAGCCGCGACATGGTGATCGCAGCACTGCGCGACGCTCGTGAGCTGAGCGGCGCCACCGTGATCGTGGTGACCCATGACCCGGACGTCTCTGAGGCGCTTCCGCGCTCGCTGGCGATCGAAAACGGGGCGATAGCCGCGGAGGGCCGTGGCGCGGAACGCTTCGCGGTCGTCGGCGGCTCCGGGACGATCCAACTGCCCCCGGAGATCCTCGCCCGTTACCCGAGCGGAACGCTCCTGGGTGTGGATTTCGACGCCGACGGGATCGTGCTGCGGGCCCGACAGGACAACTCAGGGGAGACCGGCGGTGCCTGAGACGCCTCGTTTGGTCATCGAGGGCGTGACCGTGCGCACCGCCGACGCCGTGATCATCAGCGACCTGTCGCTGAGCATCGGCTCCGGCGAGGTGCTTGCGATAACCGGCTCCTCCGGCGCGGGCAAGTCGAGCCTGATCGGAGTCCTCGCGGGTCTGGCTGCGCCTCACGCCGGTCGGGTGCTCCATGCTGAGCGTCCCGTGGTGCCGCACGGTGACGCCGCGCCGGGACTGATTCTCCAGCACCATCACCTCCCCGGGATGCTGACCGCCCACGAGGCCGTCAGCCTGCCGTTGCAAGCTCGAGGAGTCGACCGCCCGGAGGTCACCGAGCGCAGCGATCGCATGCTCGCGGCCTTGGGCTTGGGCGATCAGGCGCACCAATCGATCTCCGAGCTCTCCGGCGGACAGCGCCAGCGCGTTGCCGTCGCCCGAGCTCTGGCCGGAGACCCCGAGTTGATCCTCGCCGACGAGCCTGTCGCCGGTCTCGACGCAGCGTCCCGCGCAGCTGTCGTCGATCGTCTCCTTGCTGCCGCGCGCGCCGGTGCAATCGTGATCATCGCCAGCAGCGACCCCGAATTGATCGACAACTGCACTCGCGTGGTCACACTCGCCGGTCAGCAGCCTCAGACGCCGGAGACCCGCGCCGAGTGGCATGCTCAGCTGGACGACAGCCGGGGGCGGTAGCCGCGCGCTTGCGCGATCGGTCGCAGGAGCGTCGCGAGCGAACGGAGCAATGGCCAGGGTATGCCGACAGGCCGGATCTCGCGACCGAACTCGGGGACCATCACTGCGAGTTGCAGCGGTCGTGGCATCCCTTGGCTGTCGAGCTCGTCTGCGGCGGCGAGCGCGAACAGCGTCTCGAAGAAATCAGCGGTAGCCAGAGCCGGCCTGAAAGATTGGATCGCGCGTGCGTCGTCGGCGCCCTCGTTCCAAAAGCGGTGCGGCGTGTTGGCGGGAATCGAGATCGATTCCCCGGCCGCGAGCGTGCTCAGCGTCCCATCGACCTCAAATACGAGTGAGCCGGAGAGCACCTCCGCGCCGCTTTCCTGGCATGGATGGACGTGCCGGGGCTCGCGGTCCTCGCTCGGCGGGTTGACGGTCTCGATGCGGAGAAGGTCCTCTCCCGTCTCGATGAACGTCATCGTCTGCCCCGACCGAGGATTGAAGATCTGCCCACCCTGCCTCACGATGATCGCCTCCCCAAGTTACTACGGTTACCGAAGTTTCGGTTACCGTAGCATAGGTGTGGTGACCTCGCCGCGACCGAACGAGCGCCTGCCTGTCGGCCAGTTGCTCGCCCAGCTCATCAGGTTGTTTCGCGTTGAGCTCGCGGTACGGGGCGAGGGCTCGCCCGGCACCGAGGGCATCCGACCCGCCCATCTGCAGGTCTTCGGGGTCATCAAGGCGGAAGGCACGCGCTTGACCGATCTCGCCGCATCGGCCGGGATGTCGCTCTCCGCGATGGCCGAGCTCGTCGACGGACTCGAGCAGCTTGGCTACGTGGAGCGCCGCCGGGACCCCCGGGACGGCCGCGCCAAGCTCGTCCTCCTCACCGATGCCGGGTGGCGAGCGATCCGTCATGGACAAAAGCTCATCGCGCAGATCGAAGCGGACTGGGGCGCTGCGCTAGGAGGCGATCGCTTCGAGTCACTCTGCAGAGACCTGCAGAGCTTGCTCGATCTGCTCGACCCCGGCGTCCGCGAGCGCTACGTGGGTGCTCGCTCTCCGGCTGTTGCCCCGGCCGATCGAGCCGCGTCCTAGTCGATGCCTGAGCGACCCGAGGACCCGGCGTCGTTCTTCTGGGAGGCATCCGAGGAGGCGCTGCAAACCGACGGCGTCGAGACCGGCACGATGATGGGCTTCCCGGCATCGAGCTTGCCGACGTCCGCGCATCGCCTCTCAGACGAGCGGCACTCGATGCGCTACCCAATGGGTTGAAATCGTCGCAAGGGGACGTCTACTATGGCGGGACGTAGCGAGGGGCAGGTTCACGTCGTCGAAGGGGAGAGGGGTCCGATGCGCACTGAGCAAGGGAGCAATCGTGTGGTCGTAGGTTTCGCAGGAGGTCGTGGCCGCCCGGCCTCAGCCTCGCGCTTGTTGGGTCGCGCGCTGAGCGGCGCGATCGCAGCGCTCGCCTTGTTGCTCCTGACGGCCGCGACAGCGTCGGCGTTCGACGCGCAGGGAAGCGTCGAACAGGTCTACGTCACCGGCCTTGCCCCGGGCGCCCAGATGTCGCTCTTGGGGAAGAAGGGCGAAACGGTGTCGACGAAGAACGCGGACGCGCTCGGTGGCCTGCTCTTCCGGAACGTTGCACCGGGCAAGCACTACCGGGTTCTACTGACCTCATCCAGCGAAGAAATGGGGCCGATCACGGTCCACACGCAAAAGGCGAAATCCTGGAATCACAGCATCTACAAACAGTCGATCCCGAGTAGCGGATACGGGTACCTGACGACACGTGACGGCACGAAGCTGGCGATCGACGTCCACCCGCCGACCTTCCCGTCAGCGAACAAAAAGGGGCAGGTCCCGACGCTGATCGAATACGCCGGGTACGGCTACGCGAATCCGGCGGGGCCGGAAAGCGGGCTCGCCGCGGTGGCCAACGAGCTGGGCTTCGCGGTCGTCGACGTGAACATGCGCGGCACCGGCTGTTCGGGTGGTGCCTTCAAATACTTCGAGGCGCTGCAGAACCTCGACGCATACGACGTGATCCAGACGATCGGTCACCAGCCGTGGGTGCTCCGCCACAAGGTCGGGATGTTCGGCGTCTCCTACGGCGGGATCAGCCAGCTCTTCGCCGCTCAGCTTCGTCCGCCGGACCTGGAGGCGATCGCGCCGCTGTCGGTTGTCGACGCGACAGCCTCGACCCTCTACCCCGGTGGCGTCCTGAACACCGGATTCGCCGTGCCTTGGGCTGAAGATCGCCAGTTCGACGCCGAGGCCGCCGGCCCGTCGAGCGGTGAGCACTGGGCCTACCAGCAGATCCAGAACGGCGATGAAACTTGCGCCGCCAACCAGGATCTGCACGAAGAGGCGACAAACCTGCTCTCGGAAATCAAAGAAAACGCGACCTACAGCCCGGCTGTCGCCGATCAGCTCGATCCGGTGACGTTCGTGCACAACATCGACGTTCCGACTTTCATGGCATGCCAGTGGCAGGACGAGCAGACCGGCGGGCACTGCGCCGATCTGGCAGAGCACTTCACCGGTACCGAACGCAAGTGGTTCACGTTCACCAACGGAGCCCACATCGACTCGCTCGATCCTGAGACCTTCGACAGGCTCGACGACTTCCTGGAGCTCTACGTCGCCCATCAGGCGCCGGTCAAGAACAGAGCGGTTCTGGAATTCGCGGCTCCCGTGATCTACGAAGCTGCGATGGGTCTCCCATCGGCGGACCACGTCACGCTGCCGACGGACTCGATCCAGAAAATCACCAACTACAAGCAGGCACTCGCCGCCTTCGCCGCACTGCCTGAGATCCGGGTGCTGTTCGACAACGGCGCAGGCACCTCGCCGACCGGAAAAACGGTCGCCGGCGACCCCTACCCAGGGTTCGAACAGTCGTTCTCGGCGCTCCCCATACCGGGCACGAGCGCAACCAACTGGTATCTCGGGCCGAATGGCACCCTCAGCGAAGAACCGGCGGCCTCCGAAGGCGTCGACTCCTACACCTCAGATGCGAGCGCCACGCCGCTGACTGACTACACGGGCGGCACCGGTTCTGGCGGGCTGTGGGGCAACGCGTCCCAGTGGAAATGGAACTGGGTACAACCTCCGGCCGGCTCCGCGGTCTCGTACGCGTCAGCGCCTCTCAGCGCGGACACGACCGCCATCGGCGGGGGTGCCGTCAACCTTTGGGTGAAGTCGTCGACCCCTGACGTCGACCTTCAAGCGACAGTCAGCGAAGTGCGTCCGGACGGCAACGAGACCTTCGTTCAGAACGGCTGGATCCGCGCCAGCGAGCGCAAGCTGGCCACCACCTCGGAAAACATGTTCAAGGAGACCCCGACATCGGTTCAGCCGATCCCGACCTTCCTTGCGTCCGACGTGCAGCCCATGCCGGCGGGCGAATTCGTCCCGGTCACGATCCCGCTGTACTTCGAGGGGCACGCCTACCGTGCGGGCTCGCGCATCAGGGTCACGATCTCCGCGCCCAACGGCACCCAGCCTGTGTGGTCGTTCGACCAGACGCAGCCGGAAGGTACGACCGCCAACGTCTCGATCGGGTTTGGGCCCGGCATGCCCGCCAGCCTCACCCTTCCGATCGTGCCAGGCGTCAACGTGCCCACCGGGCTGCCTGCCTGCCCGAGCCTTCGCAACGAGCCCTGCCGCGCCTACCAGGCGTTCACGAACAACGGGTCCTGATACGTAGGGCCGGGGCGAAGCCTCGACCGTCCTAGAGACGCTCGACGAGCTGCGCCATGCGGGTCGTTGACGCCTCTTGCGTCGCTAAGATCGTGCTCGCGGGCCCCGACGCCGAGCCCGTGCGAGAACAGCTGGAACGAGCCTCGGATCAGGCCGCTCCGCACCTCGTGGATGCCGAGGTGCTCGGGGTCGTCCGGCGGGCGCGCCTGCGTGGCGAGCTCGATCGAACCGGAGCGCACCAAGTCGTCGAAGACTTGGGGTCCTGGCCGCTACACGCGTAGAGCACCGCCCGTTGCTCGAGCGCGCCTGGCAAGTGCGCGACTCTCTGAGTGCAACCGGCGCCTTGTATGTAGCGCTTGCCGAGGCATTGGGCGCCACCCTGCTCACGCTCGACCGGCGCCTCGCCCGAGCCAAGGGGCGGCGCTGTGAGGTGGAGATCCCGTAGCTCAGCCTCACCGCGCGATCCCAGCGATCCGCTCGGCGATCGCCGCCGCCTGGTCCTCCTGGAAGAAGTGCTTGCCTGGAACCGCATCGACACGCTGAAGACCGGCAGCAGCGCGTGCTTGCTCGCCATAGACGGAGAGCTTCAGGGCGGGGTCGTCCTTGGCCCACACGATCTGCACCGGATAGGGAACGTCGCCTACCGCGCTCCGGTATAGGGCCTGCTTCTCCCGTGTGCGCTCCGTGCTGCGCATGATCTTCAAAAAGGCCCGACCACCGTCATCGCCCTTCATCAGCTTCAGATAAGCGTCGAGCTCCGCGTTGGAGACGCTCTCCCGGTCGCCGATGCCCTGGAGTCTCATCAGCGACCGAAAGGCCGGCTTGGCCAGGCCCGCCAGCCACAGCTCTCCCAACACCCGGCGACGGAACGGGCGCATCGACCACGGCGGGTTGAAGGTCGTGACGTCGATCATCGTGTTGAGGATCGTCAGGGAGGCAACTCGCTCCCGGAGCGTCGTGGCGAGCTCGAACCCGACGGGCCCGCCGATGTCGTGGACGACCAGATGGAAGCGCTCGAGCTCCAGCGCCTTTGCCGCCGCCACCGAGAATCTGCCTAGGCCGCTCCAGCTGTAGTCGTAGTCCCTCGGGCGCTCGGCAAGACCGAACCCGGGGAGGTCCCAGACGACGCCACGCAGGTTGCGCGCGGCGAGCTCTCCGAGCACCTTGCGGTAGAGAAACGAGGAACCCCACATCCCGTGGATGCAGAGAACCGTAGGGCCGCTGCCCTGCTCCCGCACGAAGCTCTGCACTCCGCCCGCCGTGAACTTGCGGCCGGCGCGCGTGTGCGACGCAATCACCTCATCGGTGGTCGCCTCGGGTGTGGACGTCTCAGAGAGTCGGACGGTAGAGCTCACGATTTACCTCCGTTTGCGCGCCCACTACGAACGGCGGGCAGGGTGTCGACAAAGTGGAAACGGCGCGGGATCTTGTAAGGGGCCAGTCGCTCGCCAAGCGTCTCACGTAGCGTCTCCGCATCCACCCCAGAGTCGGACGCGTCGGCAACGACGTATGCGGCGACCAGTTCTCCGCGCTTGGGATCTGGCTCGCCGACGACGCGCACGGCACGGATCTGAGGGATCGCGAGCATCGCCTCCTCGATCTCGGCAGGGTACACGTGGTAGCCCGTGTTGATCATGTCGTCGAGGCGGCCCTCGAGGTACAGATACCCCTCCTCGTCCAGTCGTGCGAGATCGCCGAGTGCACACCAACCGTCCGGGTCTGAGTAGTCCTCGACGGCCATGCCCGAGCGTGTGCAGATCTCACCGACAGGCTCTGCATGCCCCGCCACGGGTCGCAGTCGCACCTCCACAGGATCCCCCAGCACGTGGCCACAACTGCGCCCGAGCCGCTCATCGCCCGACAGGATCGCGAGGTGGTCGTCTTGGGTGAGGATGCTCAGCGGCCAGCCACCCTCGAGGCGACCGTAGATCTGGACCAGCACGGGGCCGAACAGCTCGTTCGCACGGCGCATTTGCTCAGGCGGCAGAGCGGCACCACCGTAGATCACCCGCTTCAACGTGCGTGTCTCGCTTCGATGCCCCTCCATGACGTTGACGAGATGGGAGAGCATGCCGGAGGTCATTCCAGTCGTCGTCACACCGAAGCGCTCCACCACGCCGGCGACGATCTCCGGATCGAACTCGGCCATGACGACCTGCGGAAGCCCCATGCTCAAGAACGGGAAGCTCCCGAGCAGGCCCGTCCCGTGGAGGATCTGCTGAAGGGCGAGGAACACTTCGTCTCCCTCGTCCCATCCTCCGCCGTAGCGCCCGGAGCGATACAGCTCACTGTTCAGATCGATCGTCGCGGCCCAATTGCCGTAGGAGATCGGGATGCCGAACAGCTCTCCAGCGTGAACGGCGCGGGGGTAGAGATGCAGAGGGCGCGCCGCGGGAATGCCGATCACCGGCTCGCGCGGTGGACCGGCGCAGGGCGCGTCGTCCGCATGGAGCATCACGGGTATCCGCAGAGCCTCGGCGTGGCATGCGTCGGCTAGGGCGAACTTCGCGCCGGCCGCTCGGAGCACCGAGTTCGCCTCCGAGGGCGCCGCGGCGGGATCGAGGACGACACGCGTCGCACCGATCCACTCGACCGCCAGGAAGGCCTCGAAGGCAGCGACGCAGTTTGAGTACCAGACACCCACTCGCTCGCCGGCGAGACCCTCCGCGGCGAGAGCGCCCGCCAGCCGGTCAACACGCTCGACGAGCTCGCTGCCACTGCGTGCCTGACCGGCGACGTCGAGCAGCACCGATGCCCCACCTTTCTCGAGCAGCCGGTCGCGAAGCGGGCCGGCCCCGATGACAGTCCGCCCAGTCATGAGATGCGCTCGCCCATCAGCTGCGTGCGCAGGGGGTCGCGTTGCACCTTCGCGCCGCCGAGCACCGTCGGCAGATCCTCGACGAAGACGATCTCAGGCCGGGCCCGCTCGTCGAGACTGCCGGCGACGCTTGCTTCGATCTCGTCGCCAAGATCCGCCGAGCGCTCGACGTCCTCCTTGAGCAGCACCGCCGCGACGAGCTTCTGCGTTCCGGCGTCACCCAGGCCAACGACACCGCAGTTCGCGACAGCCGGGTGTGCCATCACGGCTGCCTCGACCTCGTGCGGATAGACCGTGCCCTCGGCTGTGAGAATCGCGTCGTTCGCACGGTCGACGTAGAAGAGAAATCCGTGCTCGTCGAGATATCCGAGATCGCGTGAGCGGAACCACTCACCGGGGTAAAACGCGGCGTCGGTGAGCTCCCGATCCTGCCAGTAGGAGCTACTCGACATCGGGCTGCGCACGACGATCTCGCCAACGGCGCCTGACGGTAGGAACGAGCCGGCATCGTCCATGATCGCCAGCTCGACGAACGGCGAGGCCTTACGACCGACCGAGGCGATGCGGCCTGCCTCGGCGACCTCGCCCGCGGCCAGACGCGTGACCGGGGCGCCCTGCTCGGTCGAGCCGTAGGCGTGACACCAGACGGGCCCCAAGACACGGGTCGTGCGCTCCAGCAACTCGGGGGTCGCGAACAACGTCACGAGCCTGCGGATCCGATGCTCGAGAGACGGATGAGCCTCGATGACGTCGAGCACCGGGGTCAGCATGGGTGCGGGCAGCAGAAGACCGGTGACGCCGTATCGATGGATCGCCGCGACGATCTCGTTGGGGTCGAACGCCGCGTCGTCGAGCAGCACCGTCTCGGCGCCTCGGAGCATGTACGGCAGCAGCGTCTGCGCGCCCGACGCCCACTGCAGCGCGTGCACGTGCAGGTTGACGTCGTCGCCGGCGACGGGGGTTGGTCCGAGCGCGTCCAGGTGCATCAAGTTGTGAGCGATCAGCGCCCGCCAGCCGCGGTGGGTCACGAGCCATGGCTTTGGAGCTCCTGTCGTACCGGTCGTCGGCTGGATGCAGAAAGGGGCGTCTTCGTCGATCTCGACGAGCGCGAAGTCCTCGCTGCCACGCTCGCGCAGCTCGTCGAAGCCGACTGCCCAGTCGAGCCCCTTCCCACCGATCGCGACGAACAACCGCACGTCCTCGAGCTCGTGTCGCTGCTCGGCGACAGCGTCGGCGAAGCGCGCGTCGAAGACGAGCACCGCCGCGCCGCTCGAGCGAAGAGTCTCGCGGTGCATCGTCATGTCGAAGTGGCTGTGAAGCACGACCCGTACGAATGCCGCGCGCTCGCAAGCCAACCAGAGCTCGACGACCTCGGAGCGGTTCTGGGCGAGGACAGCCACGCGCTCACCTCCTCCGATGCCAAACGCCGCGAGGCCGCCGGCCACGCGGTTGGCGCCACGATCGAGCTCCGCGAACGTCATCGTGCTGCGCTTGTCCCTCAGAGCGACGCACTCGGAAAAGCTCGCGGCCGCGTCGATCGCAGGCATTCCGGCGTGAACGGGCATCAGGCACTCCTCTCGCCGGTCGTGGTCACGCAGCGACAGTAAGCGGCGGGAGACACGATGGAACCCGCTTGGCGCCGTTCGTCGCCGCCGCGCAACAGGCCTGGCACGGATAGTCAACTTCGCCGGCTCAGGGCGTGCTTTGCGGCCCTAGACTCGTGAGCTGATGATCAGGTGAATGCGCTGTTCTCCACAAGCGAAGTCGTGCCGGCCAGACGCCTGGACTATTGGCGGGAGATGATCCTCGATGCCTTCGTCTCCCTCGATGTGAAGCCGATCGACGACCGCCGCGGCGGACTCGGATTCTCAGGCTCAGCCGGCACACGGGAGATCGGCGGCCTGAAGATCGCGCGCGTCAGAGCAAGTCCGATGACGGCCACCCGCTCCACCCGGCACATCGCGAACGCCACGGACAACGACTACTTCGTCGCACTTCATCTGCGCGGCATGGCGCGAGCGACACAGGACGGACGCGAGCTCACACTTCGACCCGGCGACATCGCATTGTTCGACAGCACTCGCCCCTACCTGATCGAGTTTCAGCACGCAGAGGCCTTCGAGCACCTGATCTTCCGCGTGCCCCGCGACGAGCTCGACATGCGCTGCAGAGGACTCGAGCGAGCGACTGCGGTGAGGGTGGCGCTCGACAGTGGCGAGGGCTCGCTCACCGCGCCATACCTGAGGAGCCTCGCCGCACTGAAGACCGTCGTCGGCGGCGACTCCGCAGAGCGCCTGGCGAGGACGGGGCTCGACCTGATCGCGACCGCGCTCGGCGCCGCGGCCGGCTTGACGGCCGACCCGGAATCCCGCGAGCGCACAGAGCTGAACGAGCTCGAGCAATACGTGCTCGCGCGCCTCGGTGACCCGGAGCTGTCGCCGGCGAGTGTCGCCGGGGGCCGGTTCATCTCAGTGCGGCAACTGCACCGGCTGTTCGCGCTGGAGCGGACCACCTTCGGCGCCTTCGTCCGCGACGAGCGTCTGGGGCGTTGCGCCAGAGACCTCTCAGACCAGCAACTCGGAAAGCTCTCGATCGCCGAGATCGCGGCGCGGTGGGGCTACCGCAGCCCACCGCACTTCACGCGCGCCTTCAAGAGCCAGTTCGGTCTCGGGCCACGCGAGTTTCGACGAAACGCACGCTGAGCAGGCGGCCCGTATCGCGCTCATGCCCATTCGCGCTCGATCTGTCGCATCATCGCGGGGTAGACGATCAGATGCCGAAAGGGCCGGATCGCGGCCATGTACGTGTCCCCGAGGAACCCATTTGTCTTGACCAGGACCGCCATCTGGCCGCGGTATCCGCCGGTCCCGTCGGGAACGCAGCTGAGGTGCATTACCCCATGCATCGTGCGGTTGGCGATCTCCGCAGCGAACTCGTCCTCTGTCAGGTACAGCGAGGTGAATGGGAGCGTGTCGAAGGCGGGACCTGGAGCGTCCCGCAGGTCTCCTGGCAGGCGGTCGCGAAGCGTCGGCACCCTCGCCCCGATCCCGGCCTCCGCCTGATCCCAGCCGAGCAGCTCGCCGGCCTTCCAGCGGATTGTCCACAACGCACGAGTGAGCCGGGAGCTCCGCGAGGGATCGCCGGCAGCGAAACCCTGCACCAGCGCCGAGAAGTCGCTCTTCTCGCCACGCACTGGCAGTGCCCAGACGTCCTCGATCCGAAAGTCGGCGGTCATCTCATGAATGCGCCAGGGATGGGAGGTGTGCGCGCTGTTCGGAAGTCTCCCCTGCCCTTTCACGGAATCGATCCTTGGGATGCCATCACTGCGCTCGTATCGCGCTTCGCACCAAGGCGAGCGCGACTTGCCGGTGAATGAGCGATATCGGAGGCCAGACGAGCGCCGCTGGCCAGCGGTCATAGCGAATGAACGACGCAAAGGACAGGCGGTCGTCATCGGCGTGCATGACGACGTGGCCGGTCAAGAACCACGAAGCAGCCTCGATCCTGATCCAGTTCTCGCCGCGATCGGCGATCTGCCATCCGAGCAGACGCTCGGGGGACGGCCTCAGCTTGAGGCGAAGGCCGAGGAAGACACGCTGGACGAGCGGGATCAGGACGAGCAGGCCACGCGGTAGATCGTTCAGCGCCGCCTGGATCAACTGCTCGGGCGGCTGATCTGACGTGTCGCCCATCGGTGCCATGACGATGTCGGCGTAATCGGCGTTCGCGAGCGCGCCGAGAGAGCGGATGCCCTCGGGCACCTCGCGCTGCCACCGAACGGTCGAGGCATCTCGACTGACAGAGAGAGGATTGAGGTGCTGGGAGGAGGCTCTGGACATCGTCTGCTCCTGACGATGGTAACATACATATATGAATGTATGTAAGTCCATTATTCGACACACTCCTCGGGGACGGCCGCATCCGTGAGCACGACGTCAGCGCTAAAGCGCCCCACCCAGGCTGAGCGCCGCGCCCGCTCACGCGGCGCGTTGCTCGAATCCGCCGCGCGCGGCCTGTCGCGCTACGGCTACGGAAATCTGGTGCTCGATGAGGTCGCGCGCGACGCCGGCTATACGCGGGGAGCCCTGTACCACCAGTTCAAGGACAAGGAGGATCTGGCGCTGGCGGTGATCGAGTGGGTCAACGAGCACTGGATGCGGGAGGTCGGCGCGCCGGCCGCGCGCCAGACCGACCCCGTCGACGAGCTGCTGACGCTGGCACGTGGCCACGCCGCCTTCTGCCGCCGCGAAATCGCGCGCGTCGTGATGGCGCTTCGCCTGGAGTTCGCCGGCCAGCAGCATCCGGTGGGGCGTGAGATCGAGCAGATCTGGGAGACCGGCGTCAAGCGCTGCGTCAAACTCATCGACGCCGGACGCAGAGCCGGCTCGATCCCCCCCGGACCACCCGCTCGAGCGATGGCACTGGCGCTGCTGGGCGCGCTCGAGGGAGCCGTGATCGCACTCAGCGGACAATCGCCCGACGACGAGCTGCTGGCCGCGCGCGCCGTTACGGGCGTGCTGGGAATCGACAGCTCCAGAGCCCTGAGATCCGTGACCGGCTAGCGCGGCGGCAGCGCCGCGAGCGATGTGTAGAGCTCGCGCGCGGCGGCCTCTCCCCATTCCAGACTTCGCAGGGCGTAGGACTCGTCGGGGGCGTGGATCTGGTCCTCGGCCAGCGCGAAGCCGCTGACGATGACCGGGTAGCCGCACTTGGCCATCTCGGCGACGATCGGGATGCTGCCGCCGGAGCGCATGAAGACCGGCTCCGCCTGGCAGGCACGGCGAAGCGCCTCGGCGGCGAGCTGCAAGGCGGGCTCCTCGGGACGGAAGAGGGTGGGCGCGCCAAGGTGCAGACCCGACTCCTCGAGCTCTGCGCCCAAGGGAAGGGCGGAGCGCAGCAGACCGATCAGCACGTCGTGCATGCGCTCGGGATCCTGGCCTGGCGCGAGGCGCAGCGAAATAGTTGCGTGCGCCTCGGCTGGGACGATCGTGCGCGACTCGCCCCCTGAGATGCGGTTCACGTCGAGTGAGGCATCGGCCCCGTTGCGCAGGTAGTACTCGTCGCCCGCGCCAGGGTGGACGGGAGTCCCGCCCGCCGCAGCGATCAGCTCGCGGCCGGGCGCGAGACGTGCCCAGGAGTCGAGCTCGGCGGCCGAAGGCTCTGAGATTCCCTCGCGCAGCTCATCGCGCAGGCGGCCGTCTGGGCCCGGCAGCACCTCGGCGAGGACCGACTGCAGCACGTGCAGAGCATTGAGGACACTGCCGCCGTAGATCCCTGAGTGGAGATTGCGCTCGGCGGTCTTGACGCTGATGTCCATCATCACCATGCCGCGCAGGCCGACGGTGATAGCTGGGGTGTCGGGGTCCGGCATGCCGGAGTCGAACACGATCGCCGCATCGGCGCCGCGCTCGTCGCCGCGAACCCACTCGGTGACGACGCCGCCACCGGTCTCCTCCTCGCCCTCCACCAGCACCCTGACGTTCACGGGCAGCTCGCCGGCCGATGCCATCGCACAGGCGACATGCAGGAGTGGGAGGAAGTTGCCCTTGTCGTCGCAGGCACCGCGGCCATAGATCCGCCCGTCGCGAATCGTCGGCTCGAAGGCGGGCGAGTGCCAGAGCTCATCGGGGCCGGGCCCTTGGACGTCGTAGTGCCCGTAGATCAGGATCGTCGGTGCACTCGGATCGCTCGCTCGCAGCTCCCCGACGGCAAGCGGGTTGCCGGCGCCGATCTGCACGACTTCGGCCTCGCCACCGGCGCGTCGCACGCGCTCGATCACCCAACTGGCTGCGCGCAGGAGATCCTCCGCCTCGCCGCCGCCGGTCGACACCGAAGGGATGCGCATCCACTCTTCGAGGTCTGAGAGCAGGGTCGGATTCACCGTCGGGACACTAGCGAGCCCCGCACGCGATGCGGCGAGACGCGACGGCCCGTCAGCCGTCGGCGTTAAGGCGTGCGACTAGACCGGCCAGCACGGCCTCGGCCTGCCCGTTGGGCACCTGGCAGGTGCCCGCCGCCTCGTGTCCGCCTCCGCCGTAGGAGAGCATCAGCTCGCCGACGTCGGTCCGACTCGTGCGGTCGACGATCGACTTGCCCATCGCGAAGACGGTGTTCTGTTGATGCAGTCCCCACAGCACGTGGATCGAGATGTTGCAGGCGGGATGCAGGGCATAGATCATGAATCGGTTGGTCGGGTGGATCACCTCGTCCTCGCGCAGGTCGAGCACGACGACGTTCCCGTGAACGGTCGATCGCGCGAGCAGCTGCTCCTTCGCGGCCGGGGAGTGCTGCTCGTAGAGATCGACGCGCTCGCGCACGTCGGGCAGCTCGAGGATCTCCTCCACGCTCAGCTCGACGCAGGCGTCGATCAGCTGCATCATCAGCTCGTAGTTGGAGATGCGGAAGTCGTGGAAGCGGCCGAGGCCGGTGCGCGGGTCCATCAGGAAGCTCAGCAGGATCCAGCCGCTGGGCGAGGCGATCTCATCCGGAGAGAACAGAGCGCTGTCGGCCTTGTCGACGGCCTCCATCAGCCCACCGCTGACGCGCTCGAAACGCTCGGCGCCGCCGAAGTAGTCATAGACGACACGAGCCGCCGACAGAGCGCCCGGCAGGATCACGTGATTCTCGGGCCGCTCCTCGAGGCGCAGCACCTCGCTCTCGTGATGGTCGAAGGCCAGACGCACGCCCGGTACGTACGGGAGGTTCGTCGTGACGTCGCGGTCTGAGATCTCGACCAGCCCGTCCTGCATGTCCTTGGGGTGCACGAACTTGATCTCGTCCAGCATCCCCAGCTCCTTCAACAAGGCAGCACAGACCAGCCCGTCAAAATCGCTGCGGGTTACAAGACGGCACTTCTCGATCGTGTTCGCGACCGTCGACATCGGACTCCTCTCAGATTGGAACTCCCTGAGTGTCGGCAGATCGCCGGTGGATCTGTAGAGGAGAAAGCATGTGGCTGTCAGCGAGCATCGATACGACCCGCGCGTCCGTCTCGCGCCGCGTCCGTGGAGTCGAGCAGGCCGGACGGCTGTCAGGATCGGCCGCGGACGACCAGCACAGCGAAGGTGCAGTGCTTCATGACCGCAGCAGTGACACTGCCGAGCAGGTGCCCAACGAGCCCGCTGCGGGTGTGGGAGCCGAGCACGATCAGGCTCGCATCGCGCTCCTTGGCGACCTCGACGATCCCCTGCCATGTCGGCGCCGCCTCGACGACCGTGCTCTGCGCACGGAAGCCGGCCTCCTCGGCCAGCGACGCCCCGTACGCGGCGGTCTCCTCGGCCGCCTTCTTGACCTCTGGGGCCTCGGCCGCGTGGAGATGCCGGCCCTCGGGCACCACGAACCCGACGTCACCGGGCTGCCATACGCAGACGACGAGCGCCTCGCGTCCGGCCGCGAGCTGGCGGCCGGCTTCCTTGATCGCGAGCCCCGCGAGCTCCGAGCCGTCGTAGGCGAACAGCACGGGGCCAGTGCCTGTCTCCTCGGTGGCCATCTCAGTTGGCGCTTTCCGTCGCCGCGCTTCCGGTGCGGAAATCCGGGCGCAGTCTCGCCAGGAGCGGTGGCGAGTACCACGCGGGGGACTCGCCGTCGACGAAGCGATCGAGGTCCGGGGCCTGCGGTCGAGCGTCGCCGAGCCAGTAGATGAGGACACCGACCGCGGCGCCGCCGAGCGAGAGGCCCAAGCCGATCCACAGGGCGATGCGCGTGCCGGCCTCGAGGCTGCCGCCGACGGTCGCTGCCAGATGGGCGAAGATCGGCGCGATCATGAACGCCGCCACCGCACGCATCAGCTCGACGATCGCGAACACTCGCTGGAGATTGCCGGACGGTAGGGAGAAACCGGCCACAAACAAGGCCGGCGCGACTGTGGCGCCGAGCCCGATCCCGGTCAGACCCGAGCCGATCAGTGTGGCCGCTTCACTCGACGGCACGTGGATCAGGAAGACGAGGATCCCCGCAGCCAGGAACAGCATCCCCGCAAGCGGCAGGTAGTGGATCGCGCGTCGTTTGATCACGACCCCGAGAGCAACGGCGGTGATCACTGCGCCGCCGAGCTCCGGCAGATAGAGCAGGCCCAGGTGAAGCGGTGCGTATTTGGACGAGAGGACACCTGCGGTCAGCGCTGTCGCAGAGACAGAGGCCGCCGCCGCCAGCAGCGCCACCGTGACTCCCGCGACAGGCATCGTGCTCGTCAGCATCGTTCGAATCGTCAGCAGCGGCCTCGTCGCACGGAACTGGTAGACGATCAAAACGACGATCACAGCCAAGCCGCCGATCAGCGGCACGATCGTGATCGCTGACACAAAGGGATGTGTGAGCAGCTCTGAGGCACCGAAGAAGGCCGCCACGCAGCCGACCGCCGCCAGCGTGATGGCCAGTGGATCGAACGGCGAGTCAGGGTCGGCAGCCGGAGCGTCGTCGAACGTCAGCACCGCCAGCACGAGCGCCGTGAGGGAGATCGCCGCGACCACCCAGAACAATGGCCGCCAAGCGTGCGCCTCGGCCTGCAGCCCACCGATCGTCGGACCGAGCGCCACGGCGCCGAAGATGCACATGTTCATGATCACCGCTGTCGTGCGCAGCTTGTCCGCCGGGTACCCGATCGCCAGCGGTGGCACTGCGGCGATCAGCAGCAGGCTCGTGCAGAGGCCCTGAAGGACGTGCCCCGCGATGTACATCCCCGGGCTCTGCGCCGATGCGCCGAGCACAGACCCCGTCAGGAGCAGGGCCGCGTAGAGGACGAGCATCCTGCGTTGTGGCAAATGCTGCGCGAGTGCGACCGAGAGCACCGTGCCGACGGCATAGGCGGCATTGCCGAGACCTGAACTGAGGCTCATCGTCTGCAGACTCATGTGGAGCTGTTTGGCGATGATCGGCGTCAGCGGCTGCAGCGCCGCGGACAGCGCCAGGAACGGGATCAGCGCGCACATCACCATCGTCGCGACTGCCACATACCGGCCGGCAAGAGGTCCCTGGCGCATCAGCCACCGCCTCCAAGTGCGGTTAGATACGTGCGGCCCAACCGGTGTGTCCTGCCGTAATGATTGGGACTGAATGCTCTGCCGACGGTCATCGGCCTTATTTAGCAGGCCGCGCCGGCCTGCCTGCCCGGCGCTACGAACGGGGCCTGCTCGGCGGCGGCGAACTGTCCGCTGGCTGCCGGGAGGGCGCCGTGACAAGAGCCATCTCGGCCGCGAGGGCTGTGCGATTCGCCACGTCCAGCTTCCGGTAGACACTCGCAAGATGCGCCTTGACGGTCCCGCGTGAGATGAAGAGCTTTGCGGCGATCTGCGGGTTGGAGGCACCCGCGGAGGCGAGCCGTGCGACCTCTCGCTCAGTCGGAGTGAGGCTCGACACACCTTCTCCGGGAGGTGAATGGGGTCCACGGGCGCGCCGCGCGTAGGCGACCGCCTCGTCGAGGGCGAGGTCTTCACCGGCGCTCCACTCCTCTGCCCAGTCACCTTCCGCGGCGAGCCGCTCGAGCGTCTGCGTCTCGTACCGCAACGGCGGGAGCCGTGGGATTCTCAGATGGGAGCGAGTGGCGAAGACGGCGCCGAGCAACCTGGCCGCGCTACCCGGACGTTCGCTCATGGCCGCGAGCGCACCGAGCGCACTGAGTGACTCGAGGCAGAGCATCGCGTCAGTAGCGCGGTCCGCCGCGCGCAGCGCCAGGTGGAGCATCGACCCCGCCGCGGCGACGTCGCCCTCCTCGAGCGCCACACAACCCTCGAGGTGGTGGCCGAGCGCCGCGACGCGGAGGCTGTCACGGCGGCGGCCAAGCTCTGTGAGCTGGCGTGCTCGGCGGCGCGCGGACGCGGTCTCGCCGCGCGCAAGGGCTATGCGTGCCAACACCTCGAGCGCCCGTGTTCGCTCTGGAGCTGAGGAGCGCCCAGCCTGGCGGGTGGCACGTCTCTCCGCGCTGTCGAGGTCGCCGAGGGCCAGCTCCGCCATCGCCATCGCGGTCTCGATCGCGGCATATGCGCGCCGTGCCCAGGCGGTCTCTGCGCCCCCGCCTTTCCTCACCGGTTCCGGAAACGCTTCGAGTCCGAGGGTTCGCGCCTCGGCCGCGCGGTCGGCGCGCACAAGCGCCAGCATTCGCGCGGAGACGACGAGCAGCCCAGCTCCAGTCAGGTCCTTTCCATCACCCGTACATGCGGGTTCGCGTTCGATCGCCCCCGGAACTTCGAAAGATCGCCGCGATCCTCCGCCGGCCAGGCGCGGCGCCGCCATTGCCAAGCTAAGTGGAACACCCTCCAGCGCTCGGCAGGCCGCCAGGATCGCATCGACCACAGCTGGCGTGAGGGCGAAGGTGCAGTCGAATTCGGCGGCACTGGCGACGAGAAAGCGAGCGGCATCAGAACGGACCACCTCGGCAAGGCCGGGGCCCGCCCCGGGGAGCGAGAGGCCGCCCAGCGCCAGCACTACCTCGCCGGGGAATCGCAACGGCTCACGGCTCGTGAGGATGAAACGCGCACGGGTGGATGTGGGCAGAGCCGCCGCGAAGACCTCAACCGCAGCTGCGGCAGCGCCGCAGTTGTCGAGGACCATCACCATCGGACTCCTCGCCATGCGTCTCACAAGCGGCTCGAGGTTCGCCTCACCCGGCTGTGCGCCAAGCGCGCTCGCGATGGCGCTCACGAGCTCGCGGGACGAACGCACCGACGCCAGCTCCACGACCACCGCGCCGCCTGGGCCGGCCTCGTCGATGAGCCGCTGCGCGGCCTCGCGCGCGAGACGGGTCTTCCCACAGCCCGGGGGACCGGCCACCGTCACGAACCGTGAGCCGCGCAGCCTAGAGCTGAGCGCGGCGAGCTCGCGCTCACGACCGATGAAGGGCATCTCGGGATAAGGCGGCCCGGGTAATTCGTCCCCTTTCTTCGAACTCTTCGCATAAATGGCCACCTGGCCGATGTTTTATCCGTAACCGGCCCATAGCGTCGTGGCAACGACAACGCAACTCGCGCCCAGCGCGCCGATATCCAAGGAGGTATCCCGATGGCAGTCGAACAGTCGACTCTGTGGCTTCAGTACATGGACCAGCTCAGTGCAGCCGTGAAGCCAAAGGCCGGTGAGGCACTGCAGTTGATCCACCCTTTCCAGCCGTGGAATTGGGGCGGCGAAAGTCCGACGTTCGGGAGCTACCCGTATGAACAGTGGGCGGCACTGAACGTTGTCCCTGCCACTCCGTACCTCAACTCCAATACCAGCCCTGCCACGCAATCCGGATTCGATCTCGGCTACGAAATCTGGTTTAACGCGCTCGCGATCGGCGACCTTGCGACCGACCCCCACTACAAAGAACTGCAGAACGCGTTCAAAGAAGCGTCCAACAAGACGACGAAGGAATGGCTCGAGGTGGAATCCATCTGGCAGAACCAGACGGCGGGCCATGGCACAGAACTGACGAAGTGGCTCGAAGAACCGAAAAATAAGTCCTACGCCAAGCGTATAGAAGCCGCCGAAAACGAAGAAGCCGGCCTCAAAACCGAGCTTGCCGAATACCAGGCTGAGATCACCTCTCCAGTCAAGTCGACGAGGGAAGCCTTCGCCAACCCCACGTATCAATCGGAGACAGTCGATCCGAACAGCACCAAGAAAGCGATGCAGCGGATCTGGGCGACAGTGCCGACCACCCCGTGGGAACGCGTCCAGGAAATCACCCAACAGAAATTCGGAGGATCCGCGGTGCATGGCAACGGGGAAAAGTTCACCGTCGAGAGCGACTCCACCCGTTACGACTACTCCGAGTACTACGCCAAGGCCGAGGCCGGCTTCTGGGACGACTTCATCGGCGCGGGCGGCGAGGGAAGCGTCAAGCAGATCGAATGGTCGAGCTTCGACCAACAGTACAAGCTCGAATTCGCATTCGAAGACTTCCTGAGGGTGGAAGTACAACCGCGGCCGTGGTACGCCGGCACCGCCATCAACAGCTTTGCCGCCGGGCCCTATGCAAAAGGCTTTGCTCGCTACAGCAGCGAGGCGCAAGGCGGCTCTTACTTCTTTGGCCCCGGCGGCTCCCTGAGCCGGCAATACACGGCGCTGATCGTCGCCTACCGGCCCAGCGTGACGATCACCGCAGGCGAAGAGTTCGCCTCCTATCTCCACAAAGAATGGGAAGCGGAGGGCGGTCTGGAGATCGGACCGTTCTTCTTCGGTTCCAAGGCGAGCGGAGAAAGCACCTCCTCGACCTCGAGCGTCCACGGTGCGAGCATCGAAATCAAGTCGACGGCGAACTGGCCGGTGATCGTCGGCATGGTCTCCGGCTGGACCTACCCGCCGAAGAACGAAGGGAGCTAAGCATGCCTCCCGAACGCCCAACCCAACAGCAGCTGAGCTGGCTTAAAAACCAGTTCCCACAGCTGGCCGCCCCCGACGTGTGGATTACCGGTCAGCCGACAGGAACTTACAACTGCATCGCCTACAGTTTGGGGATAACGACTGAATGGATCAATCCGCCACAGCCACTTGGACCGTTCGAAGCGCTCTACAACGGTGCGCCGTACAACCATCCGACAGTCGCCCCCGGAGCGCAGAACGCGGCGATCGACGGCTGGGCGACACCGCCCAATCCGCCGAATCCCCGCGAAATCGCGAGCATGACCCATGGCAGCCGAACCTCGACGTCGGTAGGAGGGGCGCTGTGGGAGTCCAAGCTGGGTCAGTCATACAGGATCACCCATGGGCGCTCGCAGCTCACCGGCGCAAACTACGGCCGGGTCGTAACAAGCTTTCGGTGGGTGGCGGCGGCAGTCATGTCCGCCGCTGAGCGAGGGAACGTGCCACCGCTGGAGCCAGACGAGCTCGAGGCTGCGCGTCAGCTCGCGGCCGGCGTACCCGATGAGGTCAGGGAGCGCTTCACAAGCGCACTTGCGCAATGGAAGGCGACCTGGTCTGAGTTGCCGCTCGCCGCGAGCTCCGATACCAACGACTACGCGACCGGACCCGCTTTCGAGCAGCTCGTCGCAGTCGGTGCCGTCGCTACGCCGCTGGCTTTGGAGCAGCTCGCGACAGAGCCTGACGGGTTCTTCCTGCTCGCGGCGCTCGAGCGATGGAGCGAGCGCGGCGACCTCGTGGCTGCCGCCCAGAAGCAGCCTCTGGAGAGCCAGCAGTCAAGAGCTGTGAGAGCAGTGCGCGCGGCACTTGGCGAACGCTGACGGTCTCTCATTCGGGACCCCGCGACTCCGGCCGCGGGGCCCCGAATTCCATCGGACGCCTATTGCCTTCACCGGAGTGTCGGCGCCGTAACGTCGCTACGCTCGCATCGTGACGCCGGAGGACCTCGCGAACCTCGCCCATCTGCGCCGAGCCCGCGACCTGATGGACCGGGAGTACGCCCGCCCGCTCGACGTCGCCTCACTCGCTCGCGCCGCACTGATGTCGAGCGCCCACTTCTCGCGTCAGTTTCGAGCGGCCTATGGGGAGACCCCATACGCCTACTTGATGACGAGACGAATCGAGCGGGCCAAGGCACTGCTGCGCCGTGGCGATCTGTCGGTCAGCGAGGTCTGCGTAGCCGTGGGGTGCTCGTCGCTGGGCTCGTTCAGCGCGCGCTTCACCGAGCTGGCCGGCGAGACGCCGACGGCCTATAGGGCCCGGAACCACGAAGAACTGTCGAGCGTTCCCGGCTGCATCGCCAAGGACCTCACCCGCCCCAGCCGGAAACCGAGCAGGATCGGAGAAACCGTCGGGGCGCTCGCTCCCTAGGGTTGGAGGCATGAACCTCACACTCTCCACATGCTTCGTCCTCGTCCATGACCCTGACTCGGCGCTGGCCTTCTATCGCGACACGCTCGGCCTGGAGCTGCGCAACGACGTCGCCCGCGGGGACTTCCGCTGGATCACCGTCGGAGCCTCCGCCCAGCCGGACGTGTCGATAGTCCTGACCAACTACCTCAACGGCAGCCCCGCCGACATCGACGCACTTGCCGCCCTACTCGCAAAGGGCGCCCTGAACGGCGTCCACTTCCACACCGACAATCTCGACTCCACCTTCGAGAAGCTCAGCGACTCCGAGGCCGAGATCGTGCAGGAGCCGACCGATCAACCGTGGGGCACACGGGACTGCGCCGTGCGCGATCCCTCCGGCAACATGGTTCGCATCGACCAGCCGCCTGCCGCGTAAGCGCGGCCGCTCAGGCGGAGGGATCGAAGACCAGACGGAAGTGCGTGACGGTCCCGGGGCGGCAGAGCGGCGAGGAGTCCGTCCCCGTTGCCGCGATCTTGCCTTTTTGGAACCGGCCCTTGATCGTGAAGGTGGTGGTGTAGGACTGTTCTGACTGCGTATCTTCGGGGGTCAGGGTGACCGGCCCGGAGTAGGAGAAGCCGCCCGACGAGCTGATCGACAGATGCTTGGGCGCGATGACCCTCACCTCGTCATAGGCTGGCAGTCCTTCGATCGGAGCGGGGCCGATGTTGCACGCCATGCCGGCGAACTTGACCACCCGTCCCCCTTTGGCCACCTCGATGTCGACAGCTCCGTTTGAGTATTCGAAGCTGCCTTCCTTCTTGTCCACTTCACTGGCCTTCTGCGCGTAGCCGCCGGCACGGACCTTCACGCCAGACGATGCCGAGGCGCGAGGTGAGAGCGCTCTCCCCTGCGCGACGGCGGGCGCCATCACCAACAGGAACGCCGGGACGATCAAGGCTCGGTTGCGCATCGACGGCAAAGGCTACCTGCTCGTTCGAGCGCGGCCGATCGCCCCTACGTACCTAACACGTATAAACACTGGTATTCCGAGGACAACTGCTGTACATTGCCCGGCTCGGCGCACCACTGGACGGATCCAGACAGCAGCGAAGCACGGGGGCATTGACCATGGAAGTCATACGCAGCGCATCGCGTCGGTTGCGCCTGCTCGCAAGCCTGCTCGCGATCTCCCTGGCCGCCGCTACGACGCTCCTGATCGCACCGGCAGGCGCTTCCGCCGCGCCGACGGTCACGGACCTCGGCGAAGGCTTCCCGATCTCGATCAACTCCTCCGATCACGTGCTGATCGGGCGACTCACCTTCGAAGGCGAACCCGAAGAAGAAGACCTCAGCGAACCGTTCTCGATCTGGGCCGACGGCAAATCGACGCCTCTGGCTCCGCTCAACGGCGAGGGCGACGGCGAGGAAGAAGGCAGCTTCAGGCACGAACTCGAGCTGGAGCAGATCAACGACGCGGGCGAAGCCGCGGGCACCAGCACGGTCAACGTCGTCTTTGGTGAAGGAGAAAGCTCCGAGGATCGTCCGGTCATCTACTCGCCGAGCGGCGTGGGTCGCGAAGTCGCGCTGTTCCAGGACACGATCACCGACGACGAAGATGAACAGATACCCGTCGGTGGCCTCGGGATCGGCATCGACGACAACGGAGACACGGTCGGCATCGGTGTCAGGCAGATCGGCGACAAGGTGCGCGGCCGCGGGTTCTTTGCTCCGGCCGGCTCCAGCCCGGAGGTGGTCGGTGAAGCCGACGCGCCCGAAGGCTCCTTGTGGTTCTCGGAGATCTTCGAGGTCAATGCGTCGGGGACGATGTTCGGGCAGCTCACCACAACCGAGGAAAACGAAGAAGAAGAAGAAATCCCGACCGGCACCAAGTACTACCTCTGGAAGACGCCTTCATCCCCAGGAATCCAGCTCAACTTCGACGAAATCGTCCGGGGCATGGCTAACGATGGCACCGTGCTCGGGGGGCGCGACGGAACCCTCTTCATGCGGACTCCCGACGGTAAAGAAGTGGCGGTCGAGGGTCTCGACAAGCCGGAGGCCGTCAACTCCTCCCATCAGATTGTCGGATCGGAGATCGTCAAGGGCACCGAACACGCCGCCGTCTGGCAGAGCGGAAAAGTCACCGACCTGAACACACTGCTGCCCGAAAACTCGGGCTGGGTCCTTCAGCGCGCGGCCACGATCAACGACTCCGGGGACATCGCTGGTATCGGCCTCCACCAAGGTCACGCCGCCGCGTTCCTTATGCCCGCCGTCAAGACGAGCGAAGAACTCGAGGTGACGTCGGTGGAGGACACGACGACCGGCCTCGACTCCGGCTCGATCCTCGGCGGCGACACCCTGAAGATCAAAGGCTCCGGGTTCGAAGTCCCAGAAGAAGGCGAAGCCGAAGTTCAACTCTTCCTCGGCGGCAAATCGATCAGCAGTGCCGTGGTCACACCGATCAGCAACTCCGAAATCGAAGTCATCTCCCCCGACCTGTCGGCGCTGCAGAGCCAGGTGCCGGACGGCGCCGACGGACTGGCGACGGACGTCAGGGTGAAGATCACGACCTCCGAAGGTGGCAAACACCAAGAAACGATCAGCCCGAGCAGCCTCGACGGCACCGGGCCCGACCGCTACGACGCCGTCGTCCCCCAGGTCACCTCCGTGACTGATGAAGGAAGTGGCAACGACCGAGGCTCGATCCTCGGCGGCGACACACTGAAGATCAAAGGCTCTGGATTCGGTGCGCCCCAGGGCGGGAAGACGATGGTGGCCTTCTCGCTCGGTGGCGAACAGCTCGGCAGCAAGGTGGAAGCGAGCAGCGTCAGCGCCAAAGAAGTCACGGTGTCGGCGCCCGATCTCGCGAGCTTCGCGTCGAAGATCCCAGCCGATAAGGAAGGGCTCCCCCTAGACGTCACCGTGATCACCAGCAGCACCACCAAGGAAGTGCATAGCAAAACAGTGTCTGGTGACGCGTTCGAAGCGCTCCTCCCGAAAGTGAGCTCGGTTGAAGATGTCGAGACGAAAGAACCCGTCGGTTCGATCCTTGGTGGGGAGACTCTCGCGATCAAGGGGTCCGGGTTCAACGTCCCCGTCGGCGGAACAGCCTCA